>NZ_CP036403.1:0-1389786 GCF_004322775.1 Ornithinimicrobium sufpigmenti
TCAGTGTGCACCCAGCCGCCCTCCGGTGGCACACGACACGCCGCGAGGGCAGCGAATCCTCCCCGGGGCTACTTGCGGGCCACGGCCTCGGCTTGTTAGCGTCGGCGCTTCCGACCCGTTCATCCACCGGTCTTCCACATCCTGTGGATAACTCTGGGGATGGCTCGTTGTCCCGTGTCAAACACCAGAGAGGGGCTGTGCCCGCCCATGAGCCCGCTCCCGGTCGACCACCAGGCCATCTGGCAGCGGGTGGTCTCCGACCTGGAGAAGAACGGGCTCCAGCCCCGGGAACGCGCCTTCCTCCGGCTGACCAGGTTGCTCGGGCTGCTGGACAGCAACGCCCTCCTTGCGGTGCCCTACCCGCACACCAAGGAGATGCTCGAGACCACCCTGCGTCGGCCCATCGAGGACTCGCTGTCCCGAGAGCTGGGGCACGACGTCCGGCTGGCGATCACCGTCGACGAGGACCTGCGCAAGGCCGTCGACGACGACAGTGACGACGTGGCCAGCGACCATTCCGTGGACTCCCGCGGGCCAGGCGCTGTCCCGGGAGCTGCCGTGCCGCAGACTCCGGCGGGTCCCGCCGGCCCGGCCGTCACGGGGGTCGCCGACGACGCTCGGCTGAACCCGAAGTACACCTTCGACACCTTCGTCTCCGGACCCTCGAACCGGTTCGCGCACGCCGCCTCCCTGGCGGTGGCCGAGTCCCCGGCCCGTGCCTACAACCCGCTGTTCATCTACGGCGAGTCCGGACTGGGCAAGACGCACCTGCTGCACGCCATCGGGCACTACGCCCGCAGCCTCTACCCCGGGGTGCGGGTGCGCTACGTGAACTCCGAGGAGTTCACCAACGACTTCATCAACAGCATCCGCGACGAGAAGGCGGGCGCCTTCCAACGGCGGTACCGCAACGTGGACTTCCTCCTCATCGACGACATCCAGTTCCTGCAGGGCAAGGAACAGACGGTCGAGGAGTTCTTCCACACCTTCAACACCCTGCACAACAGCGAGAAGCAGGTCGTGATCACCTCCGACCAGCCGCCCAAGCGCCTCTCCGGCTTCGCCGAGCGCCTGCGCAGCCGCTTCGAGTGGGGGCTGCTCACCGACGTCCAGCCGCCCGACCTGGAGACCCGGCTGGCGATCCTGCGCAAGAAGGCGGCGCAGGAACGCATGCAGATGCCGGACGACGTCCTGGAGCTGATCGCCACCCGGATCACCACCAACATCCGGGAGCTGGAGGGCGCCCTCATCAGGGTGATGGCCTTCGGGTCCCTGTCCGGGCAGCCGGTCACCAACGACCTCGCGCAGCACGTCCTCAAGGACATCGTCCCGGGCAGCGACCCCTCCCGGATCACCGTCACGACGATCATCGACGAGGTCTCGGACTACTTCCAGATCACCAAGGACGAGCTCTGCGGGACATCCCGCTCCCGCACCCTGGTCAACGCCCGGCAGATCGCGATGTACCTGTGCCGCGAGCTCACCGAGCTCTCGCTGCCCAAGATCGGGCAGGCGTTCGGCGGTCGTGACCACACCACGGTGATGCACGCCGAGCGCAAGATCCGCACCCAGATCGGCGAGCGGCGGGCCCTCTACGACCAGATCGCCGAGCTGACCGGCATCATCCGCAAGGCCTCTGCTCGCTGACCCGCGCTGGTCGAGCAGCCGCCCGGACCTCTCACTGTCCCCGGTTTATCCACAGGTTGTGGATGAGCTGTGCATTGTTGACTTCCGTTCACCTTCGTCACATCCGTCCCGCCGGATCCGTGTCTCGCTCGGCTTGGAAGCCCCTCTGGGGATGTGCACAAGGTTGTGGACAGGATGCGGATTTGCGCAGGTCAGGCTGGGGACGGGCGGTGCACGACCCGGTATGTCGTGGGGACGGAGCGGCGCCGTCCACACCCGCGGGGTGGTCGTCCACCGGGGTGTCCAGAAGGCATACACAGGCTGGCGGGTGGTGCAGAGGCGGTGCTTCACGCGGGGCCACCTGCACGGATGGCCGATCGGCCGAGGAGTTATCCACAGTGTCCACAGGCCCGATGACGACGACGAATCCCTAGAACGAAGCACAGTGTCATCCACGTCCCTGGGGCTCAGGGCGCCCGAGGCCGTGGGACACCATGGCGGGGGACGTGGCAGAGTTGGCATCCCACATCCATGTCCTGACCGCCGAAGGGCCACCGTCGTGAAGTTTCGTGTCGAGCGTGATGTCCTCTCCGAGGCCGTCGCCTGGGTCGTCCGCGGCCTGAGCAACCGTCCCCCCGTGCCGGTCCTGGCCGGTGTGCTGCTGACGGCCGACGAGGAGGGCACGCTCACCTTCTCCGCCTACGACTACGAGGTCTCCGCCACGGTGACCGTCGAGGCCGATGTCGAGGAGGGTGGGCAGGTCCTGGTCCTGGGCAAGCTGCTCGCCGACATCTCCCGCAACCTGCCGGTCAAGCCGGTACAGGTGGCGACCGAGGGGGCCAAGGTGCAGCTCACCTGCGGCTCCAGCCGGTTCTCGCTGATCCAGATGCCGGTGTCGGACTACCCGCAGCTGCCGGCACAGGCCCAGCCGAGCGGGTCCATCCCCGGCGACGTCTTCACCCAGGCGGTGCAGCAGGTCTCCATCGCTGCCGACCGCGGCGACACGCTGCCGATCCTCACGGGGGTCCGCGTCGAGGTCGACGGCGAGAAGGTCACCCTGCTGGCCACCGACCGCTACCGCCTGGCGATGCGCGAGCTGACCTGGAACCCCGGCACCTCCGACGCCAGCCACATCAGCCTGATCCCGGCCCGGACCCTGTCCGAGACCGCCAAGGCGCTGGGTGCCGCCGGCTCGGTCGACGTCGCCTTCGGCGACGCCTCGCGCAGCGACGGCCTGGTCGGTTTCGAGGCCGGCCAGCGACGGACCACCACCCGCCTGCTGGACGGCGAGTACCCCAAGGTCACCTCCATCTTCCCCACCTCGGTGGACACGGTCGCGGTCGTGGACACCCAGGGCCTCATCGAGGCGGTCCGCCGCGTCGCCCTCGTCGCCGAGCGCAACACGCCGATCCGGCTGCGCTTCACCGAGGACCACGTCGCCATCGAGGCCGGCACCGGTGACGACGCACAGGGCAGCGAGGCCGTCGAGGCCACCCTCACCGGGCCGCCCGTCGAGATCGCCTTCAACCCCCAGTTCCTGCTCGACGGACTGGGCGTCCTCGGTGCCCCGTACACCCGCCTGGCCTTCACCCAGCCCTCGCGACCCGCCGTCATCTCCGGGCAGAAAGAGGTCGACGGAGACTCCGACGAGTCCTACCGCTACGTCCTGATGCCGGTGCGGTTCGCCGGCTGACCCGAGCCCGCCGACGGGCCACGCCGGCCCGCGCGCGGCAACCCTCGACATACCCCATCCCCATCCCACCCCCACGACGAGGAGTCACGATGAGAATCGGCATGATCGGCCTGGGCAAGATGGGTGGCAACATGCGCGAGCGGCTGCGCCGCGCTGGCCACCACGTGGTCGGTTACGACCTGGACGAGAGCCTGCGGGACGTCGGCAGCCTGCCGGAGCTGGTCGAGGCGATCGACAACGACGGCTTGCGGGTGGTGTGGGTCATGGTCCCGCACGGCAAGCCCACCCGGTCCACGGTGGAGGACCTCGCCGAGCTGCTCACCGAGGGTGACCTGGTCATCGAGGGCGGCAACTCCAAGTACACCGAGGACCTCGAGCTCGACGCGCTGCTGGCGCCGAAGGGCATCGGCTACCTGGACTGCGGCGTCTCCGGCGGCATCTGGGGGCTGGAGAACGGCTACGGGCTGATGGTCGGCGGCCGTGCCGAGGACGTCGAGAAGGCGATGCCGATCTTCGACGCGTTGCGTCCGGAGGGACCGCGCGAGGAAGGGTTCGTGCACGCCGGCGAGGTCGGTGCCGGGCACTACGCCAAGATGGTGCACAACGGCATCGAGTACGGCCTCATGCACGCCTACGCCGAGGGTTACGAGCTGCTCGCCGCCAAGGACATCGTCAAGGACGTCCCGGGCTGCTTCCAGGCCTGGAGCCGGGGCACCGTGGTCCGCTCCTGGCTGCTGGACCTCGCGGTCAAGGCGCTGGAGGAGACCCCCGGCCTGGAAGGGGTCAGCGAGTACACCACCGACTCCGGCGAGGGCCGTTGGACCCTCGAGGAGGGCATCGAGATGGCGGTGCCGATGCCCGTGCTCGCCGCGGCGCTCTTCGCCCGGTTCGCCTCCCGTCAGGAGAACTCCCCGGCCATGCAGATGGTCGCGGCCCTGCGGGGGCAGTTCGGCGGGCACGCGGTGCAGATGCTCGACGGCCACGACGCGGGCCAGGTGGAGGTCCACCAGGGCGCGGAGCCGAAGCACGACGCGGATCGTGCGCGGGTGGACCAGGGCGGCGGACCCGGTGGACAGGGCGGTGACGTCAGGGCGGCCGAGGGCGCCGACGACGCCGGTCCCTCCTCCGGGAGCGGGTCCACCGGCGGACCCGTCGGCCCCACCTCGGGCACCGGTGACGTCGACGACCGGGGCTAGCAGCCAGCCCCAGGCGCCACGTCTGTGCACCTTTCTCACCTCTCCCTCGCCGACTTCCGCAGCTACCCCTCCGCCGACGTCGACCTCACGCCCGGCGTGACCGTCCTGCTCGGCCGCAACGGGCAGGGCAAGACGAACCTCGTGGAGGCGGCCGGGTATGTGGCCACCCTGGCCTCCCACCGCGTCGCCCAGGACGCCCCGCTGGTCCGGGCGGGGGCCGAGTCGGCCATCGTCCGCGCCACCGTCGTGCGTGAGGGCCGTGAGTCGCTGGTGGAGCTGGAGATCCTGCCCGGACGGGCCAACAAGGCCCGGCTCAACCGGGCGCCCGTCACCCGCCAGCGCGAGGTGCTCGGCACGCTGCGCACCGTGCTGTTCGCCCCGGAGGACCTGGCGCTGGTCAAGGGCGACCCGGCCGAGCGGCGGCGTCTCCTGGACGAGCTGCTGGTGGCCCGGCAGCCGCGGTGGGCGGGGGTGCGGGCCGACTACGACAAGGCCGTACGGCAGCGCGGGGCCCTGCTGAAGTCGGCGGCCCACCTGTGGCGCGAGCCGGGCCGGTCGAGCGGGTCGAGTGTGTCGAGGGGATCAGGAGCACGCACCGGGTCCGGACCCCGGTTGTCCCCGGGGGAGACCCTGGAGGAGGCTCGGGCGTCGGCGCTCGCCACGCTGGCGGTCTTCGACGAGCAGCTGGCGCAGATCGGCGGGGCGCTGCTCTACGCCCGGCTGCGGCTGCTGCGCGATCTCCGCCCCTACCTCGCCCAGGCGTACCGGACGATCAGCGACAGCGAGGCGGCCGCCGAGGCGACCTACCGCTCCTCCCTCGACCCGCAGTCCCCCGTGGCGCAGCAGGTTGCTGCCGGCCAGGTCCCCGGCCAGGACGAGCTCGTGGCGGCCATCCTCGCCACGATCGAGCAGGTGCGCCGTCAGGAGCAGGAGCGCGGGGTCTGCCTCGTCGGCCCGCACCGGGACGACCTGGTCCTCACGCTCGGCGAGCTGCCCGCCAAGGGCTACGCCAGCCACGGCGAGTCCTGGAGCCTGGCCCTGTCCCTGCGGCTGGCCGGCTTCCACCTGCTGCGTCATGACCTGGGCACGGACCCGGTGCTGGTCCTGGACGACGTCTTCGCCGAGCTCGACGTCGGTCGGCGGGAGCGGCTGGCCGAGCTGGTCGCCGACTGCGAGCAGGTGCTGGTGACCGCGGCGGTGGCCGCGGACGTGCCGGCCCAGCTGCTCGGCACTGACGGCCGGGTGCTGGACGTGGTGCTGGGTTCGGTCACGCCGCGCGAGGCGGGGGCGGGTGAGGATCCCGATGATCCCGACGATCCCGACGAGCGCCAAGGAACTGCCGGGGTTGCTGCTGGAGCAGCGGCGCCGGAGGACCCGGGGTCCCGGTGACCGAGCAGGAGCCGCCCGACCCGCTGCACGCCGCCCGGGAGGCGCTGGCGCGGGCCAGACGCTCGGCCCGGGAGAAAGGGCTGCGGCCCGGGTCACCGGCGTCCGCGGGACGGCGGCGCGGCGTGGGACAGGCGCCGGCCACCCGTTCCGGCCGCGACCCGCTCCTGGTCGGCGACGAGGTCGAACGGCTGGTCGCCAGCCGGGGCTGGGACGCGGAGGTGCAGGTCGGCTCCGTGGTGGGCCGGTGGCCCGCGATCGTCGGCGACCAGGTCGCCCGCAACGTGGAGGTGATCGCCTTCACGGGCACCATCCTCACCGTCCGGGCCAGGTCCAGCGCCTGGGCCACCCAGATGCGCCTGCTCCAGTCCTCGGTCCTGGCCCGGATCGAGGCGGAGGTGGGGGCCGGGGTGGTGACCGACATCCAGGTGCAGGGACCGGCCGGGCCACACTGGCGCAAGGGTCCGTTGTCGTCCGGCGGCCCCGGCCCGCGGGACACCTACGGCTGAGTGGTGATGGCTGAGGGTGACGTCAGAGCGAGGACAGAGGCAGATACGCGCGGAGCGGGCGGCGAGCCGGTGAGGGTGCGGGTGCGAGGGGGGAGTCCTGACCGGGGGGTCGAAGCCGTCAGAACCGCCTTCACGGGCCGCTGGCACGGCATACCCTCCCCGAATCACCCCGTGGAAAGTCGGGTTCCGGCCTCATAACGGGTAGACTGAGACGTCTTTGCCCATCCTGTGAAGGAGCCCCCTTGTCGTCTGTCGGACCCGAGATCGGACCGGAAGAGCCGGTGGAGCCCGCGATGCCCGAGCTGCCGGAGGCGCCCGCACAGGACGGAGAGCCGGAGTCCCTGGCGACCGCCTCGGCCTACGACGCCTCGGCGATCACCGTGCTGGAGGGCCTGGAGGCCGTCCGCAAGCGCCCCGGCATGTACATCGGCTCCACCAGCGCCCGCGGCCTGCACCACCTGGTGTGGGAGATCGTGGACAACTCCGTCGACGAGGCGCTGGCGGGGTATGCCGACCGCATCGACGTCACGTTGCTCGCCGACGGCGGGGTCAGGGTGCGCGACAACGGCCGCGGTATCCCGACCGACATCCACCCGGTGGAGAAGAAGCCGGCCGTCGAGCTCGTGCTGACCCAGCTGCACGCGGGCGGCAAGTTCGGGGGTGGCGGCTACAAGGTCTCCGGTGGTCTGCACGGCGTGGGTTCCTCCGTGGTCAACGCGCTCTCCGCGCGCCTGGACGTGCAGGTGCGCCAGCGCGACAAGGTCTTCGAGCAGACCTACCACCTCGGGGTGCCGCAGGAGCCCCTGGCCGAGCGGCCCGCGGCCGACGAGGGTGAGCGCTCGACCGGCACCACCATCACCTTCTGGCCCAGCGTGGACATCTTCGACGAGGTCATCTTCGACTTCGAGACGATCCGCGCCCGCTTCCAGCAGTACGCCTTCCTCAACAAGGGCCTGACCATCGCGCTGACCGACGAGCGGCCCCGCGAGGCAGCACCCGTCGACGCGCTGGACGAGGACCTTGACGACCTGGACGGTCTTGGCGACGTCGACGGCGGCACCGACGTCGACGGCGAGACGCTCACGGAGGAGAACGGCGGCACCGAGGCTGCCGGCGGTGGCGCGGGGCCCAGCGGCACCGGGACCACGGCCAAGCCGCGCACCGTCGTCTACCGCTACGACAACGGGCTGCTCGACTACGTCACCCACCTCAACAAGAGCAAGCGCAGCGAGCCCGTCCACCAGGACGTGATCGCCTTCGAGTCCGCCGACGAGGAGCGGATGCTCTCGGTCGAGGTGGCGATGCAGTGGACCAACGCCTACACCGAGTCGGTGCACACCTACGCCAACGCGGTGAACACGCACGAGGGCGGCACCCACGAGGAAGGCTTCCGCGCGGCGCTGACCCGGATGGTCAACGACTTCGCCCGCGAGAACAAGCTGCTCAAGGAGAAGGACGTCAACCTCACCGGTGAGGACATCCGCGAGGGCCTGACCGCGGTCATCTCGGTCAAGCTCGGTGAGCCGCAGTTCGAGGGCCAGACCAAGACCAAGCTCGGCAACTCCGAGGTCCGCGGCTATGTCCAGTCGGCGATGACCGACCAGTTCGGGCACTGGCTCGAGGCGCACCCGCGCGAGGGCCGGGAGATCGTCGGCAAGGCGGTGCACGCGGCGCACGCCCGGATCGCTGCCCGCAAGGCGCGGGACGCCACCCGCCGCAAGGGTCTGCTGGAGTCCGGTGGCCTGCCCGGCAAGCTCAAGGACTGCCAGACCAAGGACCCCGCCAAGTCCGAGGTGTTCATCGTCGAGGGCGACTCGGCCGGCGGCTCCGCCGTCTCCGGGCGCGACCCCCACCACCAGGCGATCCTGCCGATCCGGGGCAAGATCCTCAACGTGGAGAAGGCCCGGATCGACCGGGTGCTGGCCAACCTCGAGGTCCAGGCGCTGATCAGCGCCTTCGGCACCGGGATCGGCGAGGAGTTCGACCTCGACAAGGCGCGCTACCACAAGATCGTGCTCATGGCCGACGCCGACGTCGACGGCCAGCACATCCGGACCCTGCTGCTGACCCTGCTCTTCCGCTTCATGCGGCCGCTGATCGAGGCGGGCTACGTCTACCTGGCCCAGCCGCCGCTGTACCGGATCAAGTGGACCAACGCCGAGCACGAGTTCGCCTTCTCCGACCGGGAACGCGACGGTCTGATCCAGGCGGGGCTGGCGGCCGGCCGGCGGCTGCCCAAGGACTCCGGCACCCAGCGCTACAAGGGTCTGGGCGAGATGAACGCCCAGGAGTTGTGGGAGACGACCATGGCGCCGGAGACCCGGGTGCTGCTCCAGGTCTCCCTGGACGACGCGGCCAAGGCCGACGAGATCTTCTCCATCCTCATGGGCGAGGACGTGGAGTCCCGCCGCAACTTCATCCAGCGCAACGCTCGCGACGTGCGGTTCCTCGACATCTGAGGGGTCGCGCGACGACCCGCCCGCCCTATATACCTGCCTGCCTGAACCACGACGACACAAGGTGACCGATGGCTGACGACGAGACCCCAGACCTGCCGCAGAACCCCGACCCCACGACCGCGAAGGTCGACCGCTCGCCCGGGGAGATCGACAAGGTCGACATCGTCGACCTCAACACCGAGATGCAGCGCAGCTACATCGAGTACGCGATGAGCGTGATCGTCTCCCGGGCGCTGCCGGACGTGCGCGACGGTCTGAAGCCGGTGCACCGGCGCGTGCTCTACGCCATGTATGACGGCGGCTACCGTCCCGACCGCGGTTTCTCCAAGTGCGCGCGCGTCGTCGGCGACGTCATGGGCAACTACCACCCGCACGGTGACTCGGCGATCTATGACGCCATGGTGCGGCTGGTCCAGCCGTGGTCGCTGCGCTACCCGCTGATCCAGGGCCAGGGCAACTTCGGCACCCCGGGCGACGAGGGCGCCGCCGCCCCGCGGTACACCGAGGCACGGATGGCGACGCTGGCCATGGAGATGGTGCGCGACATCCGCGAGGACACCGTCGACATGGTCGACAACTACGACGGGCGCAACAAGGAGCCCTCGGTCCTGCCCTCCCGGTTCCCGAACCTGCTGGTCAACGGCTCGGCCGGCATCGCGGTCGGGATGGCGACCCAGATCCCGCCGCACAACCTGCGCGAGGTCGCGTCCGGCGCACAGTGGCTGCTGGAGCACCCGGAGGCCACCCGTGAGGAGCTGCTGGAGAAGCTGCTCGAGCTCATCCCCGGCCCCGACTTCCCCACCGGCGCCCTCATCATGGGCAAGAAGGGCATCGAGGACGCCTACCGCACCGGCCGTGGCTCGATCGTCATGCGGGCCGTCGTCGAGGTCGAGGAGATCCAGGGCCGCACCTGCCTGGTCGCGACCGAGCTGCCCTACCAGGTCAACCCCGACAGCCTGGCCAAGAAGATCGCCGAGCTGGTCAAGGACGGCCGGATCCACGGGATCGCCGACCTGCGCGACGAGAGCTCCGGTCGGACCGGCCAGCGGCTGGTCATCGTGCTCAAGCGGGACGCGGTCGCCAAGGTCGTGCTCAACAACCTCTTCAAGCACACGCAGCTGCAGCAGAACTTCGGCGCCAACATGCTGGCGCTGGTCGACGGGGTGCCGCGCACCCTGCCGATCTCCGCCTTCGTCCGGCACTGGGTCGACCACCAGGTCGAGGTCATCGTCCGGCGGACCCGCTACCGCCTGCGCGACGCCGAGGAGCGCATCCACGTCTACCGGGGCTACCTGAAGGCCCTGGACCAGCTCGACGAGGTCATCGCACTCATCCGTCGCAGCCCCAGCGCGGACGAGGCCCGGGAAGGGCTGATGGCGCTGCTGGAGATCGACGAGATCCAGGCCCGGGCGATCCTGGACCTGCAGCTGCGCCGCCTGGCCGCCCTGGAGCGCCACGAGATCCAGCAGCGTCACGACGAGCTGCAGGCGATGATCAGCCAGTACGAGGCGATCCTGGCCTCGCCGGAGCGTCAGCGGGAGATCGTCTCCGAGGAGCTGACCGAGATCGTCGACAAGTACGGCGACGACCGGCGGTCCACGATCGTGCCCTTCGCCGGCGACATGTCGATGGAGGACCTCATCCCCGAGGAGGACGTGGTCGTCACGATCACCCGCGGGGGCTACGTCAAGCGCACCCCGGTGCGGGAGTACCGTGCCCAGAACCGTGGCGGCAAGGGTCGCCGCGGGGCGGCGCTGCGGGCGGACGACGTGGTGGAGCACTTCTTCGTCACCAACACCCACCAGTGGATGCTCTTCTTCACCAACCAGGGCCGGGTCTACCGGGCCAAGGCGTACGAGTTCCCCGAGGGCGGGCCGACCGGCAAGGGTCAGCACGTGGCCAACCTGATGGCCTTCCAGCCGGACGAGCGGATCCGGCAGGTGCTGACCATCGAGGACTACGAGCAGGAGCCGTACCTGGTGCTGGCCACCCGCAACGGCCTGGTGAAGAAGACCCGGCTCACCGACTACGACTCCCGCCTGTCCCGCGGCCTCATCGCGATCAACCTGCGCGAGGGTGACGAGGTCGTGGGTGCCGCGCTGGCGTCGGCGCAGGACGACGTGGTGCTCGTCTCCCGCGGCGGCCAGTCGGTCCGCTTCACCGCCACCGACGAGGCGCTGCGCCCCATGGGCCGCGCCACCTCCGGCGTGACGGGTATGAAGTTCCGCCGGGAGGACCAGCTGCTCGCCATGCAGGTCGTGCCGCAGGGTGAGGACCCCTATCTCTTCGTCGTCTTCGAGACCGGGATGGCCAAGCGCACGCCGGTCTCCCAGTACCGCGTCCAGGGCCGCGGCGGCCTGGGCATCAAGGTGGCCAAGACCAACGGCAAGGGCGGCGACCTGGTCGGTGCCCTGACCGTCCATGAGGGCGACGAGGTCATGGTCGTCATGGAGCGAGGCAACGTCGTGCGCTCCCCCATCGACCAGGTGCGCTCCACCGGCAGGGACACCGCCGGCGTCATCTTCGCCACCCCGGGCCGGGGCGACTCGATCGTGGCCGTGGCCCGCAACCCCGAGGCCACCGCGGAGGTGGAGGAGGAACTGGAGACGGCCTTTGCCGAGGCCGAGGCCGCTGAGGAGCTCGCCGAGGAGCTGGTGGAGGACCACACGGTGGACGGCGCGGATGACGGCCCGGGCGCTGACGATGCCGTACCGTCGGAAGGGTCCGAGGCACACCTGGTCACGGACCTGCCGGACGCCGAGGAGGCGTCCGAGGACGATGACGGCACAGGAGACGATGCATGAGCACCACGCACGACCCGTCGGGGGGCCGGTCCTCGTCGTCGGAGGGTGACCCCGGCTCCGAGGGCCGGACGGGCGAGGGGTCCGGTGCGGACCAGGACCGCTCGGCCGCCGAACGGATGCGGGACGGCGCCATGGCGCGGACCGCGCAGGGTCGTGACCTCGCTGCACGCAAGGCCCGCGCGTTGCGCGGCACGACCGCGGGGCTGGCTTCCGGGTCGGCTGCCGGCGCGACCGCCGGCCGCGGCGGGCAGCAGGGTGCTCAGCGAACCGCGACCGCCGGTGGTGCACCGGGCAGCCGCCCTGGTGGCTCCGCGCCCCGGCCCGGCGGCCAGCGTCCGGCGTCGCGGCCGCCGCGGCGGGGTGCACCGCGCAGGGTGCGGCTCACCGCGCAGCGGATCGACCCGTGGTCGGTGCTGAAGATCAGCTTCCTGGTCTCGGTCGCGCTGGGCATCGCGGGTGTCGTCATGGTGGCCGTGCTGTGGACCGTGCTGTCGGGGATGAACGTCTTCTCCACGGTCAACGAGTTCCTCGCGCAGGTGACCAGCGGTGAGACCGGCGGTCCCTCGATCAACCTCGAGGACTACCTCGGCTTCACCCGGGTGACCGCCCTGGCGGCCGTGCTGGGCATCCTCAACGTCTTCCTGCTGACCGCCCTGGCCACGCTCACCGCCTTCCTCTACAACATCTGCGCCGCCCTCGTCGGCGGCGCCCAGCTGACCCTCTCCGACGAGTAAGACCGGCCCCGGCCCCGGACCGAGCGCACCATTCGCACCGACCGGGCGCACCATTCGCACCGACCGGGCGCACCATTCGCACCGACCGGGCGCGCGATTCGCACCGTCCGGGCGCGCTCAGCTGCCCAGGCGTGGGAACGGCTCGAGGGAGAAGATCACCTCGACCGGCACCTCGAAGTAGGCGGCCAGGCTCAGCGCCAGGTGCAGGGACGGGGCATACTCGCCGCGCTCCAGGTAGCCGACGGTCTGGTAGTGCACACCCAGGGCCTCGGCGAGCTCGCGGCGGCTGATCCCCCGCTCGGCGCGCAGCATGGCGATGCGGTTGTGGATGGACTCGGACGACGACGCAGTGACCATCCGCCCTCAGTACCCCCGCGCCATGACCCGCTCGCGGGCCGCGGCCACCGCGGACCCGGACTGCCGTCGCGCCATCCGCCGCAGGAAGACCGAGGCGAGGACGAGCCCGAGGACCGCCCAGCCCACCAGCACGAGCACGGTGAGCTCGCTGCGCCATACCTCCCCGATCTCCAGGGCGGCCGCCTCGTCGGGCAGCATCGCGCCCCGGATGCCGAGCCCGACCCAGTAGATCGGGGTCAGCTGGACCAGGGCCTGCGCCCAGCCGGGCAGCATCGTGACCGGGAAGAAGAAGCCCGAGACCGCGGTGACGCCGTAGATCACGAGCATGGCCACGCTGATGCCCATCATCGAGCGGAAGATCGAGCCGAGCACCGCGCCCCAGGGCAGCATCGAGGTGGTGCCGAGCAGGATGGTGGCCAGGAGCACGACCCAGCGCCCAGCACCCGAGGGCAGCGCCTCGGGGGCGATGAGGGCGATGCCGATGAGCAGCGGCACGATGGCGATCGCCAGCTCGATCGGCACCGAGATGAGCTTGGCCAGGAGGTGGCCGGTGATGCCGTGGGGGATCGCCTTGGCCCGCAGCAGGGTGCCGGACTCCCGCTCGAGCTGGATCTCGCTGGCGATGGTCAGCATGGCGCCGGAGACGACGGTCAGCGCCAGGAAGCCGGCGAAGAGGTAGGCCGCGGCGCCCACCGCATCCATGAACTCGGTGTCGCGGAAGAACCAGATGATGACCACGAGGAAGGCTGCGGTCCCGATGGCCCCCAGGCCCTGAGGGCTGGTGTACTTGCGGGTCATCGCGACCTGGGCCTGCCGGGCTGCGGCGCGGACGACCGAGGCGGGGATGCGGCGGTTCATCGGGCGGCTCCTTCGGCGAGCAGGTCGGCGACGTCGGTGAAGTCCTCGCCGGCCTCGGCGCGGCGGACTAGATCCAGGTAGGCGTCCTCAAGGCTCGCGCCCCGGACCTCGACCACCTCGACCTCGCCGGAGCGGGTGCCCAGCACCTCGGTCAGGTATGCGGTGGGGTCCGGCGTCGGGTGCACGCTCACCTCACCGGTGCCCCGGTGGCGCAGGCGCACCTCCTTGTTGGCCGAGAAGGCCAGGCGCAGCGCGTCGGGGCTGTCGTCGGCGATGAGCTGGCCGCCGGCCAGCACCAGCATCCGGTCGGCGACCACCTCGGCCTCGGCGAGGTCGTGGGTGGTCATCAGGATCGTGGTGGACAGGTCGGACAGGTCGGCGAGCAGGTGGTGGATGTCCCGCCGCCCGCCGGGGTCCAGGCCGGTGGTGGGCTCGTCGAGGAAGAGCACCTCGGGGCGTCCGACGAGCCCGACGGCGATGTCGAGGCGACGACGCTGCCCGCCGGAGAGCTTGTCGATGCGCTTGCGGGCGTGCTCGGTGAGGCCGACCCGGTCCAACAGCTCGTCCGTGGGCCAGGGCCGCTCGGTGCGCTCGTCCCCGTAGGGCTCGTAGTAGGCGGCGGCGACCTCGAGCAGGTCCTTGACCCGCCAGGTGGCGTTGTCGCGCCAGCTCTGCAGCACGATGCCCACCCGGGCCCGCCACGCCTCGGGGGCCCTGGCAGGATCCTGCCCGAGCACCTCGACCTGTCCGCTGGAGGGGCGGCGGAAGCCCTCGAGGATCTCGATGGTGGTCGTCTTGCCCGCCCCGTTGGGCCCCAGGAGCGCGACCACCTGGCCCTGCGGGATCTCCAGGTGCACGTCGTCCAGGACCACCTTGTCGCCGTACGCCATCGTCACTCCGTGAGCCCGGATGGCGGTCTGCTCAGTGATCATGCGTCAGAATGTAGTAGGAGTACTACAGACTGTGCAACTGTCACGGTGCCCGGCACGGCTGTCTCGGTCCTCACCGCCCGGCGGGCTGGGCTGTTTTGGTCCGTCGCGGTCTGTACGGTAATCTCGATCGTCGCGCGTGTTCACCTCGTGAGGACGTCGTCACGGGCCTATAGCTCAGTCGGTTAGAGCGCTGTCCTGATAAGACAGAGGTCACTGGTTCAAGTCCAGTTAGGCCCACCACCCTGCTGATCCCGACCCTTCCAGGGAGCTGATCGTATGAAGCGTTTCCTCCTCCTCGCCGCGGCTGCCGCCGGTCTGGCCGCGCTGAAGAAGATGCAGGACCAGCAGGCCGAGCGCGAGCTCTGGGCCGAGGCCACCGACGAGGTGCCCACCGACTCCGGTCGCTGACCGCGGCCAGCACCACCCTTCGCTGTCCGGGACGGGCAGCGGCAGGCACAACTGAAGACCCCCCGGGGGCGTGGCGCAATTGGTAGCGCACCTGCTTTGCAAGCAGGGGGTTAGGGGTTCGAGTCCCCTCGCCTCCACCCAGGTCAGAGGCCCTTCCCGCTTTGCGGGGAGGGCCCTTTCGTGCCCCGTACCCCAGGAAAGTACGGCTGCAAACGCGTCGATCATGGGCCTGACCTGCAGGTATGGGGTCATCTGCGGCGCCCCGAGACGTCCGGCGAGCTGACGGTCGCCTCATGTGCTGAGAAGGACGTCGAGGACGGCAGGGGCGAAGAAGCGGCGGCGGTAGGTCTCACCCGTTGACGAGAGGACGCCGAGGTCGACCAGCTGAGCGACGAGGCCGTTGGCCCGGCCGTAGGACAGCTCTAGGTCCCGCTCGACCTGCCGCACCGTGAAGGAGGGGTGTGCGACCGCGTAGTCGACGAGGGTGTGGGCCTTGTCCGCGCGGAGAGACGAGGCGCGGACCCTCTCCTTCAGCTTGGCATGCACATCGACGAGCCTCAGCATCTGCCCACGGGTGGTCTGGGCCGACTCCTCGAGGCCCTGGGCGAAGAAGGAAATCCACTGGTCCCACTCGCCGGCGCAGCTCACCGCCAGGAGGCGGTCGTAGTACTCGGTGCGTCGTGCCTCGAACCAGGGCGACACTGTGAGGGTCGGCTCGCTGAGGACCCCAGAGGCATAGAGCTGCAGGACGATGAGAAGGCGGCCGATGCGTCCGTTGCCGTCGTGGATCGGGTGCAGGGTCTCGAACTGGTAGTGCGAGAGCGCCGAGACGACCACCGGGTCCATGGTGTCCTTGTGGTCCGCGGCCATCCAACGCACCAGGTCGCACACGTTCGCCTCGAGGTCCAACCCGGGAGGAGGGGGGACGAACCTGGCGGCCTTGACCGGGAGCTCCCCGACGGCAGCCGTCCGGTGCTGCCCGATGACGACCTGGATCGTCCTGATCTGCCCGGACGAGGGGCTCTCCGCCGGGGTGCCGCGGACCAGCGTTTGCTGCAGCTCGGCGAGCATGGGGACGGACAAGGTGCGCCCTTCGTCCACCCAGCCGAAGGCCAGGTCGGCCATCCTCACGAAGTTGAGCACCTCGCGCATCGTGAGGCTCACCGGACCCTCGTCGTCGGCGGTCAGCACCGCGTGCAGAGGCTCGTACGTGCCCTTTAGCGCCGAGGTGCTCTGGGCCTCCCTCTGCAGCGAGGGTCGCCGGAGCAACTGGGGGTTGGGCAGCTGACGCGCCGTGCTGTCCAGTGCCGCCAGGGCAGCGCGCGCGTCGGCGACTCGCATCCATGTCTGAGAGCTCAGGTCGGGCAAGTCCTCCGTCAGGGGCGCGGGAACGAAGGCGGAGTGTGTCCACTCCCCGGATCGTGGGTCGACACCCGAGATCGGCACGAGAGTCCCGGTGCTCTTGGTCCCGATCATTTCGATGTCCACAATGTCAATCTACACGGACTTCACAGCAACTTCGTCGGTGTGATGTGCAGTAAGCGGACAAGTCTCACCCTGGCGCGTGGCTCGGCCGCGTGGGTGGTGTCCTGGCGCCACACGTGAGAGCACTCAGCGCAGCGGTACCAGCGGACGGTGATCAGCAGCGTGCTGGGGCGCCACCCGAACGGCTCGTGCGTCAGCTTTCTGGTCACGGTGTCCCGCAGGACGCCTTGGCAGCCGCATCGCCGGCACCAGTCGTCCGGTTCGACGACCCGGCAGGCGAGCACCGCACGGTCGGGTTCGAGCAGCTGGCCGGCGACCTCCAGTCCGAGGCCGTCCAGGCGGGCGAAGGTGGTTAGGTCAGGGCGCGTGAAGGTAGCGTCAGCCACGTCGACGTCTTTCGGATGGATTGCGTGAGAACTCCCATCTTCGGAAGACCTCGACGCCTACATCCGGACCGACGCGCCCGCGCCCGCTACACCCTCATCTGTGAAGAGCCACTCAACCTATCACCCCCACCGCAGTTGGGAAGAGCCCCTTTACCATCCTGGACCATCACGCCCTCGATCCGTGCGATTCTCTGGCTCGCTGAAACCATAAGACATGCCGCGAGGGGATCGAGAACCCGCGCTGACATGCTTGCGGCCTCCTCTCACCAACCAGCAGGACACGCGGACAAGAACGCCGAAACAGGGTCGGTCGACGTCGCAACGGCTAAGTACGAACGCCTTTCTGGAACTGGGAGGACGCTACCGACCATCCACACATTCGCCCAAGCTCCAACGACCGTTGCGGTTCGGCCGCATGCATCTTGAAAGTAGTGGCCGCGCAGATTGATGCTCCAGTGAACGTCGAACAAGGCCTGGCGGGCGGAATCCGCATCGCTGTTGGGAGGCATGCGTCTTAAACGATCGGCAAAAAGTTTGAGATCGTGAGCCACCTTGGCATGTCGGATATACCCAAACTGTTCCGCATCCCAGTCCCGCAGCCCTCCGTTTCGTAAGTTCGAACCTACGAGGCAAGTGTTAACTGCCAACAGTACGTCCACGGACATATCAGGCGGGTCAAAGCCATTCAGTAGGGCCACCGCAGCAAGGACGCGTCTTCGCACGTCTTCGGTCGAGCCTCCGGCGACCGGCCGCGGCTTGTGCGCTGAGGACGAGGTGTCCACAGACCCAGTTTCGTACGTTCGAGACAGCCTCGACACGCAGGCCAGCACACGCTCTTCCGATTGGCCAGCGATCACGAACCCCTCACAGGCGGCACCTGAGGATTGAGTCTGGCATATGCTCGAAGCAAGAAACCTCCGCGCATATCTTTCTTGATCCACCAGCGCAAACCGTACCCAGGAAGAGGTCCGTCAGCTGCTCTTTGCAATACGTGGCAGTGAACGTGCTCCACTGACTGACCCGCGAGTCCGCCGAGATTCCAAACGACGTTTGTACCAACCCCCCGCTCCGCAGCATTCCATTCTCTATGGACTTCACGGAGTGCCGCGTGGATAGAGAGTATATCCGCGTCCAGGAGTGCTTCAAATTCGGTCACGTGCCGGAGCGGGGCGATCATCCACGACCGGACAGCACTGTCCTCGTGTGGCCAAACTCCGACCTCTCCCAAGTGTCGAATTGGCCTGCGCGTACAGAATATACACGAACCAGGCGTGGTCGAAGTCGAGGTGTTTGGCACAGACTGTCCCGAATAGGATCGACTAACCAGCATATAACACACCAGGCACCCTGAGCATGCCCAGTTTACCGTTGGGTAAGGAAGCAGGACAACTAAGTGGAATACGCGGGCCGAAGCGTGCACCGCTGGCGAAGTTCAGAATTGATCCGCGCAACCGTTCAAGCCCACCACCGTCGTGGCCCTCAACATCCTTCACTACCACGGCAACGCGAGAACCCTCCACTACCGTGGGCGAATGGACGATTAGGATCAAGCCGTCGGAGCATTCGATACGAAACTCCCGTGCCGCTGAATCCGCGACGAGGAAGGTGCCCGCAGCAGAACTGTCCTGCTTAGGAGCCTCGACCTTGTACGCCGTACTCACCGTCTTCACATTCCAACCTCCGCTTTCAGGCTCCGAACCAGGAGCTGGGCCACTTGTTGGCGCATCTCGACATCGGCGACGAGATGTGAGAATCGAGGGCTAACAAAAATCCTGCTGATCTTGTTAACGTCTTCGTGCTGCTCCTTTAGCCCCCCATATAAGGGGGACTCCGTCTTGAGGTCGTTCCCTTGGCCTGCTACCTGCTTTCGGTCGTAAACGAAAACCTTCCCGCCGCGCTCTCCAGAGGGCTTCTCCCGCTCCTTAGAGGGAATGTCCAGTAAAAGCTCGCCCTCCCTGATTCCACGGAATTGCGAGATTGCGCTTAGTTCTTCCGCCAGGTTGGACTGGATTGCGAGAGTCTGATCATAGGAACGCTTGACGAGATGGTTATTCAGTTCCCTCGCTTCATCGACTCGGGAGGGGTGCACCTCGCATACTCGCTTATACAGAGAGCGACCCCCGCCGAGGAGCCCACGTATCGGATTCAATTCTTTGTCCCCCTGAACTGTGGAGAACAGTTCGCTGATCGAGTTCAGGCATTCGTCTCGCGAAGAGAATAGCGCCCTCGTAACGTAGTCGGGTAAGTTGAACGAGCCCTCCGCTAAGAGCCGCATGATCGGATACTTGACCATCGCAGTTATGGCGCGGTTATTATAGTGCCAGTACACCTGAGAGAGCATTTGGTTCCGGTTTACCGCCACTGATTGCGCTGCCTGCACCCCTGCTCGCCGTATGCCGATGACAGGGTTTGGCGCAACTCTAGAAAAGTCGTCGGGCGTGGGCATGCACACGTTGCCCAAGATGCCGTCCAGATCCACGCCCATCCCATAGGGGACCCCAGTTCGTTGGGCGTCCTCCACAAGGTAGGCAGTCTTGTCAGCGTCTATGTCGGACGAGAGAACCGCCGCCAACACCCTTTGGGCGGGGGTGGCGTCCTCCGGCTTCTTCTGAGCATAGATGACGTCGTGAAGGCGGATCAGCGAGTGCGCGGTGGACTCTCCGAATCCCTCGATGAGTATCTCCCAAAGCGTCGCATACGGCCCCTCGCTTTCTTCTGTGAACGATGCGGCGCGGGCCTGGATCGCCTCACCAAAGTTGCCGCGTAGACGGCTGTTAGGGCTGCCTAAGACATCGGCAAAGAGCGTATCGTCCGTGGGTATGTCTGCCTCGAGTTCGCGCCAACTGGCGGCCGTCCTGTCCGCAGCTTGATCAGTTGCGAGATCCTCGAACATATGGCTCAATTGAAAGTGGCCCACGTCATGAAGGAGCGCCAATAGCAGCGTGGCTTCGAGATCTTCTCGCTCGGCCTGACGGCGGAATCGACTATCGTTCAGGAGGTGGCTGACGTAGTACCGGGTGTTTCGCAGGACGGCGACGCTGTGACTAAAGCGCGTGTGTGTGGCACCGGGAAAGGTGAGGTAGGTCGCTTCTAATTGGTGGACTTGATGAAGCCGGTTCAGAAGACGATGGTCTGTCAGCTCACTGATACGTCGAGTCATTACAGCCCTGCCCGTGGCGGTGGGCACCGAATATTGGAACTCCGCAGCGAGTGATAATTCCGGAACACCAGCGGGCGAAAGGTAGTTGCGATGCAGCTTCTTGAAGTCAGCATACACCTCGTCGACTGTGCTGTAACCGTCCCCTGTGGGGGATGAGCGTAAGTCGAGAATCATTTCGTCTAGGACTTGGACGCCTTGTTCTCCCAAGGTCCGGCCCAGTTTCGTTCGAACCTCCTGGGACCACGGCTCAGCGGGCGAGATAATTTTCTCCAGCAGGACACCCAGAGTGTGCAGCTCATGTTGCGGAACGACGTCGCGCAACTCCTGTGGTGAGTAGGTCCCACCATTCAGGTATGGCAAATGCCGCGCGTGGGTGATGTCGGAAGTGCTTATAAATCTGCGGCGGCTACGTGGGTCAATGTCGAGCTCCAGCGTCGTTGCCGACGGGGTCTCGTTAGCTTCCGTGTGTAGAACTTGCGCAGCGCCCCAATCGAGCAAAACGACGTCGTATTGCTTGGGGCGGGCGGCCCGCATTCGTATGTTATCGAGCTTGATGTCGCAATGATATATGCCATGATGGTGTAGATAGCTAACTGCATCTAGCAAATCACTTACGATCTTGTAAACGTCGTCGCCAGTGATGGTGGTCTGCTTCAACGCGTCTTCTAGCATGGGACCCGCCACGTGATCCGTAATCAGATAGTGCCATTCCCGCCCGGCGTCATCGGTGTGTATGCCATCCTCGTGAAAGATCGAGATGTGGGAATGGGACAACTGCGACAGAATGGCCCGCTCGGCAGCGAACGTTTGCTCGAAATCTTCCTTTCTTCGACCCGTTCTGCCTTCATCTAACTTGTTCAGCGTAAGGAACTTCACGGCACGCGGCTGTTCATGCGTGCCGTATAGGCAGGGGTAGACACTGCCGGCCCCCCCTTTTCCAAGCGCCTGGGCCCTCTTGGTCCTTGGGGTCTTCTTTCGCTCCGCCGAGCAAATCACGTGGAGACGCCCCTCCCCGAAGGCTTCACCAAGGCGCAGGGTCAAGGTCGGCTCGGTCACCTTCGGCATCTGTCCTCCTGCTCGCGTGGGCCGCCCGTGCGACGTTGCATCGATCCTCTCACCTCACACCGACAGACGTAAGGGACACGCGCGCGGCGGGCCGAGGGGCCCGTTGAGGGAGGGGGAGGGCGGCGGCGGTTGCGTTTGCCCCCGGTGACGTCCCTTCCAGTGGTGCAAGTCGCGTCCTCGCTGACGTGAGGGGACCATCGCGCGAGTCTTCGCGTGTACCCGCCGAGGAAGACGTGAAGGGAAGCCACGCGATGGCCCTGTCCCAGTCTGCACTGCTAGAGATCCTCGACGCGATGAAGGAGGCCGATGTGGCCGAACGAGTCCGAGAGTTTGCAGCCACGATCTACCAGGCGCTGATCGAGGCCGAGCTGACCTCGATGATCCGGGCCGAGCCGCACGAACGTACCGAGGCCCGGACTGCTCAGCGCAACGGGCACCGGTCCCGGACCCTATCCACCGCCGCCGCCCCATGGTGCGCACTGGAGCATGGTCCCGGTCTTCCTCCGAACGATCTGCGTAGCGGGAACCTGGGCGGTGACAGGATGGGGCATGAGCTCCCATCCCTCCCGCGGCGTCCTGGTCACCGGCTCCTCCCGGGGGGTGGGGGCCGCGGTGGCCCGCGCCTTCGCGGCGCGGGGTGACCGGGTCGTCGTCCACTACCTGGGCAGCGAGGCGGCCGCGCACGAGGTATGCCGTTCTCTCCCGGGCGACGGGCATGCCGTCGTCCAGGCAGACCTCGCCGACCCGGACGCCGTTCAGCGGCTGGCGACCGAGGCGATCGGGGCCCTGGGCCGGGTCGACGTCCTGGTGAACAACGCGGCCATTCTCACCGCTCCGTGGGAAGGCAGGGGCCGGCGCGGCGACCACCCGCTGGAGGAGACCTCCTACCCCGAGTGGGTGAACATATGGCGGCGCACCCTGGAGACCAACCTGCTCGGCCCGGCCCACCTGACCTGGCAGGTGGCCCGCCACATGATCGACGCGCCGCCCGCAGACGGCGTCCCCGTCGGGCGGATCGTCAACGTCGGCAGCCGCGGCGCCTACCGGGGCGAACCGGACATCCCGGCTTACGGCGCCAGCAAGGCCGGCCTGCACTCCTTCGGCCAGTCGATGGCGCTGCGCCTGGGTCGGCACGGGATCGCGGTGACCTCGGTAGCCCCGGGCTTCATCGAGACCGAGATGGCCGGGTATGCGCTGGCAGGGGACCGGGCGGCGGCCACCCGGGCGCAGAGCCCGTTCGGCCGGGTCGCCCGGCCCCACGAGGTCGCCGTTGCCGTGCTCGCACTGGCCGACCCACGGGCGGAGTGGGCCTCGGGGGCGGTCCTCGACCTCAACGGGGCCAGCCACCTGCGCTGACATCTCGCCGGGCCGGTCGTGGTGTGCCTACCCGGCCGGGTCATCACCCAACCGTCCGCCGAGCTGGCGCAGCGCCCCGCGAGTGGCCTGGGACTCCGGCCACGCTCCCCAAGGCGGTGCCACAGGGTGACGATCACGATCAGCGGCAGCACCCTGCCCGTCTCTGGGTAGTCAATCTGGGGCCTGACCTGGTCGGTGGTGCTGTCTGGTGGGGGTGATCAGCATCGACGGTGACCTGCCGACGGTGCCCCGCACGCTCCGGAGAGCGCAGCCCGGGAGGTCGCCGAGAAGCAGTAGGGCGACGCTGGCCCGCACCGGGCTGGATTGCGCGCCGATATGTACATTCCGGCTGTTCGGCGCACACTGGAGCCGTGAAGGAACTGACCGTGACCGATGCGCGCGCACGCCTGGCGGACGTCGTCGACGAGGCACGAGTGCGTCACGACCCGGTCTACCGGACCAGGCGCGGCCAGCGGGTCGCCGCTGTGATCGACGCCGACGACCTAGATCGCCTCATCGAGGCGGCCGAGGACCTGGCCGATCTGGAGGCCGCTCGCCTCGCGCGTGCGGAGATCGCGGACGAGGGCACGATCCCCTGGGAGCAAGTGAAGGCTGACCTCGGTCTGGCATGACCTACAGGATCGAGTTGAGCCCGTCTGCGGCGAGCCAACTGGGCAAGCCCGACGGCTCGGCGCGTCGGCGTGTGCAGGCCGCGGTCGAGCTGCTCGCCCACGAACCCCGTCCCGCAGCAGCAAAGAAGCTGGTCGGAGGCGACGGGGAGTGGCGCGTCCGCACCGGTGATCACCGGATCGTCTACGAGGCCAGCGACGGAGTCCTGCTGGTCCTGATACTGATTGTCGGACACCGCTGGGGCATCTACCAACGCCGCTGACACCCGGGGCGCCGGAACCGTGACCTCTTCGCTCGCCCCACTGGCATGGAGGCCGCTTCACCCCGCCGAGCTATCACCCAACCGCCCGCCGAGCTGGCTCAGGGCCTCGCGCGTGGCCTGGGAGGAGACCTGGGAGTAGACCTCCATGGTCATCGAGATCCTGCTGTGCCGCAGCACCGCCATCGCCACGCGCGGGTGCACGTCGAGCGAGACGAGCAAGCTCGCGCAGGTCCCACGCGTGGCGTGGACCGGGACGATCGGGACACCGGCCTTGCGCGCCCGGGTCTTGAACGCCGTGTGGAAGTTGCGCGGGTCCAGCGGGTCGCCGAGGCGGGTGGTGAAGACGAGGCCGCAGTCGCCCCACATGTCGCCGGCGGCGAGCCGTCGCCGGCTCTCCTCAGCCCGGTGCCGACGCAAAGCCGCCACGGCGATCTCCGGCAGGGGCAGTGGCGCGTCCGAGGAGGGGGTCTTTGTCCGCCGCCGGAGCAGCTGGCCGTCGACCCGCTGGACCTGCCAGGCGATGTACGCCTCGCCCTGCTCCAGCTCGACGTCCTCCCACGCCAGTCCGAGCACCTCACCACGTCGCAGCCCGAGCACGAGGAGGAGCACGTAGGCGGCATACATCGCATCCCCGGCAACACGGGCGGACTCGAGGAACCGCCGTGCGTCGTCCACCGACCACACGGTCGATCGCTTCGCCCGGGGCACGGGCACGCGCACGAGCGCGGCCACGTTGCGGAAGACGAGCTCCTCCCGCATCGCCTGGGTCAGGGCTCCGCGGAGCACACGCCACGCCTGGTGGACCGTCCACTCCGAGGCGACCTCGCGGCAGCAGTGACCGCGTGCGCAGCACTGCGGCTCCGGTCGTGCGGCGTCCTTGCCCTGGAAGCAGCACTGGCACCGCACCCGCACCTCGTCGACCCAGGTCTGGACGTCGCGGACCGACAGCTTCTCGAGCTTGCGGTCCCCCAGGTCTGGGACGATGTACAGCCGGGAGAACATCTCGTAGTTGCTCGCCGTGGCCGGCGAGAGCCCGGGGCGGACGGTCTCCGCCAGCCACTGTTCGAGGAAGTCGCGCAGCTTGGGCGAGACCGGGACGACGGGGCCGCGCCGCGCCTGCTCGTGCAGCCGCAGCCACTTCTCGTGCACCTCGGGCCGAGTCTTCCCGTAGACGGACTTGCGCTGGCGCCGGCCCGCGGGGGTGGTGATCCACACGTGTGCTGCGAAGCCGTTCCGGTACGGGTAGATCGACCCCTCCCCGTTGGCCCGGCGGCTCACGGCCAGTCCGCCTCTGCCTCGGCCGCCCGCTTGGCGACGTACTCGTCGACCCACGCCGGCAGGATGCGCCGGGACCCGCCGTCCTTGAGCGAGCGCAGGTCGCCGGAGATGCACAGCATCCGCACCTTCGTGGGCCCGTAACCGAGCATCTCCGCCACCTCGGGCACGCTGTACCACCGCCGCTGCAGCGGCCCGACCGGTGCTTTGCTCCGCTGCCCCGAACTCCCGCTTGCCATCGTTGACATGTCCACTCCCTTCGTCAGGGACCAACCTCCAGTAGGCCAGATCCCGTACTTACCCGAAAGGCACTCAACCGTCCCTGTGGATAACCCACCCGACGACGAATTTGCCTCATCCCCTAAAGCGACGAGATCCCCCGCTGGGACTCACTTCTTGGTGACTGTTTTCGAGCAGCCCTGCGACCTGCGGTTATGTGAGTTCTCCGGTGGCCTCCGGACCGACAGGGGAGGACGACTGCCTGCACGCCGTCTTGTCCGCCGATCCACTAGCCTGGCGGAGAATGGGCGCCCAGACACAAGGAAGCCAAGGACTGACGATGCCGAACGACCCGGACCACGGCCAGGGGCGAACCGCCCACGAGGAGGCTCAAGCCCTCGGCGTGCAGAAGCACCCCCACGGTGACGTCGATGAGTGGCGTCACCGCAACGACGAGGACGAGGAGCGGGGTCCTGTCATCCACGCGGAAGAGCCGGACCGCGAGGGCGAGGTGTTCGACGAGCCGGGGTCGCGTGACGCGGGCGAGGGCACCCTGGTGAAGCTGCCGGTCGGTGCGAAGTTCGGGATGGACCACGAACCGTCCCCGCAGGAGCGCGAGGAGCTGGTCCGGTTCGCCGCCGAGGCCGACGCCGAGCTGCGCGGCCAGGACGACCAGGACGCGGAGGACGAGACCCCGGGGACGTGATGGCGTAACGCTGGTCGCTCCACATGTATGCCTCTTGGACGAAGTGTCCTCTACACGGTCACGACGGCTGACGACACCGACGACTGCCTCGAACACACGCTACGGCTAGACATCGTCACCTAGATCGAACCGACCCACCACCAGCGCCCACCAGCATCCGGCAAGACCACCCGATCGAGCTCGAGATCTCCTACTGGCCCCTCAGACGGCCTGGCCCACGACACCCGATCACGGCTCCCAAGCGCACGACCGGCCTGACCGACCGACAGCATCTGCAGGAGCAGATCGAGGACACACCCGGTGCACTCGGTCGCCGCGGTGAGACCCTGGGCCTCGCTCGTCCGCTTTCTATGGGTGTGATGACGTTGCACAAGCTCGCTGCGGGGTCCGGGTACACGTACCTGACGAAGCAGGTCGCTGCCCACGACGCCACCGAGAAGCGGCAGGCCGGTCTCGCGTCCTACTACGAGGAGAAGGGCGAGTCGCCCGGTCGGTGGCTCGGCACCGGGCTGGCCGGACTCGACCTGGCCGTCGGCGACGTGGTGAGCGAGGAGCAGATGAGGCTGCTCTTCGGGCAGGGCCGCCACCCCCGCTCCAGCGAGCACGACGCCGCCGCTAAGGACTGGGGTGCGTTGGGGCGGGCGTTCCCTACGTTCGACGCCACGTCCTTGCGGCAGGTCACGGCGCGGGCGTTCAGCGAGCACAACACCAACCAGGGACTGTCGTGGAACGCACCGATCCTCCCGGAGGAGCGAGCACGCATCCGGACCCAGGTCGCCCGGGAGGTCTTCGAGCAGCGGCACGGCCGCGCCCCCGTGGACGAGGCCGAGCTGACGACGTTCGTCGCCAAGGCGTCGCGGCCGGCACAGGTGCCGGTGGCCGGGTTCGACCTGACGTTCTCACCGGTGAAGTCAGTCTCGACTCTGTGGGCCCTCGCCCCACCGGAGATCGCCAGGCAGGTGGAGGCTGCGCACCACGAGGCAGTGCACGCGACCCTGGAGATGCTGGAGGCCGAGGTCGCGTTCACCCGTGTCGGCAAGGGCGGCATCCGCCAGGTCCCCGTCACCGGCCTGATCGCGGCGGCCTTCGACCACCGCGACTCCCGCACCGGGGACCCGGACCTGCACACCCACGTCGTAGTCTCAAACAAGGTGCAGTCCCTGCCCGAGGAGGGCGGGCGGTGGCTGACCCTGGACGGGCGGATGCTGTTCAAGGCCAAGGTGATGGCGTCCGAGCACTACAACACCCACCTCGAGGCCGGCCTCGTCGAGCGCCTCGGCGTCCGCTTCGCCGACCGCCCCACTCCGGAGGGCAAGCGCGCGGTGCGGGAGATCGACGGGATCGACCCGGCCCTGCTCGCGGCGTGGTCGTCCCGGCGGCAGGCGATCGAGGCCCGGCAGCGCGAGCTCGCCTCGGCCTTCCGGGCCGACCACGGGCGCACCCCCACGACCATCGAGTCGCTGGTCCTGGCGCAGCAGGCGAACCTGGAGACCCGCCCGGGTAAGCACGAACCCCGCTCCGAGGCCGAGCAACGCCAGACCTGGAGGGCACAAGCCGAGGCCGTGCTCTCCACCACGGGACGCCCCCTGGAGGAGATGGTCGCAAGTGCGGTGGGGGCGCTGTGGGGGCGCGACCGGATATGCGGTGGGGAGGCTGGCATCGTCGCAGGTGGATGGGTGGGAGCGCTCCCGGGACACCTCCGGGGACGCGGGGGTGGTGGGGACGTGCGCCCCCAGGTCGTCGCCGCCCGTGTCCTGTCGGTGCTCGAGGGGTCGCGGGCGACGTGGCAGGTGTGGCACGTGCGCGCCGAGACCCTGCGCCAGCTCCGCACCGCTCAGGTCCCCCTGGACAAGCTCGAGGCGTACCGCCGGAGCTGGGCGAGCCCGAGGTTCTGCGCCGCCCGGACGGGCAGCCCGCCCACGTCGTGCACGGCAGTCAGGCCTACACCTCGAAGGCGATCCTGGCCGCCGAGGACGAGCTACTCGCCCTGGGGCTGCGCCGCGACGGCCGCCAGGCCGACCCGGACGTGGTCGAGGCCGTCTTGGCCGCCTCGAGCGTGGACGGTCCGAGCCTGGACCGGTCGCAGGTGGCGATGGTCCGCAGTCTCGCCACGAGCGGGTGCCGGGCACAGGTCGCCCTCGCTCCGGCCGGGGCCGGCAAGACCGCCGCGCTGCGGGTGCTGGCCCGGGCCTGGGAGGCCTCCGGCGGGACCGTCCTCGGGCTGGCGCCCACCGCTGTCGCGGCCGACGAGCTCGGCCGCGCCACCGGCATCCCGGCCGACACCATCGCCAAGCACCTCCACCACACCCCCGCGGGCAGTGCGGTCGGTCCGGGGATGTTGGTGCTGATCGACGAGGCCGGGATGGCCGGCACCCGCGACCTGGCGGTCGTGGTCCGCCACGTCGTCGACGCGGGCGGTTGCGTGCGGCTGGTCGGGGACGACCAGCAGCTGGCCGCCGTGGCTGCCGGCGGGATCTTCCGGGACCTGGCCGAGCAGGGCCACTCGCACGGCACCACCGCCACGCTGACCGAGCTGCACCGGTTCACCGATCCCGCCGAAGGCGCGGCCACCCTCGCGATCCGCGACGGCGACCCCGCCGCGCTGGACCACTACCTCGACCGGGACCGGGTCCACGCCGGTGACACCCGGGACGTGATCGAGGCGGCGTACGCGGCCTGGGCCGCCGACCGGCACGCCGGCCGGTCCAGTCTGCTGCTGGCCGCGACCCGGGACACTGTGCGCGAGCTGAACCAGCGCGCCCGGCAGGATCGCCTCGACACCGAGTCACCGCCCGGACGCGAGGTGGCCCTGGCCGATGGCACCCGCGCCAGCGCCGGCGACACCGTGATCACCCGCCGCAACGACCGCACCCTCCGGACCGGTGACGGGTCCTGGGTCAAGAACGGCGACCGATGGCGCGTCGTCGCAGTCCACCTCGACGGCGCCGTCTCGGCCGAACGCCACCGCAACGGGCCGGGAACCAGGTTGGCCCACGTCACCCTCCCGGCCTCCTACGTGGGCGAGCACGTGCAGCTCGGGTATGCCAGCACCATCCACGGCGCCCAGGGCGCCACCGTCGACAGCACGCATTCGGTTCTCACCGGAGCGGAGTCCCGGCAGGCTCTGTACGTCGCCCTCTCCCGCGGGCGCCAGAGCAACCACCTCTACTTGGGCACGCCCACCGCCTCGCTGGACGACGTGGTGCCCGCGGTTCAGGACACGGCCGTAGAGCCGCGGCAGGTGCTTACCGACATTCTCGCCCGCGACGGCCGCGCCCAGTCGGCGACAACGGTCGAGCGCGGGGACGCAGCCCAACTGCTGCGGCAGGCGGTGCTGGCCTACCAGGACGCCCTACCCGTCTTGGCCCAGCAGCACCTTGGCGTAGAGCGCATGGTGGGGCTGGACGACGCGCTCGAGCGGTGGCTACCGGGCGTCACTGAGCAGCCGGCCTACCCGCACCTGCGCGGCCAACTCGCGCTGCGCTGGATCGACGGCACACCACCGCAGAAGGTGGTTGAAGAGGCGACCTGGTACCGCGGCACCCAGTCCCTCACCGAGGCCGACGACCCCGCCGCCGCCCTCGCCTGGCGCATCGCTGGCGCCACCCCACCCTCGTACCGGGACGCGCCCCTGCCCTGGCTGCCTGACATTCCACCCGTCCTGCGGCAGGACGCGGAGAAGTGCGAGTACCTCGACCGGCTCATCCAGCGGATCCACGACCTCGAGCAGCGCGTCGCCGACGAAGCCAAGCAGTCAAGTGTGTCCGACCGGGTGCCCTGGCAACGCACTCTGCCCCCGGACGTCGACGGCCAGCTCATCGGCGACCTCGCCGTCTGGCGCGCCGCGCAAGGCATACCGCCGACAGACCCCAGCCCCATCGGTCCGCCTTTGAAGGAACCTGAAACCGCCAGGCACCAGAGCCGACTCGTTCGGCGGCTCAGCGCGCCGTCGGCGGTTTCCGGCAGCCGCACGGCAGGCGCTCAGCGCGAGAGGTTGCGAACCAGCGAGCGACAAGCCGAGCGTCAAACCTTTCATGAACGCCCCGCACGCGAGGTGTCCGGTCCGTCGCGGTGAGCGGTCGTCCGCGCGAGAACCATTTCCGATGGCACCGCCGCGGTCGATAATTGCGTTACCGCCGAGTTGCGGATGCATGAGTCGAGGTCACATCAGACCGGCCGGCCGAGCGCTCTTATGGCTGACGTTTGTTACTACGCTTGTTCATGCCACGCCCCGGGTGTCTACGTCACCGAGCGTGAACAGGAATTAAGACAGTCCTACCCCAGCCCCCGCCGCCGCAAGTATCCACGCGTCGATCAACATATTTGCAAAATCGTCATCACTGGAAAGCCTCTCAATATCCGCCTCCGTGACAAGGATGAGGTGGATACCGTCGTTTGCTGCACCGAAGGCAATCGAATGCGCCGCGGTTTGATCCTTCGCGCTACCCGTCAGGCCGTTCTTAGAAAAGATGATCGCAAGTTTTGCCTTCCGACTGCGACAGATATTTATAAAGTACCCAACCGCCTTGCTGTCCACCTTATCTTCCCAGTACTTGCATTCGATAATGAAGAACGTGGGAAGCGGGTTCAGTGCCCCGAGGTGCACGCCAACGAGATCGAGTTGCTCGCTATGTAACGGGCTTGTGATGTTGCGCTTGGTGCGGCAACCGAGGCACTGAAATAGAAATTCTGCGAGGGCCTCAAACGCCTTTCCTTTGGCGTCACTCGTGGACTGGCCACGCACCAGCGCAAGCTGTCTGGTGACTGCACTCTTGCTGATGGAGCCCCCAGCCCCAGTCGCCGCGGCCCCGCCTGTCATAGTTTGTGAATCGCTTCGTTGCGGGCGTAGAGGAGCCAATCCTCCAGGCTCTGTCGGGACAGTCGATGTTCCAGTTCGTCTACGGAGATGACGACCGTCATAGGACTTCGTGGAGGGGTAACCACCGAGCCCTCGTAGATCAGTAGACCAAGGCCAGCACGGGACGCAAGAACGCGTGCGGACAATTTCTTTGCCGCCTCCGCCAATAGGCTTTTTGAGCCTTTGTGGCTGCCGCGCGCTGGCAAGGATTTCGCCTCCACAAGCACCACTCCAGGGTTTCTTCCGAACTTCGCGAAGTAGATCGCGAAATCAGGTTGGTTTGCGCCTTGAGGAAACTCTAAATGCTCGATAACTTCTGCTCCAGTCGCCTTCAATAAGGAGCCGACACGCAGCTCGAAGTCCTGGGCTTGACCTGCGGAGCGGGGATCGGTTGCACGGACGGCTCTCGCCGAGGTTGGCCTTGAGGACCACGCCGCCTGACGGGGCGAGCCTTCCTCCACCGCCTGGAGCAGCAGGTCCAACTGGGTCGCCAAGAGGTGCTCGTCGTCCGCAAGGTCGATACGCGGTATGCCCGTAAGGAAGGGGAGGGAAAGCCCCGCCTTAGCCACGAGCAAGATTGGCAAGCCGCGTTCTAGGGCGATGCCAATCTCAACCCCAACGGTGCCGAACCGCTGACGTGACGAACGGCCGGAAACCAGTGCGGCCACCATGACGTCTGCCTGCCACGTCGTGTTGGCAAGAAGGGTGCCCGCCCCAACGGTGCCTGTATCGAGCACCCGGTGCCCCAACTGCATCAGAGAGTCACGGAGGAGCTCGTTGCCGAGCTTGGAGTCGGAGGTGACGAGAACGTCCACACAGCGAACTTAGCCGACTGCGGCTCTTCCCCACGATGTCATCAGCCACCCGCGCTTGGCGCGAGCTGCAGCAAACCCAGAGTCGCTGACCTGTTCTCCATCCTCTGCGTCGGGTGCAAGGACCCGCCCTACAGCGTGGACGCCCCCCACGAGCGACGCAGGCCTCGCCTGATCCACCCATCCGCCGGGCGCGAGAGGCCCTTGGTGCCTCACAGTTCTGCACACTCAGCCGCGTACCCTCACCCCATGGATGCTGCAGGGTGGGCGAATATCATCGCGGTTATAGCACTCGTGGGCGCTGCCGTTGGGTGGTTCACGAACGCTCGGGCCACCCGTTACGCTGACGAGCGCGCGGGCAAAGCCCTGGAGGAGTCCCGGGGCGCACGGCAGGAGGCCGCCCGAGCGGCGAACGCGCTGGAGCGAATGGCCCGGGCAGCCGAACAGCAAGAAGAGCGAGCAGCCAAGGAGAGCCAAGTAAGCCGGGTAGCTTGGGCCATCCATCACCACCGCGGGTCCACGTTCCGACTAGAGAACACCGGTACAGCCACCGCGTACGACGTGGACATCACCGTCGACGTCGCCCGCTTCGACCCGCCGTCCGAGTGGACTCTCGACATGCCGACGCACATGGCCCCGGGGGAAGGCGTTACTTTCGGTGCCACCTTGGCTTTCGGGGACGACGACACAGCAGTCATCACTTGGGCTGACGCGGAAGGCGCCGAGCACCGACACACATGGCGGCGGCCTCTGCCGCCGAAGCCGACTAGCTGATCGCGCGCCTTCCCCATCGATCACCTCGCTTCCGACCCTGCGGCAACCGGGGCTGCCTTACAACTACCCAGGCAGCCGTGTGGCGCGGAGTGGTGGGCGGCGTCTAGAGCGGCCAGCAACGCCAGGGCGTTGTCGACCAGCGCGGTGACCAGCTCCTCCCGGCCGGTCTCGTGGTCCCAGACTTCCGCGGCTTGGCGGTGGCGCTGTAGTCCCGACCCGTCACCCCTCGCCAGCCGGGTGCAGTGCGCGGTGACCAGCACGGCCGCGTCCGGGACGTCGCGGCCGACCCGGCGGATGCTGGCGATCAGCTGGGTGATGGTGTCCTGCCGGGCGACCGCGTCGTCCAGCGCCGTGGAGTCCAACGCTCGCCGGGTCTATGCCCGTGAGCGCGCCGGTGGCGGTGATGACCTGCCGCACCGCCTCGAAGATCCGGTCCGGACGCTCGCTGGCGGCCAGCCGCCTGCGCCATGCCGTCAACGCCGTCGGGTGGAACCCGGGCCCCGTCGGCCGCGTACCCGCACGCGGCCTTCCAGCGCAGGTCGAACGTGAGCGCCTCGACCGCCTCGACCGCCTCACGGTCGGAATGCCCGTACAATACAAGGACTGCAGCACGAGCACCGAGGTGATGACCTCCGGCGGGATCGAGGGCCGACCCCGACCCGAGGGGAACAGGTCAGCAAACATCTCCGGCGGGAACAACCGCAGCCGATGCTCGGCCGGGAACGCGAACACACCCGGGCACCAACAGATGCCCCGCCAACGCCTCCACGTCCAACAGCTCCCGCTGCCGATCAGCCTCACCCTGCATGAAACTAGGATCGCAACCATGCCATCAGCCCGCGCGACGCGCTGATTGTTCAGCAGGGTCCTAGGGGTGGTCTTGAGAAGGCAGCCTAGGCACGGTCATGCATCGCGGAAGACGTCGGCCTCTACCGTCACATCCTCAACCATCCTCGTTGTTACACCGATCTCGTACTGCTTCAAGAGGTCACAGAGGCGGGACCCGTCGATCAGATCCACGGGCGGTGCGCCGTCTCGTGTGGCCTCCCGCTTGGCGTCGGCAGTGAAGGTTCCCGTGGTGATAAGCAGTCCCTTGTCCCCGCGTCCCGACATCGCGCCCCTGAAGTCCCTCACGGCGCCAGGTCCCACGCTTCCGCGGTATCTCTTACACTGGAAGAAGACCGGAAAACTGACCAATCCGAGCCTGTACACGCCCAAGCCATCGATGCCACCGTCCCCGGAGCGGCCCGTCACATTGACACTGTCGAAGTCGGCCTCCCTGAGGAGTCTCTGCGCGAGCCGCTCGAAACCTGCGGGCGCCATGGACATCAGCACGTCAAGCAACTCCTCCTGCCACGTCGCTCCTCCGTCAGCCATCCCCCCGTCCGTATCCACCTTCTTCCTCGGGTTGGTGAGTCGTCGCTTGTCGCGAGTTGTCGCGATGTACGCGGCCCTCATCTGCATCACGCGACGCTCTCTGCCCTTACTGTCTACAGTCGGGTCGGAGAGCAGCCGCTTGCCGGCTTCTGTAAGCGACCAGACGCCACGACTGCTGTTGTCGAGCAGTCCCATGCCTTTGAGGTAGGTGCGCGCCCAGGCTTGCCGGTACCGGATCTCGGTCTCAGGTCCGTCCTTTTGCAGGACAGCCTGCTGCTCCTCTGAAAAGCGCTCGCGCCGTTGCACCGCCTCGACGATCTCGTTGATCGACCCCGAGCCGCCCAGCTCGTCTACTGCCTCAAGCGTGGGCAGCAGGAGGGTCCTGATACGGCGGTAGCTTGGGTGGGGTCACGTGCACCAGCCTGCCAGACCCCGCTCTGCGAGTGGGGAACAGTCAGCCGATCGCGGGTGCATTCCCGGCTAGGCGCATCAAGTTCGCCGCGATGCGGGAGCAAGCGCATCCCGTCACTGCACTGCTGAGAGAAGAGAGGCAGCTCCGCAGGATACGAGCCTGTCGTCGCGCGCGGTGGCCCGTGCAGAGTCGCGGTCGTTCTGCCCGGACGACCCCTTGTGGTGAAGGGACGCTGCCCCCTCGAGGAGCGTCGCGGTAGCTTCTCTCTCACGGAACTGGGAAGCTCAGTTTATGCCTGACAAATCAGTCCTTGAAACGTGGATCGTCGAGGCTCTGCGGGAACATGGGGGCTCGGAGATCTACTCGTCGTCTGCAAGACGGTGTGGCGGAGGCACGAGGACGACCTGCGCGCCCCTGTGCGTCAGGATGGGGTGAGACACCAGCACTGTTGACCTTCGCACTGCACGGGGCGAGATCGGATCAATACTGAGATGACGATGACGACTGCTGATGTCGGCACCGATGATGGGGTCATGTCCCCTCGTGCTGACCAGCCGAAGCGGCGGAGGTTCACCGCCGAGTTCAAGGCCGCGATCCTTGCCGAGTACGACGCCGCGGAACGTGGTGAGCGGGGCGCGATCTTGCGCCGGGAAGGGTTGTACAGCTCGCACATCATCGAGTGGCGCAAGGCAGCGCAGGCCGGTGCGCAGGCCGGGTTGGGTGGCAAGCGACGAGACCGCCAGGAACGGGAGCTGCAGGCGCTGCGGGCACGGGCGGAGAAGGCCGAGGCCGAGCTCGCCCGCACGAAAGCTGCCCTGGATCTGGTGGGAAGAGCACACGCGCTCTTGGAGACGCTCTCCGAGAGCGCGGACAAGCCGCCGCGGTCGCGGCGGTGATCGACCCGGCCGTCGACGACCTGGCTGAGCAGGTCGGCACCGCAGCTGCGTGCGCCCTGCTGGGCCGCTCCCGCGCGGGTCACTACCGGGCCAAGAACCCGCCCCGGCCACGCCCGACGACACCGCGCCCGGCCCCGGCGAACAAGCTCACCGAGGCTGAACGGGCGCACGTGCTGGCGGTGCTGACCAGCCAGGAGTTCGCGGACAAGTCGGTCGCCCAGGCCTGGGCCACGCTGCTGGACGAGGGCACCTACCTGTGCTCGCAGTCCACGATGCACCGCATCCTGCGCGAGCACGACATGGCCGGCGAACGACGCCGGCAGGCCACCCACCCAGCCAGGACCAGGCCCGAGCTGGTGGCAACCGGCCCTGGACAGGTTTGGAGCTGGGACATCACGAAGCTGCGAGGACCGGAGCGGGGCGTGTACTACGACCTGTACGTCGTGCTCGACATCTTCTCCCGGTTCGTCGTGGCCTGGACCATCGCGGCCCGCGAGGACGCCGACATCGCCAAGAACATGCTCGAGCAGGCCATGGGCGTGCACGGTGTCCCGGACGCGGTGCACGCCGACCGGGGCACCTCGATGACCTCCAAACCGGTCGCGCAGCTGCTGGTGGACCTGGGCGTGGCCCGGTCCCACTCCCGCCCGCACGTCTCGAACGACAACCCGTACAGCGAGGCCGCGTTCAAGACGTTGAAGTACGCCCCGGTCTTCCCCGAACGTTTCGGGTCCCTGGCCGACGCCGGCGCGTTCGCCGAGCAGTTCTTCGCCTACTACAACCACGAGCACCGCCACTCCGGCATCGGGCTGCACACTCCCGCCAGCGTCCACTACGGCACCGTCGGTCAGGTCCGCGCCCAACGCCAGTCCACCCTGGACGCTGCCTACGCCGCCCACCCCGAGCGGTTCGGCCACCGCCGACCCCAGGCGCCCAAGCTGCCCCAGGCCGCGTGGATCAACCAGCCCTCACAGGAGTCCCTCATACAGACCGCCTGACGGAAACTGTCTCACCCGACTTGACACCTTCCGCGCCGCGGGAGACCTCTTCTACACGTGGCAGTACGACATACGATGGGCCGGCACCAAGCTCCGGCAGCGAGGAATCCTCGCTCCGGCCTCCAGAGAGAAGGCCCGGGAGCCCTGGCAACTGATGTAGTTGACGGTGTGCGGTCCTCTGCTGTGTGCAGAAAGGGAACGCTGACGTGACGACGAACTGCTACTGCGTATCCGCTCCCTTGCCGTCCGGAACGAGTTCTGTCGGCGACGGTTGAAGACTGTCCACTGAGCGACGGTGAGTGGAACACACCCCGTCGCAACCTGGATACTCTGCAACCGTCGTTGTCAAGTTCGTCAGTGCCCATGCCGCCCATCCCCCTGGTCGAACACACGCAGCGCTCTATCTCCCCGGGTTCGGGAAGAAGGGTCGTCATGACCAAGACACTGGCGGTTATGACTCCCCTTCCCTGGAGGAGAGCGAGCACCGGAAGCTGGCGCCGCTTGACCCAGCCGTGAGAACAGGATGGTGCCCTGGTGCCCAGGTGACGCTCCGTTGGTCAGTCCCGCGGGGTGGGTTCGGCGGTGCTGGACTGGCTCACCTCGCGCACAAGAGCGGGGTGGGCAGGAACCGCGGTCAATAGACCGGACAGGGCCTCTTGCCTTTGGCGGTCTGGCGGTGGTGCCCGGCGAAGCGGCCCGCGTCAGCAGCCGTGGCGGTCGGGATCCGCTTGACTGCCGACCACATAGTGCGCCACCGCACGCCCGACCTGGCGTTCCACGCCGACTCACACGAAGGCTTGCTCCCGATGATCTGGGGTGATCGCACACGCGCAGCGCGGGTGGTAGGCAGCACGCGGTCGACCAGATCGGGCACCAGCTCGGTGAGCGTGCTCACCTCGCCGTCCTCGCGGCAGCGTAGCGGCGCTTGTGCCAGATGACCACGACCGGGGTGTCGAGGCAGGGCGCGCCGACGAGGCAGACGACCCGCCGCCCGCTGCCGGAAGAGGTAGTTTCCTCCGATCTCCGGACCTTGCCCCATCACCGACCCAAGAACGAGCTGCGGTGGCTCGCGCGCTCCCCACCGCCCAAAGCGAAGAGTCGGTTATCCACAGATCGCTCGCTGCTGTCGACACCGTGCTGCGGTCAGACAAGCCTTGTCACCAACCAGAGACACAAGGAGGAACGATGGACCAAGCCAGCGAGCGAGTGGTCACGCCCACGAGCGAACGGTGGGAGGCGTCGCTCGATGACACCAGTCACACTCCGGCGTCGCTACGGGAGCTGTCGGTGCCAGGCCGTAGGCTTCACCCCATGACGAGACCGACCGTGATCGACCTATTCGCAGGGTGCGGCGGTATGACGGTCGGCTTTAGCCTAGAGGGATTCGACCCCATCCTGGCGGTGGAGCAAGACAAGTTCGCGGCAGCGACGTACGCGGCCAACTTCGGTGAGGATCATGTCCATGCCGGCGACATCGCCGATGTCATGAACCAAGAGATCCCGACTGCCGACCTCGTGATCGGTGGACCGCCTTGCCAGGGGTTCTCCAACCTTGGGCTCAAGCGACTCGATGACCCTCGAAACCAGCTCTGGCGCGAGTACATGAGGTTCATCACCATGGCGAAGCCCCAAGTCTTCGTCATCGAAAACGTGGATCGCTTCAGCAGTTCGCCGGAGTTCCACATGCTCTTGGCCGAGGTCGACCGCGGCGTCCTCAAAGATTACGAGATCTCTTACGGCGTTCTGAACGCAGCCGACTACGGAGTGTCGCAGCGCCGGCGCCGAACGATAGTGATCGGATCGCGCGTCGGGAAGATCCAGCTTCCAGAACCCACGCACGCACGCAAGCCCTCTCCTGCATCAGGCCTGTTGCCGTGGCGGACTGTCAAGGACCGCATCCATGGACTTCCTGCCATTCCCGACTCCACAGAGCTCCCGGATTCACTCACAGAGTTCTTCGGTGAGACTATGCCAGGGATGTTCAAGGGGCTTGAGATCCATTTTCGCCGTGACCCGAGGCCCATCTCACTTGCCCGCTACTCCTACGTCCCCCCAGGCGGCGGTCGATTCGACGTGCCCACCGACCTTCTCCCGCGGTGCTGGCGTGAGAAACCGACAGGAACTACCGACGTGATGGGGCGGATGCGATGGGACTTCCCGTCACATACTATCCGCACCGAGTTCTTCAAGCCCGAGAAGGGCTCGTATCTGCACCCTCAGTGGGTGCCCGGTCGGCCGCGACACGGCGAGGACGCCAGATGGATCAAAGGCGATCCGATGAAGTCCGTGAACCGCGTGGTGACCCACTACGAGGCGAGTCTTCTGCAGGACTTCCCCGAGGATTACCTCTGGGTGGGAACGAAGATCGCAATCGCAAAGCAAATTGGCAATGCCGTTCCCTCCGGCCTCGCACGGGCCATCGCCCGGCAGGTTCGACCCGCTGTCGCATGACCACGAACCTCTAGACGCTACCCGCGTGACCTCTCGAGGGCGGCGGCTGCAAGACTGCCCTGGTGACCGAAGAGAATGGCCAGCCGTGTGACAACCAGCCCCTGGCGGCCACGCAGGATTCTCGTGCCCGTGCCATCCGCCGGAAGCGCAACGTGTTCCGGTACCACGCTGTACCCACCAGGCCGATGGGCACGGTCCCTGCAGCTTGGGCCATCAGGAGCAACCTGAGTCAGGCAGACCTGAGTTGGGTCACAAGTCGCTGATTCTTCGGGGCGCGGGGCTGTGACCTGCGGTGATGTAGTGGCTTGGTGCGTCGTTTAGGCACTAACCGGGGCCCTAGGATCGGGTGATGGCGTGGATTCGGCGGGTGCGGACGGCCTCGGGTGCGACCGCGGTGCAGATCGCCGAGTCCGTGGGCGGGCGGCGGCGCATCGTGCGGCACGTGGGGTCGGCGCACGATGAGACCGAGCTCGGGCTGCTGATGGATCGGGCGCGCAAGCTGCTCGAGGACGACGCCCAGGGGCAGCTGGACCTGGGACTGTCGCTGCCGGTGACCAGGGCGGCCATGGTGCCGGCCCCGACCCAGACGCTGTTCGACGAGCCAGCCACCGTCCCGGCACGGCGCCCGGTGGTGGCCGCGCCGCAGGTGCTGCGCACGTCTTCGGCGGTGCTGTATGACGCCCTGGCCGGGGTGTACACCGACCTGGGCCTCGACGCCCTGGAGGATGAGGTGTTCCGCGACCTGGTCATCGCCCGGGTGGTGGAGCCGACCAGCCTGCTGGACGTCGACCGGGTGCTGGCCGACCTGGGCCGGACCTCGGCGAGCCTGTCGACCCGCAAACGCACGCTGGGCCGTTGCCAGGACGGGCCTACCGTGACCAGATCGCCGAGCTCTGCTTCCAGCACGCCCGGGCCAGCGGAGACGTGTCGCTGTGTCTGTACGACGTGACCACGCTGCACTTCGAAGCCGCCGAGGAAGACGCCTTGCGCAAGGTCGGCTACTCCAAGGAGCGTCGGGTCGACCCATAGATCATCGTCGGCCTGCTGGTCGACCGACACGGCTTCCCTCTGGAGATCGGCTGCTGGGAGGGCAACAAGGCCGAGACCCACACCATCGTGCCGATCATCGAGGCGTTCGCCGCGCGGCACGGCATCACCGACCTGGTCGTTGTCGCGGATGCCGGGATGCTGTCCGCGGCCAACCTGAGAGCCCTGGACGAGGCCGGGCACACCTTCATCGTCGGGTCCAAGACCGCCAAGGCCCCGATCGACCTGATCTCTCACTTCCGCTGGCACGGGGATGCGTTCACCGATGGCCAGATCATCGACACCGTGACCCCCAAGGTCGGCAAGAACACCGACAACGACCCCGCCCTGCGTCGCGAGCCGGCCTGGGACCCCGAGCAGCACCCCAGCTCCTGGCGGGCGGTGTGGTCCTACTCGGCCAAGCGGTTCGCGAGGGACAACAAGACCCTCACCGCCCAGGAGAACCGAGCCCGCGCGGCCATCGAGGGCGACAAACCAGCCCGCACCCCCAGGTTCGTCAAGACCCAGAGCGACGGCCTGGTCCTGGACGAAGCGGCGCTGGCCAGAGCCCGCCGGCTGGCCGGGCTCAAGGGCTTCGTCACCAACATCCCGGCCACGGCCCTGCCCGCGGCCGAGGTGATCGACTCCTACCGAGACCTATGGCACGTGGAGCAAACGTTCCGGATGTCCAAGAGCGACCTGCGAGCCCGTCCCTTGTTCGCCCGACGACGCGACTCGATCGAGGCGCACCTGACCATCGTGTTCACCGCCCTGGCGATCGCTCGCACCGTCCAGGCCCGGACCGGACTGTCCCTGCGCCGATTCCTGCGCCAGATCCGCCCACTGCGCTCAGCCACCATCGAGGCCAACGGCGCCGTCCAGACCCTGCCACCAGCCCTCAGCTCCAGCGATCAAGCCGTCCTCAACGACCTCAAGAACGGCGCGACCTAGGCACTAAGCCTTTTGACCCAACTCAGGTCCGCCGGAAGCGCAACGTGTTCCGGTACCACGCTGTACCCACCAGGCCGATGGGCACGGTCCCTGCAGCTTGGGCCATCAGGAGCAACCTGAGTCAGGCAGTGCCTGTCGACCTTGTGCCTTTCAAGGACTGGTTCGACGCCCAGGATGACGCCCGCGAGCGCTTCCGGTGGGCTCTCCGAGACTCACTTGACGAGCTGTTGGATGGTCAACGCACAGGGCGATGGGCCTACCAGCACCTCTCCAAGACCGAAAAGACGTACCTGGGCACCGCGGTTGAGGTTAACCTCACTAAGGAGTTTGAATTTCGCAACGGGGCTCATCTTGATTGGCAGATCGCTGGCGGCGACATCGACTGCAAGTTCTCCAAGGATCTCGGTGGCTGGGAAATCCCAATGGAGATGTACCTATGTGAAGACCACGGCGACCGTCAGGGCAAGGCCAACCAAGCTGCGCTGGTGACATGGCTCAACGACGACACCAGCCAGTGGGCCGCTGGACTCATAACGGTTACCGACGAGCGACTGCGCTGGCGTAGCGACACGACGACCGGCCAGCTCGTCCGCGCGTACAACCGGGACAACAAGCGCCGCCTTAACGACTCAGCACGTAAGGACATCCACTGGCTCTGGGGTGGTCTTCAAAATGACCTACCACGTAATCTCCTGCTCCACCTCAACGCTGACGTACGGGCTCGGGTTTTCTCTTTCCCGAAATCCGGACAAGCTCGTGTCAACCAGTTGTTCCGTGAAGTGCACGGGCGCATCGTGGGACGCCAAACCGTGCTCACGGTTGCTCAGCAGGAAGATGCCCCTAAGCGCGCCCGCGACGCCCGGTTGGGTCTACGCTCCGAAGGCATCCTGGTGCTCGGGCATCAGGACTCTCACCGGCATATCGCCCGTGCTTTAGAGCTTGCGACGCCAGTCAAGGGAGAGTGGATTGCGGTGCGCGTGGTGCCAGTGACCGAAGCTGATTCCCGGCCATTCTTCACGCTGAACGGCCTGCGGTGGGCGATGGCTCAGGACGCCGAGCCGGGATCCCCTGCACCCGAGTTGCCGAAGAAGGTCGTTTCGTAGCTTGTTGGGCTTGCCATAGTTAGGGAGAGCTGGCCGAGGCTCCGTCACCGTGCGCACTGCCACTCCAGACAAGAGCGGATCCTGCTGATGTGCGTGTCCGTATCCGGGAGCGAGCCCGGTTGCCAGCGAAGAGTCACGAGCATCCGCACCGGAGCGGCAAGCCGGGGCGAGGTAAGCCTGGCACGGGCCAGAGTCAAGCCTGGAACAGGTACTGTTGCGGTGAAGTTAACCCTCGGCTAACATTGGGAACGGCCGCGAGTCAGCGATCTGGTGGACTAGCTACTGGCAAGGGATGGAGCGACGGATGAAGGTGCACGAGCGGCTCGACCAAGAGCTGAGCAAGCAGGGCAAGACTCAAGCAGCGCTCGCCGAGGCGGTGGGCGTGTCCTCCGCAACCGTGTCGCAATGGCGGTCAGGCACCAAGACCCCCAGCGCCACGAATCTGGTGAAGGTGGCGGGTTTCCTCGGCGTCCAGCCGTCTTGGCTGTCTTACGGGGAACTTGGCGGGAAGACCAAGACTGTGGACCCGAAGCAGCGCGATGCCTACCGGCGCGAGTGTGTCTGGTACCACCGACCCGCACCGCAGGACGCCGGAAGGGAGCTCGGCAACGCTGCCGGCTTCGCGTTCCATGGTGGATTGTCGACCTTCGGACGGGAGACGAGCCAAAACATCCTCGACGAGGCGCAGCCGGGCCAGCCCACCGTGGAAGCCCGCTACACCCTCATTGAGATCTCCGGGTCACGCCTCAACAGCTTCCTAGAGGCCATCAAGTTCGACGACCTCAAGCCCCACCTCGAGGCCGCGGCCGACAGCCGCCAGAAGGTGGCAGCGGTCATTCGACGCGGGCTGAGTGCACTCGCTGACGACGGAAGGCTCATACTGCTGCGCGTCGAGGACTACGGGGCCAAGGGGCTCGTTGGGCCAGAGTACGACGACGGCAACTACATGGCCGTGGTACGCAACATCCTCGACTCGTTCAAGGGTGACAACGCAGGCGGCTCCTACGGGCTGGGCAAGTCCGTGATGTGGGCCTGCTCGCAGTTCGGCATGGTCCTCATCAACAGCACGCTCTCCGTTGCCCAGGACGGCAAGCGAGAAGGACGGTACATCGGCCGACTCGAGCTGCCCTGGCACCGTCTGACAGCCGCCGAAGCGGGCAGTCCCGAGGCCTATGCCGGACCGGCATGGTTCGGTGAGAAGGACGAGGCACGCGGCGATGTCACGCGGTCCTACTGGGGCAACGAGGCCCTCGCGCTCGACACCTATCTCGCCCGGGACGAGGATCAGCCTGGTACGTCGTTCCTCATCGTAGGTGCATACGACCCCGACGAGCGCTTCCAGACGATCGAGGACATGCACGACGAGCTCGTGAGGGCACTGGCGGCGAACTTCTGGCCAGCCATGGTGGAACGCGCAGGTGACGACCCCGGCATGATGACCGCGCTGGTCCGGTCCGAGCGGAACGGCGTCACCATCAAGTCCGACCTCGTCGACCCCCACTCGTACACACCCGCCAAGGCACGGATGCTCCGGATGCACCGCGACGACCTCACCGTTGACAGCCTAGAGCAGCCAGGTGACGTCGTTCGGCGCCGTATCACTCTCGAGGTACCAAAGCGCTTGTCCGACGGCGCGCATGGCTCTCAGCAGCACGAGGCGGTTCTGCTAGTGACCGAGGCCGACGAGGACGATACCGACGCCAACCGGGTCGCCTTTCTGCGCGGCAGCCACATGGTCATCCGCGAGGAGCTAGTGCCTGGCCTTCGCATGGGCAGCCGAACCTTCCACGCCGTGGTGCTCGCTGGCCTTGCTGCTGGCGGCGAGCCCGCCGACAAGGCTGCGGACCGCTTCCTCCGGGCCGCCGAGCCTCCTGAGCACGACGACTGGATGGTGACTCCCGATGTGTCGAGCTCCTACGCCCGGGGTTACGGCACGGCGCTCAAAAACTTCAGGATCGAGGTCCGCAAGGCCATCCGCGAAATCGTCGGGCGTCCCACCCGTGACCTTTCCGATGGTCCCGATGCGCTCAAGGAGCTGCTTCGCATCAACCCGCCGACTGTCGACACGACGAAACGTCCCCGGGTCAAGAGCGCCGTTGGGAAGCCGGACGCCGAGGGACGGTGGTCCCTCGATGTAAGGGTCAGCCTTCCGGCGCGCGAGGCCCCCTGGCGCTTCAGCCCGGTTCTGCGGTTCGGAACCGACTCCGGCGCGGCCATCCCGGTCGTGTGGGAAAAGCTGGTCCCCGAGACCAGGTGCACCGTGACCGGTGACGTCGTCGTTGCGGAGGCAGGGGCCCGCGAGGTCCGGTTCCACGGCACCTCCAGGGCCGACACCCACCCCGTTATGGCAAGTCTTGCGACGGCACTGGTTGACGTCCGCGTCTACAAGGAGGCGTCCAAGTGATCGCCATCTTCCCGTACGAGACGCTCGTCGGAGACGTCCGCGTCTCGATCGACAGCGTCGTCATCGACGGCAAGCCACTGTCAACCAACTACATTGACCCTGATCTGCCCGAGGTGGCGTTCCGTGATCTCGACGCGGACCACTGGGATGAGGCCCATATCGACATCACCGTCACGGCTCCCGCTGCCGAGCTCGCTGGCCACAGCAACTGGCTCGACCCCAAGGCCGCCGCACAGACGTTCTGCTCACACACGAACACGCGACGCGTGCTACCCCTCACGCCCGACCCCCACACCCCGGGCCGTTGGCACGGCACGGTCGTGTTGACCCGCGACGAATGGTATGGGCGTGCCACCTTGCGTGCCCTCGTGGCAGCCACCGTCGACGGCGTGGCGCACCGCGTCATCGGATCGAGCGAGTCTTGGGCTCTTTCCTTCGACGACCTGCCGCCGTCGCCGGTGCATGGCAGCATCGCAGTCCAGTGGGTGGACTTCGCCATCGACACCGAGCGCGGGCTCAAGAAGTTCAGCGAGGACGCTCACCACCTGCGGCTCGACCCCGACGCGCCCGTCCTCTACCTCAACAGCGGATTCCAGGGCTTGGAGGCACTGTTGGGTGACCGCCGGCGCAGGCCACGCGCGGAACAGGCTATGCACGACAGCACGCGGGTGGGTATCGCCAACGACGCATGGCAGGCCATGTTCGTCAACGCGCTCGACGCGGTAGAGATCCCTGAAGAGGGGCAGCCTGAATGGCCAGCCGAGGAGTGGAAGACGGTGGTACTGAAGACGCTCTTCCCGCGCATCTACGAGAACCTGGGCCCGGACGACGCCCTCATAGAGGCCGTGCAGGCGCGGCAATCGGGAGAGGGGTCCGGGGATCTCCTGGAGCGTCTCCTCCCGGCGGCCGCCAAGCAGGTAGGCGCCTCCCCCCTGTTGCGCCGCGGCATCTTGCTGCTGGAGAAGGATGCCGAAACGAAGGAGATGCCACAGTGACCGGACTCGCAACACCACTAGACGAGAAGAAGACCCTGGGCGGGGTAGCATCGTCGGTCCGCCTCACGCCTGCCTTCCGGCTCGGCAGCGCCGGTCTGGACGCCCAGGACTACCTGACAGAAGTCAGCGGCCTGCGGACCCACAAGCTGGAGCCGGTCCACGTCCTGCTGGAGGAGGTTATGGCGCGGTACGACCAAGCTGAGGCAGCCGCGTCCGACTCGTGGCTCGGTCCCAGGCTGCACGCTGTGCTGCGCCTTTCGCGGCGTGAGGCCGGAAACCGTGCCGTCTGGCGCTTCCTGGGCCTGTGGGGTGCCGACTACACCCGCTGGCGGTTCGGACCACCAGTTGGAGAGGACGACCCCGAGCAGGCCGCCAAATCGGAGCGCTTCGTGGGGCCAAGCAGCAAGCACGCACTCGCGCGCCTGTGGTGGATGGTCGAGGTCTTTCGCAACGGCAAGAACTACGCTCCGGCCGCGCTCGCCCTAACGAACCAGGACATCGTCAACAACCTGTTCCGCATGCGCATCTCGAACCACCGCCCAACAGCGTTGGCGGCTCTGGCGGTGCTCCCGTCGAGCGCGGACGGGACGATGCTCACCGGCGGCCGTGAAGCCAACGCTCTTGCCAAGGCCGCCAACGCTGCGGCCTCCACACTGGTGCTCGACCTCATAGGGCCGGACATCGAACTAGATGCCTCGGCGAGGGTGCAGTGGGAGAGCGTCCGTGGTGACCACGATCCTCGGGTGTACTTCGACAAGCTGCCCGAGGGCCCTGACGACGGGGAGGCGCCTGAGGAGTCCGTCGAGGCCATGAAGGTGTTGCTCACCGAGCTTATGACCGGGGCGAAGGTACGGGGCAGGAAGTCGTCGGACTGAGGCCGGCAGAGCAGGACCAATAAGCAGGCGGGGCTGGAGTTCGGCGAGCGAGCGAGCCTGCGTCGTTGGACCACGACGCGGGCCCCATGGGACCTGCGTCGCGAGCTCGCAGAACAAGGGCTTGCGCATGTCCTCTACCGCGGGCCCTGCCTGGCGCTGTGCGAGGGGCTTACCCCTTCCTCCCTCGGTTAAGGTGGCGTCTTTGTCGAGTCTGCTGGTGGCACGGCTGCCCTCGGTACGGTGGTCGCCTGATGACGTACGACGCCTCCCGCGCCGACAAGATCGAGGGCAACCGCATGGCCACGACGAGGGCCGCGCAGCGCCGGGCGGGCTCGCCTTGGTGTATGTACGCCATGCACGTACCCACCACGGCTAGTCGATCAGCTTGACGGCAAGGCAGGGGTGGTCGAACTCGATGAGTGAGCTGGGCGGGACTTCCGGCCCACGTCCGCTGTACCCAGGTTCGTACGCCAGAAAGTACTTGAACGCGGTACCCGACCGGCGCCCCTAAGGTGCCTCCCGCGATAGAGCCCCGCTGAGTGGTGGGCTTTGAGGTGATGCTCGTTGCCTACCGGTCGCTCTTTTCGAGGGCGACGCTTCCAGTATCGCTGGTGGGGTAGATCTTGGCCATGGAGCCTTCGGAGAGGTAGCGGCGGTCGTCGACCTGCCACTCGTCGTGGGTGTCGGTCAGGACGGCGCCGACGAGGCGGATGACGGAGGCCTCGTTGGGAAAGATGCCCACGACGCGAGAGCGGCGCTTGATCTCCTTGTTCAGCCGTTCCAGGGGGTTGGTGGACCAGATCTTGCGCCAGTGCTCTCGCGGGAATGCGGCGAACGCGAGCACTTCGGACTTTGCGCCGTCCATGAGCGGGCCGGTCTTGGGGTACCGGATGGCGAGGTCGTCACGGACCTTGTCCCACTGTTTGGCCATGGAGGCCAGGTCGGGTTGGGCGAAGATGGTGCGGAACACCGCGGCGACCATCTCGGTCTCGGCCTTGGGCACGTGCGCGAGCACGTTGCGGATGAAGTGGACCCGGCACCGTTGGTGGGACGAGCCCTGGAACACCCGGGTCAGGGCGGCGACCAGGCCGGCGTGCTGGTCGGAGATCACCAGCTGAACACCGCCCAGGCCGCGCTTCTTCAGGCCGGTCAGGAACGCCTGCCAGAAGACCTCGTCCTCGCTGTCGCCCACGTCCAGGCCCAGGACCTCGCGGCGGCCGTGCTCGGTGACGCTGGTGGCGATCACCACGGCCTTGGACACGACCATGGCGGCCTCGGTGCGCACGTGCAGGTAGGTCGCGTCCAGGTAGACGTAGGGGAAGCGGGCGTGGTCCAGGCTGCGGGTGCGGAACGCCCCGACGGACTCATCCAGACCCGCACAGATCCGCGACACCTCCGACTTGGAAATCCCGGTCCCGCCCAGCGCGACCACGAGGTCGTCGACCGAGCGGGTTGACACGCCGTGGACGTAGGCCTCCATCACCACCGCGTACAGGGCCTGGTCGATCCGCCGCCGAGGCTCCAGGATGCTGGGGAAGTAACTGCCGGTGCGCAGCTTGGGGATGGCGACGTTCACGTCGCCGCCCTTGGTCGTCAACAGCTTCGGCCGGGTGCCGTTGCGCTCGGTGGTCCGCTCCGGGGTGCGTTCGTACCGGGCGGCGCCGATCACCTGCGCGGCCTCGGCCTCGATCAGCTCCTGCAGGACCATGCGCACGGACTCGCGCACCAGGTCCACGCCGTCACCGGCGCGAAGTGCGTCCAGCAGGTCGGACACGGCAGACTTGGGAAGGGTCATCGGTGAGATCTCCTCTGGTGAGTACTTGGCGGTACACACCGAGCATCTCGCCGATGACCCCCCTACGTCAGGGAGCCACACCCACTCCCCAAACCCCACCACTCCACGGGACTCTTACCCTCCCGCTGCCCGGAAATACGCGGATTTAGCCGCGCCAGAACGACTCCCGTGGACTCTGCAATGGACGGGTTGTGGCTCAGGGGACCTTCGTGCCATCGTCAATCATGGCGAAGTCACGCGAGTCGTGGGCCACGTCACCGGCCGTCCGCCGCAGCATGCGATCCAACAAGCAGCGGGACACGGCGCCCGAGTTGGCCTTGCGCAGGGCCGTCCATGGACTGGGGCTCCGATACCGCGTGGATTACCGACTTCCGCTCCCGGGTGCTACGCGCCGGGCTGATCTGGCATTCACCCGGGTGAAGGTCGCGGTCTTTCTCGATGGCTGCTTCTGGCACGGCTGCCCCGAGCACTTCACGGTCGCTAGGGCTAATGCTGAATATTGGGCTGGCAAGGCGATGCGCAACGTTGAGCGGGATCGCGACACCGATCTTCGGCTGGCTGGAGTTGGCTGGATCTCGATGCGGGTGTGGGAGCATACGGACCCAGCGGAGGCCGCCGAGCGTGTCGCGGTCGTCGTGCGCGAGCGTCGCAGGGACGGAAGCTGAGAGTGTGCCTCGTAGGGTCCGGCGGCCGCGCCCCTCCCCGGGCGCTCAGCGGACTTTGACCCCGCATGGGCGGCGCCCCGCTGACGGGGCAAGGATGGCGCCGAGTCATGGTCCCTCCCGGGGAGGTGGTGATGGCCCTCCGCTTCGTCACCTACGCACGCGGACCGTACCCCAGAAAAGTACTGCAGTGGGGGAAAGCTTTGGCGCGGTTGGGTGCCCCGCAACGCGACATACCCGCAGGTCAGAGGGTTCTCGCGTACCCCAATCGTGGACTTTGCAAGCAGGGGGTTAGGGGTTCGAGTCCCCTCGCCTCCACCCAGGTCAGAGGCCCTTCCCGCTCCGCGGGGAGGGTCTTTGTCGCGGTCCTACCCCAGATAAATGCTGGAGCCTCCAGCGCGGCTGTCGTCGACGTGTGACACCTGGTTGCCTCCGCAACTCGCCCCCGCCGGGTGACAGGATGGGAGTATGAGCTCCCATCCCTCCCGCGGCGTCCTGGTCACCGGCTCCTCCCGGGGCGTGGGGGCCGCGGTGGCCCGCGCCTTCGCGGCGCGGGGCGACCGGGTCGTCGTGCACTACCTGGGCAGCGAGGCAGCCGCGCACGAGGTATGCCGTTCTCTCCCGGGCGACGGGCACGCCGTCGTCCAGGCAGACCTCGCCGACCCGGACGCCGTCCAGCGGCTGGCGACCGAAGCGATCGAAGCCCTGGGCCGGGTGGACGTCCTGGTCAACAACGCGGCGATGCTCACCGCCCCGTGGGAGGGCAGGGGCCGGCGCGGCGACCACCCGCTGGAGGAGACCTCCTACGCCGAGTGGGTGGAGATCTGGCGGCGCACGTTGGAGACCAACCTGCTCGGCCCGGCCCACCTGACCTGGCAGGTGGCCCGCCACATGATCGACGTGCCGCCCGCAGACGGGGTCCCCGTCGGGCGGATCGTCAACGTCGGCAGCCGCGGCGCCTACCGGGGCGAGCCGGACATCCCGGCCTACGGCGCGAGCAAGGCCGGCCTGCACTCCTTCGGCCAGTCGATGGCGCTGCGTCTGGGTCGGCACGGGATCGCGGTGACCTCGGTCGCACCGGGCTTCATCGAGACCGAGATGGCCGGGTACGCGCTGGCAGGGGACCGGGGGGCGGCCACCCGGGCGCAGAGCCCGTTCGGCCGGGTCGCCCGGCCCCACGAGGTCGCCGATGCCGTGCTCGCGCTGGCCGACCCGCGGGCGGAGTGGGCCTCGGGGGCGGTCCTCGACCTCAACGGGGCCAGCCACCTGCGCTGACACCTCCACGGGCCGGTCGTGGGTGCCTGCCCGGCAGCGGCCACACATGCCACGCGATGCCGGTGCACGGCCGCGCCAGCGGGAGCCGACCGCCTACCTAGAGCGAGATCGGCTGACCGTGCGGCGTGCGCCCGGCGGCGTCGTGCCAAGCCTGGGTCATCCGCTCCACGTCTTCCTCCGCGGCGATGCCACGGGCGGCGATCACGTCCTCCAGCGCAGCGGCCCAGCACTCGTAGTAGTCGCTGCCGTCGTCGGCGCCCGTCGCGACCCGGCGGCTGAGCGCCTGGGCCCACTCCGGCCACGTGAACACCCCGCGCTCGTGCAGGACCACGGTCATCGCGAACACCTGCGCCTGCCACGGCGCGGCGAAGACCTGCTCCTCCTCGGGTATGCCGTTCGCACCGTCTACGTACGTCGGCGGCAGCGGGAGGGCGTCGCCGCACGCGACGGAGATCTGCGAGAGGGTCTGGGCCGCGGTCGTCACGACGTCTCCTCCAGGTAGGGCTCCCAGGCGTCGATCGACACCGTGAGCGTCGGGTCGGCGTCCTCACCCCAGAGCTCGCGGCCGGCAAAGTCGACGGTGTAGAGCCACTCAGGGTCGGTGCCCGGCCGCTGACCCAGCGGCGCGGCGTTGCGGTCGGGGAAGACGTGGGCGCCGCGGACGGCCGCCACCGTGCCGACACGTCCGCGCGCGTAGCGCGGCAGCCGGGTGTGCCCGGCCGGGTTGAGGTTGCGGGCGCGCACCCGCTGCCCCACGGCATACCTCGGTGCACGGTCCGTGGGGCGCTCGTAGCTGCCGCGGCTGGAGAAGGCGGTGAGGAGCTCCTCCGCCGTCCGGGCGCGCAGACCCTGCGAGGCGGCGTCCTCCTCGAGCAGCCCGAGCGTGGCGACGGCGTTCTCCAGCGCCTGCTGCCAGATCTCGTAGTAGCTGCTGGAGAGGTACTGCGCCGGCGGCAGGCTCTCGCGCTCGTGGCGCATCTGGTCGATGTTCCACAGTCCGAGGGCACCCATCGCCAGCGTGACCGCAAGGGTGCGCCGCTCCCAGTCGTCGTGGAAGGGCGGCTCGTCGGGCTCGGGCTGCACGGGGCCGAAGCTCTGCATACCCCCGAGGTCGTGGACGCCGTTCACCGCGCCGGCTCCAGCGGCCGCCGCGCCAGGCCGGTGCCGATCATGCTGTCCCGGGTGACCAGCGTGGTCAGCTCCTCCTGCGACATACCCTCGGTGCCCTCGGGACGCATCGGCACGACGAGGTAGCGCACCTCTGCCGTGGAGTCCCACACCTTGATCTGCGTCGACTCCGGCAGTGTCACGCCGAAGTCGGCGAGGACGCCGCGCGGGTCGATGACGGCCTTGGAGCGGTACGCGGGCGACTTGTACCAGACCGGAGGCAGCCCCAGCACCGGCCACGGGTAGCAGGAGCACAGGGTGCAGACCACCATGTTGTGGCGCTCGGACGTGTTCTCGACCGCGACCATGTGCTCGCCCTGCCGGCCGATGTGACCGAGCGAGGCGATCGCGGCGTCGGCGTCCTCCAGCAGCCACGCGCGGAAGTCGGGCTCGTCCCAGGACTTCGCGACGACCTGTGCGCCGTTGTGCGGCCCCACCTCGTGCTCGTACCGCTCCACGACCGCGTCGAGGGCGGTGCTGTCGACGAGGCCACGCTCGGTCAGCAGCGTCTCGAGGGCACGGACGCGCGCGTCCATGGGGGAGAGGTGGCTGTATGCGGTGCCCCCAGCCTCGTGGTCGTGATCGTGGTCGCCGTGGTCGTGGCCCATCCTGCGACGTTACCTCAGCGGGGAGAGCGAAGCGGGTGAGTCCCTTCCCGGCCGTCACCCTCGCCATTGAGGCATGCTGGGCGCATGGGCGGCACGAACTATACCGGCACGTTTATCCAGGTCGCAGACGACTGCCCGACCGAGGTAGCAGAGCAACCGCCAGTCGGCGGGAAGGCCCCGACCGTCGCGGCGCTCCAGTACGCGCTCATCTCCGAGCACCCCTACGAGTACACCAGCGACGACGTGCTGTTCGACGTGTACGCCGCCCGGCAGGCCATCCCTGCCGCAGAGCAAGCCGAGGCCCGTCAGGCGTTCTTCGCCAAGGACCAGGCGTGCCTGCGATCCAGCCCGCTGGGCAAGCGGTACGGGTGGGGCATCCACCACGACTCCGACAGCCGCGTCGCCCTCGTGCCGCTTCGTTCTGACGAGTACCAGGCGCTCGCCACCGACCCCACGGTGAAGCAGCTCAAGGCCATGCGCTCCAAGCGCGCCTGACCGGCTAGAACGGCGGCAGCTCGCCCTCGCCCGGGGTGACCCGCAGGTCCGACTCCTCGATCGCCACGTCGTTGATGCTCGCCTCGCGCCGGCGCATGTAGCCCAGCTCGTCGAACTCCCACAGCTCGTTGCCGTAGGAGCGCCACCACTGGCCGTCGGCGTCACGCGACTCGTACTGGAAGCGCACCGCGATCCGGTTGTCCGAGTAGGCCCACAGGTTCTTACGCAGGCGGTAGTCGCGCTCACGCTCCCACTTGCGGGTCAGGAAGGCGACCACCTCGGCCCGGCCGCGCACGTGCTCGTCTCGGTTGCGCCATACCGTGTCCTCGCTGTAGGCGCCGGCCACACGCTCCGGGTCGCAGGAGTTCCAGGCGTCCTCGGCGGCCTGGACCTTGGCGGCGGCGCTCTCGTGGGTGAACGGCGGCAGCGGCGGTCGGGGCTCCACGGTCATCCTCCTCGTCGGGGTGCTGGGTGCTCCGGCCAGTCTAGGTGCGGCCGTCGCGGAGGGCGTCGATCGCGTCCTTGGCCTCCTTCAGGCCGGCGCCGGTCGCCTCGCGGTAGGCCTTGATGGCGGGGATGTGCTTGCCCTGGACCACCAGGGAGCGGATCTCGGGGGTGATCCCTGGCTGGGTCTGGCCGCGCAGCTGCGCCAGCTCGGCAGCACCGGCCCCGGCGCGGTGCGCCAGCCGGGCGACCAGGTCCTCCAGGACACGGACCTCCCGCGCGAGCTGGTCCACGCGCGTCTGCAGCTGCCTTGCTCGTCCGAACATGGCGCCCAACCTACCCGTGGGGCAACACCGAGCCACCCCTCCGTGCTCGCGCCACAGTTGCAACGGTGGCGGATGTCGCAAGACGTGGCGGGGTGAGCTCAGGTCCCGCAGAAGGTCCGGTAGGTGCGGCCGAAGTCCTCGGGTGCGGGTGTCGCGTAGCGCTCCAGCCCAGGACGCTCGCGGTAGGGGTCGGTGACCGCCTCCAGCAGCTGGCGCAACGGCTCGAGATCCCCCTCGGTGCCGGCGTCCAGTGCCTCCTCGACCAGGTGGTTGCGAGGTATGTAGAGCGGGTTCACGCGGTCCATCAGCTCCGCGTCCGGTCCCAGCGCGCGCCAGCGCTCGAGCCAGGCGTCGACGGCCCCGAGGTCGAGCACCACCTCGCGGACCGGCTCGGCGTCACCACGCGCCGCCGCTCCGAGGTTCCGGAAGAAGGACGTGTGGTCCACGCGTCCCTCGCGCATGATCGTGAACAGGTCGCTGACCAGCGGGACCACCGTCTCGTCCTCGACCTCTGCGCTCAGGCCGAGCTTGCGCCGCATACCGGCAGCGAAGGCGGCGTCGTACTCCCCGGGGAACGTCCCGAGCGCCTCCGTGGCCAGCTCGACCGCACGCTCCTCGTCGTCTGCGAGCAGCGGCAGCAGCGTCTCGGCCAGCCGGGCCAGGTTCCACTGGGCGATCCCCGGCTGGTTGCCGTACGCGTACCGCCCGCCGACGTCGATCGAGCTGTAGACCGTCGTCGGGTCGTAGGCCTCCAGGAAGGCGCACGGTCCGTAGTCGATGCTCTCCCCCGAGATCGTCATGTTGTCGGTGTTCATCACCCCGTGGATGAAGCCGACCAGCATCCACTGCGCCACCAGGGAGGCCTGGACGCCGATCACCGACCGGAACAGCGCGAGGTATGGCTGCTCGTCCTCGCCTGCCGCGGGGTGGTGCCGGGCGATCGCGTGGTCGGCCAAGCGGCGCAGCAGGTCGAGGTCCCCGGTGGCCCGGGCGTACTGGAAGCTGCCGACGCGCAGGTGGCTGCTCGCGACCCGGGTCAGCACCGCCCCCGGCAGCACGGTCTCCCGGCGCACCTCGCGACCCGTGCCCACGACCGCGAGCGACCGGGTCGTGGGGATGCCGAGGGCGTGCATGGCCTCGCTGACGACATACTCGCGCAGCATCGGGCCGACGGCCGCCAGCCCGGCCGCCCCGGGCGAACGGCGTGCGACCCGAGCCCTTCAGGTGCAGGTCGCGGAGCCGCCCGTCCGCGTCCGTCAGCTCGCCGAGCAGCAGCGCCCGCCCGTCCCCGAGCCTGGGTGAGTAGCCGCCGAACTGGTGACCGGCGTAGGCCTGCGCCACCGGCGTCGCACCGTCCGGCAGGTGATGACCGGTCAGCAGGCCCACCCCGTCCGGGCTGCGCAGCCAGGTCGGGTCCAGGCCGAGCTCGCGTGCCAGCGGCTCGTTGAGCACCAGCAGGGTGGGGTCGGGGACGTCCTCCGCCTGCCAGGGCAGGGCGAGGTCGGCCAGCTCCTGGGCGAAGCGGGCCTCCAGGTGCAGGGTGGTCGGACCGGCGAGGCTCACCTCATCGAGACTACGTCAGCAGGCTTCCGCTGACGCCCTGACCGGCCTGCGCCGGCCTCAGAGGAACTGCTGCGGGTCGAACTCCTCGATCGGGATGATCCGCAGGCGCGGTAGCGGGGCGTTGAACGCCTTGGTGTCGTGCTCCAGGTCGAAGAACTCCATACCCTGGCGCACCAGGTCGTGGAAGCCGGAGTTGCGGAACTCCTCGAAGGCGATCAGGCCGACCCGTCGCTGGCCGTCCATGAGCGGCGTGATCGCCTCGAGGAAGTCACCGTCGTGGCTGACCAGCATGACGTCGTCGTCACGGTCGCCGAGCGCCTCCAGCGTCCGCTGGATCGCGATGTCGACGACCTTGTCCTCGGCGCTGCCGGAGAGCGGGACCGGGACGTAGCCCAGCGCCCGCAGGGCCTGCACGAAGGCCATCGGCAGGCCGGAGCTGGCGTTGAGGAAGAACAGGCCCTTGGCCGGCTGCGCCCAGCGCTCCTGGGTGAAGGCGAGCAGCCGGTCCCACCGCGGGCGCTCGTCCGGGTGCGGACGCCGCCCGAGGATCGAGTTGCCCAGGGTCGCGTCGATGTTCTCCCCGTCGACGAGCAGGTATGACGTCTTCTCCATGAACTCCACCGTGCTTACCTCATACTTTCTCTAGGTCTCTACCATTATTCATAGACATACTTCTGCGGCCCGGGGAAGACCCACGACAGGCCGTCGCGGAGCCGGTCGCGCCAGTTCTCCCAGGAGTGCCCGTCCCGGGACTCCATGTACTCCACCTGGGCCCCGGTGCTCTCGAAGACCGGCACCATCGAGCGGTTGGGCACGATGAGCGGCTCGTAGACGCCGCAGGTGATGAACATCCGGTTCGCCACCTTGCGCGGCCTCTCCCGGTAGCGGTTCATGAACTTCACCACCGGGTCGAAGACCGGGCCGCCACCGTGGTCGGTGCCGATGTCGGTGAAGACGAACGACCCGGACTGCAGGAGGAGGTTGTCCCAGACCCCCGGGTTGCGGTAGGCGGTGGTCAGCGCGGCCACGGCGCCGAAGCTGGCCCCCATCAGACAGCGGGCGTCCGAGCGGCGGATCACCGGCCAGCGCTCCTCGATCGCGGGCAGCAGCTCGCGGGTCAGGTGCCGGGCGTGCGGGGCGTAGTTCGGGTACTCCCGCAGCCGGTCGCCGGGGTTGGAGAAGACCACGATGGTCTCGGCCATGTCGATGCTGTGGATGAGGTTGTCCAGCACCGTCTGCATCGAGGAGTAGTTGAGGAAGTCGTCGCCGTCGTGCACCACCAGCAGGGGGTAGTGGCTGCTGGGCCGGAACCGGGCCGGCAGGTAGACCCGGTTGTGGGTCATCCGGCGCAGCGCCTTGCTGGCCAGCGGGAAGTCGACCAGCTCACCGGCCCGCGTCTCGGGGTGCGGCAGGGACCAGTGCGGCACCTCGTAGCCGGCGGCCTGGCAGACGCTGGAGGAGCCGACCGGGCTGTGCGCCAGGCGCGGGTTGAGCGGGTCGTTGATCGTCTCGACCGCGTCCCCGAGGCGCACCTCGAGCTGGTACTCCACCCGGCTCTGCGCCGGCAGCTCGATCGTGACGTACCACAGCGAGGTGCCCTCCACCCGCCGCATCGGCACGTGCTGCGGCTGGTTGACGATGCGGTGCAGCACGGCGACCGCGTCCACCTCGCCCCGGAAGAGGAAGGTGCACCGCGAGCCCTCGACGATCGGCACCTCGCGCTCGTGCAGGAAGCCGTCGACCGCCGCCTCGTCGAGGTTCGGGCGGGTGCGTAGCTCGTTGACCGCCAGCTTGCCCTTGTGGCGGGGCGGGGTGGGGTATGGCGTGGACAGCAGGTTCATCCGGTCGCCTCCCGGGCTTCCCCGGACTCCTCGGCACGCGGGTCGTGGCCGACTTTCCCGGCCGCCCGGGCCTCCCGGTCGTGCCGGACGATCGTGCCGTCGTGGTCGACGACCCGGGCACCGGTCGGCACCTCGCCGCCCGCGGTCAGCGTCACCTGGGCGCCCGGGTCGAGCAGCAGGGGCAGGCGGGGGTCGCAGCGCTGGGCCAGGACCGCCATCCGCCTGCGGTCCTTGACCTCCAGCCGGGCGGTGGCGTTGGGCAGCGCGACCAGGCCCCTGGTCAGCGCCAGCCCGTCCATGAGCACCTCGGAGACACCGGGGGCCACGACCGCGTCGTCGTAGAAGAGCACCACCCGCTCCGTCAGCGCCATCGCGCCGGCGCCCCAGGCGATGATCGGCCGGTAGAGCGTCGGCGCGGGGTCCGGGTCGTCGGCCGTCTCGGGCGTGGGGGCGGCGAGCGCGGGCGCGAGGTTGGCGATGTGCAGGGAGCCGAGCAGGACCCCGACGTGGCCGCCCGGGATGACGACGGCGTCGCAGTCGGCGATCCGGCGACCGACCAGGAAGCGGGCCTCGACGACGGCCGGCCGGTGCTCGGGCTCGTGGGTGGCGTAGAACTCCAGGTGCACCTCCTCGACCCGCTTCCGGTGCCGGTCGTCCATGTCCCGCATGATCGCCAGGATGTCGTCGGAGGCCATCTGCATCACCCGCTCGTCGCGGGACTCCCGGGCGCGGATCTCGCGCAGCGCCTCGGCCGCCTTCTGCAGGCCGAGGACGTAGAGCTCCTGCATCTCGGTGAGCACCTGGCGCCGCCTCCGGTCCGCGGCCTCCAGCTCGGGGTCGGCCTCCCACAGCTGCTGCAGCAACCGCCACAGGCGCAGGTTGACGGTGTTGCCGCCGAGCTCGGCGTTCAGGACCTCGTCCTCCCCCTCCCGGTCCTGCCAGCCCGCGGTGATGGTCGCGAACCGGCACCCCTCCAGCTCCAGGGAGCGCACCACGTCCGCCAGGTGAGGCTCGCGCTGCGGGCCGAGCAGCGTGATGCGGGGCTCAGCCGGCATACACGTGCACCATGCGACCTACGTCGTCGAGCATCTGGCGGAGCGTGTCGAAGTCGGGGTGCCGCATCCGGATCCAGGCATTGGCCATGTAGCCCGCCGCCACGGGCTGGGTGCCGGTGCCGGGGCTGGGGATGTGGGCGTCGATGATCCACCGGCCGTAACGGTTCTCGACGTCCTGGAGCCCGCTGTAGCCGTGGATCACGCCGTCCTGCTCCGGGCGCAGGGCGATGATGCCAGCGCTGTGGCTGCGGCTGGGCCGCTGGCTGACCCGGCCGTGCACGATGGCCTCCGCCCACGCGGCATACACGTCCATGTCGTTGGCGGCGTTGTAGAGGTCCCAGCAGCCCACCCCGGGAGGGCGGGCGCCGATCTCGGAGAACTTCAGCCCCTTGGGTCCGTGGAACCACTCCATGTGGGTGGCGGAGGTGCCGATGCCCAGGGCGGCGCCGACCCGGCGGCCCATCTCCCGGATCTCCTCGTAGAGCCCACCGCCGTCGATGCGGTTGGTGGCCACGAACTGGGGGCTGATCCAGCGGGTCCGCATGGCCTCCAGGACGCCGGGGAAGTAGTGGGAGACGAAGTCGAGCTCGATGCGTCCGTCGATGGTGATGGTGTCGTAGAATCCCTCGTGGCCGGAGATGAACTCCTCCACCGCGATCGAGCGGTAGTTGCCCATCGAGGACAGCGCAGCGGCCATCTCGGTGTCATTGTCGACCCGGACCGTGTCGGCCGCGCCGGCGGCGTCCCGGGGCTTGAGGATGAGCGGGTAGCCGACCTGGCGGGCGAAGTCCCAGACCTGCTCGGCCGAGTCGGCGCCGGTGGAGGCCGCGGTCGGCACGCCGGCCCGGCGCAGGGCCTCCTTCATCGAGGGCTTGTCGCGGCACAGCCAGGTGGTGTGCACGGACGTGCCCGGTATGCCGAGCGCCTCCCGCACCTGCGCGGCCACCAGCTGGTGGGCCTCGATGGTGGACTCCAGCCGGTCGACCCAGACGCTGCCCTGGATCCGGCGGACGGTCTCGGTCATCTCCCCCAGGTTGGTGACCGATCCGACGTGCTCGTAGTGGACCATCCAGCTCTTCAGCTCGTCGTCCAGGTAGTCCCAGGGGGTCTCACCGATGCCGATGACGTTGGCCCCCGCCTGGGCCAGCACCCGCGGAAACTCGCGCTGGTTCCGCGGGAAGTGCGGCTCGACGAAGACGATGTTCACGGTCCAGAGCCTGCCACAATCCGGCCCGGACCGTCAGGTGCTCCGACGCGCCAGCTCGTCGAAGCCGCGGGCGACGACCTCGGCGTAGACGTGCATGCCGGCGATGTCCGGGTGGACGCGGTCGGTCTGCAGGTCCTGCGGGCGCTCGCTGATGGTTTCCGACCAGCGGCCGACGACGGCGTTGGGGTAGTCCGCGACCACGTCCTCGATGATCTGGTTGGAGGGGTCGGTGAAGGAGGCCTGCACGAAGAGGTTCATCACCACGATGTTGCGCTCGGCGCCCAGGCTGTCCAGGGCCGCCCTCAGCCCGGCCTCGTCGACGCCGGCGTTGGTGCCCAGGTGGAGCACCACGTTGTCCCGGATCGCGCCCTGCGCGAGCCCGGTGGCCAGCACCTCCTCGGCCTGCCCCCACTGACGGTTCGACTGGGCCAGGAAGTTGAGGCCGTCGAAGCGGTGGGCCAGACCGTCGGCGCTGGTCACGACCAGCGAGTCGCCGATCGCGGTGAGCTCCGAGCCGGCCGGGACCAGCAGGCCGTCCTCGTCGGCGGTGAAGGTCGCGCCGTTGACTGAGGTCCCTTCCCCCGCCGGCTCACCCGCCGATGCGTCGTCCTGCCCGCCCTCGTCGTCGTTGGCGTCGTCGTGGGCGTCGGCGTCGGTGTCCTCGGTGGTGCTCCCGCCGGAGGCGTCCTCACCGGCCGCCTCGCCACCGTCCGCGTCACCACCGGTCGCACCCTCAGCCCCGGCGGCGTCGCCGGCCGGCGCCTCGCGGTCGGTCGCCGCGGCCTCCCCGGCGATCCCGAGCTCTGCGCCCAGACCGGCGGAGTCGGCGCTGCCCGCGACGGCCGGGCCGCCCAGCAGTCCGCCGTCGGTGAGGCGCGACTCCGTCTCCTCGATCTGCCGCTGGGTCGCCGACTTCTCCGGCGCGGTGGCGATGGCCACCGCGGTGCCGACGAGCAGAAGGGCCAGGCCGGCAGCCACCAGCCGGGGCAGCCGGCTGACCTGCCACGGGGTGGTCACCCAGGCGACGAGCCTGCGGACGCTGGCCCGCATGCCGTGGCGGCGCACCGGCCGCTCGACCAGGCGCAGGGACAGCTCGGACAGGACGAGGGTGGCGAGCAGTGCGCCGAGCAGGACGGCATACCCGCGCGTGGTCCCGTCGGTGTAGGGCACCAGGGCCCCCGCGATGACGAGGACGGGCCAGTGCCAGAGGTAGATGCCGTAGGAGCGCTCGCCGATCCAGGTGAGCGGCGTCAGGGACATCACCCGGCGCCACGGGGAGGGCGCCTCCAGCAGGCCGGCGATGAGCACGAGCGTGGCCACCGTCGCCAGCGCGATGCCACCGCGGAAGGTGAACGCCGAGGTGAAGGTCGTCCACCGCATCAGCGCCACCAGGACGACGAGCGCGGCGAGGACCGCGAGGCCGCGCCAGCGGCGCCAGGCAGCGGTGCGCAGGCCTGCCCGCAGCTCGGGGTCGGCCCAGGCGAGGGCGAGGGCGGCCCCGGCCATGACGCCCATCAGGTGGGTGTCGGTGCCGTAGTAGACGCGGGTGGCGTCCTGGCCAGGGGTAGAGAGGACGGCCATCAGCACGGTCGAGGCCAGGGCCAGGCCGGCGGCCGTCCAGACCCGCTGGCGGGTGGTCCGGGTCAGCGCCAGCGCCACCACCAGGACCAGCGGCCAGAAGAGGTAGAACTGCTCCTCGACGGCCAGGCTCCAGAAGTTGACGAAGAGGATGGGGCTGGTGCTGTGGAAGTAGCTGGCCCCCGCCGCGATCTCCAGCCAGTTGCTGGTGAAGGTGAGTGCCCCGAGGGTCTGGCGGCCGATCCCGACGAGCAGGTCGCCACCGACCAGGCGGGCGACCGAGACGCTGGTGACGACGACCAGGACCAGGGCGGGGAGGAGCCGGCGGGCGCGTCGGCGCCAGAAGCTCAGCAGGGCGACGCGGCCCTGGGAGTCGATCTCGCGCAGCAGCAGGGTGGTGATGAGGAAGCCGCTGACGACGAAGAAGACGTCGACGCCGAGGAAGCCGCCCGGCAGGGTCGCCGGCAGGAAGTGGAAGAGGAGCACCGCGACGACGGCGATGGCGCGCAGGCCGTCGAGGCCGGGGATGTGGCCGGGGCGGGGGTTGACCCCGCGTGGGCCACGGCCACCCCTGCGGGGTCCGGTGCGGCGCGGCGTGGGCTCGAGCAGGGTGGCGCCGTGCGGGCCGCCCTGCACCCGTAGGTCGGGGCTGCGGTGCACGACGCGGCGCGGCTTCGGGTCGACGTAGGCGCGCGGGGCGTGGGGGGTCGACCGGGGGGTCGACGGATGCACAGGGTCACGTGCAGGCACGGACATCCGCCGACCCACCTCCTTTGTTGCTGTCCACGGGAGGGTTCATCGGCAGCCTAGGACGGCGGTCCCGCCGCTCCGGGGACGCGCGCGGTGTGTCGCCCCTGAACCGTGGCGCACTCCTTCGTGCGGGCAACGCGGTGAGGGCAGTGTGAGGCCGGGTGCGGGCCGGGTGAGGGCTGTGGCGTGGTCGGAGCATGCGCAAGGCGCCGCTCCCCGGTGGGAGCGGCGCCCTGTGCGAACGCGGGCCTGAGCCTCAGGCGCGGGGGGTGTCGGGCTCCTCGCCGTCCTTCGCCGTGTCCCGGGCCACGGGCTGGTCGGACTGGGCACGAGCCGCCTCGATCTCCTCGACCGGGGACTCACCCTCGCCCTGCTCCTCGACGGGCGCGCCCTCGTCGCGGGCCAGCTCGTCGATCTCGTCCGTCGCGAGCATCTCGACGTGGCCGTCGGTGCCGGCGCCGGAGGTGGTGCCTCCGCTGCTCGTGCCGCTGGTGCTGGCACCGGCCGCGATCTCGGAGTCGGTGAGGTGGGCGTCGGCGAGGGGCGCCGTGGCGGTGATGCCGGTGCCGGTCGCCGCGGCACCGGGGGCGCCGGGGACCTCGCTCGTCGGCGCCGTGGAGGCCCACGGGTCGGTGCCCGGGTCGACCGTGGCGGGCTGGGCCCAGGGGTCGGTCGCCGGCGCCTTGCTCTGCTGGGCCATCCAGTAGGCGACGCCCGCACCTGCGGCGGCCAGCAGGCCGAGGGTGATCAGCAGCCCGCCCTTGCGCTTCTTCTTCTGCTTCTTGGGGGCAGCGACGTCCTGCGTGGACATGGCCTTGGACATCGCCTTGTCCTTGCCCGCCTGCGCCTCACCGAGCATCGCCTGCAGCTTCGGCAGCAGCTCCTCGTTGATGACGTCGCGCAGCTGGTCCACACGCGGGCCCACGGCGGCCACGCTCTCCTGGGCGCGGGGGACGGCGGTCTCGAGCCCCTGGTCCAGGCCGAGCATCGCGCGGGCCCGGGTCTCGGCGGCCTTGTCCCTGGCGGCCGCCGCCAGTGCGGCGATCAGCGCGGCGCTCGCGCCAGCGGCCTGCCCCGCACCCTGAGCGGTGGAGTGGGCGGCCGTGCCGGCCCTGTCCGCGACGGCATGGGCGACACCACTGCCGCGTTCGCGGAGCACCTCGGCGGCGTGCCCGCCCTGCTCCCGGAGCAGCTCGGCGGCGTGCCCGCCCCGCTCCCGCACCGCGTCGGCGGCCTTCTGGCTCGCCCCGGTGGCCAGGGTCCCGGCGGTCCCGGCGTAGGTGGCCAACTTGCCGCCCGCCTCCTCGCTGCGCCGGTCGAGCTCCTTGCGGCCGTGCCCGGCGGCCTTGGCGCCACGGACGCGGGCCTTCTCCGCAGCCTTGGTCGCGGCCAGCTTGTTCTTCTCGGCCAGCTTCAGCGCCTTGGCCTTGGTCTTGCGCGCGTGCTTGCGACCCTTCTTGTCGTCCTGGGGCGCAGTGACCTCGGCCAGCGAGGCCAGGGCCGCGGCGCTGAGGTTGCGCGCGCCGGTGGCGACGCTGCTGCCTGCCTCCCCTGCGTCTTGTCTGGCCTTGGCGGCCTGTGTGGCTGCACGCTCGGCATCGGTCTTGAAGAACACGGGGAGCCTCCTGTCGTGGGTCTGCTGCCCATCCTGCCTTGTCACAGCCGTCAACTCCACCCGACCCCTGACCCCGTCCCGCACCTCCTACCCGTGGGTATGCCGTGCAAGGCCGCCCGGAGATGCCTGGGTATGCCCGCGCACCGGTCCCGACTGGACCGCCCGCCGACGCGTGCGAGACTGGGGAGCATGAACGTCACGTTGCACACCAACCACGGCGACATCAACCTGGTCCTCTTCCCCCACGCCGCACCCAAGACTGTCGAGAACTTCGTCGGTCTGGCCAAGGGCGAGAAGGAGTACCAGGACGAGGCGGGCCGGACCTCCCCGCAGCCGTTCTACGACGGGCTGACCTTCCACCGGATCATCCCGGGCTTCATGGTCCAGGGTGGCTGCCCCCTCGGCGAGGGCTTCGGCGGTCCCGGCTTCACCTTCGACGACGAGATCAGCCCCGACCACAACTTCAACCAGCCCTACATGCTCGCCATGGCCAACGCCGGCAAGCGTATGGGCAAGGGCACCAACGGCTCGCAGTTCTTCATCACCGTCGAGGCGACCACCTGGCTGCAGGGCAAGCACACGATCTTCGGCGAGGTGGCCGACCAGGGCTCCCGTGACGTCGTCGACGCGATCGCCGCGGTGCCCACCGGCGCGAACGACAAGCCGGTCGAGCCGGTCGTCATCGAGCGCGTCTCCCTCGGCGAGTGATCTCCTCGCCGAGCATGCGGTGACCAGCCCCACCCACGGGCCGCCCGGCGACCAGCCGGACGGCCCGTCCGCCGTCCCCGTCTGTCCCCGCCACCCCGGCGTCGTCAGCTACATCAGCTGTCAGCGCTGCGGCCGGCCGACCTGCCCGGACTGCCAGCGCCCCGCCGCGGTGGGCGTGCAGTGCGTGGACTGCGTCCGCGAGGGCGGTCGCACCGTCCCCACGCCGCAGACCCGGTTCGGGGCACCGGTGCGGGCCGACGACCGCCCGCTGGTCACCTGGACGCTGCTGGGCCTGTGCGTCGCCGTCTTCCTGGGCCAGCTGGCGAACCCGGCCTCCGTCACCGGCACCCTGGCCTTCCGCGGCGTCCTCGCCGGCAGCGAGCCCTGGCGCTTCGTGACCTCGGCGTTCGTGCACTCCCCGAGCAGCTTCCTGCACATCTTGTTCAACATGTACATCCTGTACGCCTTCGGTCCCATGCTCGAGCAGGTCATGGGGAGGGCGAAGTTCCTGGTCACCTACCTGCTCTGCGCCGTCGGCGGCTCGGTGGGCGTGCTGCTGCTGGCCGTCCCTAACCCCGGCTGGTTCGTCTGGGTGGTGGGGGCGTCGGGCGCCATCTTCGGGCTGCTGTTCCTGTATGTGGTGCTGGCGCTGCGCACGGGGTCGGTGCCCGGCTCGCTGCTGCTGATGATCGGGATCAACCTGGCGCTGCCCTTCTTCGTGGACGGCATCGCCTGGCAGGCCCACGTCGGTGGTGCCGTCACCGGTGCCGCCATCGGCGGGTTGCTGACCCTGACCTCCGCTCCGGGGCGTTCGGAGCAGGCCCAGCGCCGTCGGCGGCTGATCTGGCCCGCCCTGGCCGGCGTCGCCGTGCTGCTCGCGGCCCTGGCGGTGTGGCGCATCCTCGCCGTGATGGGCCCGGGCGCGTTCACCCTCGTCTGACGGGGCGCGTTCCGTCGAGTTACATCCGTGTAGTTATCCCCAGGTTGTGGATGACCTGGGGATAACCCGGTCGGCTGTGGACCAGCCCTAGCGCCAGCGGGTGGCCATCACGAAGCCGGCCATGATCAGACCCATCCCGATGCCGAGGTTCCAGTAGCCCCAGGCGCCGACGGGCCAGTTGCCCGAGGTGATGTAGAAGGTCGCCACCCACAGCACGCCGAGGATCATCAGCCCGCACATGACGGGCACGAACCACGAGGGGTTGCTGGGCAGGGACTGCGTCTGGGGACCGGTCTCGGTGGCCGCCCGGGCGCGCTGCCGGGCTCCGTCTCGGCCGCGGGACTTGGGCACGGCGTTCTCCTTCGGCGGGGGTCGTCGGCACTTGAGCGTGCAAGCTTGCAGGCAGGATACGCGGCTAGGGTGGAGACGATGGACACCGACCAGCCGAGCGCCGGCCCGCAGCCCGGGCCCAGCAGCGCCACCCGCCGTGCGAGGAGCCGGGTCGGGGTCACGGTGATCTGCCTGCTGGCGGGCCTGCTCTTCGGCACCAGCGCCTCCCTGGCGCGCGAGGACCCCACCGGGGCCCCGAGCGACCTGCCCGAGCTGATCACCGCCCGGGACGGCCAGGTGCGCGAGCTGACCCGGCAGGCCGAGACGCTGGGCCAGGAGGTGGAGGAGCTGCGCGACGCCCGCGCCAGCAGCCAGACCGGCCAGGTCCTCGGCGCCGCGGACACCATCGCCCCCGCCGTCGGCCTGTCGGCCGTCCGAGGTCCGGCGATCGCGGTGACCCTGGACGACGCGGGCTACACGCAGGACACCCTGCCCGAGGGCTACTCCGTGGACGACGTCGTCGTCCACCAGCAGGACCTGCAGGGCGTGATCAACGCCCTGTGGGCCGGCGGCGCAGAGGCGATCATGGTCCAGGACCAGCGGATCATCGCCACCAGCTCGGTGCAGTGCGTCGGCAACACGCTCTACCTCGAGGGCCGCGTCTACTCCCCGCCCTACACGGTCACCGCGATCGGCGACCCCGAGGCGCTGCACGCCGCGCTCGAGGCCGACCCCGTGGTGCAGACCTACCGGGACTGGTCGTCCGCCGTGGGGCTCGGCTACCAGGTCGATGACCTGGGCGAGACCGAGCTGCCGGCCTTCGTCGGCAGCGTCCGCCCCCAGCACGCGAGGATCCTCCAGACCGACGACGACTGAGTCGGCCACGCGAGCCGGGTCAGGCTCAGGGACGAGGACCGTTGCCCCGTCCGGGCGGGTCGCCACCCTGCCCTGGTGGCGTGCCACCCTGGCCCGGCGGGACACCGCCCTGCCCCGGCGGGACGTTCCCCGGACCCGTGGGGTCGGGGGGAGAGGTCGGCTCCGTCGGCTCCGGGCTGGTCGGGTCCTCGGTGTCGGTCGGGTCGTCCGTGCCCGTCGGGTCGTCGGTGTCGGTGGGGTCCTCGCTGTCGGTCGGATCCTCCGGACCGGTGGGCGTGGGCGTGGCCGTGATCGTCTCGCGGATCGTGGTCGGCGGGGCCGGTGGCACGGGCGGTTCGACCGCCACGGTCAGGGTGATCCGGGTGTCCTGCTCCACGATCTCCCCCGCCTCCACCGACTGGCGCAGCACGGTGCCAGGCTCGACGTCGGCGTTGGGCTCGTCCTCCATCTCGTAGCGCAGGCTCTGCTGGAACAGCGCCAGCACCGCGGCGTCCCGGGTCTCCCCGACGACGTCGGGCACCTCGACCTGGCCCGAGGAGACCGTGAGCACGATCTCCTGGTCGCGGCCGACCTGGTTGCCGGCGGCCGGGGTGGTGTCGATGACCTCGCCCTCGGCCCAGTCCGGGTCGTCCTCCTCCTCGACCTGCTCCCGCACGTTGGTGAACCCGGCGCGCTCGAGCCGGGCCCGGGCCGCCCTCTCCTCCATGCCCTGCACGGGTGGGATCGCCAGCGCGGCCGGCCCGGAGGAGACCACGAGCCGGACATCCGAGCCCTCCGGCGCCTCGCCGGTCAACGGCAGCTGGTCGATGACCGTCCCCGCCGGCTGCTCGTCCTCCTCGAACCGTGCCTCGGGAACCACGAAGCCCAGGCCCACGAGCTGGGTCCGCGCGGCCGCCTCGGTGCTGCCGACGGTGGAGGGCACCGCCACCATCGGCGGGCCGTCGTCGCCACCGGGACCGAGCACGAGGTAGAGCACCCAGGCCAGGCCGGCGACGGCCAGCAGCGACATCGCCCCGAGGAGCAGCACCGCGCCGGGGTGGCGACGCTCCCGGACGGGCAGCTCGTCGGTGCGCTCGTAGCGGTCGTCGTCGTGGGAGGCCCCGCCCGTGCCCATCCCCGCCAGCGGATCGCCATACCGACCCCGGTCCCCCTGGGACTGGGACCGGGCCACCGGCTGGGTGGCGTGCGCGACCGCGGCCGCCCCGACACCCCCCGTCACTGCGCCGCCGGCACCGCCGGTCGCCGCCAGGACCGACTGCAGCGAGGCGGTCGCCGCCTCGGAGACCGGCTCCCCGGCGCGGAAGGCGTTGAGGTCGGCCCGGAAGTCGTCCGCGTCCTGGTAGCGGTCCTCGGGCCGCTTCTCCAGGGCGTGCACGGTGATCGCGTCCAGCTCCTCGGGGACCGGTCGGTGCGTGCTGGGCACCTTGGGTGCCTCGCCGAGGTGCTGGTAGACGAGCGAGACCGGGTCGCCCTGGAACGGTGTCCGGCCCGCGAGCAGCTCGTAGAGCAGGCAGCCCACGGAGTAGAGGTCGGATCGGCCGTCGACGTCCAGGCCCTGGGCCTGCTCGGGGGACAGGTAGCGGGCCGTGCCCATGACGGCCTGGGTCTGGGTCATCGTGGCGGCGGTGTCGGCCAGCGCCCGGGCGATGCCGAAGTCCATCACCTTCACCGCGCCGGCCTCGGTCACCATGACGTTGGCGGGCTTGATGTCGCGGTGGACGAGCCCGCGCTCGTGGGCGTAGTGCATCGCGGAGAGCACGGTCGCGGTGATCCGGGACGCCTCCTCGGGGTCCAGGCTCTGCTTGTCGTTGAGCACCTCGCGCAGGGTCTTGCCCTCGATGTACTCCATGACGATGTAGGGCACGTGCAGCTCGGCCCCGCCCGACTCCTCGACGATCTCCTCCCCGGAGTCGAAGACGGCGACGATGCTGGGGTGGGACAGGCCGGCGGCGGCCTGGGCCTCGCGCCGGAAGCGGGACAGGAAGGAGGAGTCGCGGGCCAGGTCGGTGCGCAGGATCTTGATCGCGACGGTCCGGCCCAGGCGCAGGTCATGACCGAGGTGGACGTCGGCCATCCCGCCGCGGCCGACCAGCTCACCGATCTCGTAGCGGCCGCCGAGCAGGCGAGGGTCCTGCTGCGGCGGCGTGGGCGTCGCCTCGGTGGGCTCGTCGCTCATCGGTCCACTCCTGCCTGCAGCATGGCCCGCGCCACCGGCGCGGCGACCACTCCACCGGTCTCCCCGGTCCAGTTGTCGGTTGCCGACTCGACGATCACGGCGACCGCGATCTGGGGGTCATCGGCCGGCGCGAACCCGGTGAACCAGGCGTGCGCACCACCCTGCGCGCCGTACTCCGCGGTGCCCGTCTTGCCGGCCACCTCCACGCCCGGGACCTGGGCCAGCTGGCCCGAGCCGCGCTGCACGACCATCGTCATCATCTCCGTCAGCTCCTGCGCGGTCGACTGCGAGACCGCCCGGGACAGGGTGCGGGGGCTGGTCTGGTCGACCACCTCCAGGTCGGCCCCCCGCAGCGTCTCGATGAGGTATGGCGTCATCACGACCCCGTCGTTGGCGATCCCCGCCGCCATCATCGCCACCTGCAGGGGGGTGACGCGCACGTCGTGCTGACCGATGCCGGTCAGGGCCAGCTGGGGCTCGTCCAGCTCGGCGGGGTAGGTGGAAGGGGTCACCGGCAGCGGCACCTCCAGCGCCTGCCCGAAGCCGAAGTCCTCGGCCTGCTCACGCAGGGCGTCGGCGCCCAGCTCCCCCGCCAGCCAGGCGAAGGAGGTGTTGCAGGAGACCTGGATGGAGACGGCCAGCGTGGGCCGGCCCTCCGGGTCGCAGGCGGCGCCCTGGAAGTTGGGCAGGTCGGTGCTGGTGCCCGGCAGCGTGTAGGTGAGCGGCCCCTCGAGCTCGGTGTCCGGCTCGAAGTCACCGCTCTCCAGCGCGGCCGCCGCGGTCACCAGCTTGAAGACCGACCCGGGCGGGTAGAGGTCGCCACCGATGGCCCGGTTGACCAACGGGCGCTCGGGGTCCGCCGCAAGTTGCTCGTAGGCCTGCTCGACGGCGGTGAGGTTGTGGCTGGACAGTGCGTTCGGGTCGTAGGCCGGCCGGCTCACCATGGCCAGGATCGCGCCGGTGCGAGGGTCGAGCGCGACGGCGGCGCCGCGCCGGTCGCCCAGGGCGTCGACGGCGGCCTGCTGCACCGCCGGGTCGATGGTCAGCTCCAGGTTGGTGCCCGTGGCCGGTCGTCCGGTGAGCACGTCGGCGAGGCGCTGGTAGAAGAGGCTGTCGTCGGTCCCCGCGAGCAGGCTGTTGGTGGTGCGCTCCAGCCCGGCCCCGGCCCCGTAGATGAAGGAGTAGTAGCCGGTGATGTGGGCATAGCGGTTGGGGCTGTCGTAGACCCGCAGCCAGCGCAGCTCGTCGTTGGTGGGCTCGGACCGGGCCACGGCGGTGCCGTCGACGAGGATGGCGCCCCGGTCGCGGCTGTAGGTGTCTATCAGCGTGCGCCGGTTGTCGGCCCGTTCGCGCAGGTCGTCGGCCTGCACGAACTGGATCCAGGTGCTGGCCATGAGCAGTGCGGTGAACATCACGAAGATGACCACGGCCAGCCGGCGGATGGGGGTGTTCACCGGCCCACCTCCTGCTCGGTCGTGCGCGTCTGCCGGCTCTCGTTCTGGCGGCTCTCGTTCTGGCGGCGTTCGGACACGGGGCGGCGGGCGTGGTCGCTGATGCGCAGCAGCAGCGCGACGATGATCCAGTTGGCCAGCAGCGAGGAGCCGCCCGCGGACAGGAACGGCGTGGTGAGACCGGTGAGCGGGATGACCCGGGTGATGCCGCCGACGATGACGAAGATCTGCAGGGCCACGGTGAAGGACAGCCCCACGGCCAGCAGCTTGCCGAAGCCCTCACGGGCGCCGATCGCGGTGCGCAGCCCCCGCTCCACGAGCAGGGCGTAGAGCAGGAGGATCGCGAACAGACCGACCAGGCCGAGCTCCTCCCCGAAGCTGCCGATGATGTAGTCGCTGTTGGCGAAGTAGGTCAGGTAGGGATAGCCCTCGCCCAGGCCGGTGCCGAAGATGCCGCCGTGGGCCAGGCCCATGAGCCCCTTGGCCACCTGGTCGGACTGGCCGGCGGCGAACGGGTCCAGCCAGAGCGTCACCCGGCTCTGCACGTGGGTGAACAGCTGCCAGGCCAGCAGGGCCCCGCCCAGGAAGAGGGACAGCCCGATGACGATCCAGCTGGTGCGCTCGGTCGCCACGTAGAGCATGGCGACGAAGAGGCCGAAGTAGAGCAGGGAGGCGCCCAGGTCGCGCTGCAGGACGAGGATGAGCATCGACAGCAGCCAGGCCACCAGGATCGGGCCGAGGTCGCGGCCGCGGGGCAGCTGCAGGCCCAGGACCCGCCGACCCACGAGCGAGAGGGCGTCGCGGGTGCTGACCAGGTAGCCGGCGAAGAAGATCGCCAGCCCGATCTTGGCCACCTCACCGGGCTGGAAGCTGAACGGGCCGACCCGGATCCACAGCCGGGCGCCGTACTCCTCGACCCCCAGCCCGGGGACCATCGGCAGCAGCAGGAGGAGGAAGGCGGCGGCCATCGCGATGTAGGTGTAGCGGCGCAGGACCCGGTGGTCCCGGACCAGGATGAGGACGGCGGCGGCGATCACGACGGACAGGCCGGTCCAGATCAGCTGGCGGTCGGCGACCCCGGAGGTCCCGCCGGGGGCGCTGACGAGGTCGATGCGGTGGATCATCACCAGCCCCAGCCCGTTGAGCAGGGTGGCGATGGGCAGCATCAGCGGATCGGCATACCGGGCCCGCCAGCGCAGGACGAGGTGCAGGGTCAGGGCGAGGCCGCCGAAGCCGGCGACGTGCCACCAGGCGTGCTCGGGCAGACGGCCGACGGCGGCCAGGTTGACGTTGGCGTAGGCCAGGGCGACGATCCCGACCGCGAGCAGGATCAGCAGCAGCTCGATGGTGCGCCCGCTGCGCACCCGCATCTGGGTGATGGTGGAAGGGCTGGGGAAGGCGCTCACGGGCAGTCCTCCGGCCAGACGACGGCGACGGTGGTGGGGCGGGTCGCGCCGGTGGGGGCACCGGTGGGGGCCGGCGTGCCGGCTGCCCCGCCCAGGGTGCCGGCGCCGAGGCCAAGACGGTCCAGGAGGGCCTCGGTCAGTGGCCCGGACGCCAGCTCCTCGCGGCCCTCCTCGACGCTGGCCACCGTCACGGCCTCCACGTCGGCGGGGACGGCGGTGGTGGTGCTCCCGTCGGGAAGCAGGACCAGCGGCGTGCACCCCTGCGCACCGGGCCGCCCGTCGGCGCGGGTCGGTTCCGGACCGGTGAGGAGGTCACGCAGGTCGGCGACGATGCGGTCGGCCCCGGCGCGGTCGTCCGCGGACAGGGTGCGGCGGACCTGGTCGCGGTAGTAGGCGGGCAGGGCGTCGACGGCGACGTCGGACTCCTCCTCGACGGTGGACAGCGGGATCGGGCCCAGGTCCTGGGACAGCCCGCGGAAGATCGCCACCTGCCCGTCCTGCTCGCCCACGTAGTACTGCTGCTGGCTCCAGGTCCACCCGCCCCAGACCGCGACCGCGAGGACCGCGACGACGGACAGGGCCACGAGCGAGCCGCGCAGGACGCGGGCCAGCCGGCTGGTCTGCTCCTCGGCCAGCACCGGCGGCTCGACGGCGGCGGGCACCCCGCTGGCCTCGCGGCTCAGCTCGGCCGCCTTCTCGGCGGGCGTCAGCGCGGAGACGCGTTGCACGCCGCGGCGCTCGCTGGCGGCGCCGACCACCTGCGGCTTGGTGGTGCCGTCGCCCGCGGGGACGGCCTCGGCCACGATGACCGTGACGTTGTCACGGGTGGAGGCCCGCAGCGCCGTCTGGATCAGGCTCTCCGCGATCTCCCCGGGCGTGCGGTCGGCCTCGCCCAGGATCTCCGCGACGGTGTCCGTGGAGACGTAGTCGGTCAGGCCGTCGCTGCAGATCATCAGCCGGTCGCCGCGGTGCAGCTCGCGCAGGGACAGGTCGGGCTGGTCCTCGGGCCGTCCGGTGAGGACGCGGGTGACCAGGGAGCGCTGCGGATGGTGCAGCGCCTCGTCGGCGTTGATGCGCTCCTCGTCCAGCAGCTGCTGGACGAAGGAGTGGTCCTTGGTGATCTGGGTCAGCCGGCCGCCGCGCAGCAGGTAGGCGCGCGAGTCGCCGATGTTGGCGACCGCGAGCTTGGTGCCGGCGCGCATCATCGCGATGCAGGTGGTGCCCATCCCGTCGGAGTCCGGGTAGACCTCCATCACGTCCGCGAGCCGGCTGTTGGCCTCCTCGATCGCCCGCTCCAGGATGTCCAGGGAGTCGTCGGCGCCGTGTGCCTCGCCGTCGAGGTGGACCAGCTCGCCGACGACCAACGAGGAGGCGACGTCGCCGGCCGCGTGCCCGCCCATGCCGTCGCAGAGCACCAGCAGCTCAGGACCGGCGTAGGCCGAGTCCTCGTTGCGGGACTTGCTGCCCAGCCCCACATTGCTGCGGGCGGCGTATCGGAGGGCGACGGGCATGGGTCAGCGGCGCAGCTCGAGGACGGTCTGGCCGATCCGGATCTGGGCGCCCGGGTCCAGGCGGGCCCCCGTGCCGATCTCCTCGCCGTCCACCACGGTGCCGTTGGTGGAGCCCAGGTCGTCGGCATACCAGGCGTCGGCCCCCGGGTAGATGCGCAGGTGCCGGCCGGAGGCGTAGTCGTCGGTGAGGACCAGGGAGCACTCGGGGTTGCGGCCGATGAGCACACCGGACTCGTGCAGCGGCACCGAGGTGCCGCGCAGCCGACCCTCCGTCACCACCAGGTGCGTCGGCGAGTGGCGGCGCTGGCGGGTCTCCGCCCTGGACTCGCGCGGGCGGGCGGGGCCGGCGTTGCGGGACAGCACGCGGGTGCCGTAGAGGTCACCGCGCAGCGCGCCCACGACGGAGAAGACGAAGGCCCAGAGCAGGACGACGACACCCAGGCGCAGGAGGTTGAGGGTGAGCTCCCCCATCAGGTCTCCAGCTCGACGGTCAGGTGCGTGCGACCCAGGGTGATGCGGTCACCGCGGTGCAGCTCCTCGCTGCCGACCTGCTCGCCGTTGAGGTAGGTGCCGTTGGTGGAGCCCAGGTCGCGCAGGATCACCTGCAGGTGCGGACCGTCGTGGGTGATGCGGATCTCGGCGTGGCGACGGGAGGCACCCGGGTCGTCGATGACGATCGTGCAGCTCTCGTCCCGGCCGATCGTCGACACGGCGCCTTTGAGCGGGACCCGGCGCCCGTCGACCTCCAGGGCCACCGGCGAGTGGCCGCTGGGTGCCGGGCGGCGGGGCCGCTGCACGGGCGCCTCGGTGGTCTGGGCGGGACGACGGTATGCGGCCTCGGCCTCCGCAGGCCTCTCGGCGCGGTCGGCGCTCCCTGCCACCTGCTGCTCGCGCTCGCGTCGGGGGGCGGGCCGCTCCCGGGGCTCCGGTGCATCGCCGCGCCGGCCGTCCTTGGCGACGGGCCGGACCCGGAAGATGCCGGTCTCCAGGTCGTCACCGGAGATGAGGCGCACCTCGAACGGGCCCGGTGAGACGTAGCGCTGGGCGTCGGCGTGGTCCTCGGCGGCGGCGACGAGCTCGTCGGTGAGGGCCCGGTCGTAGGAGGAGAGCCGCTCGTAGTCGGTGTCGGCCAGCTCGATGGTGAAGACGTTGGGGACCATGGTGCGGCCGGGCCCGAGGACGGCGGCGCGGTCGTCCATCGACTTGCGCATGGCAGAGGCGATCTCGACGGGCTGCACCTCGGCCTTGAAGATCCGCGCGAAGGGTTGCTTGACGGCACGCTCGAGCCGACGTTCGAGCTTGTCGAAGACTCCCACGGCCGTTCCTCCTGTGCTGGTGGCAACCGGCAGGACGTCACTCCTGCCCCATGGATCGTACTGTCCGGGACTGGCAGAAGGCTGGACCTTCCGGTTCCGCGCGAGGGCCGGACCTGGGGGCGATCGGGGATTTCGGGGGCGGACCGGCGCCGTGCTAATGTCGTACGGCACTCGCGCGAGTGGCGGAATAGGCAGACGCGCACGGTTCAGGTCCGTGTGTCCGAAAGGACGTGGGGGTTCAACTCCCCCCTCGCGCACGTAGCGGTCGCAGGCGAAGGTCCCGGTCAGAGCACTCTGACCGGGACCTTTCCGCTTCCCCGACGGCGACGCCGCCGTCGGCCGGCTCAGGCCGGGGCTGAGGCGGCCAGGAAGTCGTCGATCTGGTTGATCGAGGAGGTCGCGCCCTCCTCGACGCCCATCGCTAGCACCTGCTCGAGCCCTTCGGCGGTGGCGTACACGGAGGTGAACACCACGCGGGTGCCGCCGTCGACGGCCTCGAAGGAGTAGGTGTTCTCCGAGACCGGCATGTCCGCCAGCGGCCGCAGGTCCGCGTCGGCGAAGCCGTCGTGGAAGCGGAAGCTGTGCGGCTCGTCCACCTCGGTGATCTCCCACCAGCCACCGAAGCGATGTCCCTCCGGGCTGGTCATGTAGTAGGTCATCCGCCCGCCGGGGGTGAGGTCGTGGTCGACGAAGGTGGCCGGGAACTGCGGCGGCCCCCAGACCTGCTCCAGCTGGCGTGGGTCGGCATACAGGGCCCAGATCCGCTCGGGCGGGGCCGCGAACTGGGCGGTGATGGTGATGGTGCGGGTGTCGATGTCCTTGGTGACGTCGATGACAGGCATGTCAGTTCTCCTCCAGGAGTGCGTCGATGCGGTCGATGCGACCGCGCCAGATGTCCTCGAGCTCGGCGAGCATCGAGACGACGGAGCGGACGGCCTGCACGTCGCCGCTGGCCAGCTGCTGCCGGCCGTCGCGACGCTTGGTGATCAGGCCGGCCCGTTCGAGCACGGCGACGTGCTTCTGCACCGCGGCGAAGCTCATCTCGTAGTTCGCCGCCAGGTCGGAGACCGAGTGCTCACCCGCCAGCACCCGGCGCAGGATGTCGCGCCGCGTGCGGTCGGCCAGCGCCTGGAACATCGCGTCCGCGCGCTGCTCCTCGGTCCCGTCCACGGAGCAAACATACAACCAGTTGGTTGTATGTTGTCAAGTGCCGGGGACAGTGGGGGGCTCACCCCGGGCAGGTGTCCCCCGCCGGGCTGCCCGCCAGCCGCTGCGTCGTCCACGTCAGCAGCTCCTCCATGGCCGGCGAGTCGGCTGCGACGAGCGAGAGGTGGTCCCGGCCGGGGTAGGTCCGGTAGTCGACCTCCTGCCCCTCGGCGCAGCGACCGGTCACGTAGGCCTCCTGCGCGGCGGGGGTGATGAGAGTGTCTGCCTCGCCCTGCGCCACCAGCAGTGGTGCCTCGACGCGCCCCGTCGGCACGTTCTGCTCCAGCCGTGCGCCGAACGGTCCCGTGGTGGGGTCCCGGTCCCAGATCGGCCGGTCGAGGAGCAGCGACTGACCCAGCGAGACGAGCACGCCGCGGTCGGGCAGGCAGCGCTGCGCCATCTCGCGTGCCAGCAGCTGCGCGCCTGGACGCACATAGTCCTCGTAGCGGACCTCCGGGTAGACGGAGGTGTACGCCTGCACCACGTAGACGGCGAACAGCGCCCCCACGGGCGACTGCTCGATCACCTGGACCAGCGCCTGGAGGTTGCTGGCGGGCGCCAGGGCTGCGACGCCGTCGATCGACAGCTCGGGCGCGTAGTCGGGGGCCAGGATCCCGGTCCACAGCGCCGCGTGGCCACCCTGCGAGTGTCCCCAGACGACCGTGGTGTCGGCCAGGACGGGGCCCTCCAGCTGCTGCGCCGCCCGCACCGAGTCCAGCACCGACCGGCCCTCGCCCTGGCCGATGACGTACGGGTGCGGGCCCTCGGTGCCCAGGCCGACGTAGTCGGTCGCGACCACGGTCCATCCGCGCTCGAGCATCTCCTCCAGGACGAAGAGCGCGCCCGCCTCGAACGGCTCGTCGAGCAACGACGGTGCACACCCCGGTGCCCAGCCGGTGGTGCCGTGCGCCCAGGCGATGACGGGGCTCGCACCGGGCTGCTCCCGTCCGGTCACGACCAACCCGCTCGCCACCGCCGGTATGCCGTCCTCCCGGGTGGTCGTGTAGAGGATCCGCCACGCGGACGCCCCGTCCGGCACGCCGGTGACGAAGGGCTCGGCGGCCAGGAGCTGTCCCGGCTGCGCCGGGACCTCCTCGGGCGCTGAGTAGAAGGCGTCCGGTCGCGGGTGACCCAGCTGGACCAGCACCCCGACGACGGCGAGCGCCATGGCTCCGGTGACGGCGAGGACGGCGCGCGTGAGCCGCCGGTGCGGTGAGGTGGGGCGCGGTCTCCCGGGGCGATGGCTGCGGTGGGTGCGGTGGGTGTTCTTGGCGCCGCGCACCAGGTGCAGGCCGAGCAGCACGAGCCGCAGGCCGAACGCGACCGCGACGACGAGCAGCGCCACGTCCCGCCAGGCCAGGGCCAGGATCCCGACCACGGTGAGCGCCAGGCCGGTCAGGGCGGCGGCCCAGCGGTCCTCGCCGGTGGAGCGGAGTCCCTCGACCATGCCCAGCACGCCGTCGACGACGAGCGCCGCCGCCACCACGAGGGTGAGCACCCCCAGCCCGAGGCCCGGCCAGAGCAGGAGGCTCAGGGCGGCGAGCAGCTGCACCAGGCCGTGCAGCGGTCCCCAGGGACGGTGACCGCGGGCAAGCTCACCGAGACCCGAGAGGAGCAGGCCACCCACCAGGAGGATCACCAGGGCAGCCAGGGAGCGGAAGGGCCGTACGGCCAGGACCAGCCCGAGGAGCACCAGGGCCGCCCCGAGCACCGTCACCAGCCATCGAGGGACCCGTCCGGTCAGACCACCCGCACCGGCCAGCACCTGCCGCGCCATGCGGGCACTCTAGACCCCGGTGTTAGAGCTGCGCGGGACCGCCCGGGGTGGCCCCGTCGGTGCCGTCGCCGGCCGCGGCGCGGGCCTCCGCCTGCTTGGACAGGTTGCGCAGCATGGATCCGGCCAGCAGGTTGAAGGCGGCGAAGCCGGCGATCAGCCAGACGAACCAGCCCGTCTCCCCGGCGGAGAAGCGCATGAACGCGAAGACCGCCAGGATGGCGCCGAGCACGATGTAGAGGATCGACCGGCGGCGCAGCATGGCCGGGTCCATCTGCTGCAGCGCGGCCGCACCGGCGGGGGCGCCTCCCGCCGGACCGACGGCCGTCTCGCCGGCGGTGACGCTCGCCGGCGCGCCGGGGGCGGCGAAGGCGAGGTCGTCGGGGCTCAGCCCCTCCTCCTCGATGAGCCCGTCGAAGGAGCGGCCGGTCTGCGGGTCGTAGGCTTCGTAGCCGGTCTCCGTGGCCACGATCCGCACGGCCCGGCGGACCTGGTCGAGGAAGTGCGCCCGGTCCTCACGCGCCCGCACCGGGAACGACACCGAGGCCGAGCGGTCGTAGAGCTCGACCTGCAGCCCACTCTCCGGCGCGGTGAGCTCACCGAAGACGTCACCGTCGGTCTCCTCCGCGACCCAGACCTCCACCGGTTCGGTGAGGTGCTCGCGCAGCCGCGCCTCGATCCGGCGGAAGGTGGCCACGCCCGCCTCGAGGGCCGCCTCGTCGATCGGTGGGCCGTCCTGCTCGTCGGCAGCGACGACGTCGGCCCAGGTCTGGCCGGGCGTGCGCGGGTAGAGGGCGATGTCGTACGTCATACCCCCATCCTGCCTGGGCCCTGCGCGAACGCCCCAAAGAGTCTCAGCGGAACGGGTCGGTGATCTCGCGCAACGAGGCCAGTGCCTGGTGCAGCGCGTCCATCTGCTCCGGACCCAGGTGCGTGGCCCACTCCGCCTCCAGCTGCTCCTCCATCTCGCGCGCGGCGACACGGACGGCCTCCCCGCGAGGACCGAGCACGATGCGGCGCGCGCGGGCGTCGAGCGGGTCCGGCCGGCGCTCGACATACCCGGCCTTCTCCAGCTGGTCGACGAGGAATCCGGCGGTCTGCTTGGTGACCTGCGCGGCTGCGGCGAGGGAGGTGAGCCGGCTGCCGTCGTCGTCCAGGCGGGCGGCGATCCGCAGCTGCGCCAGGGTCAGGTCGGTGAAGCCCCGGTCGTGCAGATGGCCCAGGATGCGCTGCTCCGCGTGGCGGTAGGAGACGAACATCAGCATCGGTATGCCGACCGGCACGGTACCCCCTTGACAGGAAAGGTCAGAGAGTCTGACCATAGGAGAAGTAGTCAGAGAATCTTACCAAAGGAGCGGGTGTGATGGACCGGGAGCAGCTCTGGGACACCATCGTCGGGGAGCGCCAGGCGCTGGCGGCCGAGCTGGCCACGCTCACCGAGCAGGAGTGGGCCACGCCCTCGCTCTGCGCCGGCTGGACGGTCAAGGACGTCGCCGCCCACGTGATCTCCTCCCCCCAGCTGACCTGGCGGGAGATGGGCCGGTTCGCGCCAGGCATGGCCCGCTACGGCTACAACGGCGCGATCCTGCGCGACGGTCTGCGCAGGGGCAGGGTCCCCACCGCGCAGCTGCTCGCCGACTACGCGCAGTGGGCGTCGGTGCGGCGAGGCCCGGCCACGGTCACCGATGTGGAGCCGCTCATCGACGTGCTCGTGCACACGCAGGACATCCTGCGTCCGCTGGGGCGCCGGCACCCGATGCCGGTGGAGGCCGTGCCGGTCGCCGCCCGTCGGGCCAGGCTGCTCGCCGGCCTGCTGGGGGCCGGACCGGTCCGCCGGCTCCGCCTCGTGGCCACCGACGTGGACTGGGCGTTGGGTCCCGAGCAGGGCCAGCGGGTCGAGGGAGCTGCGGAGGAGCTGCTCATGCTGCTCTGCGGGCGTCCTGCCGAGGTGTCCCCGAGCCTGTCGCGGGCGCGGTCTGACCTGCCATGATCTGTGCATGCGCAATGTGCTCGGCGGCGAGCTGCAGGACTGCGGCACCGACCCGATGACCGGGTTCACCCGCTCGGGCCGGTGCGAGGTCACGCCGGACGACCTCGGGGTGCACGGCGTGTGCGCGGTGATGACCGAGGAGTTCCTGCAGCATCAGCTGGGCGTGGGCAACGACCTGGTGACGCCCCGCCCGATGTGGTCCTTCCCCGGCCTGCAGCCCGGTGACCGGTGGTGCGTCGTCGCGGTCCGGTGGCTGCAGGCGCAGCGGGCGGGTTGCGCTGCTCCGGTGGTGCTCGCGTGCACGCACGAGTCGGTGCTCGAGGTCGTGCCGCTGACGCTGCTGCAGCAGCACGCCGTCGACGTGCCCGACGACGTCTCGGGGTTGACGCACGGCTGAGCCCGGCCACCCGGGCCGGCACGCAGCATGCCTACCATCGCCGGGTGCTGCGGATCGCGACCTTCAACATCAACGGGATCAGGGCCGCCGAGCGACGGGGGTTCGGCGCCTGGCTCGAGGGCTGCGCGCCCGACGCCGTCGCCCTGCAGGAGGTCCGCTGCCCCGTGGACGCCCTGCCTGCCGACGTCTTCGGCGAGCACCACCTGACCTACGACCCGGGCACGATCCCGGGCCGCAACGGTGTCGCCGTGCTCACCCGTCAGGCCCCGGCTGCGGTGCGCACCTGGGGCGCCCCGGTCCTGCTCCGCCCACCCGGGGGGAGGATGACCGACCTGACCGAGGCGGAGGACGGCATACCCCTGGCCCGTGGGTTGTCCCGGTTCGTGCCCGAGGGCCGCTACGTCGAGGTCGACCTGGCGGACGAGCCGCTGACCGTGGCCAGCCTGTACCTGCCCAAGGGTGGGCTCCCCGCCCACCTGCAGGTGGCGGGCCGCATGCGGGAGGCTCCGGACGGCGGGGCCCGGTATGCCCGCAAGATGGGTTTCCTGCAGGCCTTCGCCCGTCACCTGCACCGGGCTCGGCGTGCCGCCCGCGCCCGGGGCCGGGAGTTCCTGCTGCTCGGCGACCTCAACGTCGCGCACACCGAGCAGGACGTCGCGCACTGGCGCCGCCACCAGCGCTCGGAGGGGTTCCTTCCGGAGGAGCGGGCCTGGATGGGTGACCAGCTCTCCGCGCGCACCCTCGTCGACGTCGTCCGACGGCTGCACCCGGACACACCCGGACCGTGGTCGTGGTGGAGCTGGCTCGGGCGCACCTTCGAGCGCGACGAGGGCTGGCGGATCGACTACCACCTGGCCACCCCCGGGCTGGCCCGCCGTGCCCGGGCGACGCACGTCCACCGCCAGGGTGAGGACGGGGTCCGGGTCAGCGACCACGGGGCGGTCGTCGTCGACTACGGCCCCTGACGCGTCGCCGGACGGGTTGCGGACTGGTGGCGACGTCCTGCCGACGGGCTCGTGTTGCCGGGTCGGCCTGGGGCAGGCACCGTGGGGGCATGAGCGATCAGTCTTTCGAGGACCAGTCCGACGAGACCCGGAACGACGGTTTCGGCACCATGGACCGCACCGAGGCGGAGGAGGAGACGGCACAGATCAACCTGGAGGAGCCGAGCTCCACCGACGACGTGCCCTGGAACCCGCCCGACAAGATGCCCATCCACTCGGAGTTCGGGGACGACCGGGAGGAGGAGACCATCGACCAGCGCATCGCCCAGGAGGTGCCCGAGGAGGGCACCGCCTACGGCGCGCCGGAGCCGGAGGGGATCCTCGGGGGCGCCGACGACCTGAGCGGGGAGGGTGTCGACGGCACCGGACCGACGCCGGATCAGATGCTGGGTGGGGACGACCCCGACGCCGTCCCGGCTGACGAAGACGTGCTCGACAGCCCGCTCTGAGGCCTGCGGCGCGCACGTCCGGTCGGAGCGAGAACCGCACCCTGACTCCCGGTCATCCGACGCGACCGGGAGGCCACGGTGCGGCGCTCGTGGAGCCCTCCGTGACAGGCTGGGGGACAGGACATGATGCAATACCCTCGGCAAGGTTAGACAAGGCATGGACGATCAGCGGGGAGAGCGACGCACGGGCGCTCCGACCGGCCGGCGCAAGCAGGATGGAAGCAGGGACCAGGTGAGCGTGACCCAGACGGACGAGGTTGTCCTCGTCGCCGACGACGGAACCCCGCTCGGCGCGGCGCCGCGGACCAGCGTGCACACCGCCGAGACTCCGCTTCACCAGGCGTTCTCCCTCTACCTCTTCGACGAGCAGGGACGGGTGCTCATCACCCGTCGGGCCCTCGACAAGCTCACCTGGCCGGGCGTGTGGACCAACGCCTGCTGCGGCCACCCCCGGCCCGGGGAGGAGCTCGGCGACGCCGTCCGCCGCCGGCTGGGCGAGGAGCTGGGCCTGACCGTCGACGACCTGCAGCTCGTGCTCCCCGACTTCCGCTACCGCGCCGTCGACGCCAGCGGGATCGTCGAGCACGAGCTCTGCCCGGTCCTGGTGGGACGAGCCGTCGGAGACCTGCGTCCGGACCCGACCGAGGTCAGCGAGCACGCCTGGGTGTCGTGGCCCGATCTGGTGACCGCGATCCGGGCCACCCCCTCCGTCTACAGCCCCTGGTCCGCCCTCCAGGTGCCCCTGCTGGAGGACGAGCAGGTGCGGTTGCCGTTGGACAGGCGGTCGACCGGCGCCGCACCCGCGCCGGGGCCCCAGGCCACGGCCGAGGCCGTCCCCGCCTCCTCCACGTTGACGGCGGTCGACGCGCTGCTGAGCTCGGAGCTGACCTGGATGCGCCAGGTCTGGGGAGCCATCGCCCCCGACGGCGAGCCAGACGTCCTGGGTGGTGAGCCGGGGGACCTGCCGGAGTGGCTGCATACCCTCCTGGTGGGTCAGGGCAAGCGGCTGCGGCCCCAGATGTGCCACTGGGGGTTCGTCGCCAGCGGCGGTCAGCTGGACACCCGCTGCCACGACGACGTCGTGCGGGTGGCGGCCGCCCTGGAGACGCTGCACCTCTTCGCGATGCTGCACGACGACGTGATGGACCAGTCGGACGAACGTCGCGGACGGCCCGCTGCGCACGTGGTGGCGGCCCGGCGGCACCGGGAGGTGGGTGGCCACGGTGACCCGCTGCGCTTCGGGGAGAACATCGCCCTCCTGCTCGGCGACCTCGCCCACAGCGAGGCGGACCGGCTCGTGCACACGCTGCCGTCGGTCATGCGCGACTACTGGTATGAGCTCAACCTCGAGCTCATCGTGGGGCAGCGCGCCGACCTCACCGGGGCAGCCGCACGCCGCACCGACCTCGCGCACGCCGAGGCGGTGGCGGCGCTGAAGTCGGGCGCGTACACGATCGAGCGGCCGCTGCAGCTGGGCGCGCTGGCGGCCAGCGCCACCCCGCAGCAGCGTGAGGTGCTGGGTCGCTTCGGCTGGCACCTGGGCCGGGCCTTCGCCTGGCGCGACGACGTGCTCGGGGTATGGGGCGACCACGCCGTGACGGGCAAGCCGTCCGGGGACGACCTGCGGGAAGGCAAGTCGACGCTGATCTGGGTGCTCGGCACCGAGCAGCTGCGCGGGGAGGCCGCCGCCGCCATGCAGCGGGTCGGGACCCCCGAGGCGCTGGAGTCGGACGTGCCGCTGCTGCAGCGGGCCCTGGAGGAGGCCGGCGTGCGGGAGGAGGTCGAGGTCCGCATCGCCGCGGAGATCGAGGCGGCGGAGGCGGCGCTGGTGGACTCTCCCCTCACCCCGGAAGGCGTCGCCGGCCTGCGCGAGACGGCCCGTCTCGTGGCCTGGAGAACTGCATGAGCCACGTCGTGGTCATCGGGGCGGGGTTGTCCGGGCTCGCTGCGGCGTGCCACCTGGTCGGGGCGGGGCACCGGGTCACCGTGCTGGAGCGTGACGACGTCCCCGGCGGTCGCGCCGGACGCCTGGAGCGCGGTGGGTTCACCTTTGACACCGGCCCGACCGTGCTGACCATGCCCGACCTCATCGACCGGCCGCTGCGGGCGGCCGGGTCGAGCCTGGACGAGCGCCTGGAGCTGCAGCTGCTCGACCCGGCCTACCACGCCTTCTACGCCGACGGCTCGGAGCTGACGGTGCGGCACGGCCACGAGGCGATGCGTGCCGAGATCGAGCGGGAGTGCGGCAGCGCCGACGCGGCGGCCTTCGACGACTTCGTGGTCTGGCTGCGCAAGCTCTACGAGGCCGAGATGCCGCACTTCATCGACCGCAACTTCGACAGCCCGGCCGACCTGCTGGCACGGCCGCGCGCCGCGGCGCAGCTGATCTCGATGGGCGGCTTCGGCCGGCTGGGACCGACGATCCGCAAGCGGTTCCAGGACGACCGGCTGCACCGCCTCTTCTCCTTCCAGGCCATGTATGCCGGGCTGGCGCCGGACGAGGCCCTGGCCATCTACGCGGTCATCACCTATATGGACTCCATCGAGGGGGTCTACTTCCCCCGCGGCGGGATGCGTGCGGTGCCCGAGGCGCTGGCCGGTGCGGCGAGCGACGCCGGGGCCGAGATCCGCTACGACACCACGGTCAGCGAGCTGCTGAGGGACGGCAGGAGTGGGCGGCGGACGCTGCCGGGCCGTGGGACCGGGGGACGGGTTCGCGGTGTGGTGACCGAGGACGGCGAGGTGATCGCTGCGGACGCGGTGGTCTGCACCCTCGACCTGCCCACCGCATACGAGCAGCTGCTGCCCGACCTGCGGGCGCCCCGGGCGGTGAACGGGGTGCTGGGCGGCAACTACTCCCCCTCCGCCGTCGTCTGGCACGTGGGCGTGCGTGGCGTCCCGGAGGGCAAGGCCCACCACAACATCCACTTCGGGCACGAGTGGGCCGGTGCCTTCGACGACCTGATGAAGAGCGGGACCCTCATGGGTGACCCGTCCCGGCTGGTCACCGTGCACTCCCTCGACGACGAGGAGGCGGCCCCCGAGGGGCACAGCACCCTCTATGTCCTGGAGCCGGTGCCGAACCTCGACGTGGGGACGATCGACTGGGAGCGGGAGCGGGGACCGATGCGTGAGCGGCTGCTCGGCTTCCTCGAGAGTGCCGGTTACCCCACCGACATCGTCGAGGAGGAGCTGGTCACCCCCCTGGACTGGCAGAGTATGGGGATGGCAGCCGGGACCCCGTTCGCGCTGGCGCACACCTTCCCCCAGACCGGCCCGTTCCGTCCGTCCAACGTGGACCGGCGGGTGCCGGGGCTGGTCTTCGCCGGGTCGGGGACCGTGCCCGGTGTGGGGGTGCCGATGGTCCTGCCGTCCGGTCGGCTGGCCGCGCTGCGGGTCCAGGAGATGGTGGGATGAGCCTCATCGGGCCCGGCTCGGCGGGCTCTCCGCACCGCCCGTCGGACCCGCTGCTGGTCGAGGGCTACCGCCGCTGTGCGGAGCTCACCCGCCAGCACGGCACCACCTACTACTGGGGCGCCCTGCTGCTGCCGCCCGAGCAGCGCGTGGACGTCTACGCCGTCTACGCCCTGTGCCGGCTGGCCGACGACATCGTCGACGAGCCGGACAAGGTCGACCTGGCGGTGCCGAGGCACGACGACCCTGCGGTGCGGCTGCGGCTGTTCGAGCAGACCTTCACCGAGGCGCTCGCGGCCGGTGGCGGCGACGAGCCGGTGATGGCGGCCGTCGTGGACTCGCTGCGGCGCCGGGGCACCGACCCCGAGTGCTTCGACCGGTTCTTCCGGGCCATGGAGCTGGACCTGACCCGGGAGACCTGGGCCTCGTGGGAGGAGCTGCGCGACGGCTACATGGAGGGCTCGGCCGCGGTCATCGGCGAGATGATGCTGCCGGTGCTGGAGCCGCCTACCCCTCTGGCGCAGGCACCGGCCCGTTCTCTGGGCCTGGCCTTCCAGCTGACGAACTTCCTCCGCGACGTGGGCGAGGACCTGGACCGGGGCCGCGTCTACCTGCCGCAGGACGACCTGGCCCGGCACGGTGTCGACCCGTGGGAGCGCAGGGTGACGCCGCAGTGGCGGGCGATGATGGCCGAGCAGATCGAGCGCAACCGGGCCTTGTACCGGGACGCCGCCCGTGGTGTGGGGATGCTGCCCAAGCCGAGCGCCCGGTGCGTGGCGACCGCCCTGCGGATGTACTCGCTGATCCTGCGCCGCATCGAGGAGGCGGACTACGACGTCTTCTCCGAGCGTCGGCGCGTCCCCCGGCGCACCAAGGTCGCCATCCTCGGTGACGTCCTCGTCCGCGGCCCCTCGCGCAACCTGGTCCGCCGGTGAGGGCCTCCTGATGCCCTCCCTGCCGCACCCGCACCTCATCGCGCTCCGGCTGGCGGCGACGGTGCTGCTCAGCGCCGTGATCGGCCAGGCTGGTTGGGCGGCGGCCATGCTGGGCGGTGAGTCGCGGTATGCCGCGTTCCACCAGGCGGGGGCCTGGGTCACCCTGGCGGTCGCGGTGCTCAGCGCCGTGACGTATGTCGTGCTGCGGCGCTCCGCCGGGCCGATCAACCTCTGGTTGGCCCTGGGCCTGACCGTGGCGATCGCGGTGCAGATCGGCCTGGGTCAGACCGGCCAGAGGGCTGTGCACATCTTCTCCGGCGTGCTCATCGCGATGCTCGCCACCGCGCTGACCTCGTGGACGTACCGGCACAAGATGCCTGACGCTGAGGGGTCCTCGGGCGGTCCGGTCGAGGTGAGCAGCAGCTGATCCGTCAGGCGTAGTCCTCCGCGGGTCAGCGCTCGTCGCCCTGGGTGTCGTCGCTGTCGTTGTTGTCGTCGTCGTTGTCGTTGTCGTCATGGCCGGGGATGCCCAGGATGTCTTGGGGGGTGGGGGTGTCGGGGTGGGGTCCTGGGTGGGTGTAGCCGGTGTGGGGGTCGGTGTGGGTGAGGTGGACCCAGGCTTCGTCGTGCAGGGCGGTGCGGTCGCCGGCGAGGTAGAGGGTGCGTTGGTGTTGGGTCTCGTGGGCGTAGACGGCTCGGGAGGCGAGGTCGCGGCGTTCGGCGAGGTCGTCGGGGGCATGGGTGCGTAGGTATTGGGTGTAGTTGTGGACGCGGGTGGTGCGGTGCTGGTTGAGCAGGGTGGTGAAGGTCAGGTCGCGGCGGGTGCCGATCTGGATGCGCCAGTGGCCGAGGGTCTTCTCGTGGTGGGGGCGTTTGTGCAGGGCGGCGAGGTTGGTCTCGGTGGTGGTGCCGCCGGGGGTGCCCCAGGGGGTGACGTGGTCGAGCTCGAGGGCTTGGCCGGTCAGGCGGGAGCCGGGGGCTCGGGAGTAGAGGTCGGCGGCCAGGACCTGGCGGCGCATGTCGACATCGGGTCGGTAGGTGGTGATGGTGCGTTCGATGAGGCGCCCGTCGGCGGGGTCGGTGAGGAGGCGGTGCAGAGTGGTGCCGGGCAGCAGGACCAGCTCTCGGGCGTGTCCGGGGGTGAGGAACATCGGGTGGGACCCGGTGAGCTCACCGACCATGCCCCGGCCCGGTGGTTCGCGGTCCAGGACGGGCGAGCCGGAGCGCCCAGGCCTCGGCGCAGCTGCGGGTCCGGGTAGGCAGGCAGGATCTGATGCTGCTCGTGGGTCCGGACCTGGACCTGGGTCTGGACCTGGGTCGGGATTCGGGCCTGGATCCGGGGCTGGGTCTGGGTCTGGTGGGGTTTCGTCCGGCAGCTCCGGTTCCGGCGGCTCGTGTGCTTCTGGTGGGCTGGCCCAGGGTGGTGGCTTGGTGCTCGGGCCGGTCTGGCTCCACGGGGTAGCTGCGCTGGCATCGCCAGCGTCAAGGTCGGGGTCTAGCTTCAGTCCTTGGTCGGGGTTGTTGCTGTTCTGCAGGTCCGGCCCCGGTCCTGGTGGGTTGGATCTGTTCTGCGCAGGCGGGGCACAGGGGCAGTCCCGTTTTGAGGGCGTCGACGGGGATGATGATCTGGGCGTGGATCTTGGGTTGGGCGTGCAGGACGGCGAGCAGGTCGGTGAGGCGTTCGGGGGTGAGGACCTCATCCAGGGTGTCGGTGTGGGTGTCGGTGGTGGTGAGGTCGAGGATGCCGTGCAGGTGCAGGGCGGCGGCGAGGTCGAACCGCAGCTGGGTCAGGGTGCGTTCTTCCCCGGCGGCGCGTAGGGCGCGGGCGGCGACATCGAGGCGGTGCCGGATCCCGGCGATCATCACTGCTGGGCCGGTCATGGTGAGGGTGCCGGTGCCGTCGTCGTGCAGCCGGATCTCGACCCGCCGGTTCGCATAGGCCCGGCGGCGCCGCGCCGCGTCGGCGTCGGGGTCCTGGCCCAGGCAGGCGGTGATCTCCCGGGCCAGCGCGCCCTGGTAGGGGTGGTGGGCCCAGACCGTGTCGAGGTCGAGGTGGCCGTCGATGTCGAGGCGTTCCTCGCAGGCCAGGGCGGGGTCGGTCCCGAACAGGGCGTAGGCGACCAGGAGTTGTTGGTCGTGGGTGAGGTGGGCGCGGGTGGTGCGTTCCCAGAACGTCTTGACCTGTCCCCACCGTGCCTGGCCGCGGCGTAGCGCGGCGAGCAGCATCGACCGTAGCTCGCCACCGCAGGTGGCGACCGCGGCCAGGGTGGTGGCTTCGGTCGTGCTGGTGCCGGTGGCCAGTTCCAGCTCCATCACCGCGGCCTGGCGGACGGCGGCGTCCACGCTGCGCGCGGCCGCGGGCGAGAGGGCCACGCCGGTGAGGCCGCGGCGCTCCAGGATCCGGGCCCGGCACTCATCCACCACCTCCGCGGCGGCCTCGAGCAGGTCCGCCTCCACGCCGCACCGGGCCCGAGCAGCAGCCTCCACCGCCACCACCGACACGTGCGGGACCGGCACCGGCGTCGGCGTAGGTGGAGCAGCTGACTCGGTGAGGTTGACCGGCTCGGTGCCACCGGACGGGGCGGTGTCCTCGCCGCTGCCGGGGCCAGCGTCAGCATCTGCGTCCTCAGGCTCTGGCCCGTCGCCGGCGGTGGGCAGCGCCGAGATCTCGACCTGGATGTTGCCGCAGGTCAGGGCCGCCAACACATGCAGGGCGTCCTGTTGACGCCGTTCGGCCAACGTCGCCAGGTCGGCCGCCGTGGCACCACGCAGGTCCCCGCGCAACTCATCGAGCTGGGCGTACCCGATCAACCGCTGCTCAGCCGCTGACCACCCAGCCCCCGGCCCAGGCAGCGCTGCTGCAGGTGGTGCGTCCATCGTGTCCCCCTCCCCGGCGGCTCAACGTTGATCCTGAGACCAGTTTAGCACGTACGTTCGATTCGCGGAAGGCCCTGTGGAGAACTTCCCACAGTTCGAAGGTAGTCGTGAGGTCCGACAGACCCACACGCAAGCTCTCGCTCGGACTCCCGGACCGCTACGTCAGCCGCAGCTCCAGACCTCGCAGGGTGTAGCCCTCGATGAGGTCGTCCCAGCCCAGCTCCGGCTCGCGCACCGCCTGCGGCCGCCGGGAGAGCAGCGCGTGCAGCAGGACGTCGGACTCCAGCATGGCCAGCGGCTGACCGGGGCACTTGTGCTCCCCGTCCCCGAAGGCCAGCCCGGCGGGGTTGACCCCAGCCGGCAGCTGCCGCCCGGGGCAGAGGTCGAGGGGGTCGGGTCCGACGACGTCGGGGTCAGCATTCGCCGACCGGATGCACACGTCCATGAGGTCGCCGGGCGCCACGACGTCCTCCGGCTGTCCCTCGTGCCCCCCGACCGCAACCTCCACCTGCGCCCGCCGGTAGAGGTGCCCCACGACCGGCTCCAGCCGGATGATCTCGTGCAGTATCGCCATCCTGTCAGCCTCCTCGCCCGCGAGGTAGCGCTCCAACAGCTCCTCGTCGGCCAGCAGGTGCCAGGCCGCCATCGTGATGAACTCCCGCGTCGTCACCATGCCGGCCGTGCCGTAGGTGACGCACTCGACGAGGATGTCCGTGTTGCTGTACCCCTCGTCGATGAGGTGGCTGATGATGTCCTCGCGCGGCTGCCGGCGTCGGGAGCGCACGGCCGGGCGCACGTCGTGCCACCAGAACCGGAGCACCGGGACGAGGCCGTTGAAGGCTGCCGAGGCCCACTGCCGGCCGGTGCGGCCCAGATCCGCCCGAGTGATGTCGAAAGGCGGCTGGTTGAAGAAGGTGACCAGCCTGCGCGCCATCCGCGGCACCGACGACTCCGTCAGCCCGACCACCTTGGCGGTCACCTCGACCGTGTAGTCGAGCGCGAGGTCGTCCAGCCGGCAGCCACCGGCCCGGGTCGCCTCCCCGAGCAGCCGGTCCGCCGAGGCCTGCATCAGCCCCGGATAGCGGTCCTGCACCACCTTGGGCGCCAGGAAACGGGCCACCTTGCGCCGCTGCTCGTCGTGCAGCGGCCCGTCCGAGACCAGGACGGGGTGCAGCTTGAGCCGCTGCGGGATCTTCTCCGCGGTGAAGCCGGCCTGGGTGGTCGCGTGCCGGGCACGCAGCACCTGGCGGGCCTCCCGCATCCCGCGGACCCGCCAGATCGCGCTGACCCCGCTCCGCCCGCCCGGGTCCTCCCGCTCCAGGGTCGGACAGCTCGGCTCACCGGGGCGGACGGCCCGGCGCCGGTCCGTCATCGCCCGAGCTGGGCCGACTGGGCAGCCTGTGCTGCTCGCGCACCCGACCCGACCGGTATGCGGTCACGCACCGTGCGCCCCACCCTGCGCCCCACCGTTCGCCCCAGCCTCGCCACGGCCGAGCGTGGCCGGCGCAGGACGCCCTCGAGGGGGACCGTCCAGATGTCCTCGCCCCGGACACCCCAGCCGGCCAGCAGCTGGTTGGCGGCCAGCACTCCGGTGACCGCGGCCCGCTCCATGAGTGCGATCGGCCAGTCGACCCGCAGCCCGTCGCCGGCCAGCACCAAGCCGGCGTACGGAGTCTCGACCGTCAGCCGCTGCCGCCAGGGCCCGGTCCCGACCAAGCCGCAGTCGTCGTCCACGAGGAGCTCCTCGTGGACCACGCCCAGGCTGGCGGTCTCGGGGTAGACCTCTCGCATCGCGGTCATCAGCCGCTCCCGCAGCCGGTCCAGGTCGAGCCCGTGCGGGCTGCCCCCGGCCAGGTCGACGTCACGGGCCGGGTCGGCCGCGTAGGCGTGCAGCTCCACCACCGACCCGCCGTGCTCGGCGCTCCAGCGCGCCGCCCCGTCCTCGAAGCGCTCCAGCACGGTGACGTTGTCGAGAAGGTCGTAGCCACTGGTGCCCAGGAAGGCCTCGCGCTCCGGGGCCACCTTGCCGTCCAGCCACAGCCGCAGCACCGCGAACGGCGGGGCGTTGTTCCCCGCCCTCACCCGCCCGTGCCAAGCCTCCTGCCCCGGACCCTCTGCCGGGAGGTCGGCGAGCAGCGCCCGCGTGGCTCGGGGGTCGGTCGCGAGCACCACGGCGTCGGCCACGTGGGTGACCTCCGAGCCCTGGACGCGCACACGCCATACCCCGTCGTCGTCCTGCGTGAGCGAGCCGACCCGCTCGCCTGTCCGGACGTCCACCCCCAGCCTGGTGAGGTAGCGCCCGAGCGGCGCCCACAGGGCGGTGTCGTAGTCGTCGTCGGGCACGTCGAAGAGCAGTCCTTCGGAGCTCCCGGTGAAGTAGGTGTGGAACATCCCCACCAGCTCGCCGGCGCCGAACTCGCTGGGGTGGGCGAAGAAGGACCGGGCGAAGACCTCCAGGGCCAGGTGCCGGGCGCCCTCGGGGAAGCGCAGCCGGTCCAGGAAGTCCTGCGCGGACTCGCCGTCGTAGCGCTCGTGGCTGGCGGGGTAGGAGACGTCGATGAGCTCCAGCGCGCTGGGCAGGTGCACCGAGGGCAGGGCAGAGACCGGGAAGGTGGGGCTGCGCACGACGAAGGCGGCCAGGTTGGCGGGCGGGGTCACCGGCAGGGCAGCGAAGGAGTCGGTCAGGCCGTCCCCACGTCGCAGGGGGTAGTCAGGCACCGGCACCAGCCTCGACAGTGTCGGGTCGGCACGGCGCAGCAGGGAGCGCAGCGTGTAGTACTGCCGGAAGAAGGCGTGGAAGCCGCGGCTCATCGTCCGGCCGTCCCCCAGCGGCCAGGCGCGGACCCGCCCGCCCAGCTGCTCGCACGCCTCCACGAGGGTGACCCGTACGCCGCGCTCGGCGAGCACGGCCGCGGAGGCGAGCCCGGCGATGCCGCCGCCGACGACCACGACGTGTCGAGGCTCGGTCAGCCGGGCCGCGCCGGGCGCTGAGGGGTGGCGGACGGCGCCGCGGTCGCGGCCGGGTGGGACGGTGCGGGCCATGGGGTCCTCTGCTTCGGGGGTGCTCGGGGGTGCTCGGGGGTGCTCGGGGGTTCGGGTCAGCCCGGACGGCGGGCGAGGACGGTGTGCAGGATCCCGCGCTGCCAGCCACGGGCGGTGCTCCACGTCTGCTCGGTCAGGCCGGCCCGGTCCAGACGGGCCGAGAGCTCGGCGGTGCTGTCGTTGTCGAGCACGCTGCGCCACAGGTAGCGGTAGATGGCGGGGTTGCCGCGCAGCACCACCGACAGCGGCATCACCACGCCCCAGCAGACCAGGGTCCACACGGCGACCGCCACGGTGTCGCCCTTGACGTGATAGTCCTGCAGCGCCACCCAGCCGCCCGGACGGACCTGGTCGTGGATCGCGCCCACGGTGGCGTCCCGCTGGTCCTCCGGCACATTTCTGAGCAGGTATGCCGCGAACGCCCCGTCGGCCTGGCCGCCCAGCTCCTCGGCGGCGACCCCGGGCAGGTCCTGGGCGTAGGCCTCGACGAACCGGATCCCTGCCGGCCAGTCCTTGGCGCGGGCCTGCTGGAGCATCCCGGGCGAGGAGTCCAGGCCGACCACCGTGGCGTCCGGTCCGGCCGCGTCGACGAGCGCCTGCGTGGACAGCCCCGACCCGCAGCCCAGGTCCCACAGGCGCAGCGGCGCCGACGACCCTCCGGGTGAACCTCCCGACGACCTGTCCGACGCCCCCCGCAGCCGCGACACGAGTGCGGTAGCCGCGTCGCGCAGGGCCCGGTGGTAGCCGGGGTTCAGCCTCGTCAGCACGTCGTAGCGTCCGGCGGCACGGTCGAACTGCTCGGCAAGCTGCATACCGGGCAGCCTAGTCCGGCCAGGGGGACACTCCCGTGCCGGAGGGCGGTGTTCGCCCGGGCAGGTGCCTGCAGGCCGTAGCGTGCGCGGTATGACGAGCACCCCTGCCCTCGATGCGGTCGGACTGGTCCGCCGCTTCGGCTCGCTGACCGCCGTCGACGACGTCAGCCTGCGGATCGCCACGGGCGAGACGGTCGGCCTGCTCGGACCCAACGGGGCAGGCAAGACGACGGCGATCTCGATGATGGCCGGGCTGCTCACGCCGGACGTGGGGAGCGTCCGGGTCGCCGGTTCCTCGATGCTGGAGGAGCCGATGCAGGCCAAGCGTCACCTGGGCCTGGTGCCCCAGGAGCTGGCGATCTACCCCGAGATCTCCGCGCGGGACAACCTGCGTTTCTTCGGCCGCCTGCAGGGTCTGCGGGGCGGTGACCTCGACGCCCGGGTGGCCGAGGTGCTGGAGCTGGTGGGCCTGCAGGACCGGGCCAAGGGGCCGGCCAAGGAGTTCTCCGGCGGGATGAAACGCCGGCTCAACATCGCGATCGGGCTCCTGCACCGGCCGACCCTCCTCATCCTCGACGAGCCGACGGTCGGGGTGGACCCGCAGTCGCGCAACGCCATCCTGGCGTCGGTCGAAGCTCTGACCGACGAGGGCATGGCGGTCCTCTACACGACCCACTACATGGAGGAGGCCCAGCGGCTGTGCGACCGGATCGCGATCATGGACGCGGGACGGGTGCAGGCCGAGGGCACCCGTGAGGAGCTTGTCGCGCTCACGGGGGGCGTGGACACGATCACGCTCACGGGGACAGGTGAGGTCGCCGAGGCCGAGACGGCCGTCGCCGCCCTGCCGCCCGTCCAGCAGGTGGTCCGCGACGGCCACCGGCTCCACCTGTCGGTGCGGGGAGCGGCAGCGGTGGTGACGCAGGTCGTGACCGCAGCGTCCCGGGCGGGGATGGAGCTGGAGGACGTGCAGATCAGCCGCCCCGACCTGGAGTCGGTCTTCCTGCACCTGACCGGCAAGGCGCTGAGGGACTGATGGGCCGGGCCCTGCTCATCCTCGTGGTCCACGACCTGCGCCAGCGGCTGCGCGACCGGTCGGTGCTGATCTTCGGTCTGCTCGTGCCCTTCTCCCTGGCGTTCGTCTTCTCCCTCGCCTTCGCGGGGCTGGAGGACGTGGAGCTGGAGCCGGTCACCGTGGCGGTGGCCGCGCCGGACGGCGATGAGTATGCGGCTGCACTGGTGGGGACGCTGCAGGCCCTGCCGGCGCAGGACCTGCCGGTGACGGTGCGGCGGGCCGCGGCCGACGAGGTGCCTGGACTGGTGGACACCGGGGAGGCGGGGGTGGGTGCCGTGCTGCCGGAGGGCTTCGGGAGCGCGCTGTCGGGGGGACCGGCGCCGGACTCGGACGTCGTCATCCGGGTCGGCCCGGACGCCGGCCTGTCCGGCGACGTGGTCGCCGACATCGTCCGCTCCGTCGTCGCGCAGATGAACGCCGACGCGGCGGCGCTGACGGCCGCAGGCGACCAGGCGGGCCTGTCCGAGCAGGAGCTGGGGGCACTGGCCCAGGAGCTGGGGCAGGTCTCGCCCGAGGTGGCCTGGACGGGCAGCCAGGTCGAGGGTGAGGACCTCTCGTTCACCTCGGGCATCGTCTCGGGGCAGGCCGGCATGTTCTTGTTCTTCACCGTCGGCTTCGCCGTGCTCACCCTGCTGACCGAGCGGGAGTGGGGCATCCTCGCCCGGCTGCGCTCGCTGCCCGTGCCTCGCTGGCTGGTGCCCCTGTCCAAGGCCGTGGTCGCCGTGCTGCTGGGCGTGGCCTCGACGAGCACCCTCCTGCTCGCGGGCGGCGCCTTCCTCGACGGGGTGCATTTCGGTTCCTGGTGGGTGGTGCTGCCCCTCGTCGTCGCAGTCGTCGTCGCGGCCACCTCGGTGATGTTCATCATCGTCAAGGTCGCCCGCACCTCCGAGCAGGCGGGCATGGCGATGTCGGTCATCGCCATCAGCCTCGGCGTCGCCGGGGGCAGCTTCTTCCGCCTCCCCGCCGATGGCTGGGTCGCCCAGGTGGTGCAGATCAACCCGGTCGCAGCCCTGACGCGCGGGCTGGGCATCAGCGCCGGCGGCGGGGGCCTGGCCGACCTGACGCCGGTGCTGCTGAGCCTGCTCGCGTTCACCGCGGTGGTGCTGCTCCTCGCCCGTGTCCTGCCGAACCGGAAGGACGCGCTGTGAGGGAGGACACCCTGTGAGAGCCGTGCTCGCGCTGGCGGCCCTGGAGCTGCGCCGCTTCCTCTCCGACCGGATCAACCTGTTCTTCGTCCTGGTCCTGCCGCTGATCCTGGTGGCGGTCCTCGGTCTGCAGTCCGGTGAGGGCCCCGCGGCCCGTGTCGCGCTCGGGGGCGATGGCCCCGTGGCGGAGCACGTCGGCGCCCAGCTCGAGCGGGCGGAGGTGAAGGTCGACCGGCACCCGGGCCGCGACGGAGTCCTCGGGTCCCTGGGTGAGGCTGCGGCCGACCTGGGCGTGGTCGTGGTCTCCGAGGACCCGTTGCAGCTGGAGCTGGTCTCGGTCGGGGAGCCCAACCCGGGTGTTGAGATGATGGTCCGCGCGGCCGTCGACGAGGTCGCCGTCAGGGCGGCCCGGGTCGAGGTGCTCACAGGGGCCGGTATGGAGCCCGGCCAGGCCGAGCAGGTCGTTGCCGATGCACGGGAGGGCGAGCCGGTCCCGGTCCGCGTCGAGACGGACAACCCGATCGCCGAGGAGCTCGCCGGTGCCGGCCGGTTCGAGGTGGGCGCGAGTGCGCAGATGCTCCTCTTCGTCTTCCTCAACACCCTGGGAGCCTCGGCCGCCATGATCCAGGCGCGCCGCAGCGGCGCCGTCCGCCGCGGGCTCGCGGCACCCGTGACCGCGGGCCAGACCGTCACCGGGCTGGCCCTGGGGCGCCTGGTCATCGCGTTCTTCCAGGCCGGGTGGATCATCGGGATGTCCAGCCTGCTCTTCGGCGTGAGCTGGGGATCGCTGCCCAGCGTCCTCGTCGTGGTCGCCCTCTTCGGGCTCGTCGCGTCCGGCCTGGCGATGGTCGTGGGCGTCGTCATGGACAGCGAGGGCCCGGCCAGCGGGGTGTCGGTCGGGGCCGGGCTGGTCCTGGCCGCCCTCGGCGGCTGCATGGTGCCGCTGGAGCTGTTCACGGACGGACTGCGCCGGGTCGCCATGGTCACCCCGCACGCCTGGGGCTACCAGGCGCTGGCCGAGATCCAGCGCCGCGACGCCGGCGTGCTGGACGTGCTGCCGCAGCTGGCCGTGCTGGCCGGGATGGCGGCGGTGGTGCTGGTGGCCGGCTCGGTCCTGCTGCGCCGCAGCCTGGCGCGGGCGATGTGAGCCGGTCCCTGGGGGTCCCTGAGGCCTGTGCCGGACAGCTCCTCCACCAAAGCCGTTGCCCGGACTACGCGGGTGCGTCAGGCTGTCGCTGCGTCCCGCCGCAGCCGTGCCGAGCCGCAGACAAGGCAGACCAGGCAGACAGGAGAGAACATGCACACCGCGCTGTGGGTGGCGACCGGGGTCCTGGCCGGGCTCGTGCTGATCGCCGGGCTCGTCAAGGCCGTGCAGCCCAGGGACAGGCTCTACGCCTCGGGGCTGACCTACGTCGAGGACTTCCCCGCGTGGTTCATCCGGGCGCTCGGTGTCGCCGAGGTGCTGGGTGCGGTGGGCCTGGTGCTGCCCGGGCTGGTCGGGACCGGGCAGGTTCTGGTGCCGACCAGCGCCGTCTGCCTGGCCGTGACCATGGTCGGGGCGGTCGTGGTGCACCTGCGCCGGCGTGAGGCGGCAAAGGTGGCCATGCCGGCGTTCCTGCTCGCTCTGGCCGTCTTCGTCGCGTGGGGCCGTCTCGGCGCCTGGCCTCTGTGAGTTTCTCCACACGCCACACGCTGTCGGCAGATGAGCGCGTCCGGTGGCTCACCCACCCGCACCGCATACCCCCTGCCGTGGGGAGCAGCTCCGGTCCCACGACTGGGCCGCGCGGACCTGCGTCCCGCCACCCCTTGCCTCGACCGGCCTCCTGGGAGCACGATGCTCGTGGGTCCGGTGCGCGGGCCGTTGCGAGGAAAGGGGGCCGCTCATGGCCCGGCTCGTGTTCGGGATGAACCAGTCCCTGGACGGCTACGTCGACCACACGGAGTTCGCCCCTGACCCCACTCTCTTCCGGCACTTCGTCGAGGAGGCCAGGTCCCAGACCGGCTCGATCTACGGCCGGCGCACCTACGAGCTCATGCGCTACTGGGACGAGGACGACCCGGCCTGGGACGCCGACGAGCAGGCCTTCGCCGCCGCGCGCCAGGCCCAGCGCACGTGGGTGGTCTCCAGGTCCCGCCCCCCGCTCGGCCCGGGGGCAAAGCTGCTCGAGGGCGACCTGGCAGACGCGGTCCGCCGGCTCAAGGCCGAGCACGAGGGGGAGATCGAGGTCGCCGGGCCCGACCTCGCGGGCAGCCTGACCGACCTCGGCCTCATCGACGAGTACCGGATCTACCTGCACCCGGTCGTGCTGGGTCGCGGTGCGCCGTACTTCACCGGCCCGCGTCCGCCCCTGCTCCTGCAGGACCACGCCAGGATCGGCCAGGACGTGGTGCGGCTGTCCTACGTGCCCGCCTGAGCCGGCAGCGGCTCAACGGCTCAGCGGCCGAGCGTGGCCCTGGCCAGCTCCAGCTGCGAGCGCGGCGGCATCCGGGTGAACATCCCCCACATCGAGGCCGCCATGCCGCCCGCCCCGGTCTCGCGGGACCAGAAGGCCCGCTGTCGGTCCCCGGGCAGCCGACCGAAGGCGTCGAAGAGGTCCAGGGTCCCCTGGACGTCGAGGCGCAGCAGCGCTCGCAGCCCAGCCTCGCGCAGGGCGTCGCTCGGGGCCACCGGGTCGACCTGTCGGGGAGCGCGGCCCTGCACGATCCGGGCGGCCAGGGCGTCGGCGCTGAGCAGCGAGTGGGTGACGGAGTAGCCGGTGACGATGTTGCCGCCGCGCCCGGCGGTCCCCACCGCGAGCACGCCGCCGGGTGGTGTGCGCCCGCGGCCACGCATCGGGATCCGGACCACCTCGCGCGTGATCGGGTCGTCGACCGCTGACGCAGCCATCCCGCGGGCGAGCAGCCGTCGCCGCAACCGGGTCCTCAGCTCCTCGATCGGCAGGCCGGGCGCCGCGGCCAGGCAGGTCTCCTCCAGCAGGACGGTGCCGTCCCCGAGCGGTATGCCGTACAGGAAGGTGGCCGGGCCCCGCCCCGTCCCCGAACCCGCGGGCGCCCAGTCCCTGCGCCAGTCCATGATCAGCCCCTCGGCGCCGTCCAGGGCAGGAGCGGCCTCCGCCGCGGGCACGACGACCCCGTAGGCGGTCTGGGCAGGGGCGGGGTCGCCCGCGTCCCGCCCGGCGGGCCGGGCACCCCGCGCGTCGACGACCACCTCCGCCTCACGGCGCAGCGCCACGACCTCCTCGTCGGTCAGCCGTCCGGTCCGCACCTGCACCCCGTCCAGCGGCAGGGCGCGCTGGAGGGCGGCGTTGTCCAGCACGGCATACCGTCGCGGCAGCACGTGGTGGCCGTGGGCCCGGATCTGCGGACGCCGGACGAGGGAGCGGATCACCCCCTCGGGAGGGCTGCCCAGGTCCTCCGCCCAGACGCCGTAGGTCGGTGTCCACACCGCCTCCGGCCGCGGGTCCACGGCCAGCACCGACGCGCCCCGGGCCACCAGCCGCGAGGCCAGCGCGCGTCCCGCCGGGCCCAGCCCGACGACGGCCACGTCGACCATGGCTCACCTCCTGCAGGTGACCCTACGCGGGCGTGCGGACGGCCTCAGGACTGCCTCAGGCCTGTCTCAGGGCTGCGGCACCGGGATCGACAGCAGCGGGGGGTACTGCTGGCAGCCGAAGACGTCGCTCTCGCCCGGCCCGCCGCTGGGGGCGAGCCGCTTGAGGGTGAACTTGATCGCGAACGCCGGGTCGAACTCGACGAAGTCGGTGATCCGGTCGTCCTCGACGCCGAACAGGCCGCAGACGGTCTCCCGGGTCAGCGCCCCGGACTGGCGCACGTGGTCATAGGTCTGCTGGTCGGAGAAGATGACGTCGAAGGTGATCCGGTCGGTGCCGGCGTTCTTGCTCCGGACCGTCTTGGCCAGCTCGCCCAGGGTGGTGTGCTCGTGCATGGTGGTCTCCTAGAAGAGGGTTGGCTCAGGCCTGGGGCTGCAGGATCATGGATCCCACCTCGACCAGGTGCAGGTCGAACAGGGACATGGGGTCGTCCACCGGCACGATGTGGTTCATCGTCCAGCGGTAGGAGGTGGTGGCGGGCAGCACCTCGTCGGTGACGAAGGCGGCCGTCCCCGCGGTGCCCTTGACCTCGGGCAGCCGCGCGTAGAAGAGCTGGCGGGTGGCGTAGAGGGTGACCGACTCGGCGACCTCGGCCGAGTCGGCGATGCCCTCGATGGCGATCCCGAGCTCGTGGGAGGTGATCTCCTTGACCGGCTCCAGGTCGCCCATGACGCCGTTCTTGCCGTAGACGGTGAAGGCCAGGTGGTAGTCGATGTCGGAGAACTCGTCGGCGACCTGCTGACGGGACAGCTCGATCACCTTGTCGATGTTGGCGATCGTGTACGGGTCGCGGATGCCCGCGATGCCGAGGTACTTCTCGCCGACCCGGCCCGAGCCCTCGATCTTGACGGTGACCTTGCCCTCGACCGGGACCACGCGCTGGCCGGTGACCCGGGTGGTGCGCTCGTCGTACTGCTCGTAGACGCAGTCGGTCATGTCGAGCATGCCGCCGGCGAACCACTCGAAGTAGGGGTTGGAGCGCTCGTACATCGCGTGGCCCGCGACGCTGGCCACGGTGCAGCGCTGCCACGGCGCCATCGCCGTGACCTTGACGTCGTCGTGGGTGATGGTCGCGATGACCGACTCCTTGGCGCCGTAGGGCTCGGCGCAGAACGACGCGCACTCCAGCACCTTGCCGGCGTAGTAGGCGTGCTCCTCCGGGAAGCCCTCGAAGATGGCCGGGGCGGCGAAGACCGCGCAGTCGCTGGACCGGCCGCCGATGATGACGTCGGCGCCCTGCTCCAGCGCCGCGACGAAGGGGTGCACCCCGGCCACCGCGACCGCGCGCGTCGTGGCGTCGATGTCCTCGATCGTCAGCGCTGCCCGGTCGTCCAGGCCCTCGATGGTCACGCCGTCATCGTGCAGCTGCCGCAGGTATGCCGTGTCCACCTCGGAGTAGAAGTAGGCCAGGCGGAACGGCGGCAGGTCGTGCTCGGCGGCGATCTCCTTGATGAACCGCACGAACATGTCGACCCGGCTGTTGCTGCCGCAGTCACCGGCCGAGCCGATGATCATCGGCACGTCCTGCTCGCGGGCCGCCAGCAGCATCAGCTCCAGGTCGTGGCGCTGCCAGCGCTCCATGCTCACCGAGCGGTCGGCGCCCAGCGCCGTGGCACCGATGTCGTCACTGCCGGAGTCGGCGCAGTAGTAGTCCGGGCGCGTCTCCACCGCCAGCCGGAAGCTCTCCTCCTTGGTGGGGGCGAAGCCGAGATGGCCGTTGGGGCTGACGATGCGCAACTGTTCCTTCACGGAACTCTCCTGATCTGTGACCGGCTGTGGTTATAACCAGATATACCAACGATGCCGGGCAGGGTCAAGAGGAGCGCTTGGGCTGTGGCGCGAGCCGGCGCTCCAGGGCGAAGGTGTAGCGGTCGGCCCGGTAGTAGGCGCGGCGAAACTCCAGGGGCCCCTCGGCGTCGGAGATCACCGACTCGATGGCCAGGATCGGCGCGCCGACCGGGATGCCGAGGTGGCCGCTGAGCTCGGCGGTGGCCAGGACCGCGTCGATCGTCTGGCTCAGCCGTTGCGGGTCCCGGCTCACCCGTTCGTGCCGGTAGAGGTCGAGGGTGGAGAACGCCCTGCCGGCCGCGTGGAACTCCTCGGCGGCCGTCACGATCTCCTGACCGAGGGCGGGCGCGAAGTAGCTGTCGTAGTAGACGACCGGGCTGGCGTCACCGCTGCCCAGGAGGCGCAGGTTGCGCAGCGGCGTGGCCGGCTCCACGCCGAGCACGCCGGCCAGGGCGAGGTCGGCGATCACCGAGCCGGAGCTGAGGATCTGGGTGCTGGCCACATACCCCTGCTCGGCCAGGGTCAGCTCGAAGCTGCGGATCTCCGCCAGGTCCTGGGCGAGCCGCTCCCGGGAGGCGACGAAGGTGCCGACACCGCGCCGCTGCTCGAGCAGGCCCTCCTCGACGGCCAGCCGCACCGCATGGCGCACGGTGATCCGGCTCACGCCCAGCAGCTCGGACAGCTGACGCTCGGAGGGGACCCGCGAGCTCTTGGGCCACTCGCCGGTCTCCACCCGAGCCCGGATCTGCTGCAGGACCTGGTCGTAGAGCGGTTGGGTCGTCGTGCGGGAGAGCGCCATCGATGCTCCCTTTCGGTGGTGGTCCTGCCCGGGTCCTGAGCACGGCTCCGGATGAACCAAGGTAGTACCACAGCGCCGCAGGCGGATCCACCGGGACTTTTCCGCCCGGGCCCTTGTCGCCGGGTCGGGGCTTTGGTACGTTCACTGGTCTACCCGGTTATATCCAGACCCCAACGGTAGCGCCCACCGGATCGAGGAGGATGCGTGGAGCTCGAAGTCCCACCGGCCACGGGCGCCCCGACGCCACCGCGCACTGCGACACCTCTGCTCGAGGTGCGCGACCTGAGCGTGCGGCTCGGGCACGTCGCCGCGGTCAACGGGCTGTCCTTCGACGTCCGCCGGGGCGAGTTCCTCGGCATCGTCGGAGAGTCGGGCTCGGGCAAGAGCGTCACCGCCAAGGCCATCCTGGGGCTGCTGCCCAGGAGCGCCCGCATCGGCGGCAGCGTCAAGCTCGAGGGCGAGGAGCTGCTCGGTGCGCCGGCAGAGGTGATGCGGCGCATCCGGGGGGCCAGGATCGGCCTGGTCTTCCAGGACGCACTGGCTGCCCTGGACCCCGTGTACACGATCGGAGACCAGCTGGTGGAGGCGCTGCGCGCCCACGTGGACATCTCGGTCAAAGGCGCCAGGGCGCGGGCGGCCGACCTGCTCGGCGAGGTGGGGATCCCGAACCCCAGGGAGCGCCTCGACTCCTACCCGCACCAGCTCTCCGGCGGCCAGCGCCAGCGGGTGATCATCGCTGCGGCCCTCATCGCCGAGCCGGACCTGATCATCGCCGACGAGCCGACCACCGCGTTGGACGTCACCGTGCAGAAACAGGTGCTGGACCTGCTGGCGGAGGTCTGCCAGCGGCGCGAGGCCGCGGTGATGCTGGTGACCCACGACCTGGGTGTCGTCGCGCAGACCTGCGACCGGGTGGCGACCTTCTACGGCGGGCTGCTGGTGGAGGAGGCCGATGTCTACACCCTCTTCGAGGAGCCCAGGCACCCCTACACGCGGGCGCTGCTGCGCTCGGTGCCCAGGCTGGGCGAGGACTCGCCCTTCGAGGCCATCCCCGGGTCCCCGCCCCAGATCCACGTGGCCCTGTTCGCCTGCCCCTTCGCGCCCCGCTGCGAGCACGCCGAGGCGGTCTGCACGTCGAGCATCCCGCCCGAGTTCACCGAGGGCTCGCGACGCCATCGTTGCGTCCGCGTGGGACGGGGAGAGCTGTGACGCCGATGCTGCGGGTCCACGACCTGGTCAAGACCTTCACCTCCGGCCGGGCCCTGCTCGGCAAGGCCGAGCGCTCGGTGGCCGTGGACCACGTCTCCTTCGAGATCGAGGCGGGGGCCTCGTTCGGCCTCGTCGGTGAGTCCGGGTCCGGCAAGTCGACGACCGCCCGGATCGTCGCACGCCTGCTGGACGCGGACTCCGGCAGCGTGGAGCTCAAGGGCGTGGACCTGCTGGCCATGCGGGGCCGGGACCTGCTGCGGGCCCGGCGCGAGGTCCAGATGGTCTTCCAGGACCCGTTCGCCTCGCTCAACCCACGGTGGAAGGTCGGCAGCCTGGTGGCGGAGGGGCTGCGCATCCACCACCGGCAGAGCGCCGAGTCCCGGCGGACCCGGGTGCTGGAGTTGCTGGACATGTGCGGGCTCCCGGCCTCGGCGGCCGACCGCTATCCCCACGAGTTCTCCGGCGGGCAGCGCCAGCGGATCGGCATCGCCCGCGCCCTCGCGGTCGAGCCCGAGGTGCTGATCCTCGACGAGCCGGTCTCCGCGCTCGACGTCTCGATCCAGGCCCAGATCCTCACCCTGCTCACCCGGCTGCGGTCCGAGCTGGGCCTCACCTACCTGTTCATCGCCCACGACCTGGCGATCGTGGAGCGCTTCTGCGACCACGTCGCGGTGATGCAGCGCGGACGCATCGTGGAGCAGGGACGGCCGCGCGAGCTCTACCAGAACCCGCAGGACGACTACACCAAGACCCTGCTGAGCGCCATCCCGATCCCCGACCCGCGGCGCCGGGCCACACCACACCCTGGAGGTACAGCGTCATGAGAAGCGCACCACGCACGTTCGTTCGCCGGGTCGTCCCGGTCTCCCTGGCCGCGTTGCTGGTCACCGCCTGCGCCAGCGGCGAGAGTTTCGACGAGGGCGCCCCGGCACCCGCGGGCGAGGGCGGCGACGACGCGCCCGCGGCCGAGGCGGGACAGCTGGTCATCGCGCAGTCCTCGGACATCCTGACCATGGACCCCCACATGCACCGCAACCGACCCACCCAGAACGTGGTCCACACCGTCTTCGAGTCCCTGGTCAACCAGGACAACGAGCTCACCGCGGTGCCCGAGCTGGCCACCGAGTGGGAGCAGGTGGACGACCTGACCTGGCGGTTCCACCTGCGGGAGGACGTGACCTTCCACAACGGCGAGGAGTTCGACGCCGAGGACGTCAAGTTCAGCATCGAGCGGATCCTGGACCCGGAGCAGGTCTCCCCGCGGGCCTCCATGCTGGAGGTGATCGAGAGCGTCGAGGTCGAGGACGACCTGACCGTGCTCATCACCACCACGGCGCCGGCGCCGACCCTGCTCTCCGGCCTGGCGGTCAACGAGATCGTTCCCGCCGAGTACGTGGCGGAGGTCGGGGACGAGGAGTTCGCCGCCAGCCCGGTCGGGACCGGCCCCTTCGTCTTCGACAGCTGGACCCCCAACGAGGCGGTCAACCTCACCGCCAACCCCGACTACTGGGGCGGTGAGCCGTCGGTCGACACCCTGATCTTCCGGCCCATCCCGGAGGTCTCCTCGCGGATGGCCGCGCTGCAGGCCGGCGACGCCCAGATCGTCGCCGAGATCCCGGCCGACCTCACCAGCCAGCTCGGCAGCGGCACCGAGGCCGTCGGCGTGTCCGGCACCCGGATCTTCTTCCTGGCCATGAACGTCACCGTCGCACCGTTCGACGACCACGCCGTCCGCGTCGCCGCGAACCAGGCGGTGGACAAGGACACCCTGGTCAGCGCGCTCTACGAGGACCGTGCGCGGGTGCTGAACCAGCCCGCGTTCCCCGAGATGGTCGGCTACACCGACGAGGTGCAGGGCTACGACTTCGACCTGGAGGCCGCGCAGGCGGCCCTGGAGGGCGTCGACGGGACGGTCGAGGTGGACAGCACCGAGGCCACCCGGATGCTCGCCGAGGCGGTCGCCGGCCAGCTGCAGGCCGCCGGTCTCGCCGCCGAGGTGAACGTGCTGGAGGAGCAGGCCTTCCTGGACCGGATCGAGTCCGGCTCGTCCACGGCATACATCTCCTCCTGGGGCGTGGCCGAGGGCGACGCCGACGTCATCCTCGCCCGGCACTTCTGGAGCCCCTCGCGCGACGGTGCCTTCTACACCGGCTACACCAACGAGGAGCTGGACGAGCTGATCAGCGCCGGCCGGAGCACCACCGACCAGGCCGAGCGGGAGGAGCTCTACGCCGAGGCGATGCAGATCGTCGTCGACGACGCCCCGTGGGTGCCGCTGCTCAACCCCGAGGAGATCTACGGCGTCTCCAGCAGCGTCCAGGGCTGGGAGCCGTCCCCGATCGGTCGCTTCAACGTCGCTGACGTCACGGTCAGCTCCAGCTGACGCCAACCCACCACGCCCACCTGACCGCACCCAGCACCCGCTGCCGGACTCGCGGACTGACCCACTGGGAGCAGCATGCTCGCGTTCATCCTCAGACGGCTGTGGCAGACCGTCCTCGTGCTCTTCGGCGTGTCGATCATCGTCTTCTCGTTGATCCACATCACGCCGGGGGACGCGGTGGACGTGATGTTCGCCGGCGAGAACGTCAGCCCCGAGCAGCGGGAGCTCTACCGCCAGCAGCTGGGGCTGGACCAGCCGCTGGTGCAGCAGTACCTCAACTACATGCTGGGTGCGGTGCAGGGTGACCTCGGCACCTCGATCCGACGAGGCACCTCGGTCGCGGGGATCATCGGCGCCACGATCCCCGCGACCGTCGAGCTGACCCTCGCGGCCCTCGTCGTCGCCATCGTCATCGCCGTCCCGGTCGCCGTCGTCTCGGCGCTGCGCCAGGGCAGCATCTGGGACCGGGGCGGCAGCGTCCTGGCCCTGTTCGGCATCTCGATGCCCAGCTTCTGGCTCGGGATCATGCTCATCCTCATCTTCGGCGTCGGCCTCCAGTGGTTCCCCGCCAGCGGGCGCATCGCCTCCGGCACCGGGCTGACCCAGATCACCGGGTTCGTCCTCGTCGACGCCCTGCTGCAGGGGAACTGGGCCGCCTTCCGCTCCGGTCTGCTCCATGTCGCGCTCCCGGCCGTCACGCTGGGCACCGCGATCACCGCCACGCTGTCCCGGGTGCTGCGCTCGGGCCTGCTGGAGGTCAAGGGCCAGGACTACGTGGACGCGCTGCGCGCCCGCGGCCTCGACTTCGCCACGGTGCTGCGGCACATGCTGCGCAACGCCCTGCCGGCCACGGTCATCGTGATGGGGGTGCGGATCGGCTCCCTGCTGGGCGGCGCCATCGTCATCGAGGTGGTCTTCGGCTGGCCCGGCCTCGGCCGGCTGGTCGTCGACGCGATCCAGAACAGGGACTTCCCGCTCGTGCAGGGAGCGGTCCTCGTGCTCGCCGTCCTCTTCGTCCTGGTGAACCTGCTCACCGACATCGTCCAGGCGTGGCTGGATCCCCGCATCAAGCTGACCGGAGGGTCCCGATGAACGCCATCCGCAAGACCTACCGCTACTTCGGGCGGTCCACGCTGACCATGGTGGCGATCGTGGTGCTGCTGGGTTTCGTGCTCATCGGCCTCTTCGCCCCCTGGCTGGCCCCCTACGACCCGAACGCCCAGAACCTGGCCATGCGCCTGCAGCCGCCGCTCACCGAGGGGTACCTGCTCGGCACCGACAGCCTGGGCCGGGACGTGCTCTCCCGCCTCATCTACGGCAGCCGCGTCTCCCTCATCGTGGGCTTCAGCGCGGTCCTGCTCGCGGCCATCCTCGGCATCGCCATCGGGCTGATCAGCGGCTACCTCGGCGGCTGGGTCGACAGCCTGCTCATGCGCATCGTCGACGCCTTCCTCGCCTTCCCCTTCCTGCTTCTGGCCATCGCCATCGTCGCCGTCCTGGGCCGGGGTCTGGACAACATCGTCATCGCCCTGGTGGTCACCGGGTGGGTGCTCTACGCCCGCCTCGTCCGGGGGGAGACGCTGTCCCTGCGCGAGCGGGAGTTCGTGCTGTCCGCCAAGGGGCTGGGCACCAACCCCTTCGCGATCATGGTCAAGCACATCCTGCCCAACTGCATGGCCCCGATCCTGGTCGTCGCGACCCTGGAGATCGGCGTCGTCATCGTCACCGAGGCCTCGCTGTCCTTCCTCGGGCTGGGCGCCTCCGCCTCCGAGCCGAGCTGGGGCAGCATGCTCGCCGACGGCCGGGCCTACGTCACCCGCGCCTGGTGGCTGGCCACCCTGCCCGGCCTAGCCATCTTCGTCATCGTGCTCGCCGTCAACATCCTGGGCGACGCCCTGCGCGACGCCCTGGACCCGCGGCACGAGAAGGTGTCCCCGGAGCAGGTGCCCGCCTGAACCGTTTCGTCCGCCTGAACCACCCGGCTGGAACCACCAGGTGAACCACCGGCCGGAACCATGCTCGATCGCCTCCTCGTGCTGCAGGGGCGGCCCACGTCAAGGAGAACCAACCTGATGCGAACCCCCGTGATCGACGCCTCCGGTGACGACCTGACCATCGGCAGGTCCCACGCCGCGGGCTCCATGGGTATGCGGCAGGCCGTCGCCGACTTCGCGGCGGTCACCCGGCAGAGCTACCCCGCCACCGACCCGTCGGTCAGGGACCGGGTGCAGGAGGTCCGCGAGGCCTGGGCCGAGCTGACCCCGGGCACGCTGGCGCAGATCGCGGGCATGGCCGAGGTCTACCAGATCCCCGCGGACGACCTGCTCACCACCGTGCTGGGCACCTACCTCAAGAGCGGTGACCGGGCCGCCGGCCGCACCTCCGACGCACTGTCCGACGTGCCCTCGGACGGGTGCACGACGGTGGCGCTGACCGGTGAACGACCGCTGCTGGCCAAGAACCGGGACAACGACCCGCGCTACCTGGAGCTGCAGACGGTGCTGCGGGTGCGCCCGGAGCAGGGCTACCGCTGGCTCGCCCTGTCCACGGCGGGCGCGCCCGGCGTGCACTCCTCGGGGATGAACGAGGTCGGGCTGGCGGTCGCCGACACCCACGTGGCCTCCTCCGACATCGGACCCGGCCTGCCGCGCTTCGCCTCGATGATGCACGTGCTGCAGGAGTGCCGGACCACGGCGGCGGCGGTGGACCGGCTGCTGACCACCCCGCAGATGGGGCTGGGCACCGTCACGATCGTGGACGAGCACGGCCAGGCCGCCGTCGTGGAGTGCGGCTACCGCACCACGACCGTGGCGGGGGGAGCCGCCTCGACCAGCACCTCGATGCCAGCGCCGGCCACCGGCTCCAGCACGGGTTCGCCCGCTGCCGGCGTGGTGGCGACCAACCACTACACCGACGCCGTCCTGTCCTCCTGCGGCCTGGGCCCGGAGGACGGCACCCCGGCGGTCAGCTCGCTGGCCCGTCGGGCCGCCGCCGACCGGCTGCTGTCGCAGGGGCAGGTGGACGTGGACGACGTGCGGAAGCTGCTCTCCTCGCACCTCGACTTCGACGGCGTCCACGGCGCGGAGGGCTCGGTCTGCCAGCACGGCCCCACGCTGGTGTCCGAGACCATCTCGACGGCCATCTTCGACCCGGTCGCCCGGCACCTGGACCTGTGCCTGGGGCGCCCGTGCAGCTCACCCTTCCACCGCATCCCCGTGGTGGGCCCCGCCGCCTGACGGCTCAGCCCGCGGCGCCCTGCTCCGTCGCCGCCTCGTCCACCGCGACGGCCGCCCCGGCGAACTGGGCCCGGTGCAGGCGGGCATAGGCACCGTCCGCCTCGAGCAGCTCCTCGTGGCTGCCCTGCTCGACGATCTGGCCCTGCTCCATCACCAGGATGAGGTCGGCGTCCCTGATGGTGGACAGCCGGTGGGCGATGACGAAGCTCGTGCGGTCGGCCCGCAGCCGGGCCATCGCCTCCTGCACGAGCAGCTCGGTGCGGGTGTCGACCGAGCTGGTCGCCTCGTCCAGGATGAGCAGCGAGGGCTGGGCCACGAAGGCCCGGGCGATGGTGATGAGCTGGCGCTCGCCGGAGGAGACCGTGGAGCCCCCGTCGTCCAGCACCGTGTCGTAGCCGTCGGGCAGGTGCTGCACGAAGCGGTCGACGTAGGCCGCCTCGGCCGCCGCGAGGACGTCCTCGCGTGCGGCGCCGGGCCGGCCGTAGGCGATGTTCTCGGCGATCGTCCCCTCGAAGAGCCAGGTGTCCTGCAGGACCATGCCGACCCGGGAGCGCAGGTCCTCGCGCGTCATCGTGGTGATGTCGCGGCCGTCCAGGGTGATCCGTCCGCCCTGCAGCTCGTAGAAGCGCAGGATGAGGTTGACCAGGGTCGTCTTCCCGGCGCCGGTCGGCCCGACGATCGCGACCGTCTGGCCCGGCTCGGCGACCAGGGAGAGGTCCTCGATGAGCGGCTGCTCGCCGTAGGAGAAGGTCACGTCCTCGAAGGCGATGCGCCCGCTGCCCGCCTGCCGCCCGGCCGGCAGGGCGTCCACCGGGTCCGGGACCTGCCGCTCGGCGTCGAGCAGCTCGAAGACCCGCTCGGCGGAGGCGACCCCCGACTGCATGAGGTTGGCCATGGAGGCCACCTGGGTCACCGGCTGGGTGAACTGGCGGGAGTACTGGATGAAGGCCTGCACCTCACCCAGGGAGAGGCTGCCGCCCGCCACCCGCAGCCCGCCGACGACGGCGACCAGCACATACCCCAGGTTGCCGATGAGGAACATCGCCGGCATGATCACGCCGCTCATGAACTGCGCCCGCCAGGTGACGTCGTAGAGCTGGTCGTTGGTCTCCCGCATCCCTGCCGAGATCTCCGCGCGCCGGCCGAAGACGGTGACCAGCTCGTGACCGGTGAAGGCCTCCTCGATCTGGCCGTTGAGCGTGCCGGTCCTGGCCCACTGGGCCTTGAACAGCTTCTGGCTGCGGCGGGCGATGAGGATGGTGACCAGCACCGAGACCGGGATGGTGGCCAGCGCGATGAGGGTCAGCAGCGGGCTGATCCACAGCATCATGGCCAGGATGGCGACCACGGTCACCAGCGCGTTGAGCAGCTGCCCGAAGGTCTGCTGCAGCGTCTGCTGCAGGTTGTCCAGGTCGTTGGTGACCCGCGACAGGATCTCCCCGCGCGGGCGTCCGTCGAAGTAGACCAGCGGCAGCTGGTGCAGCTGGTCCTCGGCGTCGCTGCGCAGGTCGCGCACGGTCCACATCGAGATCCGGTTGACCAGTCGCGTGCTCACCCACATCAGCAGGGCCGACGCGGCGTAGAGCGCCATCACCGTCAGCACGGTGCGACCGACCGCCCCCAGGTCGACGCCCTGCCCGACCACCAGGTGGGGCGTGCCCTCGATCATCTCGGCGAAGGTCGTCTCCCCCTGGGCGCGCAGCCCCTGTGCGGCTGCGTCGACGCTGGTGCCCTCGGGGAAGGCCTCGCCGAGGCGGTTGCCCAGGTAGCCGGCGAAGATGAAGTCGGTGGCCCGGCCCAGGACCCGCGGCCCGAGCGCGGAGAGCACGACGGCCCCCACGGTCAGCAGGACCGACAGGCCGATGAGCATCCGGTATGGGGCCAGTCGGCCGAGCAGCCGCTTGGCCGAGCCGGCGAAGTCGCTGGGCTTCTCGACCGGCACCCCCATCCCGCCGGGCCCGCCGGGGCGCGGACCAGGAGGCCCGGGCGGGGGACCGGTCCGAGCCTCGTCCTGCCCGTCCTGGCCCTGCCCGTCCTGGGCTTCCTGGGCGTCCTGGTCGTCCCGGCCCTGTCCGCCCTCGGCCTGCGGGGCGCTCTCGTCGGGTGACTCGTGCCTGCTCATGCTGCCTCCTCCCCGCCGACGTGCTCCTGGGAGCGGACGATCTCGGCATACGTCTGGTTGCTCTCGAGCAGCTCGCGGTGGGTGCCCAGACCGACGATGCGGCCGGCCTCCAGCACCACGATCTGGTCGGCATCGACGATCGTGCTGATCCGCTGGGCGACCACGATCATCGTGGCGTCGCGGGTCAGGGGTGCCAGCGCCGCCCGGAGCCGGGCGTCGGTGGCCAGGTCGAGGGCGGAGAAGGAGTCGTCGAACAGGTAGATGTCGGGCCGGGCGACCAGCGCGCGGGCGATGGCCAGGCGCTGCCGCTGCCCGCCCGAGACGTTGGTGCCGCCCTGCGCGATCGGGTGCTCCAGGCCGTCGTCGTAGGCGGCCACGAAGTCCTCCGCCTGAGCGATCCGCAACGCCGCCCAGAGCTGCTCGTCGGTGGCGTTTGGGTTGCCGAAGCGCAGGTTGGAGGCGACGGTGCCGGAGAAGAGGTAGGGCCGCTGCGGGACCAGGCCGACCCGGGTCCAGAGGTCCTCGGGGGCCAGCTGGCGCACGTCGACCCCGTCCACCCGCACGCTGCCGGCGCTGACGTCGGCGAGGCGGGGGATCAGCCGCAGCAGGGTGGTCTTGCCGGAGCCGGTGCCGCCCACGATCGCGGTCGTGGTGCCCGGCCGCGCGGTGAAGGCGACGCCCTGCAGGACGGCCGCCTCGGCGCCGGGGTAGGTGAAGCCCACCCCCTCCAGCTGGACCGTGCCCGGCCGGCCGTCCGCGGGTCGACCCGGCGCCGCGGGCGCCTGCGGCGCGACCACGGTGGTCCGCGTGCCCAGGACCTCCTGGATCCGCCCGGCCGAGACCGCCGCGCGGGGCAGCATCGTGGCCACCATCGTCGCCATCATGATGGACATGAGGATCTGCATGAGGTAGCTGATGTAGGCGGTCAACGCCCCGACGTCCATCGCCCCCGCCTCCACCCGCTGCGCACCGAACCAGATCACGCCCACGCTGGAGAAGTTCATCACCAGCATCACCGTGGGGAACATCAGCGCCATCAGGTCGCCGACCGACAGGCCGATCCGGGTCAGCTCGGTGTTGGTCTCGCGGAACCGCTGCGTCTCCTCCCGCTCCCGGGTGAAGGCCCGCACCACCCGCACGCCGCTGATCTGCTCGCGCAGCACCCGGTTGACGGCGTCCAGCTGCTTCTGCTGGGCCCGGAACAACGGCACCATCCGCCAGATGATCAGCCCCATGACCAGCAGCAGGACGGTGACCCCGACGGCGATGAGGGGGGACAGCCCCACGTCCTGGCGGATCGCCATGATCACCCCACCGAAGCCGGTGATCGGTGCCGCGACCAGCATGACCAAGGTCATGAAGGTCACCTGCTGCACCTGCTGGACATCGTTGGTGCTGCGGGTGATCAGCGTGGGTGCGCCGAACTGCCCGAGCTCGCGCGAGGAGAAGCTCAGCACCCGGTCGAAGACCCCGGCCCGCACGTCGCGGCCGAGCCCCATCGCCACCCGGGCGGCGGCCCAGGTGGCCGCGATCTGGGACACGGCCTGGACCGCGCTGACCGCCAGCATCACCGCGCCCAGGCGCCAGATCAGCCCGGTGTCCCCCCGGGCGACCCCGTCGTCGATGATGTCGGCGTTGAGGGAGGGCAGCAGCAGCGCGGCGATCGCCGCCACCAGCTGGAGCGCCAGGACCGCGACCACGAGTCCTCGGTAGGGCCGCAGGTGGTCGCGCAGGAGACGGATCAGCACCGGATGATTGTGCACCCCCGGGCTGACAGTCCGTTCAGCTACGGCGCTGGGACCGGAGCAGGGGACCGATGTGGGCCTGCGCGACCGTAAAGGGCAGGTCAAGAACAAGTCGTCGTGATTCTCCTGTGATCTGATCGTGATGGAATCGTGATGGCCAAAGGGGTCACTTCTGCGGGGGCGCAGCCTAGGGTCAGGGGGTGCGCGCCGTCCGGCGACGCACCGGAGATCAAAGGAGATTCATTCGTGAGCTCACGTACGCCACGGGGTTCGACCCCACGTCGTGCTCTCTCGGGTGTCGCCGTAGTGGCGCTGAGCGGGGCCATGCTGGGCCCGCTCGCCGCGTCCGCGGACGACGACGCCTACCTGGGTGCGGGGTCACCCGCACCGGAGAGCAAGATCCATGACGGCGCCCTGACCGGCGCCGACTTCGTGCCCAACAGCTACCTCGTCCAGCTGGCCGCCCCGGCGACCGCGGAGGGTGGCTCCGTCCGGGACATCCAGAGCCAGCGCGACCAGTTCCTGTCGCACGCGCAGTCGGCTGGTGTCTCGGTCGAGGTGACCAGCGAGTACGACACGCTCTGGAACGGCCTGGCAGTCACCGCGGACGCCGGCGCCCTGTCCTCCCTGGCGACCTCCGGCGTGGTCGAGGCGATCTTCCCCATGGGGCTCATCGACGCCCCGGAGCTGCCGGCCAGCAGCCACGCCCCGCAGATGCACTCCGCCGTCGGCATGACCGGCGTGGACCGGGCGCACGAGCTCGGCTACACCGGCGAGGACCTGCGGATCGGCATCATCGACACCGGTGTCGACTACGACCACCCCGACTTCGGCGGCGGCGGCACCCCCGGCGGTGACACCTTCCCGACCGAGCGCGTCGCCTACGGCTACGACTTCGTCGGCGACACCTACAACGCCGACCCCAGCGACACGGCATACCAGCCGATCCCGATGCCCGACGAGGACCCGGACGACTGCCAGGGTCACGGCACCCACGTGGCCGGCATCTCCTCGGCCGGCGGCGAGGTCGTGGGTGTGGCCCCCGACTCGATCATCGGTGCCTACCGCGTCTTCGGCTGCGCGGGCTCCACCACGGCCGAGATCATGCTGCACGCCATGGAGAAGTCGCTCGAGGACGACATGGACGTCGTCAACCTCTCCATCGGCTCCGCCTTCTCCTCCTGGGCCGAGTACCCGACCGCCCGGGCCACCGACGCGCTGGCCCGCGAGGGTGTCGTCGTGGTGGCCTCGATCGGTAACTCCGGGGCCAGCGGCCTCTACTCCAGCGGCGCCCCCGGCGTCGGCCGGGACACCATCGGTGTCGGCTCGGTCGACAACGTCACGGTGCGGGCCAACGCCTTCCTGGACGAGGACGGCGAGCCGGTGCCCTACACCGGGAGCTCCCCCGCGCCCGCCCCGCCCACGGAGGGCACGGCTCAGCTGCTCGCCTTCGCCGAGCCGGGCACCCCCGAGGCCCAGCACTGCGAGCCCTTCTCCGAGGAGGAGGCTGCGCAGATCGAGGGCAACTGGGTGCTCGTCCAGCGCGGTGAGTGCACCTTCCACATCAAGGCGCTCAACGGTCAGAACGCCGGCGCGGCCGGTGTGGTGATCTACAACAACGCGCCCGGTGCGCTGAACGCCAGCGTCGCCGGCGACCCGCCGATCACGGTGCCGGTCATGGGCGTCATGCAGCAGGACGGCAGCCGGCTCGCCACCGAGGCGCTCGCCTCGGACGGCATCACCATCACCTTCACCGACGAGCAGGCGGAGTCCCCGAACCCCACCGGTGGCCTGATGAGCGCGTTCAGCTCCTTCGGCACCACCGCCGACCTGATGTTCAAGCCGGACGTCTCCGCCCCGGGTGGCTCGATCTACGCGCCGTACCCGCTGGAGTCCGGTGGCTACGCCACCCTGTCCGGCACCTCGATGGCGGCCCCGCACGCGGCCGGCGCCGCGGCGCTGCTGCTCGACGCCCACCCCGACCTCACCGTCGAGGAGGTCAAGCTGCGGCTGCAGAACTCCTCCGTCCAGGTGGGGCTGAGCATCGCTCCCACCGCGGGCCTGGAGGTCGTGCACCGCCAGGGCAGCGGCTTGATCCAGGTCGACCGCGCGATCGAGGCCGACATCACCGCCGAGCCCGGTCTGGTCCAGCTGGGCCAGCAGCTCGCGGGTGAGACATCCACCAACACGGTGACGGTCCACAACCACACCGACGAGGACGTCACCTACGCGGTCTCGCACGCCCCGGCCACGGCCACCTCCGGCACCGCCAACGTCTTCGGCTACTGGCTGGTCGCCGCCGAGGTGGACCACCCGGAGAGCCTGACCGTGCCCGCCAACGGCACGGCCGAGCTGACCTTCGCCGTCACCTCCCCCTCGCTGGCCGAGGAGGAGGAGATGGACCCGACGTTCGGTGGCTACCTGCACCTGACCGAGGGTGACGACAGCCCGGCCTACTCGATCGCCTACGGCGGGTCTGCCTTCGACCTGCAGGACATCGAGGTGCTGGCCGACATGATCGACGCCGAGGGCAACGTCGTCCAGGAGCTCCCGGCCCTGGTCACCGTCGAGTCCTGCGGGTTCTGGGACGGCATCAACTGTGTCGACCCCGAGGTCGTCTACGACCCCGTCGACGAGGACCACGTCTTCACGATGGAGCAGGGCGAGCGTCCGGTCTTCGCGATCCACTTCGAGCACCAGGCCCGCAACATGACCTGGGAGGTCTTCGCGGCCAACGAGGACGGCACCGCGGGCGAGTCCCTCGGCACCGTCTCCTCGGTGGACTACCTGGCCCGCAGCTCCAGCCGTAACGCCATCACCGGTTACGCCTGGGACGGCATGGTCATGACCGAGGACGGCGCCCGCGAGCGGCTGCCCTCCGGTGACTACGTGATGCACATCGACGTCACCAAGGCCAGCGCCTGGAACGACGACCGCGAGCCCGGCGTGGAGTCCTACACCAGCCAGGCGTTCGCCATCGACTGGTCCGACGAGGGCCTGGTCGACTCCCCGGTCGTCACCCGCATCGAGGGTCACAACCGGTACGCCACCGCCGCCGAGCTCGCGGTCTCGCGCTTCGAGCCCGGTGTGCAGACGGTGTTCCTCGCCAACGGGCTGGACTTCCCGGACGCCGTCGCGGGCGGTGCCCTCGCGGTGGCCGAGGAGGGCCCGGTCCTGCTCACCCGTGCGGACGAGCTGCCCGGCTCGACCGCGATGGCGCTGCAGGACCTGGCGCCGGAGCGGATCGTCGTGCTCGGTGGTGACGGCGTCGTCTCCGACGACGTCATGGACGAGCTGGAGGACTACGCCGACGACGTCGAGCGCGTCGCCGGCCTCGACCGCTACCGCACGGCCGCCAGCATCTCCCAGCAGTGGGAGAGCTCGGACATCGTGCTCCTCGCCAGCGGTATGGACTACCCGGACGCCCTGTCCGCGGCAGCCGCTGCCGGCGTGGAGGGTGCCCCGGTCCTGCTGACCCGTCAGCACGGGCTGCCCGGCGCCACGATGAACGAGCTCGAGCGGCTCGACCCCTCGACCATCTTCGTGATCGGCGGTGACGCGGCCGTCTCCGACGACGCCGCCGACGAGGCCTCGGCCTACGCCGACGACGTGGTGCGTCTGGGTGGCAAGGACCGCTACGTGACCGCCTCCACGGTGGCCCAGGAGTTCTTCTCCGGCCCGGTCGCCGAGGCCTTCCTGGCCACGGGTCGGGACTTCCCCGACGCTCTCGCTGCAGCCCCGGCCGCCGCGATGAACGGCGGCCCGGTCCTGCTGACCCGTCCGGACTCCGTGCCGGCGGCGACGATGACCGCGCTGAACGAGGTGCGTGCCCAGGCCGTCACCCTCGTGGGTGGCTTCGGTGCCATCTCCCTGGCGGTGCAGGAGGGCCTGGGTGAGCACGTCTACCCGTGAGGTCTGACCGCAGGGTCTGACCGCGAGTCTGACCCGAGGACTGACATCACTGGGTGACCTGCTCGACAGGTAGCTCGACGGGAAGCCCCCCGGACCAACCGGTCCGGGGGGCTTCCTCGTGCCTGCCCGCCGACGCGCCTGCACGTCGAAGCGGTCCGCGCTCCGGTGCGGTCAGCGCAGGTGCTGCGCGAGCAGGCTCAGGCCCTCCTCGCCCAGCACCTCGCCGGGCAGCAGCGGCACCTCCTGCACCGGCTGGTGGGGCAGGGCGGAGGTGAGCTGGTCGACATACCCCTCCTCGACCTGGCGGCGCGCGGCCAGCAGGTCACCGGCGTCGGAGGGGGACCGCTTGTTGATGACCAGCCCGCCGACGTGCATCCCCGCCCGACGCAGCTGCTCCTCCAGCTCGATGGTCTCCAGCACGGGCAGCCGCTCGGCCGCGAGCACGATGACGAAGGCCGCCCGGTCCGGGTCCTGGAGCACCTCGCGCAGCGCCCGGAACCGCTCCTGCCGCCGGTCGAGGACGGCCCGGATCTCGGCGTCCCGCCGGGCCCGCCGGTCGCTGACCCCCGCCTCCCGACGCGGGTCGCTGACCCCCGCCTCCCGACGCGGCGCCCGCCTCGCCCCGACGATGTCGACCGCCTGCTGCTCGCCGGGGTCGGTGCGCCCCTCCAGGCCGCGCAGGGCGGCACCGAACCGGGCGGAGCGGTCCTGGCGCCGCAGCAGCCCCTCGGTCCACGCCTGCATGAGCTCCGGCAGGGCCATCAGGCGTGAGGTGTGGCCGGAGGGGGCGGTGTCGAAGATGATCAGCTCGTCCGGCGTCCGCTGCTCGACGACCTCGGCGACCCGTTCGAGCACGGCGGCCTCGTGGGTGCCCGGTGCCTCGCGCGCCAGCTCCAGGTGCTTGCGCACCTCGCCCTGCAGGTGCTCGGGCATCAGCCGCTCCATCGTGGCCCGGACGGCCCGGAGGTGCTCGTCGGTGGTGCGGGCCGGGTCGATCTCCACGCCGCGCAGCAGGGGTGCCAGCTCGACCGGCGTGTCGCCGACCCGGCGCTGCCACAGGTGGCCCAGGTTGTGCGCCGGGTCGGTGGACACCACGGTCGTCCGCCGCCCGGCGCGGGACTGCGCCAGCGCCAGCGCGGAGGCGACGGCCGTCTTGCCCACGCCGCCCTTGCCGCCGACGAAGAGCACCTGGCGGGTGGCGGCGAGCTCGGTCAGGGTGCTCATGCAGGTCCTCGGTCTCAGGCGCAGGGTTTCGGGGCGGGCTCGTCGGGCAGGGTCGTGGGGCAGGGTCGTGGGCGTCCGCTCGGGAGCGGCTCAGCAGCAGGAGAAGTGGTCCAGCGGGCTGCGGTCCAGCCCCATCCGCCGGTGCCAGTCGTGGAACTGCTCGTAGACCACGGGCAGCAGCTCGACCGTGTAGTAGCTGGCCGGGTTGGGCACGCCGAGCGCCTCGGCCATGACGATCACCAGGAACAGGTCGTCCTCGTCCTGCCGGGCCCGGGCGAAGGTCTTGCGGTAGGGGCCGACGTAGAACTCCCGCAGCCCCGCCGCCACCTCGGCGAGGCGGCTGCGGGGCTGCGGGGTGTCGCTCATCCGACCAGGGTATGCCGTGCCCCTCCCGGCCGGTGCCTCGCCGAGGCGGGGCGGGGCGGGGCTGCGGCCGGAGGGGTGGGTCGGTCAGTCGCGCGTCGGCGGCTGGTCGTCCCGGCGGTGCTGGTCGGGGCGGCCGGGGTCGGTGCCCTCGTGCGGCACGGGGCCCTGGCCCCCGATGGCGATCTGCGCGGCGCTGAGCTCCCGGAGCTCTGCGTCGTCGTCCCCGGGGTAGTCGCGGGCGGTCCGCATGGCCAGGAGCGCCTCGACGATGACCCAGACGGCGGCCACGATGATGACGACGTCGATGATGAGGAGCAGCCAGTTGCTGGTCTCCCAGAAGGTGCCGAGCTGGATGACCGCGGCGTAGAGCGTCATGAAGGCGACGAACGCCAACGGGATGAGCGCCGGCAGGGCCGAGCGCCGGCGCCGCATGAGCATGATCGCCAGGATCGACAGGGTGAGCGCGGCCATCAGCTGGTTGGTCGTGCCGAACAGCGGCCAGATGAGCAGACCGCCCGAGCCGTCGGCGCCGGAGCCGAAGGTCAGCGCGAGCGCGATACCGACGGCGATGACGGTCGCCACGATCTTGTTGAGGGAGACCCCCGCGATCTCGCCGATCTCCTGGACGACGAAGCGCTGCAGGCGCACACCGGTGTCCATCGTGGTCGCCGCGAAGAGGATCGCGGTGGTCGCCATGATGGTCGCCGACAGCGACTGCGGCAGGCCGATCCCCGACTCGACGATCGCGGCGCCACCGTTGACGAAGGCGACCACGCCGCCGTCGTTGAACTTCTGGTAGACGGCCTCCCAGTCGGCCAGGGTGGCGAAGCCGGCGGTGGTGGCGATGATCGAGCCCAGGGCCAGCAGGCCCTCGCCGACGGCTCCGAAGTAGCCGACGAAGCGGGCGTCGCTCTCCTTGTCCAGCTGCTTGGAGCTGGTGCCGGAGCTGACCATGCCGTGGAAGCCGGAGATGGCGCCGCAGGCGATGGTGACGAAGAGCAGCGGGACGATCGAGGGAGTGCCCTCCGGCGGGGAGGAGTTGTACATCGGGGCGACGATCTCGGGGCGGGCGATGAGCACCGAGACGTAGAGGATGCCCAGGGCGATGAACAGCTGCAGGCCGTTGATGTAGTCACGCGGCTGGAGCAGCATCCACACCGGCAGCATCGAGGCGATGCCGGCGTAGATGAACAGCAGCAGGATCCACATGGAGCGGTCGGGCAGACCCAGGACCGTCTCGGGCAGCGCGATCGGGTTGTTGTCACCGACCCAGATGAGCGCGTAGAGCGCGACGACGCCGACGACCGAGACGATCGGCAGGTTCCAGTTCAGCCGGTAGATGGCCTGCCCGATGAGCAGCGCCACCACGAGCGCCCCCCAGGTCGGGATGACGGCGGTCGGCGTGGAGACCAGCAGGTTGGCGATGACGACCGAGAAGGCCGCGTTGACCATGAGCAGCAGCAGGAAGATGACGACCAGGAAGAGGTTGCGGCCGCGGGCGCCGATGTAGCGCCCGGACAGGGCGCCGATCGACTGGCCCTTGTTGCGGATGGAGGCCCACAGGGCACCCATGTCGTGCATGCCGGCGAAGAAGACGGTGCCGATGGTGACCCAGAGGAAGGCGGGCAGCCAGCCCCAGATCACCGCGATGGCCGGGCCCACGATGGGCGCGGCACCGGCGACGGAGGTGAAGTGATGGCCCCACAGGACGTACTTGTTGGTCGGGACGTAGTCGACGCCGTCCTCCAGCTGGTGGGCCGGGGTCGGGATGGAGTCGTCGAGGGCGTAGATCTTCTCCGCGAGGAACTTGGAGTAGAGGACGTACCCCGCGACGATCATCACCACGCCGATGAGGGCGAGAGTGAGCGAGTTCATGGCAGTTCTCTCCGTGAGGGGGCATGGGTGCGACGCCTCGACGGTAGCGGTCGCCGACAAGACGGTCCGGCCGGCGCCGAGATCGTTACCGAGTTGTAACTTCAACCACTTCTGTCACATGCGTCTCAGCCGACCGGCACCATCCGGATGGTGCCCAGGCTCGTCCGGGCCCGGAGGGTATGCGGTGCGTCCGGGTCGCGGACGACCCGGATGTCCTCGTCGCCGCCGCTGGTGTCGCTGTCCACGGCGTAGGACACCCCGCCCGGCACCTCGAGGCGCACGTCGCCCAGGCTGGCGGTCGCCGACACCAGGTCCGGCGGCACCTCCGCCTGCACCCGGATGGTGCCGAGGCTGGCCTCGGCCAGGACCGTCTGCGGGGTGCCGCTCACCCGGATGTCGCCCAGGCTGGTCTGCACCTTCACCTGGCCAGGGGCGCCGGCGACCGTCACGTCGCCCAGGCTGCTGACGACGGTGACGTCCCCGGTGGAGACGACGTCCACGTCACCCAGGGAGGCACGCACCTCGACGGCGGTGCCGGCCGGCACGGACAGCCGGATGTCCGCGGTGCAGTTGCCCCAGTTGCCGTCCGGGCACGGCGCGGAGACGAGCAGCCCGCCACCGGGTCCCTCGTCCACCCGCAGCTCCGGCTCCCGGAAGGACCACCGTGAGTGGAGGGTCACGGTCGGGGTCTCCCCGGTCCGGAGCTCCCGCACCACGACGCCGCCGCGACCACCCTCGACCAGCACCGTGCCGGCCTGCTCCAGGGTGTCCAGGGCAGCGGCCTCCAGCACCTCCACGCTCGTCGCCTCCTGCCGCGCCATGCTCGGCACCAGGGACAGGCTCGACCCGGTGATCATCAGCGCGGCGACCAGGGCACCGACCCCGCGGAGCACGGCATACCCCTGCCGGGAGCCACGCACCTGGGCCGGGGGAGGAGGCTGCCCGCCCCGTGCCGCTGCGTGCGCGCCCGGGCGTCCGCTCGGGGTCCGCTCAGTCACCGCCGTGCTCCAGCCACTGGAGCACGGCGAGCACGCGCCGGTGGTCGTCACCGGTCGGGGGCAGCTCGAGCTTGGTGAAGATGGAGGAGACGTTCTTCTCCACGGCGCCCTCCCCGATCCACAGCTCGCGGCTGATCGCGGAGTTGGTCCGACCCTGTGCCATCAGCCGCATGACGTCCCGCTCCCGCGGGGTGAGCCGCTCCAGCGGGTCGATGTTGCGGGCCCGCGACATCAGCTGGCCGATCACCTCGGGGTCGAGGGCGGTGCCGCCGCCGGCGACCGTGCTCAGCGCCTCCACGAACTCGCTGGTGTCCGCGACGCGGTCCTTGAGCAGGTAGCCGACCCCGCGTGGTCGCCCGGCGAGCAGCTCGGTGGCATAGCGCTCCTCGACGTACTGGCTGAGCACGACCACCCCGGTCTGGGGCAGCTCCTGGCGCACCACGAGCGCCGCCTGCAGGCCCTCCGCGGTGAAGGTGGGCGGCATGCGGACGTCGACCACGACCAGGTCCGGGCGGTGCTCCCGCACCGCGGTGAGGAAGCTCTCGGCGTCAGGGCAGGCGGCGACCACGTCGAAGCCGGTCGCGGTGAGCAGCCGGACGATGCCGTCCCGCAGCAGCACGGAGTCCTCGGCGAGGATGACGCGCAGGGGCCGGGTCTGGCCGTCGGCCCCCTCCTGGCTGGCGAGGGGGTGCTGGCCGGTGGGGCGGCCCTGGCCGGTCGATCCGCCCTGGCCGGTGGGTCGGTCGGCGTTCGGGTCTGCGGTCATCGCGCTCCTCCGGCCAGGCTCAGCGGCAGAGTGATGGCCACGGTCGTGCCGGTGCCGACCGGTGAGTGCACGTGCACCTGGCCGTCCACGGCGGCGACCCGCTGCCGCAGCCCGGTCAGGCCGCTGCCCGCGCCGACCACGGCACCGCCCCCGCCGTCGTCGGTGATGGTGACGGCCAGCAGGTCGCCGTCCAGGCCGCGGGCGGTGCCGAGCTCGACCGTGGCCCGGGAGGCGCCGGAGTGCTTGGCGACGTTGGTCAGCGCCTCGGAGATGCAGAAGTAGGCGATCGCCTCGACGGTCGGCTCCAGCCGTCCTCCGGGGAGCCGCGAGCTGACCGACACCGGCACCGGCGAGCGGTCGGCCAGGGCGGAGACGGCCGCGTCCAGCCCCCGGTCGGCCAGGATCGGCGGGACGATCCCGCGCGCGACCTGGCGCATCTCGGTGATCGCCTCCTTGCTGGAGGCGTGGGCCTCGTCCAGCAGGTCGCGGACCAGGCGTGCGGCTGCGGGGTCGTCGGGGTTGCGGTCGAGCGCGTCGCGGGCCAGCCCCAGGTTCATCGCCACCGAGACCAGCCGCTGCTGCGGGCCGTCGTGCAGGTCGCGCTCGATCCGGCGGCGCTCGGCCTCCACCGAGTCCAGGGTCTCGGTGCGGGTCGTGGTGAGGGTCTGCACCCGCTGGCTCATCGCCCGCAGCTGCGTCTGCGGGTCGGAGCCGATCAGCCACCGGGCCAGGGCCACGTCGACACCGGCGAGCCCGCGGGCGGCGGCGGGCAGGAGCACGAGCAGCCCCAGCCCCAGGCCGCACAGCACGCCCAGGGACAGCGGTCCGGTCGAGACCGGGATCGCCCACAGCACCCAGACGTGGGGCACCGACCAGCCCCACAGCGGCAGCGAGGCCAGGATGAACGCCTGCGCCGCCAGCGCGAGCAGGAGGCTGGCGCTGACGAGGCCCCACAGCGCATGCAGGCCGGCCCAGCCCAACGACTTCAGCCGCGGCTGGTCCAGGCCGAGGGTGCGCAGCCACGGCGGCGCGGACGACGGGGGTGGGTCACCGATGTCGATCCCGAGAAAGGCTGCGATCCGGTGCCGTTCGAGCCGTGCCAGACCCCAGGCGCCCCAGATCGCCGGGGTGAGGAGCAGCACGCCCACGCCGACGGCCGGGAGGGAGAAGAAGCCGCCGATCGCGATCGAGACCAGCACGATCGCGACGATCGCGGTGAACAGGCTGGTGAGCACGTGCGCGACCGACCACAGCGCGGTCACGCTGCGCCGGCGCCAGGACGCCGTGCCCTGTGGGTTCGGTGGCGCGCTCGATGCGTCAGGGGCGCCAGGGGCGCTGTCCTCCTGCCCGTCCCAGCCCTCGGCGGGCCCGGTCAACCTGGGCAGGGCAGGAGGGCCCTGCATGGGCAGCCCTGGGGCCGCGTAGGGGGTTTGCCCGCCGGACGCGGGAAGCACGGTGCTGCTCATGCTCATCACCGTAGTCACCCGGTTGTCAGGGGACAGAACGTTCACCCCCGGCCCGGTGGGGGGATATCCCCCGTCGTCCGCCGCCTGCGCCCCTGCGGTGCCTGCCGGACGCCCCCGGGCCCACCGGTGTGCGGGCATTGGGGGAAGGGCGCGCTGGGCCCGTGACTTCCCGCGCGCCCTTCCCAGGGTGCAACCCGCCCCCCGGTGGTCGCGACTACGGAGGGAGGATCTCTCTCCGTGTGCGGTGCCAGCCGGTGCACCTGGACCGTTCGGCCGATTCTGTGGGAACAGATCCGACCTTCGGTGGCGGTCACTCCCCACTGTAGGTCGGGCTTCACCAACTCGGGGTATGCAACTGGTAAGGACTTGGTCAAGTTTTCCCGCGCTCATCTCCAGCACCCGCGCCAACCGTCAGCGCCCTCGCCGGGCAGGTCGGACGGGGCTGGTGCAGACTCCCGAGGTATGCAGCTCGCCCGCGTCATCGAGACCTCCGCCGCGGTCGCTGCCACCCGGTCGCGGACGGCCAAGACAGCGCTGCTGGCCCAGGCCCTGCGCGAGGCGGCAGACGCCTCGTCGGCACGGCTGGTCGAGGTCGTGGCCGACTACCTCGCCGGCACCCTGCCGCAACGTACCGTCGGTGTCGGCTGGCGCGGCCTCAGCACGCTGCCCGACCCCGCGCCCGAGTCGACCATGGCCGTCCTCGAGGTGGACGCAGCCCTGGAGGACCTGCGCGCCCTGAGCGGGACGGGCTCCGCCGCGGCCCGTGCCGCGGCGGTCGACACGCTCTTCGCCCGCGCCACCGAGCCCGAGCAGCGCTGGCTGGTGGGCCTCATCACCGGCGAGCTGCGGCAGGGGGCCGGCGACGGCGTGCTGCTCCCGGCCATCGCCCAGGCCGCCGACGTGCCCGAGACCCTGGTGCGACGCGCAGTCATGCTCGCCGGCTTCCCCGGCCCGGTAGCCAGGGCGGCGCTCGCCGGCGGGGCGGACGCCCTGGAGGCGATTCGGCTGGAGGTGGGCCGACCGCTACGCCCGATGCTCGCCGGCTCGGCCCCGGCCGTCGAGGATGCGGTCGACGGCTCGCGGGAGGTCGGCGTGGAGACCAAGCTGGACGGGATCCGGCTGCAGATCCACCTGGCCGCGCGGCCCGGAACCCCCGACGCCGCGCAGGGGCCCGTGGTGCGGCTCTTCACCCGCAGCCTGGAGGAGATCACCGACCGCCTGCCCGAGGTGGTCGAGGCCGTCCGTGCGCTGGACGCGACCACCGCCGTCCTGGACGGGGAGGTCATCGCCCTCCAGGACGATGGGCGCCCGCACCCGTTCCAGGTCACGGGGGCACGCACCGCCTCCAGCGCCGACCCGGAGGCGCTGGCGCGGAAGACCCCGGTGACGACATACCTCTTCGACCTGCTGCACCTGGACGGACGGGACCTGGTGGACGAGCCGGCCCACGAGCGGTGGGCGGCGCTGCAACGGCTCGCGCCGGGTCTCGGCGTGGACCGTCTGGTCACGACCGACCCCGCAGCCGCCCGGACCTTCTTCGCGGACGTCCTGGTCCGCGGGCACGAGGGCGTCGTGGTCAAGGACCCGGCGGCTCCCTACGCGGCGGGTCGGCGTGGCGCCGGCTGGGTGAAGGTGAAGCCGCGCCGGACCGCGGACCTGGTCGTCACCGGCGTGGAGTGGGGCAGCGGGCGCCGGCGGGGGTGGCTGTCCAACATCCACCTCGCCGCCCGCGACCCTGCGACCGGGGAGCTGGTGATGGTCGGCAAGACGTTCAAGGGCATGACCGACGCGCTCCTGGCCTGGCAGACCGAACGCTTCCTCGCCCTGGAGACGGGACGTGACGGGCACGTGGTGCACCTCCGTCCCGAGCAGGTCGTGGAGGTCGCCTACGACGGGGTGCAGACCTCCCGGCGGTACCCCGGCGGCATCGCGCTGCGCTTCGCCCGGGTGCTGCGCTACCGGGACGACAAGGGGCCCGAGGAGGCGGACACGCTCGACGCCCTGCGGTAGGGGTGCGGCGCCTCGGGGTCAGTCAGCGGGTCAGCGGTCCGCGGCCTCGACCGTCGGCACCGGTCCCGGGTCGACGTCGGCCCCCCTCAGGACGGTGCGCTCCTCGGGGATCGGCAGGGTATGGCGGACGGGTGGCTCGGTCCGGAACTCGCCGGGCCGGATGTCCTCGTGGATCGGCAGGGTATGGCGGACGGGTGGCTCGGTCCGGAAGTCGCCGGTCCGGATGTCCTCGTGGATCGGCAGGGTGTGCCGGACGGGCGGCGGGACGACCCGGAAGCAGCCGGGGCGGAGTTCCCGGCGGATCGGCAGGGTCCGGCGGATCGGTCCGACCTGCCTCGGGTCGAGCAGGACGCGGTCGCCACGGATCGGCAGGGTGTGCCGGATGATGCCGCTGGCGACCAGCTCGCGCCACACCTGCGAGGGCACCAGGCTGCGCAGGAACTCCGGGGCCGTGCCGTGGGGGAACATCGCCTCCAGGTCGTCGCGGACGTGCGCGAGCCGGTCGTGGCAGCGCTGGTCCTGCGCCTCGAGGTCGTCGACGTGCTGACGGATCAGACGCTCGCGGTCGTCGTCCACGGGAAGGAGCTCCCGCCACGGCTCCACGGCGGGGCCGCCGAGGCCGGACGGCAGACCCGCCCCTGCCGAGTCGCCCGGCTGCACGGGCAGCCCGACGACCGGGTCGCGGGGGTCGGCGCCGAAGATCGGCGTAGGTCCCCCGGGTGAGCCGAGGCGGGGACCCGGGCCGGAGTCATCAGGGCCTTCGGCGAGCAGCTCGACCAGCCGAGGACCGTGCCAGGACATCGCCGCGGACAGCTCCAGCAGGGCCGACCCGGCCGCCTCGCAGCAGTCGGCGAGGCGGGTCAGCATGGTGCGGGTGGTGCTGGCGGCCTCCTCGGCCCGGTCGGTGACCTGACCCTGCCAGCCGAGGGCGGTGACCGCCGAGCCGAGGGTCGAGGCGACGGTGACCTCGACCCGGCCCAGGAGCGCCGCCAGCTCTCGCAACCGGTCCCCGGTGGCCCGCACGCCCGCCCCGTCGTGCAGCATCCAGGGGCTGACCAGCGGATGGGCCGGCATCACGCGTCCCCCGTCGCCCTGGCGGTGCGCTCGGCCAGCTCGTCCATCGCCGTGCCGACGACCCTCAGCTCCCCGCGCACCTGCCACAGCCTGCGGTCGACCAGGCCGCGGAAGGGGTAGAGGGCGCGCAGGGTGCGGGAGCCCTGCAGCTCGGCCGCGGCCTCGTCCCACCCGGCGCCCCGGCCGGCACCCTCGACGTCCGTCCCCGCGTCCGCCACCCGGCGCGCTGCCTGCCTCGTGGCCTCGATGTCGATGTATGGCATACGGCTCCTCTTCGGTCCCCCGGGTCCCCTTGGTCCCGTTCCCTCCGCCCTCGCGGCCTGTCCACCCTAACCGGCACCGCACGGTGCTGTCCTGCTCCGGCCGACTCGAGCCGACTCGAGCCGACTCGAGCCGACCATCGCCACCTCACCTCGCGCTCCTCCGCCCGGCTGCCTGCCTTGCACGGCACCAGCACCCTGCCTAGCCTCGACACAGTTCAGCCACACGGGACGGAGCGAGGGTATGGGCGGTCGACGCGCGTTGGTCACCGGGGCGACCGGCTACGTGGGCGGGCTCCTGGTGCCCAGGCTCCTGCAGGAGGGCTGGTCGGTGCGGGTGCTCACCCGGAACGCCGACCGGCTGCCCGCCGCCTGGCGGGACGACGTCGAGGTCGTGGAGGGGGACGCTGGTTCCGCGGACGACCTGGACCGCGCCCTGGCCCCGGAGGGTGAGCACGCCCTCGACGTCGCCTACTACCTCCTGCACAGCATGGACGGCGACGGCGACTTCGTGGCCCGCGACCGCCGCCTGGCCCGCAAGTTCGGGGCCGCCGCCCGCCGAGGTGAGGTCCGCCGCCTCGTCTACCTCTCCGGTCTGCACCCGGACGGCACGCTCTCCGCGCACCTGGCCTCCCGCGTGGAGGTCGGGCGGATCCTGCTCGGCAGCGGCGTGCCCAGCGCCGTCCTGCAGGCCGCCACCATCATCGGCGACGGTTCGGTGTCGTTCGCGATGCTGCGGCACCTGACCACCCGGCTGCCCGTCATGGTCGCCCCCCGCTGGCTGCGCAACCGGATCCAGCCGATCGCCATCGACGACGTCCTGCACTACCTCGTGCGGGCGGCCGAGCTGCCCCCCGAGATCAACCGGACCTTCGACATCGGCGGCCCCGACGTCCTCACCTACGAGCAGATGATGCAGGTCTTCGCGCAGGAGACCGGACAGCGCCGCCGGCTGATCGCGACCCTGCCGGTGCTGACCCCGCGCCTGGCCAGCCACTGGGTCGGCCTGGTGACGCCCGTCGACGCAGGGGTCGCCAAGCCGCTCGTCGGCTCGCTGGTCCACGAGGTGGTCTGTCGCGAGGACGACATCCTCGCCCTGGTCGGCCCGCCCCCCGGAGGCCGGACGGCATACCGGGACGCGGTGCGGGAGGCCATGAGCGAGGCGGCGCCGGACACCGCCCTGCGGCGGCTCGGCCAGACCGCAGCTGCGGTGACGGCGACCTCCGTCCTCGGCGGCCTCGCGACCGCGCCCGACAACCGGTGGTACCGCCGTCTGGACAAGCCGGCGTGGCAGCCCCCGGCCGCGGCCTTCCCCATCGTCTGGGCGACGCTGTATGCCGACATCGCCCTGGTCTCCGGGCTCACCCTCGACGATCTGGACCGGCGAGCGGCGGGCGAGGGCGGGGACGCCCGGCGGGCGGACCGGAAACGGCGGGCCTACGAGCGCGCCCTCGGGATCAACCTGGCCCTCAACGCCTCCTGGAGCGCCAGCTTCTTCCGTGCCCGCCGGCCCGCCCTGGCCGCGGCGCACAGCGCGGCGCTCGCCGTCAGCGCCGCCGACCTGGCGCGTCGCGCCGGCCGGGTGCGGGACACCCGGGGCTGGGCTCTGGCCCCGTATGCCGCGTGGTGCGCCTTCGCGACCGTGCTCTCGGGCGAGCTGGCCCGGCGCAACCGCTGACGCGGGGGCTCAGGCCTGGCGGCGCCGGTCTGCGAGGCTCCGGGCCACGTCGACGGGGTCGCCCTCCAGGAGCGTGGCACCGAGGCGGTCCGCGACCTCCCGGGTGGCGCCGGCGCCGGCGACGATGACCTGTGCCCTGGCCAGCGCGGTGGTTGCCGCCTCGGGGAGCTCGGCCAGGTGGTCGGCCGCCTCCTCCAACGGCTGCGCACGCACGGCGGACAGCACCACGAGGTCGGGCTCGAGCGTCTGCACGGCGGAGCCGAGCGTGGACAGCGGGGTGTCGGCGCCGAGGTAGCGGACCCGCCAGCCGGCCCGGCCGAGGACCACGCCGAAGGCGAGCAGGCCGAGGTCGTGGCGCTCGCCCGAGGGGCAGGCCAGGACGGCCAGCGGGCCGGTCCCGGCGTCCCAGGCCAGGCTGAGGCTGGACAACCGGGTGCGGATGAGGTTGCTGGCGAAGTGCTCCTGGGCGACGGTGAACCTCCCGGCCGCCCACCGGTCACCGGTCTCGTGCAGCACCGGCATGACGATCTTCGCGATCGCGTCCTCCACCCCGAGGTGCTCCAGGGCGACATCCAGGATCGCCTGCGCGGCCGTGCCGTCGAACTCGCCGATCGCCTGCAGCAGCCGCTCACGGAGCCGGGAGACACCCCCGTCGTCGTCCGACCCGGCCTGGCCATCCTGGTCCGTCGCTGCGCCGTCGGTGCTGACGAGGTCGTCGAGCTCGGGCGGAAGCCTGCGCGAGGCCTGCAGCGCGGTCGCCGCTGCCTGCGCGGCGGGCATCCCCTCCTCCCGCAGCCGGGCGGTCTCCCGGACCCGCCACTCGTCCTGCGGCCCGTACATGCGGTACCCCCCCGCCGATCGGCTGGGGGTGAGCAGGCCGTAGCGCCGCTCCCAGACGCGCAGCACGTGCACGCTCACCCCCGTGCGGGCGGCGAGCTCTCCGATGCGCATCGTCGGTGGGGGCGTGGCCATGCCGTCACCCTACAACCTTGAACAAGCCGTGGACAGAACACTAGACAAACCCTAGACAGTTATGTCATGCTCCATCTCAGCGCCGGACACCGCCGGACTGATCCACCCTCACTTCGCACACCGCAGTAGCACCGAGGAGAAACCATGAAGCGCACCGCAGTTGCCCTCACCGGCGGGCTGGCCCTCGCCGTCACCGTCGCCGGCCCCGCGCTGGCCGACAACCACGAGTCGTCCGTCTCGGTCCTGCACGGGGTGCCGGGCCTGACCGTGGACGTCTACGTCAACGGCGAGGAAGCGATCCCGGACTTCGCGCCCGGCACGCTGACCGACCCGATGACCATGGCCGCCGGCACCTACGACATCGCCGTCTACCCCGACGGGGCGGACCCGGAGGCCGACGAGCCGGCCATCTCCGCCGAGGGCCTGGAGGTCCCCGGCGGCGCCAACCTCACCCTCGTCGCCCACCTGGCCGCGGACGGCACCCCCACCCTCTCGGCCTTCGCCAACGACACCAGCCAGCTGGAGGCGGGCGAGGCCCGGCTCACGGTCCGGCACGCCGCGGCGGCCCCGGCGGTCGACGTGCGGGCAGGCGGTGAGGCGGTCATCCAGGCCCTGGAGAACCCGAACGAGGAGGTCCTGGACCTGTCGGCGGGCACCGTCTCGGCCGACGTGGTCGCGGCCGGCACCGACACCGTCGTGCTCGGCCCCGCCGACCTGACGCTGACCGAGGGCACCAACACCATCGTCTACGCCTGGGGCTCGCTCGACGAGGACACCCTGGACCTCGCGGTCCAGACCGTCGACGGGCTGCACGGCGACCCGGGCGGGGTCCCCAGCGGCGAGGCCGGCCTGATGGGCACCAGCACTGCCGCCCTGTGGGTGCTTGCCGCGGCCGGTGCCGGAGGCGTCGCGCTGGCCGGCCGCCGGCTCGCGACGAACCGCTGACGAGAGGACCGAAGACGCAGTCACGACAGCAGTCACGACAATCGTCACAGTGGTGACGGCAGTGGTGACGGCAGCATGATGACGTCACCTGGCGGCCGCCGAGGGGAGCTCTCCCCTCGGCGGCCCCGGTGCTGAAGGAGGTCGGAGATGGACGGACGGACGCCGGTGCGCCGCCGGGTGTGGTGGGCGGTGCTCGCCGGTGGGTGCGCGCTGCTCGTGGCCGCGGCCGTGCTGGCCCTCACCGCCCGGGTCCCGGCCGACTTCAGCGCGAGCGCTGCTGTGGCGGATGGTGCCGCCGTGACGACCTCTGCTCCGCTCGGCGACGGCACCGCGAGGCCAGCCGAATCGGGAGACGGCACGGGTCGGGACAGCACGGGTGGGGAAGAGCCGGAGCAGGGTCTGGCCGCCACGTCGGAGGGCACCCGCACGGTGCCGCTCGTGCCGGCAGAGGCACGGCGCCCCGCTACGCCCCCAGAGCTTCCGGCGCCCTCACCGCCCGTCGGCCTGCAGATCCCGGCCGTGGACATCGCCGTGGACGTGGTCCCGGTGGGTGTCGACGACGACGGCCAGATGGAGATCCCGGAGAGCGGGTTCGACGTCGGCTGGTACCGCTACGGTGCTGCCCCCGGCCAGGACGAAGGCTCCGCGGTGCTGGCCAGCCACGTGGACACCCTCGCCGAGGGCAAGGGGGTGCTGGCTCGGCTCACGGACCTCCGGGCCGGTGACCTCGTCTCGGTGACCCTGGAGGACGGGAGCGTCCTGGACTACCGGGTGACCGGCCGGCGCACCGTGCCCAAGGCCGAGCTCGACGTCGGGACGCTCTTCGACCGGTCCGGGCCCGAGCAGCTGCGCCTGGTGACCTGCGGCGGACCCTGGCAGCCGCAGCGGTCAAGCTACCGCGACAACGTCATCGTCACGGCCGAGCCGGTCCCCGCGGAGTCGTGACCCGGCCGCATGAGCCGGCGGGCCACGCGAGGGGCGGCGGCACGGCATACCGTGAGGAGGTGGACGGACGCGGGCTGCGGTGGGACGAGCTGCGCCACTTCCTGCATGCGGCCCTCGTGCGCAAGGTGCCGCGCGACAACCGCGACACCCCGCGGGTGCTGCGCCGGCGGCGCCTCGTCTGCGCCCTGACCCTGGTCGTGGGCGCGGTCATCCTCGGCATCGGGCTCAACGTCCCCCCGGGGGAGCCCCTCTTCCTGCTGCTCACCGGGCTGCTCGCGCTGGTGTGGGCGGCGGGCGCGGCGCTGGCGGGGAGGATGCACCTGGGGCGGGCCTGGACGCGGGACGGGCGCCTGGCCAGGCCGCTCGTGCAGTCGCTGGCGCTGGGCCTGCTCGCCGTCGGGATCTTCTGCGCCGGCGCCGTCCTGGTGGCCCAGGTGCCGATGCTCCGTGACCCGGTGGACGCCGTGCTCGACCACGCCCGCTACGCCTCCCTGCCGGTCATCGTCCTCATCACGCTGGTCAACGGGCTGGCGGAGGAGCTGTTCTTCCGCGGGGCGCTCTACGCGGCGGTCACCCGACGACCGGTCCTGGTCACGACCGTCCTGTACGCCCTGGTCACTGCCGCCTCGGGCAACCTGATGCTCGTCTTCGCCGCCGTCGTGCTCGGGGTGCTCGTCGGGGCGCAGCGCCGGGTGACCGGCGGTGTGCTCGGCCCGATGGTCACCCACGTGACCTGGTCGCTGTCGATGCTCCTGCTGCTCCCGCCGTTGCTGACCGCGGTGGGCTAGCTGTCGGATGCGCCTCGGACGCGTCAGACCCCGGTCGGGGTCTTGGCCCCGATGCGGGTCAGCCAGCCGTCCGCCGCGCGCCGTCCGCTGACCATGGCGCCCTGCACGGACGCGGTGTCGACGTGGTCGCCGGCCAGGATCAGCCCCGTCTCCACCTCGAGGGCGGAGCGGTTGGTGAACGGGGCCGGCTGCTCGGGCTGGGCGTAGGGGATGTCGTGTCGGCGCACCAGCTCCCAGCGGGAGGTGTCGGTGGCGTAGATCTGGCTCAGGTGGGTCAGCACGTCGGCGTCGGGCACCGGGTCCTGCCCGGGCCGCAGCAGCGAGGAGGCCTGCACGAGGTGCCGCCCGACGGGCGCATAGCTGGGGGCGACGTTGGAGATCACCGCCGTGGTCACCACGGGCCCCACCTCGCGGTCGCACTGGTCCAGCACGATCGCCTTCAGGTCGGTGGGGGGTTCGTCCATCGCGTACCAGTGGGTGGTCACGCCCTTGCCGGCCGGCGCGGGCCGGCCGGTGAGCCGCTCGGCCGTCACGGGGTCGGTGGCGACGACCACCAGCCCGGCCTCGATCGTCTCCCCGCCCGCCGTGCGCACGCGGCCGCCGCTGGCCTCCACGACGGGGGTGTTCAGCTCGACCGGGGTCTGCAGTGCCGCCGCAAGCTGCTCGGGCAGCTGCTGCATCCCCTGGGCCGGCAGTGACGGGGTCCCTTTGAGGAACTTGCGGGCGAGCAGGAGGGAGAAGGCGTTGGAGGTGCGTCCCTCGTCCTCCAGCAGCACCCCGGTGAGGAAGCTGGTGACCACCTTGCGCAGCGGGCCGCTCAGGCCGGCCTGGTCGAGGGCCTCGCGGGTCGTCATGTCACCCTCACCGGTGACGATGTACTCCTCGCGCATGCCGGGGGCGTACCAGCGCGCCAGGGCCGCCAGGCTCGCCGGGTGCAGCTTGCCGGAGGCGAAGGTCTGGCGGATCAGCTGGGGCTCGCGGCGCACGTCAGCCAGGATGACCAGGTCGCCGTGGCGCGGGCTGCGGCAGGCGACCGCGTTGGTGAACGGCTGCAGGTCCAGGGCGTCCACGTCCACGATCGCCCGGATCATCGGGTAGGCGGGGTTGAGCACCTGGAACCCCCAGTCGACCAGGAAGCCGTCGACCTGGTCGGTGCGCACCCGGCCTCCGACGGCGTCGGAGGCCTCCAGCACACGGACCGGTACGCCCGCCTCCTGCAGGGTCAGGGCACAGGTGAGGCCGGCCATACCGGCTCCGACGACGACGACTTCGGCTCCAGGCATGGGGGACAGCCTAGGCGGCGCTCGGTGTTCCGTCCTGTCGGCCCCCGCAGGGGCGGTCAGCGCAGCTCGCGGGTGTGGTCCGGGAGCATCCCGTGCTCCATGCCCCAGCGCACGGCCTGGCTGCGGCGGGTCACCCCGATCTTGCGGTAGGCCGTGCGGATGTAGGACTTCACCGTGTTGATCGACAGGTAGGCCCGAGCGGCGATGCCCTCGTTGGTCATGCCCTGGGTGATCAGCGCCAGGATCTCCGCCTCGCGCGCGGACAGGCCGTGCTCCTTGCCGGGCCAGGTGCCGTAGGGCGTCTCGCCGCTGGGCTCGGGCCGAGGGGTGAGGGTGACCACCTCCCCGGCGGCGATCCGCTCGATCGCCGCCACCAGCTCCTCCGCGCCGGTGGACTTGTCCACGTAGCCGGCGCAGCCCCGCTCCAGGGCCTGTCGCACCAGCTCGGGCTGGGCGTTCCAGGAGTAGACGACGACCCGCCCGTTGGTGGGGTTCTCGACGATCCTGCTGATGTCCTCGGAGTCGGCCTGGCTCTGGGCGAAGGTGTCGTAGAGCGTGACGTCCACCGGGGTGACCGTGGCGGTGTCCACGTTGAGCTCGACCACCTGCACCCGGTCGGCGAAGGGGGCCAGCATGGCCTCCAGGCCGTGCACGACCACGTCATAGTCATCGCGGAGGGCAACGGTCACGGGACTCACACCGGGGATCCTAGCCCGCAGCCGTGCGGGGCCACCCGAAAGCAGACCGAAAGAAGACCCGCAGCAGACCGGCAGCAGACCGGCAGCAGACGTGGTGCTGCATCGCCGCACGTCACGCTTCAGGTGGACCCGGATGGGGTCCCGACCGACACTGAACGTCGACCCGGGTGCATCCCGGGGACCGGTGCTCCTGTCCTACCCGCTGCAGGGGCACCATGGTTGTCCGGGCCGATCACAGGAGGGGAGCGTCGTGCACGTCGTCGTCATCGCGCACACGCGGCACCCGATCAGCCAGCCCTTCGCCGGCGGCCTGGAGTCGCTGACCTGGCACCTGGTCCACGGCCTCGTCGCCCGGGGCCACCGGGTCAGCGTCTTCGCGGCGAGGGGCTCGGAGCCGATCCCCGGCGTGGAGCACCTGTGGCCCGACCAGCTGCAGCTGTCGCCGGCCGCCCGGCAGGACGTCTCGATGCCCGAGGCGGGCTGGATGCAGCGGCACCACTCCTACCTGAGCCTCATGCTCGCCCTCGCCGCACGGCACGACGTCGACATCGTCAACAACCACTCCCTGCACTACCTGCCGACCGCGATGGCCCCCACCCTGCCCGTCCCCACCGTGCTGACGCTGCATACCCCTCCCACGCCGTGGCTGGAGTCGGCGCTGGTCAGCGCCCGCGCCGTGCCCGGCCCGCCGGTGCACGCCAGTGCGGTGAGCCGCCATACCGCTCGCGCCTGGTCCCACCTGCTGCCTGCCCAGGTGGTCGCCAACGGCGTCGACACGCGGACGTGGCAGCCCGGCCCGGGTGGGCAGCGGCTGGTCTGGTCGGGCCGGATCGTGCCCGAGAAGGCCCCACATCTGGCGGTGCGGATCGCCCGCGCCGCGGGGATGCCCCTCGTGCTGGCCGGTCCCGTCTCCGACGAGGAGTACTTCCGCGAGGTGGTCCAGCCGCTGTGCGGGCCGGAGGTGGAGTATGCCGGGCACCTGCGAGCCCCGGACCTCGCCGAGCTCGTGGGGACGAGCGCGGCAGCGCTGGTGACGCCGGCCTGGGACGAGCCCTACGGGCTGGTGGCTGCCGAGGCGCTCGCCTGCGGCACGCCCGTCCTCGCGCTGGCCCGGGGCGGCCTGCCCGAGGTCGTGGGGCCGGACGTCGGCCGGCTCGTGCCCGTGCCGGACGGCTCGCTGGCCGAGGAGGAGGTCGCCGCCCAGATCGTGGCCCACGGTGCCGCGGTGCTGCCGGAGGTGCTGGCGCTCTCCCGGGAGGACTGCCGCCGGTATGCCGTCACCCACCACTCGGTGGACCGGATGGTCGACGACTACGTGCGGTTGTACGAGCAGATCATCGCCGACGGGACGGGGGAGGCCGCCGGGGCGGCGCAGACAGCCGGGACGGCGGGCACAGACCGTCGCGGCGTGTCGCTCGTGGGTCGGCGGCCCATCCCGGCGCAGGGGGTCCGATGAGGATCGCCTACTACGTGCACCACCAGGGTCAGGGCCACCGGCGACGAGCCACCGCCGTGGCCCGGGCGCTGACGCTGCCGGTGACCGGGCTCGGCAGCGGGCCCGCGCCGGAGGGCTGGCCCGGGGACTGGGTGGAGCTGGCCCGCGACGACGACCCTGCCGTCGAGGATCCCGCGCTCGCTGACGTCTCTGCCGGCGAGACCCTGCACTGGGTCCCCCGGCATCACCCCGGGCTCCTGCAGCGGCAGTGGCAGATCGTGGACCGGCTCGCGCGCGAGCGGCCCGCGCTGCTCGTGGTCGACGTGTCCGTCGAGGTCGCGCTCCTGGCGCGGTTGTGCGGCATCCCGGTCGTCGTCGGGGCCATGCCGGGGGACCGTACGGACAGCGTGCACGCCCTGGCCTACGACGCCGCGGAGGCGCTCCTGGCCCCGTGGCCCTACGCCGCTCACCCCGACACCGGCTGGCACGCGGACTGGTGGGAGAAGACCTGGCACGTGGGCGGGATCAGCGCCCTGGCCTCGCTCACCGGGCGACCGGCAGCACCATCCAGGGAGGTGGGAGCCGCTGGCGACTCTGGGGCGACGGGGACGGACCGGCGCTCGGCAGCGGGTCATGCCGACCGGGGCGACCGCCGGGTGCTGGTGCTGTGGGGGCAGGGTGGTGACCCGCTGTCGCCGGACGACATCGAGCGTGCCCGTGCCACCACTCCCGGCTGGGAGTGGACGGTGTGCGGGGGTGGCTTCCCCCCCGCCGCCGACCTGCCGGCGGAGCTGGCCGCCGCCGACGTCGTCGTCACGCACGCCGGTCAGGGCAGCGTCGCCGACGTTGCCTGGGCCCGGCGCCCGGCCGTGGTGCTGGCCCAGCCCCGGCCCTACGAGGAGCAGGACGCGACCGTGCACGCCCTGGACCGTCTCGGGCTGGCCGCGGTCGGGTACGGCTGGCCGCGGGAGCACCGCTGGCCCGAGCTGCTGGAGCGGGCCCTGGGCCGGGGCGGCGACGGCTGGTCGGTCTGGGGCGCCGACGGGGCCATGCACGCCGCTGCCCGGCTGGAGGACCTGGCCCGTCGCCTCGGCCCCGCCGACGTGCAGCGGAGAGCCTCGTGACCGACCAGCTGGTCGCCGTCCTCACCATCGCCCACGGCCGGCACGACCACCTGCGCGGCCAGATCGCCGGGCTCGCGCAGGGGTCCCGGGTGCCGGACATGCACGTCGTGGCCGCCATGGACGACCCGGGCATCACCCGGGTCGCCACCGAGGCCTGGGGGGAGGGGCCCACGCGTCTGACGGTCGTCGACGTGCCGGCGGACCCGTGCGGCCTGCCGTTGGCGGCGGCCCGCAACCAGGCGGCGGCCGAGGCCACCGCGCAGGGCGCCGACCAGCTCATCTTCCTCGACGTCGACTGCATCCCCGGTCCCTCGACGGTGGCCGCCTACGCCGACGCGCTGGCGGACCTGGCCGAGCGGCGTCCCTCGCCGGCGATGCTCGGCGGTGACGTCGCCTACCTGCCGCCGCTGGCGCCCGGCCAGCGTGACTGGACCGGGACCCTGGCCCGACTGTCCGAGGCCGGCCAGCACCGGTCGGACCGGGTCCGGCTGGCCCCCGGGGACAGCCGGCCCGAGCCCGACCTCACCCGGTTCTGGTCCCTGTCCTTCGCGATGACCGTGACCGACTTCTGGGCGACCGGCGGCTTCTGCCCCGACTACGTGGGCTACGGCGGGGAGGACACGGACTTCGCCCAGGTCGTCGCTGCGCGCGGCGGCAGCCTGACCTGGGTGGGCGGGGCCACGGCCTACCACCAGCACCACCCCTCCCCGTCGCCCCCGTTGAACCAGCTCGAGTCCGTGGTCCGCAACGCCGGCGTGTTCGCCGACCGCTGGGGCTGGTGGCCGATGGAGGGCTGGCTCGAGGGGTTCCGCGAGCGGGGCCTGGCAGCACCGGACGAGAGCGGTCGCTGGCGGGTGACCCCGTGACCCCGCTGCGCGTCCGCCAGGTGCCGGCGGCGCACGCCTACGTGGAGCACCTGCTGCCCGTCGACGACCCGGGCCGGGAGGTGGTCCACCTGCCCGACCCCCCGGTGCCAGGGGCACCGGCCGGGCAGTGGTGGCCGCACCCGGCCCTGGAGGTGGAGTGGGTGCACAGGCACGCCTCGGAGCAGGACGTCCTCCACCTGCACTTCGGCACCGAGGGCCGCAGCACCGCTCAGCTCGCCAGGTGGCTGCGGGCGGTGCGTGGGGCGGGCCTGCCGCTGGTCTACACCGTGCACGACATCGACCACCCGCACCTGGTGGACCAGTCGCGCCACCGCGAGCACCTCGCGCTGCTGGTCGAGGGGGCCGACGGTCTGCTGACCCTCACCGAGGGCGCCGCCGGGGTCGTCGAACGGGACTTCGGCCGCCGGCCGCTCGTCGTCCCCCACCCGCACGTCGCACCGCTGGACCGGATCGGCCGGGCGGTGCCCGCCCGTCCCCGTCCCCTGCGGGTGGGGGTGCACCTGAAGAGCCTGCGCACCAACCTTGCGCCGATGCCGCTGCTGCCCGCACTCGTCGAGGCGGTCGCGGTGCTGCGTGACGCGGGGACCGCGGTCGAGCTCGAGGTCCGGGCCCACCCGGAGGTGCTGGACCCGGCTGCGGCCCGGCACGACCGGCAGGTGGCGGCCTGGTGGCGGCGCCATGCCGCCGCGCCGCCCCCGGGCGTGAGCATGGTGCTCGCGCCCCGTCTCGACGACGAGGGGCTGTGGGACTACCTGGCCGGGCTGGACGTCTCGGTGCTGCCGTACGCCTGGGGGACCCACTCCGGCTGGGTGGAGGCCTGTCGCGATCTGGGCACGTGGGCGCTCGCGCCCGACGTGGGGCACCTGGCGGAGCAGGGTGCGGGCACGGTGCTCATTTGGGATGATCGGGGCATGTCCCTCGATGTCGCGCTGCCCCCACGGCAGCTGACCGGTGAGCTCGTCGGCCTGCTCGCGCAGGCCGCGGACAGGCCGCCCCAGGCGTGCACCCGGGACTGGCGGGAGGACCAGCGGCGACAGATCGCCGCGATGCACGCGGGGGTGTATGCCGCCGTCGTGGAGGGTGACCGGGTGGACGCGGCGGCGGAACTGGTGTAGCCATGGCCCCCGACCGGCGCATGCGGCACTACGGCGCGTTCTACGGGCTGGAGCGGCTGCCCGGCCCGCGGTCCGGCAGGGGGAGCACCGGCGCCGCGCGCGGGACCGGCGGCCGCCGCGGGGAAGGACGCACCGAGGCACGCACGGACGGGCAGGCGGATGAGCACGCACCGCGGGTCCTGGTCTACGGCAACTGCCAGGCCGAGGCCCTGCGGGTCAGCCTGGACACGGCCGGCTCGGTGCAGTCGGTCCGGATGCCCCCGGTGCACGAGCTGACCCTGCAGGACCTGCCTCAGCTGGACCGGCTGCTGGCCTGGGCCGACGTCCTGGTGGCCCAGTCCGTGGGCGAGGGTTACCGCGGCCTGCCCCTGGGGACCGGCCAGGTCGCTGCCCGGCTGCGGCGCGGCGCCCGGGTGGTGCGGGTCCCGAACTACTTCTGCACCGCGCTCTACCCCGAGCAGGTGCTGGTCCGCCACGAGGACCCGCGGGTGAGCGACCCACCGCTCGTGCCCTACCACGACGTGCGGCGGCTCGGGAAGGCCGGCGGCTGGAGCGGACCCGCGGAGGTGCCGGCGACCGCGGTGCGCGCGGGAGCGGAGGCCTCCATCGCCGAGCTGGCCCGCCGGGAGAGCGAGCAGGGCTCGCTGGTGATCAGCGACGTCGTGCGCAGCAGCGGGGCCGAGGCGGGCTGGACGGTGGACCACCCCGGCAACCCGGTGCTGCTGGCGCTGGCCCAGCGGGTGCTCGACGAGGTCGGCGCGGGAGGCACGGTCCGCGACCCGGGGCGGATCCTGCTCTCGGAGGTGATGACCCCGCTGCGACCGGAGGTGCTCGACGCCCTCGACCACGATCCCGCGGCGGAGCGGACCGCCTGGGTCGTCGGGGGCAGGCAGGTCAGCGACGAGGAGGTGGCTGCGGCCCACGAGGAGTTCTACGCCGCCCATCCCCGCGTCGTGGAGGTCGGCCTGGAGAAGAAGGGTGCCGTGCTGCGCCGCCTGGGATGGAGGCCGTGACCGGGCAGGACGACCCGCTGCTGCACGTGGTGCCGGGGCCGGAGCAGCACGGGGTGACGCGGCACGGGCTGGGGCTGCAGCGGCACCTCGCCGCCGCGCACGGCGGAGGCGTCGAGCTGCTGCGCTGCGCCCGGTTGGACGAGGTGCGGGACGGGGCCCTGGAGGGTCGGGTCGCCGCGGTGCAGGTGACCGACCGGCTCGTCGCCGGGGACCCGGCCAGGGCCACGTCCACCTGGCGCCGGCTCGTCGCGGGCGTCGCCCGGCTCACCGTCGTCCTGCACGACCTGCCGCAGCGCTCCGACGGGCGCACTCGCCCGGCCCGTTCACGCCTGTACGCGCTGCTGGCCGCCTCCGCCGACGAGGTGGTCGTCGCCAGCCGCCACGAGCGGCTGCTGCTCGCCGCCGTCCTGCGCTGGGCCTGTCCCCGGCAGGCCGAGGCGGTGCTGTCCCGGACCCAGGTGGTGCCGCTTCCCATCGAGCGGGTCGCGGGGCGTGACCGGGCCGGTCATGCCCACGGTGCCGACCTCGTCCCCGATGACCCTGACGACCCCGACGACCCTGATGACCCCGCCGACCCTGGTGACCCCGCCGACCCTGGTGACGGGGTGCTCACGGTCGTGACGCTGGGTTTCGTCTACCCGGGCAAGGGGCTGGAGGAGGTGGTCGACGCGACCGCCCTGGCCGCCCGCGACCCCCGGTTCGCCGGGCGGCGGATCGAGGTGCGCAACCTCGGCCGGGCCTCGGAGGGGCACGAGGATCTCCTCGAGCAGCTGGAGGCGCGTGCGGCGGCGGCCGGGGTCACCTGGTCCACGAGCGGCTGGGTGGACGACGCGGACCTGCCCCGGCTCCTCGCCGTCGACGCGGCGACCGTCCCGGTCGCGGCCCACCGGCACGTCTCCGCCTCGGGCTCTGTCGCGACCTGGCTCGCCGCGGGCCGCCGGCCCCTCGTGCTCAGCTCTCGGTACACCGAGGAGCTGGCGAGCCGGTTGCCCGGAGCCGTCCGGGTCGTCCGACCCACCGAGCTGGCCCGCGCGATCGCCGACGCCCTCGCCGATGCCCTCACCGATGCTGCCACGACCATGCTCGACGGGACGCCGCTCGGGCCGAGCTGGGCGGAGGCCGCGGCCGCGCTGCACGAGGTGGCCACCCGGCCGGCCGTGTCGGTGGTCATCCCCTACTACCGGGACCAGCGGATGCTGGACCTGATCCTTGCCCGCCTGCGGGCGCAGACCGGCGTGGCGGGTGGCCTGGAGGTGGTCGTCGCCGACGACGGCTCCCCGCGGGCACCCGACGTCGGCGCCGGCCCCGGTGTCGACCTCGACGAGCACCCCACCCCCGGCGCGATCCGGTCTCTCCGGGTGGTCCGTCAGCACCGCGACGGGTTCCGGGCCGCCGCGGCGCGCAACCTGGGCGCACGGCACTCCCGCGGGCGGGTGCTGTGCTTCCTGGACGGTGACACCGTCCCCGAGGACGCCTACGTCGCCGCCCTGCAGCGCGCCTGCCTGCGGGCGCCCACCCTGGCCGTCGGCCGTCGGCGGCACGCGCACCTGACGGGAGCGTGGCCGCCGGCACCGCAGGACGAGCTGCCGGAGCCGGCCTGGCTGGACGAGGGCTACCGGGCGAGCGACCACCTGCGCGCCGCGGACGACGGCTCGTTCCGGTTCGTCATCTCCGCGGTGATGGCGCTGTCGCGGTCGGTCTGGGACGCGGCCGGCGGGTTCGAGGAGCGCCTGACCGGGTACGGAGGGGAGGACTGGGAGCTGGCCTGGCGCTGCTGGCTGGCCGGCGCCGACCTGCGCCACGTGCCCGAGGCCGTCGCCTGGCACGACGGGCCGGACCTGGCCGGGCGGGCCGAGCAGGTCGCCGCGGTCAAGAACGTCGAGACCCTGCGGCTCTCGCCCCTGCTGCCGCACCCCCTGGTCCGAGGCCGGGGCTGGACGCACCCCCAGCCAGACGTCGCGGCGGTGGTCCGGTCGAGGGGGTGGACACCGGGCCAGGTCGTCGTGGTCGTCGAGGCACTGCTGCGGCTCGGCGACGTCGGCGTCTGGGTGGAGCCGTCGTCGCTGCCTGACCAGCTCCTCGATCCGCGCGTGCGCCCCGGTTGCGCGGACGCGACGGTCCTGGCCCGGGCCCGGGCCACGATCGAGGTGACCCGGCCGGTGGCGGTGACCAGGGTGCCGTGGACGGCATACCCCCTCGACCTGACGGCGACCGTGTCCCCGCCGAGCTCCCCGCTGGTGGGCTCCGACAGCTCCGGCGTGCGGGTGACGGCCCAGCGGCACCGGGGCCGGGTCGACCTGCACGGGGAGCAGCTGCCACCGGTCTGGCTCCCACGGGCCTGGGTGGAGCCGGTGCCGCCGGAGGTCATGGTGGAGCGGTGGCGGCAGGACCGGCCGTAGGGTGAGCCGGTGATCCGCTTCGAGGCAGTGACGAAGCGCTACGGGCCGACGGTCGCCGTGGACGACCTGAGCCTGGAGGTGCGCCGGGGCGAGATCACCTGCTTCGTCGGGCCCTCCGGCTGCGGCAAGACCACGAGCCTGCGGATGGTCAACCGGATGGTGGAGCCCACGCAGGGTCGCCTCCTCATCGACGACGAGGACATCTCCCGGCGCGACCCGGCGCAGCTGCGGCGCTCGATCGGCTACGTCATCCAGCACGCGGGTCTCTTCCCGCACCGCACGGTCCTGGCCAACGTCATGACCGTGCCCCGGCTGCTCGGCTGGGACCGCGCCCGGGCCCGGGCCGCGGCGATGACGGCGATCGAGACGGTGGGGCTCACGGCCGACCAGGCGCGCCGCTACCCCGCCCAGCTCTCCGGCGGCCAGCAGCAGCGGGTCGGCGTGGCCCGTGCGCTCGCCAGCGGCCCGGAGGTCGTGCTCATGGACGAGCCGTTCAGCGCGGTGGACCCGGTCGTGCGGGCCGACCTGCAGGAGGAGGTGCGCCGGCTGCAGCGCGAGCTGGGCATCACCATCCTGCTCGTGACGCACGACATCGACGAGGCCCTGCTGCTGGGTGACCAGGTCGCCGTGCTGCGCCAGGGCGGGCGGCTGGCCCAGCTCGCCAGCCCGGCGGAGCTGCTGGCCCACCCCGCCGACGACTTCGTCGCGGGCTTCGTCGGCAAGGACCGGGGGTACCGCGCGCTGGGCTTCACCCGGGTGCCGGTCGCGCCCCGGCCGGTCGACACGGTGCGGCTGGGGTCCAGCGTGCACGCAGGTGCCGGCTGGGTGCTGGTCGTGGACGCGGAGGGTATGCCGCTGGGCTGGGTGGAGGCCACCGGCTGGGGCGGTCCCGTGCGGGAGGAGCGGCTGCAGCGGTTCGGCAACGTCGCGCGGGTGGGGGACAGCGCCCGGCTGCTCCTGGACGCAGCCCTGTCCTCCCCCAGCGGTCAGGGCGTGGTCGTCGACGCACAGGGACGCCTGGCCGGCGTGGTCGGTGCCGACGACGTCCTCGCCGCCCTGGACAGGGACGCGCGGCGGTGATCGGCGGGGTCGCCTGGTCCACCCTGCTGGACCTGTCCCTGCGGCACCTCTACCTGGCCGTGGTGCCCCTGGTGTGCGGACTGGCCATCGCGCTGCCGCTGGGCTGGGCGGCGGCTCGCTACCGCTGGGCAGCCCCGACCATCGTGGCCGGCACCGGCCTGCTGTACACCATTCCGTCCCTGGCGCTGTTCGTCATCCTGCCGCTCATCACCGGTGCCCGGATCCTCGACGACTCCAACGTGCTCATCGCCCTGACCGTCTACACCGTGGCGCTGCTGACCCGGACCGTCGCGGACGGGTTCGCCTCGGTGCCCTCGGTGACCCGCCAGGCGGCGACCGCCATGGGCTACGGCGAGCTGCGGCGCACGCTCGTCGTCGACCTGCCGCTCGCGGTCCCCGTCCTCACCGCCGGGCTGCGGGTCGCGGCGGTGAGCAACGTCTCGATGGTCTCGGTCGCGGCGCTCATCGGGGTCAGCCAGCTGGGCAGCCTGTTCACCCAGGGCTTCAACCGCAACACCCTGGACCCGATCGTCGTCGGCGTCGTGGCGAGCGTGGCGCTGGCCCTGGCGCTGGACCTGGCGATCGCGCTGGGCTCCCGGCTGCTGACCCCCTGGCTGCGGGCGGCACGATGATCGAGCTGACCTGGCAGTGGCTGACCGACGCGGGATCGTGGAGCGGCCCGGGTGGGATCCTGGCCCAGGCCGCGACCCACCTGCGGATCTCCCTGGTCTCCCTGCTCCTGGCCGCGGTGCTCGCCGTCCCTGTCGGCCTCTACATCGGGCACACCGGCCGCGGCCGCTGGCTGGCGATCAACCTCGCCGGGGCCTTCCGTGCGATCCCCAGCCTCGGCGTGCTCTTCATCGCGATCATGCTGCTGCTGCCGCGGCTGCGGGGCGAGCTGGCCTTCGAGGCGCCGGTGATCATCGTCCTGGTCCTGCTCGCGGTCCCGCCGATCCTGTCCGGCACCTACGCCGGCGTGGAGTCCGTGGACCCCGCGGCCCGGGACGCCGCCCGCGGGGTCGGGATGACGGGCGGCCAGGTGCTGCGCCAGGTCGAGCTCCCGGCCGCGCTGCCGCTCCTGCTCTCCGGCGTCCGTGCGGCGATGATGCAGATCATCGCCACCGCCACGATCGCGGCCGTCGTCGGGGTCGGCGGGCTGGGCCGGTTCCTCATCGACGGGCAGGCCGCGCGCCGCTACGAGGAGATGGCCGGCGGCGCCCTCACCGTCGCCGCCCTTGCCCTGATGGTCGACCTGGTGCTCGCCGGCGGGCAGCGGCTCGCGGTCTCGCCCGGCCTGCGGGCACGCGCGCGGTGAGCCGCGCCTGACCGAGCTCGAGGCGCACAGCGACCAGCTCGAGGTGGGTCGGGGCAGGTACGAGGTGGCGCCGCCGGAAGTTTCCGGTGGCGCGCCACCCGCTGCCCGTGCCACCGTGGGAGCCGCCGACCAGGAGGACGCCATGCGCCGCACCACGATGATCGCCCTGACGCTGACCGCTGCCCTCGGGCTGGCCGGTTGTGGGGCCGGTGACGACCCCCTCGAGGACGCCGGCAACGACAGCGGCGCGGACGCGGACAACGGCACGGGCGACAGCGAAGGCACCGACGACGGTGCCTCACCCGGGGAACCGGTGACCGCCGAGGGCGGTGGGGTCACCATCGGCTCGGCGAACTTCCCGGAGAACGAGCTGCTCGCCGAGATCTACGCGGCGGCGCTGTCCGACGCCGGGGTCGAGGTCGACACCCGGCTCAACATCGGCAACCGCGAGACCTACCTGCCCGGGCTGCAGGACGGCTCCATCGACCTCATCCCGGAGTACCTCGGCGGCCTGGGTACCTGGCTCAACCCGGAGATCACCGCGACCTCGACGGAGGACGTGCGGGCGGACGTGGAGGCGAACCTGCCCGAGGGGCTGACGCTGCTGGAGCACAGCGAGGCCGAGAACAAGGACGCGATCGTGGTCAGCTCTCAGACCGCTCAGGAGCACGGGCTGAACCAGATCGGCGACCTGGCCGACGTCGCCGGCGAGATGTCGCTGGGCGGCCCGCCGGAGTTCGAGTCGCGACCCAACGGCGTGGCCGGGCTCGAGCGCGTCTACGGCGTGGTGTTCGGCTCGTTCCGCTCCCTGTCGGCGGGCGGCAACCTCAGCGTCCAGGCCCTGGCCAGCGGTCAGGTCGACGCCGCCAACATCTTCACCACCGACCCGGCGATCGAGGAGAACGGCTTCGTGGTGCTGGAGGACCCCGAGAGCCTCTTCGCCGCGCAGAACGTGGTGCCGCTGGCCTCCACCGACGTCGTCGACGACACGGTGGAGCAGACGCTCGACGCGGTCTCCGCGGCCCTGACCACGGAGAACCTCACCGCGATGATGGTGCAGGTCCTCAGTGACGGGCAGGCTCCCGCCGACGTGGCCAGGGAGTTCGTCGACGAGCACCTCTGACGCGCCCGGCCGGACGTCCCGCCGGGCCCGAGAACCGCTACACCCTGACACCCGGGTCCGGGCTGGCTAGCGTGGCTGGATGAGCACACGCCATACCTGGACCTCCTCCCCACCCGCATCTCGCCCGTCGACCCTGCGCCGCGACCAGATCCTGGTGACGGTGGCCGCGGTGATCTGGGTGGTCGGGAACCTGTTCGGCAGCGGCCTCATCGGCAGCGACGACGGGGTCAGCGACCAGGGCGACGGGCTGTTTACCGACAGCACGACGCTGATCGCCCCGGACGGGCCCGCGTTCTCCATCTGGTCGGTGATCTACGTCCTGCTCGGTGCCTACGTCATCTGGCAGTGGGTGGCGGCCGACTCCCGCTGGGCGGCGGTGACGCGGCTGCCCGCGGCCGCGTCCATCGCCCTGAACGGGATCTGGCTCGTGGTCGTCTTCGCCGACTGGGTCCTGGTGTCGGTGCTGGTCATCCTCGGCATCGCGGCCTCGCTCGGGTTCGTCCTGGCGCGCACGGCCACCCTGCCGGGCGAAGGGTGGGCGCCGACCGTGTCCGTCTCGGTCACCTTCGGCCTCTACCTGGGCTGGATCTGCGTCGCGACCTGCGCCAACATCGCCTCCTGGCTGGTGGGGCTCGGGGTGCCCGAGGACGGCACCGGCCCCACGATCACCACGGTCGCCGTGCTGCTCGTCGTGGTCGGGCTGGTCGCCTTCCTGCTCAGCCGCACCCGGCAGCAGGTCTTCCGCACGGCGCTCGCCGCGGCCGTCGTCTGGGGCCTGTCCTGGGTGTCCTGGGGCCGGTTCACCGGCGACCTGGAGAACACGGTGGTCGGGTATGCCGCCGCCTTCGCCGCCCTGTGCGTCGTCGGCCTGCTGGTCGTCTTCCTCCTCCCGCAGCGCCGCCGCGCCGAGGTCCGAGCCTGAGGCCCCTGAGGGTATGCGGAGAGCCCGCCACCGCTGCTAGCGGTGGCGGGCTCTCGCGTCGGTGCCAGGTCCGGTCGCCGGTCGCGGCCGGCGCCACGTCCTACGGCTCGGGGGTGACCTCCTGGCGACGGTCCTCCGGAGCGGTCAGCCCGGGGTTCTCACCCAGGTAGCCGACCAGGTTGGCCAGGTCCTCCGGGCCGCCCAGCAGGTTGGTCCCGTTGGTGAAGGCGGTGAAGTCGTCGCCGCCCTCGGCCAGGAAGTTCAGCGTCGAGACCCGGTAGGTCTCTTCCAGGTCGATCGGCTCACCGTTCAGCTCCATGGTGCCGACCTTGCTGCCCTCGGGCTGCGCGTCGTCCCAGGTGTAGGTGAAGCCCTCGCTGACGCCCAGCGCGAGGTACTCGCGACCACGGCCGGGGACGTACTGCTGCTCCAGGACGGCCTTGATGTCGGCCCCGGTGAGGTCGATGGAGACCAGGATGTTGCCGAAGGGCATGACGTTGTAGGCCTCCTGGTAGGTGACCTCGCCCGGCTCCTCCTCGTTGCTGATCTGGTCGTAGACGAGGCTGGCCCGCACGCCGCCGACGTTCATGAAGGAGATCTGCGCACCGCCGTCCTCGGGGGCTGAGGTGCCCCAGAGGATGGAGTCGGCGACCACGTTGGCCATCGGCGTCTCGATGCCGCGGTCACCACCGGCGTCACCGGTGATGTCCTCGGCGATGGTGCCCACGACGGTGCCGGCGACGACGTCCGCCAGCGCCTCCCACTTGGCCACGACCTCGGCCACCACCGGGTGGTCGGGCACGGACTGGAGCACGAGGCGGTTGTCCGCCCAGGTGCTGTCGCGCACGACGTCACCGGTGCTGCGGCTGATGACCAGCGCGGTCTCGGTGACGACGCGGGCGTACTGGTTGGCGCTGGTGACCAGGCGGTCGTTGCCGTCCGGGTCGGGGATGGAGCAGACGTAGGGCTCGTGGGTGTGCCCGGTGACCACGGCGTCGATGGCCGGGTCGAGCTGCTCGGCGATCTCCACGATCGGGCCGGAGATGCCCTCGCACCCGTTGTAGGTACCCGTCTGGTAGCCACCCTCGTGCAGCAGCACGACGATGCTCTCGACCCCTTCGGCCTGCAGGGCGGCGGCCTGGGCGTTGGCGGTCTCCACCTCGTCGAGGAAGTCGACCGTCGCCACGCCGCCGGGGCTGACCAGGCTGGGGGTGTCCTCCAGGGTCATCCCGATGAAGCCGACGTCCACGCCGTCGACCTCGCGGACCTCGGTGGCGGGCAGGACCGGCTCACGGGTTTCCTTGTCGACGACGTTGGCCGCCAGCCACTGGAAGTCCGCGCCCTGGTAGGGCTCGTCCTCGATGAAGCAGCCCAGCACGGGGTGGCAGCCGCCGTCCTGCATCCGCAGCAGCTCGTCGACGCCCTCGTCGAACTCGTGGTTGCCGACGCTGGAGACGTCCAGCCCGGCGACGTTGAGGGTCTCCACCGCCGGCTCGTCCTGGAACAGGCCGGAGACGAAGGTGGACCCACCGATGAGGTCACCGGCGGCGACGGTGATCGTCTTGCCCTCGAAGGCCCGGACGCGCAGCATCTCCAGCGTGGTGGCCAGGTTCACCGCACCTCCGACGGCGTGCTGCTCCGGGTCGTGCTCGGGGGACAGCCGCGCACCCTCGTCGACCGAGATGTGCCCGTGGTAGTCGTTGAAGGACAGCATCTGCAGCACCATCTCGTCCGCCCAGGCCGGGAGCAGCGCGTCCAGCGACCCGGTCACGGCGTCGGAGACGGCGACCGGCCCGCCGAAGACGGTGAGGCCCTCGGGGGAGATCCGGTCCAGGGCGGCCGTCGTCGCGCCCGGCACCTCGGCCGGGCGGGTCAGCAGCAGCGGCTGCCCGTGGTAGGCCGCGAGCGCACCACCGGTGAGGGCGTCGGGGTAGTCGTGCCCGCTGGCCAGGTAGGCCTCGGTGTCGAACTGGTAGGTCTCCGTCAGCGCGGCCGCCGTGCCGTAGCGGTCGGGGCCGAAGACCCGCGTGGTGTCCGGGACCAGCTCGGCCAGCTCGGCGACCCGCTCGTCGGACAGGGCGCCGGAACCACCGAGCACGACGATGCTCTGCGGCGCCAGGCGGGTGATGGCCTCGGCGGTGACGCCCCGCAGGCGGTCGGGGTCGGTGAGCAGCAACGGCATACCGTCCCGCCCGGCCACGGCGCCACCGGTCAGCGCGTCGGGGAAGTCGTCGCCGGTGGCGACGAAGAGGACCGGGACGCCCTCGGGGTAGCCGTCGACGATGGCGGCGGACGTGGCGTAGCGGTTGGCGCCCGCGACGCGGACGACCTGGTCCGCGTACCCCTGCAGCTCGGTGAGGACGGAGGCGGAGACAGCCTCCGACCCGCCCATCACGATGATGTTGCTGGGTGCCAGGTCCCTCAGGGCGGACGCGGTCGGCCCGGGCAGCGAGCCCGGACGGGTCAGCAGCACCGGCACCTGCATCTGGGCCATCAGCACCTCGGCGCTCGAGGTGCCGTGGGTGATGGCCTCCGCGACCGGTGCCGGCACGGCTGAGCTCAGCGCGTCGGGGAAGGTGCGGCCGGTCGCGATGATCACCGTGTCGGCGGCCTCGGCCGGGAAGGCGCGGGCGATCTCCGCGGCCGTCTGGTAACGGTCCGCGCCGGCGATCCGGCCGGTCGTGACCGCGTCCTCGGCTGGGGACGCGGGGGACGTCGCGACCGGTGCTCCGGCCGCTGGCAGGGAGGTGGTGGACGATGCCATGGCGGCTCCGCTGGCCACCAGGGCCAGAGCTGCTGTCGCCGCCAAGGCTGCGCGCGGCGGCGCCAACCTACGCTGAGACATGGGGTTCTCTTTTCGTTGGGGGTCACGGCACCCATCGGCGTCGATGTGTGCTGGGACGAAGGTAACCGACCGGTTGTGGGGCCCAACAGGGTCGGCGTGACGCGTGTGACTGGTGTGACGACTGAGGCGCTGGCCGGCGCAGTGTTCACCCGGAGTTGGCGCGAAAGCAACGACCCCCCTAGCGTCGACCGGCACGGCGACATAAGGTCAGGGGGTCGGTCACCGACGTGGGTGCCCGACGTCGCACGACGATGCAGTGACACGACGATGCAGTGATGGGCGGCCGACGACGGCCGATGATGGCACCGGCGCGAGAGCGCCTCGACGAGGAACCAGGGGTAGGGCGTATGCGAGGACCAGGGGGTGTGCGCCGCCAGGGGCGGGGCGCACGAGGCGGCATCACGGTGCTGCTGGCCTGCGGTTTGCTCGTGGGTGGGCAGGCAACGGCGTTCGGCACCGGGCAGGCTCCCCCCGAGCAGGGTGAGGCGCCGGCGCAGCCCGCGCCCCCCGTCGAGCCGGTCGAGCCTGTCGCCCCGCCGGCCGACGGCGGCGACCAGCCGGCCGAGCCCGGCAACGGGCTGACCTATGTCGGGGGTTTCGTCGCCAACGGGCACGCCGCCGGACCCACCACGTTCAGCCCTCTCCCCGCCGACGAGGCCTTTCCCGTGCCCGCCCCGCCCGTCAACGAGGTCCTGCCCGTCGAGGTCGACGAGCTGGGCCCCTACGTCCGGCAGATCTCCTGCGACCCGCAGGACCGGCCTGGGATCACCGCCTTCGCGATGCTCATCGGCGACCACTACGACCGTCCCGCCTACAGCGGCTCCCGTCCGTGCGTCGCCTACAACAGCTTCCACCACGACGGCCGCGCGCTGGACTGGGCGCTGAACGCCTACGACCCCATGGACCGCCGCCTCGGCGACGCCGTGGCCCTGTGGCTGACCGAGAACGACGGCGAGATGGCCGCCCGCTTCGGCATCGAGAACCTCATCTGGAACCGGCAGGTCTGGGACCGCTGGAACGGCTGGCAGGTCTACGCCGGGCACCCCCACGACGACCACATCCACTTCGCCTTCACCTGGGACGGCGCCCAGATGAACACCTCGTGGTGGACCGGCGTGGCCGTGACTTCGCCCGACCTCGGCCCGTGCGAGATCGCCGGCCAGTACTCCGCCCTGCACGTCTTCCCGCGCCGCCAGGCCTGCCCCAGCACCGACTTCCTCCCCCCGCTCACCGGGTTGCCCGAGGTGCAGCCGGGCGGCGCCGACACCGGGTTGGCGACCCTGCAGGAGAAGCTGGGCGTCCCGGTCACCGGCGTCCTGGACACCACGACGCGCAACGCCCTGGTGCAGTGGCAGCTCGAGCACGACGTGCCGGCCACCGGCGTGCCGGACGATCTGACCCAGGCCGGGCTGCAGGGCTGGACGCTGCCCGACCTCGCGCTCGGTCTGCAGGAGCTCCTGCCGCAGGAGTGGCAGAAGACCGAGTACACCCCCTACCTGCGCACCACGCTGACGGAGGGTGACACCGGTCCGGCGGTCGTGCTGCTGCAGGAGGCGCTGGGTGCCGAGCCGGACGGTGACTTCGGCCCCCTCACCGCGGAGGCGCTGCGCGAGTGGGAGGACTCCGTCCCGGTCCTGCAGATCCAGGCGGAGCGCCGCGGCGAAGGACCAGCGGTCGTCACCCCGTTGACCTGGACCCTGCTGGAGCGGGCCGTCCACCCGACCATCGACGTGCGCGAGCTCGAGCTGCGCGAGGGCGATGTCGACCAGGTGGCCGACCCCGAGGGTGCCCGGGCGACGCAGGCGCCGCGGTCTGGCGAGGACGGCGCCCCGGTCCCGACCTACGCCGGCGGCGCGGTCACCTTCCTGCAGACGCTGCTGGGCATCGAGGCGGACGGCGACTTCGGGCCGAAGACCGCCGAGGCGGTGCGCGAGGTCCAGGAGGCCGCCGAGCTGGAGCCGACCGGCGTCGTCGACGGCCCGACGTGGAGGGCGATCGAGGTCGAGGCGGTCGAGGCCGGCCACGCACCCGGGCCCCCGGGGCTGGCGGCCCAGCGGGAGCGCGAGGCGATCGAGGAGGCGGAGCGAAAGGCCGAGGAGCAGGCCCGTCGCGAGGCCGAGGAGGCCGAACGGGAACGTGCCGCCGCGTTCCGCGCGTCCCTGGCGAACGCGTCGCGCTGACGCCCGGATGTCCATGACTGCGGCCCGCTCCCGACGCCGCGCCACCCGGCGCACCGCCCTGGCCGGCGTGCTCGCGACGGGTCTCGCAGCCACCCTGCTGGCCGGCGCCGACGGAGCACCCGCCGGGGCAGGCCCACCGACCTCCCGCCTCCCGGTCGACGTCAGCGCACCGGCCGCGTCTGCCACAGCCGTGCCCTGGACCGGCGACCTCGCCGGCCAGGCGCCCTGCCCGGAGGGGACCACCCGGTCGTCCCTGCTGCACCGGGAGAGCTTCGAGGTCATCCCGCAGCAGCAGTTCAACGACGGCTGGTACCGGATCACCGGCGTGGAGGGCAACTACGCCGCGCGCGCCCTGGTGGACTCCACCGACCCCGTCGACCACATGTTCCTGCCCTATGTCCAGGGCACCCGCAACGCTCGCACCATGCTGGCCATCGCGACCAGGAGCTCGCAGCCGGACTCCGCCTACACCCGCACCCAGGTCAACTCCGTCGACCTGCGGGTGCCCGCCACCGGCAGCTGGGCGGGCCGCGTCTTCGACGTCACCTCCGCCACGCTCGACGAGAACGGCTGGCTGGGGAGCTGGTTCGAGCACCGCACCAAGGGTGGGGCGCAGAGCACGTGGGACGTGGACAACCTGCAGATCTACACCTGCCGCACCGCGCAGGTGAGCCGGATCGCGGGCACCGACCGCTACGCCTCCGCCGCGCGGATCGCCGAGACGTACCCGAGCGGGGTCCCGGTCGCCTACCTCGCGACGGGAGCCAACTACCCGGATGCGCTCAGCGCCTCGGCGCTGGCCGGTCGCCAGGACGCGCCGGTGCTGCTCACCCGACCGGGCAGCCTGCCGTCCGCGACCCGGACCCAGCTGGAGCGGCTGGCCCCGCAGCAGCTCGTCGTGCTGGGCGGGACAGGAGCGGTCAGCGCCGCCGTGGAGCAGGCGGCCGCTGCGTACGCGGGGAGCACCACGCGGGTCCAGGGCCAGAACCGCTACGACGTCTCCGCCGGCCTGGCCCGCAGCTACAGCCCAGGGGTCCCGATCCTCTACGTCGCCAGCGGTGCCAACTTCCCCGACGCCCTGTCCATCGGCGCCCTGGCCGGTCGGCAGAACGCCCCGCTGCTGCTCACCCGACCCGACGAGCTGCCGCCGGTGATCGAGGCGGAGGTGGCCCGGCTCAACCCCGGGCGGGTCGTCGTCATCGGCGGCCGCGGCGCCGTGCAGGACCAGGTCCTGGACGCCCTGCGTCCCCACACCTCCGGCACCGTCTCCCGGATCGCCGGGGCGGACCGCTACCAGGTCTCCGCCGCCATCGCCGACCAGTTCCCGAGCGGCCAGAACCGCGTGTACGTCGCGACCGGCACCGCCTTCCCCGACGCCCTCGTGGGCGCCGCCCGCGCCGGCAGCCAAGGGGTGCCGGTGGTGCTCTCCCGCTCGACCTCGCTGCCGGGCGCAGCCCGGCAGGCCATCACCTCCCTCGACGCCGCCCGTGGCGTCCTGCTCGGGGGACAGGGCGCCCTCAGCCCGCTGGTCATGGACCAGGTCGGCGCGCGGGTCGGCTGACGGCACCTGGGGCCCAGCCGAGCGCGCGACGCACCACCAGCACCACCCCGCAACGACGAAGGACAAGCATGCAGACCACCCACCGCCTGCTCAACGGCGAGGCCGTGCGCATCGACGTGCCCGGTGCCGTCGGCCTGCCTGGCGGCACCAGCCTCGGCGTGCTCGCGCTGGACGGCGCGGGCGAGATGCAGGTCACGGCCGGACGGGCCGCCGACCTGTCCTTCTTCCTGCAGGTGACGGGGACCGCCCTGGACCGCGAGATCGGCCTGAGGGGTGGACGCACCCTGCAGCACGGGCGCTACTCCGGGGACCCGGCGCAAGGGATCGGCTGGTCGATGACCGTCGGCGAGCATCACCTCTTCGGCTTCACCCTGCCGACCGTGGACCTCGAGGCCCTCACCGGCTTCCTCGCCGACGTCGACGTCCAGGCCGACCCGGTCGGGCCGGTGCTCACCCCGAGCGGTCGGGTGACCTGGTCCCCCTACCGCACCTTCTCGATCGCCCAGGTCGTCGAGCTGCCGCCCTCGCCCGAGGGCGACCCGAACGAGACCCTCGGCTACCTGCTGGACAGCCGCAGGGCCCGCACCGGCGACCTCGACGGGGACCGCCCGGGGATCCAGGTCCGGGGTGGCCGGCTGAGCCGGTCCGGCGCGCAGGAGCGCCACCGCTACGGGGTCCTGGAGAGCCGCGACTTCGTGAGCTACGGACTGCCCGGCCAGGACGAGGCGGTGGACCTCGTCCTGACCTCCCTGTCCGAGGTCCTCGTGGAGCTGGCGCGATGATCGCCGCTGCCGCAGGCGTGCCCCTCGTCGCCGCTGCCGCAGGCGTGCCCCTTGTCGCCGCTGCCGCAGCTATTGCCGTCGGCCTCGTCCTCCTCGCCGCCGCCACCGGCCACCTCCGCGACCGCCGCGGCACGCGGGCGGCTCTGGCCGCTCACGACGTGCTGCCTGCCGGGCTGCGAGGAGTCGTCGCGGCCCTGCTCCCGCCCCTGGAGCTCGTCCTGGGCAGCGCCCTCCTCCTGGGGGTGCTCGGTCCTGACGTCCTCGGGCCAGCAGCGACCGCGGTCCTGGCCAGCGCGGCGGGGGCGACCGTCCTCCTGCTCGCCGGGTTCACCGCATACCTGGCTCTCGTCCTCCGCCGCACCCGCGGAGCGGCGGACGTGCCCTGCGGCTGCGGGCTGGGGACCACCCCCGTCTCGCACTGGGCGGTCGCCCGGGCCGGCGTGCTGCTCGCCCTGGCCCTCGCCGCCACCGTCGCCAGCCTCCTCGGCGGGGCCCCGGACTGGTCCGCGCTGCCCACCGACGAGGCGCCGGTCCTGGCGCAGGCCCTCGTCGTCCTGGCGGCCGGGCTGACTCTCGCGCTGGTGACCGCGGCGCTCCCCGCAGCCCGCGCCGTCCCCACCACGCTGACCACCCTGCGCCCCGTTGGAGGTGCCCGATGACCTTCACCGCCTCGGCCCTGGTGCTGGCCTGGGTGGCCATCCTGCTGCTGGCCCTCGGCCTCGCCGGGCTGCTCCGCCAGGTCTCCCTCCTCACCCGCCAGCTGGAGACCGGCGCCCCCGGGGCCACCGGGGGCCCGGCCACGCGGGCGGTCCCCGCCGGCGCGGGGGCCAGGACCACCCGTGAGCTGATCGGCTTCACCGCCCCGGCCGACGTGGTCGACCGGCTACGTCACGACGACGCCGATCTCACCGTGGTCGCCTTCGTCGCGCCCGGGTGCAGCTCGTGCACGATCACCCTGCGGACCCTGGCCACCGACCCGCTGCTCGCCGAGGGGCGCGTGGGCCTGACCATCGTGTCGACCGGGTCCTGCGGGCCGGCGACCGCCGACGCCGACGGGGTCCAGCGGCTCTCGTGCATCTCGCAGGGACGGGACCTGCTGGACCGGCTCGCCGTCCCGGCCACCCCCTACCTGCTCGTCCTCGACCACGACGGCGTGGTGCGCGCGGCCACCCTGCCCGACGAGGACACCGACCTGGGTGCCTGGCTCCGCCAGGCCGGCACCCCCGCCCCGCTCACCGTGGAGGAGACGAGCCGATGATGCGCTTCGAGGACCTGCCGGAGGCCGACACCTCCTGGCTGCGGGAGCGGATGCGCGACCGGCCCACCCGGCGCGGCTTCCTGACCCGTGTCCTGGGGGCCGGGACCCTGGTCGGGCTCGGCTCGCTGGCCTGGGTGAACCGCGGCACCGAACGGGCGGAGGCGGCCTACTTCCAGGACTGGACCAGCACCACGACCGGACCGTGCGCCACCTACGCCAGGGACCACACCGAGCAGGGCATCCAGTGCGGGCCGTCGCCGATGTGCCTGGACCGGTCCTGCTGCTGGCGCTACCGCTCCGGCGCGGGCAACCTGGTCGCCTGGCACAAGCGTGGCCCGGGCATCGGCCGGTACTACCTGCACCGCCCGGACGACTGCTGGCAGGGGATCTACGACTCCTGGCACTGGAAGTTCAGCGACGGCAACACCTGGCGCTGCTCGGACGGCTGGACCTGCAACGCGAACGGCAGCTGCACGCCCACGATCTGCCCGTGGATCGTCTGAGCGGGAGGCCGATGAGCACCACGGGCCGGCGGGAGGAGGAGGGCGACGGCCTACCGGTCGTCCTCGACGAGGCGACCAGGATCTCCCCGGCCCGACGCTGGGCGGCCGACCCGTTGCCGCTGCTGCTGCTGGTCGGCGTCACCGGGATGGCGGTGGTGGCGCTGCCGCTGCTCGGGCTGGTGGGCGGCACGGCCGCCTGGCTGGTCCCCGCCCTCTTCGGCGTCGTCGTGGCCGGGCTGGCGCTGTCCGGCTCCACCTGAGGCGTCAACAGCGCGTGGGCGCTGGTGGCCTCGGTCCGAGGCCCTCGACTGCAGCTTCCGCTCTGGGCGGCGTTCGCGGCGGGCACGACGCTCGGCGGGCTGGGCACCGGAGTGGCCCTCGGTGTCCTGTCCGGGCTGCTCAGCCCGGTCCCGGCCCCGGTCAGGCTCGGGCTGTTCGGCGCGGTAGCCCTGGGCCTGGTGCTCCTCGACCTCCGCTCGCCCACCCTGCGGCTGCCGCAGCGCACCGAGCTCATCCCCCAGGAGGTCTTCCAGCGCGGCATGGCCCGCGGCGGCTTCCTCTTCGGGCTGGAGTACGGCTGCGGCTGGCGGACGCTGATCCCCTCGGCCGCCTCCTACGTCGCCGCCGCCTTCGTGCTGCTGCTCGTGCCTCCGCTGGGCTGGGCGGTCCTGCTCGGCACTGCGTTCGGGCTCTCGCGGTCGCTGGCCGTCCTGCAGTACGTCCTGCTCGGCGCGCCCGGCTGGCAGGCCTTCCTGGGCCGGCACTCGCGGGTCCTGGAGCGCACGGGATCGGTGCTGGCCGCGGCCCTGCTGGTCACCGCCGCCGTCCTCCACGGCGGGTGACCGGGGCCGACTAGGGTGTCCGGTATGGCGCGTCCCCACATCGCCGCCCGGATCGAGGACTCCGTCCGCCGGCGTATCGGCCACGGCCTGCGCCGGCGCGGCTGGCACGAACGGGTGACCGGGTTCACCGGCTACGGCAGCCCGGACGAGGCCCGGGTCTTCGCCCGCATCGTCCTCTCCCGGCACGAGCCGGAGGAGGCCCGCAAGGCGATGACCCACGCCGAGGACACCCTCCTCGACATCGCCCAGAGGGGTTACCGGTACTTCCTCACCGCACCCGCGCACGGGGTGCGCGTGACGGTCCGGCTCGGCCGGGCCCAGACCACCGTGCTGTCGGACCGGGGCGGCTACGTCGACGTCGTCGTCACCGGGCACGGGCTGGCCCCTGGCTGGCAGGAGGCCCAGCTGGCCCTCGACAACGGCGACACGCTGTCGGTCTCGGTGATGGTCGTCGACCCGCGTGCCGAGGTGGGCCTGGTCAGCGACATCGACGACACCGTCATGGTCACCCACCTGCCCCGCATCCTCATCGCCGGCTGGAACACCTTCGTGCGCTCCGAGCTGGTCCGGGAGCAGGTGCCGGGGATGAGCGCCATGTACCGCGCCCTCGCGGCGGAGCACCCGGGCATGCCGGTGTTCTACCTGTCGACCGGGGCCTGGAACACGGCCCCGGCCCTGACCCGGTTCCTGCGGCGGCACGACTACCCGGTCGGGCCCCTCCTGCTCACCGACTGGGGACCGACCAACACCGGGTGGTTCCGGTCCGGCCAGGAGCACAAGGAGCGTGAGCTGCGGCGGCTGCACGAGGAGTTCCCCGACATCCGGTGGATCCTGGTCGGGGACGACGGCCAGCACGACCCGGTCATCTACGGCGAGTTCGCCCAGGAGCACCCCGAGGCGGTCCGGGCCGTGGCGATCCGCGAGCTGACCCCGGCCGAGCAGCTGCTCTCCTCGGGTCTGCCGTTCGCCACCGACGAGCTGCTCGGCAAGCGGGTGTCCACCCCGATGTTCAAGGCGCCCAACGGCTACGGCCTGCACCAGCTGCTGCACGAGGTCGCGCACGTCGATGTCAAGGAGACCGGCGATGCCTGAGCTGCCGGAGGTGCAGGCGCTCGTCGACTTCCTCGCCGAGCGGATGATCGGACGGGTGGTCACCGACGTCGAGCTGGGCTCGATCGCGGTGCTCAAGACGTATGCGCCCCCGCCCGACGCCCTGGTCGGCTCGCCGGTCGACGGGGTCGTACGGCACGGCAAGTTCGTCGACGTGGACGTCGACGGGACCCACCTCGTCTTCCACCTGGCGCGGGCCGGCTGGCTGCGCTGGTACGACGAGGTGCCCGCGACCCGGGTCCGCCCGGGCAAGAGCCCGATCGCGCTGCGGGTGCGGCTGGACGACGGCTCCGGCTTCGACCTGACCGAGGCCGGGACCAAGAAGGGCCTGGCGGCGTACGTGGTGACCGACCCGACCGCGGTGGCCGGCATCGCCTCCCTCGGGCCGGACCCGCTCGCCGCGGAGTTCGACGAGGACGCCTTCGCGGCGCTGCTCGCTGGCCGGCGCACCCAGGTCAAGGGCGTGCTGCGGGACCAGTCGGTGCTCGCCGGCGTCGGTAACGCCTACTCCGACGAGGTCCTGCACGCGGCCCGGCTGTCGCCCTTCGCGCTGGCCGCGTCCCTGACGTCCGAGCAGGTCAGCGAGCTCTACCAGGCCCTGCGGACCACCCTGGAGGCCGCCGTCCTCGCCGCCGCCGGCAAGCCTGCCGCAGAGCTCAAGGACGCCAAGCGGGCGGGGATGAACGTCCACGGCCGCACCGGCGAGCCCTGCCCCGTCTGCGGGGACACGGTGCACGAGGTCGCCTTCGCCGACTCCTCGCTGCAGTACTGCCCCACCTGCCAGACCGGCGGCAAGCCGCTCGCCGACCGCCGGACGAGCCGCTTCCTCAAGTAGCCCACACTGCAGGAATCTGAGGCCTTATAAGACACAGCCTAGATTCCTCTAGATGAAGCACGAGACGGTAGTCTCGGCCCCGCCATGCCGACCTTCCGCGACGACGCCGAGCGACCCGACCCCCGGGCGGTGCTGCGCCGCATACCGCTGGGCCGGCGCGTGGTCGTGCGCTCCCTCATCGAGGACGGGGAGCGGGCGACCGACGCCCTGGGGGAGCTGGTCGGGCGGGACGAGGCCTCGGTGCGGGTCCGGACCAGGACCGGAGTGGTGCGCATCGAGCTGGCACAGGTGGTGGCCGCCAAGCCGGTCCCGGCGAGCCCGGCCGGGGTATGGCGCGTCGCGCCGTTCCTGCGCCGCGGAGGCGTCGCCGTGCTGGGGGAGGGCACCCTGCGGGCGTCCGACGGGTCCGTCCTCACCGCGACGGTGGACCTGGTCGAGACGCTGCTCCGGACGGGCAGGCCGGTGTTCGTCCTCGGGGACAGCGACAACCGCGACGACGGGGCGCCCGACGCGGACCGGCCGCAGCACCCCATATCTGTCCTGCCCCACCTGGATGCCCCCGGCGAGCTCGCGCCCGAGGTGCTGGCCCGGGCGCACCGCGAGATCGAGGAGCGCGTGGGGCGCACGGTGGGCCGGGCCCACGTCCACTACACCGACGTCCGCCCGCAGGCGGTGGACGCCGCGCGCGTCTTCGGCTGGCAGGGTCGGGTCTTCACGCTCCCGCCGGGCACGGACGAGCCGTAGGGGACCTCAGCGCCCGCAGCGTCCGCAGCGTCCTCAGGGTCCTCAGGGTCAGTCCGACGAGGCGGCCAGGCACGGCGACTCGACGTTCAGCTCCACCCGGCCGTCCGACCACTCGGCCACGGTCACCGTGTAGCCGTCGAGCAGATGACTCGTGATCGTGCCGCCCTGCCGGGACTGGACCTGCTCGTAGCCCTCGGCAGCCAGCCACTCCCGCGCCCGGCCCGCCTGCTCCCCGGGAGAGTCCACCGGCAGGAAGACGATCTCCGTCCACGCCGTGGCGGGGTCCGGCTCCTGCAGGGTGCAGACCGCCTCCGCGCCGGGTGCCTTCTGCTCGGCCAGCGGTGGCTTGTCGGCGACCTGCAGCTGGTCGTAGACCTGCTCCAGGATCGCCAGCGTGCGTTCCTGCGCGGACCGGGCGTCGGGGCCCGGCGTCGCGCTCGAGGTGGGCACCATGGTGGTCCGTCCTTCCGGGGACGTGGGGGTCGTGCCGCATCCGGCGAGGAGGGCGAGGAGGGCGAGGAGGGGCAGGACGGCGAGGGTGAGCGCCGTGCGGGGGGTGGTGGGCGGGGTCACGGGGTGCCGCCCGGCAGGCTGTCGAGGGGCACCGGGTCGGTGCCGGCGTAGTCCTCGTCGTCGTAGACGTTGCGGTGCTGGCCCCACCACGTGCGGGTCTCCATGAAGGGCAGGACCTCGCCGCCCTCGATGACACCCACGATGTTGGTCCAGGCGTCGGTGTCCTCCTGCACGACCCAGCTGTGGGCGTCGAACCCTTCCAGGCGCTGGCCGGCGCGGTCGCCGCCGGTGAAGCGACCGGTCTCCAGCCGGATGAACTGCGGGTGGGTGTTGGGGTCCAGGCCGTGCCCCCAGTCGTCGGGGATCCCGACCCAGAAGCGGACGTCCTCCGACTTCTGCGCGACGACGATCGAGTCACCGGGGGCGGTCATCGTGTACCGGTCGACCTCACGCTGCTCACCCAGCCAGTCCTCGCCGGGGTACTCGCGCGGGGTCAGCGGTTCGGCGCCCCAGGGGTCCAGCGGCCAGGGCAGGGGGGACTGGATCCCCAGCGCCGAGCCGGAGGGCGCGATGAGGAAGGTCCGGTCGACCCGCATCCCCAGGACGTCGGCATACCCGACGATGCCACCACCGGCGGAGTGGCCCACGGCGGTGACCGTCCGGTCGGTGAGGTCGAGGCCCTCCACGAAGCGCAGCAGCGCGGCGCCGCCCTCGGCCGAGTAGCGCGTCTGGGTGGCGTCGGCCACCACGGCGTCGGGGAGGTCGATGCCCATCCAGGTGACGGTGGCGGTGTCGCCCTTGGCCAGGAGCTGCATGCGCCGGGCGTAGCCGGCGATGCTGGCCAGGTCGGTGGTCGTGCCCGGGACGAAGATGCCCACGTTGCTCGCCTCGAGTGCGCCGTGCCACTCCGCGAAGCGTCCGTCACCGCGGGGGTCGAACAGCAGCACGGCCCGCTCGTCGGCGCCCAGCAGCGTCCCGGTCGGGTCGGTGACAGCACCGGCACGCAGGCTCGGGACGGGGGTCAGCAACCCGGTGTAGAGCTCGATCCGGCTGCGTGACCGCTCCAGCTCCTGGTCCCGCAGCCGCAGGTCGGTCAGCAGGCCCTGGGCGCTGTCGGAGGTCAGGCCCTCGAGGATCCTGCCGGTCACGAACCGTTGCAGGCCGGTGCCGGGCAGCCCGTCCTTGAGCTGCTGCAGCGAGGTGGCGTTGTCGGGCATCTGCTCCAGCACGGTCAGCCGCGCCAGCTCCTGGTCCAGGGCGCTGCGCACCAGCAGGCGGTTGGCCGCTGCGCGGTGCTCGACGGGTATGCCGTCCAGGTTGCCGATCAGCGCGGGGTAGAACAGCCGCATGCGCAGCTGCTCCTGCGGGTCCAGGTCGTTCCAGAAGTCGCGGATCCGGGCGATGTTGCCGGGCTCGAGGACCTGGCCCTCGTCGGAGATCACGCCGATGACGTCCCAGAGCCCGGAGAGCGTGGGGTCGGAGGGATCCCTCGGCAGGTAGCTGTCCGCGAGGATGGCCAGGGCCACCGGGTGCCGGGCCAGGAAGTTCTGCACCCGTTCGACGGGGAGGTCGCGGAGGAGCTCGCGCAGCTCGGTCGCCGTCAGGTCCTCGCCGAGCTGCTCGGCGATCGCCGCTTCCTCCGGGGTGTCGGTCACGCCGACCTCGCTGAAGTGGCCCCAGACCTCCGAGGGCACCAGGCTGCGCAGGAACCCGGGGCTGGTGCCCGGGGGGACCAGGGCCGCGATGTCGTCCTCCACCCGGGCCAGCGCGTCCCGGCACCGACGGTCGGCCTCGGTCAGGGGGTCCCGGTGGGCAAAGATCCGCTGCTCCAGGCGCTCTCTCGTCTCGCGGTAGGCGGCGTGGTCGGTGACCGTGACCTCGCCACCGTGGTCGTCGGGGACCTCCATGGTGAAGTCGCCGGCCCGCAGCCCGGCATGCTGGCGGACCAGCTCGTCGAGGGCCGGGCCACGCCAGGACAGGACATCGGCGAGCTCCTGCAGCGCCCGGCCACCGGCCTGGCAGGCCTCCGACAGCCGCCTCACGAGGCCGGCACCCGGCTCGGCCGCCTCCGCGGCCCGCTCGGTGATCTCCCCCTCCCAGCCCAGGGCGCTGGCCGCCGAGCCGAGGGTGCGGCGCAGCGTCTGCTCGATCTCGTCCAGACCGGCGGCGACGTGCACCAGCCGTTCCCCCGCCGTGCGGGTGTCGGCGCCGCTGGTGCGCATCCAGGAGGTCACCCCCAGCTCCGACGCCGACATCAGCCGGTCGCCTGCTCGGTGTGGTCGGCGAGGTCGTCCATGCCGCGGGACATCGCCTCCAGCTCCTCGGCCAGCTGCCCGAGGCGCAGGCTGAGCAGCCCCTCCAGCGGGTGCAGGAGGGGCTGGCTGACCGACTCCGAGAGCTCACCCGCCGCGGTCGTGGCAACCCTGGCCGGGTCCACCCGTCCTCGGGCGTCCTCGGCGGCCGCCGCGATCTCGGTGGCGGCGGTGCGCGTCGCGGCGATGTCGACGTGCGGCATACCGCCCCTCCCTCCACCTCCGGCGGCCTTGCCCCGAAACTAGCAGAGTCGCAGGCTCCCCACCTGCGGATCTGTGCCGACGGAAGGGTCGGGGAGCTGGCCTAGAGCACGTACGGCTCGTCGGTGTGCTCGCTCGTCAGCGGCTTGCCGGAGGTGCCCCAGGCACGCATCCCACCGTCGACGTTGACGACGTCGAAGCCCTGCTGCACCAGCCACTGGACGGCGCGCTGGGAGCGGCCGCCGCTGCGGCAGATCACCGGCAGCGGCTCGTCGCTCTCGGGCAGCTCGCCCAGGCGGGCGGGGACCTCACCGAGGGGGATGTGGACGGCGCCCGGGGCGTGCCCGGCGGCCCACTCGTCCGCCTCGCGGACGTCCACCACCAGGGCGTCGTCGGGCAGGTCGGTCACGTGCACGGTCGGGATCTGGTCCATGCTCTCCATCCTGCCACCGACCTGCCGGGGGTGCCGGTCGTCGGTCGGCGGAGCGGCGGCCCCCAGCAGCTAGGATTGGCGCCGCATCCATGCGTCAGCCCCGACCGGGCCGACCGGAGAAGGGGAAGAGCCACCAGATGAGCACCACCACCGCCGCGCGCCCCGGGGTGGCCGGCGACCGCCTGCCCTCGCGTCCCCGCGACCGCCGACCCGCGCTGGCGATCCTGGCCCTCCTGCTCGTCCTGCTCGGTGCGCTCGGCAGCGCGCTGCTGGTCTACCGCACCGGTGAGCGCGTGCCGGTCCTGGTCGCGCAGGGGCCGATCCAGCAGGGCCAGGTCGTGACCGCCGACGACTTCTCGGTCACCGAGATCGCCTTCGACGACGGCACGCAGGTGGTGCCGGCCGGGTCGCTGGGCCAGTTCGTGGGCAGCACCTCGGTCGCCTACGTCCCCGAGGGGAGCATCATCTCCGCGCAGATGTTCACCACCCGGGCGTTGGCCCCGGCCGGTGCCGAGCAGGTCGGCGCGGTCGTCGCCTCGGTCGGTCGCCCGTCGTCCGCGGTGCAGGTCAACGACATCGTCCGCGTCTACCGCACGGACCCCTCCGGCACCGGGGGCGCCGAGGCGGCCGACGCCGAGGAGCTGGTGGCTGCCGCGAAGGTGGTCGCGGTCGGCCCCGCCCTGGAGACCAGGGACACCGTCCACGTGACCCTGCTCCTGCCCGAGGACGCGGCGCCCTCGGTGATCGCCGCCAGCGCCGCCGGCACGGCGGCCGTCTCGGTCCTGGCCTCCGACACCTCGCCGGTCGTGGACTGGCGCACCGAGTGAGGCCGCGATGGCACTGATCTCCTTCTTCTGCGCCAAGGGCGCCCCCGGCACCACCAGCACCGCGATGCTGGCCGCCGCCCTGTGGCCCCGGCCCACCCTCCTGGTCGACGCCGACCCGGTGGGCGGGGACCTGCTCATGCGGCTGCCGACGGAGGCCGGGCTGGCGCTGACCCAGCGTCCCGGCCTGCTGACCCTCCTGCCGCTGGCCCGGCACGGACTGGCTCCCGGCGTGGTCCTCGACCACAGCCAGGTCGTCCAGGGCGGGCAGCGGGTGCTGGTGGGCCTGGACTCCCCGGAGCAGGCCGAGGCCTCGGCCGCCCTCTGGCCGATCCTGGGCCGGAGCTTTCGTGAGCTGCCGGGCACCGACGTGGTCCTCGACCTCGGCCAGCTGAGCGTCCGGTCCAGCCAGATGCCGTTGGCCGAGCGCAGCGACATCCTCATCGGGGTCATCCGGCCCACGCCCGCCAGCGTGCTGCACATGCGCCAGCGCCTCACGGCCCTCACCCGGACCCTGGCCACCCTGGGGCCGGACGCGCCCCTCGTCGGGCTCGTCGCGATCGCCGACGTCCAGCAGCAGGGCGAGGCCTCCTCCGCGCTCGCGACCGTGCTGACCGACGTGCCCGACGTGCACCACCTGGGCATGGTGGCGCACGAGCCGCGGGCCGAACGGATGTTCCACGGCGACCTGCTCGTGCGCCCGGAGCGGACCATGCTGGTGCGCTCCGGACGCACCCTCGTCGAGAAGGTGCGCAGCCTGGTCGAGGGCGCGGCACCCGAGCCGGCGGACCGGGCCGGCGCCGACGCTTCCGACACCCGTGCCGGCTCCGCTGACACTCAGGCCGGGCAGGTGGAGCAGCCCGACGGTGACGAGCCCCGGACGCGCCGTGACCTGAAGAGGAAGAAGTGGAGGGTCCAGCGATGAGCCTGACCAGCGCCACCAGCACCGACATCATCCCCGGCAGCCGCGAGGAGCAGGCCGCCACCAACAACCTCGTCCGCACCCTGCGCGCCCAGGTCGCCGACCGGCTCAACCAGCAGCGCCGCCGCGACGAGGTCGCCGGGCGGCGGCCGATGAGCGCCGAGGACGAGCGGCACTACGCACGCTCGCTGATCGTGCAGGTCCTCGAGGACCACGCCACCCTCCAGATCAGCGAGGGCCGGGTCCCTCCGACGGCGGCCGAGGAGGAGCGGATCGCCGGCGCGATTCACGCCGCCCTGTTCGGGGTCGGCCGCCTGCAGCCGCTCCTGGAGGACCGGGACGTCGAGAACATCGACATCAACGGCTGCGACAAGGTCTTCGTCGGCTACGCCGACGGCCGCGAGGAGCTGGCGCCGCCGGTCGCCGACAGCGACGAGGAGCTCATCGAGCTGATCCAGATCCTGGCCGCCAACGTCGGGCTGACCTCCCGGCCGTTCGACTCCGCCAACCCCCAGCTGGACCTGCGGCTGCCCGACGGCTCCCGCCTCTCGGCCGTCATGGGCGTCTGCCAGCGGCCCAGCCTGTCGATCCGCCGCGCGCGCCTGGGTCAGGTCACGCTGGAGGACCTCCGGGCCACCGGCACCTTCTCCGAGGACGTGATGCACTTCCTGCGGGCCGCGGTCGCCGCGCGCAAGAACATCATGATCGCGGGCGCCACCAACTCCGGCAAGACCACCATGCTGCGGGCGCTCGCGGCGGAGATCCCGGCCCGCGAGCGGCTCATCACCGTCGAGCGCGCGCTGGAGCTGGGCCTGGACAAGTTCGAGGACCAGCACCCCAACGTGGTGGCCTTCGAGGAGCGCCTGCCCAACGCCGAGGGCATGGGCGCGGTGACCATGGCCGAGCTGGTCCGCCGGTCGCTGCGGATGAACCCCTCCCGCGTCATCGTCGGCGAGGTGCTCGGCGACGAGATCGTCACCATGCTCAACGCCATGAGCCAGGGCAACGACGGCTCGCTGTCGACGATCCACGCCAACTCCTCGATGGAGGTCTTCAACCGCATCGCGACCTACGCCCTGCAGGCCGAGGAGAACCTGCCGGTCGAGGCCACGCACATGCTCATCGCCGGGTCGATCAACTTCGTCGTCTTCCTGCGCAAGCGCAACGACCACGCCATCGGCGGCGGGATGGCCCGCGGCGTGCAGTCGATCCGCGAGGTCACCGGGATCGACGGCCGCGTGCTCTCCTCCGAGGTCTTCGCGGCCGGTCCCGACGGCGTCGCCCGCGCCCGGGCCCCGATCGAGTGCATCGACGACCTGGTGGCGCACGGCTACTCCCCGTCCATGCTCCACCGTTGGGAGTGAGCGTGGGCGGGGGGCTCTACCAGCTGCTGCTGCCGATGGCGGCCGGTGCCCTGGTCGGGCTCGGCCTGTACGTCGCCGTCCTCGCCGTCGTGGGGCTGCCCGAGCGGGACCCCGGCACGCCCAGCCGGTTCCGTGACGTGACCCTCAAGGGGGTCACCACCCGGCTCTCCCTGGGCGTGGTCTCCGGCCTGCTGGTGCTGCTGCTCACCGGCTGGGTCGTGGCCGGCGTCGGCCTCGGCCTGCTGATCGCCTTCTGGGACCAGCTCACCGGCGACGCGCGGGCCGAGACCCGGGGGATCAACACCCTGGAGGCCCTCGCCACGTGGACCGAGTCGCTGCGCGACACCATCGCCGGTGCCGTCGGCCTGGAGCAGGCCATCCCGGCCACGGCCACGAACGCCGGGGCGACGATCCGACCGTCGCTCAACCTGCTGGTCGACCGGCTGCGCATCCGCGAGCCGCTCCCCGACGCCCTGATCCACTTCGCCGAGGACCTGGACGACCCCTCCGCGGACGTCATCTGCTCGGCGCTGGTGCTCAACGCGCGGCTGCGCGGACCGGGTCTGCGGGACGTGCTCGGGGCGCTGGCCCAGTCCACGCGCGAGGAGCTGGACATGCGCCGCCGGATCGCCGCCGGACGGCGCTCGATCCGCCGGTCGGTCAAGATCATCGTGGCCATCGTGCTCGGCGTCATGGGCGGTCTGGCGGTCTTCAACCAACGGTATGTGGAGCCCTACGGCTCCCTGGAGGGCCAGCTCGTCCTCGTCCTGGTCGCCGCTCTCTTCGCCGCCGGGCTGCTGTGGATGCGCCGGCTCTCCCAGCCGCAGCAGATCAGCCGCTTCCTCGTCGTGGACCGCACGGCTCGGGCCCGCGACATGGAGCGGCTCCTGTCGCAGGTCGAGGACGGCGTGCGTGAGAACGGGACCGCCCGGGCCCAGACCCGGGACGGTGGCCGCCGGTGACCCCCCTGCTGTGGCCGATGCTGGCCGGCGGCCTGGCCGGTCTCGGGGTCTACCTGTTCATCCGGGTCCTGCTCCGTGCCCGCCCCGGGGTGGCCACCCTGGTGGCCAGGATCGACGCCGGCTCGCGGTCCATGCAGACGCACACGCTGAGCGAGTTCGACACCTCCTTCGCGGAGATGAGCCGGCGCGGACGGACCGTCATGACGGCCCTCGCCGACCGGCTGGAGGTCGTGGCGGCGCGCCGCGGCTGGCAGCTGTCCCGGCACCGTGCCGACCTCACCATCCTCAACCGCAGCGTCGGCGCCATGCTGGCCACCAAGGTGACCAGCGGCCTGATCATGCTCCTGGTCGCACCGCTGGCCTGGGGCGCGGCCCGGCTCGGGGGGCTGGACCTGGGCAGCACCCTGCCCCTGGGGATCGCCCTGCTGCTGGGCCTCTTCGGCTTCTTCCTGCCCGACCTGACCCTGCGCGCCGAGGCCGACAAGCGACGCCGCGAGTTCCGCCGCACGGTCGGGATCTTCCTTGACCTGGTCTCGATGAACCTGGCCGGCGGCCGCGGTCTGCCCGAGGCGCTGCTGGCCGCCTCCTCCGTCAGCGACCACTGGTCGATGGTCCGCATCCGCCAGACACTGGCCAACGCCCGCCTCTTCGGCACCACCCCGTGGGAGGCCCTCGGCGGGCTCGGCCGTGACATTGGCCTGGAGGAGCTGGAGAGCCTGTCCGGGGCCCTGCTCCTCGCGGCGGACGACGGCGCCAAGATCCGGCAGTCGCTGTCGGCGCGCGCGGCCACGATGCGCCGCAAGGCGCTCTCGGAGTCCGAGGGCGACGAGGGGGAGCGGTCGCAGTCGATGCTGGTCGCGCAGATGCTCCTCGTCATCGCCTTCCTGGTCTACCTGTCCTACCCCGCCCTCACCGCCCTGATGACCCAGCCCACCTGACCGGCTTGGCGTAGCGTGTGCGGCGTGGAAGGATCGGGCGGGGGTCAGGGGCGGGGTTTCCGGACCATCGCCTCCCCACCTGGCGCACCACGAACGTCAAGGGCCACCAGGGGCCCATCGCGCACACCATGAGCACACGCCCGTCATGACGAGGAGAGCACGAGGATGAAGCCTGTCACCTACCTGCACCGGGTGCGCCGCGACCTGCTGGCCCGCAAGGACCGAGGGGCCTCGGCCCTGGAGTGGGCGCTCATCGCCGCCGTCGTCGTCGTCGCGGCAGCCCTGATCGGCGCCGCCGTCTACAACGTCATCGAGACCCGGGCCGCACAGGTGCAGCAGTGCGGGACGGTCGGCCCCGGCGGCACCTGCTGACGTGCCCGGCCCGGTGACGGGTCGTCGGCGCCTCGCGGGCCCACGGCCGCGGAACGCCCGGGAGCGGGGCAGCGCCGCCCTCGAGCTGGCCATCGTCGCGCCGGCCCTGCTGGCCCTCATCTTCTTCAGCCTGCAGGCGGCCTTCTTCTTCTACGGGCGGGCCGCCGCGACCCAGGCGGCCCGCGAGGGCGTCTCCCAGCTACGGCTCGCGGAGGACCAGGAGACGTATGCCCTGCTCCGGGGCCCGGCCCTGGAGCGCACCGAACGCTTCGCGGCCAACGTGGGCGGCGCCGGGCTGGTGGACCCGACGGCCGACAGCAGCTACCTGGAGGAGGGCGACGGGAGCGCCCGGGTCAGCGTGACCGTCACGGGCCGGGTCATCACCCTGGTGCCCGGCCTCGACCTCACCGCCAGCGCCGAGGCCTCCGGCACCGTCGAACGGTTCCTGGAGCCAGCCGGTCCCTAGCGCCGTCCCACCCCCGTCGGACGCGGACGGCATACCCGTGCACGACCCCCGACGACACGTCCACGACACGTCCACCCACCGGTCCGTCCGCCCAGCCGACCACCCAGCCGACCACCGTCACCGCACCGAGAGGAGCCCGTATGGCCACCCGCCCCACCGGCCGGCACCGGCGTCCCCGGCGTGCTGGGCGTGCCTGGGGCCCAGGAAGGCCAGGGCGGGGCGGCGAGCGGGGTTCGATCGCGCTGGAGATGGCCTTCGCCGCGCCGATCGTGCTCCTGCTCCTGGCCCTGGCGTGGACCTACGGCCGCGTGGCCTGGGCGAACGGCCACCTCGAGGCCGGTGCTCGCGACGCGGCACGGGTGGCGACCCAGTCCCGCTCGGCCGAGGAGGCCCGCGCCAACGCGCTCGCCGTGGTGCAGGAGAACACTGCCGCGGTCGCCGGCTGCGGGGAGAGCGCGGCCGTCCTGCTGACCGGCAGCTTCGAGCCGGGCAGCACGTTGACCGTGCGGGCGAGCTGCAGCTACAGCCTGTCCGACATCGGGCTGCCCGGGGCGCCGGGCACGATGACCCCGACCGCGACCTTCTCCTCGGTCATCGACCAGCGGCGGGGGATCGCTCCATGAGGGTGGCAGGGAGTGAGCGGGGCTCGATCCTGCCCGTCGTGCCGATCATGGCGCTGGTGATGCTCATGCTGGCCGGGCTGGTGATCGACGCCTCGCGACAGCTCAACGCCCGCGGCCAGGCCGTCGCCTACGCCGAGGAGGCGGCCCGCGCCGGGGCGCAGGCGATCCAGCCCGAGGTGCCGCTGAGGCTGGATCCCGCCGAGGTCGGCGACCTCGTCGCGGAGTACTGCTCCACGGTCCTCGGGCAGCAGCACGTGACCGCCTGCGAGCTGGTCCGGCTCGACCCGGCCCCGGACGGCCCGCCCCGGCCCCTGGTCGTGGTCGTCCGGGTGCAGACCCAGATCCCCACCACCTTGCTGGGGATGGTGGGCGTCCGGTCCTTGTCCGCGTCCGGCGAGGGCCGGGCCCAGCCTGTCGAAGGAGTGCTCGATGTCCCTGAGCCCACGCCGGAGCCGTAGCCGGCCCAGCCGAGCGGCGCGCCCCGCCGGTCTGTCCGTGCTGCCCCTCGTCCTCCCCCTGGTCCTGGCCCTCGGCGCCTGCGCCGGGGACGACGGCGGCACCGACGCCACCGCAGCGGTCACCCCCGGCGCGCTCGCCGGCAGCACGACGAACCCCTCCCCGACGCCCACGCCGAGCCAGCCCACCGACGTCGACGCGTCAGCACGGCCGACGACCGCCACGGGCCAGGCAGAGACGGGCCAGGCAGGGACGGGCCAGGCAGGGACGGGCGAGGTGGTGACCGACAGCCCGGAGGACGAGGAGCCCGAGGTCTGGGCCACCTTCACCGCCGAGCCGGGGCAGGCGCCGGGCGACGTCTCCGAGGCGTTCTCCGACGACCCCCGGCTGCAGGCCGTGCTCCGCTTCAACGCGGAGTTCGCGCGCGCGGTCACGGACGACGACCCCCGGCGCGCGGAGTGGCTGGCCACCCTCGACCCGGAGAGCTACGAGGCGCTCATGGACTACCTCGGGGAGGAGTTCGGCAAGGACTACCCCGGTCCGCTGCCCTTCACGCCCCTCGACGTGGGTCCCGGTGACGAGGACGGCACCGCCAGCGTCCAGGGCTGCATCATCTCCGCCGGCTTCGCGCTGGGCGACGAAGGCTTCACCGATGCCACCGTCACCTCCATCGAGTACGCTCTCGTCGAGGACCCGGCGGAGCCGGACGCATGGCTGGTCCAGGCGATGTGGGCCGGGGCATACGACTGCTCGACGACCGATGTGCCAGCCCGCCTCTGGTGACCTGGGGAGGACCGCCATGACAGCCGCCACCGACACCGACACCGCCACGACAAGTGCCGTGACCCCCACGCCGAGAGCCCGCGCCCTGCGCCGAGGGCTGGCGGGTCTGGCCGCAGCCGGGCTCGGTCTCAGCCTGCTCGCCGCACCAGCGGTCGCGCTCGGGGAGCCCCCGGTCAAGCCCGGTGACGGCGGCGGCAGCTGGAACAACGGCAAGAAGGTCCGCATCAAGACCTACCAGACCGGTGACGGCGCCTGCTCGCTCATCGCCTCGCCCAGCTCCATCGGCGGTGTCTGCGTGCGTGCGAACGCCTTCAGCGGGGTCACCATCGAGGAGATCCTCGGAGGCGACCCGCTCCCCGAGTGCTGGGACGAGCCGCTGAACGAGGAGGAGCTGGAGGCGGCCAACCTCATCAACAGCGAGGACGCCGCCTGGTACTGGCACCGCTGCCTGCAGGGGATCGACCCCGAGACGCTCGAGATCGAGCCCGAGGGCATCCACCTGGCGGTCGGGATCTGGCCCTTCGAGCACGGTGACCCCGACCTGGTCTTCCTCACCGAGAACCAGCAGCGGTTCATGGACCGTTTCGTCAACCGGGGCAATGTGCCCCTCCCCGTGCTCATGGCCTCGCCCAACCCCCTGCCGTTCGTCAACGACGACATCGCCTTCTACAACTTCGGCGACGACGAGATGCGGGTCAGTCTCGCCGCTCCGGGCGTGGAGATGCGGGCCCAGATCACCGAGATGCTCGTCTACCCCGAGGGCCGGGAGGGCGAGTCCATCACCTGTCCCGGCTCCGGCACGCAGGCCGACGCCGACGACACCCCGCAGAGCCTGCCCGACGCGTGCTGGTACGCCTACGAGCAGTCGAGCCTGAACCAGCCGGGCGACTTCTTCGAGGCCGAGATCCACGTCAAGTGGCAGGTCGACGCCCGGATCAACGGCCGCTGGGAGCAGTTCCACGAGTTCACCAAGTCAGGTACGGCGCAGATCCCGGTCAACGAGGTCCAGGCGCTGGTGCGGCCTTGAGCCGGCCGAGGCAACAGCGGGGAGAGCCCATGAGCACCACCACACCTCGACGCCCGGACCGTGGCGCAGGGACCGACAAGGGCGGCACGGGCAGCGCATACCGTCCCCGGACGGCCGCCGACCACCTGCCCCGCCCGCCACGCCAGGAGCGTTCGGTCGGCGCAGGGGTCCTGTCCCTGCTCGGCATCCTGCTGCTCGTGGTCGGTGTGCCCGCCGCGCTCGTCCTCCTCGTCGGCAACCCGCTGCCGACCTCGGCCCCCAGCACGAGCTGGCTCACCGCACCGGTCACCTCCGACGCGCTCATCAGCATCGTCGCCGTCCTGGTCTGGCTGGTCTGGGCGCACTTCGTCGTCTGCCTGGTCGCGGAGTGGCGGGCCGCCCGGGCCGGTCGACTGCCCCACCTGGTGCCGGCCGGCGGTGGCTCGCAGCTGCTGGCCCGCCGTCTGGTGGCCGGTGTGCTGCTGCTCGCCGGCACCGCGACGGCCACCGGCACCCTGCCCGGCCAGCAGGAGCCGACGGCCGTCGTGACCACCGACGCCGGCGTAAGCGCCGCAGGCGCCTCGGGCGCGCTGACGAACCTGCAGGGGGCCGAGGGAGTGCGGTCGGCGGTGCAGCGGGCGGGTGAGGCGACCGGCCAGGTGGCGCAGGACGCGGTCGACCTGGCCGCCGGTCCGCGCGCGGAGGCCCAGGTGACCAAGTTCTACGAGGTCAAGCCGCCCGAGGGCCGCAACTACGACACCCTCTGGGACATCTCGGAGCGGACGCTCGGCGACCCGTTCCGCTACAAGGAGATCTACGAGCTCAACAAGGAGCGCGTCCAGCCCGACGGGCGCCGCCTGGTCGACGCCGACCTCATCCAGCCCGGGTGGCAGCTGGTCATGCCAGCCGACGCCTCGGGCCCGGCGATCACCGCGGTGCGCGCCCACCTGCCCTTCACCAGCACGCCGCTCGAGGCCGACACCGCCGCGGTGGTGGAGGCGGGCACGGACGCCGGCGAGACCGGGCTCGACCTGGGCAGCGCCGGCCTGGCTGACGCGGCCGGCACGGCGCTGGACGGCGCGGGCGAGGCAGCCGCCGGCAGCGGGCACGACGATGCAGGTATGCCGAGCGCGCAGGTCACCCAGCCCGCCCGCAGCCGCGTCGACCTCGGCGACCTCACCCTGGGCGGCGGCATGATCCTGGCGGGTCTGGCGCTGGCCCTCTCCACGCGCCGTGGGCCCTACGGCGACCCCTCGGCGCAGGAGGAGTCCCTGCTCCTGGCCGGGACCCCCGGCCGCGCACAGCTGCTCGACCTCGCCCTGCGGGCGCTGACCGAGGGCCGCGCCCACCAGCAGCTGCCGCTGCCGGACCCGACCGCGGTCTACGTCAACGACGAGCAGGTCCTGGTGCACCTCGCCGGCTCCGGTCACCCCGCACCGCCTGCCCCCTGGCGGGAGGTCGAGGACGGCCGCGTCTGGTCGGTCCGTCGGGACGACCTGGCCGGCCTGCAGCCCACGGCGTCGGCGCCCTGGCCGGCCCTGGTCAACATCGCCGTCTCCCACGGCTTCGACCTGCTCGTCGACCTGGAGGCTGCGCCCGGGCTGGTCAGCATCGGCGGTGACGTCGGCGTGGCTCGCGAGGTCGCCTTCGCCTCCGTCGTCGACCTGCTGACCCACCCCTGGTCCGACGGGGTCCAGGTCACCCTCGTCGGCTTCGCGGGGGCCGACGCCCTCGCCGACCTGGCACCCGGCCGGGTCCACGTCGCGACCTCGCTCGAGGACGTGCTCGACCGGCTCCAGGCCGGGGTCGCGGAGCGCGAGGAGCTCACCCGGCGGCTGGGCGTGGACGGCGTGCTCGCCGGGCGCCTCGCCGGCGCCGGCGCGGACCTGCCGCCCCACGTGGTCGTGCTGTCCGGTCAGCCCGGTGCCGAGGAGGCGCAGCGCCTGACCCAGCTGCTCACCCAGGGCCGCAACAGCCTGGCCGCGCTGTGCGTCGGCCAGACCCTGGCCGCGCGCTGGCGGTTCACCGTCGACGGCGGCGGGCTGCTCGACCTCGGCGCCCTCGGCCTCAGCGGCAACGCCCGTCGGCTGCGCCACGAGAACCTGTCCTCGGTGGCGCACTGGCTGCGCGACGCGGGCGAGGCCGCCACGCAGGCCACCGCGACCGTCGCCGCGATGGGTCCGCAGGAGGCCGTGGCGACCCTGCCCGAGCAGGGCGTCCGGCACGTCCGGAGTGCGGGCTCGATGCACGACCGGTCCAGGGCGCTGGCGCACGTCCGCCTGCTCGGCCCGGTCCAGGTGCAGGCTCCGCACCAGGTCGACCCGGGCCGGGAGGCGCTGCTCACCGAGCTCGTCTGCCTGGTCGCGCTGCACCCCCACGGCGTGCACGAGTCGGTGCTGAGGGTCTCCCTGTGGCCACGGGGGGTCGAGGACGACGTGGTCGAGGCCACGCTCGCCGCGGCCGTCCGCTGGCTCGGCACCGACCCCCAGGGCACGCCGCTGCTCGGGCGGGACGACGAGGGTCGCTGGCGCCTGTCCCCGGCGGTCCACGTGGACTGGCTGGAGCTCGCCTCGGTTGCCCAGCAGCACGCCGACGACCCGCAACGGCTCAGCGGGGTGCTCGCGCAGGCCCGCGGCGAGATGTTCTCCGCCACCCCGGCCGACCGCTACCGCTGGCTGGCCTTCCACGCCGCGGCCCGGGACGGGCGCGTGGTCGCGACGGCCGTCACCCGGCGGGCCGCGGCGGCGCAGGCTGCCGCCGGCGACGACAGCGGTGCCGAGCGCACCCTGCGTTGCGGGCTGACCCTCGTCCCCCGCTCGCAGGCGCTGTGGCGCGACCTGCTCCGCCTGCTGGGTGGCCACGACCCCGACACCGCCTCCCGGGTGGCGCAGGAGATGACCACGGTGCTGGCCGGCGACGGGCTGGAGCCGGAGACCGCCGCCCTGGTGGGCCACCTGGCGCCGACCACCCGCGAGTCGGGATGACCGGGTGCGGCTGCTGATCACGGCGGTCGCCAGCCCCGTCCAGGGACAACGGGCACCGGCGGCCCCCCACGACCTGGTCGTCGACACCGAGGCCGACGCCACTGTCGGTGACCTGGCGCTGGCGCTGGCCCGGCGCCTCCAGACGCCCCTGGCCGAGAGCCGGCACGGTCGCGGCGGTCACCTCCGGCTGGTCGCGGCCGGCTCCGCCGGTGAGGGGCACGGCGGTGAGGCCGGACCGGTGGCGCCGGTCCACGGCACCGTCGACACCTCCGCCCCCGAGCTCTACCTGGGCCGGCAGCGGCTGGACCCGGGCCAGCCCCTGGCCCAAAGCCCGGTCCGGCACGGGAGCATCGTCGGCCTGGACGCGCCCGTGTCCGACGTGCTCGCCGAGCCGTCCGGGCTGGTCGAGGTGCGGATCGCCTCGGGCCCGGGTGCCGGGCTGGTCACCCGGCTCGAGGTCGGCGACCACCCGGTCGGTGCCGACCCGCAGGCGGCGATCACCCTGCCGGAGGGGCACGGCATACCCGACCTGTGCCTGACCGTGCGGGTGCAGTGGGACGGGTCGGTGGAGCTGGTGCCCGAGCCGGACCTGGTGGGCACCCTGCAGGAGCCGGTGCAGCGTAGCCGCCCGCTCGCCGGACCGATCGTCCTCGACGTGGACGGGGAGATCAGGCAGCGCAAGGCGGGGGAGAGCACCTATGCCGAGCTGCCGCCGGGCACCCGGGTGCTCAGCCCGGAGGACCCGGTGCCGATGCTGCACCTGGAGCGGGAGGAGGTCACCGACGGGCAGACCTGGGAGCCCGGCCAGTCGTTGGCGGTCGGACCCTGCCTGCTGGAGCTGACCATCCCCACCGCTCCGGACGCCTCGCTGTCGCCGAGCCCGCAGGGGGCGACGCTGGACTACAACCGGCCGCCGCGGCTGCTGCCGGCGCCGCGGGAGACCGAGTTCACCCTGCCCACGGAGCCCAAGCGCTCGGTCTCCCAGATGATCCCGTGGCCGATGATGCTGCTGCCCGCGGTGGCCGGTGTCGCGCTGTACATGATCTACCAGCGCCCCGCCGCGCTCATCTTCATCGTGCTCACCCCGCTGATGGCGCTGAGCAACTGGATCATGGGCCGCACCGGTGACCGCAAACGCTACAAGGCCGACTTCGCCGAGTTCACCCGCCGTACCCGCAAGGTGCAGCAGGCGGCGCTGGAGGGGCTCACCGACGAGCGCACCGCGCGACGCCGCGACTTCGCCGACCCCGGGGAGGTCCTGATGACCGCCATCGGCCCCCGCGCCCGGCTGTGGGAGCGCCGGCGCACCGACCCCGACTGGCTGGTCGCCCGGTTCGGGACGGCCGACCAGCTCTCCAGCGTGCAGATCAAGGTGAGCAGCCGCGAGGAGCACGAGGGTGACCTGGTGTGGACGGCTCCCGACGTGCCGGTCACCGTGCGGCTGCACGAGTCGGGGGTCACCGGTGTCGCCGGGCCGGCGCGTCGTGCGGTCGCCCGGTGGGTGCTCGCCCAGCTCGCCGTCCTGCACTCGCCCGTCGACCTCGACATGACGCTGCTGACCACCGAGGACGGCGAGGAGGACTGGCACTGGGCGCGCTGGCTGCCGCACCTGCGCTCCGACGACGGCGACCTGGAGCTGGCTCAGGTCGGGGTGGACGACCAGACGACCGCGAGGCGGATCGGCGAGCTCGTCGCCGTCCTGGAGGCACGGCTCGCGGAGGCCGGCGGGTCCGGCGGGCTGAGCTCGGCCAACCGCCCCAGCTTCCCCCCGATGATGGTGGTCCTGGACGGGTCCCGGAGGTTGCGGCTGCTGCCCGGCATGGTGGCGCTGCTGCAGCAGGGACCCTCGGTCGGCATGACCTTCTTGTGCCTCGACGACGACGTGCGGCTGCTGCCGGAGGAGTGCCGCGCCGTGGTGCAGGCCGACGAGCCGCTGATGAGCGTCCGGTTCACCCAGCGCACGGTCGTCGAGGCCGTCCGGCCCGACCTGGTCACCCCGGCCTGGGCCGAGCGGGTCGCCCGCGCCGTCGCCCCCGTCCGCGACGTCTCGGCCGCAGAGGCGGCCGCCAGCATCCCCTCCTCGAGCCGGCTGCTGGACGTGCTGCGCCTGGACCCGCCCACCGGGGCGGCGGTCGAGCAGCGCTGGCAGCAGGTCGGGCGCACCACCGAGGCGGTCGTCGGCGAGGGCGTCGAGGGCAGCTTCAGCATCGACCTCGTCAAGGACGGCCCGCACGGGCTGGTGGCCGGCACCACGGGCTCGGGCAAGTCCGAGCTGCTGCAGACCGTCATCGCCTCCCTGGCGGTGCACAACCGGCCGGACGAGATGACCTTCGTGCTCGTCGACTACAAGGGCGGGGCGGCGTTCAAGGACTGCAACCGGCTGCCGCATACCGTGGGCATGGTCACCGACCTCGACGGCCACCTGACCGGGCGGGCGCTGGAGTCGCTCGGGGCCGAGCTGCGCCGCCGCGAGCACCAGCTGGCCGACGCGGACGCCAAGGACATCGAGGACTACCTGGCCACCCGGGGACCGGACGACCCACCGATGCCGCGGCTGCTCATCGTCATCGACGAGTTCGCCGCGCTGGTTGCCGAGCTGCCCGACTTCGTCACCGGGCTGGTGGACATCGCCCGGCGGGGTCGCTCGCTCGGGGTCCACCTCATCCTGGCGACCCAGCGCCCGGCCGGGGTGGTCAGCGCGGAGATCAAGTCCAACACCAACCTGCGGATCGCCCTGCGGGTCACTGACACCAACGACTCCCAGGACGTCATCGAGGCCCCCGACGCCGCGCACATCGCCAAGTCCACCCCCGGCCGCGCCTATGCCCGGCTCGGGCACAGCAGCCTGATCCCCTTCCAGTCCTCCCGGGTGGGTGGCCGCCCCCGCGGCCAGGGCCGGACGGCGGACGTGGAGCTGCGGGGTATGCCGTTCCGCGAGCTGGGGGTAGCACCACCGCGCTCCGCCGCCGGGGAGGAGGACGCCAGCATCCCCAGCGACCTGGCGACGGTCGTGGCGGCCTGCCAGGAGGCCAGCGCGTCCTCCGGCATCCAGACCCCGCCCAGCCCGTGGCTGCCCGCGCTGGAGGAGGTCGTCACCCTCGACCAGGTGCTGGAGCAGTTCCCGCACGGCACCCCGGCCCAGGACCGGCTGGTCCTGCCGCTGGGTCTGGTCGACCTGCCGGCGCAGCAGCGCCATGACGTGGCGACCTACGACCTGCGCGCCGGGGGTCACCTGGCGGTCGTCGGCGCGGCCCGGACCGGCCGGTCCACCCTGCTGCGGGCGATCGCCGGAGCGGTCGCGCGGGACGTCTCCCCGGCCGACGTGCACGTCTACGGCGTGGACTGCGGCAACAACGCGCTGCTGCCGCTGGTGGCGCTGCCGCACGTCGGTGCGGTCGTCAGCCGCGACCAGACCGACCGGATGGACCGCCTCGTGAGCCGGCTGCGCGGCGTGATCAGCCAGCGTCAGCAGCACCTCGCCGAGGCCGGCTTCGCCGACATCACCGAGCAGCGCGCCGCGGTCGACCCGGACCGCCGGCTGCCCTACGTGCTGATCCTCTTCGACCGGTGGGAGGGCTTCTACCAGGCCTACGACGCCCTCGACGGCGGCCGCCTGGTGACCGCCTTCCAGCAGATCCTGCAGGAGGGCGGCGCGGTCGGCGTACGGGTGGTGATGACCGGCGACCGGTCCCTCTCGCTGGGCCGGATGTCCACGCTGCTGGACGACAAGATCATGCTGCGGATGACGGACCGGTCCGACTTCGCCTCGATCGGGATGAGCAGCAAGCAGGTGCCGGACTCGATGCCCGAGGGCCGGGGCTTCCGCGCCGAGGGACTGCGCGAGACCCAGGTGGCGCTGCTCGACGCCGACCCCTCGGGCACCGCGCAGGTGCGGGCCCTGCAGGAGCTGGCCCGGCGGTCCACCGCCCGGTATGCCGAGCTGCCCCGGTCCCGCCGGCCCTTCCACGTCGACGTGCTGCCGGTCCGCTTCGACGCCGAGCAGGCGGAGCGGATGGCGGCCGAGGAGAGCGAGCAGGGGCTCGCCGTGCCGGAGACCTCCCTGCCGGTCGCGGTCGGTGGCGACACTCTCGGCATCCGCTACCTCGACGCCATCGACCACGGGCCGGGCCTGCTCGTCACCGGCTCCCGCCGCACCGGCCGTTCCTCGACCCTGCTGCAGCTGGTCCACGCCGCCCTGGCCCGGGACTGGCCGGTCGCCGTGGTCACCCCCCGGACCAGCCCGCTGCGCGCGCTGGCGGGACGGCCCGGGGTGCACGGCCCGTGGGACCTGACCAGCGACCAGGGCGAGGTCACCGCCCGGCTGGCCGAGCTGGCGGCCGCGGACGGACCGCTGCTCGTCGCGGTCGACGACCTGGAGCTGGTCGGTGCCGACGGGTGGCTGGCCGACGCCCTCGTCAAGACCCTCGAGACGATGCGGGACGCGCCCAAGCTGCTCGTCGGTGCGGGCTCGCCGGGTGACCTTCAGTCCCACTACCGGGGCCCGGCGGCCACCCTGAAGAAGTCAGGCAGCGGCGTCCTGCTCAGCCCGCAGAGCAGCTCCGACGCCGACCTGTTCGGCGCCCGGCTCAACCGGTCGGCCTACGGCCAGGCCGTCCCGCCGGGCGGGGGATACCTGGTCACCGGGGGTCAGGCCGAGCGCGTGCAGGTGATCTGGGCGGGGTGAGCGGACCGCCTCGGGAACCCTGCCACGGCAGGATCGTGCCAATCACCTCCGTTGTCTCCATCATGCCTCACCAACGGTAGACAGCACCCCCGAACCCTGCATACGGTGAGCCGTGGATCGCCCCGCCGAGGGGAATGTTGGGGGGTGCGGTCTGGACCGATCAAACCCTCGGACAAAGGAGACAACCATGGGTGGTGCAGTTGGTGGCGAGCTCGGGACACTCGATCGCCTCTTCCGGACCTTGCAGAACTCTGCGGAGGACATCCAGCGCGTGGCCGGTGACATCGACGGCGCCCTGCGGGACGCCGTCTGGACCGGTGCGAACTCGGAGAAGTTCCGTGGCGCCTGGGAGGAGTTCAAGCCGACCCTGACCCCGCGTCTGGTCGACGCCCTGACCGAGGCCAAGGAGGACGTGCGCATCCAGCACAACAACCTGGCCGAGGCCACCGGTGAGGGCGCCCGCATCTGAGCGGACCTCTCCCGACCGGAAGGCCGGGTCGCGCACTGGCGCGGCCCGGCCTTTCGCATGCCGTAGCGCGGTCGAGGGTGGTGAGCTGCCAGGTCGACGCACCTCGGTGGCGTCGGGCACCGGATCGCGGTGATGATCGACTTCTCTGCGTGTCTGTATCGAAATTCCTAGAGAACTCCATACAGTCCCATCGTGGACCCGATCAGGAACCCTTATGCCCCCGGCGCCGGCCAGCGCCCACCCGAGCTCGCCGGTCGCGACGAGCAGCTGGACCGCTTCCGGGTCGTCCTGGAGCGGATCCGCCGCGGGCGGCCGGAACGCTCCATGGTGCTGACCGGGCTGCGGGGGGTCGGCAAGACGGTGCTGCTCAACGCCCTGCGGTCCGCGGCCGTGCGCTCGCGGTGGGGGACCGGGAAGTACGAGGCGCGCCCCGAGCAGGGCATGCGCCGGCCGATGGCGGCCGCGCTGCACGTGGCGGTGCGCGAGCTCGGGCACCCGCAGGGGCAGGAGGTCGACCACGTGCTGGGGGTGATCAAGGCGTTCGCGCAGAAGGACCAGCCGGGGGCCAAGCTGCGCGACCGGTGGAACCCCGGCATCGACGCCCCCGCCATCACCGGCCGGGCCGACTCCGGCGACATCGAGATCGACCTCGTCGAGCTGTTCACCGACGTCGGCGGGTTGGCCGCCGACGTCGGCAAGGGGGTCGCGATCTTCATCGACGAGATGCAGGACCTGCAGCCGGACGACGTCTCGGCCCTGTGCGCCGCCTGCCACGAGCTGTCGCAGACCGCACTGCCGGTGATCGTGGTCGGCGCCGGCCTGCCCCACCTGCCGGCGGTGCTCTCGGCGAGCAAGTCCTACTCCGAGCGGCTCTTCCGCTACAACCGGATCGACCGCCTCTCCCGGCAGGAGGCCGCCCGCGCCCTGCAGCTGCCCGCCGAGGACGAGGACGCCTCCTGGTCCCAGGACGCTCTGGACGCGATGTATGCCGCGACCGGCGGCTACCCGTACTTCATCCAGGCCTACGGCAAGGAGGTCTGGGACCAGGCGCCCCAGTCACCGATCCAGGTGGAGGACGTCCGGGTCGCCTCCCCGGCCGCAGAGGCCGAGCTGGCCGTCGGCTTCTTCGGCTCCCGCTACGAGCGGGCGACTCCCGGTGAGCGGGAGTACCTGCGGGCGATGGCGGACCTGGCCGCCGCGCAGCAGGCCGCTGGGGAGGAGCTGGACGAGGTCGAGTCGGTCGCGACCGCCGACATCGCCGCCCACCTGGAGCGCAAGCCCCAGTCGCTCTCACCGGCCCGCGACGCCCTGCTGAAGAAGGGCCTGATCTACTCCGGCGAGCGGGGCCGGATCGCGTTCACCGTGCCGCACTTCGGGCGCTACCTGCGGGCGCAGACCTGACCGACGTGACGGCAGGTCAGCGATGACCGGTTCTGAGACCTGACTGGCGAGCCTGAGACACGTGAGACAGCACACAGGTCGCAGCAGCGTGCGCGCCACGCTCCATGGGGCAGACGCGGGTGAGTGGTGGAGGACCGGGCGGACGGTTGTGGCGATGTGCTCGTAGCGGTTTGATGGTCCAGGCGTGCGACACGCCGCAGGCCTCATCGGCACAGGCGCAGACACGCCGATGGCAGGGATGCCCAAGCGGAACACGTCTCAGCAGCAAGCTCCAGCAGTGGGCCGTGTCTCAAGGGCGATCCCGGCCGACAGTCCACCACGGGACTCAGGCGGTCGCCGACCTGTCCGGCTCGACCCCCGCGTCCGGACCGGGTGCGTCCGGCAGCTCGCTGGCGCGCACCAGCCGCAACGCCGTGACGAAGACCAGGCCGCCCAGCATGTTGAGCGGCACGACATACCAGAACCAGCCCAGCCAGTCGGCATAGGAGACGATGCCCTCGGCGTGGATCGCCCCGTAGATGAGGATCGAGTCCAGGACGGAGTGGAACAGGCTCAGCCCGGCCAGCAGGAAGCCGGCGGAGAACGCGGCGACCACCTTCACCCCGTCGGAGTCGGTCCCCGCCTGCATCCGCGTCAGGACGGTGATGACGATGCCGCCCAGCAGCGACAGCGCAACCGACCTGAGGTCCAGCGGCGCATCGACGTAGTGCCGTGCCGTCTCGGTCAGGACCTCCCCGAACTCGGGGAAGCCCTGCACGACGAGCCACATGAACACCCACCCGCCGGCGAGGTTCGTCACGAGCGTGACCATCCAGAGCCGCAGCAGCTGAAGGAGCGTTCCTCGGCCGGCGGACAGCGCCAGGATCGGCAGCAGGAAACCCTCGGTGAACAGCTCGCTGTGCGCCAGGTACAGCGCCACGAGACCGATGCCGAAGGCCAGTCCCGCCAGGAGGTGGCTGTCCGTCTCGTGCAGCACCGCGAGGTAGGCCAGGACTCCCAGCCCGATCTCCATGCCGCCGAAGAGACCTGTGGTGATCAGGACCCGCCAGCTGCGGTGCAGCCGCTCGGCTCCCTTGTCCGCCCCTCCCCGGAACGACTCGACGACCTCCTCCTCGACCCGGTCGGCGGTCGGGTCGACGCCCCCTTCCGAGTCCTGGGCGACCATGTCGTCGGTATGCCGTGCGGGCTCCTGGCCCATGGTTCCTCCTGAGTGCGGGTGCCTCATGCTAGGGCGACGGGCTGGTCCTCACGGGACCGAGCTGCGCACCGCGACACTGAGCGCGTCGACCAGCAGGCAGCCCGACGACCGGAACAACCGAGGGCCGCTTCTCCTTACTTTCAGAGGGCGGGCCCGTCCGGGCTGCCGTCCCCCCAAGCCAAGGAAGGACTTCATGTCTGCACCGTCGACCACCACCGTCCGTATCGGGAACTCCGAGCTGGGCATCTACCCGCTGGGCCTCGGCACCAACACCTTCAACGACCCGGCCGCCCCGCAGGAGTACCACGCCATCCTCGACGGCTTCGTCGAGCGGGGCGGGACCTTCTTCGACACGGCCGACATGTACTCCTACTGGGTGCCCGGCAACGCCGGCGGGGAGTCCGAGACGGTGATCGGCCAGTGGCTCGCCGCGCGCGGCAACCGCGACGAGGTCGTCGTCGCGACCAAGGTCTCCGGCAAGCCTGATCTCCTCGGCCTCACCCCGGAGACGATCGCCCGCGGTGCGGAGGAGTCGCTGCGTCGCCTGCAGACGGACTACATCGACCTGTACTACGCCCACTACCAGGACGACGAGACGCCGATCGTGGACAGTGCGGCCGCCTTCGACAAGCTCGTGACCGAGGGCAAGGTGCGCGCCGTGGCGCTGTCCAACTTCTCCCCGCAGGCCATCGACGAGTGGTTCCGCGTCGCCGAGGAGAACGGCTTCGCCAGGCCCGTCGCGCTCCAGCCGCGGTACTCGCTCGTCGCCCGCGAGTACGAGAAGGACCTGGCCGCCGCGGCCGGACGGCACGGCATGGCCGTCTTCCCCTACCAGGTGCTGGCCGGGGGATTCCTCACCGGCAAGTACCGGACCGAGGCCGACACCGAGGGCAAGGCACGAGGCGGAGCGGTCAAGGGCTACCTCACGCCGGCCGGACTGGGGGTGCTGGACGCGCTGGACGAGGTCGCCTCGGCGCACGGCACCGACCCCGCCTCGGTGGCACTCTCCTGGGCCATGGCGGACGGCAAGATCACCGCACCGCTCGCGGCCGCGACGTCACTGGCTCAGCTCGACCAGCTCTTCGCGGCCTCCGCGCTGCAGCTGACCGACGAACAGGTGGCACGACTCGACGAGGCCTCCGCCAGCTTCGCCTGAGCATCCCCCCGCGAGGTGCACGTGGGCGGCCCGCCGGTCAGCGTGACTCCGGGCCGCCCCGCGGGTCGGCGATGTGCGCCAGGAAGAGGGGCCAACCGGTCAGGTCGTCGCTGACGCGGACGAGGTAGGGCCGGTCGACAGTGAGGACGAACGGGGGATCGGGCTCGGCGGAGCCGGCCAGGCCCATCTCGGTGACGGCGGCGGCCAGCGTGCCCTCCTCGTCGAGCGTCAGCACACCCTGTTGTGCCAGCTGGCTGACGGACAGCGGCTCGTCACTGATGCCGCCAAGACCACCCTTCAGCGCTGCGGGGGCACGGTCGGCGAGGAAGGGCGCCAGGTCCAGGCTGGACCTGGCGTCGACGACCGGCATCTGCAGCAGGACGGGCCGGGTCTCCCCGGTGAGGAGCAGCTCCTCCAGGACCTCCGGCGGCAACGTCGTTGCTGAGCTGCCCACCGGCGGGAGGATGACGTCGGCCACCAACCGGCCTCCGGTGTAGGGCAGCCGCACCGCCTGCCAGCCCTCCACCTCTGCGTAGAGGGTCTCCCGGGGCGCCGCGGTCGCCATCATGTCCACCTCGACCTGCTCACCCGAGGCCGTCGTGAACGGGCGCGGCCGGGTCAGGTCGGCGAGGAAGGGCTGCTCCCACCGGGCGGCGAGCACGACGGCGTCCTGCAGGGCGAGCCGCAGCTCAGGACCCGGGGTGATCGCGGAGTGCGGGACCAGCCCGCCGGTGTGCTCCTCGACCCAGGCGTCCAGGACCTGCTGGGCGCCGTCACCCCCGAGGTCGGTGGTCTCGGCCGGGGCGTCGTAGGAGCGGGCCAGGACGTCGACGAAGTCCTGCTGCACGGTCAGCGAGTCGTCCAGGAGCAGCCGGCTCGCGCGGTGCACCACCGGGTCGTCGGGCAGCTCGTCCGCACCGGCGACCGCGGGGTCCCCGTCCAGGTCAGACAGCGCGCTGCTGAGGGCGTTGATCCCGTCGGTGCGCTCCTGCCCGCTCGCCCCGATCAACACCTCCAGCTCGGCCAGCGTCTCCCCGTCGGCGCCTTCGGCAGCCATCGACAGGGTCACCTGCAGGCTCGCCGGTGAGGTCACGGTCGTCACGTCGTCAGCCGCGTCCAGCAGGGTGAGGCCGAGGGAGTCGGCGGCGGTGACCAGGTCGGCAAGCGCCACGGCTTCGGCGGGGTCGACACGGTCCCGCGCCTCGGCACTGTCCAGCTGCACCGGTGCCGGGACGGCATGATCGCCGCAGGCGGTCACCGGCAGGGCCAGACCCAGAGCCACCAGGACCGTCCGCCCAGCGGAGGTCACCGCATACCGTCCCATGGACGTCAGACTCTGCCGCACCCTGCCCCGTTCCGTTCTTCGACGACCCGTCCGCTCCCACCTGCCGGCTGGGAGCCGCGCTGGCACACTCGGTGTGGGGCAACCGGCTCCACACGGCACGAGGAGAAGGGCGGACAGCGATGGGCCTGCGCAAGGGCGACCAGGTGACCTGGAACACGCCGCAGGGCACGACCGAGGGCACGATCGTGGAGCGGCGCACCTCCGACTTCGAGTTCAAGGGCCAGACGTTCACCGCGAGCCAGGATGACCCCGCCTTCATCGTCGAGTCCTCCTCCAGCCTCAAGCAGGCGGCCCACAAGGGGTCGGCGCTCACCAGGAAGGACTGAACGCGATGGCGATACCGCCCAAGGGTGTGCAGGAGGCGGCCCAGCGCGCGGTGCGCTGGATCGAGGAGGGCCGGGCGGGGCAGGGGTTCACCGACACGGGCCGCGACCGCGCCCACCAGCTGGCGGAGGGCCAGGACGTGAGCGACGACGACCTGCGCCGGATGAAGGCCTACTTCGCCCGGCACGCGGTCGACCGCGACGCCGAGGGGTTCGCCCATGGGTCGGCAGGCTTCCCCTCGCCCGGCAGAGTGGCCTGGGACGCCTGGGGAGGCGATCCCGGCCGACGGTGGGCCGAGCGCGAGGCCGACTGAGCCAGGGCTTCCGGGGGCGAGCAGTGTCTCGGTGACACCGGGGCTCGCAGGTCGACGGAAGCAGATCTCCCCGGGGACCCCTGGGGTCGCCCACGCGTGGCCGACCCTTGGTCAGGCCGAGGACAGGTCGGGCACGTCCCACCACCCCGGCTCAGCAGTCAGCTCGAAGGTGCGTCTGCGTGCGCACCGGAAGAGGTCATCGTCGCAGCCGATCCAGTCGACCAGGTGCACGGCGTGCCGGACGGAGGCTCTTCTGGCCCGCTCGAAGGTGGCCAGGAAACCCGGTGGCGGGGGCCCGTCCGTGACCGGCTCGTCGCAGAGCACCACGGCGGCAGCATGCGTCTCGCCGCCTCGTCCGATCGTCTCGAAGTGCTCCAGGCAGGCCTCGAGCGCCCAGTCGACCGAGTCCGTGCGGCGGGCATGGAGGACGGCCAGGCCTCGACCACGATCAGGTCGCCGTCCCGCGCCCGGTGGCTCTGCTTGCTCGTGCGTCTCATGACGACACGCTACGGCGGGTGTCGTCGCAGCACGGAGGTTTTCCACAGGCCCTGCCCTCCGTCGGGGGCGTGAGTGCGGACCGTCTCGGGCGGTGTGCGCGACCCGCCGTACCTAGGGTGGTGCCGTGCCCACCTCCCCACCCTCGGTGCTGTGGCTCCGACGCGATCTGCGCCAGGGGGACCACCCGGCGCTCCTCGCGGCCCAGGAGGCGGCCGGGCCCGGTGGTGAGCTCGTGCCGCTCTTCGTCCTCGACCCGGCGCTGTGGGAGGGCGGCGGCCCGGTCCGCCGGGCCTGGTTGGCCGCCTCGCTCCGGACCCTCGACGAGGATCTCGCCGGCGGGCTGGTGCTGCGCCTGGGTGATCCCGCCGAGGTGGTCCCGCAGGTGGTCCGTGAGGTCGAAGCCACGGGCGTGCACCTGTCGCGGGAGACCACCGGGTATGGCGTGCGTCGGGACACGCGCGTCCGCGCCGCGCTCCGAAGCGTCGAGGGTCAGAACGGCGTCGCCTGGGTCGAGACCGGCACGCCCTACGCGGTCGGCCCCGGGCTGGTGCGGACCCAGCAGGGGGAGCCCTACAAGGTCTTCACGCCCTTCGCCCGCGCCTGGCGCGAGCACGGCTGGCCCGCGGCGGCCCCCCGCCCCGACCGGCTGGACCTGGTCGACCTGCCCTCCGACGGCCGGGCGGAGCAACTGCTCGACGAGGCGCTCACCGCCGACGGCCTGCCGCAGCTCCCGCCCGCCGGCGAGGCGGCCGCGCTACGGCGGTGGCGCGAGTTCCGCGAGCACGACCTTGCCGCATACCGGCAGGAGCGGGACCGCCCGGCGGTCGACGGGACCAGCCGCCTCTCGGCCTACCTGAAGATCGGCGCGCTCCACCCGCGCACGCTCCTCGCCGACCTCGCCGAGGAGTCGGGGGAGGGAGCGGAGACGTTCGTGACCGAGCTGGCCTGGCGGGAGTTCTACGCGGACGTCCTGCACGAGCGGCCGGCCAGTGCCTGGCGCGACCTGCGGCCCGCACTCGCCGGGCTGCGCTACGACGAGCCGGAGGACGCGGTCCTCGCGTGGCAGCAGGGGCGGACCGGCTATCCGATGGTCGACGCCGGGATGCGCCAGCTGCTCGCGGTCGGCTGGATGCACAACCGGGTGCGGATGATCACCGCGAGCTTCCTCACCAAGGACCTGCACGTGTGGTGGCCGGTCGGTGCGCGCTGGTTCCTGGAGTGGCTGGTCGACGGCGACCTGGCGTCCAACAACCACGGCTGGCAGTGGGTGGCCGGCACGGGGACCGACGCCGCGCCCTACTTCCGGGTCTTCAACCCGGTCACCCAGGGGGAGAAGTTCGACCCCGACGGGGACTACGTGCGCCGCTGGATCCCCGAGCTGCGGCACCTGCCGGGTGCGGCCGCCCACCGGCCGTGGGACCACGCGGACGGCTACGCCCACGACTACCCGCGCCGGATCGTCGACCACGCCGAGGAGCGGCGGGAGGCGCTGGCACGCTACGAGGCCGCCCGGTGAGCGCACCGGACGGCCTCGTCGCTGGGGCCGGAGGGGTGGCTCAGGGCGTCGGGGAGCCTCCGTTGACGTTCAGCGTCTCGCCCAGGACGTAGCTGGACTCCGGCGAGGCCAGGAAGACGTAGGCCGGCGCCAGCTCCGTGGGCTGCCCGGCCCGGCCGAGGGGCACGCTCTGCCCGAACTCGGGCAGGTCCTCCGACGGCTGGCCGTGCGAGGGCTGGATCGGTGTCCAGATCGGCCCGGGGGCCACGGCGTTGACCCGGATCCCCTTGGGTGCCAGCTCCTGCGCGAGCCCCTTGGTGAAGTTGTTGATCGCCGCCTTCGTGGCCGCGTAGTCCAGCAGCGGCGGGGAGGGCTGGTAGGCCTGGATCGAGGTGGTGTTGATGATCGCCGACCCGGCCTGCAGGTGCTTGAGCGCCTCCCGGGTCAGGGTGAACATGGCGACGATGTTGATCTGGAAGGTCTGCTGGATCTGCTCGTCCGGCGTCTCCTCCAGGCTCTCGTTGGCCACCTGCTTGCCGGCGTTGTTCACCAGGATGTCGAGCCCGCCCAGCTCCGCGGCGGCGCGGCGGACGACGTCCCGGCACTGCTCGGGGTCGATGAGGTCGCCCGGCACCTTGACCGCCCGGCGACCCGTCTCGGTGATGATCCGCACCACCTCGTCGGCGTCCACCTCCTCCTCGGGCAGGTAGTGCACCGCCACGTCGGCGCCCTCACGCGCGAACGCGACGGCCACCGCGGCGCCGATGCCCGAGTCGCCACCTGTCACGAGCGCCTTGCGGCCCTCCAGGCGGCCGGTGCCGCGGTAGGAGAACTCGCCGATGTCCGGCTGCGGCGTCATCTCCGCCTGCAGCCCCGGCTCCTCCTGAGTCTGCTCCGGCGGGCTGATCACCGGGTAGCGCTTGACGGGATCCTGGAAGACGAGCTGGTCGGTCCGGGTGGTGTCGGTGTCCTGAGTGTCCTCAGCAGCCATGGTGTCTCCTTCTCTCTAGGGGTATGCCGTCCGGTCAGGGCAGGTCGACGACCGTGGAGGATCCCTCGTCCTTCTTGTTCCGACCGGTGAGCGCCCTGACGGTGCTGACCGCGGTGCCGACCAGCGACTCCCCGCCCCAGTAGTGCGCGGTGTCTCCAGAGACCTTGAGCACGACGTTGTCCGGGTTGTCCGGACCGCCCTCCATGAAGGCCTCGGCGCCCTTGGACCACAGCCGTTCGACCAGGTCAGGGTCCTCGACCAGCGTGGCGGTGCCGGTCAGCGACACCCACGCCTTCATCGAGGAGTAGGCGACGTTCACCCGCGGGTCGGCGCGGACGTCCGCGGCGACGGAGCTGCTGCTGCGGACCAGGAAGAGCACGTCGCCGTCGTCCTCGGCGACCTGCGTGGACAGGGGGCGGCTCACGAGCCGCCGGTCCGGGGAGCCGGAGTCGACGGTGGTCAGCATGGCGACGTCCATGTCGGAGATGAGCGAGTGCACCTTCTCCACGTCGGCGGGGTCATCGCTCACCCGCACGCTGTCGTCCGCGCTGCGGTCCTGGTGCTCGGTCATGGGTCCTCCTGCGTCGGGATGGTGTCCTCTCGCGACGCTAGTCGCGGATCGCCGGGTCGGCAGGTCGGAGCGGCGTGCCGGGGGCCCGCTCCCACGTGGCGACCGGACCGTCCACCACGGTGAACAGGGGGTGCGCCCGCAGCTCCAGCTTCAGCTGCACAGCGTGGTCCGCCGGGCTGCGCACGGCGAGCTTGTCGAGCAGGTGGGTGCGCTCCAGCTCGAGCTGGCCGGTGGCGACCGTGAGCCGCCCGGCCCACCGCTGCACGTCGTCCAGCCGCGCCGGGTCGAAGCGGTAGCCGCGCACCGTCGCCTCCTGCCGCACCACGTCCAGGTATGCCGCCAGCGCGCCTCGGGGAGAGGGACACTCCCGGAAGCGCTCGAGCTGGGGGTGGTGGCGGTATCCGCGGGTCCGGCCGGCGAGCACCGCCTGGGCGAGCAGGGCCTCCCGCCACAGGGCGACCAGGCCCGGCCGGTCCAGGTGTGCTGGGTGCAGGCTCCACAGGCGCATCGTCCGATCAGACACGGTTCCTCCCGCGTACGCCAGTCGGCGGCGGCGGATACCGGGTCGTAGGCTGCCCCGGGCGGCCGTCCGGCCGCCGAGACGACGACGGAGGGAGAGCCATGTCGAGCCCGACGGTCAAGGGTTCAGGACGTTCATGGGAGCTGGTGCAGGGGCTGCTCATCGCGCTGGCCGCGGTGCTGGCCGGCGTCGCCCTGGTGATGGGCGACATCACCGTTCCGCAGAGCGCCGTGGGTGGTGGGGCGCTCGTGCTCGCCGGGATCTGCTGGGCCGCGGCGGCCGTGCTCAAGGCCCGGTCAGGGCGGTAGACGAGGTAGGAGCCTGGTCATCCGCCCGTTGTGACGGGCGGGACCGACAGTGAGCTGTGCCCTCAGAGCGAACGGGCGACGAGCTCCTTCATGATCTCGTTGGTGCCGCCGTAGATGCGCTGCACGCGGGCGGAGGTGAACATCCGCGCGATCGGGAGCTCCGCCATGTAGCCGTAGCCGCCGAAGACCTGCAGGCAGCGGTCCACGACGCGGCCCTGCACGTCCGAGCACCAGAACTTGGCCAGCGAGGCGCCGGCGGCGTCCAGCGTTCCCTGGAGGTGCTGCTCGATGCAGGAGTCCACCAGGGTCCGTGCGGCCAGCGCGTCGGCCGCGCACTCGGCGAGCACGAACCTGGTGTTCTGGAAGGCCATCAGGGTGCTGCCGAACGCCTCACGCTCCTTGGCGTAGGCGGTCGCCAGCCGCACCGCGGCCTCCGCCGCCGCGGCCGAGACGACGGCGATGACCAGCCGCTCCTGAGGCAGCTGCGCCATCAGCTGGGCGAACCCCCTGCCCTCCTGGTCCGCTCCGCCGAGGATGTGCTCCACGGGCACCCGCACGTCGGTGAAGGACAGCTCGCGGGTGTCCTGCCCGTGCTGGCCGATCTTCTCCAGCACCCTTCCGCGCGCGAAGCCGGGCAGGTCATCCGTCTCGACGACGAGCAGGCTCAGGCCGCGCCCGTCCTCGTGCTCGCCGGTGCGCGCGGCCAGCACGACGAGGTCGCAGTGGGTGCCGTTGGAGATGAAGGTCTTCGAGCCGTTGACGACCAGGTCGTCGCCATCCCGGACGGCGCGGGTGCGGAGGCGTTGCAGGTCCGAGCCGGTGCCGGGCTCGGTCATCGCGATCGCGCCCACGAGGTCGCCGCTGGCCAGCCGGGGCAGCCACCTGCGCTTCTGCTCCTCGGTCCCGTACGCCAGCAGGTAGTGCGCGACCATCACGCTGTGCACCGCGTTGCCCCACGCGTCCTCGCCGGCGAGTGCCTGCTCGCGCAGCACGACGGCCTCGTGGGCGAAGGTGCCGCCCCCGCCGCCGTACTCCTGGGGGATGCTCAGGCACAGCAGGCCCGCGGCTCCTGCGGCCGTCCAGACCTCCCGGTCCACCTGCTGCTGCCGCGCGAACCGCTCCTGGTGGGGGAGCAGCTCGCGCTCGATGAAGGTCCGCGCCAGCCGGGCGAGGTCGTCGAGCTCCTCGTCCATCCAGGGCGAGCGGAATCCGTCCAGGATCATGCGGGTCCCTCCTCGGGGGCTGTCGAGCGAGATCGGCGGGCAGGGGTATGCCGTGCCGCCCGCCCGCGCACCGCCGCGATCGGCAGGTCCTCCCGGCGGGCGAGCGCCTCCCAGTGCTCGGAAGGCTCTGTCGCGAAGCGCTCGGCGAGCTCCTCGCGGCTGGCGCCGACCGTCTCGGCGAGCCGCCGGGCGAAGTGCGGTTCCAGCGCGGCCACGGCGACGTGACCGTCCGCCGTCGGGTAGACGGCATAGGAGGGGAGGGCGCCGCCGAGCGGCCCACCGGGGGCCGTCAACCCGTACCGGACACCGTCGGCCGCGGACCGGGCCACGTCCTCGAGGACGACCCGCTGCCGCACCGGCCCACCGTGCAGGTCGCGCTGCCGCAGGCCGGCGAGGGCGGCGCTGACGGCGCGCTCGCCGCCCAGCAGGTCGGCGACGAGGACCGGGGGCAGCTGCGGGGGCTGCAGGGTCCCGGCGGAGGCCTGGTAGGTCAGGTCGTGCCCCGCCTCGTCCGCACGGTCTCCGTCGTGGCCCACGATCTCCACGTGCAACAGGCCGTGCTCGTCCACGTCGCGGTCCAGCCCGAGGCGGGCCAGTGCCGAGGGTCGCATCGCGGTGATGAGCACGTCGACCGTGGCCAGCAGCCGGGACAGCTCCGCGCGGTCGCGCTGGTCCTTGAGGTCGAGGGCGAGCACCTGCTGGCCGCGCGCCAGCTCGGCATACCAGCCCGGCGCATACTGCTCCAGCGGGTCCCCGCTGGGCGCCTCGACCTTCGTGACCTCGGCACCCAGCTGCGCCAGGCGTGCCGCCGCGAGCGGGCCGGGCAGGTTCGGGGCGAGGGAGGCGACGCGGACACCGTGCAGCGGCTGCATTCGGCTCAGGCGTCCTGGGTCGCGCGGGCACGGGTGGTGGGGGTGATCCACATGGTGATGTCCGCGCGCACCACGCCCTGGCCTTCCGGGTCGGTGATGTCGACCGCCACGAGGACCTCGCGCGCCTCGTGGTCGCCGAGCCCGGTGAGGTCCTCGAGCGTCGCGACCGCGGTGAGCCGGCCGCGCGCCTTGGCCAGGTAGGACACCTGCATGCCCTTGGGGATCCACCGGTGCGACTCGGGCAGCGACATCTCGATCGTCGTCCCGGCCACCAGCTCTGCCAGGTTGCACATCGCGATGGCGTGCACCGTCCCGAGGTGGTTGCGGACGCCCCAGCGGTCGGCCATGGTCGCCACCCCGCGCCCCCGCTCGAGGCTGACGACCGTGGCACGGATGGTGCGGAAGTACGGCGCGGTCAGCGCCACCGCCGCGCTGAACAGGTGCCGCCCGAGCGGCTTGTCGGCGAGTGCGGCATATACCTGCCGCAGCGGAGAGCGGGCCATCGTCGGACCTCCCGGGTATGCGGTGTCCGCAGAGTCTGCCACGTCCGGCGCTGCCGCAGGGACCACGGAATGCGGAGTAGTCCTACGTCACCGTGGCCGAGCTCAGCGGCCGCCGTCGCCAACACCTGTGCAAGGAAACCGGTCTGCCGCAGACGATATATCCCCTGCGCCGGAGACGTTTCCTTGCACAGAGCGCCCCGCTCCGCAGCGCGGCACCAGGCGCCCGCCCTGACAGCGCGGCAGCACGTGCCCCCGCAGCGTGGCACCAGGCGCCCGCCCCGTGGCCCGGCAGCGACTCGGGTCCCGAGGACGCTCAGCTCAGGCGCCGTCCTCGACCCGGTCGACGTAGACCCAACGCCCGGCCCTGCGGGCGAACCGGCTGCGCTCGTGCAGCACGCCGCGGCGGCCGTCCAGCCGGTAGCGGGCCCTGAACTCGACCTCGCCCTCCGCGTCGTCCCGGCCGCCTGCGCGCGCATCGACGATCACGAGCCCGTCCCAGGTGATACCGGCGTCGGCGCCGACGTCGGCCGGGCGGGTGCGCGGGTGCCAGGTCCGCACCAGGTGGTCGAAGTCGCGCACCACGTAAGCGGCGTAGCGCGAGCGCATCAGCTCCTTCGCGGTCTCCGCGAGCCGCTCTTGCTGGTGCAGGGGGCCGCAGCACTCGGCATACGCTCTCTCGCTGCCGCACGGGCAGGGTCCGCCGGCGACCACCTGACCCAGGGCTCCGACCATGGAGCCACGGTAGCCCGACGGTCGGAAGCACCCACCGTGGCCTGGATCTCGGGCAGACTGCCCGTCATGGGCGAGCACGATGAGCCAGAGCAGCAGGAGTCGGAGCAGGAGCCCACGGAGCAGGGACAGTCGGAGCAGGGACAGCCGGAGCAGGGGCAGCCGGAGAGCCTCGCCGGCCGCACCTTCACTCATCGGACCCTGCGTGAGTCCCGCTTCGTCGACTGCGACCTGAGCGGTGTCGTGATCCGTGGCAGTGAGGTAGCCGGGATGGAGATCGACTCACCCTGGCTCCTGGAGGACGGGAACCGGCTCGTGGTCAACGGCGTCGACGTCGTGCCGCTGATCGACGCGGTGCTCGACGAGCGCTTCCCGGGGCGTGAGCTGCGCGTGGCCGAGGAGCCCGCCGGCCTCACCCAGGCCTGGTCGGCGCTGGAGCGGACCTGGGCGGCCACCACCGAGCGGGCGAGGGCGATGCCGCCCGGCAGCGTCGAGGCCTCGGTCGACGGCGAGTGGTCCTTCACGCAGACGCTGCGACACCTGGTCATGGCGACGGACACCTGGCTCGGCCGGGCGATCCTCGAGCGCGACCGGCCCTACCACCCGGCCGGGCTCCCGGACGGCAGCAGCTCCGGTGCCTACGACGACGCCGACTTCTCACCCGACCCGCCCACCGTCACCGAGGTCCTGCAGGCGCGTGCCGACCGGCAGCGGATGGTGCGTGACTTCATCGCCGGTCTCACCCCGGACCTCCTGGCGGAGGGACGACGCAACCCGCACGATCCGGCATACCCCGAGACCGTGCTGTCCTGCCTGCGCACCGTCCTGGAGGAGGAGTGGGAGCACCATCGGTATGCCGTCCGCGACCTGGACGCGCTTGCTCAGGCGGACGAGCCTCGATGAGGTTTTCTCACGCGATCTGGCGTATGTCCTAGATGGAGGGATACACCTCGATCGAGACGCCACCGTCACAGACAGACAACGTCCTGCACCACATGCGACGTCGGCGACGTCGTCTGCGGTGCAGGACGTTGTCCTTCCCGGTCTGTCTCCGGAGACAGGTCAGGTTGGCTGCGCGACGTGGCCCTGCGACTCGTTGGTGACCTCGGCGCTCGGGTCGGAGTCGATGACCGGGGCGCCCGGGCCGGAGTCGGCGACCGGCGTGCTCGGGCTCCCGCCGGTGGCGCGAGCTGCCGGGTCGTCCCTGCGGCGCAGCAGGCGCATGGCGTTGACGATGACGATGAGCACGGACGCCTCGTGGACGAGCATCCCGACGGCCATGGTCACGCCGCCGAACAGCACACCGACCATCAGCAGCGCCACGGTGGCGAGGGCGATCACGATGTTCTGCCGCATGTTGTTCACGGTGCGCCTGGCGAGCGAGACCGCCTCGGGCAGCTTGAGCAGGTTGTCCTGCATCAGCGCGATGTCGGAGGTCTCGATCGCGACCCCGGTGCCGGCGGCGCCCATCGCCACGCCGATGTCGGCAGTGGCCAGCGCGGGGGCGTCGTTGACGCCGTCGCCGACCATGGCCACGGTGTAGCCCTGCTGACGCAGCTCCTCGACCGCCTCGAGCTTGTCCTCGGGCAGGAGCCCGGCGCGGACCTCGTCGATGCCCACCTGGCCACCGACCGCGCGGGCGACCGGCTCGATGTCGCCGGTGAGCATGACGACCTTCCTGACGCCGGCAGCGTGCAGCCGGCGCACCATCTCCGGGGCGTCCCGGCGGATCTGGTCGGCGACGGCGACCACGCCGATCGCGTGACCGTCGCAGGCGACGACCATGGGGGTGCGACCCTGCGCGGCCAGCTCGGCCACGACCTTCGCCGCCCCGTCGGCGTCCGCACTGACCTCGACCTGCTCGGGTTGCATGGCGTGCTCGGCCTGCTCCGCCCGCAGCAGGGCCAGGTTGCCGACCGCCACCCGGTGACCGTCGAGGGTGGCCACGATGCCCTTGCCGGGGACCGGCTCGGTGTGCTCCGGCAGGCCGATCACCGGCAGACCGCGCTGTGCGGCGGCCTCCAGGATGGGGCGGGCCAGCGGGTGCTCGGACCCGGCCTCGGCGCGAGCGGCATACCGCAGCACCTCGTCCTCGTCGACCGGCGGGTGGTCCGGACCGAGTGCATTGGCGCCGTCAAGCAGGACCACGTCGGTCAGCTGCGGACGACCCTCGGTCAGGGTGCCGGTCTTGTCCAGCGCGACGGCGTCGATCTTGGCAGAGGTCTCGAGGAACTCGCCGCCCTTGATCAGGATGCCGTCCTTGGCGCCGCGGCCGATGCCGGCGACGATCGAGACGGGGATGGAGATGACCAGCGCGCCGGGGCAGGCGATGACCAGCAGGGTCAGGGCCAGGACGACGTCCCGGGTGACCAGGCCGACAACGGCCGCGAGCGCGATGATCGCGGGGGTGTACCAGCCGGAGAAGCGGTCCATGAACTTCTGCGTCCGCGCCTTGGCGTCCTGCGCCTCCTCGACCCGGTGGATGATCCGGGCCAGGGTGGTGTCGGCGCCGACGCCGGTGGCCTCGACCTGCAGGAAGCCCCCGGTGGAGATGGTGCCGGCGAAGACCTGGTCGCCGGTCGTCTTCTCCACCGGGATGGACTCGCCGGTGATGGAAGCCTCGTCGAGCGCGCCGGTGCCGCCGGTGACCTTGCCGTCCACCGGCACCTTGGCGCCGTTCTTGACCAGGACGGTCTCGCCGAACCCCACCTCGTGGGCGGGGACCTCGACCTGCTCGTCGTCGCGCAGCACCACGGCCACGTCGGGGGCGACCGCGACCAGCTCGGCGAGTGCCGAGCGGGTCCTGTTCAGGGTCGCGTCCTCGAGGGCGTGCCCGATGGCGAACAGGAAGGTGACGGCGGCCGCCTCCCAGTACTCACCGATGATCACCGCGCCGATGGCGGCGACCGAGACCAGCAGGTCGATGCCGATCACCCTGACGCTGAGCGCCGTGACGGCCTTCTTCACCACGGGGGTGCCGGCCACGACCGCGGCGGCGACCATGAGGAGGTCACCCCACAGCTGGTTCTGCCCAAGACGGCTGGCCGCGACCGAGGCCAGGATCAGCAGTCCCGAGACCGCGGGGACGGCCCAGCGGCCGACCAGCCACGACTGGACCTTGTGCATGTGTTCTTTCCTCTCAGGAGCGTGTGAGGTATGCGGCGGCAGCCGCTGGCAGGGTCCGCCGTGTCAGAAGGCGGCGGGCGTGGCCTGGTAGCCGGCCTTGCCCACAGCGGCGACGAGGTCGTCGGCGGTGACCCGGACCGGGTCGTGCGCGACCTCGACACGGGAGGAGGCGAAGTGCACCGTGACGGACTCCACACCCTCGAGGCGGCCGACCTGCTTCTCGATCTTGGCCACGCAGCTGGGGCAGGAGAAGCCCTCGGCACGCAGGATGGTCTTCTTGGTGGTGGTGGTGCTCATGGTCTGTCCCTTCGTTGTCCAGTCCCCCTCTCAAGGGGGTTGCTCACAACGTACGGAGATCGCGCAGACGGTTCCTTGACGCAGGTCAAGTCCCTGTCATGCGAGGTCACGAGGCTGGTAGAACAGTCCCATGGGGCTCATCGACGCCGACGCTCTGGTCATCGACCAGCTCACCCGACTCTTCCGCAGCGACTTCGAGATCCACGAGGGTGACGAGGTCGTCGGCCGCATCACCACGCAGGGCAGCACCATGGCGCGGATGTTCGGCGGTCACCGGGAGTTCGAGGTCACCGAGCCGGACGGCACACAGGTGCTGCGGCTCGTGGACGTGATGAACTTCATGAGCCGGGACACCTACCAGGTGCTCGACGGGGCCGACCAGCCGCTGGGGACGCTGCGCCGGGAGTTCACCCTCTTCACCAAGAAGGTCTCCTTCCTCCCCTCCGACGGCGGGGACCCGCTCGAGGTGCGTGGCTCCTTCCTCGGCTACGACTACTCGATCATGGTCCGCAACGAACCGGTGGCCCGGATCTCCCGTCGATGGGCCGGGCTGACCACCAGTCTCTTCGGCGGGCAGCGGTATGCGGTGAGCTTCCTCCCCGGCGCCAGCCCCCGGCTGCGGCAGATCATCCTGGGCACGGTCATCGCGATCGACCTGATGAAGGCCAAGGACGACGGTGCGGCCGCGGCGTCCTCAGGCTGACCACCCCGCCCGAGGCCGGTCCGATCGGCGACGGACGGGCTGATCGCGAGCCCGCCGGGGCGCGCGCCGCTCTACCAGCTGCGCACCCGGACGAGGTGCCCCACGACCGAGGGCACCCAGCCCTGCTCGCGCCGCATCCAGCGGACCGCGACGAGGTTGCTCGGCACCACGACGAAGTCACCGGCGGCGACGGCCAGGTCGGTGCCGAAGACGTCGGTGACGACCTCCCAGGCCAGGTCGGTGTGGCGGTGCAGGTGCTCACCGACCGCCACGGCATACCGCTGCACGATCGCGTCGTGGTCGGCGCTCCGGTCGGCCAGCCAGGACGTGAGCGCGCGGTCCAGCCCGGCACTGATGGAGGTCAGGTCGTCCACGTCGACGTCCTCGGCGGCCAGCTCCTCCAGGGCCCGGGCGATGTGGGCCTTCTCCTCCTCGCCGAGCCGGCGCGACTCAGGAGTCAGGGGCAGGTCGCTCACCGGCTCGCCGCCGGGGTCGGGCAGGGTGGACAGCCGTGGCTCGGGCTCGGTGGTCTCCCGCGTCGCCACGGCCCGCTTGACCCGGTCGAGGAAGCTCATCCACCCAGCGTAGTTCGATGGACGCTAGACCGGGGGCCGCGGCGGGAAGGGTGGCCGGTGCTCCGGGGCGTCGGACAGGCGGCTGTGGCGACCGCGGCGTGACCAGCTCCAGCGCTGCAGGTGGCGGAAGATCCAGGCGGTGGCCACCTCGCGGCCGGTGGCGACATACTCCACCGCCGAGTCGTTGAACAGCGTGGACGCGATCAGGTCCAGGTCAGCTTCCCGCCCCAGCAGCAGGAGGATGTCCCCTTCCTGCAGGGGGGCCCGCAGGTCCGGGGTGAAGGTGCGTCGCCCGGCGCGGACCAGCACGGCCGGGTATGCCGCGAGCCGCACCTCGCGGTCGTCCGGGTCGCGCAGCACGTCGCCGACCAGCAGCTGCTCGCTGCGCAGCCAGCGCACCGCAGCGGGGGCGTGCGCGACGTCGATGTCGATGCGGGCGGAGACCGGCGTCTCCGCCCCGACCACCGAGACGATCTCCTCCATCACCCGACGGCACCAGTCGTCGTCCTCGTGCAGCACGTGGTCGACGAAGCTCCAGTAGTGGGGTGAGGTGATCCGAGCCACCGCCTCGCGTGCCAGCAGCTCGGTCGGGATGAACACCGAGTCGGGGTCGAAGGCGGCCAGCGGGGCCTCGTTGACGGTGGAGTTCTGCCGCACCGCGACGAAGAGCTCGTCGTTCTCGATCCGGGCGTGCGCGGCCATCGCCAGGTTGACGATGTCTGACTCCGCCCCCGCGACGAAGCCGACCGCGCCGGAGACGTCCGGCTTGCCGTGGGCGGGGTCGACGAGCACCACGTCCAGCCCCGCGCTCTCCAGGTCGCTGGTCACCTCGACCCCGAAGGAGCCGTCGGCGCAGACCACCCATCGTCCTTCCGCGAGGTGCTCCAGATGGTGCGGCAGCTCCGCGCTGCGCCGGCTCATCAGCCAGGACGCGAACCGGAAGCTGAACGGCCGCCGCAGTGCCATGACGAGGTAGGCGCCATACCGGTCGAAGGGGTTGACGACGACGTCAGCGGCGAAGTCGTGCATCTGCTGGGCGTGCTCGCGGTTGGCCGACCGGGCGATGACCATGAGCTCGGGCCGGAGCAGGTTGACCGCCATCACCACGGCCAGGTTGGTCTCGTCGCTGTCGGTGAGGGCCAGCACCGCCTCGCACTGGTCACGCCCCAGCCCTGCCAGCCCGAGCATCCGCGGGTCGCGCCCGCTGCCCACCAGGCCAGGGTGGTCGGTGAGGTAGCCGTCGAGGGCCAGCTGCTGGACGCGCTCCTCGTCCTGGTCCAGCACCACGAAGGCCCTCCCCTGCTCCTCCAGCGCCCGGCAGACCGCCTCTCCCGCGCGACCGTAGCCGACCACCAGGACGAAGGGGGTCCGCACCGCCCGGAGCTTGCGGCTGAACCGTTGCAGCGCGAGCGCCTGCCGGAAGGTGCGGTTCTGGGACAGGGCGAGCAGGGCAGCGATCGAGTAGGTCCAGGCGAGCACCGAGGAGTAGATGGTGAGCATGACCCACATCCGCTGCTGGGTGCTGAAGGCGTGGGGCAGCTCGCCGAAGCCGATGGTCAGACCCGTGTAGCTGACCACGTAGAAGCTCTCGAACAGCGACAGCGGCTGCGGGTTCTCCTCCGTGCCGGGCATGAGCGAGAGGCCGAAGGTCATGAGGGCGAAGACGGCCACCACGACGACGAGCGGCGCGCGCATCTGACGCAGCACCAGGAAGAGAGCGTCCGTGGTCGGCGGCTCCGTGGGGACCTCGACCCGGGTCCGGCGCAGGGAGTCGGGCCGCGGCCGGGCAGGGTCGCCCCGGCGGAGCAGCTGGAGCAGGTTGGCCATCGAGCGTGCCCGTCCGCCTCAGCGGCGCCGGTAGGAGACGGTCTCGACGACGAGCAGCACGATCGAGACGATGTTGGCCAGCAGGGCGCCGGCAGCGATCGAGACCACGCTGGACATGTGGGCGTCGGTGACCTCGGCGGGGTCGACGTGGCTGGCCCAGACCCACACCAGGGTGGCGATGATGAGCTGGATGCTGGCCACCAGGCTGGTCGCCAGGTGCACGGCGCCGATCTGTGTGCGGTCGCCGAACTTGAGGATCGTGGCGATGATGTTCACCACCACCGCGGCGTACAGCTCGTAGGCGTTGTGCATGTCGGGGTCGCTCATGTCCCCGAGGACGTAGCCGAAGTTCAGCGTCGCCGCCATGAGCACGAAGAAGCCGAAGACGACCTTCTCTAGGTTCACAGCCCGACCATAACGCCGCTGGTCCGTCAGCGGTGTTTCCTACCATGGCGGGTATGGAGCTGCACCGGGCCGCCGCGCTGGCCGAGCGCCTGCTGCGCGAGCACGGGCTGACCGGTTGGGGCTTCGCCTTCGACCGCGCTCGGGTCCGGGCCGGAGCCTGCCACCACCACGACCGCAGGATCACCCTCAGTCCCCACCTGACCCGGGCGCACGACGAGGAGCAGGTGCGCGAGACGCTCCTGCACGAGATCGCGCACGCCCTGGTCGGGCCCCAGCACGGCCACGACGAGGTATGGCGGGCCCGCGCCCTGGCGATCGGGTCGACCGGGCGCCGGTGCTACCCGGTGGGCGAGGAGCCGGTGGTGCCCGGACGGTGGCAGGGCCGGTGCGTGGCGGGGCACGTGGTCCACCGGCACCGTCGGCCGACCCGGGTCCTGGTGTGCACCCGTTGTCGAGGCGTGCCGACCCTCGACCGGGTGCTGCGGTGGGCGCACGACGGGAGGACCGTGGCCGAGCGGGAGCTCGGCCCCCAGGTGGTGCGGGTGATGGCCCAGCTGCGCGCCCAGGACGGCCCGGCCCGGGAGGACCCCGACCGGCGATGATGAACGTGATCAAAGCGTGATCCGCTTCAGTGTGATCTGGAGCACCTTCCTGTACTAGCGTCACCCCAGGAGTGTCGGTGTCAGCATGCCTGTCCCGCCCCCGGCGACAGGCCACCGACCCCGCGGCGGAAGGAGCCAAAGGTGGCGAACTCACGGTGGAGAAGGCTTGCGCCCCCCGCGATCGCGGCGGTGGCGGCACTGAGCCTCACTGGATGTCTGCAGAACCCTGACGCCGGTCGCGGCAATGCCGCGGCCGCCGGTGTCGGTGAGCCGGAGGAGGGAGACGGCAGCGTCTCGATCATGGGTGCCTTCGGTGGTGATGAGGAGGCACAGTTCCTGGCCTCGCTGGAGAAGTTCCAGGAGGAGAGCGGGATCGACATCACCTACGTGAGCGACCAGGACTTCACCAACACCGTCCAGGTGCGGGTCAACGCGGGTGACCCTCCCGACATCGGCCTGTTCCCCCAGCCCGGTGGCGTGATGAACATGGCCGACGCCGGCCACGTGGTGCCGATCGACGCCTTCCTCGACTACGACGCCCTCGACGCCTCGCTGATCCCCGGCTTCCTCGACTCCGCCCGTTACCAGGGCCGGGTCTACGCCGCCCCGATGCGGATGGCGGTGAAGTCGGTCGTCTGGTACCCGAAGAAGGCCGCCGAGGAGGCCGGCTGGGACATGGAGCCGGAGACCCTGGCCGAGCTGCAGGAGCTGGCCGACCAGATCCAGGCCGACACCGGTGCAGCTCCCTGGTGCATCGGCTGGCAGGCGGACCAGGCCACCGGCTGGGTGGGCACCGACTGGATCGAGGAGTACATGCTGCGCCTGCACGGTCCGGACGTCTACGACGACTGGATCTACCACCGGATGCCGTTCAACGACGAGAAGGTGGTCCAGGCGTTCGAGGCCTACGGCGAGCTCGCCAACAAGGAGGGCAACGTCCTGGGCGGCTCGCAGGGCATCCTCAACACCCCCTTCGGCGACGCCATGAACCCCGCCTTCCGGGAGGACCCGGGCTGCTACCTCATGCGCCAGGGCAACTTCGCGACCGGCTTCCTTCCCGAGGACGTCCAGGCGAACCTCGACGAGGAGGTCGGCACCTTCATCTTCCCGCGGGCCGAGGAGGGCTACGACGGCCAGCCGATCCTGGGCGGCGGCGACCTGGCCGCGGCGTTCAGCTACGACACCGACACGATCGCGGTGATGGAGTTCCTCACCAGCGCCGAGTTCGGCGGCCCGTGGGCCGAGGCCGGCGGCTGGCTGAGCCCGCACAGCACCTTCGACCTCTCGCTCTACCCCGATGAGACCACTCGCGGGATCGCCCAGATGGCCATCGAGGCCGACGTCTTCCGCTACGACGGCTCCGACGTCATGCCGCGCGAGGTCGGCTCGGGCACCTTCTGGACCGGCATGGTGGAGTTCCAGGCCGGCGACCGGACCGCCCAGGAGGTCACCGACATGATCGAGGACCAGTGGCCGGAGGAGGCCGTCGAGGACCAGTCGGACGTCGGTGAGGAGGGTGATGACCAATGACCATGTCCCAGTCCACCCCACCGGTCGGGGAGGACGTGCCAGACAGCCCGGACGTCAGCCCCGTCCAGACGCAGAACCCCTCGACCGGGCCCAAGGACGCCGGGCTGCAGCCGGTCAAGCTGCTCATCGGCGTGGTCGGCATCGCGGTCACCGTCTGGGCGCTCGGTAACCTCTTCCTGGCCTTCGCCTGGTACCCCGGCTGGTTCTTCAACAGCAAGATCCTGATGGCCGCGCTCGGCCTGATCGCCGGCGTCGGTGGGGCAGCGGTGCTGTTCTGGTTCCTCAACCTGGCGATCGAGGCGCTCCCGCGCCGGCTCGAGCACGGCGTGATGCCCTACGCCTTCCTCCTGCCCGGCTTCAGCCTCATCGGGCTGATGCTGCTCTACCCGACCATCCAGACGATCCACTACAGCTTCGCCAACCGCGACAGCACCGAGTACGCCGAACCGATCTGGGCCAACTACCAGGCGCTGTTCGAGAGTTCTGCCTTCTGGTCGGCGATCTTCAACAACCTGCTGTGGATCGCGATCGTCCCGGCCGTCACCGTCGCCATCGGCGTCGCGGTCGCGGTCCTGGCCGACAAGCTCTCTGCCGCGGGGGAGAAGTGGAGCAAGAGCTTCATCTTCCTGCCGATGGCGATCAGCTTCGTGGCCGCCTCGACGATCTGGCTGACCACCATCTACGGCTACCGTCCCCCGGGCGAGCCGCAGATCGCGGTGCTCAACGCCTTCGCGGTCAACGTGCTGGGCATGGACCCGCAGCCCTGGCTGGACATCTCCGACGGCCGGCTGAACTCGCTGCTGCTGATGGTGATCCTGATCTGGCTGCAGACCGGGTTCGCGATGGTGCTGCTGTCCTCGGCGATCAAGAACGTGCCCGAGGACACCATCGAGGCGGCGCGCATCGACGGGGCCACCGAGCTGCAGATCTTCTGGCAGGTCGTCATCCCGCAGATCTGGGGCACCATCGTCACCGTCTTCATCACCGTGCTCATCCTGGTGATGAAGGTTTTCGACATCGTCTACGTGCTGACCAACGGCCGCAACGACACCGATGTCATCGCGAACATGTTCTTCCGCGAGCTGTTCACCAACCAGAACGCCGGCCGGGCGACCGCGCTCATCGTGGTCCTCCTCGTGGCGGTCATCCCGATCCTGATCTACCAGGTCAGGGACTTCCGGAAGCAGGAGGCCATGCGATGAGCGCCCACACCACGACATCGGAGACATCGGATCCCACGTCGAGGCCAGCGACCAGGACCAAGACGCAGAAGCGGATGAAGGACGGGCGCCGCCGCAGCCCGTTCTCGATGGTGACCATGTTCCTGCTGGCCCTGCTGTGGACCCTGCCGACCGTCGGTCTGCTGGTCACCAGCTTCCGCAGCCGTGACGACGCCCTGTCCAGTGGCTGGTGGGACGCGATCATCAACCCCTTCGGCACCTCGTGGACGCTGGACAACTACGCCGCCGTCTTCGAGCAGGCCAACATGGGGACCGCGTTGATCAACGGGCTGGCGGTGGCCATCCCGGCCACGATCATCCCGATCATGTTCGCGGCCTTCGCGGCCTACGCGTTCACCTTCCTGCAGTTCCGGTTCAAGGAGACGCTGTTCATCGTCATCGTCGCGGTGATGGTGGTGCCGATCCACGTGGCCTTCCAGCCGCTGCTGGACCTGTTCGGGCCGCGCGGCCTCGGCATCTCGGGCGAGTACCTCGCGGTCTGGCTGCTGCACACCGGTTTCGGTATGCCGTTGTGCATCTACGTGCTGCGCAACTACATGGCCTCGCTGCCGTTCAGCATCGTCGAGTCGGCCCGCATCGACGGGTGCACCAACTTCCAGATCTTCTGGCGGCTGGTGGCGCCGATGGCGATGCCGGCGATGGCGGCCTTCGCCACCCTGCAGTTCCTGTGGGTGTGGAACGACCTGCTCATCGCCAAGCTGTTCCTGTCACCGGACAACACCACGGTGATCGTCCAGCTGCAGCAGCTGCTGGGCACCCAGGGCCAGGGCGCCGAGCTGCTCACCGCCGGGGCGTTCATCTCCATGGTGGTGCCGATGATCGTCTTCTTCGCCCTCCAGAACTTCCTGGTCCGCGGCATGACGAGCGGCGCCGTGAAGGGGTAGTCCTGCTCCAGACCCGCCCCGTGACCGCACCGGCCCGGACCTGCCCGCACGGCAGGCCCGGGCCGGTGCGCTGGGGCCGATGGTCGGGCTGGACGACGTCACCGGGGGCCGGAGGCAGAGGCACGTTCTGCCCCGCCGCTGACTAGGGTGGGGCCATGGAGCTCCTCGACCTTGTCGCCGCCCTCGATGCAGAGCTGGTCGACACCCCGAGTCACCCCAGCGGCGTGCTGGTCACCGGGGTCAGCCACCAGGCCAACTGGATCCGTCCGGGCCAGGCGTTCGTCGCCATCCGGGGGGCCCACTTCGACGGGCACGGCTTCATCAGCGACGCCATCGAGCGCGGTGCCGTGGCGGTCATCGGCGAGGGCCTGCCGGCCAACACGATCTGCAACGTCCCCTATCTCATCGTGCCTGACGCGCGCGCGGCACTCGCCGACGCGGCCACCGAGGTGGCGGGGCGACCCAGCGACCGGTTGACCGTGCTCGGCGTGACCGGCACCGACGGCAAGACCACCACCTCCGCCATCGCCCTGCACCTGCTGCGCACGGCCGGTCACCGGACCGGCCTGCTGTCGACGATCGGCTACGAGCTGCCCGACGGGGTCCTGCGCCAGCCGCCCGCGCACTTCACCACCCCCGAGGCGCCGCAGGTGCAGCAGATCCTGCGCGACATGGTCAACAACCAGGCCACGCACGCCGTCGTCGAGTCCTCCAGTCACGCGCTGGCGATGGACCGGGTCCGTGGGGTGTCCTACGACATCGGGATCTGGACCAACCTCACCGGCGAGCACCTCGACTTCCACGGGACGATGGAGCAGTACTTCGCCGACAAGGCCAAGCTCGTCCGGCGGGCCCGGCACAGCGTGCTCAACGTCGACGACCAGCCGTGGTTCGAGCGGCTGGTCCCGCTGGCGGAGGAGGACGGCGGGACGTACACCTCATACTCCGCCGAGGGTGGGCAGGCCGGCTGGCGGGCCACCGACGTGCAGGAGGAGCCGCACGCCCTGACCTTCACCGTGCACAGCCCGGACGGCAGCGCCGAGGCGACGCTGCCGATGATCGGGCGGTTCAACGTGGCCAACGCGCTGGCGGCCATGGCCGGTGTCGCCGCTGCCGGTGTAGGGCTCGAGGACCTGGTGGCCGCGCTGGCGACCTTCCCGGGAGTGGCCGGCCGGATGGAGATGGTCGAGCGCGGGGCGGGGGAGCCGCGCGTCATCGTGGACTTCGCGCACACCGCTCCGAGCCTGCAGAAGGCGCTGGAGACGGTGCGGGTGACCACAGACGGGCAGCTGTGGGTGGTGATCGGCTCGGCCGGCGGGCAACGCGACCCCTCCAAGCGCGCGCCGTTGGGCCGGGTCGCGACGACCTACGGCGACCATGCGGTCTTCACCGAGGAGGACCACCGCACGACCCCGCTGCAGGACATCCTGGAGGAGATGGAGCGCGGCGCCCGCGAGGCCGGCAACGCCAACTTCGTCTCGATCGGGGACCGCACCGAAGCGATCCGGTATGCCGTGCGTGAGGCCGGCCCTGACGACACCGTGGTCCTGGCCGGCAAGGGTCCGGAGCAGACCCTGGAGCGCGGCACCGAGTTCATCCCCTGGGTGGAGATCGACGAGGCCCGCCGCGCGCTCGCCGCCCGCCGCGGCGAGGACGTCTGACCGGCGACACGGTCTGCCCCCGACCGGCGACACGGTCTGCCCCCGACCGGCGACACGGTCTGCTCGTCAGTCGGTGGTCGCGCCCGGCTTCTCCTGCCCCGAGGCCCCGCTCTCTGACGGCTCCATGGCGAGCGCCGGGACGGGCGGGTGGCGACGCGCCCACCACAGCAGGCCGACGCCGAGCAGGATGAGCGGCACGGTCAGCCACTGGCCCATCGACAGCCCGGTCGTCTCGACCAGCCAGGTCAGCTGGGAGTCGGGCTCGCGGAAGAACTCGACGACGAACCGTGCCAGTCCGAGCGTGAGCGCGAAGACGCCCGCCAGCAGGCCGGGCCGCAGCCGGGCCCCGGTCCGCCAGAACAGCCAGCTCAGGACCAGCAGGGGGATGAGTCCCTCGCCGATGGCCTGGTAGAGCTGGCTCGGGTGCCGGGCCTGATCGTCGGCGGCCGGGAAGACCATGGCCCAGGGCACGTCGCCCGGGCGACCCCACAGCTCCCCGTTGACGAAGTTGGCCAGCCGGCCCAGCAGCATGCCCAGCGGCACCACGGTGGCGACGTAGTCGGTCACCCGCAGCACGTTGAGCCGGTGCCGCCAGGCCACCCAGCCGACGGCGAGCAGCACGCCGATGAGCCCGCCGTGGAAGCTCATCCCGCCCTCCCAGACCTTGAGCAGGTTCAGCGAGGTGAGCAGGCTGGGGTTGTAGAAGAGCGCATAGCCCAGGCGGCCGCCGGCGATGATGCCGATGATGACGCCGAGGATGAGGGTGTCGAGCTGGTCCCGGTCCATCGGCGACCCGGGGCGGCGGATCATCCGGGTCAGCAGCCAGTAGCCGCCGAGGATCCCGACCAGGTAGGCCAGGGAGTAGAACCTGAGCGTGAGCGGTCCGAGCTCGATTCCCTGCCGCAGCCCCAGCTCGTCCCACTGCAGCGGCTCTCCGGAGGCGGCGAGCACGCCGGGATCGGTCATGAGCCCCGACCCGGGGTCGGTCACGAGGTGGGCCAGGTAGGTCAGCAGCAGCACGCCTCGACCCTAGCCGGTGCGTCTGGGCACGGCAGGGGCATGGCAGGGGCCCACCATCTCCCCGACAGAACACGCCAAAAGGCCCGACAGAACACGCGAGAAGGCTTTTCAGAACACGGGAGAAGGCTTTTCAGAACACGTGAGAAGGTGCGACCGGACACGTCATCCCGACTGCTGATCCTGCTCGCGAGGTCAGAGGCGCGGGGCGATCTCGTGTAGACGGTGTTCCCGTGTCCGGTCGGGCTCCTTCCCGTGTTCGGTCGGGCTCTTTCCCGTGTCCGGTCGGGCCCTTTTCCCGTGTTCGGTGACCTAGTGGCCCGCGTTTGAAGTTGCTTGACGGTTCGCTTTCTTGAGAATCTCGTCGGCGGTCTTGGTCCACACGAACGGGTGGCACCGGTCGTTCCAGCCGTCTATGAAGGCGCGGATCTTGGCGTTGAGGTCCTTGACGGAGCCGAAGCTGCCGCGGTGGATGGCCTGGCGCTCGATGATGGAGAACCAGACCTCGACCAGGTTGAGCCAGGAGCCAGAGGTTGGGGTGTGGTGGACGTGGATGCGTGGGTTCTTGTCCAGCCAGGTCCGGACCTCGGCCTTCTTGTGGGTGGCGTAGTTGTCCATCACCAGGTGCAGCTCGCCTTCGGGGTAGGCGCGGGCGACCTGCTTGAGGAACGCGAGGAACTCCTGGTGCCGGTGCCGGGGCTTGCAGGCGCCGGTGACCTTGCCGGTGGCGATCTCCAGCGCCGCGAACAGCGTGGTCGTCCCGTGCCGCTTGTAGTCGTGGGTGCGCCGCTGGGGCAGGCCGGGTTGCATCGGCAACATGGGCGCGGTCCGGTCCAGCGCCTGGATCTGGGACTTCTCGTCCACGCAGAGCACGATCGCGTTCTCCGGCGGTTCCAGGTAGAGACCGACCACGTCGGTGACCTTGGCCACCAGCTCGGGGTCGGTGGAGAACTTGAACGTCTCGACCCGCCACGGTTGCACCCCGTACTCGCGCCAGGCCCGCGCCACGGTCGCGTCCCCGATCCCCAGGTGCTTGGCCAGCAACCGGGTCGACCAGTGCGTCACCCCCAACTTCTTGGGCGGCGGCGTCAGCGTGGCCGCGACCACGTCACGGTGATCCACCTGCCGGGGCCGGCCCGACCGTGGTTCGTCGAGCAGCCCGTCCAGTCCCTTGTCCTGGTACCGGGCCCGCCACTTGATCACCGTCGTCCTGCTCGTGCCCAACCGGTCCGCGATCGCCTCGTTCGCCTCACCGGCCGACGCGGCCAGCACGATCCGGGCACGCAACACCAGCCCGGCACGCGTCGCCGTCGACCGGGTCCACCGCACCAATTGATCTCGGTCGTCCTCGCGCAGCATCAGGGCCGGGGCAGGTCGATTCGCCATACTCCATGATCCCAGCCCAACAACCGTTTAGGAACTAACGACGCGCCGCACTAGTCGCCGAAGGCGGTCAGGACCTCGGCGCGGGGGACGTCGGCGACGGAGGCGTGCGTCCAGCGCGGGGAGCGGTCCTTGTCGACCAGCTGGGCGCGGACCCCCTCGGCGAAGTCGGGGTGCCTGGCGAAGGCCGGACCCAGCGACAGGTCCTGGGCCAGGACCCCAGCCAGATCGAGGGATGCCGCCCGCCGGAGCGCCTCCAGGGTCACTGCGACCGAGTGCGGGGACCGCGACGCGATCGTCTCCGCCGCCTCCCGTGCCTCCGGCTCCGGCCGGGCGCGCAGTCGCTCGAGGATCTCCGCGGCGTCGTCCCCGGCGTAGCACTCGTCGACCCAGCCCCGTTGGGCCTGCAGCCACGACTCGGCCTCGTCGCCGCCGAGCGCCCCCACCAGCTGCGTCAGCGCCGCGGCGTCCAGCGTCGGGTCCTCGCGCAGCGCGTCCACCAGGCGGGCATGGGCGTCGCGAGGTACCTGCGCGTCCGCGAGCCCGAGCAGCACCGCGTCCGCGCCGCTCACCGGTGATCCGGTGAGGGCGAGGTGGGTGCCGGTCTGCCCAGGAGCCCGAGCCAGCAGGTGCAGCACCCCGACGTCGGGGAAGAAGCCGATGATGACCTCGGGCATGGCCAGCTGGGTGCGCTCGGTGACGAGGCGGACTGACCCGTGCGTGGACACCCCGAGCCCGCCGCCCATGACGATGCCGTCCATCCAGGCGATGTAGGGCTTGGGGAAGTCGGCGATCAGCTGGTTGACGGCATACTCCGCCTCCCAGTAGTCGACCGGCAGCTGCACGTCCCCCGCCACGACGGCCTCCCGCAGCGCCCGGACGTCGCCGCCCGCGCACAGCCCGCGCTCGCCGGCCCCCTCGATGAGGACGGCCCGCACGCTCTCGTCCGCCGCCCAGTCGGTGAGCACCTGCCGCAGCGAGTCGACCGAGGCCTGGTCGAGGGCGTTGATGGCCCGGGGCCGGTTCAGCCGGATCCGCCCGAGGGGACCGTCCACCGCATACAGAACCTCGTCCCCGTGCCCGGCCGCGGGCGTCCACCTGACCTGTTCCTCGCTCATGTCCAGCCACTCTAACGACGCACGTAGACTCCCCCGCATGGGTAAGGCATCACGCAAGAAGCGGCAGGCCACGGGTTCGTCGGAGCAGAAGGCGCAGCGCGCACCGTTCGTCGCCCGCCCCTTCGAGGGGCTGGCTGACGAGAGCGACTGGGTGGCGATGCGCGAGATCCTCCCCGCGGCGACCGCGACCGTGCAGGTCGTCATCCCCGAGGGGTTGCAGGTCGGCGGACGTGACGTCCCCGCGGGCGAGCGCGAGATCACGCTCGTGTCCGTGCTGCCCGCCGCGATGCCGGCCGTGCACCGCGATACCGGCGAGGTGCTGGTGGCCCTGCAGTCCCGCACGTCCAGCGGTGACGCCTCCCGCGACGTGGCCCAGGCGATCCTCACCGCGCTGGCCAGCGAGCCGGGCACCTCGATCAACTCCGTGCGCCCGGCGAGCGCCGACACCCCGCGGCTGCAGGACCTGCTGCCCGAGGGGCAGCGTCTCGAGGTCCAGGTGCAGGACGACTTCGGCTTCTGGCTCGGCGAGAACGCCACAGAGGAGCAGAAGGCGGCCCTGCAGGAGATGAACGACACCGCCGTGCCGATGGCCCGGGTCGAGGGTGCACCCTCCGCCTTCTGGTGCCACATGAGCGGCCGCAGCTATATCCGGTGGATCCTCGAGCAGGACGAGGACACCGCACTCGAGGCGCTCTCCCGCCTGTCCGCCGCCGGCGAGCACACCCTGGGTGACGACACAGACCTGCTCGGTGCCTTCCGCGCCTGCGGGCTGCTGGTCCCGGTCCTGGAGGTCGACCCGCAGAGCGAGGCCGCCTCCCATGCCGACGCGCTCGCGCAGCTGCAGGCGCGCTACGAGAAGGCGCTGCAGCAGGAGGGCGAGCTGACCGCCGAGGAGCGTCGGGCTCGCAACGGCCTGGTCTCCCGCCAGGTCACCCTGCGCTGACCTCAGACGCGGGTATGCCGTGAGCGCGCTCCCCTCCTCTCGGCCACTCGAGCCCTCCGGGCCGCTCGAGGTGGTCGCGGTCGTCCCGGCCAAGGACGAGGAGACCCGCATCGGGGCCACGATCGCCGCGCTCGAGCAGCTCGGCACCGTCGGGTGGATCGTGGTGGTCGACGACGGGTCGACCGACCAGACCGCGGCGGTCGCGGAGTGGACCGGCGGGGTCGAGGTGGTGCGGCACGACCGCAACCGCGGCAAGGCCGCGGCCATGACGACCGGTGCCGCCCGGGCCGCCGAGCTCGCGCCCGGGGCGCCTGTGCTCTTCGTCGACGCCGACCTGGAGGCCTCGGCCGGGAACCTGGGGCCGGTGGTCGAACCGGTGCTGGCCGGGGAGGCCGACATGACGATCGCCGTGCTGTCACCGCAGTCGCGTGCCGGTGGCGGCTTCGGGATCGTGGTGCGCACCGCCCGGGACGGCATCCGTCGGTTGACCGGCTGGGCCCCGACCCAGCCGCTGTCTGGTCAGCGCTGTCTGAGCCGTGAGGCTCTGGACGCGGCACTGCCGCTGGCGTCCGGCTGGGGCGTGGAGGTCGGGCTGACCGTCGACGTGCTCCGGGCTGGAGGCCGGGTGCTGGAGGTGCCGTGCGAGCTGCACCACCGCGTCACCGGCCGCGACCTGCGCTCGCAGGTGCACCGGGCGCGTCAGCTCGCGGACGTCAGCCGCGCTCTGGTCGACCGGTCAGGGGCGAGGGAGAAGGCCACTGCGAGGGTCGCGGCGACTGCGCAGCAGGCGCGCGGGCTGGCCGGTCGAGGGGCGCGCGGTGCCGCCAGCGGCGTCATGCGCGGGGTGACGACGGCCGTCAGTTCCGCCTCCCGACGGTTGCCGCGGAAGACGGAGGACCGCCAGCCTTGAGTGTCGAGGCCTGGGGGTGGGCCAGGAGGGCCACACCTGCGGCGATGAGCACCGCCAGGCAGGCGCCCATCGCGGGCAGGCCGGAGTCGTTGAGGAGCCAGGCCAGGATCATGGCGGCCACAGCGGCGAGGGCCGCGGGGCGGGCGCCGGCATGCTGCCAGAGCCGCTCGGACCAGGCCGGTCGCCTGATGATGACCAGGATCATCAGGATCAGGAGAAGGACCACGAGCCAGGCGATCGGGTAGTTGAGCAGGATCCCCAGGCTCTGCGCCAGCTTGCGGCTGACGATCCGCCAGGCCTCGCCGTCCAGGACGGACTGCACGAAACCGCCCAGGTGGGTACGCCGCTCCGGCCCGCGGAGCCAGTCCAGCGCCATGAGTGCCGCGGCGGCCAGCCCGCCGGCGACCGCCACGCCCAGCAACGAGCGCCAGGTCCAACGGATGCCGAGGGCGTGCAGGACCAGAAGGCCGGTCGCGACCACCAGGGCCGGCACCCCGCCGAAGTCGGCACCGGCTGTCGGTGCGCCGTTGAGCACGGTGGCGCCCAGCCCGACGAGTGCCACGGCCGCCGCTGCCTGTCGAGGTCGGTCGCGCAGCCAGGTCAGCAGTGCAGCCATCACCACCAGGGTGGCCCCGAGGGTGAGCCCCAGGCCGACGTTGCCCTGCCCGTAGAAGCGACCTGCGGTGACGGGCTGAAGCCCCAGCACGGACACCAGCCCGAGCCGCGCGGACCAGAGCACGTCGACGTAGATCACCACCACCGTGATTGCAGCGATGACCGCCGGTGGTCCGAGAGGGTCCGCCCGCCAAGGCCCCGCCCACGCGACCGCCGCGACCACGAGTGAGCACAGCGCGACGGCACCGAGGAGCGCTAGCGACGGCTGACCGGCACGCCACCACGGGAACAGCCCCGCCAGCCACGTCGCGACCGGACCGGCCAGCGCGAAGCTCGCGGCGACGAGGACGAGGAGCCTGCCGGTAGGTCTGGCGCGGCCGCGCTGCCGTCCCCAGCGGAGCAACGCCGTGCCCAGCGCCAGCAGCCCCAGCGCGGCCGCGACCAGGACCCCGAGCACCAGTGGGGCGACCGCCTTGACCCAGGAAATTCCACCAGCGAGGTCTTTCGCCTGGGCGATCGCCGCCTCGCCAGCTGACGTGACACCGGCTGCTGGGTTGCCAACCCCGGGACCATCGGGCTCCTCCGGGTCGGTGTCCGGCGCGCCGGCGACCACGGACTGACCGGCCAACGGCGCCGCGGTCGGCACCTCGACCCCCGCGAGCGACAGCAGGGTGGGCGTCAGGTCGGTCAGCTGCACCAGGCTGGCCTGACGCGTGGTCCCCGACGTCAGGGCCGCTGCCCCCGGGTGCTCGCCGACGGGGGCGGCCACCAGCACCTGGGCCGTGGGTCCGGAGGCCGGTTCGTGGCCCATCCCGGCGACCAGGAGCGTCGTCCCGTCCGGCAGCCCCTCGGCCAGTTCGCCGACGGCCGCATCGAGCTCGGCCAGCACGTCCGAGCGGTCTCCCGGGTGGACCTGCGGCCCGGACACCAGGTGGATGCGGCACCTGGTCTCCAGATCGGACGGCACCTCCAGACCGGTAGCCCGCACCACCGCCGCCCGCCCGTCCGCGTCGGCCGCGCCGATGACCGCTGCAGGGCCGTAGGCCGCGACGCACGTCCCACCCTGCTCCGCCAAGCCGGCCAGGGTGCCCAGCTGGGGGCCGAGCGCACGCCCGGCCGCGGCCTCCTCCCAGGAGCGCCAGCGCTGCTCGTCCACCTGCTCGTCCACCTGCTCGTCGGTCTGCTCGTCGGTCTGCTGGCCGATGACCGCGGTCCGGGTCCCCGTCCCGTCGGCGTCCCCACCCTCCACGTCAGGGCCCTCGGCATCTCCGCACCCCGGCAGGTCCGTCGCCGCCCGCTGCCCGGCCCCCACCGTCAACCACGCGTCGGCCTCGCAGGTCACCTCGTGGGTCCCGCGCAGGACCAGGGCCGCTGACCCGCCCTCCATGCCCAGGCGCGCCAGTTCCGGCGTCGTCTCCGGCGACACCAGGTCCCACGTCAGCCCCGGCACCCCGATGAGCACGGCCTGGCGCTCCTCCGTCGGCAGGTCGGCCGACGTCCCGAGCGCGACCCTGTCGTCCGGCTCGGCGACGGAGGGTGCCACCCCGACCCACGCCGCGAACGCCGCCAGGAGCCACCCGACCAGCACGGACACCACGAGCGCCCACGCGCCCACGGTGCGGCGTGACCGCATACTCCACCTCCTGCCGGCCGGTGACGGCATGGTTGCACGGGTGACCGACAGGAGCCTGGACGGCATACCCTGGGCCCCGTGAATCATGAGGTGCTGACCTGGGTCGCGGTGGGGGTGGCGGTGCTCGCGCTGCTGCTCGCGGTGGTGGCCTGGGTACGCCTGCGGGTCGTCGACCGACGGCTCGGGTCGCTGATCGACGCGGGGGCGCCGACCACGCCGGAACGGGAGCGTATAGAGGCGCTGGAGGGCGAGGTGGACGCCCTGCGCGGTGACCTCGCGCAGGCCCTCCGGCACGTCGCGGTGGTGCGGTATGACGCGTTCGGCGACATGGGCGGGCGGATGAGCTTCTCGGCCGCGATCGTCGACGACACCGGCGACGGCATGGTGATCAGCTCGATCCATGCACGGGGGGAGAGCCGCACCTACGCCAAGGGCATCGTCGGCGGCGACTCCGAGATCGTGCTCACCCCCGAGGAGCGGCAGGCGCTGGACGCTGCACGGACGGGCAGCGAGAACTGACCGCGGGCGCGACCCAAGGAGGCTGCCTCAGCGCGGCAGACGCACCAGCAGGCTGTCGGGGTCGACGGCGACGCGCATCGCCGAGACCGTGCCGAGGGTGTCCCCGTCCAGCTCGATCTCGACCGGCTTGTCGCAGACCACCCGGATCTCCTGGGCCTGGAAGTGGTCCACGCGGGAGTGGCCGATCCGCTGCCGGGTGATGAGCTGGCCGGTCATCGCTGCCCAACCGACGATGCCCTCGGGCGACAGCAGGACGGCGTCGATCGCGCCGTCGTCGGCCACGGCGTCGGGCAGCAGCTCCATCCCGCCCTGCAGCCGGCCGACGTTGCCGACCATCACGCTGCGCACCCGGCGGCGGAGCGGCTCAGCCCCGTCCACCTTGAGCGCCACGGTGAACTGGGGGCCCTTCAGGTGGCGCAGCCCCGTGATCAGGTAGGCCAGCCAGCCCATCCGCGCCTTGAGCCCTTCGGGGGCGGCGGCCATGACCTCGGCGTCGAAGCCCAGACCGGCCATCACCAGGAACCGGTGCTGCTCCCGGACCTCCTCGGAGGTCCGGTCGTCCACCGCGTCGCGGAAGTCGATGGTCTGCGCCGGGTCCTCCTCGTCCCGCAGTCGCGCGGCGAGCTCGCCCGACGTGGGGCGTACGAGCTCCAGAACGCAGCTGTCGATCGCGGCGGTCCGTCCGGTGAGCGCGATCTCCAGCGCACGTCCGAGGGAGTCGACCGGGAGGTCCAGGTTCCGGGCGAGCAGGTTGCCGGTGCCTCCGGGCAGCAGACCCACCGGGATGCCGGTGTTGGCCATCGTCGAGGCGACCGTGCGCACCGTGCCGTCGCCGCCGAGCGGGCACACCAGGTCGACGCCGGCCTCGATCGCCTGCTGCGCCTGCCCCTGTCCCGTGTCCTCGGGGGTGGTCTCCAACCACATCGGTGCGGACCACCCGTTGCGGGTGCACGCGGCCTCCACCCGGCGACGGACGAGACCGAGGTCGGTGAACTTCGTCGGGTTCACCACGACCGCTGCCCTCCCCTGATTCTGCATGGGCCTCACGCTATCCGGCGGGCCCTACCCCGGCGGCGCAGGCGCACGGCAGCAGGCCGCACGGCATACCGGTCAAGCCTGTGGACGGCCCGGATAGGCTGGCGCCATGCTCGACCTCCGCGACCTCCGTGCCGACCCCGACCGTGCCCGCCTGAGCCAGCAGGCTCGCGGAGCCGACCCGGCGGCGGTGGACTCGGTGCTGGCCGCGGACACGCGGCACCGGGAGGCGCTGTCCGCCTTCGAGGCCGCCCGCGCGGAGCAGAAAGCCTTCGGCAAGAAGGTCGCGCAGGCGAAGGGCGAGGAGAAGCAGCAGCTGCTCGCGCAGGTCAAGGAGCTGGCGGCCCGGGTCAAGGAGCTCGACGCCGAGGCGGGTGCGGCCGCGGCCGAGCGAGACGCCGCGATGCGGCAGATCGGCAACCTCATCATCGAAGGCGTCCCCGTGGGTGGCGAGGACGACTTCGTCGTGCTGGAGGAGGTCGGGACTAGGCGCGACTTCGTGGCCGAGGGGTTCGCCCCCAAGGATCACCTGGAGATCGGCGAGGCGCTCGACATCGTCGACATGACCCGTGGCGCCAAGGTCTCGGGCGCGCGCTTCTACTACCTCAAGGGCGACGGTGCCCGCCTCGAGCACGCGCTCATGGGGCTGGCGCAGCAGATCGCCCAGGAGGAAAGTTTCAGTCCTCTCGTCGTGCCCAACCTGGTGCGGCCCGAGACGATGTTCGGCGCGGGCTTCCTCGACGCGCACGCCGACGAGGTCTACCACCTGCCGGCTGACGACCTCTACCTCACCGGGACCTCCGAGGTCGCGCTCGCGGGCCTGCACGCCGACGAGATCATCGACCTCTCGGGCGGGCCACTCCGGTATGCCGCCACCTCCACCTGCTACCGCCGCGAGGCTGGGTCCTACGGCAAGGACACCAAGGGCATCTTCCGGGTGCACCAGTTCCAGAAGACCGAGATGTTCGTCTACTGCCGCGTCGAGGACGCCGAGGCTGAGCACGCCAACCTGCTGCGGGTCGAGCGCCGCATCCTCGACGCGCTCGAGCTGCCCTACCGGGTGATCGATGTCGCTGCGGGTGACCTCGGCGGACCGGCCGCGCGCAAGTTCGACTGCGAGGCGTGGATCCCGACGCAGGAGAAGTACCGCGAGCTCACCTCCACCTCCAACTGCACCACCTTCCAGGCGCGCCGGCTGAACACGCGGGAGCGCGATCCGAACGGCTCCGGCACCCGGATCGTGGCGACGCTCAACGGCACCGCCGCGACCAACACCCGGCCCATCGTGGCGCTGCTGGAGAACCACCAGCAGGCCGACGGGACCGTGCGCGTCCCGGAGGCCCTCCGGCCTTTCCTGGGCGGTATGGAGGCCCTCGCCCCTCGGTGAGAGGTTCGGCTCCCTCCCTGGTGGGTGGAGACACCTCGGTGCGTGTCGGCGGTTCTGCTGCCGCGGCGCGGTCAGAGCCAGCCGAGCGACCGGAAGGTCGCCTGCGCGAAGGGCCCCACTTCCGGGTTGCCGAGTTCGTCGCGCTGGAACCACCGGACTCTGTCAACCTCGACGCCGTCTGGGCGGAGTGCGCCTGGGTCGGTGAGCTTCGCCTCGTAGACGACGCAGACGTAGGCCGTCTCGTCGCCGTTCGGGTAGGTGATCCGGAACTCGGGTCCGCCAAACGCGCCGGCCAGCCTGGTGATCACGACGTCGGAGCCGATCTCCTCGCGTGCCTCCGGCGAGCCGCGTCGAGGGGTGACTCGTCGACATCGACGGAGCCTCCAACCGTGGCGTAGGTGCCGAACTCGGTCTGTCGGGCGATGAGGACCCGTCCGCTGTTGTCCAGAGGGAGCACCGCCACCGAAGGCAGGAGAAGCAGATCGTGGCCCACTTTCTCCCGTAGGCGAGCGATATGGGGAGCGACGGGCATGGCCTTGACGCTACCGAGACTGTGTCGTCGCCAGTGAGTCCACCGGTTGTTCACATCCTCGGAGCGGCACTGCGGATTGGTGACGCGCTGTGGATAAGTCGAGGGTGTGTCGTACTGGTGTTCTACCATGGTGGTGTCGGTCACGAACCGTCGGGAGGGGGAGTTCCGGGCGGGGGTGCCGGGCCGGTTGTGGGCCCACTGGAGAGGGGGTGGTTGGGGATGAAGCGGGATGGGTCTCGTGAGGGTGCGGGGGCTTCGGCCGTCCCTGGCCTGCGGGGTGAGTTGGAGGCGGTGCTGGCGCGGGCGGGCCTGGATGCGGGGGCGGTGGCGGTGTTCGCGGACGCGGTCCTGCTCGCGGGGGCGGCGACGGCGGGTCGGCCGGTGGCGGGGGTGGAGGCAGGGTTTGTGCCGTTCTCCAGGCCGGCCCTGCCGGAGGGCATCACTCGTCAGTCCGATGAGGCCGGGGGTGAGGAGGCGGGGTCGGTGGATGGGTTGTGTGCGGTGGCGGATCGTGCGCAGACGGCGGTGGAGGCGGTGAACCAGGTCATTGCCCGCCTGGAGCGGGTGCGGCTGGTGGCGGTGGCTGAGGGGGTGAGCGCGATGGGCCGGGTCGAGCTGGCCCGTCGTGGGGTGTTGGACGTGGGGGAGTTGTCGGCGACGGGTCGGCAGCGGTGGCGGTGGCGGACCAAGGCGCGGGTGCGGCAGGACCTGACGCCGGCCACGGGCTGGTCGCGGGCGGAGACCGCGACCCTGGTCGGGGTGGCGACCGCACCGGTCGCGTTCCGGACCCCGGTGAACAGTGCCCTGTCCCGCGGGACCGTCACCTGGGCCCTGGTGCGTGGCCTGTGGCGGGCGTGTGACAAGGCGAAGCTGTCCGCGGCTGATGCCGCGCACGTGGCGAGCGTGATGCTGGCCGATGAGGCGGGCACGTGCGTCCCCGAACGCCTGGAGGCCGATGGGACCGTGACGAGGGCGCCGTGGGGGCATGGGGTGTTCTGGGCGGTGCTGGAGCGGGAGGTGGGCAAGGTCGCGGCCTGTCCCGACCCGGGCGACCAGGCGTCGGTGGAAGCGGCGGAGGCGGCGCGGGCGGCGCGGGAGGCGGCGTACCGGGCCCGGTCGATGTGGGTCCGGGTCAATGAGGACGGCACCGCGCAGGTGTGTTTCACCGGCACTGCCCTGAAGGTGCTGGCGTTGGGGGACCGGTTGGACAAGGCCGCGCGTGCTGCCCGCGGCGCCGGTGATGCACGGTCGGTGGCGCAGCTGGCGAACGATATCGGGATCGCCTTGTTGGGGCATGCGACGATCGGGGCGCACGAGCTGCCCGACCTGGACATCTTCAAGTCGACCCAGCCCGCGCCGGAGGATCTGGTCGCGGCCGGGTGGACACCACAGGTCATCGCGGCCCTGTCCGCCCTGCCCCCGGCGATCCTGCAGGTGATCGTGCCGCTGTTGGCGTTGCACGACCCCGCCACCGCCCACACCCTGCCCGGCGTCCACCGCACCACCACGACCCAGGACCCGCACGGGCACGCGGGCCAGGGTCCCGACGGGGCGTACGGAGCGACGGGCGATGAGGGCGGCGGCGCGGCGGGCGAGAGTGTCGGGCCGCCGGGTGAGGCAGTTGGCGGGGCGGCCCAAGAGGCAAGCGAAGGCTCCGGCGGTACAAGCATTGAGGCTGGGCATACGGGCGCACCGGGCTGCCCCGCCTGCCTGCCCTCGGTCCGTGCCGCCCGCAACCACGACATCGACCACGCCAGTAGAGCAGCCCGACAGGACCCCGGGGAGGACTCCGCCCACCGCGAGTGTCTGGGAGAGGACTCTGCCCGTGGCCGGGATCCGGACCGTGGGGAGGACTCTGCCCATCACCAGGGCCAGCGGAGGGTGCCGCGGGTGGCGTGGGTGGGTCGGGTGCTGGGCAAGCAGCCGAAGTTCCTCGGACCGGACCTGGTGCGGCGGCTCGCGTTGTCGCCGGGGAGCACGTTCGTGCGGCTCCTGGTCGACCCGGCCGACGGGCGGTGCCTGGAACGGTCGACCACGGCGTACAGCTTCGATGCGGCGATGCGGGCCCAGCTGGCCGCGGCCGACGTGACCTGCCGCGCACCGGGGTGTGACCACCACGCCGGCAGTTGTCAGGTCGACCACGTCATCCCGCACGGCACCGGCGGCCTCACGAGGGAGACCAATGGGCAGGTGTTGGACACCTGGCACCACGACCCCAAGACCGCGAAAGCCTGGGACGCGGTGCTGCACGCCAACCGTGACGTCACCTGGACCACCACCCTGTCCCGCGTGTACCGGACCCGGGTGCATGACTACCGGGAGCTGGTCACCCTCATGGTCGACGCCCTCGACCGCGTCGCCACCGTCGATGAGGACGACGTGGCGGACCAGATCAACCGCGAGGTCTACCAGGCCCTGTGTTACCGGGGCGCCGGGGAGCGGTTGAACGAGGGCGATGACGACACCTACGACGAGGCGCACCTGGCCCGGTTCGGGGGCGACATCACCATCGGCCTGTCCCACCGCGACCCCCTCACCGGACGCCGTACCCCCGGACCCTCACCCACCGCCCGCGACCGCGCCGACACCGCAGCAGCACTCGCCCGCACCACCCCACCCAGCACCGCGCCCGGCGATACCCGTGCAGGCGACTCGTCCGGCGGTGACACCACCTCCGGGGACGGGGTGGCCGTCCAGGGCAAGACTTCCCTGGGCAGCGGACAACGGCAACCGCCTGCGACCAGTGACCAGGACAGGCCCCGCTACCCCGGCGGCCGCCGGTGGGGACTCACCGACCGCCCCAACCGCCCCGAGCAGGACCGGCAGACACCCTGGAGCCAGCGTCGTAACGACGACCCACCACCCTTCTGACCCTCGCGGCTCCATCCCAGGTCGGAGACGGCCGACGTAGCCATGGCCGCAACTCCCTCTGAAGGGGGAGGCCCGCCTCTCCACCGGCACCTAGGCTGAGGCGGCAGGCAGCGTCATACCTGTCAGCGAGGGCAGCAAGGGCAGCGAAGGCGGCAAGGCGTAGCGGGCAGCACAGCAGCCGACGAGGTCGGCGAGAGCGAGGCGGACGGATCATGGAACGGCTGGAGCACTGGTTCGGCGCCGAGGAGCGCTGGGAGCGGGTGCCGACCTCGGCGGATCGCCGCCAGGATGTGCACTGGGCGATCTTTGCGTTCGCGGTGGCCGCCCTGGGCCTGGAGTTCATCCGGATGGGCGGAGGCCTGACCGACGAGGCGTTCGGGGTGGGAGCGCAGTACGTCGCGGTCGTCTCTGGTGCGGCGTTGGTGGCGTTCCGCCGTATCGCTCCCCTGACCGTCATGCTGCTGGCCGCTGCCCACTTCATCGTCGCGGGCGAACTGATGCCCGTCGTCATGGCGTCCCTGCCGATGCAGCTGCTCGCCTTCTTCCTCTTCTTCTCCGGCGTCGCCTGGGCACGGGACCGGCGCGGGGCACTGTTCGCCACGCTCGCGGTTCTGCTCGTGATGGCCATCTGGCTGGCCTGGTGGTTCGCACTCGGCTCCGGGTACAGCCAGATGCAGGAAACCCTGAGCGAGGAGGGGGTCGAGCGGTACGGCTTCCTCAGTCCCGTGGTGGCCCTGATCCTCTACACGATCCTGGTCAACATCATCTACTTCGGTTTCGCCATCGCTCTCGGCCTCGTCAGCTGGCGGGGGGCCCTGGAGCGGCACCGCTCCGAGGAGCAGCACCGGACCATCCAGGAGCAGAACTTCCGGCTCCGCGACCAGGCGGTGGTCGCCGAGCGCCTGCGGATCGCGAGGGAGCTGCACGACGTCGTCGCGCACCACGTCTCGGTCATGGGTGTGCAAGCGGCCGCTGCACGGCGGGTCCTCGACCGCGACCTCGACGCCGCGCGGGAGTCCCTGGCGGTGATCGAGAAGTCTTCCCGCAGCGCGGTCGGGCAGATGCGGGACCTGCTGGGCACGTTGCGTAACGGGGAGCTCGAAGCCGGCTCGGACGACACAGACCAGGACCCGCGCAGCCCTCAACCCACCCTCGATGACCTGCCGGCCCTGGCGGCAGAGGCGGGCACCCCGACGTGCGCCGTCACCGTCGAGCTCGTCGAGTCCGAGCCCGGGGCTGCGGCGCACGTGCCCGCACCCGTTCAGCTGTCCGCATACCGGGTCGTCCAGGAGGCCCTGGCCAATGTGCGCCGCCACTCGACCGCCCGCAACGCCTCGGCGGTGGTGCGCGTCGACCTGCAGACCCAGCAGGTGGAGGTCGAGGTGGTCGACGACGGGACCGCCCGTGTCGGCACCTCCGGATCCGGCCTCGGCCTGCTCGGTATGCGGGAGCGCGCCCAGCACCTCGGCGGCGGCGTCGAGTGCGGACCGCGCACCGCACATCCGGGATGGCGGGTGCGGGTATGGTTCCCGCTGGACGGTCGCGCGGTAGAGGACGGACAGACGCTCGTGCCGACCCGGGCCTGATCGTCCGACCTGCGGTCGACGCCGGACCGGACACACGCCGGGACCGCCCACACCCCTGACCCTGTCCACCGTCCAGCCAGCCGAGCCACCGAGGGGACCCCTGTGACCATCCGCGTGCTGCTGGTGGACGATCAGCCGCTGCTGCTGCAGGGCTTCGCGATGATCCTCTCCATCGAGGACGACATCGAGGTCGTAGGTCAGGTCACCGACGGGGCCAAGGCGGTCGCCGCGGTCCCCGAGCTGAGGCCTGACGTGGTGCTGATGGACGTGCAGATGCCCGTCCTCGACGGCATCGAAGCTACCCGCCAGATCGCTGCCGCCTCCACGGACGTCAAGATCATCATCCTGACCACCTTTGACCGCGACGACTACCTCTTCGACGCCCTGACCGCTGGCGCCAGCGGCTTTCTGCTGAAGAACGCGGATGCCGACGACATCGTCGACGCCATCCGCACGGTCGCCCAGGGGCACGCGCTGCTGGCCCCCGAGGTGACCCGACGCGTGATCGGCGCGATGACGACGGGCGGCTCTGGCAGCGCCCCTGCCTCTGCCGATGCGGCTGCCCCCGTCACTTCTGCCGCTGCCAGCCCCGCTGCCCCAGCCCCCGAACCGCTGCCCCAGCTCACCAGCCGCGAGCGCGAGGTGCTCGTCCTGGTCGCCAAGGGCCTGTCCAACGCCGAGATCGCCCAGCAGGTCTTCGTCAGCGAGGCGACGATCAAGACCCACGTCTCCAACATCCTGGCCAAGCTGGGCGTGCGGGACCGCGTCCAGGCCGTGGTCAGCGCCTACGACTCAGGGCTGGTCCGGCCGGGCTGAGGACCCGCTCCTCCGTCCCAGGGGGGAGACGGAATCTCCCGCCTGCAGCCGATGTGACGGCATACCCCGCACCCATAGCGTGGTGGCAAGGTCGAGATCCGGCCGCTACGACGAAGGGGAGAACCGTGCTCGAACTGCAGGGCCTGACCAGGCGCTACGGCGACGTCACCGCGGTCGACGACGTCAGTTTCACCGTCCCCACGGGGGCCATGGTGGGCTTCGTCGGCGGCAACGGTGCCGGCAAGACCACCACGATGCGGATGATCATGGGCGTGCTCGCTCCCACCTCGGGTCAGGTCCTCTGGGACGGGCGCCCGGCCGGTCGGGCCGAGCGCAGCCGGTTCGGCTACATGCCGGAGGAGCGCGGGCTCTACCCCAAGCAGCCGGTCCTGGCCCAGCTCACCTACCTCGGCCAGCTGCACGGTATGACGCGCGCCGCCGCCCAGGACCGCTCCCAGGAGCTGCTCACCCGGTTCGGTCTGGGGGAGCGGCTGACCAGCAAGGTCGAGGAGCTGTCCCTCGGCAACCAGCAGCGTGCGCAGATCATCGCCTCCGTGCTCGGCGATCCGCTGCTGCTCGTCCTCGACGAGCCCTTCAGCGGCCTGGACCCGGCCGCGGTGGACCAGATGAGCGAGCTGCTGCGCGAGCACACCGCAGCCGGCGTGCCGGTCCTCTTCAGCTCCCACCAGCTGGAGCTCGTCGACCGGCTCTGCGACTCGATCGTCGTGCTCAACGCCGGCCGGGTGGTCGCCCAGGGCACCTCGACCGACCTGCGCAGCGGCGCCCCGCTGCGCTACCGCCTCACCATGGCCGGCGACACGGGCTGGGTCCGTGGCCGCCCCGGCATCGAGGTGGTCGACCTGGACGGCCCCAGCGTCCTGCTGGCACCCGTGGACGAGCAGGCCGCCGAGGGGCTGCTCGCCGAGGCCGTCGCCCGCGGCGGAGTCCGTGAGTTCAGCCGGGTCATCCCGACCCTGTCCGAGATCTACCGAGAGGTGGCTGCCGCATGAGCACCGTGACCGACCCCCGCAAGACGCCCACCACCAGTCCGGTCCCCGGCCAGGACGGCACCTCCGCGAGTGGCACGCGGTCCCCGTGGACCCTGGTCATGCAGCGCGAGATCGCCGTCAAGCTCAAGGACAAGAGCTTCATCTGGGGCACCGTCCTGACCCTGGTCCTCCTCGTCGCCGCGTTGATCCTGCCCACCTTCCTGGGCGGCGGCGCGGCCAGCTACCAGGTCGCGGTGACGGATCAGACCGCCGCTGCCGTGGTTGCGCAGGCCGAGGCCACTCTCCAGGCCGAGGACGACGAGGCCAGCCTCACGGCGGAGACGGTCGCGGACCGGGCCGCCGCCGAGCAGGCAGTCCTCGCTGGGGACGTCGACGCGGCCCTCATCGGGGGGCCCGGGGAGTGGGAGCTGCTGTCCGACGGCATGCCCTCGCTGGAGCTCGACACGGTGCTCTCCGACACCGTCCGGGCCCAGGCGCTGGCCGAGCAGGCGGAGGCCGCGGGGATGACGCTCGAGGAGCTGACCGCAGGCTCGCTCCTCGTCCCCGTCGACCTGTCGGAGTCCGAGGACGGCATGCCCGGCTTCCTGCAGTTCCTCCTCGGCTTCGTCTTCGCGATCCTCTTCTACATGGCCGCACTCACCTTCGGGCTGCAGATCGCCAACAGCGTGGTGGAGGAGAAGCAGTCGCGGATCGTGGAAATCCTGGCCGCGATGATCCCGGTCCGTCAGCTCCTGCTCGGCAAGGTCCTGGGCAACACGATCCTGGCTTTCGGGCAGATCGCGCTCATCGTCGCCGTCGCCCTGGTCGCGCTGCCGCTCACCGGCTTCGACGTGGCACTGCCCGGGATCGCCGAGGCGCTGCTGTGGTACCTGCCGTTCTTCGTCCTGGGCTTCCTCGCCCTGGCCTGCATCTGGGCCGCAGCCGGGGCGCTCGCCTCGCGCACCGAGGACGTGCAGTCCACCTCGATGCCGCTGACCATGTTCCTGGTGGTGATCTTCATCGCCGCCCTGAACTCCTCGGGCATGCTGCGGGACGTCCTCTCCTTCGTGCCCGTCGCGTCCACCTTCGTGATGCCGATGCGGATCGTCGAGGGCGACACCGCCCTGTGGGAGCCGCTGCTGGCGCTGGTCATCGTGGCGATCTTCTGCGCAGGGTCGATCTGGTTGGGCGCCAAGCTCTACGAGCGGGCGCTGCTGCACACCCAGGGCACCCTGACCTGGCGGGCCGCGCTGGGCCGCAAGGACTGACAGACCCGGCAGGTAGGCCACCGCTCCAGGGGACGGCATCGGCATACCTGCCCAGGGCGACGCCCCCGCCGCACGACGGCGGGGGCGTCGGTGCGTCCCGCACGTGGTTAGGGTTGCCAGGGTGACCAGCACCCTCGCGGCCCAGCCGCTCCTCATCGCCCTGGACGTCGACGGGACGATCCTGCACCACGACGGCCACCTGGCCCCGCGGGTGGCCGACGCCATCCGCGCCCTGGACGCCGTGCCCCAGGTGACCGTGGTCATCGCCACCGGACGCTCGCTGGAGGCGACGCTACCGGTGATGGACGCCCTCGGGCTGTGCACCCACGGGCGGCCGGCCGTCTGCTCCAACGGGGCGGTGACCCTCGAGATCGACGAGGGAGCGGCCGACGGCTACCGGCTCGTCGACGTGGTGACCTTCGACCCGGCACCGGCGATCGAGCTGGTCCGGCGCGAGATGCCGCACGCGCTCATCGCCGTGGAGGACATCGGCGCCGGCTTCAAGGTGAGCACGAACTTCCCGGCCGGCGAGCTGTGGGGTCAGGAGAAGATCGTGCCCCTCGAGGAGCTCGCCGCCGAGCCGGTGACCCGGGTGACCTTCCGGGACCCGTACGCCACCTCAGAGGAGTTCACCCGCCTGGTGGAACGGATCGGGCTGCACGGCGTCTCCTACGCCGTCGGCTACAGCGCCTGGCTGGACCTGGCCCCCGAAGGGGTGAGCAAGGCCTCCGGCCTGGAGCTGGTCCGTCGCTCCCTCGGTGTCCAGCCGCACCGGACCGTCGCGGTCGGGGACCAGCGCAACGACCTGGAGATGCTGCGCTGGGCGGCTCTCGGCGTCGCGATGGGGCAGGCGCCGCCGGAGGTGGTCGCCGCGGCGGACGAGCAGACCGCGAGCGTGGAGGAGGACGGCCTGGCCATCACCCTCGACCGCGTCCTCGCCGAGTGGGTCTGACGGACGGCGCGGCGTGCCCAGACCGCTGATCATCACCTCCCCGGCCAACCCCCGGCTCAAGGGGTTGGTGGCCCTGCGCCGGCGCCGGACGCGGGAGCAGGAGCGCCGCACCCTTGTCGAGGGGTATGAGGAGCTGGGCCTGGCCCTGGACGCGGGGGTGGTCCCGGAGGAGCTCTACTTCTGCCCCGACCTGATGGGCGACCAGGCGCGTGCCGGCGACCTGGTGGAGCGGGCCGGCGGGCTCGGCGCGGACCTGGTGCAGCTCTCGCGGGCTGCCTTCGAGAAGGTGGCCTACCGGGAGGGGCCGGACGGCTTCCTCGCGGTCGTTGGCACGGTCGACCGACGGTGTGCCGACATGGGCCTGCCGCCCGACCCGCTCATCCTGGTCTGCGAGGGGGTCGAGAAGCCGGGCAACCTGGGGGCGATGCTCCGCACCGCCGACGCCGCCGGGGTCGACGCGGTCATCGCCGCGGACCCCGTCACCGACTGGGGCAACCCCAACACCGTCCGCGCCTCCAAGGGCACGGTGTTCTCGGTGCCGTTGGCGAGCGACAGCTCGGCGGGGACGGTGGACTGGCTGGCGGAGCACGGCATACCTCTGGTGGCGGCGATCCCGGACACGGGCACGATGCACACCCAGGTCGACTACCGCGGCCCGGTCGCGATCGCGGTCGGCGCGGAGAAGACGGGGCTGACCGAGGCGGTGATCGCCGCCGCGACGCACCGCGTGCGGATCCCGATGGTGGGCCGGGCGAACTCCCTCAACGTCGCCACCAGCGCCGCGATCATCGTGTACGAGGCGGTCCGCCAACGGGGATGAGGGGCCCTGTCTGACCGCCCGCAGCTGTATGCCACGATGACGGCATGCGTATCGACCACGTCAGTTATGCCGCTGGCCCCGAGGGTCTGCAGGCGACGGCGGAGCGGCTGGGGGAGCTGCTCGACGTCACTCCGTGCGACGGCGGGGTGCACCCCCGGTTCGGCACCCGCAACATCATCCTGCCGCTCGCCGAGCGGCGGTATCTGGAGGTGGTGGAGGTCCTGGACCACCCCTCCTCCGACAAGATGCCGTTCGGTCAGGCCGTGCGTGCCCGCTCGGCTAAGGGCGGCGGCTGGATGGCCTGGGTCGTCGCGGTCGACGACCTCGCCCCGGTCGAGGCGCGGCTGGGCCGCACCGCGGTGGAGGGCAACCGCCACACCCCCCAGGGCGTCGACCTGCGGTGGCGCCAGATCGGCGTCAAGAACGTCATTGACAACGGCAACCACCCGTTCTTCGTGCGCTGGGACTCCCCGGCGGAGGACCATCCCTCGCAGCTGGGACCCTCCACCGTCCGGCTCAAGGGTCTGACGATCGGCGGCGACGTCAACCAGGTCCGGGACTGGCTCGGCCTGAGCGACCAGCCGGCCGGCTCGTTCGAGAGCCAGATCGAGTTCGGCTTCGTCGAGGGCGACGAGCACCCCTGCCTGTTCCACGTGACCTTCACGACCGAGCGCGGCGACGTCGAGATCTGAGCCTCGCGCTCCGGGGGTGCTGGCGCGCCACACGCCTGCCCACCCGACGGTTTGCCTACTCCATCGTTCACGCCGGTCACACCTGGAGCCGCTCGGTCATGCGTGAGCCGGTTCTTCCCGGCTCACGCATGACGAACTGGCTGCCGGTGCGACGGGTGTGACCGGAGTCAGTTCACCCGCTGCGCATACCCCTTCAGCCGCAGGCTGTTGAGCACGACCAGGACGCTGGACAGCGCCATGGCGGCTCCCGCGATGAGCGGCGTGAGCAGGCCGAAGGCGGCCAGCGGGATCGCCAGGGTGTTGTAGCCGAAGGCCCACACCAGGTTCTCCTGGATGACCCGCAGGGTCTTGCGGGACAGGCCGATCGCGTCGGCGACCGTGTCCACGTCCGAGCGCATGAGCACGATGTCGGCGGACTCGGCGGCCACGTCCGTGCCCGAGCCCATCGCCATGCCCAGGTCGGCCTGGGCCAGGGCGGCGGCGTCGTTGACCCCGTCGCCGACCATGGCGACCACCCGGCCCTGCTCCTGCAGGGCCTTGACGTGCTCGAACTTGTCCTGGGGCAGCACGCCGGCGTCGACGTTGCGGGGGTCGATCCCGACCTCGGCGGCGACGCGGCGGGCGGTGTGCTCGTTGTCTCCGGTCAGCAGGTATGGCGTCAGGCCCAGCTCCTTGAGCCGGGCGACTGCTGCGGCGCTGCTGGGGCGCGGGGTGTCCGCGACGGTGATCGCGGCACGGGCCACTCCGTCCCAGCCGACGAGCACCGTCGTGCCGGTCCCGGCCGCCAGGACCTCGCTCAGCACCTCGGGCACCTCCTGGAACAGCTCGGGCTTGCCGACGCTGACCGCGGTGCCCTTGATGCGGGCACGGGCACCCTGCCCGGGCAGGGTGACGAAGTCGGTGATCGGGGACGGGCGGACACCGCGCTCGCGGGCTCCGGTGATGATCGCGCGGGCGACCGGGTGCTCGCTGCCGGTCTCCACGCTGGCTGCGGCCTTCAGCGCCGCATCGGCGGGCAGGTTGCCGGCCGGGACGACCTCGGTGAGCACGGGCTCCCCGGTGGTGATGGTGCCCGTCTTGTCCAGCACGACCGTGTCGACCAGGCGGGTGGACTCCAGGATCTGCGGGCCTTTGATGAGGATGCCCAGCTCGGCTCCCCGTCCGGTGCCGGTGAGCAGCGCGGTCGGCGTGGCCAGGCCCAGCGCGCAGGGGCAGGCGATGATCAGCACCGCAACGGCCGGCATGAGGGAGCGGGCCACGTCGCCGCCCGAGACGAAGAGCCAGACCACGAAGGTCAGCAGCGCCACGACGAGCACGATGGGGACGAACACCGCCGAGATCCGGTCGGCGAGCCGCTGGATCGGGGCCTTGCCCGTCTGGGCCTGCTCGACGAGGGCGGTGATCCGGGCCAGCGTGGTCTCGCCGCCCACCCGGGTGGCCCGCACGATCAGCCGGCCGTGGCCGTTGACCGTCGCCCCGACCACCTCGTCCCCGGCGGTGACCTCGACCGGCATCGACTCTCCGGTCACCATCGAGGCGTCGATCGTGCTGGTGCCGTCGACGATGCGGCCGTCGGTCGCGACCTTCTCCCCGGGCCGGACGACGAACCGGTCCCCGACCGCCAGCTCCTCGACCGGGACGCGGTGCTCGCTCCAGGCGCCGCTGCCGGTCTCGTGCCGCAGGATGGCGACGTCCTTGGCGCCCAGCTGCATCAGCGACGTCAGCGCCGAGCGGCCCTGCGCCTTGGCACGGGCCTCGATGTAGCGGCCGATGAGAAGGAAGGCGATGACGACCGCCGCCACCTCGAAGTACATGTCGTGGCTGAACCCCGTGAGCAGCGCGACGACCGACCAGCCCATCGCGGCCGTCGTGCCGACCGAGACGAGGGTGTCCATGGTCGAGGAGCCGTGACGGGCGTTGATCGCCGCGGCGCGGTGGAAGGGCCAGCCGGCCCAGAAGTAGACCGGCAGCGTGAGCAGGAACTGGAGCCAGTGCCCGGCCGTGCCCAGCGCGTCCCGAACGGGCGGCACCATGTGCAGCAGGAAGACCACGAAGGCCAGCACGCCGGCCACGATCATCCGCAGCCGCAGCGACTCCCGGTCCACGACGTCGTGCGTCATGGCCGGGGGTCGACCGCCGCGCTCCTGCTTCACGGGCGTCGCGCCATACCCGGTCTTCTCCACCGTGGCGACGATGTCGGCCACCGACAGGTCGGCCGGGAAGTCGACGCTCGCCTTCTCGGTGGCCAGGTTGACGCTGGCCTGCACCCCGTCCAGCTTGTTCAGCTTGCGCTCCACCCGGGCCGAGCACGACGCGCAGGTCATGCCGGTGATGTCCAGGTCGACGTGCTGGAGCCCGGCCGGTGCTGTGGGCCCGCCCGTCGCGGACCGGTCGGGACCGGTGCCGCCCGTGCCGGGACTGCTGCTGGTCCTGGTGCTGGTGCTGCTGCTCATGCTGCCTCGCGTGTCCTGTCGGCGTCAGAGGGTGGCGGTGTAGCCGGCCTCCTCGACGGCGGCACGTGCCGCGCCGAGGTCGAGCGGGCCGTCGGAGTCGACGAAGACGTCGGTGTCGCCGCCCGCGACGAGGTTGTCGATGCGGACCTGGAGGACGCCGGGGACCTCCTTGAGCTCCTCGGTCACCGCAGAGGTGCAGTGGCCGCAGGTCATGCCGCTGACGACGACCTTCGTGGTCTGGACCTGCCCGGTCTCCTCGGCCTGCTCGACGGCGGGGGAGTCGCTGCGCTGCTGCTCGGTCATGTTCTCTCCTCGGATGGTGGTGGTATGCCGTGCGCCGGCCCTGGTCGGTCGGGTCCCGTCAGCTGCGGACCAGGCGGGCGATCGCGTCGGCGGCCTCGCGGACCTTGACGTCCTTGGCCTCCTCCGACTCGGCCGCCGCCTCGACCACGCAGTGGCTGATGTGGTCCTCCAGCAGCCCCAGGCTGACCGCCTGCAGTGCCTTGGTGACCGCGCTCACCTGGGTGAGGACATCGATGCAGTAGGTGTCCTCCTCCACCATGCGGGCGATGCCGCGGACCTGCCCCTCGACGCGGCGCAGCCGCTTGAGGTAGTCGTCCTTGGTCCCGGAGTACCCACGCACAGTCATCCCTCCAACATACCCCCTCGGGGTATGTGAGGGCAAATGGTAGAAGTTGCGAAGGTGGCCACGTACAGCGTACTGAGTCAAGGAGTCTTGACACTGTGCGGTGAGGTCAAGTACCTTTGACACGTCAAGGTCGCTTGTCACCCAGGCGACCGTCGTCATGACCACAGGAGGGTCGATGCGCAACGAGGTCAAGAGGCTCCGGATGGCCGCGGGCCTGTCGCAGCGGGAGCTCGGCGAGCAGCTGTCCGTCTCGCGCCAGACCATCAACTCGATCGAGACCGAGAAGTACGACCCGTCGCTCCCGCTGGCCATCGCCATCGCCCGCCACTTCAACACCACCGTCGAGGAGATCTTCCATGTGGACCAGTGAGCTCACCGCCCGGCAGAAGACGGGCGCCTTCCTGGGCGTCGGGCTGCTGCTCGCCCTCGTCATCGGGGTCGGCCTGCTGCTGCGCGAGTACGGCCCCGGCAACATGGGCACCGGCTTCCTGCAGGGCGCCGCCGTCGGCCTGGTACTGGCAGGGGTGGCGCTCTGGCGGGTCTCCCGGGCCCCCGACAAGGCGTCGACCTTCGAGCGCGCCTTCACCTCCGCCGGGGACGAGCGTGACGACGCGCTGCTGACCCGGTCGCTGGCGGTCCTGGGTCTGGCCGCCTTCCCGCTCACCGGCGCCGCGGCGGTCGCGATCGGGCTGGGCGCCGAGGTCATGATGATCATCTTCTTCCTGCTCATCGCCCAGCTGACGGTGGGTGCGGTCGCGTACGTCGTGATCTCCCGCCGCAGCTGAGACCCAGCTCAGCTGACCCCTCAGACTGGCCCGGAGACTGGCGCAGCGCCGGTCAGGGAGCGAACTCGCAGAAGCTCTCGTAGTGGTCCTCGGTGTAGTACCAGACCTCGGGCTCATCCTCCGCGCCTCCGCCGGTGACGATCCGGCGGGGGCCACGGTGGTCCAGCCCAGGGGTGCGCACGGTGTACTCGCGGTAGTAGCCGAGGTCCTCGTCGGGCAGGTATCCCTCGTAGTTGCCGAACCGGGTGCCGTCCCGGTCCGGGTAGTCGTACGGACCGCCGGTCCAGATGTCCTCGACGACGGGGACCGTGGTCGCGGGCAGGACGTCGTCCTCGCACGCGTCGATCCCGTCCCACGGCCGGGTGTCCGTCCCGGTCGGGCCAGGTTCGGCACCTGGGGCGGTGCGCCCGACGCCGCCGTCCCACGCGAGCGACCACCACAGGGCACCGAGGAGCAGCGCCACCACCAGCCCGACGAGCCAGGGCGGAAACCTCATACCTCGCCGTCCCGCGGGGTCGGCGGCTGCGTGAGGTCAGGCTCGACCGAGCCGACCACCGCGATCGTCGGCACCTGCGCCCCGTCGAGAAGGCCGGCCAGCAGCTGCCAGGCGGGCTCGTCGGCCTCCCGCAGCAGCCCTGCGCCCTCCCAGACGAGCGCCACCGTCTGCCCCTTCCACCACACGCTCAGGTCGCGGAGGGCGTCGGCGAAGGTGTCGAGGTTGCGCTCGGCCGGGGAGGGCAGGCGCAGGGCGGCGGCGAGGGCGGCCTGGGTCTCGCGCAGGTCGGCCGACGTCGGCTGCTGCACCGTCACCAGCCGCATCCCGTCGGCCGCGAAGCGTCCCGCCGCCAGCGGCGCGTCCTGCTCGGTCCGCTCCCAGACCCAGCCGTCCATCAGGAGAGGTGCTCGACCAGCTCAGGCGCGATGCCGACGTAGGAGGCGGGCGTGAGCGCGACCAGCCGCGCCTCCTCCTCCGGGGGCAGCCCCAGCCCGCGGACGAACTCGACCAGCTCGGCCCGGCCGATCCGCCGTCCGCGGGTCAGCTCCTTGAGCCGCTCGTAGGGGTTGGCCATCCCCTCCACGCCGCGTGCGGCGAGCGCGCGCATCACGGACTGGATCGGCTCGGCCAGCACCTCCCAGTTGGCGTCGAGGTCGGCAGCCATCGCCGCGGGCACCGCGTCCAGCCCCGCGAGCCCCCGGGAGGCGTTGTCCACCGCCAGCAGGCTGTGCCCCAGCGCGGTGCCGATGTTGCGCTGCATGGACGAGTCGGTGAGGTCGCGCTGCAGCCGGCTGGTGACCAGCGTCGAGGAGAGCACGTCCAGCAGCGCGTTGGACACCTCGAGGTTGGCCTCGGCGTTCTCGAAGCGGATCGGGTTGACCTTGTGCGGCATCGTCGAGGACCCGACCGTGCCCTGACCGCGGACCTGGGCGAAGTAGCCCATCGAGATGTAGGTCCAGACGTCGGTGCACAGGTTGTGCAGGATGCGGTTGAAGCGCGCGATGTCGCCGTAGAGCTCGGCCTGCCAGTCGTGGCTCTCGATCTGGGTGGTCAGCGGGTTCCAGGTGAGCCCGAGGCCCTCTACGAAGGTGCGGCTGACCTGCTGCCAGTCCGCCCCCGGCACCGCCTCCACGTGGGCGCCGTAGGTGCCGGTGGCCCCGTTCATCTTCGCCAGGTATGCGGTGCTGTCCCGGCCCCCCACCCGGTCCAGCTGCCGGGTCAGGCGCCAGGCGAGCACGGCGAGCTCCTTGCCCATCGTCGTCGGCGTGGCCGGCTGGCCGTGCGTGTGCGCCAGCAGCGGCACCTCGGCGAGCTCGCGCGCCATACCGGAGAGCTGCTCGACCAGGGCACGGGCGCGCGGCAGCCAGACCTGCTCGACCGCGCCGCGGACCATCAGGGCGTAGGAGGTGTTGTTGATGTCCTCGCTGGTGCAGGCGAAGTGGACGAGCTCGCCGAGGGTGGCCGCGCGCTGCTCGCCGACGACCTCCACGAGGCGGCGGCGCACGTAGTACTCGACCGCCTTGACGTCGTGCACCGTCTCGGCCTCGATCTGGGCCAGCTCGGCGATGGCGGCGGCGTCGAAGCCGGTGACCAGGTCACGCAGACTGGCCTGCTCGGCGTCGCTGAGGCGGTCGGCCCCCGGCACGACCTCCAGGGTGACCAGGTGGATCAGCCACTCGACCTCGACGTGCAGCCGGGCCCGGTTGAGCGCGGCCTCGGAGAGGTGGTCGACCAGGGGCGCGACGACGGCCCGGTAGCGACCGTCCAGGGCACCCAGCGCGATGGGCGGGGAGAGCTCGGCGAGGGGGGTGCGGGCAGCAGGCAGCATGCCCGTATTGTCGCAGGCTCTAGCGCCGCTTCTTCCTCTAGCGCCGCTTCTTCTTCGCGTCGGGGTCGACCTCGTCGGCGTCGACGAAGGTGCCGGTCACCCGGTCGCGCTGCTCGCGGGCCTGGCGGGTGGCCTCCTCCGCCTGGGCGTAGAGCTCGTCCGCCTTCTGCTGCGCCTCGCGGGCCTGCGCCTGCAGCTGGGCGGCCCTCTCCTCCGCGCCCGCCGCGACACCCTCGCTCTGCTGCGCGCGGGTACGCAGTGCTGCCGCCTCCTTGCGGGCGGTCTCCAGGCGCTTCCTCCGGGCGATGAGGGCCCACGCGATGAGGGCCGCGAGGACGACGACCGCGAGGACGATCCACAACCACCAGAGCGAAGCGATGTCGGACATGCCCCTGAACCTAGCCGTTCAGCGCAGGCCGCGCCCCGCGAGCGGGACCGTCAGGCCGGGTAGCCCTCCGGGTTGGCCTGCTGCCAGCGCCAGGTGTCGGCGCACATGTCCTCGACCGTGCGCGTCGCCCGCCAGCCGAGCTCCGCCTCTGCACGGGCGGGGTCGGCGTAGGAGCTGGCGATGTCGCCGGGGCGGCGGCCGACGATCTCGTAGTGGATCTCCCGGCCGCTGGCCCGCTCGAAGGCGGCGACCAGCTCCAGCACCGACGTGCCTCGTCCGGTGCCCAGGTTCCACACCGACAGCGGCTCGTCGTGCCCGCGCAGCTGCTCCAGGGCGGCCAGGTGCCCCGCGGCCAGGTCCTCCACGTGGATGTAGTCGCGCACCCCGGTGCCGTCCACGGTGTCGTAGTCGTCGCCGAACACCGACAGCTTCTCCCGCCGGCCGACCGCGACCTGGGCGAGGTAGGGCATCAGGTTGTTGGGGACATCGGCCGGGTCCTCGCCGATCCGGCCGCTGGGGTGGGCCCCGACCGGGTTGAAGTACCGCAGCAGCGCCACCCGCAGCCCGGGGTGGGCGACGACGGCGTCCCGCAGGATCTGCTCGCTCATCACCTTGGTCCACCCGTAGGGGTTCGTCGCCGACACCGGCAGGTCCTCGGTCATCGGCACCGGGGCCTTCGCGCCGTAGACGGTCGCTGAGGAGGAGAAGACCAGGTCGGGTATGCCGTGCCGCACCATCGTCTCGGCGACCGCCAGGGTGGCGCCGAGGTTGTTGCGGTAGTAGGCCAGCGGTTGCGCGACCGAGTCGCCCACCGCCTTGAAGGCGGCGAAGTGGATGACCGCGTCGACCGGCATACCCTCCTGCTCCTGCTCGGTGAACAGGGCGTCCAGCTGCTCGGTGTCGGCGACGTCGAAGGCGTGCGCGGGGATCGGCCGACCGGCCAGCTCCTCGAGCCGCTCCAGCACGCTGGGGCGGCTGTTGGAGAAGTCGTCGACGATGAGCACCTGGTGGCCCGCCGCGACCAGCTGCAGGACGGTGTGGGACCCGATGTAGCCGGCGCCGCCGGTGACGAGGACGTGCATGGGCCCAGATCCTGCCAGACGGTGGGCAGAGCCGTCTCTCCCTTGCCCGTACGGCCCTAGACATTGCCCGTACGGGTCTACGACGTAGCGCAGTAGAATGGGCCCTATGGCCCTTCGCTCTACCTCTCTCGGCGACCTCGAGCGCGCCGTCATGGACGCCCTCTGGTCCCACGGCCCGGACCTGTCCGTGCGCGACGTCATGGACCGGTTGACGGAGGCCGGCTCCAAGGAGCTGGCCTACACGACCGTGATGACCGTCCTGGACCGGCTGGCCAAGAAGGGGCTCGCCGACCGCACCCGTGACGGTCGCGCGTGGCGCTACACCGCGGCGGCGAGTCGCGAGGAGCTGGCCGCGACGGCGGTGCGCTCCGCCTTCGACCACGTGCAGGCGGACCGCCGCGTGGCGATGCTGCACTTCCTGGACGACGCGACCCCGGCCGAGATCGACGACCTGCGCGCCGCCCTCGCCGAGGTCGAGCGGCGCCACGGCTGACGGTGACGGGGACCTTCGTCACGGTCGCGCTCATCACGAGCGCTGTCCTGCTGACCCTCGTGGTGCCGGGGACCCTGGCCCGCTGGCGTCGCCAGCGCACCGATCCTGCTCGGGCGCTGCTGCTGTGGCAGTCCGTCTCGGTCGCCGGCGTGGTCTGCGCGCTGCTGGCCGCCCCGGTTGCGGTCCTCACCTCCGGGCTGCGGCACCCGTGGCTGCTCGGCCTCGCTGTCGCCGTCTCGGCCGGGATGCTGGCCCGCGTGCTGTGGTCCGGCCATCGCGTGGGCACCGACCTGCGCCGGCTGCGCGCCGAGCACCGTGCCATGGTCGACCTGCTGGGCGAGCGCCTGGAGGACCTCGAGGACGGTGACGGCCGGTCGGGTGCGCAGGGCTATGGAGGCCGCGGGGACCGTGAGGGCGGTAAGGACCGGACCGCGCGGGACCCGATCCGGGTCCTGGCCCACCCGGCGCCGACCGCCTTCTGCCTGCCCGGCAAGGGCGACCGGATCGTGCTCACCCGCGCCACGGTCGAGCGGCTGGGGCACGAGGAGCTGCGGGCGGTGCTGGCCCACGAGCAGGCGCACCTGGACCACCGCCACGACCTGCTTCTCGAGCTGTTCACCGTGCTGCACAAGGCGGTGCCGGCCCGCGTCCGGGCGCACACCGCGCTGCACGAGGTGCACCTCCTCGCCGAGGTGCTGGCCGACCACCGGGCCGCCGCCCGGACCTCTGCCCCGGCGCTGGCCCGCGCGCTCGTGGCGATGGTGGCTCCCGAGGCGCTGGACGACCACGCGGCCTCGACCTCCGCGACGGGCGGGGGAAGGGCGGGTCGGGGCACGACGGACGGGGATCTCACCCACCGGGACCTGCTGCAGGAGCCGCGCCTGCAGCACGCCCTCGGCGCCGCGGACACCCAGGTGGGGACCCGGCTGCAGCTGCTGGCCCAGCCCCCGGCCCCGGCGGGCCTGCGGCTCGCGCTCACGAGCGGTGCGGTCGGGGTCCTCGCCCTGCCGGCGGTCCTGCTCCTGCTGCTGTGGTGGGCCTGACCACCCCACAGCACCGCGCGCTCACCCCTCGCCGCTGACCCGCCTGCCGTCCTGCAGCTGCACCACCTGGTCCGCCCGGCTCATCAGCACCGGGTCGTGGGTGGAGACCACCGAGGCGATCTGCTGCTCGTGCGTGACCCGGGCGAGGAGGTCCATGATGAGCGCGCCGGTCTCGGAGTCCAGCTGTCCGGTCGGCTCGTCGGCGATGAGGATGTCCGGCCGCGAGACCAGGGCCCGCGCGATGCCGACCCGCTGCTGCTGCCCGCCGGAGAGCTCGTACGGCCGCTGCCTCGCGTGCCGCTCCAGCCCCACCATCGCCAGCGCCTGCTCGACCCGCTCGGTCCGCTCGCCCACGGCGACCTTCTGCAGCCGCAGCGGCACCTCCACGTTCTCGGCGGCGGACAGCACCGGGACGAGCCCGAAGCTCTGGAAGACGTAGCCGATCCGCTCGCGGCGCACCGCGAGCACCTCCTTCTCGGGCAGCTCCGAGAGCACCCGACCGTCGTCGAGCAGCACCTGCCCCGCGCTCGGTCGGTCCAGCCCGCCCAGCAGGTTGAGCAGCGTCGTCTTGCCCGAGCCGGAAGGGCCGCGCACGACGGTGATCGCGCCCGCGGGCACCTCGATATCGACCCCGTCCAGCGCGTGCACCTCGGTCGCGCCGCTGCCGAAGGTGCGGCGCAGCCCCCGGCCGACCAGCACCGCGCGGCCCTGCGTGCGCGAGCCCTCCTCCGGGTATGCCGTCCGCTCACCCATCACCGCTCCTCACCCTCGGCCGGTGCGGGCCGACCCTCGGCCGTGACGGGCTCGTCCCCGCCCCGCCGCTCGTGCTCGTCGTCGGGCCAGACCTGCACGTGCTCGCTCTCCTTCTCGATCCGGACCCGGTCGCGCAGCCCGAGCGCCTCGACGTGCGCCTTCGGCAGCTGGATCCGGCCGGCGCGGTCGATGACGGTGTACTCCTTGGCGATCTGCCGCACCGTGCCGTCGGCGTCGGTCACGACATACCTGAGCACCTCGGTGGAGGTGCGCCCGTCGCGGATCGCGACCGTGCGCCGCACGTGGTCGGACACGGTCGGGTCGTGGGTCACGACCAGGACGGTGGTGCCCAGCTCGCCGGCGGCCTGACGCATGGCGTCCAGCACCTGGGCGGAGGAGGCGTCGTCCAGCTCCCCGGTGGGCTCGTCGGCGAGCAGCACCGCGGGGGTGTTGGCCAGGGCCGTCGCGATCGCCACCCGCTGCTGCTGGCCGCCGGACAGCTCGGCCGGCCGCCGGGCGCCGAGGTCGCCGATGCCCAGCAGGTCCAGCAGCATCTGGACTCGCTCAGACCGTTGCCGACGGCCGCTGATGACCATCGGCAGGGCGACGTTCTCGGCGGCGGTGAGGAAGGGCAGCAGGTTGCGCGAGGTCTGCTGCCAGACGAAGCCCACGGTGTGCCGCTGGTAGTCCACCCGCTGCGCCCGGCTCATCGTCAGCAGGTCCACCCCCGCGACCCGGGCCCGACCGCCGGTCGGCCGGTCGAGGCCGGAGAGGATCCCCAGCAGGGTCGACTTGCCCGAGCCGGAGGCGCCGACGAGGGCGACGACGTCACCGGGGTCGACGACGAGGTTGAGCCCCTGCAGGGCCTGCACCTCGACACCCTCGGTGGAGTAGATCCGGACGAGGTCCTCGCACCAGATCACAGGTTGGTCGGTGGCCATGGTTACCTCTCTTCCCCGACGCGCAGGGCCTGCGCGAGGTTGGTGCGGCCGGCGAGCCAGGCGCTGACGGCGATGGCGATCAGGACGGTGAGGACGACGGCGCCGAGCACGAGCGCCAGCAGCAGCGGGTCCAGGACCAGCGGGGGCTGGGCGGCGCCCCCGGTGAGGCCGGTCAGGTCCAGCCCGCGCAGCAGCACCCAGGGGACGGCGATGCCGAGCAGCCCGCCGACCACGGCGGAGACCGTGAGCAGCGGCGCCAGCTCCCAGGCGGTGAGGGCGCGGGTCTGCGAGGGGGCCAGGCCGAGGGTGCGCAGCAGGGCGAGCAGGCGGGCCCGGGCGACGGAGCCCATCAGCTGCACGACCACGACCGCGAGCACGGTGAGCAGGCCGGAGACCACGGTGGCGCCGACGAAGAGCCGGGTCAGCCCCTCGGTCACCGGCGCCTGCGTGAACGACCGCAGCTGCTCGGCCACCGTGGTCCGCACCCCGGAGCGCTCGCCCATGGTCCGGCCCACCTCGTCGGCGACCCAGTCCGGGTCGGCGCCGTCGGCCAGACCGATGAGGATGATGTTGGCCAGCGGGCCGCTGGACCCGGTGGCCTCCCACACCTCGCGGTCCACGACGAGGCCACCGGCGCGTGCGGCCCCCGGCAGCTGGGGCAGGTGGGCCACGACATCCACGTCGCCGACTCGGGACAGGGTGAGCCCCTCGCGCTCGTCGTCCTCGACGCTCAGGCTGCGCAGGGTGGCGATAGGGGCGGGGCCCTCGGTGCTTCCGGCGAAGATCTCGGCCGGCAGCAGGTCGACCGGGGCGTCCGCCTGTACCTCCTGGACCGGTGCGTCGACCAGCCAGACCCGGGCCGCCCGGCGGGTCCCGTCGACTGTGAGCCGGGCCGTCTGACCGCTGTCCGCGATCCCGGCCACGGCGCTGACGCCGTCGATCTGCTGCAGCCGCTCGCGCAGGTCGTCGGTCAGCGGCGGCCCGGTCACCCGGATTGCCGCGCCGTTGTTCTCCCACGCCGCCACCTCGGCCCCGCGGGTCACGGTCGACAGCAGGACGGCGCTGACCAGGGCGATCGCGGTCCCCAGCACGACGGCGAGCGCCGGGACCAGCCCCCCGGCGGGGTCGCGCAGGGCCCGGGCGGCCCCCAGGAACGGGGTCAACGACCGGCGCCCGCGCAAGCTACGGGTCAGCGCCGCGAGGGGCAGCGGGTAGAGGCGCAGCGTGACCACGCAGGCGGCCAGCGCCAGCAGCACGGGCGTGGCCGCGGCGAGCAGGTCGATGCCGCTCTCGGCGGCGTCGTCGCCCCGCTCTCCGCGGTCCAGGAGCCGCCAGGTCGCCAGCGCGGCCAGGCCGACCAGGGCGAGCTCGACGACCCACCGCCATCGGCTGCCGCTGCGCCCGCTGAGGTCGCTGCGTCGCTGCAGCAGCGAGGCATCGTCGAGGGAGGCGGCCAGGGTCACCGACGGCACCAGGGCGATCGCCGTGGTCACCGCCCACTGCCACCACGGGGTGGGGCCGGGCAGGAGCAGCGTGGCGCCCAGGTGGCCCAGGGCAGCAGCCGGTATGCCGAGCAGCAGCCCCTCGAGCGCGACCAAGGTGCGCAGCTGCGAGGGCGCGGCGCCGCGCGCCAGGGCCATCGCGAGGGCGGGCTGGCGGCGGTGGACGACCAGCCGCGCCCCCAGCGCCGCCACGGCCAGCGCCACGCCGAGGGGACCCGCGGCGACGACGGCCAGCAGGGAGCTGGTCGCGCGCTGCTGCGCCGCGATGCGGTCCAGGGTGGGGGCGAGGTCTGCGGAGAAGACCGGGAGCTGGTCAGGGCCGTCCCAGACCTCGGCGGCCGGGACGAGGACGTGCTGCTGGGCCAGGAAGGTGGTCAGCTGGGTGCGCAGGGTCGTGACCTCGTCGGTGCGCCCGGTGATCCCGGCCGGGCCGACCGGGTACCAGAGCCGCATGTCCACCGTGGCCGGCTGGCCGAGCGCACCGCGGTTCTGCGGGGACAGGAAGGCCGCCGCGAACACGGAGGTGCCGGCGTCCGGGTCAGGGATGATCCCCAGCCGGTCGGCGGAGTCGATGTGCTGCCAGCGCGGGTCGTCCGGGTCGCTGACCCGGTAGGTGCCGGAGAGCAGCAGGGTCTGCGCGTTGACGTCCTCGATGACGTCTCCGGGCTTGACGAGCAGCTGGTCGGCCGCGTCCTGGGAGAGCATGACCTCGGGGATGTCGCCCACCTCAGGGTCGCCCTCCCCGGCGTCCTCCTCCTCACCATCCTCCGTGATGATGCCCTGCTCCGGACCGACGCCACCGAACATCGACCGGTCCCGGTAGGTCAGCGCCGGCCAGTCACCGTCGACCAGCTCCACGTGCGTTGACAGGTCCGGGTCGACTGTGAGGGTGAAGGAGGCGCTGACGAAGCCGGTCTCGACCTCGGGGACCCAGGTGAAGGGCTGGTTGAGCTCGGCCACCAGCTGCGCGGGCTGCAGCACGTCGCGCAGCGGCTCGGGCTGCTCGGTCCGGATCCGCTCGGCGCCCTCGCGGAACGGCCTCCACGGGTCCTGGACCAGCTCCTCGTGCTCGTCGTCGTCGAGGTCCACCATGTCCGGAGCCCACACCTGGAAGGTCGGGATCTCCACCGTCCGGTTCCACGTCCCCACCACGTCGCGCTGCGCCGCCGAGAGGCTGGTGACGTCCTGCACCAGCTGCCGGGACTGGACGTCGGTGAGGGCGCGCGGGACCGCGGTCAGCAGAAGGGCGACCAGGCCCACCAGCAGCGCCAGCCCGAGGGAGACCCATGGGTCGGAGGCGAACTGCCGGGCGCCCAGCCGACCCGGGGTCAGGCCGCCCGAGCCGCGGCGCCGGACGCGGCGGGAGGGGGTGGAGTGCCGGCCCATCAGCGCACCTCCTCGCGGTACTCGTCGTCCAGGGCCTGTCCGCGCACCTGGCGGGTGAGGACGAGGGTGAGCAGACCGAGCACCACCGCACCGGCGGTGAGGAGGATCACCCACGGCCCGGCCTCGAGGCGCAGGACGGCCGGCAGCTGCACCCGCCCGGGCTGGGTCGTGGCGGAGGCCAGCTCGGGGACGACCAGGGCGCTGACCGCCCAGCCGGCCGCCAGGCCCATGAGCACCGCGGCCAGCACCACGCCGGCCAGCTCGGCGGCGCGGGAGCGCGCCTGGGCGCCGGGCTCCATACCCAGCGCGCGCAGCACGGCGACCTCCGGCCGGCGGGCGGACACCAGGGTGGCGGCCATCGCGGCGATGCCGGTGAGGGCGAGCAGCACCGCGCCGGCGGAAGCGACCCAGAAGACGAGGCGGGCCGCGCTGGTGGCGTCGGTGACGGTGACGCTGCCCGGCCCGGTGACCGCGCGCAGGTCCGGCTGGTCGCGGAGCGCGACCACGGCGTCCTCGACGGGGACCGCTGGGGTGGCCCACACCTGGCTCGGCCACGGGAGGCTGGCCTGGGTCGTGGCCAGCAGGGTGCCCAGAGCCGTGCTGTCGACCAGGGCTGCCTGCGGCTGGGTCCGGCCCGGGACGGCGGGCACCACGTCGGTGAGCACGGCCGGACGGCGCTGGCCGGACATGGTGAGCTCGAAGACATCCCCGACCACGAGACCGGCAGCGTCGGCCGCGGCAGGGGTCAGGGCCACCGGGATCCGCGGACCGCCGGAGGCCTCGTCGTCCTCGGTGGTGGGCATGTCCCGCGGCACAGCGCCACCCAGGTGCGGCGGCCGGACGTACTCCGCGCCAGGGGCGATGGTCAGGGTGGGGCCCGCCGTCGGGTCCCCGCTGGGCGGCCCCATCAGGATGGTCCAGCTAGCGCCGTCCGTGTCGAGGATGGGATCGATCGGTACGTAGTTGGACTCGGTGTACATCGACCAGTTGTCCTCGGAGTGGATCTCTATCTGCTGCCGGTGGTAAGGGCCCTCCTCCAGGGCAGCGGCGCGTCGGTCGAGGTCCGCGAGGGCCTGGTTCGGGGTCATGGCCTGCTGGGAGCCCCAGGGGGTCGCGGTGGTGGCCAGGAGGTCCTGCCCGCCGCTCCGGACGCGGAGCCGGATCTCGTGCTCGATGTACTGGTCGATGGTGTAGCTCATGAAGACCGGGCCGGATGCTCCGGCTCTGGCGACCTCGATCGCCTCGACCGTCACCGCACGGCCTGGCTGGAGGGTGAACTCGACCGTGTCGCTCGCCGAGGCGGGCTCCACGGTGACGTCCGTCGGGTCGTCCTCGTCGTAGGTCAGCTCCAGGCCCGGGACGACGACCGGCGCACCCGGCACGGTGTTGGCGACGCCGGTGGCGGTGTCCCGGACCAGCAGCCGCACCTCGAACTCCGTCGGCTCCGCCAGGTCGGCGACTGTCTGGTCCAGCTGCAGCACCGCTGCGGTCCGAGGGTCCGGCTCCTGCGGGGCGGTCATTCCCGCCTCGGCGAGCGCCTCGAGGTACTGCTCCTGGCTCTCCTCGAAGCTCTCCAGGTAGGCGAACCCCCACGGGTCCAGTTCGCGCTCGACCGCCAGCTCGACCATGAGAGTCTCGGCGCCGGCGGGGACCTCGATCGCGCCCGTAGCGAGCAGCTCGTCGCCGTCCTCGGAGCGCAGCTGGTGCAGCCCTGTCGGGACCAGCGAGCGGTCGCCGGCCATGCGGTTGGCCACGGCGTCCAGGCCACCGGTGTCCGCAGCGGTGAGCGGCAGGACGAGGTCGCCGACGCGGGCGTTGTCGTCCAGCCAGACCAGCGTGGCCCGGTCGATCTCCGGAAGGGTCGTGATGTCCACCGGCGGAGGTGGCACGACGCCGGGCTCGACGGTCGCCGGGGGGCGGACCAGGTCCGCCCGCAGCGGCGCGCCCTCGGTGACATCGGCCAGGTCGTCGCGCAGCTGCGCCGAGGTCCCGGCGTAGAGGGCGGCCATCGTGGTGGCGCCGACGGCGAGCACGGTGAGGACGACGGGCACGGCATACACGGTCAGGTGGCGGGAGACCTGGGCCGAGGCCAGGTGACCGCCCGCCGAGCGCGAGGGTCGGGTGGCCAGCTCGACGGCACGCGAGAGCGGGCCGAGCAGGGCGGCGGCGACGACGGCTGCCGCCGCGAGCAGCAGCGCGGGAGCTGCCCCGGCGACCAGGTCGGTGCCCAGGGTCCCGTCCGCGCGGCGGACGAGGGGGGAGCCGGCCCGGTCCAGCTGCCACCAGGACACGCCGGCCGCGGCGAGCACCAGGACGAGGGTGGCCAGCGCCGTTGCCGCCCGGGCGCGGCCGGACCGGTCGGCCACGGCCTGGCCACCGGAGAGCCGTCCGGCCTGGAGGGCGGCGACGGCGCCGAGCACGAGGAGCACGCCGACCAGCGTGACGAGGGCGGTGGTGAGGACGGTACGGCCGACCAGGTCGCCACCGGGCACCAGCTGCATCAAACCCCAGGCGGCGACCGCACCCAGCGCGGCGCCGAGCACGGCGACGACCGAGGACTCCAGGAAGCCGGTCAGCAGGACCTGGCGACGTGCGGCGCCGCGGGCGACCAGCAGCTGGACCTGGCCCTCGCGGGTCGTGGTCAGCAGCCGGGCCAGCTGGACCACGGCGAGCCCGGTCACCAGGACGAGCACCGAGAGCGGGACCACGCCGAGGGCGCGGGCGGTGGCCAGGTTGGTGGCGGCGGTGGCCGCGGTCGGCGCGAGGTCACCGTCGATGGTGATGCCCCGGACCCCGACGCCGTCGACGTCCCCGAGGTCGCCGCGCAGGTTCTCGGCCCCCGCGGCGAGCACGGCGAGGTCGTCCGGGGAGATCTCCGAGGCGTCGGGGCGCACCGGCCAGCGCACGAACGGGGTGCCGATCTCCCGGGCCACGCCCTCGTCGACGACCAGGGGACCGTAGTCGGAGTCCACCTGACCGGTGCGGGCCAGGTCGTCGCCGAACCAGAAGGCGTCCTGGGTGTCGGTCGGCTCCCACGTCGCGGTGACCTCGATCTCGCGGTCCTCGACCACCAGGACGTCGCCCACCGAGACGTCCCAGGCCTGCGCGGCCCCGACGTGCAGGGCGCCCTGACCGCGGACGACGTCCTGCTCGCTGGCGTCCTGTCCGCTGGCGTCCGGCCCACCCACGGCGGGCCAACTGCCCTCGACGACGGACACCAGCTCCTCGACCCGGGAGCTCTGTCCGCCCAGGGCGAGGTCGGGTCCACCCAGCAGCACCACCCGGCCCTCGAAGGACTCTCCGTCGCGCTGCACCGGCCGCGGCTCGGTGACCACCGTGCGGCCGATGGAGACCGGGGCGGGCGCGAAGGCGTCGACGATGGCCTCCCGGGCCATGGAGTCCTGCGCCTCGGGGTCCTCGGCGAGCCGTGTCTGCACCTGCACACCGGTCTCGGTGGGCTCCCCAGAGCTCAGCGCCCCCCGGGCGGCGGTGGTCGCGGCGGCCTGCGAGTAGCCGACTGTCCCGGCGATGATGCCGGTCGTCACGGTGACGAGGACCAGCAGGGTCAGCAGCAGCCCCGCAGCGGCCCGGGCACGCGCGAGGGCGAACCCGGACCACGACGTCATGACGCGGATCCTAGGAAGCCGCTGGTCAGAGCACAAGAAGGACACCAAGGAACCGGCTCAGACGTGACCGGATCGTGACGACACAAGGATCGTGACGACAGAACACGGGAAAGAGCCCGACAGGACACGGGAGAAGGCCCGACAGGACACGTGGAGAGGTCGATCAGGGCACGCGACAGGGCGGCAGCGGATCGACTCAGCCCAGCGGCCGCTGGTCGACGATGCGGCGCGCCTTGCCCACCGAGCGCTCGATCCCACCCTCGGCGAGCACCACGACCCGGGCCGAGGTGCCGATGCGGGACTTGATCTGTGCCGACAGCTCGCGGGCCAGAGCCTCGTGGCGCTCCGCCGGCACCCCGGGCGCCGTCTCGACGTTGATCGTGAGCTCGTCGAGCCGTGACGGTCGGGTGAGGATGCACTGGAAGTGTGGGGCGAGCCCGTCGATCTGCAGCACCAGCTCCTCGATCTGGGTGGGGAAGACGTTGACGCCGCGCACGATCATCAGGTCGTCGGACCGGCCGGTGATCTTGGCCATCCGCCGCATCGAGGGTCGCGCGGTGCCGGGCAGCAGACGCGTCAGGTCCCGGGTGCGGTAGCGCAGCACGGGCATCGCCTCCCGGGTCAGAGAGGTCAGCACCAGCTCGCCCTCCTCGCCGTCGGGGACCGGCTCCTCGGTGATCGGGTCGATGATCTCGGGGTAGAAGTGGTCCTCCCAGAGCGTCAGCCCGTCCTTGGTCTCGACGCACTCCTGGGCCACCCCGGGCCCCATCATCTCGGAGAGCCCGAAGATGTCCGTGGCGTGCATGCCGCAGGACTGCTCGATCTCGGCCCGCATCGCCTCCGTCCAGGGCTCGGCGCCGAAGACGCCGAGCCGCAGGGAGGTCTCGCGCGGGTCCAGGCCCAGGCTCCGGACGTGGTCGACCATGGTCAGGAAGTAGGAGGGCGTCACCATGATGGCGTCCGGTCGCAGGTCCCGGATGAGCTGGATCTGCTTCTCGGTCTGACCCCCGCTCATCGGCACCGCAGTGCACCCCAGCCGCTCGACGCCGTAGTGCGCCCCGAGCCCGCCGGTGAACAGCCCGTAGCCGTAGGCGACGTGCACCATCTGGCCCGGGCGGACGCCCGCCGCCCGCAGCGAGCGGGCCACGAGGCCCGCCCACGTGTCGATGTCGCCGCTGGTGTAGCCGACCACGGTGGGCAGGCCGGTGGTGCCCGAGCTGGCGTGGACCCGGACGCACTGCTCCCGGGGGACGGCCAGCATCCCGAACGGGTAGTTCGTGCGCAGGTCGTCCTTGGTGGTGAACGGCAGCAGGCGTATGTCGTCCAGGCTCCGGATGTCGTCCGGGTGCACGCCGCGCGCCTCGAGCTGGGCCTGGTAGTGCGGGATCCGGCTGGCGCGGAGCACCGCCCCCTGCAGACGCTCCAGCTGCCGGGTGCGCAGCTCGTCGACCGACCAGTTCTCCGCCTCGTCGTACAGGTCGGGCCGGGGGGTGATCTCGGGAAGGGTCATCGCGTCACCTCCGTGGGCGTCGGGAGGGAGCGGCTGCGCCCCCGGAACTCGGCGAGCACCGCTCCGTCGGACGCGCGGGTGACGGTGACGTCGGTGATCCCGCTCCGCCCGTACCGCACCCGCTCCACGGCGGTCGCCACCAGGACGTCACCGAGCCGCCCCGCGGCGACGTAGGTGATGTCGGCGCCAGCTGCGACGGTGAGCCGCCCGGTCGCGTTGCAGGCCAGGGCGAAGGTGGAGTCGGCGAGGGTGAAGATGTACCCGCCGTGCGCGATCTCGTGCCCGTTGACCATCGCGGCGGTCACCCGCATGCGGGTGCGGGCCCGACCGACCGGCGTGGCGCCCGCGGTGTCCACCTCGAGCTGCAGCACCTCGATACCGAGGGCTCGGGATGCCTCGTCGGCGGCCCACATGGCGTTGACGTGCGGGAGATCCGGCCGGCCCAGGCCCGCTTGCTCCGGCTCGCCGACCGGGCCTTGGCCGCTCACAGCGCCTCGCTCGGCCGGTAGCGGCCCCCGGGGTAGCGGGCCTCCAGCTCCGCCAGCGTCGCCCGGACCGTCTCCCGCCCGAGCTCCTCGAGCCACCCGAACGGTCCCTTGGGGTAGTTGGTGCCGAGCCGCATCGCGGTGTCGACGTCCTCCGCGGTGGCCTCGCCGCGTTGGACGAGATCCACGCCCTCGTTGACCAGCATGGCCAGCGTCCGGGCCACCGGGTCCTGGTGGACCGGACCGCCGACGAGGCGTTGCGCGAGCTGCTCGTCCGGCTCGGCGTCGGTGGCAGAGCCGTCCTCGCCGTAGGAGAAGACCCCCCGTCCGGTCTTGCGGCCCAGGCGACCCTCGCGCACCAGGGCGCGCTGCCAGTCGGTGGGGGCGTAGCGGGGGTCCTCACCGGTCTGACGCCATACCGACTCCCCGACCGCCAGGTTGACGTCCTGCCCGATCAGGTCGGTCAGTTCGAACGGGCCCATCCGGAAACCGGCCCCGCGCAGGGCAAGGTCGAGCGTCGCGGGGTCGGCGATGCCCTCCTCGACCATGCGCTGGGCCTCGCCGTAGAAGGGGCGGGCGACCCGGTTGACGATGAACCCGGGCGTCGACGTGCACCGCACCGGGGTCTTGCCCCAGCGCCGCATCAGCTCACTGGCAGCGTCCAGGACCTGCCCGTCCGTGGCCGAGCCGGAGATGACCTCCACCAGGCGCATCAGCGGCGGCGGGTTGAAGAAGTGCAGCCCGAGCACCTGCCCCGGCCGCTGCAGCGCGGGAGAGACCCCGCCGTGGGACGCGGCGTCGTGCCCGGTCTGCGCCTCCTCCACGATCCCGTCGATGGACAGGCTGGAGGTGTTGGTGGCCAGCACGGTCGTGGCCGGCTGCGCGCCCTCCAGCTGGCGGGAGATCGCCCGCTTGACGTCCAGGTGCTCGACGACGGCCTCGACGACCAGCGCCACGGGGGGCACCGTGGACATGTCCTTGGCGGTATGCGGTCGCACCCGGCCCAGCACGTCCCTCGCCTGGTCCGCGTCCAGGCGACCCTTCGCGACCAGCCGGTCCAGGGTGGCGCCGAGCCGCTCGACGGCGCGGTCGGCAGCGCCCGGCTGTGCGTCGACGAGGACCACCGGGTGTCCCGCCTGCGCCGCAACCTGCGCGATGCCGCTGCCCATCGCCCCCGCGCCGATCACGGCGACGGCGACGTCACCGGCGTCGCTCAGCAGGGGGTGCGGTCGGGGATGGTCGCTCGGCGGGTGGCTGGCGGGCAGGTCGTCCTGCCCCGCAGTCGCCGGGGGGTCGTGGGCCGGGCCGGACTCCGCTGTCATGGTCGCCATCCTGCCAGCCTTGTGCAGGAACGTTGTGTCACATCAGTGGTGTGCACGACGGATGTGACACACCGTTCCCGCACGTCGATGTGTGGTGGCTCCTGCACGGGCATCGTGGTGGGCTCCGCAGTGCTGGCCGGGCGTCTCGCGACGGTCTGGGCCGCGGATTAGGCTGGGTGCATGCTCGACACCGCAACGGCGCAGCCGACGACGCACCCCCTGCTGGAGGCCCACCGCGCGACCCTGGAGGAGGCGGCGCAGGCGCTGCGCGACCGCAGCTACTACAGCCGCTACCCGGAGTCGCCCAGCCCCCGGGTCTACGGGGAGAACGCCCCGCAGGACGGGCAGGCGGCGCACGAGACCACGATCAACAAGGACTACACCGCGCTGAAGGACCAGCCCGGCACCGGGGAGAGCGTCGGTGACGAGAAGTCGCCCTACGGCCCGACCCTGGGCATCCGCTACCCGCGGCTCGACGTGGAGGCGGCCATGGCGGCCGCGCTCGCCGCGATGCCTGCCTGGCGCGACGCCGGCGCCGAGGTGCGCGCCGCGGTCTGCGTCGAGATCATCGACCGGATCAACCAGCGCTCGCACGAGATGGCGCACGCCGTGATGCACACCAGCGGCCAGCCGTTCGTGATGTCCTTCCAGGCCGGTGGCCCGCACGCCCAGGACCGCGCGCTCGAGGCGGTCGTGGCCGCGCTGGAGGAGCAGCGCCGCATACCCTCCTCCGTCACCTGGGAGAAGCCGGCCAAGGGCGAGCCGATCCGGATGCAGAAGGACTACCGCATCGTGCCCCGCGGCGTCGCGCTGGTGATCTGCAGCAACACCTTCCCCACGTGGAACGCCTACCCGGCCATCTTCGCCAGCCTGGCCACCGCCAACCCGGTCGTCGTCAAGCCGCACCCGCGCGCGATCCTGCCGCTCGCGCTCACCGTGCAGATCGCCCGGGACACCCTGGAGGACGCCGGCTTCGACCGCGCCCTCGTCCAGCTGGCGCCCGAGGGCGACGGCGGCACCCTGGCCAAGGACCTGGCCCTGCACCCGGCGGTGAAGATCATCGACTACACGGGCGGCCCCGGCTTCGGCACCTGGCTGGAGACCGAGGCGGGCGCCCAGGGCAAGCTGGTCTACACCGAGAAGGCCGGCCTCAACACCGTCGTGGTCGACTCCACCGACGACCTCAAGGGGATGCTCGGCAACCTGGCCTTCTCCTTCTCCCTGTACTCCGGGCAGATGTGCACCGCCCCGCAGAACGTCTACGTGCCGGCGGACGGCGTGGACACCGACCAGGGCCACCTGTCCGCGGAGGAGTTCACCGCCAGGCTCGGCGAGGCGATCTCCCGGTTCAACGCCGACGACGCCCGGGCCGTGGAGATCCTGGGAGCCACCGTCAACGACGACGTCCGCAGCCGGGCCACCGACGTGCCGGCGCTGGCCGCGAGCCTCGGCGGCTCGGTGGCACTCGACTCGCGTCCGGTGACCCACCCGTCCTACCCCGACGCCGTCATCCGGACCCCCGCGCTCATCAGTGTCGAGGTCGACAACCTCCGGGCCTACACCCAGGAGTGCTTCGGCCCCGTCGCCTTCGTCATCACCACGGAGGGCACCGCGGAGTCCCTGCAGCGGTTCGCCGGCACGGTCCGCCAGCACGGCGGGATGACCGCGGCCGTCTACTCCACCGACGAGGACACCCTGGAGCAGGCCCGCGAGGCGGCCGCGGACGCCGGGGTCGCCCTGTCCGAGAACCTCACCGGGCAGGTCTTCGTCAACCAGACCGCGGCCTTCTCCGACCTGCACGGCACCGGCGCCAACCCGGCCGCCAACGCGGCTTACTCCGACGCGGCGTTCGTCGCCAACCGGTTCCGGGTCATCACCAGCCGCCGGCACGTGTGACCAGCCCCGAGGCACCGGACCCCGCGCTCGCCGCGGCAGCCGCCGACGGCGTTCCTGGCGTGGCGCGGCTCGTCGGGCTCGACCAGCTGCCCACGGACGAGTGGGCCGCCGTCGAGATCGTGGCGGCGCTGGTCGACCGGGCCTTCGCTGCCGGGAACCACCGGGTCGAGGCCGAGGTCCCCTCCGCGGAGCCGGCGCTGCAACGGGTGCTGCGCCGGGTCGGGTTGCGCCCAGAGGGTATGGCGCGCGGGCGCGCGACGGGCCCGGACGGCATACCGGTGGACGTGGTCCGGATGGCGCGGCTGCGCGACGACCCCGAGCCGGGGGAGCCGGGCGCCTTCCTCGGGATGCTCAACGCCACCCTGCCCCGCAAGCGGGTGATCGTCCAGGGCGTCGCCGACGACGGGGCCGGGCGGTTCCTGCTCTGCGAGCTGACCTACAAGGCGCACTGGGACCTGCCCGGTGGGGTCGCCGAGCCCGCGGAGTCGCCGGTGACCAGCCTGCGGCGCGAGCTGCGCGAGGAGCTGGGCCTGGACCTGCCCGTCGGTGAGCTCATCGCGGTCGACTGGCTCCCGCCCTACAAGCAGTGGGAGGACGCGGTGCTGCTGGTCTTCGACCTGGGCAGCGTCCCCGACCTCATCGAGCGGGCCGTGCTGCAGCCCACCGAGCTGCGCGCCGTGCACTGGACCCGGCCCGAGCAGGCCGGCGACCACGTCGCCCCCTACGTGGCCCGGCTGCTCGACGCCCTGGCCGACCGGTCGCCCGGGCGTTGCCTGTTCCTGGAGGACGGGCTGCCGCGCTGCGGCTGAGTGCTGCGCGCGTGCCGCTGCTGCCAGGATGAGGCCATGACCACTCCGACCTCGCCGCGCGGCATCGAGCTGCACACCGTCCAGACGACCCGTCTGCGCACCGCCTTCCGGGCCGCCGGCGACCTCGGCGCACCGGTGCTGGTGCTCCTGCACGGCAACGTCTCCTCCTCCGCGTTCTTCGAGCACCTGATGACCGACCTCATCGCCGACTTCCGCATCGTCGCCCCCGACTTCCGGGGGTATGGCGACTCCGAGCGCAAGGCGATCGACGGCACCCGGGGCGTGGCGGACCTCTCCGACGACACGGCCGCGCTGCTGGACGCGCTCGGGATCGAGGGCCCCGTGGACGTGCTCGGCTGGTCGGCGGGCGGCAACGTGGCCCTGCAGCTGGCGATCGACCACCCGGGCCGGGTGCGCAGGCTCGTGCTGGAGGCGCCGGGCAGCCCGTTCGGTTTCGGCGGCAGCACCGGGCTGGACGGCCGCCCGGTCGCCGACGACTTCGCCGGCAGCGGCGGCGGCACGGTCAACCCCCAGTTCGTCCAGGCGTTGCTCGACGGTGACCGGGGCGAGGAGGCGGTGAGCCCACGGACCACGCTGAGGTCGTTCTACGTCAAGCCCGGCTTCACCTTCGCCGAGGAGGACGAGGAGGCCTACGTCGACGCCATGCTCAAGACCTCCGTCGGGGACGACGTCTATCCCGGTGACCGGGCCAGCTCGGAGAACTGGCCCGGGGTGGCGCCGGGCAGGACCGGCATGAACAACGCGCTGTCGCCCAAGTACCTGCGCCAGGGTGCCTTCGCCGACCTCGACCCGGCCCCGCCCGTGCTGTGGATCCGGGGCGACGCCGACCAGATCGTCTCCGACACCTCGATGTTCGACATGGCCCAGCTGGGCAAGCTCGGGGCCCTGCCGGGCTACCCCGGCGAGGAGGTCTGCCCCACCCAGCCGATGGTCTCGCAGATGCGCACCGTGCTCGAGGCGGCCGGGAACGTCACCGAGGTCGTGTACGAGGACACCGGCCACAGCCCGCACCTGGAGCAGCGGCAGCGCTTCGTCGACGACGTCCGCAGCCTCCTCCGGGCGTGAGCGGGGGTCAGCCCGGCAGCGGAGTGGCGAGCGCCGCGTCCAGGGCGATGGTGACCATGTCCGCGAAGGTCTGCTCGCGCTCCTCCGCCGAGGTCTCCTCACCGGTGACGATGTGGTCGGAGACGGTGCACACCGCCAGCGCCTGCCGGCCGTGGCGCGCGGCGAGCGTGTAGATCTCGGCCGCCTCCATCTCCACCGCGACGACGCCGTACTCGACCACCTGCTGGGTCAGCTCCGGCCGCGGGTGGTAGAAGCTGTCGGAGCTGAAGACCGTCCCGACCAGGTGCGGGGTCCGGGACTCCTCGGCGGCCCGGACGGCGGCGCGCAGCAGTCCGAAGTCGGCCACGGCCGGGTAGTGGTAGCCCTGGAAACGCAGCGCGTTCATCGAGCTGTCGGTCGCGGCGGCCTGGGCCAGGACCACGTCGCGGACCTTCAGCCGCTCGGTGAGCGCCCCGCAGGAGCCGACGCGGACCAGCTGCTGCACGTCATACTCGCGGATCAGCTCGTTGGCGTAGATCGACGCGGACGGCTGCCCCATGCCGGTCCCCTGCACGGAGACCCGCTCACCGCGGAAGGTGCCGGTGTAGCCCAGCATGCCGCGCACCTGAGAGTAGCACTCGGCGCCCTCCAGGAAGTTCTCGGCGATCCACCGCGCCCGCAGCGGGTCACCGGGCAGGAGGATGCGGGGGGCGATCTGACCGGGCTGGGCGGCGATGTGGGTGCTCACGCAGCAAGGGTATGCGGGCCGGCGAGCTGGCGGGGCGTGCGGGATCTGCGAGTGGCGGTGCTTCTCATCCGCCTCTCGTTCGTGAGATGTTCTGTGGTCCCGTGAGATGTTGGTGGGCGTCGCCCGCGTTCGAGGAGGAACGAGCAGATGAGCACGACCAGCGTGGTGCGCACCGTCGGCGGGGCGCTGCTCGCCGCCCGTGACGGTCCACCGGCCGACGAGGCGCTGCGACTGCGTGCCCTCGCGCTGCGCAGCGGCCACGACACGGTCGGCGACGCCCTGGCGCTCCGGGCGGGCAGCCCGGTCCCCGCATCCGTGCTGGTGGCCCGGCTCGCCTCCGGCATGCCGGTCCCGGCGGCCCTGCCCGCCCTGACCTCCCAGGAGTCCCTGCCGGCGACCCTCGCGCTCGCCACCGCCCTCGTCGGTATGCAGCGCAGCGAGCCGGAGCTGCAGGCAGGGGTGGCGCTGTTCGAGGCGGTGCTCACCGCGCACGGTCCGCGGGCGCTGACCAGCCAGGACCAGCGCCACCTGGCCCAGGCTGCCTTCCTGGCCGGCCGGCACGACCTGGTCGAGCACGCGCTCGAGGTGCTGCCCCGGCTCACCGACGCCGTCGCCTCGGGGCTGCGGGCCGACCTGGCCAACCCCGTCGTCGGGGGGCCCACGGCACGTCCGCACGCGGAGTGGGAGCGGCTCTTCGGGGCCCGGTTCGTGGCCCGTGAGCTGGCGCCTCCGCAGGTGGACCCGGGGCGGGCCTGCCTCTTCGACGGTCTGCACCTGTCGCCGTCCCGCTCCGTCGACGGCCCCCTGGTCACCGTCGTGGTCCCCGCCTACCGGCCGGACGAGGGCCTGGTCACCTCGGTGCGCTCGATCCTGGCGCAGAGCCACGGCAACCTCGAGGTCCTGCTCGTCGACGACTGCTCCGGGCCGGACTACCAGCAGCTGTTCGCCCGCGTCGAGGCGCTGGACGAGCGGGTCCGCCTGATCCGGCAGGAGCGCAACGGGGGGTCCTACCTGGCCCGCAACACCGCCCTGGCCCAGGCGCGCGGCGAGCTGGTGACGACCCAGGACGCCGACGACTGGAGCCATCCGGAACGCATCGCGGCCCAGGTGGCGCTGATGGCGCAGCACCCAGGTGCCCCCGCGAGCCGCAGCGCGGCCATCCGCTGCCGCCCCGACCTGACCCGCCAGTGGTTCGGCTACAGCCCCGAACGGATGAACGCCAGCGCCCTGATGGTCCGCCGGGAGGTGCTGGAGCAGGTGGGCGGCTACGACCAGATCCGCAAGGGCGCGGACTCGGAGATGTACGAGCGCCTCCAGCTGCTCGGGGAGGTCGTCGACGTCGTCGCACCCCTGGCCGTCACCCGGCTGGCGGCCGGGTCCCTGTCCCGGGCCGACTTCAGCTTCGGCCGGCACTCCCCGGACCGCGTGCTCTTCCGCAGCGCGTTCCGGGACTGGCACCGCCGGCTGGGCGCGAAGGTGGACCCCCGAGATCTCGCGGGCCGCCGCGATGGCCCGTCGCCCTACCCCGTGCCCCGCTCCTTCGCCAGGGCCCTGCCGCACTCCGCGCCCGCCGCCGCTCACCTACCGGTGGTGCTGCTGGCCGACCTCGCCGACCCGGTGCCCGTGGGGATGGCCCTGGAGCAGCTCACCGCCGGCCGCGGCGACCGGCTCGGGGTCCTCGGGCGGGAGGACCTGAGCCGGGCGGGCATCGAGGGTCCGGTGTGGGACCCGCTGCTGCTGTCCGCGGCACGGGAGGGCCGGGTCGAGGTGCTGGTCGACGGCGACACCGTGCACGCGGACACACTGGTGGTGCTGGAGCCGACCCTGCTGGCCCTGCCGGCGCTGCCCCTGCCCGCGGTGACCGTCGACAGGCTGCTGCTCGCCGCGATCCCCCCGGGCCCGACCGAGCCGGTGCGTGACCTGGAGGCGGCCGCCGCGACCGTGCGCGAGCACTGGGGGATCGCCCCGGTGTGGGTCGCCCGGGACACCGGCGACCAGCGGGCCTGGGCGGATGATGGGTGGCGTCTGCCTCTCCTGGCCGAGGAGCTGGCGCCGTGAGCGAGGACACGCCGGTGGGGCGCGGCGGCCGCCCGCTGCGGCCAGGAAAACTGCCCCCGACGTTGCCCTCGACGTTGCCCTCGAAGCTGCCCTCGGTGCGCCGCCGGCTGGTCCCCGCTCGCCGTGCCCTCTCCGGTATGGCGGGCAGGTTCGCCTCCTGGATGGACCCGGGCCGGTCCTCCTCCGCGGCCGTGTCGCCCGTGGTCGAGGACCGGCTGGCCGCGGCGCTGGAGGTCGTCGCCCAGATCGAGGCCAGCGCGGAGGCCCTGCCGGTGGCGTCGGGCCCGGTGACGTTCTGGGGTCGCGGGCGGGTGGCCCGCCGCCCGGAGGTGCACCCGGCGGTGGCGGGGCTCGTCCCGCGCACCGAGCGTGACGGCTGGGCGGTGGACGGTCCGCAGATCCGCACGCTGGAGGCGGCGACCGCGGCCGACCTGGTGGTCATGGCCAAGTTCGACGTGCACGAGCGGACCAAGCTGCGGGCCGCGTACGGGGAGGACGGCCTGACCCTGGCCGTCCAGCCGAAGAGCCCCACCGGTGTGGACGGCATCGCAAGGATCGTCCGCGCCCAAGAGGTGGTGTCGCAGCACGCACCGGACCTGATGACCGACGTCCTGGGCTACGGCCGCCTGCCGAGCGGGCTGCCCTTCGTCGTCGAGCGCTGGCTGGACGGCCAGCCGCTCGGCTCCTCGACGGAGCTGTCCGCGGCCGCGCCCGAGATCCTGGCCGGGCTCTCGGCCGTCCACCGGGGCCACGGCTTCACCCGGGTGCGGCTCTCCGAGCACTGGGCGCCGCTGGCGGACCGGTGGGCGAAGACCCTGGCCACCGGGCTGGTCCCCGACGACCTCGGCGCCTGGGTGGGACGGCTCATCGACCGCGACGCAACCCTGCGGCACTCCTGGGTGCACGGCGACCTGGTCGCCTCCAACGTCATCCGAACCCCGGACCGGCTGGTGCTGATCGACTGGGAGCACTCCCAGCAGGCCCCGATCATGAACGATGCCGCCAAGCTGCACCTGTTCGTCGCGGACCCGACGCAGCTGCTGAGCACGGTGCTCGACGTCCTCGACGACGCCGGCCGGCAGGGTGCGGGTGCGGCCGACGCCTTCTCCCCGGCCGAGGAGCTGGCGCTGGCGCACGCACAGCTGATCAGCCACTACCCGCGACGCAGTGCGCAGCTCGTCGGCCACCCCAGGGAGGGGGTCTACGACAAGCAGGTCCGGCGCCAGTTGCAGCGGCTGGCCGAGGTCAGGGACGCCGTTTAGGCATTGAGTGACGTATCACTTATCCTGAGGATATGAGTACGCGTATCGGTGTCGTCATCACGTCCACCCGCCCCACCCGCATCGGTGACAAGGTCGCCGCCTGGATCGCCGAGCAGGCGCCCGAGGGCGTGCAGGCGGAGCTCGTCGACCTGCGCGAGGTCGACCTGCCGTTCCTGCACGAGCCGGCCCAGCCCGCGATGGGTGACTACACCCAGGACTCCACCAAGGCCTGGAGCGAGCTGGTCTCCGGCTTTGACGCGCTGATCCTCGCCGTCGCCGAGTACAACGGCGGCTACACCGCCCAGCTCAAGAACGCCATCGACACCCTCTATGCCGAGTGGACGGACCTGCCGATCGGCATCGTCGGCTACGGCTACGGCGGGGCGGCCCGTGCGGTCGCCGCCCTGGAGCCGATCGTGCTCAACGTCAAGGCCGTGCCCGTGCAGGGCCCCGGCCTGGTCTTCGACCAGCACCTGACGCTGGAGGGCGAGCTCCTCGAGGCGGCGCCCGCCGACGAGGTGCGTGCCCTCTTCGAGGCCGTGCGGGACCAGGTCCCCGCCCTCGTCTGAGCTGACCCGTCAGCGCACGGGCAGCCCCCGGCGGCCCATCCGGGCCAGCAGGGCAAGCTGGGCGCGGCGCTCGCGGGCGAACGCCCGCCGTGGGGACGAGGCCCGGGCGGTGGTGAGCAGGCGCTTGCCTGCGGCCACGGCCTGGGGGTCGTTGGCCAGGATGGGCGCCAGCAGCTCGACGGCTCCCGCGATCGGGTCGTCGGCGAGGCGGGTCACCAGACCCAGCCGCGCCGCCTCGTCACCGGGCAGCACCCGGGCGCTCAGCGTCAGCTCCTGCGCCACGTCCAGGCCGACCACCTCGCTCAGCGAGCGGGTGCCGCTCATGTCGGGGGTCAACCCCCAGTGCGCCTCCCGCACCGACCAGCGGGCGTCCGGCGTGCTCACCCGCAGGTCGGCGCCGAGAGCGAGCTGGAGACCCGCGCCGAGACAGTGACCGTGCACGGCGGCGACGACCGGGACGGGGAGCCGGCGCCATGCCCAGCACGCCTCCTGGAAGACGTTGGTGCCCAGCCAGGGTCGGGAGACGAACCGGCGAGCGATCCCCACGGGGTCCTTCAGCGCATGCCCCAGGTCCATCCCGGCGCAGAACGCCTCGCCCTCCCCGTGGAGGACCACCGCCCGCACGTGCCGGTTCCGCCGCCGACGAAAGATCGGGGCGACGTCGACGAGCGAGTCGAGCATCGACAGCGTCAGGGCGTTGAGCTTGTCCGGCCGTCGGAGTCCGACGAAGGCGATGTCCTCGACGATCTCCACGACGATCGTGCCCTCGCTCGGGACCGGGGGATCGGTGGCCGGGTCGTAGGGCTGCGGGAAGGTGGCGGAGGTCGCGCGGTGCGGCATACCGCCACCCTGCCACCGCCTGCACACCGGCCGCTCGCGCGAGGACATGACCGCACCCGTCAGAAGGGCTACGGTGGCGAGAAGGTTCGCACCGCCCGCGAAAGGACCACCCCATGCTGCGCCCCCAGGAGACCCTCACCCGCGAGCTGAAGAGCCTGGACGGGCTCTGGCGGTTCCGGACGGATCCCGACGGCAGGGGGCGGGACGAGCGGTGGTTCGCCGCCCCGCTGGCGGACGCCCGCGACATGCCGGTGCCGTCCAGCTTCAACGAGATCGTGCCCGACCCGGCGCTGTACGACTACGTCGGTGAGGTCTGGTACCAGCGCACGGTCCGGGTCCCCCGCGGCTGGGCGGGCCAGCGGGTGGTGCTGCGCTTCGGGTCGGCCACGCACGCCGCCACCGTCTACGTCGGGGAGGTGGAGGTGGTCAGCCACGTCGGCGGCTACCTACCGTTCGAGGCCGACGTGACCGCGCACGTCACCGCCGGCGAGGAGGCCACCGTCACCGTCGTCGTCGACAACCGGCTGTCCTGGCAGACCATCCCGCCGGGCTACGTCGAGGAGACCGAGGCCGGTCCGCGGCAGCGTTACTACCACGACTTTTTCAACTACGCGGGGCTGCACCGGCCGGTGCTGCTCTACTCGACGCCGCACGTGCACGTCGCCGATGTCACGGTCACCACCGGGTGGGAGGGGTCGGCCGGCAGGTCGACCGGCACCGTCGGGTATGACGTGCAGCTCGCCGGTGGCGACGCGCAGGTCGGGGTCGAGCTGCGGGACGCGGAGGGCGAAGTGGTGGCGTCCGGCGACGGGGCGTCGGGCGAGCTGCGGGTCGAGGACGTTCACCTGTGGCAGCCGGGGGAGGGGTACCTCTACGACCTGGTGATCACGGCGACGACCGGCGAGGAGCAGGACGTCTACGTGCAGAAGGTGGGGGTCCGCACGGTGGAGATCCGGGGCACGCAGTTCCTCATCAACGGAGAGCCCTTCTACTTCAAGGGCTTCGGGATGCACGAGGACCACCTGGTGCGCGGCAAGGGCTACGACGACGTGTCGATGGTCCACGACTTCGAGCTGCTGAGGTGGATCGGGGCCAACTCCTTCCGCACCTCGCACTACCCCTACAGCGAGGAGATCATGGACTACGCCGACGCCCACGGCGTGGTGGTGATCGACGAGACCCCGGCCGTGGGCCAGAACCTCGGCGTGTCGGGCGGGATCATGGGCGGTGCCTCGCGGACGACGTTCTCGGAGGAGACGATCAACGACGAGTCGCAGGAGGCGCACGCCCGGGAGATCCGCGACCTGATCGCGCGGGACAAGAACCGTCCCTCGGTGGTCATCTGGTCGATCGCCAACGAGCCCGAGTCGCACACCGAGGAGTCGGAGCGCTACTTCGAGCCGCTCTTCCAGGTCGCGCGCGAGGCCGACCCGACCCGGCCCGTGGGTTTCGTCAACGTCATGCTCGCACCGGCCGGGGAGTGCCGGGTCACCCAGTTCGCCGACCTGGTGATGATCAACCGCTACTACGGCTGGTACGTCCTCCCCGGCGAGCTCGAGGTCGCCCGCAACCGGCTGGACGAGGAGCTGGCCCTGTGGGCCGAGGACGGCAAGCCGATCATCATCACCGAGTACGGCGGTGACACCGTGGCCGGCCTGCACGCGCTCACGCCCTCGCTGTGGACCGAGGAGTACCAGGTCGACCTCGTCAACATGACCCACGAGGCGTTCGACGCCTGCGAGGCCGTCGTGGGCGAGCACATGTGGAACTTCGCTGACTTCCAGACGGTCGCCGGCTTCGCTCGCGCCGACGGCAACAAGAAGGGTGCCTTCACCCGGGGTCGCCGACCGAAGGCGGTCGCCCATCTGCTCCGCAAGCGGTGGCGGGAAGAGGGCTGAGGCGACGCGGGCACGAGCGCGGCGGCGCTAGGCCGTGGTGCCCGGCTCCAGCCGGGCACCGGCGTCGATCGTGACACCTCGTCCGACCCGGCTGTCCCGACCGACCAGGGTGATCGCCTCGTCGGTCAGCCGCGTCCCGGCGGGGGCGCCACCGATCGTCGCGTCCCGTCCGACGACGCTGCCCCGGTCCACCACGGCGGTGTGCACCCGGGCCCCGGCCTCCACGTGCACGCCGCTGAGCAGGACGCTGTCCTCCACCACGGCGCCGGCGTCGACCCGCACGCCCGGGCCGAGAACCGACCGCACGACCCGACCGCGGACGTCGGCGCCGGGCCCCAGCATCGAGTCCTCCACCTCGGCGCCGGCGCGGACCCGCGCGGGCGGCCCGACGGGCGTCGGGCCCAGCACCGGCCGGTCCGGCCGGTCGAAGACGTCGACCCGCCCGGCGAGCAGGTCCCGGTGCGCCTGCAGGTAGGCCTGCGGCCGGCCGACGTCCTTCCAGTAGCCGGTGATCGGCTCTGCCCACACCTTGCCCCGTTCGACCAGGGCGGGCACGAGCAGGCTGCCGAAGTCACCGAGACCGGTGTCCTCGGCATCCGCCTCGCCGGCGGCAGGCACGCCCTCGCCGGTGCTGCCGGACAGCTCGCGGTGCAGCCGCTCCAGCTCTGTCAGCAGCACACCGGGGTCGTAGAGGAAGATCTCCGTCGCGACCGTCCCGATCGAGGTCTCGCCGGGCTTGTCCTGGACCTTCCGCACCCGACCGTCCGGGTCCGCGTGCACGACCATGTTGTGCGCGGCCTCCTGGACCCCCACCTCCGCGGTGACCAGGGTGCACTCGGCGCCGCGCTCGAGGTGCCGGGCGATGACGGGCTGCAGGTCGAGGTTGAAGACGTGGTCGGAGGAGAGCACGAGGAGCACGTCGGGGTCGAAGACGCGGACGTCGTCGCGCAGGCGGAAGAGGTTGTCGGCGTTGCCGTGGCTGAACCCCTCGGCGTGCGCGGAGCCTGATCCCTGCTCGGGCGTGATCCGGCGGAAGCCGCCGCGGGTCCGGTCCAGGTCCCAGGGACGACCGCCCGCGAGGTAGGCGTCCAGGGAGCTCGACTGGTACTGCACGCTGACCCACACGTCGACGATGCCCGAGGCGGCCAGCGAGGAGAGCGGAAAGTCGACGAGGGCGTGCGTGGCGGCGAACGGCAGGGCGGGCTTGGCGCGCTCGCGGGTGAGCACGTCCAGACGGCTCCCCTGACCGCCGGCCTGGATGATCGCCAGCGGTCGCAGACCCGTCGGCAGGAAGGTGCGCGTGCCGGTCGGCGTAGGGGTGGGCGCGGGTGTCACGGATCGACGCTACTCCTCGGGGCGGCGCTCTGCGAGGGCTAGGCTGATGCGGTGACCGACGCCGCACCCGCCACCCCGCTCGTCCTCCTGCACGGTGTCGGCCAGGCACCGATGGCGTGGGAGGACGTCGTGGTCCAGCTCTACGGCAGCCGCCGTCTGCTCACCCCCTGGGTGCCGGGGTTGCGGCCGACGGAGAAGCAGGTGCTGCCGCTGTCCGACGGCGCGGCCGCGCTGGACCAGCAGCTCATGCTGGAGGGTATGCAGCAGGTCGACCTGTGCGGGCTGTCCTACGGGGCGATGGTGGCCACCCGGGTGGCAGCGGACTTCCCCGAGCGGGTCCGGCGGCTGGTGCTCATCGCCGGGCAGGTCCGCCCGCCGCGCATGCTCATGCGGGCGCAGACGACTGCGCTGAAGCTGGTGCCGGCGTCGCGGTTCGCGGACTCGGGAGTCTCCAAGGAACGGCTCCTGCAGGCGCTCGACGCGGCCCGTGCCACCGACCTGTCCGACGCACTGCCGCGGATCGAGGCCAGGACGCTGGTGCTGGTCGGCGCCAGGGACAAGGCCAACCAGCCCGCGGCCCGAGCCCTGGCCGAGGGCATCCCGCAGGCCCGCCTGCGCATCGTGCAGGGCGCCGGTCACGCGCTCAACGAGGATGCACCCGGTGAGCTGGTGCAGATCCTGCGGGACTTCCTCGACGTGCCCTGAGCGCTGCTCAGTTCGAGTCGTCCACCTTGAGGGCCGGGTGCACGTGGTCCGGGGTGTCCGGGTTCTCGTGCTCGTGGCCGGGCGCCTGCTCGTCGGGCTCCTCGCCCAACGCCGGCGAGTCGTTCGGGTCGTCCTGACCGTCCAGCGGCAGGTGGTCGGTCTCGCTGAGCTCGCCCAGGCCGCTGCGGTTCAGCTGGTTCTCGACAGGACGGGACATGGGTTCCTCCTTGGTCGTCGGGACTCCTCCATCCTCACAAAGCCCGGTGCCGGCCGCAGGCCGAGCAGGCTCACGCCTCCCGCAGCACCCGTGCCTCGTCCGCGTCGTCGAGACCGCAGCGGCGAGGATCCTGCCGAGCCTCCTCGAAGGGCAGCACGTCGCGGAAGGTCTCGACCAACGGCCGGGTCACCAGCCCCGACCCCACAGCCCGGCGCGTGTCCAGCGTGCCGAACCCGCGCAGCGCGGGGTCGTCGATCCACAGCGGTAGGGAGGCCGGTCCCATCCAGCCCGAGACACCGAGCTCGGCCAGCCGGGCCGGCGGGATCGGCCGAGGACGGGCGCGACTGCCGGCCGCCTCGGCGGCGGCAGCGAGAGCCTGACCCAGCGGCACGGTCGGCCCGGTGACGTTGTAGGCGCCGTCCAGCTTTTCCGTCGCTGCCCTCACCAGCCAGCCCGCCAGGTCCCGGACGTCGATGAGCGCGGTCGGGTAGTCGGGGTCGTCGGGGACCACCACCTCGGGCAGGGCGCCCTCCGCGCGCTGCCCAGCTTCCCCATACTCGTGGTGGTGCATGGGGTGCATGGGGTGCCCGGGGTGCACGGGGTGCGCGAACCGCCAGGGCCAGTAGCCGCTGCGGCCCGACACGTCGCCCGGCCCGCCGATCAGCCCCGCCCGGGCGATCGTCGCCGTCCTCCCGCTCTGCCGGTAGGCCTCCTCGCAGGCGACCTTGGCCGGGCCGTACTCCTCCATGGCGCTCATCCGTTCACCGGTGAACGGCTCCAGCAAGGGAGCCGACTCGTCCAGGCCTGCCCCCGGCTCGTAGACGTTGGCGGTCGAGACGAACACCCAGTGGTCGGTCTCCAGGTCCCGCACGGCCCGGTGCACGTGGACCGGGTGCAGGGTGACGTCGACGACGGCGTCCCAACGGTGGCCGGCCACGGCGTGCAGGCCGTCGTCCTCGTCCCGGTCGCCGGCGACGAACATCACGCCCTCGGGCGGAGGGGCCGAGCCACGGGCGAGGCAGGTGACGTCATACCCGGCCGTCACCGCCTGCCGGGCCACCTCCCGGCCGAGGAAGGCCGTGCCGCCCAGGACGAGGATGCGTGTCATCTCCGTACTGTGGCACGAAGGGTGGCCCCGCGGGAGGGTCGCGCCCGGGAGGAGCTCACGACGACCGCGCGGCCTTGCGGAAGCTGTCCACCCACTCCCAGACCAGGATGGCTGCCAGGGCCCCGACGGTCGCGGCCAGGGTGACCGTCTCGTTGATCACCAGCGGCTCCTCACTGATCCAGCCGAGCGGCAAGGTCTCCCAGGCGAAGAGGTCGTTGCGGAAGGCGAGCCAGACGATCGGCAGGAGGAAGACCAGGCCGCCGACGAGGTTGGCCACGGCGCTGGGCCAGGTCCAGCGGCTGCGGGCCAGGACGAAGATGCTGGCGAGGAGGGAGAGCGCGATCCCGGCGGCGAGCACCCAGCGCAGGGAGTATGCCGTGTCGGTGAAGATCTGTCCCCACTCGACGTCCTCCACGCGACCGCCGAGCCGGACCGGCAGAGCCAGCAGCACCAGCACCAGAGCATTGCCCAGGACCGACCAGATCGCCTCGGATCGGGAGACGTGCCGTCCCCGGGGCTCTGGCAGGTCCGCCGGGTCCCACTCGTCGTGCGCCACGCCGGGAAGGCCGCCCAGGTCGTCCTGCCCTGCGCCGGAGCGCTCGGCGATGGCGAACCCGAGGGTGGTCCAGAAGGCGACCGATATCGCCGCCCAGAAGGCACCGCTGATCGCCCCCACGATGATCCTGACGGCGGTCTGGTCCTCGAGCACGCCGACCACCAGCGTGATGACGACGACGAGGGCGGGGACGAAGGCCAGCAGCATCTTGAGTGTCCACACCCAGCCGGGGTAGAGGCGGGGCCCGATGAGCGAGCGACCCTCGCCCCGGTAGCTGTCGGCCAGCGCGGTCGGGTGGCCGAGGTCGATCAGCACCTGCCGCTCGGTCCGGACGGGGTCGGTGTCCGGCGGTGCGGCAGCGACGGTGTCCTCGATGGTCGCGCGCAGCTCACGGGCGATGTCGTCGCGCTGCCCCTCGGGCAGCTGGGCGGTGACGGCGTGCACGTATCGGTCGGTCAGGGTGGTCATGTCAGCCCCTCGTGGTGAGTGTGGTCAGTGCGGTGTCCAGAGCGGCCCACTCGCGGGTCAGCGCCTCCAGGGCGCGGTGACCGAGCGCGGTGAGCGTGTAGAACTTGCGCGGCCGGCTCTCCTCGGTGTTCCACTCGCTGGTGAGCAGGCCCTGTTTCTCGAGCCTGCGCAGCAGGGGGTAGAGGGTGTTGCCCTCCACGTCGATCCCTGCCGTGGCCAGATGCTCCAGCAGGGCGTATCCGTAGCGCGGCTCCCGCAGGCTGGCCAGCGCGGCCAGCACGACGGTGCCTCGGCGCAACTCGAGGCTGTGCGTGGCCAGAGCCTCTTCAGCGGTCATGGTGCGAGCATACTGTGTGACGCACACTATTGTCTATCACACGTCATTGTGGGGCTGTGTAACGCTAGGGGGCCGGCGCGGTCTATCGTGGGCGCCCATGACGGACCGCGAAGCTGACGGTGCTCTCCCTGCCCGGACCGTCGGGGGCTTCGACCAGACCGGGCGCACCTGGGTCCTGGTCCTGTTCGCTCTCGGTGGCGCCGGCATCGGTGCGGTCATCCCGCTCCTTTCCGGGTGGGCGGCGCAGCTGGCCTGGGTGCCCTTCGAGGGCCCGTTGCGGCTGCTCGGCTCCTTCGACCAGCAGTGGTTGGTATGGGGTCGCCCGGCTCTCGGGCTCCTGCTCGGCCTGGCGTTCGCCACCTGGGTGATCCACGACTCCCCAGTGCTGGCGATCGACGGCAAGCACGTCACGGTGCGCCGGCGGGGCGAGGTCCAGCGGGTCATCGCCCGGGACACGGTGGCGGCCGTCTACCCCAAGGGCGCCAAGATCATCGTCGAGACCGAGGCTGGGCGGGTGCTCTTCGGGGAGGACGTCGAGGGGGACAAGGCGGCGGTGCGGGAGGCCTTCATCGAGCACGGGTATCCGTGGGAGGGGCCACGGGAGTAGGCCGACGGACTCTCCGGCTGAACGTCAAGAAAATGGCCCCGAACATGTGTTGCATCCGGGTTCGTGCTCCGTTAGGATGTGTGTACGAGCACCAGGGTAGGTGCTCCGACGGGCACCGGGGGGTGTTGCAGGTGAGTTCATGGGCCGAGGAGATCGCGTCCTGGCGGGAGTCGCTGTCTGGTGCCAGCGTGGAGGGTCTGTGTGATGAGGACCGGTTGGCTGTGCTGCGGGAGCTGGAGCTGCTCACCCGGGCTGCGGCCGGGGTCGGTGCTGGTCTGCAGGTCGCGTTCTACACCTCGCAGGTCGCTGCGCAGATCGCTGACGGCATCGCCCCCTCACGCGCCGGGAAAGCGGTGCCGGATGACCTGGCCCAGGCCCGGCTGACCTCTCCCTACTGGGGGTCACGGGAGCTGACCAGCGCCAAGGCCCTGGTGCAGGAGATGCCGCGCACGCTGGGTGCGTTGCGTACCGGGGTGATCACCGCGCTGCAGGCCCGGGTCATCACCGAGGCCACCACCTGCGTCGACGTGGCCGACCGTGCCGAGATCGATGAGCGGCTGGCGCCCCAGCTGGCCGGGGCGTCCACGCGCGAGATCGGGGCCCTGGCGCGCGCGCTGGTGTATGAGGTGGACCCGGCCGGTTTCGTGGCCCGCGCCCGCAAGGCGGCCGCGGACCGCGGGGTCTCGATCCGTCCCTGCCCGGACGTCATGGCCCTGCTCAGCGCTCGCCTGCCCGCACCGCAGGCCATCGCCTGCTACCAGTCACTGCGCACCACAGCCGAGGCCATGAAGACCTCCGGCGACCCTCGCACCCTGAGCCAGCTGATGGCCGACGTGCTCTTCGAACGCCTCACCGGCCGCACCGTCGTCGACGGCATCGACGTCGAGGTCGGCCTGGTCATCACCGACGAAGCCCTCTTCGCCGGCACCTCCGACACGGCCCTCCTGCTCGGCTACGGACCGATCCCGGCCCAGACCGCCCGGGACCTGCTGAACCCCACCACCGACACCAACGCCAACGACGACCAGGCTGCCCCCACCGACGCCGCCGAGGACGACGAGGCAGCCCCCAGCGATGCCGCAGAGGACGACGACGCTGCCCCCAGCGGTGCCACCGAGGACGAGCAACCTGCCGTCCGTGCCGGCTACTGCCCCGAGGGTCCCCGGTGCACCAGCTTCTCCTGCACCTTGACCCACGGCCACCCGGCCGCCAGCGGGCTCCCCGCACCCCCCGACCTCGGCTCACTGACCCACGAGGCGCGGCACGCTGAACCAGCCGACACGACCGTCGCCAGCCCGCACGAACCTCGACCTCCCGCCTCGGGGGAGGAGTCTGCCCACCGGGCCCCGCCAGCCGGGCTGCCATCGGCGGCCGGACACGCGGCGACCGTGTGGGTACGACGGCTGTACACAGACCCCGTGACCGGTGTCCTCACCGACCGCGACAGCCGCAAGCGACTCTTCACCGGCTCCCTGCGCGCCTTCCTCATCTCCCGCGACCAGACCTGCCGCAACACCTGGTGCGGTGCGCCCGTGCGGCACATCGACCACGCCCAGCGCCACGCCGACCACGGCCCCACCGACGCAGACAACGGCCGCGGCCTCTGCGCTCGTTGCAACCTCGCCCGAGAACGCCCCCGACAGCTCGACACCCCACCGGCGACCTACCGCCCCCCACCCCCGATGCTCCCCTGCCTACCCCGGCCCGAGCACAGCAGCGGACCTCCAGGTCGAGCGGCATGACCTCACCCACCGGACACGGCTGGACCAGCCCGCTGGACGGGTAGCGCTCACCGCTGGATGAGCTCCCTCGGGAAGTGGGTGAAGATCTCCACGCCGTCGTCCATGACGCGGACGGCCTCCGACACCACGTAGCCGTAACCGGTCATCCACATGCCGCAGATGATGTGGAAGGTCATGTTGGTCTCGAGCAGGGTCGTGTCCTCGCTGCGGATGCTCACCGTCCGCTCGCCCCAGTCCGGGGGGTAGCCGATGCCGATGGAGTAGCCCAGCCGCGAGGGTTTGGTCAGCCCGTGCTCGGCGAGGGCGAAGTTCCACACCTCGGCCAGCCGCGCGACCGGCACCCCCGCCCGCGTGCTGTCGAGCACCTGCTGCAGGCCGCTCGCCACCGCCTCCTCCACCCGCAGCAGCTCTGCCGTGGGCCGTCCGAGCATCACCGTCCGGGCCGACGGCACGTGGTAGCGGCGGTGTGCCCCGGCCAGCTCGACGACCACTGCCTCGTCGCGCTGGAGCGGGCGGTCGGTCCAGGTCAGGTGGGGGGTGTCGGAGGACTGCCCGGTCGGCAGCAGCGGCACGATGGCCGGGAAGTCCCCCCAGGCGTCCCCGTCGCCCAGCGTCTGGGCGCGCTGGATCTCGGCCGCCACGACATGCTGGGGCACGCCGACCCCGATGGTCCCCAGCGCGGCCTCCATGGCCTTCGTCGTCACCCGCGCCGCCAGCCGCATGAGCTGGATCTCGACGTCCGACTTGACCAGCCGGACCCAGTTGACCAGCTCGAAGCAGTCGACGAAGGTCCACTCCGGCACCGCGTTGACCAGGGCCCGGTAGGCCTTGGGGGAGAAGAAGTGGGAGTCCATCTCCAACCCGATCACCCCGCGCGTCCGACCCACGAGGTGCCGCTTGCGCAGGTTGATGGCGACCCAGTCGAAGGGGTGGAAGTGCGGCCGGTGGATGTGGTTCTCCGGGTAGCCGACGATCTGCTCCTGGGGCAGCCAGCAGGTGCGGTGCGCGCCGCCGGCGTCCATGTGCCGGGTGTAGAGCACCAGCTCACCCTCGGCCGGGACGAAGAGCAGCTGCGGGGTGTAGAACGACCACGCGTGGTAGCCGGTGAGGTAGTAGATGTTCGCCGGGTCGGTGACCAGCAGGGCGGCCAGCCCCTGGTCGGACATCCGTGCTCGCACCCTCGCCAGCCGGGCGTCATACTCCCCGCGCGTGATCTCCACGCTCATCGAAGTCCTCCTGACCGACGGACGGGCCTGATCATGCATTCCTCCAGCTCCCACTGCGCGGTCGACGGTGACGGGGTGGGCTGCTGCGGCAGCGGCTCAGGCGCGGGCATGCCCGATCCTAGGGCCCGGGGCCTGCGTCCGTGACACGGGTGTCACCCGATCGGCGGACACGGCGCCATCCGATCGGCGAGAGTCGTCCCGCACCTGTTGCCGAGCCGCTGCGCGAGGCCGAACACTGGTGTGCGCACCCGCTTCTCGCGGGAACCTGCACTCGATCACCATCACCCACCGGATCAGAAAGGAAGATGACTGCCATGACCCTCCCCCTCACGCCGGATGCACTGCGAGGCGCCGTCGACAGCGCGATGGTCCAGACCTTCGGCGAGACGGCCGTGCTGTTCGAGCCGACCGCCGCTCGCTGTTCGTCGTCCTCCTCGACCTGCTGCGTCCTCTGCGTCAAGGTGTCCTGACGCCAGGCCGCCCCTGAGGGCCCGGAGCTCCGCGCTGCTGCGGGGCCCCGGGCCCTCCGTCGTCCGGCCACTCCTGGGTGGGGCCAACGGCCTTGTCCTCCGAACGGATGACAGCCCGACGAGCCGAGTGGGCGTCGCGGGCGGCGGCCCCGGGCAGCCACAGTGGCGCCATGGACACCACATACCTCAGCCACGCGATCGATGTGCAGGACGTCGTCGTCCGCTACGGCGACGTGACGGCTCTGGACGGCGTCGACCTCCAGGTCGAGCCGGGCCAGGTGACGGCCCTGCTGGGCCCCAACGGGGCCGGCAAGACCACCTTGGTCGACTGCCTGGAGGGCTTCCGCCGACCGACCTCGGGCACGGTGCGCGTCCTGGGCACCGACCCGTGGCGCGCCGGCACCCGTTGGCGCGACCGCATCGGCGTCGTCCTGCAGGACACCAGGATGGACGCCGACCTCACCGTCGCGGAGTTCGTCGCGATGACCCGCGGGTGGTATGCCGACCCGCTCGGGGCCGACGAGATCCTCTCCGCCGTGGGGCTCACCGGGCTGGCCGACCGCCGGGTGCACAAGCTCTCCGGCGGCGAACGGCGCCGCCTCGACCTGGGGCTGGCGCTGGCCGGACGGCCGGACCTGCTCTTCCTCGACGAGCCCACCACAGGGCTGGACCCCAACGCCCGGCGCGAGCTGTGGGACCTGCTCTCCGGCCTGCGCAGCCAGGGGCACACCATCCTGCTGACCAGCCACGACATGCACGAGGTCGAGGCGCTCGCCGACCGGGTCGCCGTGCTCATCGACGGACGGATCCGCGCGGAGGGCACGGTCGCACAGCTGCGCGAGCAGTCGGAGCTGCCCTCGACCGTGTCCTTCGTCAGCAGCGCCGACCCCACGCGCATCGCCCCGCTGGGAGCCGAGCGTGACGAGCGCACCGGGCGCTGGCAGCTCCGCACGGACGACACCACCGACGCGCTGCGGCGGATCACCGCCGCACTGGGCGAGGACGTGATGGACGTCCAGCTCCGTACCCCCACCTTCGAGGACGTCTACCTCACCCTGCTCGGCCGAAAGGAGGCCCACTCATGATGACCGCCAGCTCCGTCCACAACGACACCGCACCGCTCATGACCACCCCCGCCACCCCTGCCGACGGCCAGACCTCGTCCCGCCGCCCATCCCCGCCGGGTGCGCTCGGCAGCGCCGTGCGGCAGCTGCGCTGGGACTGGCTGCAGCAGGTGCGCAACCCGTCTGCGGTCTTCTTCACGCTGGCGCTGCCGGTGCTCTTCCTGCTCGCGTTCGCGGTCACCAGCACCGACACCGAGGCCGCCGCGGGGTACTACGTCCCGACGATGATGGGGTTGGCCGCGGCCTCGGGCACGCTGACCAACCTCGCGGTCACGCTGACCTACCTGCGCGAGTACGGCCAGCTCAAGCGCATCCTGGTCACGCCGCTGCCGCGCAGCTCCTTCCTCGCCGGCCGGATCGCGGCCGCGGGCATCGTCTCCCTGCTGACCTGTGCCGTGCTCGGCCTCGTCGGGGCAGTCGCGTATGACGTCGTGCCCGAGCAGGTGTGGGCACTGCTGCTCGCCCTGGTCCTGATCATCGCGGCCGGCAGTGCGATCGGGGTGCTCACCACGACGATCATCCGCAGCGAGACCGCCGCGGCGCCCGTCGCCAACGCCATCGGCCTTCCGGTCATGCTGGCCTCCGGAGTCTTCTTCCCGCTCTCCACCGCCCCCGACTGGTTCACGCGGGTCGCCGAGCTCCTCCCGTTCACCCGGTCCGTCGAGCTGGCGGTGGCCGCGTACGACGGGACCGTCACCAGCGAGCTCGTGCTGCAGGCGCTGCTCACCGGCGGCCTGTGGACCCTCGGGGCGATCCTGCTGGCCGTCCGGTTCTTCAGCTGGGCGCCACGCAAGAGGCGGTGACGGCGATGCCCGTGTCGATGCCATCGGCCACCCCCGCCCTTGCCGCGAACAGCCTGACCGTCCGCTCCCAGCGAGAGAGCATCCTCCGCGCCGCTCGGCAGGCCCACGGCACCGAGACCGCTGACCTCCCCGAGGGCGCCGTGCTCGCTGACCTGTGGAGCACCGACGAGTCCTGGCGCGACCACCTCCGTCAGGCCCTCGCGACCGGAGGGCCGGTGGTGCTCCTGTCCAGCCTGGGGATCGACGGTCCCGGGCGCCACGCCGCCTATGCGCAGGTCCTCGCGGACCGCGAGCGGTACGCGCGCCAGGCGGCCCCGGACGCGGTGGTGCTGCGGCTGGCGCCGGTCGTCGAGGACCTGGCCGTCTACGAGGACGCGCTGCGTGCGGGGCTGCCCATCCACCACGCGTACCCGGCGGAGCCGGTCGCCTGGCTCGCGGCGCGTGACGCCGTCGCCGTGGCCGCGGCGGCCCTGCGCACCGGCCGCACCGCCGCGGTGCTCGACGTGGCCGGCGGTCAGGAGGTCACCGTGACCAGGCTCCTGCAGGAGTACGCGCGCCAGCTCGGCGCAACCTCTCCAGGACTCGTCCCCGTCCCGCCCGAGCAGCTGCTGGCCCGGCTCCAGCAGGTCTTCGGGGCGGCCAGTGCCGCCGCCGTCGTCGGCCACCAGCAGTGGGTGGGCTCCCTCGCCGGACGCACCGGCCGTGGCGCCGAGACGGTGCGACGGGCGCTGGGGCGAGAGCCCACCGACTGGGCCACGGCGGTGGCCGACCTCGCGATGCTCCGCTGACCCACCCACGGCGCGCCCTGACCGCACCACGCGACGCCCTGACCGACACCACAGGGGCGCCCTGACCGACACGACACAGAGCGACGGAAGGAATCGACCATGTCACCCTCGCGCAACGATCTCGTCCTCGCGCCGATCCTGCTGGCCCTGGGCCTCAGCGTCTTCGGCGGCCTGGTGGTCTGGCTGATCACCCAGTCGACCGGCCACGCGCTGACCTCCGCGGCCATCGGCCTCGTCATCGGCGCAGCCATCTACCTGCTCTCCGTCGGCAGCGCCCGCAAGAACGAAAGGCAGCTTCCATGACCTCCCCCACGCTCGCCCCGCGCACCCGGTTGCTCCGGTCCGGCGACACCTTGCTGGTCGCCAAGGACTCCGAGGTCCGCACCATCTCAGGCGCCCCTGCGGTCGACCTCGTCGAGACCCTGGTCCGCTCCGCCCGCGGCCCCCGGCTACCGGTCCCCGCCGATGCCGGCCCGGAGTGGCACGCCTTCGTCGCGCTGCTCACCGAGGCTGGGCTGGTGACGACCGACCCGGCCGTGGCACGGGCCAGCGGGCAGGCCCGCCTGCTCTGGGACCGCTGCGGGCAGGCGCTACCCATCCAGAACATCGACCGGGCGCTGCGCGGGTCGACGATCCCCGTGGTGGGCAGCGGCACGGTGGCGGACCGCATCCGCCAGATCGTCGAGGAGGCCGGGCCGCGGGTCGTGGCGGACCGGGAGGCCGGCAGGTGCGGCGCCGACATCCCTGGCGCGGCCGCGGTCACCGTGGTCGTCGGGGAGTCGCTCACCGACCCGGTCCTGCTGGACCACAACGAGTGGGCGCTGGAGCACCGTGCGCCGTGGCTGGCCGTCGTCCCGGACGACGCCGGGCGCTCGGTCGTCGGGCCGTATGTCGTGCCCGGCTCCTCGGCCTGCTTCCGCTGCTACCTGCTCCGAAGGAACGCCAACTTCCCGGACCGGCGCATCATCGGCGAGCTGAGCACCGCCGAGCCGGTGCCCACGAGCACCCCTCGGGTCGAGCTGCTGGGTATGGGGTGGTTCACCGCCGCCCTCGCGGCGGAGAAGGTGCTGGAACGGGTGGCGCTCGGCGACCACTCCTCGATGAGCGCTCCCGGCTCCCTGGCCAGCATCGAGCCCGCCCGACCCGGCGTCGACGTCTCCGAGCACCGGGTGCTGCGGGTACCGCGCTGCCCGGCCTGCTCGCCGACGGCCGGGCGCGGCCTGCCCCAGGTGTGGTTCCACGGTGGTGAGCGGCCGTGACGGCGACGATCACGGGCGCATCGACCACCGGCCTGATGACCGCGCCGCCCACCCGCGCCATACCCACCCTGTGCACCGACACCCCCTGGACCGACCCCGCGGTCGGCTGGGACCGGCTGGCCACCTTCGCCTCCCCGCTGGTCGGGGTCGCGCACCGGCTCTTCGAACAGCTCCACGACGTGGACGACATCCGGATGGCCGGCGTGGGTGCGCAGGCGTGCGAGTCGACCTGGCTGCTCGGCGCCCCCTGCAACGAGCTCAACGGCGGCGGCGCCGGCGACCCACGCCAGGCACGGGCCGCCGCGATCGGCGAGACGGTCGAGCGCTACAGCGGCGCCTACGTCGACCCGCTGACCTTGACCCCCGCCACGCCTGCCGAGCTCGCGGCCCAGGGTGTCGACCACGTCCGGCCCGACGAGCTGACGCTCCTGGCGCCCGAGCAGCTCGCCGACCCGGAGTGCCCGTTCTCCCCGTTCACCGACCGCACCCGGCTGCAGTGGGTGACCGGCACCGACCTGGTCGGTGGCCACCCGGTCGCCGTGCCCGCCCAGCTCGTCCACCTGATCGGCCGCGCACTGGGTGACACCCCGATCGGTTATGCCACCAGCAACGGTATGGCGTGCGCCTGCACCTGGGAGGAGGCCGTCCTGTCGGGCCTGCTGGAGGTCGTCGAGCGCGACGCCTTCATGGCCACCTGGTACGGCCGGCTGTCGTTGCCCCGCGTCGACGTCTCGTCCTCCCCCGAGCTGCGCCGGTTCTTCGCCGACCACGTCGACCCAGCGGGCCTCGACGTGACGCTGGTCGACATGTCGGTGCTGGTGGACGTGCCGGCCGTGCTGGCGGTGGTCCGCAACGACGGCAGCGGCGTCGCCCCCCTCGCGCTCGGCGCCGCGGCCTCCGCCGACCCGGCCACCGCGGTCCGCAAGGCAGTCATCGAGGCCTTCCAGACGCGCACCTGGGCCAAGGCCGAGCAACGGGAGGGTGCGGTCATCGACCCGGCGGAGGGCCTGGACCAGGTCCACGACTTCGACGACCACGTGCGGCTCTCGCTGCACCCCGCGACCATCGAGGCGGCCTCGTTCCTGGACGCCTTACCGGTCACGGTGCCGCTCTCGGCGCTCCCGGCCGTCGACGGCGACACCCCCGGTCGGATCGTGCGCAACGTCATGGCGCGACTCACCCCGCAGGGCGTGCGGGCCGTGGCCTGCGACGTGACCAGCCCCGACGTCGCCGAGGGCGGCCTCGTCGTGGCGAAGGTCTTCTCCCCGCAGCTCAGCCCGCTCGACAGCGGCTACCGCACCCGGCTGCTCGGCAGCCGCCGGCTGCGGGAGCGGGCCTTCGAGGTCGGGGTCCTGGACCGCCCGCTCGACTTCAGCGACCTCAACCCGTGGCCGCACCCCTTCCCGTGAGGCCACGTCCCACCCCCTGGAGGTAAGAACGAGATGATCACCGACTCCATCCACGGCGCCAACCTGGTCGACATCGTCTACGGCGAGGTGCCGGCGCCAGGTGACGTCGCCGAGGACTTCGTCGAGGCGACCAAGATCCACCGGGACGCCATGGGCTGGGACGCGCCCGGAGTACGCATCCTGGAGACCACGCCCGAGATGCACCCGGTCGTCGCCCGCGCCGGCCAGCGCCACCTGTCCCGGGACGCCGTCGAGCTGCCCGAGCCAGAGCCCGTCGCCGCCGCCTTCAGTGACGTCTTGCGGCGACGGGTCAGCGCGGAGCACTTCTCGGCCGAGCCGCTGACCTTGGCGGAGCTGTCGACGCTGCTGCGCCACGCCTGGGAGCCGCAGCCCGGTACCGGCCCGGCCCACGGCGGGCCGCCACGCCGTCCCTCTCCGTCCGCCGGGGCGCTGAACCCGCTCGAGCTGTGGGTGGTGGTCCGGGACGTGCGGGGCCTGGCGCCGGGGCTGTACCACGTCGAGATGCCCAGCTCCGGCACGGCGCTGCTGACCCGGGTCCGGGACGCGGACGTGCCGGCGCTGGCCCGCGCCGCCCTGCAGGAGGAGATGGTCCTGGCTGCGCCGGCGACCCTCGTGGTGGCGATGATGCCGTGGCGGTCGCGGTTCAAGTACGGTCCACGGGCGGTCCGGTTCGCCCTCATGGAGGCGGGCCACACCTGCCAGACGCTGCTGCTGACCTGCGCGGCCATGGGGCTGGCGGCCCGGCCGCTGGGCGGCTTCTGCGACGACGAGGTCAATGAGCTGCTGGGCTTCTGCGGCGTGGACCAGGTGCCGCTGTACCTGGTGCCGGTCGGGCGTCCGGGCTGATGAGCCCGGCCCGTCCGGCCCGGGTCGGCGCCTCCGCGCCCCCGGTGGCGCTGGTCCACGGGCTGGTTCCCTGGGCGATCGCTGCGGGGGCGCGGGGTCGTGGGCCCGCGGCCTGGGTCGAGACCTGCACCCGCCACCCGCAGCGGACGTATGACGTGGCGACCCTCCTGCTGGCCGCGCTCGCCGCGGCGCGCGGCCACCGAGGAGGGACCCTGGCCGCCGTCGCGACGGGGATCTGGCTGGGCGCTCCCAGGCCAGCCTCAGCCCCCGCGCTGACCTGCTCCGTGGCAACGGCCGAAGAGGTGATCTGGCGCGGCGTGCGGACGCCGGCGTGGTCGGTGGTGATGTTCGCCCTGCTGCACGCGCCGGCGCATCCCCGTCGCTGGCCCTACCACCTGCTCACCGGGGCTGTGCTGCACGGCGTCGCCAGCCACCTGGGGGTGACGGCGGCAGCCCTGCTGCACGCCGTCCACAACCTGGCCGTGGAACGCCGCGCCGCGCTGGCGACACGGGCGGCTCGCGAGTCGACAGCAGGAGCCGGGACCGGTGCGGCACCCGCCCTCGACCCGGCGGTCGACTGGTGACCGGGCCTCAGCCCTCCGGGTCGATCAGCCCCTGGGTGATCGCCGCGCGCACCGCGGCCGCCCGGTCGTTGACGCCGAGCTTGGTGTAGCACCGGGCGAGGTAGGTCTTCACGGTGGCCTCGGACAGGTACAGCCGCCGACAGATCTGCCCGTTGGTCATGCCGAGCGACACCAGGGTGAGGATCTCCCGCTCCCGCTCGCTCAACGCTGCCTTCTCCTGCGGCTCCCGCAGATGCCGGGCCAGTGCTGCGCCGACCTCCGGGGAGACCACCATCTCGCCGCGGGAGGCTTGGGCCAGCGCACCCCTGATCTCGCTCAGGGAGGCGTGCTTGGGCACGAAGCCGACGGCGCCGGCCCGGATCCCGTTGGCGATCTCGACCGGGTTGGACGTGGCTGACAGGATGAGGACGGGCACGTCCGGGTGCGCGTCCCGCAGCTGGGCGATGAGGTCCGTGCCGGTCATCCCCGGCATGGACAGGTCGGTGAGCACCACGTCCGGGCTGGTGCGGGCGACGGCGGCGAGGGTGTCGCGGGGGTCGGTGACACTGGCGACCACCTCGATCTCGCCGGACTCACCCAGCAGCAGCGACAGGCCGGTGGTGACGATCTCGTGGTCGTCGACGACGAGCACCCGCAACGGGGTCATCGGCCCGCCTCTGCCGGTGCCGCCGTGCCGGCCGCGTCGAGCGGCACCATGGCCGAGACGGTCGTGCCCTGTCCTGGCTCGGTGTCCAGGAGCAGCACCCCGCCGGCCTCGCGGACCCGGGTGCGCATGCCACCCAGGCCGAAGCCGTGGCCGGCGCTGCGGCCGGGGGCGATGGCGTCGGGGTCGAAGCCGGCGCCGTCGTCCGTCACCTCGAGCAGCAGCATCTCGCCGTCGGGGCGCACACTCACCTCGACGCGGCCGGCCCGGGCGTGCGCAGCCGTGTTGGAGAGGGCCTCCCGCAGCACCCGCAGGATGACCCCGCGCGCCACCGGTGACGGGCAGCAGCCCTCGAGGTCGACCGTGACCTGGGAGCGCAGACCGGTGGCCGTCGTCACCGCCTGCACGGCCATGGTGACCGAACGCTCGAAGTCGTCCTCCTCCAGGTCGTCCTCCGCCGTCCGCGCGAGGAGACCGCGCAGCTCGCCCAGCGCGCTGACCACCTGCTCGTAGGCCATCGCGGTATGGGTGTCGTCGGCGACCGCGCCGCTGCCCGCCTGGCGCTGGTGGGCGACCTCGAGCAGCATCCGGGTCACCGTGAGCCGTTGCAGCACGCCGTCGTGGACGTCCTGAGCCATCCGTGCGCGCTCAGCGGCGGCGCCCTGCTGCCGGCTGGCCTCCGCGAGGTCGGCCTGGGTCGCGGCGAGGTGGCGCAGCGCCTGCGCCCGTGACTCGCTGAGGGAGACGATCTGGGAGACCCAGGTGCCGGCGATCAGGCTGAAGACGAAGCCGACCACGAGGGCCACCAGGGCTGGCTGGCCGGAGGCTCCCTGATGGAGCAGCAGCGCCCCGACACACAGGGCGAACAGCGCGGTCACGCTGGCCAGGGCCCGGGGCAGGGGCAGGAACCAGAACAGCTGCGGGACGAGCGCGGGGAGGAGCAGCGCCGCGGCTGGGGTCACGACCGCCACGACGGCGCAACCCAGCAGCGAGGAGCCGATGAGCAGCAGGTCGTGGTAGGCCGCCCGACCGTCCTCGCGGGCGTTCACGACATACCCGGCCACGATCACCACGGCGCCCACGATGACGAGGGCCGCGCGGGGCCACCCCGCCGCAGCGAGCGCGAGCACGACGGCGACGCCGAGCGTCAGCCCGAAGAACGCGTGCCAGCCGGGTCCGGTCCCCTCCCGCTCCTCGGCGTTCACCGTCATGGCCGGCGCAGTCGGGCGTACAGGACGGTATCGGCCTTGGCGGTCGCCGCCTCGTCGCCGTCGAACGCGGCCACGGCCTGGGCCACCCCGGGCGCCGTCCACAGGTCGGCCGCCTCCGCGGAGTCGTAGGGATACCCGGCCAACCCGCCCCGGGCGACGTGCACCACCGCCGAGCCCCCCGCCTCGGCCGCAGCCCGGCGCAGCAGATCGTCCAGGGCCGCGACGTCGAAGGATGCCGCGAGCTGGTCGTGGAGATAGGCACGCTCCTGCGGGGTGCGGGCCAGGTCCAGGAAACGCTCGCGGTCCGCTTCGTCCTGCGGGGCAGCCACGTCCACGAGGTAGAGCGTCCCGCCTGCGCCGAGGTGGGACACCGCCTGGCGCAGCCCCTGCCCTGGGTCGCTCCACAGCCCGAGGTTGAGGTGGCACAGCACCAGGTCGAAGTGTCGCGGCCCGTCATACCCGCGCGCGGCCAGCGCCTCCGGGAGCCGCTCGGCGGTGCCCGCCAGGATATGGACCGCGGGATCGCCGGCGTGCCGGGAGGTGGCGGCCGCCACCGCCTCGGGGGCGGGGTCGAGGCCCACGAGGACCGCGTCGCGGTCCAACGCCCGGAGGTCGCTGATCAGCTCGCCCCCGCCACAGCCGAGGTCCAGCACCGCTGCCGGCGACGGCCGCAACGCCAGTCCCAGGGCGGCCGTCAGGCGCCGTGAACCGGCGGTCTCCCGGTCGTCGAAACTGCCGCTCACCGAGCGGCGGTCAGCCCTGACGAACCAGCTCTGCGCGGTGGCCCCTGATGCGTCATCCCCTCGCATGTGGCGACCTTACTGCACCCTTACGACCCGCTCAGCCGTGCGCGACGCGACCCTGCTCTGGCGCCAGGGCCAGCGTCATCGCTCCGGCGAGGACGTCCTGCCGCCTACAGCTTCTCCAGCTTGTGGAACGGGCTGACGATGCGCTCGGTGCGGTTGCTGAAGTTCACGGTGACCGCTGCCTTCTCGGTGCCCACCACCCGCCCGAGCCCGTACGACTGGTGTGAGACTCGGTCGTGCAGCTCGAAGGTCTCGATCTCGGGCACGACGTCTGGCTTGAAGGGGCTCGACGCGAGGTGACGCCGCTGAGGTCTGGACCGTGATGTCATCTTCTCAGTATGGGCTCTGCAGCGGCCCACCCGGTCAGCCGGTCAGCGCCATGCTGTCGGTCGGGAGCCGGACGCGGGTCGAGGCCGGCATCGGTGAGGACCGCGAGGGCTCCCTGCGACAAGGCCCCGGCGATCCACCGAACGGTGGAGGCGCGGATCAACCCTGGCTCGGCCGTGACGGTGGATGTGGAGGCAGCGGTGCGCTCGTAGGTTCGCACCATGACCGCCGTTGAAGTGCGACATCTGCACAAGCGCTACGGGCAGCACCCTGCCGTCGACGACGTCTCGTTCTCCGTGGAGGAGGGGGAGATCTTCGGCATCATCGGGCCCAACGGCGCCGGCAAGACGACCACGGTCGAGAGCATCGCCGGCCTGCGGACGCCCGACTCCGGCTCGATCTCCGTCCTGGGACTCGACCCGGTCAAGGACCGGGCCGAGGTGCGTGAGCGACTCGGGGTGCAGCTGCAGGAGAGCAGCTTTCCCGATGCGATCAGGGTCGCCGAGGCGCTCGACCTCTACAGCTCCTTCTACCGTGACCCCGCCGACTGGCGCGAGCTCATGGGGCTGCTCGGTCTCACCGAGAAGCGCAACACGCAGTACCGGGCCCTCTCAGGAGGCCAGAAGCAGCGCCTGTCGATCGCGCTCGCCCTGGTGGGCAACCCCAAGGTCGCGATCCTGGACGAGCTCACGACGGGGCTGGACCCGCAGGCGAGGCGGGACACCTGGACCCTCATCGAGCGGGTGCGTGACACGGGCGTGACGATCCTCCTGGTCACGCACTTCATGGATGAGGCACAGCGCCTCAGCGACCGGATCGCCGTCATCGACGGTGGCCGGGTGGCTGCACTGGACACGCCCTCAGGGCTGATCGCGCGGACCAGCGCGGTGCAGCAGGTCCGGTTCCGCGTGGGTCGGCCGCTGGAGAAGAGTGTCCTCACCGAGCTGCCCGAGGTGACCGAGGTCGACGTCAGGGAGGGCCGCTGGGTGGTCACCGGCCGGGGCCAGCTCCTGAGCAGCGTCGCAGAGGCCCTCGCGAGGGCCCAGGTGGTGGCCATGGATCTGCGCGCCGACCAGGGGACGCTCGACGACGCGTTCCTGACCCTGACGGGACGGGCCCCGGACCACTCCCCAGCCACTGATCGGAAGGGTCACTGATGGGTGCTTTCCCCAGGATGGTCGCGGTCGAGACGAAGCTGTTCCTCCGAGACCGCCCGCCAGCCGATCACCCGGCGGGAGAAGGCGTCGATCACGAACGCGACGTAGACCATGCCCAGCCAGGTCGGCACGTAGGTGAAGTCGGCAACCCAGAGCCGGTTCGGCGCGGGCGGGTCGAAGTCACGGTTGACCAGGTCCGTCGCCCGCCGCGCGTGCTTGTCCGCGATGGTGGTGCGGGGCTTCTTGCCGTACTGGGCGCCTTCCCAGCCGTTAGCGCGGTAGAGCCGCTCGATCGTGCACCTGGCCACGTCGTGGCCCTTGCCGCGTAGCCGCAGCCACATCTTGCGACTGCCGAGGCCGGCCACCAGTTTCGAGGAAGCGCGCTCGGCCCGGATGAGCTCGGTGACCTGCTCGTCGCGCAGCGCCCGCGCGCTGGGCTTGCGGTTCACCCACTCGTAGTAGGTGGAGGGGCTGATGCCGATGCCGTGCTCGCTCAGCACGGCGCACAAGGGCTCGACACCCCACCGCAGGCCATCGCCCACCCGGTGGTCCTTGTGCTCGGTGATGAAGGCGATCACCTGCGCCCGGGCCGGTCGAGCTCGGCCCCGAAGAAAGCCGCCGCGGCCTTCAGGATCTCGTTCGCGCGCCGCAGCTCGGCGTTCTCCCGCCGCAGCGCCTTGATCTGCTCGTGCTCAGCGGTCGTGACGCCGGGTCGGGTGCCGGAGTCGATCTCCGCACGGCGGACCCACTTACGCAACGTCTCGGCCGAGCCGATACCCAACTTCGCCGCGATCGAGCGGATCGCCTCGAACTCCGAGGCGTACTCCTCACGCTGCTCCAGCACCAGCCGCACCGCCCGCTCGCGGAACTCCTGGCTGTACTTCGACGGTCTTGCCATGACCTGCATCCTTCCAACGGATCAGGTCTCCGGACACCCCGGGATGGCTCACTCGTCGGTCAGCAGTAGGTCCGGCGCGTGCCGACGCGCGACCCCCTCGTCAAACCCGACGAACCACATCGGCTGTGAGGCGATCCATCGCACACCGGGATCGAAATCCGCCAGCCACAGCCGATCAAGTTCCAAGCGGCTTTCGTAGGGCACGTGCCCACGCGTGGTCGCCGACCAGAATCGGCCCGAGTAGTGACGTTGCCGCGCGTGCGACCTCGGCCGACGCACCGGCAGCGCGGTGGAGGCCTGGTGGAGGTCCAGCTGCCGCAACGACGTGGTGACCACCTCGCCGTCGACATCGACGTAGCGAACTTCGGTGTCCATCGGGTCCTTCGCACCCACGAGCTCAGTGTGGCGTGGTGACACGAAACTGAGACGCGGTGACACGCCGGTGACACGAAATTGAGACGGTGACACGAAATCGGGGTTCCTACAAACGTCCCGGCCAGCGCGTCCCGGTCGAGGCGGGAATGAACCGGCCCGACCCAAGGTTGAGCCTGATGAACTCAACTTCGATGAGCCTCGGTTTGACAACTCGGGGGAGCCTCCTCGTAGGTTGAGTGCAGACGTGTCAACCCCGCGTTGCGCCCGGCCCGGGTGCGGCGCACCGCAGACCAAGGAGAACACCACATGGGACGTGCAGTCGGCATCGACCTCGGCACCACCAACTCGGCCGTCGCCGTGCTCACCGGCGGTGAGCCGGAGATCATCGCGAACGCCGAAGGCGGTCGCACCACCCCGTCCGTCGTCAGCTTCGCCAAGAACGGCGAGGTGCTCGTCGGTGAGGTCGCCAAGCGGCAGGCCGTCACCAACGTCGACCGGACCATCCGCTCGGTCAAGCGCGAGATGGGCACCGACTGGAAGACCCAGGACATCGACGGCAAGGCCTACACCGCGCAGGAGATCAGCGCCCGCGTGCTGATGAAGCTCAAGCGCGACGCCGAGGCCTACCTCGGCGAGCCGGTGACCGACGCGGTCGTCACCGTCCCCGCCTACTTCGACGACGCCGAGCGCCAGGCCACCAAGGACGCCGGCGAGATCGCCGGCCTCAACGTGCTGCGCATCGTCAACGAGCCCACCGCCGCGGCCCTGGCCTATGGCCTGGACAAGGGCAAGGAGGACGAGCTGATCCTCGTCTTCGACCTCGGTGGCGGCACCTTCGACGTGTCCCTGCTCGAGGTGGGCAAGGACGCCGACGACGGCTTCGCGACCATCCAGGTCCGCGCCACCCACGGCGATAACAAGCTCGGTGGTGACGACTGGGACCAGCGCGTGATCGACCACCTGGTCACCACGGTCAAGAACCAGTCGGGTGTCGACCTGGCCAAGGACAAGATCGCCCTGCAGCGTCTCAAGGACGCCGCCGAGCAGGCCAAGAAGGAGCTGTCGTCCTCGACCAGCACCAACATCAACCTGCAGTACCTGTCGATGGGTGAGAACGGCCCGATCCACCTGGACGAGACGCTCTCCCGCGCCCAGTTCGAGCAGATGACCTCCGACCTCCTGGAGCGCACGAAGGCGCCCTTCGAGCAGGTCATCAAGGACGCCGGGATCTCGGTCAACGAGATCGACCACGTCGTCCTCGTCGGTGGCTCCACCCGCATGCCGGCCGTCGTCGAGCTGATCAAGAAGCTCACCGGTGGCAAGGAGCCCAACAAGGGCGTCAACCCGGACGAGGTGGTCGCCGTCGGCGCCGCCCTGCAGGCCGGTGTCCTCAAGGGCGACCGCAAGGACGTCCTGCTCATCGACGTGACCCCGCTGAGCCTGGGCATCGAGACCCAGGGCGGCATCATGACCACGCTGATCGAGCGCAACACGGCCATCCCGACCAAGCGCTCGGAGGTCTTCACCACGGCCAGCGACAACCAGCCGTCGGTGGGCATCCAGGTCTACCAGGGTGAGCGGCAGATCGCCGCGCACAACAAGCTGCTCGGCAACTTCGAGCTGACCGGCATCGCCCCGGCCCCCCGCGGCGTCCCGCAGATCGAGGTCACCTTCGACATCGACGCCAACGGCATCGTGCACGTCTCCGCCAAGGACCGCGGCACGGGCAAGGAGCAGTCGATGACGATCTCCGGCGGCTCGGCCCTGCCCAAGGACGAGATCGAGCGGATGATCAAGGACGCCGAGGCGCACGCCGAGGAGGACAAGAAGCGCAAGGAGGAGACCGAGCTGCGCAACACCGCCGAGCAGCTGGTCTACTCGACCGAGAAGTTCCTGGCCGACTCCGGCGACCAGGTCCCGGCCGACACCCGCGGCCCGGTCGACTCGGCGCTGACCGACCTCAAGGACGCCCTCAAGGCCGACAGCGGTGCGTCGCTGGACGACATCAAGACCAAGATGGAGACCCTCTCCACCGAGTCCCAGAAGATGGGTTCGGCCATGTATGCCGCGCAGCAGGACGGTGCGGCGGGTGCCGGCGCCGGCTTCCAGGACGCGACCGGTGCGGCCGACGTCGACCCGAACGCGGCCGGCGGCTCCGGCGACGACGGTGACGTGGTCGACGCCGAGGTCGTGGACGACGAGGACTCCAAGTGACGGACGTCAACAGGACCCCGACCGGCGGCCCCTCCGAGGAGGAGGCCGCCGGGAAGGGCCCGGTGATCCGCGACAAGCGCCGCATCGACCCCGAGACCGGCCAGCCCCGTCAGGTGGCGGACCCGCAGCCGACCGCGCCCGAAGACGCCCAGGCGGCCTCCGCCGAGCAGGCCGGTGCCGGCAACCCCGCCGGCAGCCCCGCTGGCAACCCTGCCGCCGACGGAGAAGCCGATGAAGGTGACCTGCACCCGGACACCCAGCTGGCCGCCGAGCGGCTGGAGGAGATGCGCCGGATGCAGGCCGAGTTCGTCAACTTCCGCAACCGCACCCAGCGGGAGCGGGAGGCGGACCGGACCCGCGCCACCGGCGCCGTGGTCGAGGCGATGCTGCCCCTGCTGGACGACATCCACTCCGCCCGGGAGCACGGCGACCTCGAGGAGGGCACGCCGTTCGCGGCCATGGCCGACAAGCTGGAGGCCACCCTCGGTCGCTTCGGCGTCGAGCGCACCGGCTTCGTCGGCGAGGTCTTCGACCCGACCGTCCACGAGGCGCTGATGCACATGCCGGCCGACAGTCCCGGCGTCGAGCTCCCCGAGGGCGCGACCGAGATGACGATCGTCCAGGTGATGCAGCCTGGCTTCAAGATCGGCGACCAGGTCGTGCGCGCCGCGCGGGTGGCGGTCGCCGACCCCAGCTGACCCCGATGCGGGGCAGGCACGACATACCCACGCAGGAGTGGGAGAGGATGACCAGGAGATGACAGGGAGGTGAGGACCGCATGGTGAGCCAGGACTGGATGGACAAGGACTTCTACGCCATCCTCGGCGTCGAGAAGGACGTCGACGACAAGACCCTGAAGAAGACCTACCGCAAGCTGGCACGCGAGTGGCACCCGGACTCCCGTCCGGGGGACAAGGCGGCGGAGCAGCGCTTCAAGGACGTCGGTGAGGCCTATGCGGTCCTCTCCGACCCCGAGAAGCGCAAGCAGTATGACGCCGTCCGCGCCATGGGCGGCGGCGCCCGCTTCACCGCCGGTGCCGGTGGCGCCGGCGGCGGCGGGGGCTTCGAGGACGTCTTCGCCCAGATGTTCGGCGGCGCCGGCGGGGCCCAGAACGTCCGGTTCGAGACCGGCGGTGGTGGCATCGACCTGGAGGACCTGCTCGGTGCCTTCGGCGGCGGCGGGTTCGGCGGTCAGCAGGGCTTCCCCGGGGGTTTCCCCGGAGGCAGCCAGGGTGGCTTCGGCCGCCGCGCTGCGCCCCGCGGTCAGGACGTCGAGGCGCGCACGACCATCGACTTCAGGGCTGCGGTCAACGGTGACACCGTCACGCTGAGCAAGCCCGATGGCGGCACGGTGACCACACGCATCCCCGCCGGAGTCAAGGACGGCCAGAAGATCCGCCTGCGCGGCAAGGGGCAGCCCTCGCCGGTGCAGGGCGGTGAGCCCGGCGACATGTACCTGCACGTCACGGTGACGCCCCACCCGGTCTTCGGCCGGGACGGGCTCAACCTCACCGTCGACGTACCCGTCACCTTCGCCGAGGCCGCCCTGGGCGCGACCGTCCAGGTGCCCACGCTCGACGGCTCCTCCGTCAAGGTGAGGGTCGCCCCCGGCACCCCCTCCGGGCGGGTGCTACGGGTCAAGGGGCGCGGCATCGAGACCAAGAACGGTACCGGCGACCTGCTCGCCAAGGTCCAGGTCGTGGTGCCCCAGCGGCTCTCCGACCAGGCACGGGAGGCCGTGGAGCTCCTCCAGGCGGAAGACGGCGACACTGACCCGCGGGCCGAGCTGCTGCGACGAGCGAGGACGTGAGGGGCGACGTGAGGGCGATGATCGACCGCGACACCCCCGTCTACGTGATCTCGGTGGCGGCCGAGCTGGCCGGGATGCACGCGCAGACGCTGCGCCAGTACGACCGGCTCGGGCTGGTCACACCCTCGCGCACGCGAGGTGGCGGCCGGCGCTACTCGGCCCGCGACGTCGACCGGCTCCGTGAGGTGCAGCGCCTGTCCAGCGAGGGTGTGAGCCTGGCCGGCATCCAGCGCATCCTCGACCTGGAGACCCAGGTCGAGGCGATGCGCGCCCGGCTGGCGGAGCTGACCGCCGAGAACCACGCGCTGCGCGAGGCTGTGGGGCGCTCCCAGCGCGTCTTCGCCGCCGGTCGTACCGGCGAGGTGGTGGCGCTGCGCGCCGGCACCCGCCCCCGGGGCACCTCGGCCAGCACCGCGCTGACCCTGTGGCGTCCTCAGGGCTGGCCGTTCGACGACTGACGCGAGCCGAAGGGCTCACGGACGAGACGCGCGTTGTGCACCACCCTGCCGGTGCACAACGCGCGTCTTCGTCAGATCCCACCCGGCGCCCCGGCGCCCACCCGTCTGACTACTTGACCTCCTTGCGGGCCACCCGCCAGGAGCCGATGGTCAGCGGGAGCAGGATCCAGATCGCGGCCGTGGTGCCGATCTGCGCCCACTCCGTCGAGGACAGCGCCTCGTCACTCAGCAGGCCCGCCTGGGCCAGGCCGAGGTCGAACCAGGCGGCGTTCTCCCGCAGCCAGTCGGTGGCCATGAACAGGAGCGGGGACAGGGTAGGCACCAGCACGTAGGCGACGATGCCCAGCGGCACGTTGAGCAGCAGGGCGCCGAAGGCGACACCCATGAGCACGCCGAGGACCTGCAGGACCAGCAGGTGCCCGAGGAAGGTCCAGCCCATCGCCAGGTCGACCTGGCCACCGTCGGCCACCATCATCGAGACCGCGTGCGCGGCCATGGCCAGCCCGATGGACAGGGCCAGGACGAGCAGCCCCAGCAGGACCGCGGCGACGGTCTTGGCCAGCATCACCCGCATCCGTCGGGGCTCCTGGGTGAAGGTGATGAGCGCGGTCCGCTGGCTCCACTCGTTGGCCGCGGTCATGATGCCCAGGATCGGGATCAGGAGCGCCTGGGGGATGTTGGCCGCGGCGAGCAGGGGGAACAGCTGGGTGCCGCTGTCGCGGTTGACCCACAGCGTGATCCCCATCGCGAGAGCCGTGATGATCAGGATGGAGATCAGCAGCCAGCGCCCCGCCCGGGTGTCGACCAGCTTGCGCAGCTCGACCTTCAGCAGGGTGGAGAAGGGCACACCCCTGACGTCCGCCAGCCGCGGGTGCGCCGCGTCGTCCTTCCGTGCCGCCGTGCCCGCCGGGGTTGCGGAGGAATCGGGGTGGGTGTCGGTGGTGGTCATCGGATGCTCCTGGTAGGTCGTGCCGGCATGGGTCTGCGTCGGGGCGGGCTGCTGCTCTCGCGTCGGGCGGCGGCTCGGCGTGCTCACGCCGCCGCCCCCTCGGTGACGCCCTCGCGGGCGTCGTCTGCGGTCAGCTGCAGGAACATGTCCTCCAGCCCGCCGCCGGAGGCGCTGCGCAGCTCGGTGACCAGCACCTGCTCGGCCAGCGCGAGCCGGGCGACCTCCTCCGCCGTGGCCGTGGTGACCAGGTCGCCCTCAGGGCGCGTGGTGACCTGGTGCCCGGCGTGCTGCAGGACCTCGGCGAGGCGGGTGCGGTCGGGCGAGCCGACGATGGTGCCGCCCCCGCGGAGCAGCTCGTCCTTCGTGCCCTGCGCGACGATCCGGCCGCGGCCGATCATCACCAGGTCCTGGGCGATCTGCTCGACCTCGTGCAGCAGGTGCGAGCTGAGCAGGACCGTGCCGCCGTCGGCGGCGTAGTCACGCAGCAGGCCGCGCATCCAGCGGATGCCGGCGGGGTCCAGGCCGTTGGCCGGCTCGTCGAGGATGAGCACCTGCGGGTCGCCGACGAGCGCGCCGGCCAGGCCGAGCCGCTGCCGCATACCGAGGGAGTAGTTGCCCACCCTGCGCCCCGCCTCGGAGGGCGTGAGGCCGACCCGTTCCAGCGCGGCGTCGACGCTGCCGCGCGGCATCCCCGCCATCGCCGCCGCCAGCGCGAGCGTCTCCCGACCGGTGCGTCCGGGGTGCTGGGCGGTCGCGTCGAGCATGACCCCGACGTGGCGGGTGGGGGTGGGCAGCGAGCGGTAGTCGCGGCCCAGGACCCGGGCGGTCCCCGACGTCGGGGTGGTCAGGCCAACCATCATCCGCATCGCGGTGGACTTGCCCGCGCCATTGGGCCCGAGGAAGCCCGTGACCCTCCCCGAGCGGGCGGTGAAGCTGATGTCGTCCACGGCGGTGAACGAGCCGTAGCGCTTGGTGAGGTTCTCGATCTGGATCATGGGACCAGCCTGGGCGATGCCGGGACCCTCCACATCGGTCAGGGGTCGGCGCCTCGGGTCTCCTTGGTCGGCGATCAGGGAGCCGCGCGCATACCGAAGTAGGGGGTGGCGCGGCCGAAGGACGGTGTGTGGCGTGCGGGGCGCGACCTAGCATCGGGGTATGCCGTCCACCTCCGCCCGCCCGCTGCCGGGCGCTGCGGACGTGCCGTCGGCGAAGGCGTCCTTCGAGCGGCTGCCCCTGTGGAAGAACGCCTGGCGGCTGTTCGTGGCCTGGGCGCTGGGGATGCTGCTCTTCCTCTTCTCCATCGCCCCGCTGGTGCTCCCTGCCGAGAACGACGAGTTCGACGTCGCCATGGGCCCGGCCGTCACCCTGCTGCTGATCGACCTCCTGGTCGGGCACTTCATCCTGGGGATCACCGCCTACCGGCGCAGGGCGCCGGTGGCCGTCGCGCTGGTCACCGCGGCGCTCTCCGCCGTCTCGATCTCCGGGGCCGCCGCAGCCTTGCTGGCCGCAGCCTCGCTGGCCACCCAGCGACGTCTGCTGCCGACCGTCTGGGTCGGGCTGGTCCACGTCCTGTCGGGGATCGCGCACGAGGAGACCATCGCGCCGTGGACGGTGCCGGCGGAGTTCCGCGGGAGCCTCACGGGCCAGGGCTGGCTGTTGGACACCCTCGTCTTCGTCGCCTTCATCGTCCTCTTCTACGGGGTGGTCGTGCTGATCGGCTGGAACGCCGGCTCGCGCCGCGAGCTGGTCGCCAGCTGGCGCAGGCAGGCGGAGACGGCCGGGAGCGAGCAGGCGGCACGGGTGGCCCAGGCGCAGCTGGCCGAGCGGGCGCGGATCGCCCGGGAGATGCACGACGTGCTGGCTCACCGGCTCTCGCTGGTGGCCATGCACGCCGGTGTCCTGGCCCACCGTCCCGACCTGTCCGACGAGGAGCGGGCCGAAGCTGCCGAGGTGGTGCGGGCCGGTGCGCACCAGGCGCTCGAGGAGCTGCGCGAGGTGCTCGGAGTCCTGCGCGAGGACGGAGAGACGCCCGAGCAGGGCCGTCCGGTGGAGGCGCCCCAGCCGGGGCTGAGCGGCATACCTGCGCTGGTGGCGGAGGTGACCAGCAGCGGTCAGGAGGTGCGGCTCCGCGCGGACGAAGACCTGTGGCCCCGGTCCGTCTCGCTCCCGGCCAGCACCGGCCGGCACGCCTACCGCGTCGTGCAGGAGGCGCTGACCAACGCTCGCAGACACGCTCCGGGCAGGACGGTGACCGTGCGGATCGGCGGGCGGGCCGGCGACGGGCTGACGATCGAGGTGAGCAACCCGGCGGGGGCCGTGCCGGAGGGTACGCTGCCGTCCGGCGGCCGCGGCCTGACCGGAATGGCCGAGCGGGTGGAGCTCGCGGGCGGGCGCTTCTCGGCCGGTGTCGAGATCAGCACCTTCGTCGTGCGGGCCTGGCTGCCCTGGCCGGGCAGCGGGAGGAAGACAGGATGAAGGCCGGGATGACGTCGGATGAGACGGGGGTGAAGCGCGCATGACGCACGGCGCACGGCCACGCGTGGTGCTGGTCGACGACGACCCGCTGGTGCGGGCCGGGCTGCGGATGATGCTCGGGGGCCCGGACGGGGTCGACGTCGTCGCCGAGGGGGAGGACGGCGACCAGGTCCTCGCGCTGGTGGCGGCGCACCGCCCGGACGTGGTCCTCATGGACATCCGGATGGCCCGCACCGACGGGCTGGCCGCGACGCGGGACCTGCTCGCGGCCCACCCGGAGGCCAAGGTGCTCATCCTGACCACCTTCGACGCCGACGCCTACGTCATGGAGGCGCTGCGCGCCGGAGCCCGCGGCTTCGTGCTCAAGGACACCCCGCCGGACCGGCTGGTCGCGGCCGTCCACGAGGTGGCGGGCGGCGACCACGCGCTGTCCCCGTCCGTGGCGGCCCTGCTGGTGCGGCACGTCGCCGACGACCAGCGAGCCGGCCAGCGCGCCGGGTCCGCCCGCGACCGGCGGGCGCAGCAGGCCCGGGCCCGCCTGACGCAGCTCACGGAGCGGGAGCTCGAGGTCGCCCGGGCGGTGGCCCGTGGCGGGGCCAACGCCCAGATCGCCCGCGATCTCTACATGGGGGTGCCGACGGTCAAGGCGCACGTCTCCAGCATCCTGGCCAAGCTGCGCCTGGCCAACCGGGTGCAGATCGCGCTGCTGGTGCACGACGCGGAGGAGCTGGAGTAGGTCAGGGGCGCGTGCGCCGGATCGATGGCCGGAGCCTGAGACAGGCAACGTCCTGCACGACAGACGACGTCGGGGGCCTTGTCCGTGGTGCAGGACCTTGTCTGTCTCGCAGATGAGCTAGGCGCCTCACCTGGCGGAAGCGGTGGTGGGATGCGGTGCCTTCGTCGCCGCGCTGGCCCGGCTCCCGCTCAGCTGCCCATGGTCAGGACGGCACTGTCGGTGCGATGAAGGGTGTGCACGCCAGCGCGCGTCACGCCAGGAACTCCCGGATCGCCGGGATCTCCCGCCGGGCCTGCGCCAGACCGGCCTCGTGGCTGGCTCGCAGCGTGGCCACGGAGCGCTCGCCGTTGCCGACGGGCATCCGCTCGGGCACGAAGAGGTATGCCGTGCCGGCCCGCTCCAGCTCCCACAGCTCCTCGCGGGTGGCGTTGTAGCGGGCGGGGCGGGCGCGCAGCGCCTCCGCGACCGCCGGCATCCTGCGGAACCACCGCCGGACCAGGGCGTCTCCCCGCGCCCGGGCAGGCTTGACGTAGCCACGCTCCTGGGTGAGCACCACCAGGAACCTCTCGTAGCCGTCGGCCCTGGCCGCGTCCAGCGGGATGCCGCCGGCCGGTCCGAGGGCGCCGTCGACGAACACCTCGCCGTCGATCGTCACCGGAGGCATGACCAGCGGCATCGTCGAGGAGGCCCGCACCCGCACCATGAGGTCGCGCACGGTCCGCAGGTCCTCGCGGCCCCAGTGCACCTGCTCGCCCCGGGTGGCGTTGAAGGCACCGATCCGCACGGCCGCGCCGGAGCCGGCGAAGGTCTCCCAGTCGAAGGGCAGCGCCTGCCCGGGCAGCGAGGTCTCCTCGTAGATGTAGCGGGCGTTGAACAGTCCCTGCCCCCGCACGAAGGTCCGCCAGTCCCCGAACTGCGGGTCGGCGGCGAAGTCGGTGAAGCTGTGCCTGGCCCGCCAGGGGTCCCGTGAGACGTAGTTGGCGGTGGTGCTCGAGCCGGCCGAGATCCCGCCCACCCAGGGCAGGTGCAGCCCGGCCTCCAGCAGCGCGACCGCCAGCCCTGAGGTGTAGGACGCCCGCATGCCCCCGCCTTCGAACAGCAGCGCGGTGCCGCTCACGGTGGGCTCTAGGTCGGTCACCGACTCAGGGTATGTCGTGCGGGGCGAGGGTCAGGGTGTCCACTGCTCCTCGACGGCCACGACCGCGCCGTCGTCCACGGTGAGCCAGACCCCGAGCAGGAGGACCTGGCCGTCCCTGACCAGCCCGGCCCACTCGGCGTAGCCCAGCACCCGCGCCGTCGCCGGGTCGCCCGTCGGGTAGTGGAGGACCTGGGTGCCCGCCGCCACGTCGAAGGTTCGCACCGCGGGGTCGGTGTTGCGCACGTAGTAGCCGTTGGGCACGGGCACCATCACCTCGCCGTCCTCCAGCGCCGCCCGGTCCGCCTCCTCGCCGAGGAAGAAGCACTGAAGGTCGAGCTGCACGCCCGCAGTGTCTGCCCCGTCCACCTCGCCGTACCACTGCCCGTCCGGCAGCGGCCCCTCCCCGGGCGTGCAGCCGGACCCCTCGGGGACGGCCAGACCGTCGGCCGGCGGGTCGGCCGGGTCGCCTCCCGCTGAGCCGTCTTCGCCGGGGTCCTCACCCGCGCCCGGGTCCGTCGGACCTGCGGGGCCGGTCACCGTGGGCTCCTCGTCCGCGGGGACACCTGTCCCGGGCTCGCCGGTGACGTCCTCCGCCACGTCCTCCGTGCTGTTCTCACCAGGGGCTTCCTGGGTCGCGTCGTCGCCTGCGTCCGGCTCGGCGGAGGAGGTCGCGGTCGTGGGCTCCGCGGGAGCGGGAGCCGCCGTCACCGACGGGGTCGCTGGACCGGTCGGCGAACCGGTCCCCTCACCACCGGAGCAGCCGGCCACCAGGGCCAGGCTGAGCAGACCGGTCAGGGTCACGGCGGTCCCGTGCGTGCGCATGCGTGCTCCATGTTCTCTCGTCGGTGGTCCGCACCGTAGTCAGGCCCGGGGCGCGGGACGACACCGGCCCCGACCGCGTTAGGGTCGGCAAGGCTGCACGCACGGCCGGGCGACCTCCCGTCGCAGCCCCGCCCGTCCACCCCACCCGGCCTGCACGGCCTACCGCCAAGGAGCCAGGATGACCGACGACCTCACGGTGCCGCCCCGCGTTCTCGACCTGGCCCGGCACGCCCGACGGGTCTGCGTGCTCACCGGCGCCGGGATGTCGGCCGAGTCGGGGCTGCCGACGTTCCGGGACGTCCAGGTCGGGCTGTGGGAGGCCTACGACCCCATGGAGCTGGCCACGGCCGAGGCGTGGACGGAGGACCCTGGGCACGTGTGGGCGTGGTACGCCTGGCGGGCCGACCTGGTCCGTCGCTCCGAGCCGAACGCCGGGCACCGGGCGCTGACCGACTGGCAGCGGCGACCCGGTGTCTCCCTGTCCGTCGTCACCCAGAACGTCGACGACCTGCACGAGCGGGCGGGGAGCGAGGTGCTCGCCCACGTGCACGGCAGCCTGTTCGCGCTGCGCTGCAGCGGCTGCGGGCTGCCGAGCGAGGCGGAGTACCCGTCGGTGCCCGAGCCCGTGTCCCACCTGGAGCCGCCGGTGTGCCAGCGGTGCGAAGGCCTGGTGCGACCCGGCGTCGTCTGGTTCGGGGAGGCACTGCCGCAGGAGGAGTTCTACGCCGGGGTCGAGGCCGCGCAGAGCGCCGACCTGGTCCTGGTGGTCGGCACCTCCGGACTGGTGCACCCGGCCGCCACGATCCCGCACCTGGCCGGTGCCCGGGGCGTGCCGGTCGTCGAGATCAACCCCCGGGAGACTGAGGTCAGTGAGGCCGCCGACGTGACCTGGCGGGCCACCGCGGCGACCGCGCTACCGGCCCTGGTCGCCGAGCTGGAGTTCTGACACCGCTCTGTCGGTGGGCCGTGCCATGCTCGTCGTGCTCGGAGCAGGCTGGCTGCTCGCGTCGTCGGCGTGGCATCCGCGGACCGTCGAACAGTATAACAAGTATAACGACATACCTGGGGTATAACAGGTATAACGACGTGAGAGGGAGGTCGGTTGGCGACCCGCAACCCGTTCCGCCCCAGCTTCGGGGTGAGCCCGCGCGTCCTGGCCGGACGTGATGGGCTGATCGACGACTTCGACGTGGCCCTCGACGAGGGCCCGGGCTCACCGATGCGGGCGGTGCTGGTGAGCGGGGCGCGGGGCATCGGCAAGACCGTGGTGCTGGGCGAGCTGGAGGACCGCGCCCGGAGCCGCGGATGGCTGGTCCTCCGGCTGCCGGAGGGCCCACGGCTGGTCACCGAGCTGGAGGAGACCGTCCTGCCGTCACTGCTGAGCGAGCACGACCCGGAGGCGGTGCGGCGCCGGGTGACCGGAGGCGGCATCAGCCCGCTGGGCAGCATCTCCACGGAGGTCACCGAGCGGTTCCCGGTCGCCCCGTCGCTGACCCGGATGCTGACCCGGCTGGCCGGGATCGTGAAGGAGCGAGGTGGCGGCCTCCTGCTGACCCTGGACGAGGTGCAGGCCGCGCCGCCGGAGGATCTGGCGCGGCTGGCCTCGGCGTACCAGCACCTGGTCCGCGACGACGAGGAGGTGGCGCTGGCGGCGGCGGGGCTCCCGATCGGCATCGACGCCCTGCTCGAGCAGCCGGGCACGACCTTCCTGCGGCGCGCTGAGCGGATCAACCTGGAGTCGCTCTCCGACGACCAGGTCGCCGAGGCCGCGGTGGCGACGGTGCGCGCCGCGGGCCGGGTGATCAGCGCCGAGGCGGTGCAGGAGCTGGTGGCGATCGTCCACGGCTACCCCTACCTGCTGCAGCTGGTCGGCTACCACGCCTGGCGGGCTGCGGGCAGGGACGAGGTGATCACCCTCGCCGACGTGCGGGGGACCCTGCCCGTGGTAGTCGAACGGATGGGCCGGCTGGTGCACGCGCCGGCGCTGCGCGGTGTCCCGCCCGGCCAGCGCGCCTACCTGCAGGCGATGGCGCAGGACGACGGGCCGTCCTCCACCGGCCAGATCGCCGAGCGGCTCGGCGTGAGCAAGGGCAACCAGAACATGCAGCGCACCCGGCTGATCGACCGCGAGCTCATCGTCCCCGCCGGTCACGGGCTGGTCGACTACGCCCTGCCCTACCTGCGCGAGCACCTCCGGGCGACATCCGCATGACCACCCCTCCCTCCACGGCGCGCATCCCCATCCCGCGCGAGATCTGGATCCTCGTCGGCGCCGCGTTCGTCATCGCGATCGGCTTCGGCATCGTCTCGCCGGTGCTGCCGGCCTATGCCCGGTCCTTCGACGTCGGGGTCACCGCGGCGTCGGTGATCGTCTCCGCCTTCGCCTTCTTCCGCCTGGTCTTCGCCCCCGCGGGCGGCGCCCTCGTCGAGCGGCTGGGCGAGCGGCCGGTCTACCTGAGCGGGCTGATCATCGTCGCCCTGTCCTCGCTGGCGTCGGCGTTCGCGCAGTCCTACTGGCAGCTGCTGGCCTTCCGCGGGCTGGGCGGCATCGGGTCCACGATGTTCACCATCTCGGCGATGGCACTCCTGGTGCGGCTCGCGCCACCGAGCGGCCGTGGCCGGGTCTCGTCGGCCTACGGCTCGGCCTTCCTCATCGGCGGCATGGCCGGCCCTCTGCTCGGCGGGCTCGTCGCCCAGTGGGGGATGCGGGCACCGTTCATCCTGTATGCAGTCCTCCTCCTGGTCGCCGCCGCGGTGGTGGCCGTCGGGCTGGGCGGGGCCCGGCTACGACCCGCTCCCGATGCCGCCAACCGTCCGGTGATGACCCTGGCGGAGGCCTGGGAGCACCGTGCCTACCGTGCGGTGCTCGTCTCCGCGGTGGCCAACGGGTGGAGCAACTTCGGCGTTCGTAACGCCCTGCTGCCCCTGCTGGCGGCGGCGGTCCTGGACGAACCCTGGGTCGCCGGCGTGGTGCTGGCGGTCGGTGCGGTGGGGACCGCGGCGACCCTGCAGTTCTCCGGGCGGCTGTCCGACCGGGTGGGGCGACGCCCGCCGATCCTGGTGGGCCTGGTCGTGCTGGGCATCTCTATGGGCGCGATGGGGGTGGTCACCTCCGACCGGGTTCCGGACTCCGCGAGCCTGGGGCTCCTGCTGGCCCTGTCCCTGGTCTCCGGCGTGGGCGCCGGCCTGGTGAACCCGTCCCAGCAGGCGACGGTCGCCGACATCATCGGCCACGAGCGCAGCGGCGGACGGGTGCTCTCCACCTTCCAGATGGCCCAGGACGTGGGGGCCATCGTCGGGCCGATCCTGGTCGGCGTGGTCGCCGACACGCTCGGCTTCGGGGCGGCGTTCGCCACGACCGGGGTGGTCTGCCTGCTCGCCACGCTCCCGTGGCTACGGGCGCCCGAGCCGCTGACGCTGCACCGCGACGGCTGACGCGGGCCGCGCGGATAAAACCCGTTGCGGCCGGAGACGGGCGTGGGGCAGGGTGGTCCGCATGACCAGGAACACGGTGATGGGGCCCGTGCCTGTCGGCGGAGCGTACTAGCCCGCTCGTCCACGCGAGCGGCCGGTGCCGTCGGCGGCACCGGCTCCGGTGAGGCGTCCTCGACGACGCTGTCCGCGTCGCGCAGCGTGGCTGCGTGACGACCTCCGGGCGCAGCTGGGCAGCTGCCCGGATCACGCGCGCACCCGCGCACAACGCGCCCAACGCACACAACGCGCACCAGGCGCGCTGACGTGGCTGTCGCCTGCCCGCACGCACGTCGGACCCGACCGCGGGAGAGGAGGACAACCTGATGAACACCTATCTGGACCAGCTCGTCGCGCGGAGCACCGCTCATGAGCGTGAGCGCGAGCTGCAGCTGGCGCTCACGCAGCAGCGAGGCGGCCGCGCCACCCGCAGCCGGCGCGGTCGCCACGTCGCGGCCGCCCCGCAGCCCTCGCTGCGCGCGCGACTGGCCCACATCTGGGCCGTGTCGCAGTGAGCGACGCCTCCACAGGCACCCAGGAGCCACCGGAGGCTTCGCCGTGCCAGAGCGCCAACGACGCACGGGCCGCGGGCGAGATCCTCGCTCGTGGCCCGTGCTGTCTGCATCCGACGCCGGGAGGGGCACGACCGTGCCGTCCGCACCCTCGACAGGCGGGGCACGGCATACCCTCGACCGGTGAGCACCATGCACCCGGGCAGCGAGCACCTCATCATCCTGCCCGACCGGGAGATCGCCGAGGAGATCGCGGAAGAGCTGCGCGAGGAGGGCTTCGAGCACGTGCGGGTGGTCCGGGAGGCGGCCCGGAACCAGGAGCACGGCGAGGATGACCTGGAAGTCGAGTGGGCGGTCTACGTGCTCGACACCAGGCTCCCGGACACCTCCGGCGGCGGGGCCTACGAGGGCCTGCGCGAGCGGTTCACCGACCTGGCCCAGGAGCACGGCGGCTGGTACGACGAGCCGGGGGACCCGCGACCGCCCCAGGCCTGACGCCGACCAGTCCGGGCGCTGGTGACCCCGTCCTCGCCGTCCCGGCGCGAGTGACGCGGGCGCCGCGGACATGATGGGTCCATGGCCGACCACCGCGACCACCCCGTCCGCCACCTGGAGCGGGAGCAGAAGTTCGACCTCGCGCCGGACGCGCCGCTGCCGGATGTCGGGGGGCTGCTCCGGTCCGGCGACACGCGGCACCACCGGCTGCGTGCCGTCTACCTCGACACCCCCGACCTGCTGCTGATCCGGCAGCGGATCACCCTGCGCCGCAGGGAGGGTGGGACCGACGAGGGCTGGCACCTCAAGCTGCCCGCTGAGGAGGGGTCGTCGGCGCGGTGGGAGCTGCATGCCCCGCTGACCCACGGACCGGGACGGTGGCGGGTGCCCTCCGGCCACCTCGGGGCGGTGGCCGAGCGCCTGGGCGAGATCTGGACCGGTCGGCCCGACGCCGAGCGGGGCCTGGTGCCGGTGGCGGTCCTCCGCACCCACCGCACCGAGATCGACCTGCTCGACGACGAGGAGCGGGTCGTCGCGCTGCTCTGCGACGACGTCGTGCAGGCTGAGCCCGCGGGCCGCCGCTGGCGAGAGCTGGAGGTGGAGCTGGCCGGGGACGGCGGTGAGGACGACGACGGAGGCGCCCTGCTCGGGAGGATCACGGACCACCTCGCCGACCAGGGGGTGCGCACGGCGGACTTCCCGTCCAAGCTGAGTCGTGCACTGGGCGACCGTGCGCAGCGGGCCGAGGAGGGCCTGCCGCCGGACCCGGAAGGTCCCGCCGCCGACGTCGTGCTGGCCTACCTCGCCGAGCAGGTGGCGGTGGTCCTCGGACGTGAGGCGTCCCTGCGCGAGGACGGTCCGGCCGCGGTGCACAAGACGAGGGTCGCCACCCGCCGGCTGCGCAGCGCGCTGCGTACCTTCCGCCGACTCCTCGACCGGGACGTGACCGACCCCCTGCGGCAGGAGGTCAGGTGGTACGCCGAGGTGCTCGGCGCGCCTCGGGACGCCGAGGTGATGCGGGCGGCGGTCCTGGACGACCTCGCCGAGCTGCCGTCGGCCCTGGAGGTGGGCCCCGTCGCCGACCGGGTGCGCGAGGAGCTGGACGGCGAGCACACCCGGGCGCACGCGGCCCTGGTCGAGGTGCTGGACGAGCCACGGTATGCCGAGCTGGTCGACCGCCTCGTCGACCTTCTCGCCGACCCGCCCTGGCGCGGCCGCGCCGGGCGACGCGCGGCGACCGTCCTGCCGCCTCTGGTGGCGAAGTCCGTCGGCCGGGTCGAGCGTGAGTGGCGGGACCTGCGCGCCGCCGAGCAGGCTGCCGCCGCAGGTGACGAGGCGGACCTGGATCTGGGTCGGGAGGGTCGGGACACGGGCGAGGCGGGCCCGGAATCGAGGGAGACGGGCTTGGCACCGGGCGACCGGATGCACCGGCTGCACGAGATCCGCAAGCGCGCCAAGGCGGCTCGGTACGCCTACGAGGCGCTGGCGCCCTCCTTCGGCGAGGAGGCTGCGGCGCTGGCGACCGCGTGGGAGCGGGTCACCGAGGCTCTCGGCGCGGTCCAGGACAGCGTGGTCGGCGAGGAGCGGCTGCAGGAGCTGACCCTCGCGGCTCGCGACGCCGGCGACCCCGACTTCACCTACGGCGTCCTCGTCGGTCGCCAGCTCGGGGTGCGCGCGCCGATGGTGATGGTCGGAGAGGAGGCGGTCGAGACGGCACTGCAGCGAGAGCAGGACCGCACCGACGGGTGAACCGGCTGGTCAGCTCATCGACGAGGGGTCCCGCTGGTCACGGTATCGGCCCCGTCGTCGCCAGGGCCCGCTCGAACTCGCTGAGCACGGGCTGGCTGAGGAGCAGGAAGCGCACCTCCTCCACCCCGGCCTCCGACCGGGCGCGCGCCCACTCCCGCACCGCCGCCACCGCCACGTCCGCGACCGCCCCGGCGGCCCGCGCCGGTCGCGACCGCCTCACCGACCGGGAGGCCGTCGGGGAAGCGTTCCGACCGGACCACCCGGCACTCCTCGAGCAGCTCCGCCCCGGCGGCGGCATGGATGGCCCCGTCGACACCACCCCCACCCATCAGTGAGGAGTTGGCCGCGTTGACGATCGCGTCCACCGCCTGGACGGTGAGGTCGCCCAGGTGGCAGGTGAGCTCCATACCCCCAGGGTCGCAGAGCCCCGGCTCGCCTGCCGGTCGACGTCGTGACTCGGGCGCGGAGGCGCCCGAGGGGGAGCCGGACGGCCGTGGTGCACAATCGGTCGCACAGTCGACCGCGGGTGCGAGGGAGGTATGGCGTGCTGCTCGCCTTCGTGGTCACGCTGCTCGCGGGGCTGTCGACGGTGATCGGAGGTTGGCTCGGCACGCAGACCCGGGTGCTGCGCCGGGACATCCTCGCCGCAGCGCTCGCCTTCGCCGCCGGCATCATGATCACGATCTCCGTGGTGGAGATCGCTCCCAGCGCACTGCGCTCCCTGGGCGAGATCGTCGGCACGGCCGAGGCGCTGCTGTGGGTCGGGGGTGCGCTGCTGCTCGGCGGGGCGCTGGTGGTGCTCATCGACAAGGGCATCCCGCACGACGTCAACCCGGCGGAGATCGGTGGCGGCGCGCAGCTGGACCGTATCCAGGCCGGGCACGTCGACGCCCGGCTGCTGCGCAGCGGCATCCTCCTGGCCGCGGTCGTCGCCCTGCACAACCTGCCCGAGGGGTTGGCCACCTTCATCTCCACCCTCAAGGAACCGGCCGGAGGCATCACCCTGGCCATCGCCATCGCGATCCACAACGTGCCCGAGGGTCTGGCGGTGGCCGCGCCGATCTACGCGGCTACCCGCTCCAAGGCGCAGGCGCTGCTCTGGGCGACCATCTCCGGGCTGGCCGAGCCGGTCGGCGGGGTGCTGGGCTACCTGCTCCTGAGGGTCGTGCTCCCGGAGGAGTGGCTCAACATCACTCTGGCGCTGGTGGCCGGGATGATGATCGCCGTGAGCTTCCTGGAGCTGCTGCCGGCCGCCCGGCGCTACGAGACGCACTACACGCAGACGCTGGTCGGCTTCTTTCTCGGCGCCGTCGTGATGGTGCTGTCCCTGAGCCTGCTGGCCCTCTGACCCCCGCGCTAAAGTTGAGCGGAATGCGCTCAACTTCGACGGCGTTGCTTCAGGTGAGACCACTACTGTTCGAGCTGGCGCCCACCGGCGTCGGAAGGAGAACGACACACCCATGGACCTGACCACCAAGGCGCAGGAGGCGCTGCAGGCCGCCGTCCGCGACGCCGCCGCCTCCGGCCACGCCCAGGTCGAGCCCGCGCACCTGCTGCTCGCGCTGGCCGGCCAGCCCGACACCACCACCGGCCCGCTGCTGGACGCGACCGGGGCCTCGGCCCGCTCCGCCGCGCAGGCCGCGGCGAACACGCTCGCCACCCTGCCCCGGGCGACCGGTCAGACGATCGGCAACCCGCAGTTCTCCCGGGCCATGCACAGCGTGATCAAGGACGCCCAGGACGCGATGTCCGCGCTGGGTGACAGCTTCATCTCCACCGACCACCTGCTGCTGGGTCTGGCCCGTTCCGGCGCCTTCCCCCTGCTCGACGCCGCCGCGATCGAGCAGCGGATCCCCACCCTGCGTGGCGGCCAGAAGGTGGACTCCGCCGACCCCGAGGCGACCTTCGACGCCCTGGGCAAGTACGGCCACGACCTCACCGCCGCCGCCCGCGAGGGCCGGCTGGACCCGGTCATCGGCCGTGACTCCGAGATCCGGCGCGTGGTCCAGGTCCTGTCCCGGCGGACCAAGAACAACCCGGTGCTCATCGGCGAGCCGGGGGTGGGCAAGACCGCGGTGGTCGAGGGCCTGGCGCAGCGCATCGTCGCCGGGGACGTCCCCGCGTCGCTGGAGGGCAAGACCCTCATCGCCCTGGACCTGCCCGCGATGGTGGCGGGCGCCAAGTACCGCGGCGAGTTCGAGGAGCGGCTCAAGGCCGTGCTCGGCGAGATCAAGGCCAGCGAGGGCCGGGTCATCACCTTCATCGACGAGCTGCACAACGTCGTCGGGGCCGGCGCGTCCGGCGACTCCTCGATGGACGCCGGCAACATGCTCAAGCCGCTCCTGGCCCGCGGCGAGCTGCGGATGGTCGGCGCCACGACGCTGGACGAGTACCGCGAGAACATCGAGAAGGACCCCGCCCTGGAGCGCCGGTTCCAGCAGGTCTTCGTCGGCGAGCCGTCCGTGGAGGACACGATCGCGATCCTGCGCGGCCTCAAGGAGAGGTATGAGGCGCACCACAAGGTGGCCATCGCCGACTCCGCCCTGGTCGCGGCCGCCGCGCTGTCCGACCGCTACATCAGCGGGCGCAAGCTGCCCGACAAGGCGATCGACCTCGTCGACGAGTCCGCGTCGCGGCTGCGGATGGAGATCGACTCCAGCCCGGTCGAGATCGACCAGCTGCAGCGGCAGGTCGACCGGCTGCTGATGGAGGAGCTGCACCTGGCCAAGGCCGCCGAGGAGGACGAGGCGGCGCGCGAGCGGCTGGAGCGGCTGCGCGCCGAGCTGGCCGACCGGCAGGAGGAGCTGGCCGGTCTCACCGCCCGCTGGGAGGCCGAGAAGTCGGGCCTGAACCAGGTCGGTGAGCTCAAGGCCCGGCTGGACGACCTGCGCACGCAGGCCGACAGGGCTCAGCGTGAGGGTGACTACGAGACCGCCTCCCGGCTCCTCTACGGCGAGATCCCCGACGCCGAGAAGCAGCTGTCCGCCGCCCACGAGCAGGAGCGCGCCGCGAGCGCCGAGGCCACCAACGCCCCGATGGTCAAGGACGAGGTCGGCCCCGACGACATCGCCGAGGTGATCTCCGCCTGGACCGGGATCCCGGCCGGTCGGCTGCTGGAGGGGGAGACCGACAAGCTGCTGCGGATGGAGCAGGTCATCGGCGAACGGCTGATCGGCCAGGAGGCGGCGGTCCGCGCGGTGAGCGACGCGGTCCGCCGTGCCCGGGCGGGCCTCTCCGACCCGGACCGGCCCACCGGCTCCTTCCTCTTCCTGGGCCCGACCGGTGTCGGCAAGACCGAGCTGGCCAAGGCCCTGGCCGACTTCCTCTTCGACGACGACCGCGCGATCGTGCGGATCGACATGTCGGAGTACTCCGAGCGGCACGCCGTCGCCCGGCTCATCGGCTCACCGCCCGGGTACGTCGGGTACGAGGAGGGTGGTCAGCTGACCGAGGCGGTGCGCCGCCGGCCCTACTCGGTGGTGCTCCTGGACGAGGTGGAGAAGGCCCACCCGGAGACGTTCGACATCCTGCTGCAGGTGCTCGACGACGGCCGGCTCACCGACGGCCAGGGCCGCACAGTCGACTTCCGCAACGTCCTGCTGGTGATGACCTCCAACCTGGGCAGCCACGTCCTCGTCGACCCCCTGGTCGCCGAGGAGGTCAAGCGGGAGCAGGTCATGGCCACGGTGCGCCAGTCGTTCAAGCCGGAGTTCCTCAACCGGCTGGACGAGATCGTCATCTTCGACCCGCTGAGCCCGGACCAGCTGGCCACCATCGTCGGGCTGCAGGTCGAGCTGCTGGCCCGCCGGCTCAGCGACCGCCGGATCGGCCTGGAGGTCACCGACGAGGCCCGGGACTGGCTGGCTCTGCGCGGCTACGACCCCGCCTACGGTGCCCGACCGCTGCGCCGCCTGGTGCAGACCGAGATCGGTGACCGCCTCGCCCGCGCGCTGCTCGCCGGGGAGGTCCGCGACGGCCAGCACGTGGTGGTCGACCGCGACGGCGAGGAGGACGGGCTCGTCCTGCGGTAGGGCGACGGCGGGGGCGACAGCAGGATCGTCCCGAGGTCGGCGCGGCATACCGGGATTCGTTACTCGTTCACCGGTCATTCACCTGAGCCGCCTCTCCGGGACACATCACCTGCCTACCGTCGCTCTCGTCGGCACCGCCGCCAGCACGCCCAGCCCCCTGCCGGTTGGCCCTGGTGGGCGTGCGACCACCTACCGCAGACACCGAAAGAGGTCCCACCGTGACGCTTCGCCGTTTTGCTCCGACGTTGGCCATCGCCATGGCCGCGTCCTTGACGCTCGCCGCCTGTGGCAACGACAACCCCACCGCGGAGCAGACCCCCGCCGAGGACACGGCCGCCGACGCCGGTACTGACGCCGACACCGACACCGACGCGGCGACCGGCGACGCCGGGGGCGACGCCTCCGGTGGTGACCTGACCGGCAGCCTGGCCGCGGCCGGTGCCTCCGCGCAGAACGCGGCGATGACCGCGTGGATCTCCGCCTACGGCGAGGTCCAGCCCGGCGTGCAGGTGACCTACGACTCCGTGGGCTCCGGCGCCGGCGTGACCTCCCTGGGGCAGGGGGCCGTCGACTTCGCCGGCTCCGACTCCTACCTCAACGAGGAGCGTCGCGAGGCCGTGAAGGACTTCTGCGGGGACGAGGGCGCGATCAACCTGCCCGTCTACGTCTCCCCGATCGCGGTGGCCTTCAACCTGGAGGGCGTGGACTCCCTCAACCTGAACCCGGAGACGATCGCCAAGATCTTCAACCAGGACATCACCCGCTGGAACGACCCGGAGATCGCGGAGCAGAACCCCGACGCGGACCTGCCCGACGAGCGCATCGTCCCGGTCAACCGCTCCGACGACTCCGGCACCACCGACAACTTCACCAAGTACCTCGCCGCCGCGGCCGGTGACGCCTGGCCGCACGAGGCGGGCCAGACCTGGCCGGTGGCCGGTGGTGAGGCCGGCGCCCAGACCGCTGGCGTCGTCTCCATCCTGTCCAACACCCCGGGCACCATCGGCTACTCCGACGCCTCGGCCGTCGAGGGCATGACCCTGGTCAACGTCGGGGTGGGCGATGAGTATGTCGAGCTCTCGCCGGAGGCTGCCGCGCAGGTCGTGGAGGCCTCGCCGCTGGCGGACACCGGTGTCGAGGGCGACCTCGCCGTCGACCTGGACTACGCCACCACCGAGTCCGGTGCCTACCCGATCGTCCTGATCTCCTACCACGTGGTGTGCAAGAACTACCAGGACGCCGACAAGGCCAACCTGGTCAAGGACTTCATCTCCTACGTGGCCTCCCCGGAGGGCCAGGACGTCGCGGCCGACGGTGCCGGCTCCGCCCCCATCTCCGACGGTCTGCGCGAGCAGGTCCTGGACGCTCTGGGCGCGGTCAACGGCGGTTGATCCCAGCACCCACCCCGACGTCACGACGGTCGTGGTCCAGCCCTGGCTGGACGACGACCGTCGTGGCCGTCGTGCGCCTCGGCGGGGGATATCCTCGCCACAGTCCTCCTGGTGAACGAAAGGGTTGCCGATGAGCAACACGACGCAGGACGCGCCCCCGACCAGCCCCGCACCGGCACGGTCGCGCAAGGCCGTCCGCCGCCCCGGCGACCTGGTCTTCTCCGGTCTGTCGATCGGCTCGGCCGCCCTGATCCTGGTGATCCTGGCCGGGGTCGCGATCTTCCTGATCATCAACGCCCTGCCGGTCTTCGAGGCCGACCCCGAGGACATCTCGGGCGGCAACGGCTTCTTCAGCTACGTCTGGCCGCTGGCCGCCGGCACCGTGGTGGTCTCGATCATCGCGATGGTCCTGGCCACGCCCGTCGCCGTCGGCATCGCCCTCTACGTCTCGCACTACGCGCCGAAGCGGCTGGGCGCCTCCATCGGCTTCGTCATCGACCTGCTCGCCGCGGTGCCCAGCGTCGTCTACGGCCTGTGGGGCTACATGGTGTTCGCCCCGCAGATGCGGCCCTTCTACGAGTGGCTGTCCGAGAACATGGGCTGGCTGCCGATCTTCGGCGGCAACCCCTCGACCACCGGGCGCACCCTGCTGACCGCAGGCATCGTGCTGGCGGTGATGATCCTGCCGATCATCACCAGCGTCTCCCGGGAGGTCTTCCTGCAGACGCCGCGGCTGCACGAGGAAGCTGCCCTCGCCCTGGGCGCGACCAAGTGGGAGATGATCCGCACCGCCGTGCTGCCGTTCGGCAAGCCCGGCATCATCGGCGGCACCATGCTGGGGCTGGGCCGGGCCCTCGGCGAGACGATGGCCGTGGCCATGATCCTGTCCGTCGGGCCGTTCACCTGGTCCCTGATCAGCTCCGGCAACCGCACCATCCCCGGTGAGATCGCGCTGAACTTCCCCGAGGCCCAGGGCGGGCTGCGGATGCACGAGCTCATCGCCGCCGGCCTGGTGCTGTTCGTCATCACCCTCGCCGTCAACCTCGTCGCCCGGTGGATCGTCCAGCGCTCCGCCGAGTTCTCTGGAGCCAACTGATGAGCACCGATCTTCGGCCGCAGACCCGCGAGGAGCTGCCGCCCACCGGGCTGGACCAGGTGTCCGGCGTCGAGGTGGCGCCCGTGCAGCCCGCGACCGACGGACCCGGCCGCGTCGTGCTGGCCGTGGCCGCCGTCGTGGCCGTGCTGCTCTGGCAGGTCGCCGGCTTCCACGTCGCGGTGTCCGCCGCCCTGGCCTTCCTCATCTACCTGGTCGCCCTGTACGGGGTGTACCGGCACGCGTCCGGCCACCGGCAGGCGGTGAACCGGGTGATGACGGGCATGATCACCGGCGCCTTCGTGCTGGCGGTCCTGCCGCTGATCTCGCTGCTGTGGACCGTGACCAGCAACGGCATCGGCCTGGCCACCGACCTGGACTTCCTGCAGTCCACCATGCGTGGCGTGGACGGCCGGCACGACCGGGCCATCTTCGAGGACGGCGCCCCGCTCATCGGCGGTGTCTACCACGCCGTCATGGGCACCCTGATCATCACCGGGATCGCCACCCTCATCTCGGTCCCGATCGGCCTGCTCACGGCGATCTACCTGGTCGAGTACGGCGCCGGCTCCAAGCTCGCCCAGGCCATCCGGTTCATGGTCGACGTGATGACCGGCATCCCCTCGATCGTCGCCGGCCTGTTCGCCTTCGCCCTGTTCTCGCTGTTCCTCGGCCCCGCCGAGGCCAAGATCGGCATCGCCGGGTCCGTCGCGCTGTGCGTGCTGATGATCCCCACGGTCGTGCGCAACAGCGAGGAGATGCTGCGCATCGTGCCCAACGAGCTGCGCGAGGCGGCCCTGGCCCTCGGCGTGCCCAAGTGGCGGGTCATCCTCAAGGTGGTCCTGCCCACCGCCGCCTCCGGCCTCGCCTCGGGCGTCACGCTGTCCATCGCCCGCGTCATCGGCGAGACGGCACCCCTGCTGGTGACCATCGGCGCCGTCCCGTTCCTCAACCTCAACCCCGTCGACGGTCGGATGAACACCCTGGCCGTCTACGCCTACGACCTGTTCAAGAACCCGCTCTCGCCCGGCTCCTACGCCGAGCCCAGCATGCAGCGCGCGTGGGCAGCCGCCCTGCTGCTCCTGCTCATCGTCATCCTGCTCAACCTGGCGGCCCGCCTCATCGCCAAGATCTTCGCGCCGAAGACCGGCCGCTGAACCCCTGGGAGAACTACCTCATGTCCAAGCGCATCGACGTCAAGAACCTTGACATCTACTACGGCGACTTCCATGCCGTGAAGGACGTCAGCATGACCATCGAGCCCAAGGCCGTCACCGCCTTCATCGGGCCGTCCGGCTGCGGCAAGTCCACCTTCATCCGCACCCTGAACCGGATGCACGAGGTGATCCCCGGGGCCCGCGTGGACGGTGTCGTGGAGATGGACGGCAAGAACCTCTACGGCAAGGACGTGGACCCGGTCGACGTGCGCCGCCGGGTGGGGATGGTCTTCCAGCGGCCCAACCCGTTCCCGACGATGTCCATCAAGGAGAACGTCCTGGCCGGCGTGCGGCTGAACTCCAAGCGGCTGTCCGGCAAGGCCGCGGACGAGCTGGCCGAGCGGTCGCTGCGCGGGGCCAACCTGTGGAACGAGGTCAAGGACCGGCTCGACAAGCCCGGCTCCGGCCTCTCCGGTGGTCAGCAGCAGCGGCTGTGCATCGCCCGCGCGATCGCGATCCAGCCCGAGGTGCTCCTCATGGACGAGCCGTGCTCGGCCCTGGACCCGATCTCCACGCTGGCCATCGAGGACCTGATCAACGAGCTGAAGCAGGACTACACGGTCGTCATCGTCACGCACAACATGCAGCAGGCGGCCCGCGTCTCGGACCGCACCGGCTTCTTCAACCTCGAGGCAACCGGCAAGCCGGGGGAGCTCGTGGAGTTCGACAGCACGCAGACGATCTTCAACAACCCCAGCAAGAAGGCGACCGAGGACTACATCTCCGGTCGTTTCGGCTGATCGGTTGATCCTGGCTCCCCGGCCGGGGCCACGTTCTGCGGGCGACCGGGAACACGTTCTGCGGGCGACCGGGAACACGTTCTGCTCCCCGGGGCCACACGGTGGCCCCGGTAGGTTCAAAGCGTGTCGCCGGTCGGGGGCAAACCCTGTCGGCGGTCGGGGGCAAACCGTGTCGCCGGTCGGGAGGTGCGCTACGGACGTTTCGGCTGACCTGCTGCCATAGTGGCGGGTATGACGAGGCGCACCGCACCGCATACCCGCCACCTGACCGCCCTGGCCCTGGTGGCGGCCACGCTCACCGCCTGCAGCGACGGTGAGGACGAGTCGGGTGCGAGCTCGGCACCCCCGCCGCCGAGCGCCGCGGACCGGTTGAGCCAGGCCCACGACGTGCTGGTCGAGGCCGGGTCGCTGCACCTGGAGATGACCGGTAGCGACCTGCCCGAGGGCGAGAGCACCTACATCATCAGCGCCACCGGCGACGGCACGATGGACCCGCCGGCGTTCGACGGCACGATCACCGCCCAGATGGCCGGGGTCCAGGCGGACGTGCCCACGGTCGCCGTCGACGGCGAGCTCTACGTCAAGCTGCCCTACGTGCCCAGCCACGTGCGCACCGCGCCCGAGGACCTGGGCGTGCCGGACCCGGCGACGCTGTTCGACCCGGAGGAAGGGCTGGTGGGCCTGCTGGGGGAGACGGCTGACCCGCAGTTCGGCGAGCGCCGCCGGGAGGGCGCGGAGGTCGTGCAGGAGGTGGTCGGGACGCTGCCCGGCCAGGTGGTCCGCGACCTGCTGAGCGTGGGGGACGCCGAGGCCGACTTCGACGTGAGCTACGGGCTGGTCGAGGAGGACTGGCAGGTGCGCACGGTGGTGATCACCGGGCCGTTCTACCCGCCCGCAGCCTCCACCTACTCGCTGACGCTCAGCTCCTACGGGGCACCCGTCACCGTCACCGCGCCCTGACGTGACGCGGGCAGATCTCCCGCGCGGCCCGGGGGGGCGCGGGGCAGCTGCCGGCCGTCCGGCAGGCCCGCCGCCGCGCTCCCGGACGCTGCTGACGGTCGCGGCGCTGGCCGTGGCGCTCGCCGCTGCGGACACCTACGTGGTGGTGCTGGCCCTGACCGACATGATGGCCGGGGTCGGGGTGGGCATCGAGTCCCTGCAGCGCGGGACGCCGATCATCTCCGGCTTCCTGCTCGGCTACATCGCCGTGCTGCCCCTGATCGGGCGACTGTCGGACCTGGTCGACCGGCGCCGGATCCTGCTGTGGTGCCTGGTCGTCTTCATCGTCGGCTCGGCGGTGACCGCGGTCTCGGTCGACCTGCCGGTGATGGTGGCCGGCCGCTTCCTGCAGGGCCTGGGCGGCGGCGGCCTGGTCCCGGCGACCCTGGCGCTCGTCGCCGACCTGTGGCCGCGTGGGCAGCGGGGCCTGCCGCTCGGCGTCGTCGGCGGCGTCCAGGAGCTCGGCTCGGTCCTCGGCCCGCTGCTCGGCGCCCTCATCCTCGTCGTCGGCGACTGGCGGGACATCTTCTGGGTGAACGTCGCCCTCGGCGCCGCCTGCCTCGTCGGGGTCTGGCTCCTGCGTCCCCACCGAACACGGGCAAAGGCCCGACAGGACACGCAAAACGGCCCGACAGGACACGCGCAAGGGCCGCACAGGACACGCAGCGACACCGGAGCGGAGCCAGGCGGGACGGCTGAGCGCTCCCGCGTGGTGACCGGCGCGGCATACCTCGTAGCGATACTGGCGGCGGCCCTGTGGACCCTCACCATGACCGCTCCCGCCGCGCTGACCAGCTCGATCACTCTCGGTGCGCCGTTCGTGCCGTTCGAGGGCTGGGAGAGCCGGGTCGGCACGCCCATCGGGCTGGCCGCGACCGCTCTGACGGTGCTGCTCGCGGTGCTGACCGCCCGCCGCTGGCTGCCGCTGCTCCTCGCCGCCGACCTGCTGGGGGCGGCGTTCCTGGCCGTCGCGCTGGGGTCGCTGGTGCTGACCTTCTCCACGGCCAACCCGGAGACCGAGGTGCTGGGGCCGATGGGGTGGTGGCTGCTGCCGCTCGGCGCCGCGGCGGTGGTCGCCTTCCTCGTGCGACAGCGCACGGCCCGCCGGCCGCTCGTCCCGAGCGGGGTGGTGCGGGGCCGCGTCTGGCCGGCCCTGGCCGTCAGCCTGCTCGTCGGGGCTGCCCTGGTCGCCGTCGTCGTGGACGTGCCCCTGCTCTCTCGGCTGACCCAGGGCACCGACGAGACGGACGCCGCGCTGGTCCTGGTCCGGTTCCTCGTCGCCGTCCCCGTCGGCGCGGTCCTCGGGGGCTGGCTGCTGCGCAGGCTCGGGCCGGCCCTCGTCGCGACACCCGGTCTGGCCCTCGCCGCCGTGTCGATCCTGGCGATGGCGCAGTGGGAGCGCAGCTCGCTGGACGCGGTGGTGGCGACGACGCTCCCGCTGGTCGGTGCCGGCCTGGGTGTCGGCCTGGCCATCGCCCCCGTCAACGACGCCGCCCTCGCCGATGCCGTCGAGGAGGGCCACGGGGCGGTGAGCTCGCTGGTGGTGGTCGCCCGCATGGTCGGCATGGTCGTCGGCCTGGCCCTCCTGACCGCTCTCGGCCTGCGGCGCTTCCACCTCGAGGTCGGTCGGCTCGTCGACCCCACCGACACCGACGCCCTGCTCGGCGCCGCCGTGGTCCAGGTGCAGACCGTGCTGACCGGCGCCGGGATCGCGGCTGCCGTGGCGGCGGTCGTCGCGCTGGCCCTGGGCCTGCGTCCGGTCGGGTCGACGAGCCAGCAGCCCGTGCAGGAACAGCCCCGGGACACGGGCGGGAGCGTCCCCCGACGGCCTACCCTGGGAGCATGACCGAGACCCTGCACCTGGTCGGTGAGCCGGAGGCCGACCGGATCCTCAGCGAGCATCCGTTCGCCCTGCTCACCGGCATGCTGCTGGACCAGCAGATCCCCATGGAGGTGGCCTTCGACGGCCCACGCAAGATCGTCGAACGGCTGGGGTCGATCGACCCGGCGGCGATCGCCGCAGCCGACCCGGAGGAGTTCATCGCGATCTGCGCGACGCCGCCCGCCGTGCACCGCTTCCCCCGGTCCATGGGTCAGCGCGTCCACGACCTGGCGACCGCGGTGGTGCGGGACTACGACGGCGACGCCGCCGCTATCTGGACCGACGAGGACCCGGACGGCAAGGAGGTCCTCAGGCGGCTCAAGGGCCTGCCCGGCTTCGGCGACCAGAAGGCCAGGATCTTCCTGGCGCTGCTGGGTAAGCAGCGCGGCCTGACGGCGGTCGGCTGGCGCGAGGCCGCGGGCGACTACGGGCGGGACGGCGTGCACATGTCGATCGCCGACGTCACCAGCGTGGAGTCGCTGCAGCAGGTGCGTGCCTACAAGAAGGAGAAGAAGGCCGCCGCCAAGGCAGCCAAGGGGTGAACCGCCCCGATCCGGCCCAGCCCGCGTCCGCCCGGGCCGGTGCTCCCGACCTGCCCCGCACCTCCGTCTGGGCCGTCCCCGGCATGATCGCCCTGGCGGTCGTGGCCTTCACCGGTTTCTCCGGGTATGCCGCGCTCCTGCCCGCGGCCCCGTTGTGGGTCGTCCGCGAGGGCACGTCGGACTCCGCCGGCGCGGGCGCGGTCAACTTCGTGCTCCTCGCCGCCACCGTCGCCACCCAGTTCGCCGTGCCCTGGATAATCCGCAGGGCCGGGTGGGGTCCGGTGCTCGCGGCCGGGATGGTGCTGCTGGGCGCGCCCTCCCTCCTGCACGGGTTCACCGCGGACCTGGCCCCCACGCTCGCTCTCTCGGCCGTCCGCGGGGTCGGCTTCGGCATCCTCACCGTCGCGGCCAGCGCCGCGGCGGTCCTGCTCGTCGAACCCCGCCGCCGGGGTGCCGCGGTCGGCGCCTACTCGCTCGCGCTGTCGGTGCCCAACGTCCTGCTCATGCCCAGCGGCGGCTGGATCGGGGACACCTGGGGCTTCTGGCCGGTCTTCCTCCTCGGCGCGGTCCCCCTGGTCGGCATCCCCGCCTGCTTCGCCCTGGCCCGCCACCTGCCGGAGCGCTCCACCCACGCCCCCGACCATCACGAGGCGGCGGACGCGCCCGCCGGGCGAGCCACCTACCTGCGGCTGATCCCGCCCAGCCTCATCCTGCTCACGGTCACCCTCGCCGGCGGCGCGATCATCACCTTCGCGCCGCAGCTGGTGGCGGTGCCCTGGCTGTCCGCGGTGGGCCTGTTCGCCTTCGGACTGACCTCGACCCTGACCCGCTGGCGGATCGGCGCCTTCTCCGACCGGGTCGGCGTCGACCGGCTGCTCTGGCCCTTCGTCATCCTCATCGTGCTCGGGCTGTCCGCGCTCGCCTGGGTGGTCCGTACCCCCGTCGGCACCGAGCAGGTCGCGGCCTGGGTCGCCGCGTGCGCGGTCGTCGGCATCAGCTACGGCGCGCTGCAGAACCTCACCATGCTGCAGGCCTTCGCCGCAGCCGGACCCCGACGTGTCGGTGCTGCCAGCGCGGTCTGGAACGCCGGCTTCGACACCGGCACCGGCACTGGTGCGCTGCTCGTCGGGGCGGTCGCCCTGGGGGCTGGGTTCGGCCCCGCCATGGCGCTGACCGCCGCCCTCTGCCTGCTCACGCTGCCGTGGGCGCTGCGCTCGGCGAGGACCCGGCGGGCGAGCTGACGGCCGTCCGGCTGGCTCAGCCGGCGTCCGCCAGGTCCACGACCACCGGCGCGTGGTCGGAGGCACCCTTGCCCTTGCGCTCCTCCCGGTCGATGAACGCTCCCTCGACCCGGGCCTCCAGCGCCGGGCTGCCCAGCACGAAGTCGATCCGCATCCCGCGCCGCTTGGGGAACGCCAGCCGGGTGTAGTCCCAGTAGGTGTAGACCCCCGGACCCTCGGTGTACGGCCGGGCCAGGTCGGCATACCCCGCGTCCACGACCCCCTGGAAGGCGGACCGCTCGGCCGGGCTGGTGTGCGTGCGTCCCTCGTAGAACGGCACCGACCAGACGTCCTCGTCCCGCGGTGCGATGTTCCAGTCACCCAGGAGCGCGATCTGCGCCTGCGGGTCCTCGGCCAGCCAGGCGGTGCCGGCCTCGCGCAGGGCTGTGAGCCAGTCCAGCTTGTAGGCCAGGTGCGGGTCCTGCAGGGAGCGGCCGTTGGGCACGTAGAGGCTCCACAGCCGCACCCCTGCGCAGGTCGCCCCGATGGCGCGCGCCTCCGCCTCGGCCGGGTCGCCCCAGCCCGGCTGACCAGGGAAGCCGACCTCCACGTCCTCGATCCCGACCCGGCTCACCAGCGCGACGCCGTTCCACTGCGAGTGACCGACGTGCGCCACCTCATACCCGGCCGCCTCGAACGGCAGCAGCGGGAACTGGTCGTCCTTGCACTTGGTCTCCTGCAGCGCCAGCACGTCGACCTGGTGGCGCTCCAGCAGGGCGACGACGCGGTCGACGCGGGTCCGGACGGAGTTGCAGTTGAAGGTCGCGATGCGCACCCGGTCAGCCTACGGGCGGGTGATCCGCACCAACGTCCGACGGTATGCGGCTCCCACCGGGCGGGAGACCAGGCCGGCGAGGGCGTCGGGGACCCAGGCGGCGCCGAAGGTCTGGGACCAGCGCAGGCGGGTGCCGCTGCCCTCCGGACGCAGGTGCACCTCGATGCGCCCGGACAGCACGCGGCCGACCTTGTCGACGACCGCGTGCCGGGGCGGGTCCCAGGTGCGGACGACCATGTCGTCGTCCAGCCGGACCGGGCCGAGCGCGGTGCGGGCGGTGAACCGCGCGCCCTGCCGCAGACCGGCGCCGGACTGACCGGCCGGTGGCTGCTCCCGGACGGTGGTGAGCGGCACGGCCGCGGTATGCCGGTCCAGGTCCCACAGCCTGGCCCACACCTCGGCGGGCGGACCGGCGACCAGCAGCTCGATCTGGAAGGCAGGGCGCGGCATACCCATGAGGCTAGAGGGTGTCGGGGTGCGCGCCTACGATAACGGGCATGAGCAGCCAGCCCCTCGGAGCACACGTCGACCAGACCGACCCTGTCGCGGAGGCCCAGCAGCGCGGCATCTCCATGGTCCAGTTCTTCCTCGGTGACCCGCAGAGCTACAAGGGGCCCCAGGTGCGCTACGAGGGCGGCGCGGAGGCGCTGCGCGCGGCTGCCGAGGAGGCGGGGGTCGACCTCTACGTGCACGCTCCCTACCTGATCAACGTCGCGACGCTGAACAACCGGATCCGGATCCCCTCGCGCAAGCTGCTCCAGCAGCACATGGACGCGGCTGCGGAGATCGGCGCCAAGGGCCTGATCGTGCACGGCGGGCACGTGGGGGAGGACGACGACCCCGAGAAGGGCTTCGACAACTGGCGCAAGGCGATCCAGGCGACCGACCTCAAGGTCCCCCTCCTGCTGGAGAACACCGCAGGTGGGGAGAACGCCATGGCCCGCCACCTCGACCGGATCGCGCGGACCTGGGAGGCGATCCAGACGGCCGAGGGCGCCGAGATGGTCGGTTTCTGCCTGGACACCTGTCACGCCTGGGCCGGCGGCATCGAGCTGGGTGACGTCGTCGAGCAGGTCCGGGCCATCACCGGCCGGATCGACCTCGTCCACGCCAACGACTCCCGGGACGCCGCAGGCTCCGGCGCGGACCGGCACACCGGGCTGGGGTCCGGCCAGATCCCCGAGGACGAGCTCGCCGACGCGATCCGCAGCGCCGCTGCCCCGGTCATGCTCGAGACCCCGGGCCAGGACCTGCACGCCGCCGACCTCGCGTGGCTGCGCGAGCGGCTCTGAACCGCCCCTATCCTGCTGCGATGGGCACAGCACTGGTCACCGGAGCCTCCTCGGGGCTCGGCAAGGAGTTCGCGGAGCAGCTCGCCGGTCGCGGTCACGACCTGGTGCTGGTCGCCCGCAACCGCCAGGCGCTGGATGCGCTCGCCGCCGACCTGACCGCCCGTCGTGGGGTGCAGGTGGAGGTGCTGCCCGCCGACCTGACCGACCGTCCCCAGCTGCAGGAGGTCGCGGACCGGTTGGCGGACCCGGACCGTCCGGTCGATCTGCTCGTCAACAACGCCGGGTTCGGCGCCCGCAAGGGGTTCGTCCGCAACGACCTGGAGGAGGAGGAACGGGCCGTCGACCTGATGGTCAAGGCCGTCATGGTGCTGGCCCACGCCGCCGGGGGCGCGATGCGCGGCCGGCAGCGGGGTGCCATCCTCAACGTCTCGTCGGTGGCCGGTTTCGCCGTCATGGGTCACTACTCGGCGATCAAGTCCTACGTGACCGTCTTCTCCGAGGGGTTGGCGAGCGAGCTGGCCCCGCACGGGGTCACCGTCACGGCGGTCTGCCCCGGCTTCACGCACACGGAGTTCCACGACCGGGCCGAGATGAACATGTCGATGCTCCCCGACGCGTTGTGGCTCGAGGCACCGGACGTGGTCCGGACGGCGCTGGACGACGTGTCCCGGGGCAAGGTCGTCTCGGTTCCGTCCGCCACCTACAAGGGCGTCGTCGGGATGCTGAAGGTCGTGCCGCGAGCGCTGACGCGGCGGGTGGCCAGCGAGCTGGCCGAGCGCCGGCGTGCCGGCAGCCGCGCCCGAGACGGGCTCTGACGGCACAGGACCGGCACAGGACCGGCGCAGGGCCGGCGCAGGGCCGGCGCAGTAGGGTGCCAGCCATGACGTCCGCCCGCGACCGCCTGCAGCAGCTCATCCGGGACCTCGCCGTGGTGCACGGCAGGGTCACCCTGTCCTCCGGGCGAGCCGCCGACTACTACGTCGACCTGCGCCGGATCACGCTGCACGGTGAGGCCGCGCCCCTGGTGGGCGAGGTGATGCTCGACCTGGTGGACGACCTCGAGATCGACGCGGTCGGCGGGCTGACCATGGGTGCGGACCCGGTCGCCACCGCCATGCTGCACGCCGCGGCCCGCCGCGGCAGGGCGCTCGACGCCTTCGTGGTGCGCAAGACGGAGAAGACCCACGGGCTGCAGCAGCGGGTGGAGGGCCCGTCCGTCGCCGGACGTCGGGTGCTGGTGGTCGAGGACACCTCCACGACCGGGGGCTCGCCGCGCACCGCCGTCGAGGCGGTGCGCGAGGCCGGAGCGGAGGTCGTCGGGGTGGCGGTCATCGTCGACCGGGCCAGCGGGGCGGAGGAAGCACTCCGGGCACAGGGCCTGGACTACCGGGCGGCCTACGGGCTGGGCGACATCGGGCTCAGCTGACCCGACCGGCACCGTGCCGAGTCTTCGGGCGCAGACCCGGGAGCGGCCGTGGACACGACGAAGGGGCCCGACGATGTCGGGCCCCTTCGCTCTCGCCGGTGGGTCAGCGGCGGCGACGGTCCCAGTGGGCGAAGCCCGCGTTGCGCGCCGTCTCCTCACTGTCGAACCAGACCTCGGCCCGGACCGCGTCATAGCTCGGCGAGTCCGCGGTGTGGAAGAGCATCGAGCCGGTGTTGCCCTTGACCTCCCAGCCCTGGGGCCCGGAGCCGTCCTCGGCAGGCTCGACCGAACCCGCACCGTAGACGGACTCCGCGAAGACGTGACCGCCGACCGGAGCCTCCTGCTGTTGCTCCTCGGCCGCCGGCTCGTCCACCGCCGGCTCGTCCGCGAGCGGCTCGGCGACGACGGGCTCGACCGGCTCGGCTGCGACCGGCTCCTCGTGGACGACCGGCTCGACCGGCTCGACCGGCTCGGCTGCGATCGGCTCGGCAGGGACGGGCGGTGCTGCGTAACCGTCCCCCTGGTCACGGTCGCCCACGTCGCGGGCGTCGAGCACCTCGTCGGCCGTCAGCGGCTCGTCCTGGACCCCGGCCGCAGGACGGTCGGCCATCTCCTCGTGGCGTGCCTCGTCAGCGATCAGGTGACCGTCGGTGCGAGGGTCCTGGAACTGCGGGTCGGGCTCGACCTCCTCCCGCGGCTCGCGGTCGACACCGAAGAAGTCGTCGGCCGGACGGGCGGCCTCGGTCGTCCCGCCGGTCGCGGGCTGGGTGGAGGAAGCGGCATACCCCTCGTCATAGCTGTCCTCCATGACCGCGCGGTCCTCGACGTCGGCCCGGTCCACCGGCGTCGCGCCCCCGGTCCCGGCCGGGGCGTCGTACGTGGTCTGGTCGAACGGCGCGTCGTCCCGCGCGGGGGTCTCCACCGCGGCGACCCCCTGGGTCTCCTCCGGGGCGGTCCGCCCGCCCAGGTCGCCACGGCGGTCGGTGTCGGGGCGGTCGGTGTCGGGTCGGTCGGTGTCGGGTCGGTCGGTGTCCGGGCGGTCGGTGGCGGGCCGGTCGCTGTCACGGCCCACGGCCGGCGTGCCGGAGCCGTCCAGGGAGTCGTCGCCCCCCGGACGACGCAGGAGCATGAAGATCGCGGCGCCGATGAGCAGCACCAGGAGAGCAACAATGATCCACGTTGTCGTCGAGTTGTCCATCGTCCTACCTCCGTCTGGCGACCGTCACCGGCCGCGTTGGCGGGCGCACGCGGTGCCTGCGCCGTTGGCATTACCGTAGTGCGATTCGGTGGTGGCGGCCACGGGTACGGGCTGCCGACCTGCGCAGAAGTGGCAGACTCGGGGGGTGAGCGAAGCCCCCGAACTGACCGGAGTGGCCGGCTGGGCCGTGGGGGTGATGGAGGCGCTGGGGGGCCCGGGGGCGGGGCTGATCATCGCGCTGGAGAACCTCTTCCCGCCCATCCCCAGCGAGGTGATCCTGCCGCTCGCCGGGTTCGCCGCCAGCCAGGGCAGCTTCACCCTCCCGGGCGCGATCTTGTGGACCACCCTCGGCTCTGTCGTCGGTGCCCTGGTGATCTACACCCTGGGGGCCGCCCTGGGACGGGAGCGGTTCCGGTCCGTCTGGGGCCGGGTACCCCTGCTCGACCTGGAGGACCTCGACCGGGCCGAGGCGTGGTTCGACCGGCACGGGGGCAAGGCGGTCTTCCTCGGGCGCATGCTGCCGCTGATCCGCAGCCTGATCTCGATCCCGGCCGGCATCGAGCGGATGCCGCTGCGCCGGTTCCTGCCGCTGACGCTCGCCGGCAGCCTCCTCTGGAACTGCATCTTCATCCTCGCCGGGTACCAGCTCGGGGAGAGCTGGCACATCGTCGAGCGGTATGCCGGGGTGCTGCAGTGGCTGGTCATCGCCGGTGCCGCCGTCTTCGCCGTCTGGTTCGTCGTCCGCAAGGTGCGTCAGGCCCGGCAGTCCCGCGAGCGCCGCGACGCACCCGAGGCCGGCCGGTGACAGCGGGTCCGCCGGTCGGGGTCGGCCCGTGGGAGGGGGACTGGCCGGTCGGCGCGCACGGGGAGCTCCCGGCACACCTGGACCCTGACCTGCTGCGGGAGGGAGACACCCGCAACGTGGTCGACCGCTACCGGTACTGGCGGCACGAGGCGATCGTGGCCGACCTCGACCGGCACCGCCACGGCTTCCACGTAGCGGTGGAGAACTGGGAGCACGACTTCAACATCGGCTCGGTCATCCGCACGGCCAACGCCTTCAACGCCGCCGCCTTCCACATCGTGGGCCGCCGCCGCTGGAACCGGCGCGGCGCGATGGTCACCGACCGCTACCAGCACGAGCACCACCACCCCGACGTCAGCCACCTGCGGGCGTGGGCGGGCGAGCGGGGGCTGCCGATCCTCGCCGTCGACAACGTCCCCGGCTCGGTCCCGCTGGAGGGGTATGCCGTGCCCCGCCGCTGCATACTCCTCTTCGGCCAGGAGGGGCCGGGGGTGAGCGAGGAGGCACTGGCCGCCAGCGAGGCGGTGCTGGCCATCACGCAGTACGGCTCCACGCGGTCGGTCAACGCCGGGGCCGCGGCCGCCGTCGTGATGTACCACTGGGCCCTGCAGCACGCTGGCGGGGAGCCTGGGCAGGGGTAGGGCGCCCAGACCCGTTGTGGAAGAGTGGGAGGCGTATCGACCGCCGCCGCTCGAGGAGGATCCCATGCCTATCGCCACCCCAGAGGTCTACGCCGACATGCTCGACCGGGCGCAGAAGGAGAACTTCGCCTACCCGGCCATCAACGTCACCAGCAGCCAGACCCTGAACGCGGCCCTGAAGGGCTTCGCCGACGCCGGCTCCGACGGCATCATCCAGGTGAGCACGGGCGGTGCGGAGTACTTCTCCGGGCAGGGGGTGAAGAGCATGGTGACCGGCTCCCTGGCGTTCGCGGCGTTCGCCGAGGAGGTCGCCAAGGCCTACGACGTCAACATCGCCCTGCACACGGACCACTGCCCGAAGGACAAGCTGGACGGCTTCGTCCGCCCGCTGCTGGACGCCTCGATCGAGCGGGTGAAGAAGGGTGGGCTGCCCTACTTCCAGTCCCACATGTGGGACGGCTCGGCGGTGCCGCTGGAGGAGAACCTGCAGATCGCGCAGGAGCTGCTGGAGCTGGCCCAGCAGGCCAGCATCATCCTCGAGGTCGAGATCGGTGTCGTCGGCGGCGAGGAGGACGGGGTCGCCCACGAGATCAACGAGAAGCTCTACACCACCCCCGAGGATGCCATCGCGACGGTCAGGGCGCTCGGCCAGGGGGAGAAGGGCCGCTACCTGACGGCGCTGACCTTCGGCAACGTGCACGGCGTCTACAAACCGGGCAACGTCAAGCTGCGCCCGGAGATCCTCAAGGCCGCGCAGGAGGCGGCCATCGAGGAGCTCGGTCTCGAGCCCGACGCCCGCCCCTTCGACCTGGTCTTCCACGGCGGCTCCGGCTCCTCGGCGCAGGAGATCTCCGACGCTGTCGACTACGGGGTGGTCAAGATGAACATCGACACCGACACCCAGTACGCCTTCACCCGGCCGGTCGCCGGCTTCATGTTCGAGAACTACGACGGCGTGCTGAAGGTCGACGGCGAGGTCGGCAACAAGAAGATGTACGACCCCCGCACCTGGGGCAAGGCGGCGGAGAGCTCGATGACCGCCCGGGTCGTCGAGGCCTGCGAGGCGCTGCGTTCCGCCGGGACCCACCGGTGACCGCCACGCCAGGCGCCGACCTGCTCGGCATCCCGCCGACCGAGCTGCCGGAGGACCCCGCGGCCAGGGCACTGGAGGAGGGGGACCCGCGGACGGTGGCTGCGGCATACCCGTCGTCCTGCCTGGCCTGGGCGATGCTGGCCGAGGACGCGCTGCACGAGGGCGACGACGTGGCGGCCTACGCCTACGCCCGGACCGGCTACCACCGCGGCCTGGACCAGCTGCGTCGGGCGGGCTGGCGCGGTCAGGGGCCGGTGCCGTGGGAGCACGGGCCCAACCAGGGGTTCCTGCGGGCGCTGGGCGGGCTGGCCAAGGCGGCCGGCCGGATCGGGGAGACCGAGGAGGCGGTGCGGTGCACCGAGTTCCTCCGGGCCTCCTCGGCGACCGGCGCGCGCGAGCTGGGGCTGTAGCCACCACAAGGAGGACTGCCGGCCGCCGGTGGGTCCCGACCCGGTCCTGACCCGGGCGGACGTCCCGGACCAGAGCTCCTCGACGCTGAGGGCTCCGGGATCCCCGTGCGCTGGCCGGCGGCCAGATGCGCATCTGGCCGCCGTCGGCGCCCCGTGCCGAGGTCGTTCGCGTCCCCTGACGTCTCGTCCTCGGTTCGGATGCCTATGTAACCATGACTTTCCTCGCGAGGTTGTCACCGTCGTGCCAGTGGCCCTAACCTGCCATAGGTGAATGCTCAAGCACGCCGGTCCGGTCTGAGCGACCAGGCCGAGCAGCTCTACCGCCACGTCCTGCGCACGGAGCCCAGCGAGCTGGCGGTGCACGCCGACCAGCTGGGCTGGACCGTGCGCACCTGTGAACGCGCCGTGCGGAGCCTGGAGAAGATGGGTCTGGTGCGGCGTACGCCGGACGGACTGCTCCGCGCCGACGACCCTCGCGCGAGCGTGGGTCGGCTGCTGGCGACCGAGGAGGCGCTGCTGGACGAGCGGCGCCGCGAGCTGCTGGCGCTGCGCGAGTCGCTGGAGAGCTTCGAGTTCGACTACCGCCGCGGTCTCCAGCTCTCCGGTCCCCGACTTCCCCCGCTGGAGCAGGTCGGCGCCTCGGAGGCCCCGTCGGTGGTCGAGCAGTTGTACCGGACCTCCGAAGGGCCGGTCGTGCAGGTTGTCGTCCAGGTCGACTCGGGGCCTGGGCAGGCGGATCGGATCCGGCGGCACTGGGAGGACGTCGCGGCGTCCGGGCGCACGCTGCGCACCATCTTCCCGATGTCGGTGCTGGTCGACCCCGAGTGGCACGCCTTCGCCGCCCGGCGGGCCGCGGTGGGCGAGCAGCAGCGCTACCTGGCCGACGACGCGCTGCGGGTCGAGTTCGGGGTCTTCGGGCGGGCCGGCGTCCTGGTCGCCGAGGGGCAGGCACCCGAGGCGGACTTCCTCGTCCTTCGTCCCCCCGTCGTGGTCTCCGCCTTCCTCGACCTCTTCGAGGGCCTGTGGCGCCGGGCCGAGCCCTTGCTCACCAAGGAGGCCTCGCAGGTGGACATGAAGGTGCTGGAGCTGCTCTCGATGGGGTTCAAGGACGAGGCGATCGCCCGCCAGATGGGTCTGGGGCTGCGGACCGTCCGCCGCCGGGTCGCGCACCTCATGGACGAGCACGGCGTGGAGACCCGCTTCCAGCTGGGCCTGGCCGTCGCCAGGCGTGGCCTGGTGGGCTGAACCCGCCGGATAGAGTGAGGGGTCAGTCCGGACTCGAAGCGAAAGGCACGGACATGCCAGCGATCGTCCTGGTCGGCGCCCAGTGGGGTGACGAGGGCAAGGGCAAGGCGACCGATCTGCTCGGCTCCGCGCTCGACTACGTCGTCAAGTTCAACGGCGGCAACAACGCCGGCCATACGGTCGTCATCGGCGACCAGACCTACGCCCTGCACCTGCTGCCCTCCGGCATCCTCTCGCCCAACGTGGTCCCGGTCATCGCCAACGGCGTGGTCGTGGACCTCGCGGTCCTGATCGAGGAGCTGGACGGGCTGGAGGCCCGCGGGGTCGACATCTCCAAGCTGCGGATCAGCGCCAACGCGCACCTCATCCCGCCCTACAACCGGGTGCTGGACAAGGTGACCGAGCGCTTCCTCGGCAAGCGACGGCTCGGGACGACCGGACGCGGGATCGGCCCGACGTACGCCGACAAGATGAGCCGGGTCGGGATCCGCGTCCAGGACCTCTACGACGAGTCGATCCTGCGGCAGAAGGTGGAGGCCGCGCTCGGCACGAAGAACCAGCTGCTGCTGAAGATCTACAACCGCCGGGCCATCGAGGTCGACGAGGTCATGGCCGAGCTGCTCCAGCACGCCGAGCGGATCGCCCCCATGGTCGGCGACACCGCGCTGGAGCTCAACCAGGCCCTCGACGACGGCGCGAACGTCCTCTTCGAGGGCGGCCAGGCCACCCTCCTGGACGTCGACCACGGCACCTACCCCTTCGTCACCTCCTCCAACGCCACCTCCGGCGGCGCCTGCACCGGCTCCGGCGTGGCGCCGACCCGGATCGACCGGGTCATCGGCGTCGTCAAGGCCTACACCACCCGGGTCGGCGAGGGCCCCTTCCCCACCGAGCTGCACGACGAGTATGGCGAGCGCCTGCGCGAGGTGGGTGCGGAGTACGGCACCACCACCGGCCGTCCCCGCCGGTGCGGCTGGGCCGACGCGGTCATCGGCCGCTACGCGCAACGGGTCAACGGCGTCACCGACTTCGTGCTGACCAAGCTGGACGTCCTCACCGGGCTGGAGAAGATCCCGGTCTGCGTCGGCTACGACGTCCAGGGGCGCCGGTTCGACGACATGCCGGTCAACCAGTCCGACTTCCACCACGCCACCCCGGTGTACGAGGAGCTCGAGGGCTGGACCGAGGACATCACCGGTGCCCGCACCTTCGAGGACCTGCCCGCCGCCGCCCAGCGCTACGTCGAGCGGCTCGAGGAGCTCATGGGTGCGCGGATCTCGGTCGTGGGTGTCGGCCCCGGTCGCGACGAGGTCATCGTCCGGCACGACATGCTCGAGCGGGCCTGAGGCCTGGGCTGATCGCCCGCGTCGCTCACGCGACCGGGTCGCGCCCGCCGGCCCGTCACCTCCTGCCCGGGAACACGAACCTGGTGCAGTCGCTGGGGAAGTCGAACCACGCGAGCACCCGGTGCGGGACGATGGCCCGCAGGCCGCCGCCGTCCGGACCCGACCAGGAGTCCGCGGCCGGCGAGTAGCCCGAGGCCGCATACTTGCCGAACGCCTCGGCCAGGCGGACACCGAGCCCGTCCGGCTCGGCGGAGGTGGCGTGCGACTCGCCCTCGACGATGACCACCTCCGTGCCGCTCTCGAGGGTCAGCGTGACGGCCGGGTTGGCCTCGACGTTGCGGGTATGCCGGGTGGTCGGCGCGCCGTCGTACCAGAACCTGCCGTCGAGCCACACCCCCCAGCGAGGCACCGCGTGCGGCCGCCCGTCGGGTCGCACGCTGCCGAGCCAGTAGTGCTGCGCCTCGCGCAGCCGGGCCTCGACCTGGTCCCAGCGCAGCAGGCCGTCGGTCGTGTCCGGAAGGCCGTAGCCGTCCGGGAAGATGGGTCGGTCAGCGGTCGGTGTGGTCTCCATGGGAGGACGCTAGACCTGTCCAGCACCCGTGTGCACCAACGGTGTGACGCATCCGTCGCCCGGACCACGGATGTGACACACCGTTCGCGCACCAGGGTGGACTTGCCCCGGACGTTCGCATCGGTGGCATCATCGGCAGGGTGAGCCCCCGCAGCGCGGCCGACCAGCGGTTGCGCGACCTGGTCCTGCTGCGCCAGGTCCGCGACCGGATCGACCGCGACTACGCCCAGCCGCTGGACGTGCCGGGGCTGGCCCGCGGGGTGGGGATGTCGGCCGGGCACCTGTCGCGGCAGTTCAAGGAGGCGTACGGCGAGTCGCCGTACTCCTACCTGATGACCCGCCGGATCGAGCGGGCGATGACGCTGCTGCGCCGGGGGGAGCTCAGTGTCACCGAGGTCTGCTTCGAGGTCGGCTTCTCCTCGCTCGGGACCTTCAGCACCCGCTTCTCCGAGCTGGTCGGTATGCCGCCCAGCGTCTACCGGCGCGAGGCGGCGCGGCTCCCCATACCGCCCTGCGTGGTGCGGCGCGTCACCAGACCGGTCAGAAATGGAGAAGCGACGCTGCCCACCACGTCCCTAGGTTGAGGGGTATGGACATCACCATCGCCTCCAGCTTCCTGCCCACCGACGACCCCGAGGCCTCGCTCGCCTTCTACCGCGACGCCCTCGGGTTCGAGGTGCGGGCCGACGTGGGGTCCGGCCAGATGCGCTGGATCACCGTCGGCCCGCCCACCCAACCGGGGACGGCCATCGTGCTGCACCCGCCCAACGCCGACCCTGGCATCACCGAGGAGGAGCAGGCTGTCATCGCCGGGATGATGGCCAAGGGCACCTACGGCGGCATCAACCTGACCACCAGCGACCTGGACGCGGCCTTCGAGCGTGTCCAGGCCAGCGGGGCCGACATCATGCAGGAGCCGATGGACCAGGACTGGGGCGCACGGGACTTCGCCGTGCGTGACCCCGCCGGCAACTCGGTCCGCGTCCAGCAGGCCTGACCAGAGCAAGGAGCACCATGGCACAGCAGGAGAAGACCCTCTCCGCGGCCGAGAAGAAGGCGGTCCGCGACCGCGCCCGTGAGCTGAAGGCCAGCCAGCAGAAGGAGAAGCTCGAGCAGGCACTGCTGGCGGCCATCGAGGAGATGCCCGCGGCAGAGCAGAAGATCGCCAGGAAGGTGCACGAGATCGTCACCCGGGTGGCACCTCAGCTGACCGCCAAGACCTGGTACGGCATGCCCGCCTACGCCAACGAGAACGGCAAGGTCGTCGTGTACTTCCAGGGCGCCTCGAAGTTCGACGCCCGGTACTCGACCATCGGCTTCGACGAGGCGGCCGAGCTCGACGAGGGGTCGATGTGGCCCACGTCCTGGGCGTTGACCAAGCTCTCGGCCGCCGACGCCGAGAAGGTCGAGGAGCTGGTCCGCAGGGCCGTGGGCACCAGCTCCTGACCTCAGTCGCCCTGGGTGTGCTTGGCCCGGGAGACGATCTTCGGGTCCGGTGCGTGCACGACCCGCTCGTCGCGCCCCTCGTAGTCGAACTGGTGCAGGAAGGCCCGCATCGCGTTGATCCGCCCACGCTTCTTGTCGTTGGACTTCACCACGGTCCAGGGAGCGGACTTCTTGTCGGTGCGCTCGAAGGTCGCCTCCTTGGCCGCGGTGTAGTCCTCCCAGCGGTCCAGGCTCTCCAGGTCCATCGGCGACAGCTTCCACTGCCGGACGGGGTCGATCTGGCGCAGCGCGAACCGGGTCCGCTGCTCGTCCTGGGTCACCGAGAACCAGAACTTGGTCAGCGTCGTGCCGCTCTCGACCAGCATCTGCTCGAACCGGGGAGCCTGCTTCATGAAGGTCTCGTACTCCTCGTCGGTGGCGAAGCCCATGACCCGCTCGACCCCGCTGCGGTTGTACCAGCTGCGGTCGAAGAGCACCATCTCCCCGTCGGTCGGCAGGTGGTTCACGTAGCGCTGGAAGTACCACTGCCCCTTCTCGGTGGAGGACGGCTTGCTCAGCGCCACCACGCGGGCCGCCCGAGGGTTGAGGTGCTCGGTGAAGCGCTTGATCGTCCCGCCCTTGCCGGCGGCGTCGCGCCCCTCGAAGAGGATGACGTGCTTGGCGCCCACGTCCTGGCTCCAGTACTGGAACTTCAGCAGCTCCACCTGCAGGTCGTACTTCTGCTGCTGGTAGACCGCCTCGTCCATGAGCTCGTCGTAGGGGTAGCCCTGCCGCCAGGTCTCCACGGCGCTGCCGTCCGGCGCGATGAGGACGGGGTCCTCCTCGGTCGCGCCCTGGACGGTGTACCCCTCCAGGCGCAGCTGGTCGATGTACTCCCGCAGGTTGATCCGTCGGGCCATGTCAGTCCACCCAGACCCGGGCGTTGCGGAACATCCGCAGCCAGGGGCCGTCCTGCTCGAGCGGCCCGGCGGTCCAGGACAGCTGGGCGTTGCGGGTGACCCGCTCCGCGTGCGGCATGACCGCGGTGAACCGGCCGTCCGGGGTGGTCACCGCGGTCAGCCCGTCCGGCGAGCCGTTCGGGTTGGCCGGGTACGCCGTGGCCGGGCGATTCTGGCCGTCCACGTAACGCATCGCGGCATGCACCGTCGAGGGGTCGCCCTGGGCGGAGAAGTCGGCCCGCCCCTCACCGTGCGCGACCGCGATCGGGAGGTGCGAGCCGGCCATGCCCGAGAAGAGGATCGAGGGCGAGTCGAGCACCTCCACCTGCGACAGTCGGGCCTCGTACTGCTCGCTGCGGTTGCGGACGAACCGGGGCCAGGCCTGCGCGCCCGGGATCAGCCCGGCCAGCGCGGCGAACATCTGGCACCCGTTGCAGATGCCCAGCGCAAAAGTGTCCGGACGGGCGAAGAAGCCGGCGAAGGACTCGGTGAGCCGCGGGTTGAAGAGCACCGACCGGGCCCAGCCCTCTCCCGCGCCCAGCGTGTCGCCGTAGGAGAAGCCGCCGCAGGCCACCAGGCCCTTGAGGGACGGGTCCGCCAGGTCGAACCGGCCGGCCTGCAGGTCGGTCATGTGCACGTCATACGTCTCGAAGCCGGCGCGGTCGAAGGCGAAAGCCGTCTCCACGTGAGAGTTGACCCCCTGCTCGCGCAGGATCGCCACCCGGGGGCGCGCACCGAGGTTGAGGTAGGGCGCGGCGACGTCCTCGGCGGGGTCGAAGGTGGGCTTCACCCGGAGCCCCGGGTCGTCGTCGGCGCCAAAGGCTGTGTGCTCCTCGTCGGCGCACTCCGGGTTGTCCCGCAGGGCGGCGATCCGCCAGGACACCTCGTCCCAGGCCTGCGCCAGCTCCCGCAGCGGCTCGTCGAGGCGGACGGCCCCTGCTCGCACGCGGACCCGGCGGTCGGAGGTCGACCGGCCGAGGTGGTGCATGAAGGGAGTCAGCCCATGGGCCTCGAGGACCTCGCCCGCCTCCCGCAGCCGGTCGGCGGGCACCTCCAGCAGGACGCCCAGCTCCTCGGCGAACAGGGCCGCCAGGCCCTCGTCGTGCAGGTCCACGCTGGTCGGGTCCGGCGCACCGGAGGTGGGCACCACCACGTCGAGGCCGACGGCACCGGCGAAGGCCATCTCGCACAGCGTCGCCCACAGACCGCCGTCGGAGCGGTCGTGATAGGCCGTGACCAGGGCCTTCTCACGCAGCTCGGTGAGCGCCTCGGCCAACCGGGTCAACCGCTGCGGGTCGTCCAGGTCGGGCACCGGACCGCCGAACTCGCCGAGCACCTGGGCCAGCATCGAGCCGCCGAGCCGGTTGCGGCCGCCGCCGAGGTCGACGAGCAGCAGCTCGGAGCCGGCGTGCAGCTGCGGGGTCCACGTCCCGCGCACGTCGGGGAGCGCCGCGAAGGCCGAGACGACGAGCGAGACGGGGGAGACCACCTTGTGGAGGACGTCCTCCCCGTCCTCGCCCGCGTCGGTCCAGGTGGCCTGCATCGACAGCGAGTCCTTGCCGACCGGCACCGAGATGCCCAGCGCGGGGCACAGCTCCATCGCGACGGCGTGCACGGTGTCGTAGAGCGCGGCGTCCTCGCCGGGCTCGCCGCAGGCGGCCATCCAGTTGCAGGACAGCTTGACCCGTGACAGCGCGGGCACCGGTGCCGCGAGCAGGTTGGTCAGCGCCTCACCGACCGCCATCCGGCCCGAGGCCGGGGCATCCACCGCGGCCAGCGGCATGCGCTCGCCCGTGGCCATCGCCTCGCCGGCCAGCCCCACCAGGTCGGCCAGGGTGACCGCGACGTCGGCGACCGGCACCTGCCACGGGCCGACCATCTGGTCCCGGTGCGAGAGCCCGCCGACCGTCCGGTCACCGATGGTGATGAGGAAGCGCTTGGACGCCACGCTGGGATGGCGCAGGACGGCGTAGGCCGTGTCGCGCACCGCGCTCCCGGTCACGCCCGACAGGTCCAGCTCGTCGGTGGAGCGCTCGACCCGGTGCACGTCCCGGGTCATCCGAGGTGCCTTGCCGAGCAGCACCTCCATCGGCATGTCCACGGCCAGCGGACCAGCCCCGCCGTCGTCGTCCGGACCGGTGAGCACCAGCTGGCCGTCGTCCTGCGCGACCCCCACCACGGCATACCCGCACCGCTCCCGGGCGCAGATCCGGGCGAAGCCGTCCAGCGACTCCGGGGCGATCGCCAGCACGTAGCGCTCCTGGCTCTCGTTGCTCCAGATCTCCTTGGGGGACAGGCCGGACTCCTCCAGCGGGACGCTGCCCAGCTCGAACCGCGCGCCCAGCCCGGCGTCGTCGACCAGCTCGGGGAAGGCGTTGGACAGCCCTCCGGCGCCCACGTCGTGGATCGCCAGCACGGGGTTGTCGGCCCCCAGCGCCCAGCAGTGGTTGATGACCTCCTGCGCGCGGCGCTGCATCTCGGGGTTGCCGCGCTGCACCGAGTCGAAGTCGAGCTCGGCGGTGTTGGCCCCGGCCGCCATCGAGCTGGCGGCGCCCCCGCCCATGCCGATCCGCATTCCGGGCCCGCCGATCTGGATCAGCAGGGTGCCGGCCGGGAACCGGACCTTCTCGGTCATCGAGGCGCTGATCGAGCCGAGGCCGCCGGCGCTCATGATCGGCTTGTGGTAGCCCCGGTGCACGCCGTCGACGGTCTGCTCGTAGACCCGGAAGAAGCCACCGAGCCCCGGCCGGCCGAACTCGTTGTTGAACGCGGCGGCGCCGAGCGGGCCGTCGGTCATGATCTCCAGCGGGCTGGCCAGGTGGCTGGGGCCGTCGGTGGTCCCCGACTCCATCGACTCCTTCGACTCCCACGGCTCGTCGGTGCCGGGCAGGTGCAGGTGGGAGACCGCGAAGCCGGTGAGCCCCGCCTTGGGGGCGCTGCCGCGCCCGGTCGCGCCCTCGTCCCGGATCTCGCCCCCCGCGCCGGTCGCCGCGCCGGGGAAGGGGGAGATCGCGGTCGGGTGGTTGTGGGTCTCCACCTTCATCAGCACGTGCACGTCGTCCTCGTGCGGCGCGTAGCGGGTGGGGCCGCTGCGCGGGAATGCCGTGCCCGCGCTGGTGCCGTCCGGGCTGGTGCCGTTCTCCGGCAGCCACCGGACGACCCGTCCACCCTCCATCACGGAGGCGTTGTCCTTGTAGGCCACCACCGTGCCCTGCGGCGAGACCTGCTCGGTGTGGCGGATCATCCCGAACAGGCTGCGGGGCTGGGGCTCGCCGTCGATGACGAAGTCGGCGTTGAAGATCTTGTGCCGGCAGTGCTCGGAGTTGGCCTGGGCGAACATCGTCAGCTCGACGTCGGTCGGGTTGCGGTCGAGCCGGGTGAAGGCGTCGACGAGGTAGTCGACCTCGTCGGGCGACAGGGCCAGCCCCCAGGCCGCGTCCGCCGCCAGGACCGCGTCCCGCCCGCGCCCGAGGACGTCCACGTGCTCCATCGCCGCCGCGGCCCGCTCGTCGAAGAGCTCGTGCGGGGCCTGGCCCGAGGCCAGCACCGACTCGGTCATCCGGTCGTGCAGGGGGCCCAGGAGCGCGGCGAGCTCGTCGTCGCCCAGCTGCTCGAGGCTGCCGTCACCGTCGAGGGCGAGCGTGTACTCGACGACCCGCTCGACGCGGTGGATGTCGATCCCGCAGTTGTGCACGATGTCGGTGGCCTTGCTGGCCCACGGGGAGATGGTGCCCAGCCGGGGGCCGACGACGACCAGGAGCTCCGAGACCGCGTCCCCGCCGGCGGCAGGGTCGGTCGACGCCTCGTCCGCGACGAACGGCTCGCCGTAGGTGAGCAGGGCGGTGACGTCCCGGGCCGTCTGCGGGACCGGCGGCTCGAGGGTCGCCACCCAGTGCACGTACTGCGCCCGGACCCCCCGGACCCTGGGGGAGGCGGCCTGCAGCCGGCGCAGCAGGGCGACGGCGCGGAAGTCGGACAGGGCGCTGCCGCCCCGGACGGCCGTGAGGTGGTAGGTGTGCGCAGCCACAGGGGACTCCTCAGCGGTCGGCGGGCGGCCGGTCGGGATGGTCGGGGTCGATGGAGGGAGCAGGGGCCCGGAAGGTGAGTCCGGTGAGCGTCTCGAAGGCCTCGACGTAGCGGGCCCGGGTCAGGGTGACCACGTCGTCGGGCAGGGCCGGAGGCGGGGTGTCGGAGGCACGGTCCCAACCGCTGGCGGGAGAGGTGAGCCAGTCGCGCAGCACCTGCTTGTCGTAGGAGGTCTGGGGCCGCCCAGGCTGCCACGCGTCCGCCCGCCAGAAGCGGGAGGAGTCCGGGGTGAGCACCTCGTCGGCGAGGACCACGGGAACCACCTCCGGATCGACTGCGGCCCAGTCGATGTCATCGGCCATGGCCCGCTCGGAAGTGATCCCCAGCGCGGTGCCCAGCTGAACGGGATCCACGCCGAACTCGACCTTCGTGTCAGCGATGAGGATCCCGCGCTCGGCGGCGATCTCGTTGCCGTGCACCAGGATCCGTACGGTCAGGTCCCGGACCCGGGCAGCCAGACGGGAACCCACCAGCGACTCGACCCGGGCGTAGCTGATCGGCTCGTCGTGCTCGCCGGCCGGTGCCTTGGTGCTGGGGGTGAACACCGGCTCCGGCAGGCGTGAGCCGTCCACCAGGCCCTCCGGCAGGGCCACGCCGGAGACGCTGCCCTCCGCGCGGTACTCGGCGAGCCCGCCGCCGGTGAGGAAGGCGCGGGCGACGCACTCGACGGGCAGCATGCGCAGGCGCCGGACGTAGAGCCCGCGGCCAGCGACCTCGACCGGGACGTCGGCCGAGAGGACGTGGTGCGGGGCGTCGATGACGCCGGACAGCTGTTCGAACCACCACTGCGACAGCTGGGTCAGGACCGTGCCCTTGTCCGGGATCGGGGTGTTGAGGACGTGGTCGTAGGCGCTGATCCGGTCGGAGGCCACCAGGAGCAGGCGGGTCTGGTCGCGCTCCCCGGTCTCGGCGTCGAGCGGCGCGTAGAGCCCTCGAACCTTGCCGGAGTAGAGCAGCTCGTGCCCCGGGATCTGCGGGGCGTGCGCGGGGGCGTCCATCACGGCTCCTGGCTGGGGGATCGCGTCGGCTCCTCGGCGTCGGTGACCGCGGCCAGGACCTCGGCCAGGCTCGGCACCTCGATCTGCCCTGCGGCGGCGCGGTCGGCGATGTCGCGGCGGTGGTGGGAGCCGCGCAGCGAGACCCGCGCGACGCCGGCGTAGGCGCGCTCCCGTGCCTCGGCGAGGTCCTCGCCCAGCGCCACGACGGACAGCACCCGCCCGCCGGCCGAGACGAGCTGCCCGCTCGCCTCGTCGATACGCGTGCCGGCCTGCAGCACGTGCACACCCTCCACGGACTCGGCCTCGTCGATGCCCTTGACCGGGTCGCCGGTGAGGGGGCCGGCCGGGTACCCCTCGGCGGCGACCACGACCGTGACGCTGCTCTCGGGCGACCACTCCAGCGGTGGCAGCTCGTGCAGGCGACCCCGCGCGGCCGCGAGCAGCACGCCGGCCAGGGGGGTGCGCAGCCGGGCGAGCACGGACTGGGTCTCCGGGTCGCCGAACCGGGCGTTGTACTCGATCACCCGGGGCCCGGCCGGCGTCATGGCCAGCCCGATGTAGAGCAGCCCGATGAACGGCATACCCCGGGCCGCCATCTCCCGCACCGTCGGCTCGGCGACCGTGCGGACCACCTGGTCGACCAGGCCCTCCGGCGCCCACGGCAGGGGCGTGTAGGCACCCATCCCGCCGGTGTTCGGCCCGGTGTCCCCGTCGCCGGCCCGCTTGAAGTCCTGCACCGGCTCCAGGGGGACCACCGTGCGCCCGTCGGCGAGGCAGAACAGGGAGACCTCAGGGCCGTCCAGGAAGTCCTCCACGACGACCCGGCCGTCCTCCCGCCCCAGGCAGGCGGCGGCGTGGGCCAGGGCCTCGTCCCGGCTGGCGCACACCACGACCCCCTTGCCCGCGGCCAGGCCGTCCTCCTTGACCACGAAGGGGGACCCCGTGGCGGCCAAGGCTTCCTCGACGGCATCGAGGGTGGTGCACACGTGCGCGGCCGCGGTCGGCACCCCGGCCGCGGTCATCACCTCCTTGGCGAAGGCCTTGCTCCCCTCCAGCCGTGCCGCCTCCGCAGACGGGCCGAAGCAGGGGATCCCCGCGGCCCGCACGGTGTCCGCGACCCCGGCCACCAGGGGCGCCTCGGGACCGACCACGACCAGGTCCACCTGCTCGGAGGTCGCGACCTCCAGCACCAGCTCGGGGTCGGCGGGATCTCCCGGCACGCACCGGGCCAGGGACGCGATGCCCGGGTTGCCGGGCAGCGCCACCACCGCGCTCACCGCGGGATCGCTGGCGAGGGACCGGGCCAGGGCGTGCTCCCGCGCCCCCGAGCCGAGGAGGAGGACCTTCACGGCACCGAGCCTACCCAGCCGCGGCGGGCACGGCGGACCTCGGCCCGTTGAGAGGTGGTGCCGGACGCCGGCGCCGCTGACATGGTGAAGGTCCTCCTGGGAGGCAGGGGGGGTGATCTCCCAGGAGGACCTTGCACAGCAGGGCAGGGTCGTCACGGGACAAGATGGGGGCATATCCCGGATGACTCGCACGTTCCCTGCTCCGGCGAACCGGCTCGTTCACCATGGCACACCGTCGACGGGCTTGTCACCTCCAGGAGGGGCGGAATAGCGACAATGACGGGGATCCGCCAGGATGGCGCCATGACTGACGACCCGCGGGGGGAGACCGGCCTGCACGGCATCGCGTTCGACGACTTCGTCTACCGGATGTGCGTGACCTGCATCCGGCTCGGCACGGCGGACCGCCGCAGCCTGCGCGAGCGCGGCTACTCCGACGCCGAGATCGACCTGGGCACCGCCGAGCTGCTGGCGCGAGGGTTCCTGGAGCACACCGAGGAGGAGGACACCTGGGGCGTGGTCCCGCCGCGGGAGTCCTTCCCGCAGTACCTGGAGGTCATGGAGCAGCGGACAGCGCTGGCCCGGGCCTCGGTCTACGAGCTCGACAACCAGTGGCGGCGCGCCGTCGGTCGGGAGGCGCTGGCCACGCTGCCCGACCTCGACGTGCTCAGCAGCGTCCCGGAGGTGATCGAGCGGATCGTGGAGATGCACCGCTCGGCCCGGAGGCGGCTGTGGTGGGCTCTCGACGCCTCGGTGGTGACCCGCGAGCTGCTGGAGAGGGCTGCCGACGACGAGAGGCTGCTGGCGCTCGCGGAAGGCGTGGACGTGCGCCTGGTGCTCGACACCTCCGTCCTGGCCGAGCCCTGGGCGCTGGACCGTCTGGAGCGGGCGGACGCCCACGGGTATGCCGCACGCGTCGGCAACGGCGTCCCGTTCGGGGTCCTGGTCTGTGACGACGAGTCGGTGCTGGTGGACATCAGCGCCCACGACCCCGACGGGTACGGCTCGCTGGCCCTGCGCCGGGAACCCGCCCGGCAGGCGGTCACCCGGCTGTTCGAGGCGATCTGGGCCCTGTCCACCCCGTTCGGCCTCACCAGCAGGGCCCTCGACGCCAGGGGTGAGGGGCCGGTGGCGCCGCTGGACGACCGGGACACGAAGGTGCTGGCCCTGCTGTCCATCGGCGCCTCGGACAAGGTCATCGCCCGCCAGATCGGCGCCTCCGTACGCACCGTCGAGCGGCGGATCCGCTACCTCATGGACCACCTGGGCGCGGCCACCCGCTTCCAGGCCGGTGTCCAGGCGGTGCGCCGAGGCTGGGTCTGAGCCCGGCCCGCGCGGTAGAGTGAGGTCTTTGCCGTGTCTCTGCCGGATCCCTTGACGATGTCTTGGGAGGCCTCTGGCAGAGCTCTGGCAAGGCTCTTTGCAGGGTGCCGGACCGTGCCGGGGCCCGTGACGGAAGGTGGTTGATGACCGCGACCCAGGGCGACGTCGTCGCCGCCGAGATCGCGGCCGAGCAGGCGCACGTGGACAAGGTGTATGCCGAGCTGGCCAAGGCGGCGCAGCGCGTGGAGCTGATCCACGCGGAGGGGATGGCCAGGGGCCAGACCGACCGCCGGGGGACCGGGGACCCGCGTGAGGAGGAGCTCGCCGGGCTCTTCGAGCGGGATGCGCTGGTCTACTCCGCCGGCAAGCGCCGGGCCAGCCTGGAGCAGCAGCACGAAGGACTGGTCTTCGGCCGGCTCGACCTGGAGCACGACGTCCCGGACGAGCAGGGGCAGACCCGGGAGGTGCGCTACGTCGGGCGCCTCGGGGTGCGGGACGACGACTACGAGCCGCTCGTCGTGGACTGGCGGGCGCCTGCGGCCGCGCCCTTCTACCGCGCCACCCCCGTGGACCCCCAGGGCGTGATCCGTCGGCGGGTGCTGCGCTGCCGCGGGGAGCAGGTGGTGGGGGTCGAGGACGACCTCATGGTCGCCGAGGCCCCGGACGACGTCGTGGTGGTCGGCGACGGTGCTCTCATGGCCGCCCTCACCCGGACCCGCGGGGCCCGGATGCGCGACATCGTGGCCACCATCCAGCAGCACCAGGACGAGGCGATCCGCGCCCCTGCCCGCGGCGTCACCGAGATCACCGGGGGACCGGGCACGGGCAAGACGGTCGTGGCCCTGCACCGGGCGGCATACCTGCTCTACTCGGACCGCCGGCGCTTCGAGGGCGGCGGGGTCCTCGTCGTCGGTCCCTCGTCGGCCTACACCGCCTACATCGAGCGGGTCCTGCCCTCCCTGGGTGAGGACTCGGTCGTGCTGCGCTCGATCGGTGACGTGGTCGCGGGGGTCGACGCCACCCGCCTGGACCCGCCCGACGTCGCCGCAGTCAAGGGCAGCCTGCGCATCCGGCAGCTGCTCTCGCGGCTGGCCCGCGAGCCCATCCCCGACGCGCCGACCCTGCTGCGCACCTTCGTCGCCGGCCACGCGATCCGGCTGGAGCAGTCCCACCTCGACCGTGCCCGGCGTCAGGTGCTGCGCCATCACCATCGCAACTCCTCCTACGACGCGGCCGTCGACACCCTTGCCCGCATCGCCTGGGAGCAGGTCCCGCAGGGGGAGCGCGAGGAGTTCATCGGCCGGTTCACCGACTCCGGCGACGTCGAGGCGTTCATGCGGCAGTGGTGGCGTCCGCTGGACCCGCGCGAGGTGCTCCTGTGGCTCGCGGACGAGCAGGCCGTCCGGCGGCTCGGGGTTGCCCCGCGGGAGGCCGGGCTGATCGCCGGCTCCTACCAGGAGACGCTGCGCACCGGCGCGTGGAGCGTGGCGGACGTCGCGCTCGTCGACGACCTGCAGGCCCGGCTGGGACCGATGGTGGACCTGCCCAGCGAGGAGCGGGGTTTCTACGAGATCGAGGAGCTGGACGACGCCTCGCAGTACGGCGTCGCGGCCATCCAGCTGGGTGACCGCGACGGCGCGCGCGTGGCCGGTGACCACGCCGGGCTCACCCACGCCTCGGCGGCGCAACGGCTCTCGCAGGATCCGCGGGAGCGGCTGCTGGCCGGCCGGATCGGCGAGCCCGAGGAGTACGCCCACGTCCTGGTGGACGAGGCGCAGGACCTCTCGCCCATGCAGTGGCGGATGCTCGGCCGTCGCGGCCGGTGGGCCTCCTGGACCGTGGTCGGCGACCTGGCCCAGGCGTCGTGGGACGACCTGGACGAGGCCGCGCGGGCCCGCGAGGAGGCGTTCGGCACGCTGCCCCGGCAGGCCTTCCACATGGACACCAACTACCGCAACGCGCGGGAGATCTTCGAGCTGGCGGCCCGGATGATCCGGGAGCACGTGCCGGACGCCGACATCCCCGCAGCCGTCCGCGACACGGGCGTCGAGCCCGCCGAGATCACGGTCCCGGCCGACGCGATGACGGACGCGGTCACCGAGCAGGTGCGCAGCCTGATGGACGAGGTGGACGGCCAGGTCGCCGTCATCGCGCCCTGGTCCTGGCACGAGCGGCTGGGTCCGGTCGTCGACGGCCATGGCCGGGGCGAGGACTCGCGTCTTCTGCTCATCGACCCGCTGTCGACCAAGGGCCTGGAGTACGACGCGACCGTCGTCGTGGACCCCGACGCGATCGTCGCCGAGTCCCCCGGCGGTGTCCGGGCGCTGTATGTCGTGCTGACCCGCGCGGCGCACCGCACCGCCATCCTGCGTCTGCCGTGACCGGTCGGCAGGGTCGGCGGCAGGGGTCCTGGCCAGAGCTGTCGACGGGCCGGCTGGGTCAGCGCCGTCGCCCGGACGGACTGTGGATCGGCATACCTGACTGTCAGGCCCGGCGGTTAGGGTCGGTGGGGTGAGCACCGCCCTGTACCGCCGCTACCGGCCCGAGTCGTTCGCCGACGTCATCGGCCAGGAGCACGTCACCGAGCCGTTGATGCAGGCGCTGCGCACGGGACGGGTCAACCATGCCTATCTCTTCTCCGGCCCGCGCGGGTGCGGCAAGACCACCAGCGCTCGCATCCTGGCGCGGTGCCTCAACTGCGAGAAGGGGCCGACGCCGGAGCCGTGCGGCACCTGCGAGTCGTGCGTCGCCCTCGCCCGGGACGGGGCCGGGGCCGTCGACGTCATCGAGATCGACGCGGCCAGCCACGGGCGGGTCGACGACACCCGCGAGCTAAGGGAGCGGGCGGCCTTCGGGCCGGCCCAGTCCCGGTTCAAGATCTACATCATCGACGAGGCGCACATGGTCAGCCGCGAGGGTTTCAACTCGCTGCTGAAGATCGTCGAGGAGCCGCCGCCCCATGTGATGTTCATCTTCGCCACGACCGAGCCGGAGAAGGTGCTGGCGACCATCCGGTCGCGGACCCACCACTACCCCTTCCACCTGGTGCCGCCGCAGCGGCTCACCGGCTACCTGGAGCAGCTGTGCACCCAGGAGGGGGTCCGGCTGGAGCCGGGGGTCCTCTCCTTCGTCACCCGGGCCGGAGGCGGGTCCGTGCGCGACTCGCTGTCGGTGCTGGACCAGCTCATCTCCGGGGCGGGTCAGGAAGGGCTGACCTACGAGCGCACGGCTGCCCTGCTGGGCTTCACCGACGTGGAGCTGCTCGACGCGGTCGTCGACGCGGTGGCGGCGGGGGACGCCGCCACCGTCTTCCAGCAGGTGGACCGGGTGATGGAGTCCGGTCAGGACCCGCGACGGTTCGTCGAGGACCTGCTGGAGCGCTATCGCGACCTCATCGTGCTGGCCGCCGTCGGCGAGCACGCCGGCGGCCTGCTTCCCGGCCTGCCCGAGGACCAGGTCGAGAGGATGCGCCGCCAGGCCCAGGGCTACGGCCCGGCCGGGCTGTCCCGGGCCGCCGACCTCGTCGCCCGCGGCTTGTCCGAGATGGCCGGGGCCGTCTCCTACCGGCTCATGCTCGAGCTGCTCGCGGCCCGGCTGCTCCTCCCCGCCGCTGCGGGTGAGGACGGGTATGGCGCCCGCCTGGACCGGATCGAGCGCCGCCTCGCCGCCGGGCCGGCCGCCGACGGGCAGCCGACCGCCGCCCCGGTCCGTGGCGCGACGCCGCCAGGGCAGGGGGCCGGGCTCGGCTCTGCCCTCGACGCGCGCGTGCAGCCCGCCCCGGTCAGGCCTGGGTCCGCGCCCACCGAGTGGCCGGCCGCCTCCGCGTCGTCGCCGGCCACACACGCCGCTCCGCCCCGGACTGCGTACTCCGAGCCCGCCCCCGACTCGGCCGCCGCCGCGGCACCTGGCCCGGCACCCGCCCCCGCCGGCCCGCCCCGACCGGGTGACCTGGACACGGCCGCCCTGCGCCGCCACTGGCCGGACATCATCACCGCGGTGCGGGAGATCAGCCGACGCACCGCCGGGGCGCTGGAGTCGATCCAGGTCGTCGACTACGACGGCCGCCGTCTGCTGGTCGGGATGCCCGACGAGCGGTGGATCAGGCACTTCATGGGCACCTCCAACGAGGAGGCGCTGCGCCAGGGGGTGCTGGACGCCCTGGCGCTGGACGTGCGGGTCGAGGCGACCGTCGCCGGCGTTGACGCGCCGCGGCCGGCAGAGAGTGCCGGGCAGGCTCCCCACACCCGCCCCCCGGCGCAGGGCGCGGGCGATGCGGGACGCCCACCGTCGGTCCCCGAGCCACCCGATGAGTTCGGCGAGCCACCCCTCGATCCCGACGAGCCGCCGCCGCCCGTACCTGAGGAGCCGCCGGGTCGGTCCAGGATTCCTTCGGCACCGCCTGCTGCACCAGCAGGTGTGCAGGTTCCAGGCGGCGACACCCCTCCTCGCGGCAGACTGCGCACGCGGGGCGGTCAGCCCACGCCCCCGTCCGCGCAACCTCCTGCCAGCAGCCCGCCGGTGCGCGTGCGTGGTCGCGGCGGGGCCGCGAGCGAGGCTCAGGGCGGGTCGGGCCGCGCGGGGGAGCCGACGATGGCCGAGCAGCTCGGCGCGACGGGTTCCCGCGCACCGGCCGACGCCGGCCCGGACTGGGCGCAGACCGCCCGCAGCTCCTCCGCACCGGCCTGGGCGACCCAGGACGCTGAGTCGCCGTCGTCGGCGCCAGAGATCGACACCGGCCCGGACGCCGGCGCACGTCGGTCCCCCCAGGGGTCGCCTACCGCCCGGGAGCAGGAGGAGGTGGCCCGGCAGGCGGAGCGCCCCACCGACGGCCAGCTGCACCCGGAGGTGCGCACTGGCCCCCCGAGCGCAGGCGGTCCGGACCCTCAGGAGCGGGAGGCGGTCAGGGCCAGGCGCGGACCGGCGGCCGTGGACGAGTACTCGGACGCGCCCAGCGACGACGACGAGGACCTCAGCACGTCCGGGGCAGTGGGACAGCCGGTCATCGAGACCGTCCTGGGCGGTACCGTCATCGAGATCAACGACGAGCCGGTCGCCTGAGAGGGCCAGCATGATCTACGAGCTGCTCCACCCCATCGTCACCCCGCTGGCCACGGTCATCTGGCGACCCGAGGTCGTGGGCACCGAGCACGTCCCTGCGCAGGGTCCGGTGATCCTGGCCAGCAACCACCTGTCGTTCGTCGACAGCGTGGTCATCCCGCTCACGGCGCCGCGGCAGGTCGCCTTCCTCGCCAAGGCCGAGTACTTCACCGGCACCGGCATCAGGGGCTGGATCAGCCGCGAGTGGTTCCAGGGGGTCGGCTCCATCCCGGTGGACCGGGACGACACCCGCGCCGCCCAGAAGTCGCTGGACCTGGCCCTGGCCCACCTGCTCGAGGGCGGCGCCTTCGGCATCTACCCCGAGGGCACCCGGTCCCGCGACGGCCGGCTCTACCGCGGGCGGACGGGCATGGCCTGGCTGGCGCTCCAGGCGCAGTGCCCGATCGTCCCGGTGGCCCTGTCGGGCACCCGGGACATCATGCCGGTGGGCTCCAAGCTGCCCCGGCGGGCCAAGGTCCGGGTCGAGTTCGGCGCCCCGATCGAGGTCGCGGGACGCTTCGGGGGTATGCCGCAAGGCCGGGCCCGCCGCGAGCTCACCGACGAGGTGATGGCCGCCATTCTCGCGATGAGCGGCCAGGAGTGGGCCGGCGAGTACAACCAGCGCGCCCCCGAGACCCCGGCATGAGCAGGAGCGCGGTCCTCTTCGACTTCGACGGGACGCTGGCGGACACCATCCCGCTCATCGTCGCCTCCTACCGGCACACCCTCACCGCGCCGGACCAGCCGGCACCGACGGAGGCGGTGATCCGCAGCTGGATCGGGCGTCCGCTGCTGGAGACTCTCGAGGCGCACCGGCCCGGGGAGGGTGCCCTCCTCGTCGACCGCTACCGCGAGCACAGCACCGCCCACCACGACACCCTGATCGCCGTCGTTCCCGGCGCCGCCGACCTGGTCACCGCACTGCAGGAGCGGCAGGTCCCGGTCGGCGTCGTCTCCTCCAAGCGCGCCGACATGGTCCGCCACGGCATGCGGGTCACCGAGCTGCCGCACGTCGACGTCGTCGTGGGGCTGCTGGAGACGACCGCGCACAAGCCCGACCCGGCACCCCTGCTGGAGGGTGCCCGTCGGCTCGGCATCGACCCCGCAGACTGCGTCTACGTCGGTGACGCCGTCGTCGACGTGCAGGCGGCGCACGCCGCCGGGATGGCCGCGGTCGCCGTCACCTGGGGCGCCGGCGAGGAGGACGCCCTGCGGGCGCTGGCCCCCGACGCCGTGGCGCGTGACGTGGACGAGCTCCGCACCGCGCTGACGGGCCTGCTGGAGCTCGACGGAGGATCCTCCGCCCCGACATCATGAGCGGTGACCCGCCGGTCGGAGTCTGTCGCTGGCTGTCAGCCTCAGCACCTAGAGTGGTCTGCTGTGTATGAAGGCGTGGTCCAGGACCTGATCGACGAGCTCGGACGGCTCCCCGGTGTCGGTCCCAAGGGTGCCCAGCGCATCGCCTTCCACCTGCTCACCGCGGACCCGGAGGACATCACCCGGCTGGCGGAGGCCCTGCTGCAGATCCGCGAGAAGATCAGCTTCTGCGAGGTGTGCGGCAACGTCGCGGAGGCGCAGCGCTGCCGGATCTGCCTGGACGAACGGCGCGACCCCGGGGTGATCTGCGTGGTCGAGCAGAGCCAGGACGTGGCCGCGATCGAGCGCACCCGCGAGTTCCGCGGTCGCTACCACGTGCTCGGCGGCGCCATCAACCCGATCGGCGGCGTCGGCCCCGAGGACCTGCGCCTGCGTGAGCTGGTCGCCCGCCTCGCGGACGGCGCGGTCAGCGAGGTCATCATCGCCACCGACCCGGACCTGGAGGGCGAGGCCACCGCGACCTACCTGACCCGGTTGCTCGCGCCCTACGAGGAGGTCACGGTGAGCCGGCTCGCCTCGGGCCTGCCCGTGGGTGGGGACCTGGAGTATGCCGACGAGGTCACCCTCGGCCGGGCGTTCGAGGGCCGCCGGCGGGTCTCCGGCCAGACCCCCTCGGCCGCCACTCGCTGACCCGGCTCGGAACCACCCCCCGGCCCCTCGTCGAGGTCTAGGGTGGGGCCATGAGCGAGCCCGTCGAGGAGGAGGGCTGGGAGCAGCCGGCCGCCCAGATGCACGCCGAGGTGGAGGCCTACCTCGCCGCGCTGGAGCAGGTGGCCTCCGGTGCGGCCGCCGAGACGGCGCTGCCGCTGCTCCTGCTCTCCGTCGGGCAGCTGTGCGCCGCCGGGGCCCGGGTGGGTGCCCTGGTCGACGTCGTCCCGGTCGAGCGGTTCGAGCCCGACGCCGGCCCCGACGCGGACCTGGAGACGGTCCGGGAAGGCCTGCACGAGCTGCTGGGCGGGCTCGACGACTACTGCGACATCGAGGATCCGGTCATCTCCACCCAGGTCGTGCCCGGCTCGCTGTCGGCCGACCTCGTCGCGGTGGCCGCCGACCTCGAGCACGGCCGCACCCACTACCTCGCCGGTCGGGTCACCGAGGCGATGTGGTGGTGGCAGTTCAGCTATCTGTCCTCGTGGGGGGAACGTGCCGCCTCGGCCCTGCGGGTGCTGCTCACCCTGCTCGCGCACGTCCGGCTGGACGCCGACGACGAGCAGGTCATGGAGGCCGAGCTGGCCGCCCTCCACGGCTCTGCCTAGCAGGACCTCGCACCAGCATGGCCAGGCATGTCCTCGTACCGGGACTGGTGTCCGCGGCGCTGCTCCTGTGCGGCTGCACCGACGGCGGCGGACAGGGAGCGGAGACCGCCACCGCCACCCGGGGAAGGACGGATGCCGCGACCGGAGCCGGGACCGGCACCGACGCGGGCACCGCTACCCGGCCGAGGACGAAGACGCAGGAGGTGGCGCACTCCGGCTGCCTCGTCGGCCAGGCCGTCATCGGGATCCACCAGGTCGACCTGCCGGACGGGTCCGCCGAGGAGCTGCTCGACCAGGCCGACTTCCAGGCCGGCCACACCGCCACGCTCCAGCGCGGTCAGGCGGGAGAGCCGCTGCTGCATACCGCGTGGCTGCCCCTGGGGCCCGAGCCCCTCACCGTCCGCGGCTACCGCCTCGACGGGTCCGGGGACGGCTTGCCGGTCGACGAGTACTCCTGGCCAGGCACCGAGCTGGCCAACCGGGTGCGTGCCCTCGCGGCGAGCCCGGACGGGACCCACTTCGCGGCGCTCATCGCGGATGGGCCGTCCGTCTACCTCGAGGTGGTGGACCGCCGGACCGACGAGGTCGTCTTCAGCGGCCGTGACCGCACCGACCGGACGCTGGGTCTGGTGGGTGATGACCTGCTGTGGTCGCAGGAGCACGGCCTGGTCTACGTCGCCGATCTCGGCGCGGCTCCGGCAGATGCGGCCGGTGGCGTGGTCGGGGTCGCGCTCGAAGGGCTGCAGGAGGACACCGGGCAGGTCACCATGTCCCTGCTCCTCGGCTTCGACGAGGAGACGTGGAGGGGCGGCCGGCCACAGCACCTGGCTCTGAGCGCCGACGAGACCCAGCTGGCCTACGCCTACGTCCCGGAAGGCACCAACTCGCACCCGGACATCACCGCCCAGGTCTGGGCGGGCGACCTGGACGGCACCAGCGAGCCCAGGCAGGTCACCTCCGGCACGCTCAGCCTCGTCGGCCCGGCCTTCTCCCCGGACGGGCAGCACGTGGCCGTGGTCGAGTACGCCTCCCGCGGCAGCCGCAACGTCTACGTCGTCGACGCGCAGAACTCGACCCCGACCGAGTTCCGGGGACGGCTGGACACAGAGGCCGTGGTCGTGGCGACCGACACGAGGGTGGACACGCTGCTGGGCTGGCTGCCCTAGGGCCGCCGGTCCGGCGACTCGTCGGCCAGGGCGTTGGGTGAGGTATGGGGGTCGATCGGGGCGCCGGAGCGGTAGGCGGCACGGGTGAGGGCGTTGGAGGCCACCGAGCTCATGATGATAAAGCCCAGGATGGCGATGACGAGCTTGACCAGGTCGAGCCAGAGGAAGCCGTCGGTCTGAAGGACGCGCAGGTAGACGCCGATCGCGAGGAAGGGCATGCCGACGCCAGTGGCGGCGGACAGGACGTTGACCCTGCTGAGGCCGTCGCGGGCCTTGAACATCGCGATGCCGCTCACCAGCACGAAGAACGCCCCGGTGAGACACAGGAGACCGATCAGCACGAGCATCAGCGCCGCCCCCTCGTCAGGATGCGGGACAGGGCCACGGTGGCCAGGATGCCCAGCAGCGAGCCGATGGCCAGCACGTCCATGGTGATCGAGGAGCCGACGAGCACCGCGCCGAGGCAGACCATCCCGATCCCGCAGAAGTAGATCAGGTCGCTGACGGCCGCGACGCTGGCGTCGTCGCGGGCGGTGTAGAGGCGGACCACACCGAGGACCGCGGCCACGGCGAGGATCCCGATGGCGAGGGTGGCGATCCAGGTCACCGTGGGCTCCTCTCCGCCATCCGGCCGCGGGTCATCGCCAGCAGCCGGTCCTCCATGTCGCGCAGCCCCTGCAGCACCTCGTCCGGGTCGGAGCCGTAGATCGCGTGCACGAAGAGAGTGGGCGGGTGGCGTGCGTCCCCGGGCGCCACGCCCAACGTGACGGTGCCCGGGGTGATGGTGATCGAGGAGGCCATCAGGCTCACCTCGAGGTCGGTGCGACAGCGCAGCGGCAGCTCGACGATCGCGGGGTCCATGGCCACGCCCGGGGTCAGGGCGTCCTTGGCGATGTCCACGGCGCCGACCATGATCTCCTTGGCGATCCAGGCCGCATACCCAACCATGCGTAGTGGGTTGATCATCCGAGCACCGCCTGGATGTATGCGGCCGGGTCGAGCAGGCCTTCAGCGGCCCGGCGGGTCATGGACATGAGCGGCCCGGCGAAGACGAACATGGCCAGCTGCAGGACCACCAGGGCGGCGCCCGGTGCGAGCAGCTGCCGGGTCACGCGCACGTCCGAGGTGAGCGGGACGCTGCGTGCCCGGCCCGGGCCGTCCCGGTCGGGCCGGTAGGTCTCCATGGGCGGGCCCCAGAAGACCCCGGCCCACAGCCGCTGCATGGCGATGATGCTGGCGATGGCTCCGACGAGCACGAGGGTGAGCATCAGCCAGCCCTCCCAGGTCTGAGCCCCGGCCGAGGCCTGGATCAGTCCGACCTTGCCGAAGAAGCCGGCTGAGGGAGGCAGCCCGACCAGCGAGAACAGGGCGAAGACGACGAAGATGGCGGTGGCTCTGTCGCGCTGCATCAGCCCGGACAGCCGGGCGTAGCGTCCGCTGCCGTAGACCTGCTCGATCGCTCCGGCGAGGAGCAGCAGGGCTCCCATCGTGACGATGTGGTGCAGCATGTAGAACAGCCCGGCCGACAGCGCCAGCTGGGTGAACAGCACGACGCCGATGAGGATGTGACCGACGCCGGCGATCATCTGCCAGGCCAGGGCCCGGCGCATGATGTGCTCGCCGAAGGTGGCGTAGGAGCCGACCACGATGGTCAGCGCCACCAGGAGGGCAAGGACCAGTGCCCACGGCGCCTGACCCTCGAAGAGCGTGGAGTAGACGCGGTAGATGGCGTAGACGGCGACCTTGGTGTGCAGCGCGGAGAACAGCGCCATGATCCCGGCGGAGGTGCCGGGGTAGGTGGCCGGCAGCCAGCCGTGCACCGGGACCATCGCCCCCTTGACCGCCAGGGCCAGGATCACCATCGCACCGGCGATCGCCGCGGAGGGGTTGTCATGGACGGCGCCCACCAGGACTGCCAGGTTGACCGAGCCGGTCGTGGCGTAGACGAGGCCGACGCCCGTCACCAGCACGCTGCTGGTGAGGAGGTTGACCACGACGAAGGTCCGGCCGACCCCGAGCCGCCGCCACGTCCCCGTCACTGCGATGAGCGCGTAGGAGGGCAGGACCATGACCTCGACCATGACGAAGAAGTTGAAGAGGTCGCCGGTGAGCAGGGCGCCGTTGACGCCCCCGAGCATCACCAGGATCAGGGGCGGGACAAAGCGGATCCGGTCCTCGCCGGTGACCATGAGGAACCAGACGCAGGCGAGCGAGGCCGCGGCCGTCACCACGATCATCAGCGCCGACAGGGTGTCGGAGACGAACGGGATGGCGATGCCGGGGATGTAGCCGCCGACCTGGTGGGCGATGACCGGCTCGCTGCGGTGCTGGAGCAGCAGGGTGACCCCGGCCACCAACGAGGCCGCCGGGACCAGGACGAGCAGCACCCGCTCGAGGAGCCTGCGCGGCCACATGACCAGCAGCCCCGCCAGCAGCAGGGGGCCGCCCATGAGCAGCGGCAGCAGGTCGGCCCTCACCGGTCGTGCACCTCCCCGATCTGCGGCATCTTCTTGGTGTCGTCGTCGTGGCCCACCGCGGCCAGGGCGAGCATGAGCACGGTCACCGAGAAGGCGATGACGATCGCGGTCAGCACGAAGGCGTGCGGTAGCGGGTCGGTGGCCAGCGCGGTGTCGACCCGGTCGGGCAGCGGCTCGCCGCGCCAGGCGGTGACGCCGGTGGAGAGCAGGATGAGGTTGGCCGCGTGCCCGAGCATGGTGAGCCCGAAGATGATCCGGATCATCCCGCGCTGCAGGAGCAGGTAGACGCCGCCGGTGACCAGGACCGCGATGGTGATGGGCAGGATCATCGGTCGACTCCTTCCGCGAGCGGCTCGGCGCCTGGGGGCGGCACACCGTCGGCCAGGTAGGTACTTTTGGGACCCACCCTGGGCCGGGTCTTACCGTCATCGGGCGAACCGTCCTCCGCGATCTGCCTGGCACGGTCGCCGGCCCCGTCAACATCTCCGTCGACAGCCCCGCCCGCGGCCTCGTCGACGCTGACCGGTCCCGGCTCGTTGGGCGCCCCGAGCAGGTTGAAGGCGGCCATGACCAGGCCGAGCACGGCGGCGTAGACGCCGATGTCGAAGACGAGGGAGGTGGTCAGCTTGATGCCGAGCACCTCGCCGGCGATGGGCTGCAGGAAGGAGCCGGCACCGAGCAGGCCCCACAGGCCGGTGAGCACGGCGATCGCGACTCCGCCGCCGATGAGCAGGCGCGGCGCGGCCGCCGGGCCGATCGTCCGGTCGCGGGCAGCGGACAGGTACATCAGGGCCACCACGGCCGCCCCGATGAGGGCGGCGATGAAGCCGCCGCCGGGGGAGTTGTGCCCGCGCCAGAAGACGATGGCCGAGATGATCACCAGCAGGGGGGTGGTCGCGTGCACCAGCAGCTGCATCGGGACCGCGTTGCCCCAGGACCCCTCGATCGCCCGGTAGGCGGGGGTGCCGACCCCGCGCAGCGGGATCCGGGGCGGCGGCACGTAGTTGTGGTCCTCCTCGCGGGGCGGGTCCAGGTAGCGCCGGCCGAGGGTGGACAGGATGGCCACCACCGAGACGCCGGCCATGCCCAGGACGGTCAGCTCACCGAGGGTGTCGAAGGCGCGGAACTCCACCAGGATGGTGTTGACCACGTTGTAGCCACCGGTGATCTCCGGGCCCTCGGTGAGGAAGTAGTCGGCGACATCGCTGCGCTCCCGGCGGCCGGTCAGCGCCCACACCCCCAGCCCGACCGAGATGCCGACGGTGACGGCGAGGCCCAGCGCCCACCGCTGGCCGAAGCGGGGCTCGCGCCGGAAGGTCAGCGGTAGCTTCTGCAGCACCAGCATGATCATCAGGATCGAGAGGGCCTCGACGAGCAGCTGGGTCAGGCCGACGTCAGGCCCGCCCAGGCCGAAGATCTGCACGGTCATCGCCACCCCCACCGCGGACAGGCTCACCGCTGCTGCGAGCCGGGAGCGGGAGCGGCATACCCCGTAGACGCCGAGAGCCATGACCACCAGCACGACGGCGTCGACCGCGTGGGTCAGGCCGGGGTGCTGTGGGGCGAGGTGACCGCCGGAGAGCAGGATCAGCGAGCCGACGCCGAGGACGAGGCCGACCGAGCCGACGATCGGTGCGACGTGCCGGGTGGGGTTGTCGGCCCGCACCAGCAGGGCCAGCGACCGCCCGGCGCGGGCGACCCGGACGGTCAAATACTCCAGCACATCGGCGCCGTCCCACGCGGGGGTGGTCGCCTCGACGGCGGGGAAGAGCGTGCGGCGGCGGGCGATGATGACGGCGCCCACGGCGAGGATCAGCAGCGTGGCGCCCAGGGCGGCGTTGACACCGTGCCAGAGAGCCAGGTGCGGCGCGGCAGAGGTATGGGGCAGCCCGGCCCGGACCGCCTGCCCGACCGGCGTGTCCAGGACGCCGACGAACAGGGCGAGAGGAAGGCCGGCGAGGATCGGCAGGGCGGCCGGGATGCCGAGCGTCGGCGGGGTCGCGTGCAGAGGGCGGTCCTCGGGCCAGCGCGCGTGCCCGCGGCCGTCCACGAAGCCGTTGAACACCAGCTTGGCGCTGTAGGCGAAGGTGAGGACCGAGGCGAGAGCGCCCGCGACGAACGCGACCCAGCCCACCCAGGTGGCACCAGGGGCCTCGCCGAGGGCCTCCAGCACCGCCTCCTTGGAGACGAAACCGAGCATGGGCGGGATGCCCGCCATGGAGGCGGCGCCGAGCACGGTGGTCCAGAAGACCAGCGGCATCGCGGTCCGCAGCTGGGGCAGCCGCCGGACGTCGCGGGTGCCCGTCGAGTGGTCGATGACGCCGACCATCATGAACAGCCCGGACTTGAAGAGGGCGTGGGCGATGATGTGCAGCGTCGCGGCCGTCAGCGCCAGCTCGGTGCCGACCCCGATGGTGGCCACGATCAGCCCCAGCTGGCTGACCGTGGAGTAGGCCATCAGCTTCTTCAGGTCGGTGCGCTGCCAGGCGAACCAGCCGCCGAGGGCGCAGGTCAGCAGGCCCACCGTGATGAGCGCGATGTTCCAGACCGGGACGTCGTGGAAGGCGGGGGAGAAGCGCAGCAGCAGGAAGATGCCGGCCTTGACCACCGCGGCGGCGTGCAGGTAGGCACTGACCGGGGTGGCTGCCGCCATCGCGTCGGGCAGCCACGAGTGGAAGGGGAACTGTGCCGACTTGGTGAACGCCGAGATGAGCACCAGGAGGGCCACCGTGGACGCCAGCCCGGGTGAGGTGGTCCACGCGGTGCTGGCCAGCGCCTCGGAGATCCGGGTGGTGCCCGTGGCGGCGATGATGACGGCGACTGCGGCGAGCAGCGTGAGCCCGCCGACGAAGGTGATCAGCAGGGTGCGCATCGAGGCACCCTCGGCGCTGTAGCCGGACCGGGCGATGAGCAGGAAGCTGGCCAGCGAGGTCAGCTCCCAGAAGAGGAACAGGCTGATCAGGTCGTCGGTGAGGACCAGCCCCACCATGGAGACGGTGAAGACCGCCATGAACAGGTAGAACGACAGGTTGCGGCCGGCCTTGAGGTAGGCGGTGGAGTAGACCAGCACGACCGCGCCGATGACCAGCGCGATCAACGTGAACAGCACCCCGATGCCGTCGGCCCGCAGGGCGAGGTCCACACCGAGGTCAGGCACCCAGGCGACCGACCATTCCGGGGTCCTCCCGTCCATCACCTCGACCATCGCGGGCCAGAAGGCGGCGGCGGCGGCCAGGTAGATGACCGCCAGTGGCCAGCCAGCCTGCCGGCCCAGCCAACGGGTGAGGGGGAAGCTGGCCAGGACCGCCACAGCGGCGAGGCCGAGCGTCCACACCAGGCTCACGCGTCTGCCCCCGGCGCACCCTGGCCGCGCCAGCAGCACCCACCGTGGTCGAGCATGCGCGTCAGGTTAGCAACTGGCGCCCCCGCCACAGCGCAGGCCTCAGCACTCGATGACGTTGACGGCCAGGCCCGCCGAGCGAAGTCTCCTTGTACTTCTCGTGCATGTCCCGGCCGGTGTCCGCCATGGTGCGGAGCACCTGGTCGAGGCTGACGAAGTGCTCGCCGTCACCGTGCAGGGCCAGCCGGACTGCGTTGATGGACTTGATCGAGCCCATCGCGTTGCGCTCGATGCAGGGCACCTGGACCAGGCCGCCGATCGGGTCGCAGGTCAGCCCCAGGTTGTGCTCGATACCGATCTCCGCGGCGTTCTCGACCTGGTGCGGGGTGCCGCCCATCACCTCGCACAGACCGGCGGCGGCCATCGCGCTGGCCGAGCCCACCTCGCCCTGGCAGCCGACCTCGGCGCCGGAGATCGAGGCGTTCATCTTGCACAGCATCCCGATGGCGGCCGCGGTGAGCAGGAAACGCACGACCGCGTCGTCGTCGCTGCCGTGGCTGTCGTCGTGCCACCAGCGGCTGTAGTAGTGCAGGACCGAGGGGATGATCCCGGCCGTGCCGTTGGTCGGCGCGGTCACGACCCGGCCGCCGCCGGCGTTCTCCTCGTTGACCGCGAGGGCGTACAGGTTGGCCCAGTCGGAGGGGCCGATCGACGGGTCGTCGGCCATCTCCCTCAGCCGGCGCGCCATCCCGGGAGCCCGCCGTCGCACCTGCAGCCCGCCGGGAAGGACACCCTCGGTGCGGCAGCCGGCGTCGACGCACTTCTGCATGACCGCCCAGACCCTTAGCAGGTAGTCGCGCACCTCCTGCTCCGAGCGCCAGGTCAGCTCGTTGGCCAGCACCACGTCGCTGATCCGCAGGTCGTGCCGCAGGCAGATGTCCAACAGCTCGTCGCCGGTGGAGAACGGGTAGGGCACCTGCGTGGTGTCCTCGACGAGCCGGTCGGACTCCAGGGCGGCCTCGTCGACCACGAAGCCGCCACCGACGGAGTAGTAGGTGCCCTCGGCCAGCACGTCGCCCTCCCCGCAGGCACCGTAGGCGGTGAACCGCATGCCGTTGCTGTGGCCGGGCAGGGAGACACGCCGGTGCAGCACCACGTCCTGGTCCACGTCCACCGGCACGGTATGCCGTCCGCCTAGCTGCAGGCTGCCGCTCTCCCGGGTGCGGTCCACCACGTCCAGGGCCAGGGCCAGGGCGACGTCGACGGTCTCCGGGTCCTCACCCATCAGCCCAGCAGGACGCACGGTCGGTGCCGTGGCCCCGCCCCGTCGCACCCAGCGAGCCGAACAGCTCGGTCCGCACCCGGCATACCCGGTCCAGCTCGCCCGCCCCCTCCAGCGCGGCGACGAAGAGGGCGGCGGCCCGCATGGGCCCGCCTGCCGCACAGGTAGAGCCGTCCGCCTCCCTGGCCAGGTCCCGCGCGCCTTCACCATGTGCCCCTCTTGGTGCCTGTGCCGTGCCCTTGTCGTGCTCTTGTCAGGGTGCGCTGTCAGGGGGCGTTGGCCGGGGACGGCCGTTACCGTGAAGGCACGACAGAGGTCGGGTCACCGAACTTCCGGATGTGCGAGGACGCAGGTGGAGGAGTTCTTCCAGGCGCTGGGCGCGTGGGGTGTGACCATCTTCGTCGTCACCCGATGCTCAACGTGACGAGTCAGGAGCAGTGACATGGCCGACGAAGACACGGTGCGCGATGACCGGCCCAACATCCTGGTGCTGTGCATGGACCAGTGGGACGTGCACATGGACCTGCCGCCGGGCGTGGACCTGCCGGCCATCCAGCGGCTGGTCGGCGCAGGCGTCAGCCTGGGCAACCAGTACTGCACGGTTCCCCAGTGCACGCCCTCGCGGGCCACGATGTGGACGGGCCAGCACGCCAAGAACATCGGGCTGTGGGACAACACCAACTTCGCGTGGACCGACGTCCTCGACGAGGACGTCCCCACCATCGGGACCATGCTGCGCGACCAGGGCTACTACACCGCGTTCAAGGGCAAGTGGCACCTGTCCCACCCCGCCCGCCACCCCGACGCGCTGGAGGACTACGGCTTCTCCGACTACCAGTCCTGGGGCGACAACTGGGGCGCACCCCTGCACGGTGAGCAGCTGGACGGGGCGGTCGCCTTCGAGACCGTCGACTGGCTGCGGCATACCCGGCCCAAGGACCAGCCCTGGCTGCTCATCTCCTCGATGGTCAACCCGCACGACATCATGTTTCTGCGCGCCGGCGAGGAGGAGCAGGCGCACGAGAACGGCGCCATGGGAGCGCTGACCCACGCGCCGCAGCGCCTCGGCTTCATGCGCCAGTACGACGTGCAGCTGCCGGACAACTTCTACGACGACCTCGACGCCCAGCCCTACGGGGTGCGGTCCTACAAGCGCAACGCCGAGTGGAACTACGGCCGGATCCCGGAGGGGCGCGAGCACCTGTGGCTGGCCCGCCGCAACTACCTGATCAACTGCCTGCGGATGGTCGACCAGGAATTTCAGAAGATCCTCGACGAGCTGGATCGCCAGGACCTATGGCGCAACACCGTCGTGGTGCTGACCTCCGACCACGGTGAGATGAACGGGGCGCACGGTATGGCGCAGAAGGGCGCCATCCCCTTCCAGGAGGCCTCGATCGTCAACATGACGGTCGTCTCCCCCTGGTGCCCCAGCGGCGTGCAGTCGGACGCGGTCGGCTCGCACCTGGACCTGGCGACCACCTTCCTGTCGTACGCCGGGCTCGAGGATGGCGAGATCCAGGATCGCTACCCGGCCCTCAAGGGCCGCAACCTGCGGCCCGTCTTCGACGACCCCCGGCGGGCCGACCCGCCGCGTGGCTCCGCCTCGGAGCCCGGCGACGGCGCCCTGCTGATGTGGGACGGCCTGAACATGCTCGACCCCGAGTGGGCGATCCAGGGCGCGCTCAGCGACCTCGCGCAGCTGGGCGACGGCCCGGAGAGGACCTTGGAGGACTGCCTGCGGGCGGGGGAGAAGTACGGCGCGCCCGACATGGACAAACGCACCTTCTACCGGGCCGTCTCCGACGGCCGGCACAAGCTGGTGCGCTGGTTCTCGCCGACCCAGTACGGCATACCGGAGACTGTGGAGGGGCTGCACGCCACCTCCGACGTCGCCCTCTACGACCTGGAGGCCGACCCCGGAGAGATGCGCAACATCGGTGACCCTGGGCACCCGGACTACGACGAGGAGCTGGTCGCCGCGATGCTGGAGAAGCTGACGCGGCTCGTCGACACCGAGGTGGGCGAGGACGAGGCACCGTTCGACCTGAACCTCTTCGGCACCCGCGAGGTGCGCTACCGAAGAGATGACCTCGAGCCGGGGGCGCCGACCGCCGGCGGGTCCGGTGAGCTCCACCACCCGGGCACCGACGTCCAGCCCGAGGAGGAGACCTGAGCACCACAGGCAGCGAGCACGAGGTTCCGCCCGGGTTCGTGCTCGTCCCGGGGGGCCAGTTCGTGATGGGGTCGGACGACTTCTACCCCGAGGAGCGGCCCGCGCACCCGGTCCGCGTGTCGGACTACCTGCTCCAGCAGGCGCCGGTGACCGTGACGGAGTTTGCCCGGTTCGTGGCAGGGACCGGCTACGTCACGGTGGCGGAGCGCGTCCCGGACCCGCGCGACTACCCGGAGGTCGACGACCCCAGCGTGCTCGTGCCTGGGGCGCTGGTCTTCACCGGGACCTCCGGGCCGGTGCCGTTGAACGACCCCGGGCGGTGGTGGTCGTGGGTGCCGGGCGCGTCCTGGCGACACCCGGAGGGTCCCGGCTCGGACGCCCGGACCGACCGGGGTGACCATCCGGTCACGCAGGTCTGCCTGGAGGACGCGCAGGCGTACGCCAGGTGGGCCGGCCTCCGGCTGCCCACCGAGGCCGAGCACGAGCGCGCTTCCCGGGGGGACAGTGGGGAGGCGGCCTACGCCTGGGGCGAGGACCGGTACTCCGAAGACCGTCACCTGGCCAACACCTGGCAGGGATCCTTCCCCTACCGGAACACCGCCGAGGACGGGTGGGCCACGACCTCACCGGTCGGCTCCTACCCGGCGAACTGCTACGGCGCGGTCGACCTCATCGGCAACGTGTGGGAGTGGACCGCCGACCGCTGGACCCGCCACCCCGACGCCGCGGCGTCGCCGTGCTGCGTCCCTGCCGACCCGCGGCGTCCGCACACCGGGCCGGCGCGCCCCCGCGACGCGTTCGTGGTCAAGGGCGGGTCCCACCTGTGCGCCCCGGAGTACTGCCTGCGCTACCGCCCCCCTGCCCGCCAGCCCCAGGAGCGGGACTCGGCCACCACCCACCTGGGGTTTCGGTGCGCCGCGTCCCTCAACGGCTGAGTCGTCCTGATCATGGTGCTGGCTCCTGTGCACATCGACGGCCTGGTCGACATCCACTGCCACGGCGCGGTGGGCCACGAGTTCGGCCGGAGCGGGGCCGGCTCCCGGGCGGCCGTCCGCCACCACCAGACGTCAGGGACCGCGACGGTCGTCGCCAGTCTGGTCTCGGCCAGGCCAGACGAGCTCGAGCAGCAGGTGGACCGCCTCCTCCCCCTCGTCCGGGACAGCACGATCGCCGGCCTGCACCTGGAGGGGCCGTTCCTGTCCTCGGCCCAGCGGGGGGCGCACGACCCGGCCGTCCTCGCCGACCCGGACCCTGACCTGCTCGAGCGCCTCGTGGAGAGGGCGGCGCAGGGAGGCGCGCCGCACGCCATACGCCACCTGACCCTCGCCCCCGAGCTGCCTGGAGCCGAGCGGCTCATCCGCCGGTGCGTGCAGCTGGGTGTGCGCCCCGCTCTCGGCCACACGGACGCCGCCGCGGACCTGATGACCCGGCACCTGCAGCTGATCGCCGACCTGCAGGGGGCACCGGCCCTGGTCACGCACCTGTTCAACGGGATGCGCCCCTTTCACCACCGTGCCGGCGGGCCAGCCGCGGCCGGGCTCCGGGCCGCGGCGGCCGGCGAGGCGGTCGTGGAGCTGATCGCGGACGGCGTGCACCTGGCCGCCGAGGTGGTGCGCATGGTCTTCGAGACCGTCGGGCCCGACGCCGTCGCCCTCGTCTCCGATGCCACGGCCGCCACCGGCCTGGGCGACGGCCGGCACCGTCTCGGCACCCTTGAGGTCGTGGTCGAGGACGGTGTGGCCCGGCTTCGGGCGACCGGCGCCCTCGCGGGCAGCACCCGGACCCTCGCCCACGGCGTGCGCTGGGCGGTGTCCGTCGCGGGCGTCGCGGTGGCCGACGCGCTGCGTGCGGCACAGGTCACGGGGGCTCGTGCGCTGGGCCTGGACTAGGGTGCCGACGGTTCCTCCGGTGCGGTCGCCAGCAGGTGCCGATCGCCGTCGATGAGGCTGGCCGTGCCCAGGGACCCGAACCCCCAGGGCACCACGATCCGACCCTGACCGGCCGGGTCGTAGGCCTCGACGACGTCGCCGCCGACGACGTTCAGCGCACGCACCGTGTCTCCCTCCCGCACGTAGGCGAACACCCCTCCCACCCCGAGGAGGAGGACGTCCGGCGAGACCGACTGTGACCACAGCTCCATGCCGGCAGGGTCCACGCCGCGCAGCGTCGCACCCTCGTGCACGACGCGGACGCCTGTCGCCTCGTCGACGCCGGCCGACGTGGCGGCGGTGCCGAGGACGGTGCCGTCCGCCAGGTCCACGACAACCTTGCCGCCGCCGCCGCCGCCGTCGGCGTCGAGCAGGGCGAGGCCTGGCTCCTGCTCACCGGTGCCCGGTCGCAGGGCAGCGGGATCCAGACCATGGTCGGCCAGTTGCGTCTGCCAGCTCTGCCTGCCCGAGCGGGCGTCGGACGCGTGCAGGGCGCCCTCCTGCACGGTCAGCAGAACGCCGTCGTGCTGGCCGACCAGGCGGGCGCCGGGTGGGGCCGGGATCACGGCGCCCGTGTCAGGGTCCAGGGCGGCCGGGTTCGCGTCCTGGCCCCCTTCCTGGCCCCCTTCCTGGCCCTCGCTCTGGAGAACCAGCCCACCTCCCGGCAACGGCCCCGAGGACTGCACCGGTCCCCACACCGCCTCGCCCGTCTCCAGGTCGTAGGCGTGCACGGCGACGACACCCGGTCCGTCGTCGTGGGCCAGCACCGCGAGCGGACGACCGGTGCTGGTGCGGCTCAGCCAAGCGCGCGACCCGTCGGCCGGCCGCTCGGCGCGCCACAGCACGGTGCCGTGGATGTCCACGGCGATGTACGCCGTGCTGGCCCCCTCCTCGCTCCAGCCGAGGAAGACCCCCTCGGCGTGCAGCGGCGCGGCGTCCCAACCGGGTGCCACGAGCCGTCGCTCCTCCACGCTGCGCGGCAGCCACAGCTCCTCGGTGGCCACGTCGGGAAGCTGCTCGGAGACCACCTGCGGACCGGACACGACGGACGTCCTGGGCGCGGTGGCGCGGTCCGGCTCCTGGGTGTGCCCGGTGTGCCCGGTGTGCCCGGTGTTCCCAGTGCTCCCGGTGTGCCCGCTGTTCCCCGCGTCGCCGGTGCATGCCGAGAGCGCCAGGACGGCCGCCACCGCCGCGGCCGCAGGCCGGCGCAGCGCCCTCATGACGCCTCCGCCTTCGAGCGGCCAGGGGCGACACCATGCCGCGACCGTCGTCGCCGGTCCCAGATGAGCAGGACGAGACCGGCGACGGCGATGATGACCCCGATGTCCAGGACAGGGCCGGCCAGTCGGGCGGAGCGTGCCTGCAGCCAGGCCTGGGCGTCGTACGGCAGCAGTCCGGGTGCCTCGACCAACCCGTTGGTGGCCCAGAAGAGCACCCCCACCGCGATGATCAGCAGGCCTGTCACCACGGAGGTGGTATGCAGCTCGCGCCCCAGCACCGTGATGGTCCGGCCCCGCAGCATCGACTGGCCCCGCCGGCCCAACCGGCGCCAGGTGGCCGCGATGAGCAGCAGCGGCGCCACCATGCCCGCGCCGTAGACGGCCAGCAGGCCACCGGCGCCGAGCAGGTCGCCCCGCGCGGCGGCCAGGGTGAGGACGGCACCCAGGACCGGTCCGGCACAGAAGCCGGCGATGCCGCTGGCGGCCCCCAGCAGCAGGGTCTTGAGCAGCCCGGTGGAGCTGGCCGCCTGGGCCTGCAGCTGGGTGGCGCCCGGCAGCATGCGGGCCGGGTCGAAACCCAGTCCGGCCACCTGGGCCAGCCCCAGCAGGATGAGCAGCAGTGCCGAGCCGAGAACGATCTCCTGCCGGTGGGTGGCGAAGAGCGAGCCGAGGGCCCCGGCTCCGACCCCGAGGGGGATGAGCACGACGAGCAGCCCCGCGTAGAACACCGCGCCGTGCAGGAGCAGCCGGGGGCCGGAGCCGACCGTGGAGGCGAAGAAGGCGGGGAGCAGCAGGGCAGCGCAGGGGCTCAGCAGGGCCAGGGCACCGCCCACGAACGCGCTGAGCAGTCCGACGTCCACGAGCTACCGCGCCCCGGCGAGGGCCTCGTCGACCGCCTCGACGAAGACCTGGCTCGGCTGCGCCCCGACCAGCGGCTGGCCGCCCAGGACGAAGGTGGGGGTCGAGTAGGCGCCGAGGTCCAGCCCCAGCTGCGCGTTCTGTCGCACCTGCTCCTGGGTCTGTGCGGAGGACATGTCCTCGGCGAACTGCTCGGTGTCCAGGCCCAGCTCTCCCGCGAGCGCGACCAGCGCCTCGCCGGTGAGCCCGTCGGGCCGGCGGATCTCGCCGCCCGGGTAGAGCTCGTCGTGGTAGTCCCAGAAGGCCCCCTGCAGTGCGGCGGCGTAGGAAGCGCGAGACGCGCGTTCCGAGGCCTCGCCGAAGATGTTGAGGTCGCGCCACTCGATCCGTAGCTCTCCGGCCTGCGCCCGTTCCATCATCAGCGGCAGGGTCTCCTCGTGCCAGCGGGCGCAGTACGGACACTGGTAGTCGGAGAAGACGACGAGGGTGACGGGGGCGTCCACCGGTCCCGCCGTCAGCACGTCCTCCTCGTCCCGACGCTCGACATCGGTCAGGTCCGGCTGGACGGGTCCCTGGACCTCGGTCGGCGGATCCTGTCCGGCCGGGCCCGCATCCTGCTCCGCGGCTGTCGGGTCGGTCCCGGCCTGGCTGACACCGTCGGACGCCGCCCCGCCACGGTCGAGGGTGAGCACCAGGGTGACCAGGAGGGCGACCACCACCGCGACGACGGCAGGGAACGCCCACGTACGCGTGGTGGGGGAGGGCTTGGTGGGCATGGTGGCAGTTCCTTCGGATCGGTGGGGGACCCGTCGACTATGACACATAGTCGACTAGGTTCCATAGTCGTCGTCGTGCATGATGGGGCCCATGCGTCCGGACCCTGCACACCGATATCTGCGACCCGCACTCGCGGGTCTGCGCTCCTGGGGCCCTCGTCAGGTGCTCGTCGCGGTCCTGGCCGGCGCCGGCCTGGCGGTCCTGCTCGGCCTCGCCACCGTCCTGATCCCCAACCCCGTCTTCGGCCGGGACATCCCGCCGGTCTGGTGGAACTACCCCGTGTGGCTGCTGACCGCGGGCCTGTCGGGGATGCTGGTGGCGACCTACGTCCGGGCGACCGCAGGTCGGTCCGGTCAGCCGCCGGAGGACCAGCGCCAGAGCCGGTACGGCCTCGCCGGAGGAGTGCTGGCGTGGTTCGCCGTCGGCTGCCCCGTGTGCAACAAGATCGCCCTGCTCGCGCTCGGCTACAGCGGCGCGATCACCTGGTTCGCGCCGCTGCAGCCCTTTCTCGGCGTGCTGGGTCTGGCGCTGATCACCGTGGCCCTGGTCTGGCGCCTGCGCGGTCAGGTCGTCTGCCCGCAGCCCTCACGCGTTGCGGCGGTGGCCGGGTGAGCGCGGAGGCAGGGGTTCCTGGGGCTCCACGCCTGGGCGCGCTCGAGACCAGGGTGATGGATGTGCTGTGGGACCACGGCCCGGCCACGGTCAGGGAGGTCATCACGCAGCTGCCGACCACGCCGGCATACACCACCATCGCGACCGTCCTGCAGAACCTGGGCCGTAAGGGCATGGTCCGTCCTGACCGGCAGGGACGGTCGACCCGCTACGTCCCGTGCCTCAGCCGCCAGGAGCACACCGTCAGCCAGATCGACCGGCTGCTGGACACGAGCCAGGACCGTGCTGCCTCGATCCTGCACTTCGTCGACTCGATGCCGGAGAGCGACCTGGCCCTGCTGCGCGACTACCTCGCGGCGCGTGGGCCTGGGCAGGAGCGGTGACCGGCCCCGGCCTGGAGCAGGGCGTGTCCGCCGGGGCGGTCGCCCCACTGGCGCTGGTCGCCGTGCTCGTCCTCGTCCTGCTGGCGTCCGCCGTCCTGGGCCCGCGGGTGGTCCGCGCCGCGACCCCGGCACTGGTACGCGCACCCCGGGCTGCGTTGGGGTTGCTGATGGGTGGCGTCATCCTCTGGACCACGTCCCTGCTTGCCCTGGGCCCGCTCCTGGCGTGGGTCATCACCGGGCCCGGCATCCTGCCCGAGCCGGCCACCCGGGTCTGTCAGGCCTGCGTGCAGGCGGCCAACCCGTTCCTGGCGGGACAGATCGACGCCGGCGTGCCTGCAGTCCTGCTCATCGCGCCCTCGGTGCTGGCAGGGGGGTTGCTCGTGGCTGCGGTGGCGCGAGACTGGCGGCGCCGCGACCGGGCCTCCCGCGCCGCGGCCCGCACGGTGCTCGCGGGCGGCTCCCGGCAGCGCGTGCTCGGGTATGACGTCGTGGTCGTCCCTGACGAACGGCCGCTCGCCCTGACCTTCCCGGCCCGGCACGGTGGCATCGCGCTGTCCACGGGCACCCTGCGCCTGCTCGGGCCCGAGGAGCTGCACGCCGTCCTGGCGCACGAGGCGGCGCACCGCAGGCAGCATCATCACGCGCTGGAGGCCGTGGCCTCCAGCCTCGGGCGGCATCTGCGCTGGGTGCCGCTGGTCGCCGCCGTCGCGAGCGCGCTCCCGGGCTACCTGGAGATCGCCGCCGACGACGCTGCCCGCCGCCGGACCGGGACCGTGGCGCTGGTCAGCGCCCTGGCCCAGCTCGGCGAGCGTGCCGCGCCCGGCCTCCTGACCGAACCCGGTGCAGTGCTGCACGCGGCCGGGCCGGAACGGATCAAGCACCTGGTGCAACCGGCCCGGGGCTGGGCGGGCATGGTCCCGGTCGCCGGCTTCCTGCTCGTCCTGACGGCCCTGTCGACCGTCGGCGCCTCGATCGGCGTGCCGTACGCGGTGGCCGTGCTGCACGGTTGCTGACCTCGCACGTCGTCGGTGCTGACGGTGCGGTGGGACAATCCGGTCAGCACAGCGACATCGCGGACGGGTCGCCCAGCAGCCGCCGCACCCTGCCCGAAGGAGACCCATGACCGAGCCCCGCACCACCGAGGTGCGCCAGCAGCCGCATACCCGTGTCGTGCCGGAGGCGGGCGAACGTGAGACCTCCACGCGCGCCGCACTGCGCAACCCCCGCCGGCTCAAGACGGAGGTGCTGGCCGGCCTCGTCGTGGCGCTCGCGCTGATCCCCGAGGCGATCTCGTTCTCGATCATCGCCGGTGTCGACCCCCGGGTCGGGCTGTTCTCCAGCTTCGTCATGGCGGTCACCATCGCCTTCGTCGGTGGCCGGCCGGCGATGATCTCCGCGGCCACCGGGGCGGTCGCGCTCGTCATCGCGCCGGTGGCGCGCGAGTACGGGATGGACTACTTCATCGCCACCGTCATCCTGGCCGGGATCCTGCAGATCGTGCTGGCGGTCCTGGGCGTGGCCAAGCTGATGCGCTTCATCCCCCGCATGGTCATGGTCGGCTTCGTCAACGCGCTGGCCATCCTGATCTTCCTGGCCCAGCTGCCGTACCTCATCGGGGTGCCGTGGCTGGTCTACCCGCTGGTCGTGCTGGGGCTGCTCATCATGGTGGGCCTGCCGAAGGTCACCACCGTCGTCCCGGCCCCGCTGGTGGCCATCGTGGTGATCACCCTGCTGATGTGGGGAGCCGGGTGGGAGCTGCCGGACGTCGCGGACCAGGGTGAGCTGCCCGAGTCCCTCCCCGAGCTGTTCATCCCGAACGTGCCGCTGACCCTGGAGACCCTGCAGATCATCGGGCCGTTCGCGCTGGGGATGGCCCTGGTCGGCCTGCTGGAGTCGCTGATGACCGCCAAGCTGGTGGACGGCATCACCGACACGCACTCGGACAAGACCCGGGAGAGCTGGGGCCAGGGCGTGGCCAACGTGGCCTCCGGCCTCTTCGGCGGCATGGGTGGCTGCGCGATGATCGGCCAGACGATGATCAACGTCAAGGTCTCCGGCGCGCGGACCCGGATCTCGACCTTCCTGGCCGGCGTCTTCCTGCTCGCCCTCGTGCTCGGCGCCGGGCCGTTGGTCGGGATGATCCCGATGGCCGCGCTCGTGGCGGTGATGGTCATGGTCTCGGTGGCCACCTTCGACTGGCACAGCATCCACCCCGCGACCCTGCGGCGCATGCCGCACAGCGAGAACGTCGTCATGCTTCTGACCGTGGCCGTCACGGTCATCACCGAGAACCTGGCCTACGGCGTGATCGTCGGTGTCAACGCAGCGATCATCCTCTTCGCCCGCCGGGTGGCCCACTTCGCCTCCGTCGACAAGGTGGTCGAGACAGACGTGGACGGCGACGGCGACGGCGAGCCCGACGTACGCACCTACAAGGTCTCCGGCGAGCTCTTCTTCGCCACCAGCAACGACCTAGTCTACCAGTTCGACTACAGCGGCGACCCCGACCGTGTGGTGATCGACCTGTCGGACAGCCACATCTGGGACGCCTCCACCGTCGCGGCCCTGGACGCCGTCCAGACGAAGTACGAGCGGCTCGGGAAGAGCGTGGAGATCGTCGGGCTCAACTGGTCCTCCGCCGCCCGCCACGGGCTGCTGACCGGCCAGCTCGGCGAGGGGCACTGAGCCACGGGTGCCGGTCGGCACCGACGCTCACTGCAGTGAACGCACACTGTCGCAAACGCTCGGCGCCAGTGACGACAAGGACCGCTGGCCTGCAGGTCAGCGGTCCTCGTGTGTGGTCGGGGTGACAGGATTTGAAAAGATCACTCCCGCACGTTCACCGACTGGCTGACCTGCGTCGCAAGCATGTGACCTGCGATGACAGGTACAGTAGCGCGTGAAAGGTTCGGGCACAAGCGGACACGAGGTGACACTAGTTATGCCCCAGTTATGCCCATCTGTCGGCGAGCAGGAGGGGCTGTGACACGGGCCAAGCGTGACTTCGGAACGATCCGCCGCCGGTCGGGCGGGCGGTACCAGGCGTTCTACATGGGCCCGGACCAGGACTTCCACCGGGCTCCTTCCACGTTCCAGACCCGCGCCGACGCCGAGGCGTGGCTGGCCCACGAACGGCGGCTGATCCAGGACGACACCTGGTCCCCGACCCGTTCGCGGCGGGCCAAGGTCGCCCGTACCGCTGAGGCGTTCGGCCCCTACGCGACCGCCTGGTTGTCCCAGCGCGACCTCAAGCCGCGCACCCGCGCCCTCTACCAGCGGCTGCTGGAACGCTTCCTCCTCCCCGAGTTCGAGCACGTAGCGCTGAGGGACATCACCCCGGCCGTGGTGCGGGTATGGCACGCCGGCCTCGACCCCCACCGGCCCACCCAACGCGCCCACGCCTACGCCCTGCTGCGCTCGATCCTGGCGACCGCCGTAGCCGACGAGATCCTGGCCGCCAACCCCTGCCGGGTCCGCGGCGCCGGGACCACCACCCGGGCCCGCCGGGTCGAACCGGCCACCTTGGACCAGCTCACCGTCCTGGTGAAACACATGCCCGACCGGTACCAGGCCCTAGTCCTGCTGGGTGCCTGGTGCGGTCTGCGGTTCGGGGAGATGGCCGAGCTGCGCCGCGCCGACCTGGACCTGGCCACAGGGGTGGTGCACGTGCGCCGCGGCGTAGTCCGCATCACCGGACAGGTCTCCGTCGGCACCCCCAAGTCCGCCGCGGGCCTACGGGACGTGGCTATCCCACCCCACCTGATCCCCACCCTGACTGAGCACTTGGCCACCCACGTCGGACCTGCACCCGAGGCGCTGGTCTTTCCGTCGGTCACCGACCCCGAGGTTCAGGTCCACCCCAACACCCTCTACCGGCACTGGCACAAGGCGCGAGAGGTGGCCGGCCGGCCAGACTTGCGCATCCACGACCTGCGCCACACCGGCGCCGTCCTGGCCGCCCGCACCGGCGCCACCCTCGCCGAACTCATGGCCCGCATCGGCCACTCCACCCCCCAAGCCGCCCTCCGCTACCAACACGCCGCCCTGGGCCGCGACGCCCACATCGCCGAGCAGCTCTCCCAACTCGCCCAAGCCCAGCAATCCAGCTGACTCGAGGTGTGAAGGCGTCCGTTGTCGAGGTGCGTGACAGCGCGGATCCGCCGATGCCCGGATGCCTAGGGGCGGCCCTAGGAGGTGTTGCGAAACTCTCCAGAGCTGTAGCGCGCGTGTGCCACACTTGCAACTTTACCAACCGGTTGGTATAGTAGCTGCATGACCAACTCACGCGACGTGGTGATCGAGCGTTCGCTCGACCTCATCCGGGCCGGAGGCACCGTCTCGCTCGAATCAGCGGCACGGGCCAGCGGCTTGACCAAACCGGGAGTGATCTACCACTTCCCAACGAAGCACGCCCTAATGTGCGGACTCGTCGATGCCGTAGCTGACGACTGGCTCCACGGCATGGCGGCGCGGCTGCCCGCAGCACCCGAGTCCGTATCAGTCAGCGAACGGGTCGCCGCGTACTTGGATGAGTGCCTCGACCGGGAAGCCGACCCCTCGGACATCGTGATGCTCAGCGATCCGCGACTTCGCGACGAGCTCACGGCTCGATGGGCGGAACGTCTTCACGCATGGTTCAGCGGACTCGAGGCCTTGCCGGCAGCACAGCGCGGGCACCTGAGCGCAGTCCGGCTCATGGCCGACGGCATCTGGTTCGCCACGGCCACCGGCATCAACCCGCCCACACTCGAAGAGCGCCCGGCCATTCGCGCCGCGGCGCAAGAGCTCCTCGCGAAAGTCGAAGCATGAAGAAGTGGTTGTTCCTCGTCGGCGCCATCCTCAGCGAATCGGCCGGCTCATTGTCGCTGAAGGCCGCACTCGGCCACCCCGCCTGGTACCTGCTCGTCATCGCCGGATTCCTTGCAGCATTCGTGTTCCTCGCCCTCGTGCTTCGCGAAGGGATGGCGCTGGGCGTCGCATACGGGATCTGGGGAGCATCAGGCGTCGCCTTGACCGCCGTGCTGTCAGCACTCATCTTCGGAGAAGCGCTCACACCCCTCATGCTCGTCGGGATCGTGCTCATCATCCTGGGCGTACTCACCATCGAACTCGGCGCTCAACGAGCCGCCACGAAACGAGAGGCGAATTGATGGCCTGGCTCTTCCTCATCGGCGCGATCGCATTCGAGGTCGCCGCAACGCTCGCTCTACGCATGGCCACCCACGGTAAGAAGGTGTGGTTCATCGCCGTCGCCGTCGGCTACCTCGCCGCCTTCGGGTTCTTGTCCCTGACCCTGGATGCCGGCATCGGCCTCGGTGTCGCCTACGGCATCTGGGCGGCCTCGGGCGTTGCACTGACCGCACTACTGAGCAAACTGCTCTTCAAAGAACCGTTCACCTGGATCATGGGCGCCGGCGTGGCACTCGTCGTCGGTGGCGTGCTTCTCGTCGAGCTGGGAGTCACGCACTGACTACTGAAAGCAACCGTTCGCTCGGAGGAGGCGGCAGAGTCCGGACCCAGTGGAGAGCGGCAGCGAGGCAGAGCGCGGAGTGGTAGTTGCGGGCGGTCTTGTCGGAGCGCATCGCGATCCCTCGCCACTGCTTGAGCTTGTTGAAGGAGCGCTCTACGACGTTGCGGCCGCGGTAGCGTTGCCGCTGCTCAGGGCCGAACTCGATCGGCCGACCGGGTCGCTTGCGACGGTGAGCGATCTGGTCGGCCCGCTCGGGGATCGTCGCGGCGATACCGCGTTCACGTAGCCACGCCCGGTTCGCCCTGGACGGGTAGCCCTTGTCGGCGATGACCCGGTCCGGGCGGGTCCGTGGCCTGCCGAAGGCGCCGGGGACGCGGATCTGATCGAGCGTCTCGGCCAGCATCGACGTGTCGGCAACTTGACCGCCGGTGATGACGAACGCGAGCGGTCATCCCTTGCCGTCGCAGACCAGATGCGTCTTGCTCGTGAGCCCGCCGCGGGAACGGCCGATCGCATGGTCAGGAGGCTCGGGCCGAATTTCTTGTAGTTCGCTCTCGCCCCCTGTGGTGCGCGGAAGGGTCGCGCCATGCTGATGGACGCGCACGATCGTGGAGTCGATCGAGGCCACCCAGTCCAAGTCCTCGTTCGCCAGCGCGAGTGACTGGACGCGCTCGAGCACGCCCGCCCAGACGCCGGCCTTGGACCAACGGTCGAAGTTCTTGTAGACGGTGTTCCAGTTCCCGAACCGCTCCGGCGTATCCCGCCACGGCGCACCGGTCCGATAGTGCCAAGCGGTCGCTTCCACGACCAGGCGGCGATCCACCGGAGGACGCCCGGTCTCCGCCGCGGCCGGGAACACTGGACCGATCACGGCCCACACCTCATCCGAGATCACATCGCGAGACACGTCATCAAGGATCGCCGACAAGCACCCTACGAGTTTGGCAACACGTCCTAGTCGCGGTCGAACACGCTGATACAGGATGGCGAAGGAGGCGATCGGGACCGGCTGCCGACCCAATGAATGTTCGCGGTGGGCTCGGCCCCTTAGGATGGGCGCGTGCTCGTGCTCGTGCTCGAAACATTCTTGGGTCGTGCGTTAGTTAGTCGACTAACGCGGCCCCAGATCTAATGGGAGGGAAACCGTCTGGTGTGGAGCGAGGTATTGTCTGGCGCCGCCGGGGCGGTCCTCGGCGGGGCTGGCATCGAATTGTGGCATCGAAAAGGACGTCGCGCGGTGGGTCACGTAACACGCGACACTGGACTTGACGCGTACATCAGCACGGACTTCGGGACAGTCTGGGCCGGAGCGCCTGCGGGATGGATCACACAGTACGCCTTCTTTCCCGAAGGGTTACCAGACGAAACACCACCGAGGGCACGCCGGCAATGGAATGACTGGGTATCCCAAAACGGTGGACTCCTGATGGGCAGCCAAACAGTCACTGTTCACCTGATCGGACGATCCCCCTCTACCGTCATAGTCAAAGCTCCGGAGGTTGAAGTGCTAGATTCCTGGGACCTCGCTTCAGGAGACGCAGCTATCTGGATGGCTGCTGGTGGAGCATCAATCATCCCTAACGGTTACACAGTCGATCTGGACGAACTCGGCCCACAAGATCCGGTGGTCAAAATCATCCACCCGAGCGGTGACATGTACGAGCCAACGCCCCGGTCCTATTCGCTGGCTCCTAACGAAGCCGAACGGTTCGACATCGACGTCGTCAGTAAAGTGCCGCGCGGGTACCGGTGGCGTGTGCGCCTGCCTGTCCTGGTAGATGGGAGGAGCGAGTTCCTCGATCCGCATCCTACCCGCGAGCCCTACCTAGAGTTTGCAGGCGGGGCGCCCGAGAGTTTCTACTCCTGGGACGAAAGCGTATCCGAGTGGCAAGAGATGAAACGGTGGTGGTGAAGTTGAGCCAGCGACAACCAGAGCCCATCGGCCCCAACTAGAATGCGGGACATGTCAAAGCGCGAGATCAAGATCGTGTTGACCGACGTCGATGACGACGGGTACGCCGAGGTGGCCAACGCCGCCTGGATGCTTCTCCAAGTGACCAGCCGCGAGGGCCACATAGAGCACGACGGCAAGACCGCGGCGGCAGACCTAGACGCTTGGTGGCAATCCGCCGTTGACGAACGCCATTGGGACTAACCTCGGAGCCACTTCCCCTTGCGGAGCATGGCCGCGCTCGTCCAATCCCGGCCCGAGGCGGGCAAGCCAGACGCCGTCGTACCGAGGGCTTGCGCGCGACCTTCCAGCAGGGTCTCGGTACGTGGCCAGTGTTCCGAGCTCGCGGCTTAGCCTCAATCCGAGGGATAGCCGAGCCACGCTAACGGGAGGGTGGGGACGCGTGGGATGGGACGTCGCAGTAGAAGTGGAGCGAGGTTCTGGTGCCCTATTTTCTGTACCCCTTTACCCGCTTGTACCACGCCTCCGCACGGTCGAGTTCCGCTGAAATTTCGTCTAGCGTGGGAGGCACGTAGTTCAGGGAGACATCTTGGTCATGGCGGGTCCAACCCGAGCACCGACCGTAGGACTCCTGAAGTTCACGGTTGTCGGCCTCCGTGATCTGCTCAGCAATTTTCACCATGGTGACGCTGACGTGCAGAGTGGATCTGTCGAATAGGAGGTCTGCTACCTCCTGACTGATGATGCGCTCCCAAGTCTGTGAGAGGCGCCCCGCCCACTTGCTCACCGCGTCCTCATACTCGTCCTGGGTCCACTCGCCTGCATTGACTTTCTTGGTCATGCGAGCAAGCTCAGCACGCAGGTCGTGGATGCGCGCAGGTGTGTCTTTGATGGTCCACGGGTGCTTCTGCTGAACAATCCCCGGCTGTCCGTCCGCCAGCCGGCGTTCGATGGTCCGTTCGGTGACCTCGACCCCATTGGCGCGAGCGCGCCTTTTCAGGCTCGCCGCGAATGCCACGTCATGGGTGAACACGATGACCTGGCGGTCCTTCGCAAACCGCGCCAGCCTCTGGGCCACCACATCGCGGCGCAGATGGTCCAGGCTCGTGACGGGATCGTCCAGCACGATGGCCGACTTGGATGCGTCAAGGTGCGCTTCCACGAAGTAGCCGGAGAGCCCGAGCGCTGTCTGCTCCCCTTCCGAAAGCACACGCGGGAGCTCCGCCTGGATGGCCGCTCCCACGAATGCGGGCTTGTGCAGGATCGATCCCCGCCTGACGCCCTGACCAAGCAGGGTCACCGTGTCGACGTGAAGGTCCTGAGACTCACGAGAGAAGCGGTCCTGGACGACGACCGTAACGTGCGAGGCTGTCAGGTCGCCCAACGCGCGGGAGATGCCCCGTGTGTCTGTCTGACGGCGTGCTTCGTGAAGCAGGCTTTCTTCTCGGCGCCGGTCACGCTCGGCACGGGCATTCTCCGCTGCCTCAGCGAGTCGCACCTTGGCGCGAAGTTCCTTCTGCACTGTTGCGAGTTCAGAAACCCTGTCGTTGAATGCGGTCGGGTCGATCAACCTGGCATCGACCGCGTAAGCCTTTCCCGCGGTGTCTAGCCGAGAAGACAGATCACGGCTGGGAACCGCTGGTACTTCAGTTGACGCGAGGAGCGCCTCTCGCCTCGCCTTCCAGCCCTCCATCGCCGCGAGTGCCTCGGAGTGTGACTGGTCGGCCTCATGCTGGATGTCGCGCAGGGCGATGGTGACGTTCGTCTGGTCGATCTGGACCGCCTCCACGCTGCTGATCCGTGCGGCGAGTCTGGCGGCAGCGGCGCGGGCGTGGTCCTCAGTAGTGTCGACCATCATCTGGTGAAAACGCTCGAGCCTCGCCCTGGCGTCGGCGCTCAGGGGCTGGTGGCAGAGCACGCAGTGGCCTCCGTCCCCCGTATGAGGAAAGCCCTTCTGCGGATAGGCGACCTCCTCGGAGTATTGGCGCGCAGCCGCCCAGAGCGCCCGCCAGGCGGTGCTGCCCACACCTTCCAAGGGTTCATCCGTAAACCGCGACGAGGCAGCCTCGTCGGCCAGTGCCCGAGTCTGCTGGGCTGTTTCCCGATCGGCGGCGAGCTCTTGCTCGAACTGGGCCCCAAGGGTGTTCTCTAGACGGGTGAGATGAGCCGAAATGATGGTGAACGCCCCTGCGATCTGATCGAGCCGGGCTGCTTCCTTCTCGGGGCTGGTCGCTCGCAGCCGACTCTCCTCCTCCCGCGCGACCTCGATCCGTTCCTCAGCGTCGTCTGGCGCCTTGCACATCTGATCCAGCGTCGTGTCGTCCGTCTCTCCGCTAAGGGTGGACAGCAACCTCCCCGCCGCCGTGTCGGGTTCGAGGGCGGGAAGCCCGACCGTCCGCTGCGCGTTCGCTGCGAGGCGGCCGTCGAGCACCTGCCGGACGCCGTCACATACGTCGATCAGTCCGTCCAGTAGACGCAAGGCCGATGGCCGGTAGACCGCCTCCCCCTCCTTGGTCACGTACAAGTCGCCGCATCGCTCGTCATAGAAACTGACCTGCTGGAGCTCAGATGGTGCGGCGTCGGAGAGAAGGACGGTGCGAGCCTGCCCATCCCACTCATATTCCAAGCAGGCAGCCTGGACGCCGCCCCCAGTAGAGAAAATGTCCGGAAGCACTCGCTCCTGATGCCGGGTGTGCACGAGGCTCTTCACGAGGCGCGCGTAGCCAGACTTGCCCGAGCCGTTGTTGCCGTAGACGACGGTGATTCCGGTGGGGCTGAACGTAAGTGTCTCTCCTGTAGCGAGGCGGTTGACGTTGCTGACGTCACGGATAGCTGTCAGAGTCACTGCCGGGGAAGCGACTTCGGCAGGCTGTTGAACACCAGCGAGCCAACCGCCATCGGGCTCGGACGGTTCTGGAAGCAGAAGAGCACCAGCAATCGCCTCGTAGTCCGCATCGTTCGGTGGGGTACCTGAAGCAAGTTGGACGATGGCCCTTTGTTGCCACCAGGGGCGGGTCGCCGCCCAGGCGATGATGTCCGCGTAAGCCGTCATGCCTTGTCTCCCCTTGCGTGAACGCCCGACCATCCAACGCCAGGCCGGCGCGAGGCTGGTCCCTCTTAAGCGAAGCATGCCAGGAGGCGCTGACGCGCCCGGGCCCCCTTGTCATGCGGCGGGTCTGCGTACTGAACTGCGGCGTTTGGTTACGTACCGAGGCGCTGCGGAGGCACAGCGCCGTGTTGCGCCGTGCCGGCAGGCGGGTCGACGGGTGAGGGACGTTCTCGGTGCTCCAGCCCGGCCGTCCCGCGGCTTGGGATCTTCACACCGTCGGCACACGAACCATCAAGCGATCCACGTCCTCCGGGTTCACCCGAAGGACTCGCTGCCCAACTCTGTAGGCAGGCAAGCGTCCTTCGGCGATTCTGCGGCGAAGCGTGCGGGTGCTTAGGCCGGTCCGTCTGGCCGCTTGGGTCAGCGACTCGAATTGGAGGCGTCGGCGAGGGGTCGATTCAGTTCTACCTGGAGTGCTCATGCCCCCAAAAGCGGCGGGGTGCTGCCCAGGGTCTCAGCAGATCTGCAGGATGCCGGGCCGATCGCCCCCTGGCAGCAGCCGAATCTCGCCTGACGACCGGAGCCTATAGTGCAGCGAGTGGGCGCCTTGGCCGCAGAGAGTTCTGCTGCATACGCGAGAGTGCCGGTGAGCGCCGCGCGTCTGCGCGATCTGCGACTAAGCAACGGTTGGACGCAGCACGCGCTCTCCGAGATGGTCGGTGTCAAGGGGTCTGCTGCGGTTTCGGCATGGGAGAGGGGTCTCGCGGTGCCGAGGCCGGCCACACTACTGCGTATAGCGCGGGCCTTAGGGGTGGAACCCGTCGACCTGCTGCAGCGAGACGGTGTCGAGGCCCTAGCGCTCCGAGAGTTGCGAGTCATCCAAGGGATGAGCCTGAGAGAGCTCGCCGCTGCCGCCAGCACGTCGACGTCCACCCTGAGGAGGTGGGAGAGCGGCAGCTACGTGAGGGCACCGGGCGCGGATGTTGTTCGCGCCCTAGCTCAGGCCCTGGATGTCCAGCCTGAACGGGTGAAAGAGGCGTTGGCGAAGGCTCGCGACCTCGCCAGCGGGCGGCCCTGATCTCGCGGGTGGGCGTGGGCAGCCGCGGGTAAAGGTTTGGTAAGAACCCTCGGAGGCGCCAGATCTGGGCCCTAGGCTCGACTGGGACAAGGTCAAGAGGGGGTCGCCCGTGCGCTGGTTCATGTTGTCCACAGGCTCCTGGCTTGCGCCGGTTGGACGTCACCAACTAGCGGTAATGTGCCAAGTTATCCGCGCGTGAGACCCAGACCGCACGTCGGCCGCTTTGGTAGGCATGGAAGGAACCGAGACATGTCGAGCACTCGAGTGAGACTGGCGAGCCTGGTCGCAGCGGGGGTGCTGAGCCTTTTTGGGTGTGCCGGTGGCCTCGATGACGAGCGCACGACGCCAGCGCCGACCACGGTGGCTCCCTCGCGCCCGGAGCCCGGCCCGACGTCTGAAGAGCCGGCCGACGACGTGCAGACCACCACTGCGCCGCCGGAACTCTCGGCCGAGGAACAGGACCAGGCGGACATCGTGGAGACGTTGCTGGCCTACGGCCACGCCCTGGATCGAGCCCGCATCGGTGAGGACTCGATCGAGGGGATCTACCCATTTTCCAGGGACACGGCCCGAGAGCAGTGGGTGACGCAGCTGATGGCCTACGAAGCGCAGGGCATCACCTTGACTGGTATGTCTGAGTTGCAGGTGCTGGAGATCTCGGTCGATGGAGGCACTGCCGAAGCGAAGGCTTGCGTGGACGTCTCTCAGGTTGATGCGGTGGACGCCAACGGTGACTCGGTCATCTCGGAGGAGCGGTTGGACCGGACGCTCAAGGACTTCGTTCTAGAGCGAGACGACTCCGCCGAAGTCGGCTGGTATGTCGTCGAAGACACAAACAGGAACGAGCCGTGCGACGGTTAAGCCTCCTGTGGCTCGTCCTAGCGATGATCATGAGCTCAGGACTGGTGGCCTTGATCGGCACGCCAGCACAGGCTCAGCCAGCGGAGTGCAAGGTGCGCGACGAAACTACCGGCTGGTGCATGATCTACGTCCCCCCGCCCCCGCCGGACTATCCGGCACCGCCAGGTGGCGGCGGTGGTGGCGCCGGCGGGGGAGAGCCTGGAGATCCCGTCTGCATAGACCACCTGACCGGGAGCGAGTACCCGTGCATCGTGGGCACGTGGTACTGGTCCTACAACTGGGCCTGCTACACCAAGTACGCCGAGCCGCAGCCGCCCAGGTCTGATCCGGTCTGGAGCGGTCGCACCGATGGCGCGATCTTCTGGTGTTCCCGCGGTGTGACCCTGTCCGACCCGTTCCCTGCGGACACGGTCCCTCGGTGGGCGCCGAGCCCGCCGTGGGGTGCCCCTCCGGACCCGGAGGAGCTGGCGCGGGCTGCGGTGGAGTCCATGAACCTGAGGGCGATCGAGATCGGAATCGTTCCCGAGCAGGGACCTGGTCGCGTCGGCCTGGTGGGGATGCCGACGTGGATGTGGGTGCAGGACCGGAGCGGGTCCACGTGGGGACCCATTAGCCGGACGGCGACCAGCGGGCCGTGGTCAGTGACGGCGACAGCCGAGGTGGACCGGATCGAGTGGGACATGGGGGACGGGACCACAGTGGTCTGCACCACCCCGGGCACTCCGTACGAGGACCGGTTCGGTGACTTGGATAGCCCGGACTGTGGCCACCGGTACGAGGTGCAGGGGCATTACCCGGTCTCGGCCACCTCGTACTGGGTCATCAACTGGGCCGGCATCGGCCAGTCAGGAACCATCGAGATGGACCTGGTCCGGGACGGGCAGATCGTGATGGGGGAGGCCCAAGTGCTGAGCCAGTAGGGGTAGAGCGCCAGCCAAGTTCGGGGAGGGGAGACCTCGAGCAAGTCAGCAAAGGTAGAGACGGGGAGTGACGCACATGGCGAAGAAGTTCGACACGACGGAGGGCCAGGGCGGCACCGGCGGGTCCTTGCCGCCTAACACCACACCACCCACAGCCGAGCCGACCGCGGTGGCGGCGCCACCGAAGTTGCGCCGCCGTCCGTTGCTGGCTCTGGCGGGTCTGGGCCTGGTGGTGATGGGCGCACTGCTGGCGGTGTGGGTGTACCTGTCCAACACCGATGCCACGAGTGCGGTGGCGGTGCGGGACACGGTGCTGCGGGGGGAGACGATCACCGCAGCGGACCTGATGACGGTCCAGGTGTCCCCGGACCCGGCCCTGCAGCTGGTGCCGGCCGGCGATCTGGACTCCTTCGTCGGTAAGCGTGCCGCCCGCGATCTGTCCGCTGGTGCGCTGCTGACCCCCGATGCGGCCGCCGAGCAGGTCGTGCCCGGGGCTGGTGAGTCCGTGGTGGGTCTGGCGCTGACGTCCGGGCTGATGCCTGGGGAGCCGTTGATGGTGGGGGACCGGGTGCGGGTGGTGGCCACCCCCGGCCAGGCCGGGGACCCTGCGGTGTTCGAGTCCGCCGACGCCGTGTTCGGGGCTGAGGTGGTCGGAGTGACTGCCTCGGTGGAGTCGCCGCAGACGGTGGTGTCGGTCCTGGTCCCGGAGCAGGACGCGGCACGGATCGCGCAGTGGGCCTCCGCGGGGCGGGCCGCGGTGGTGCTGGACAGCCGGGAGGGCGACTGAGATGGCGGTCATCGCGTTGACGTCGGCCTCCGGTTCTCCGGGGGTGACGACGACCGCACTGGGGTGGGCGCTGTCCCGTGGGCGGCCCACTGTGCTGGTGGATGCCGACCCCACGGGGGGTGCGTCCGTGTTGGCCGGGTACCTGCGCGGGCAGATGGTTCCCCCGGATGCGCTGCTGGAGCTGTGGGCGGCCCACCAGCAGGGTCGGCTGCGGTCGGCCCTGCCGTCTCTGACCATGTCCCTGCCCGACTCTCGAGTGGGGCTGCTGCCGGGTACCCGTTCGCACGGTCAGGCCCGAGGGCTGGTCGGCCTGTGGGAGCCGTTGCTGGCGGCGCTGAAGGCGTTGGAGGGCACGGGGCAGGACGTCATCGTCGACGTGGGGCGCCTGGGCCTGGCCGGGTCGCCCACGCCGTTGCTGTACGGAGCGGACCTGGCCCTGGTGGTGTGCCGGGCCGACCTGGTGTCGTTGTCCTCCCTGCGGTCGTGGCTGGCGACCCTGCACACCGAGCTCGAGGAGGTCGGTGGGGCGACGTCGCTGGGCGTGGTGCTCATCGGCCCCGGCCGGCCCTACAGCGAGGTCGAGGTCGGCAAGGTCCTGGCCCCGGTGTGCGGCGGGCGGTCCCCGATCCTGGCGTCCGTGGCCTGGGATCCCAAGGCCGCGTCCGCGTTCTCCGCCGGCGCCCAGGTGCGCCGCCTGGAGTCGAGCAAGCTCGTCCGCAGCCTGCAGAACCTCGACGAAGCCGCGCGGAAACGGATCGCGAGCAATACCAACGACCTGAGCGAGGTGCGGGCATGAGCATCGAGAACTACGCCGAGCAGCCCGAAGTGACAGCCAGCTCCGACCCGACCGGGCTGCCCCTGTTCACCACCCCGCTCACCACGGAGGCCGCCCCCGGATCGTCCCGTGGCCGCCGACGCGGGGGATTCGCCCTGAACCAGGACACGGGCGAGCAGTCCGGCCACCCCTCGGCACGTGCTGCTGCCTCCCAGCCCGAGCCGGGTCGGGGCGACAACGTCGTGCCGCTGCAGACCAGGGACGCGGGCCGGTCGGGCCTGCATGGCTGGTCCCAGGACGGACTGGACTGGGAGCTGGTGGCCACCCTGCGGCAGCAGACCGCGGACCGTCTGTCCCAGGAAGGGACCCCCACCGGTGAGGACGACCGGGAGACCCAGCAGGAGCGGGGACGGGCGATCATCACCGAGCTGCTGGGTCAGGAGGCCACCGAGCGGCTCCGGGCCGGGGAAGCCGCCTGGGACGCCGAGGTCCAGGACGGGTTGGCCCGGGCCGTGTTCGACGCGGTGTTCGGGCTGGGCAGATTGCAGCCGCTGGTCGATGACCCGCAGGTGGAGAACATCATGATCTTCGGCCACGACCAGGTCACCGTCGAGCTCACCGGCGGCCGGCAGGTCATGGCGGCGCCGGTGGCCGACTCCGACCAGGAGCTGGTGGACTTTCTGTCTTTCGTGGCCTCCCGCTCGGAGGTGAACGCCCGCCCGTTCTCCCCGTCCCACCCCGAGCTGCACCTGCGGCTGGACGGCGGTGCCCGTCTGGCGGCGCAGGCGTGGGTGACGCCGCGACCGCAGGTGGTGATCCGTCGGCACCGGTTGACCCAGGTGTCCCTGGAGGACCTGGTCGACCTTGGCGCCATGACCCCGGTCGCGGCCTCCTTCCTGGCCGCGGTGGTCCGCTCGGGCCGTTCGGTCGTGGTCTCCGGCGCCCAGGGTGCGGGCAAGACCACGATGGTGCGGGCCCTGTGCAACGAGATCCCCCGGTACGAGGTCATCGGCACCTTCGAGACCGAGCACGAGCTGCACCTGCACCACATGCCCGAACGGCACCCCTACGTCTTCGCCTGGGAGGCCCGGCCCGGATCGGGCGAGGTTGGTCCGGACGGGTCGCGTGCGGGGGAGTACACGCTGGACCAGGCGCTGCACGGCAGCTTCCGGATGAACCTGAACCGGCAGATCGTCGGTGAGGTCCGCGGGCCGGAGGCCGCGGCGATGCTCAAGGCCATGCAGTCGGGGTCGGGGTCGATCTCCACCACGCACGCCGCTCACGCCGTCGGTGCGGTGGAGAAGCTGGTGACCTGCGTCATGGAGGCCGGGCAGCACGCGACCCACGACTTCGCACTGCGCTCGGTCGCCTCCGGTGTCGACGTCGTCGTCCACGTCAGCAAGGAGACCCACCCGGCACCGGATGGCACGGCCCAGGTGACCCGGTACGTCTCGGAGATCATCGCCGTCGCACTGGGGGAGCAGCAGACCGGCTACGCGATCACCCACGTGTTCAAGGCCGACGCGGGCTCGACCACGGCCCGTCCTCACGTCCTGCCCGACGACTACCGAGACCTGGTCCGGTTCGGCTTCGACCTGGCCGGGTTCACCGACGGACAGGAAGGGACCGGGGCATGAGCACCTTGCTCGTCGCTGTTGCCGGCGCTCTGGTCGCTGGTGGCCTGCTCGCACTAGTGGCCGGGCTGGCGGCCCGGCCCGTCCCACCGGCCCGGCCGCAGCGGAGCAGCACCCGGCGTCTGCGCCGGATGAGCCCGCGGACCCGGATGCTGGCAGGCGCCGGTCTGGGTATCGGTGCTCTGCTGGCGGTGCTGACCGGGTGGGTGATCGCCGTGGTCATCGCCCCGCTGGCCCTGGCCGGTATCCCGGTGCTGCTGGCCGCGCCCCCCGCGCAGCGGGAGGTCCAGCGGCTGGAGGCGATGGAGGAGTGGGTGCGGACAGTGGCCGGCACCCTGGGCGCAGGGGTCGGTCTGGAGCAGGCTCTGCTGCGGTCCTTGCGTTCTACCCCTGAGCCGATCAAGCCGGAGGTGACCCGCCTGGCAGGACGGTTGCGGGCCCGGTGGGGGACCGAGGACGCGCTGCGGGCCTTCGCCGATGACCTGGACGACCCGACCGGGGACCTGATCGCCGCCAACCTCGCCCTTGGTGCCCGCCGCCGCGGTGGTGGCCTGGCCACCGTGCTGGGTGCGCTGGCGCAGTCCGTGGGTGAGGACGTGCGCGCCCGGCGCGAGATCGAGTCCGACCGGGCCAAGCCGCGGGCCAACGCTCGCCTGATCACCGGCATCACCCTGTCGGTGCTGGTCTTCCTGTCCTTGTCCGGGGACTACATCGCCCCCTACGGGACCCCGATCGGGCAGGTGCTGCTGGGCACCTTCCTGGCGATGTACGTCGGGATGCTGATCTGGCTGCGCAAGATGGCCCAGGGCAAGCCGATGCCGCGCTTCATCGGCACCTCTGTGCGGGAGCGTGCGGCGTGACCGCGCTGCAGCTGCTGCTGGCCGCCGGCGGGCTCGTCGGGGCGGGTCTGGCGCTGGTGCTGTTCCAGCTGGTCCCGTCCCACCCCGACCTAGGGCAGACGCTGGCCCGGCTCTCACCGGCCGGTGCCCGCGAGGCCCAGAACGCGGCCAAGGCCGTGGCCCAGCCGAAGGTGAAGGGCGACGACGACATCCGCGACGTGCTCGGCGCCTGGGGCGCCCGGCACCTCCCGGCCCGTCTGTGGGGCAAGGTGGCACCGGCCGACCTGGCCGTCTTGGGCATGACGCCGGCACGGTTCTGCGGCGAGAAGATCATGTACGCCTTCATCGGCCTGATCGCCGGACCGGTCCTGTCGGCCGCGGTGCTGTTCTCGTTTTCCTTCCCGCTGTACGTCCCGGTGGCCGCCACCGTGGCCCTGGTGGTGGCGCTGTGGTTCATCCCGACCTACAACGTGGTCACCGACGCCCACGAGGCACGGGTCGATTTCGCCCGCTCCCTGGGCGCGTTCGTCGACCTGGTCGCCCTCGAGATGGCCTCCGGTTCAGGCCCTCGACAGGCGATGGAGGCCGCTGCCGCCGTCGGGGACTCCTGGGTCTTCCGCCGGATGCGCGAAGAGCTGGCCCGCACCCGCTGGTCGGGGATCACCCCCTGGGATGCGCTGCGGCAGCTGGGCGACGAGATCAACATGCCCGACCTGCACGAGCTGGCCGACATCATGCGCCTGTCCGGGGAGGACGGAGGACGGGTCTACCCCCAGCTCAAGGCCCGCGCCGCCAGCATGCGCTCGGCGATCCTGTCCGCGCAGAAGACCCGCGCAAACGAGGTCAGCGAACGCATGACCCTGCCGATGACCCTGCTCGGGATGATCTTCCTGGTCATCCTCATCACCCCACAGATCCTGCGCATGGTGGGGAGCTGATCGACACGACCCCCCAACTACGCGCCCGGCGCACATCTGGACACGAAGCCAGCTTGCACACCCATCACGAGCACGAAGGGGAAACCCCATGAAGAAGTCCACTCTGAGGTACAGCCTCTCGGCGCTGACCGTTCCGCAGCGGCTGCGCCAGGAGCTCACGGCACGCGGTGAGCGCGGATCCATCTCGGTGGAGACCGTCGTCATCGCCCTGGGCCTGTTCGCCCTGGCCACCTTGATCGTCGGCCTGCTGACCGCCTGGGCCACCGGCAAGCTGAGCGGCCTGACCTGATGACCCGCCGACTCGGATCCCGGACCCGGGCGGTGGCGCGTGTCCTGCGCGCAGCCGGCCGGGACCGTGGTTCGAGCTCGGTCGAGGTCGTCGTCCTGCTGCCGCTGGTCTTCCTGATGATCTTCGCGATGGTGCAGGGCGGCCTGTGGTTCCACGCCCGCGCGGTCGTCCTGGGTGCGGCCCAGGAAGGTGCCCGCGTCGCCGCCGCGGAGAGCTCCTCGGCCGGTGCCGGGATCTCCGCGGCCACCTCGTTCATCGCCGACGCCGGCAGCGGCGTGGTGATCAACCCTGCCGTCACCGGGTCGCGGTCGGCCACGACCGCGACAGTGACCGTCACAGGGCAGGCGCAGAGCCTGGTCCCCTTCCTGAACCCCTCGGTGGCCCAGTCGGCCAGTTTCCCGACCGAGAGGATCACCGGATGATCCGCGCGCGCAGGGCCGGGTGCGACCGGGGATCGGTGTCGGTGGAGATGGTGATCCTGGGCCCGGTCCTGCTGTTCTTCGTCCTGGCCGTGTTCTTCGCCGGCCGGTACGCCCTGGCCCAGCAGTCCGTCCAGGCCGCGGCTGCCGAGGCGGCCCGGGCCGCCTCGATCGCCCGGTCAGCCGGGGAGGCGTCCGGGTCGGCGACCGGGGCAGCGTCGGCGTCCCTGGCCAACCAGGACGTGCGCTGCGCGACCCAGTCGGTGTCGGTGGACACCAGCGCCTTCGCGCAGGGCCCCGGCACACCCGGGCTGGTCACAGCGACCGTGTCGTGCCAGGTCGACATGTCCGATCTGGCGTTCCCAGGAATCCCCGGCAACCGCACTTTGGTGGCGACCATGTCTTCGCCCCTTGATACGTACCGCTCGAGGCAGGGGTGAGACGGTGATGAGCACCGGCACGGTGAGAAGGCCGCTGCGGGACGGTGCCGAGCGCGGCTCGGTGGGGGTGTTCGTCATCGTCATCGCGGCCTCGTTCCTGATCATCGCGGGGCTGGCTGTGGACGTCTCCGGGCACCTGCACGCGATGCAGGAGGCCCGAGCCACCGCCCGCGAGGCGGCCAGGGTCGGTGGGCAGCAGCTCCAGGCGCCCGCCGGGGTCCGCGGCCTGGGGGCGGTGGCCGACCCCGGCCAGGCCGCGGAGGCCGCGCAGGCGTACCTGTCCAGTGCCGGAGTCACCGGTTCGGCGTCCGTCACCGGCCCGGCCAGCATCAGCGTCGACGTCACGTCGGTCTACCCGACCCGATTCCTGTCGATCGTCGGCGTGCCCAGCCTGAGTGCCACCGGCACGGCGCAGGCACGGATCACCCGGTCCGTGGAAGGAGTGGAGCAATGAGATCCCGTCAACGCCTCATCGGCCTGGGCGCACTGGTCGTCCTGGCCGGCATCCTGGTGGGGCTGCCCGCCCTGTTGCTGGCCCTGGGCGGCAATTCGCTGCCGGAGACCCTTCCCAGCGTGGAGCAGGTCCGCGACGCTTTGTTGACCCCCGACGACGGCACCCTGGCCCTGACCGGGGCCAAGCTGCTCGGCTGGGTGGTCTGGGCCGCACTGAGCCTTAGCATCGTCGTCGAGGCCGTCTCGGCGCTGCGCGGCGTCCGACCCCCGAGGCTGCCTGCCCTGTCCCTGCCCCAGTCCGGCATGCGGCCCCTGGTCGTCGCCGCGCTGGCCCTGTTCATCGCGTCCCCCGGCGGGGTCGTTCCGGCGGCCTCAGCGGCACCCGCCCCGGTCACCGTGCCGGCGGTTGCTTCTGCCCCAGTGACAGCCGGGGCCGACACGGCTCCCGCCCCGGTCACGGCGACCCCTGCAGCCACCACAGAGCAGGAGCCCACGAACCCCTACGTGGTGCGCCCTGGGGACACGCTCTGGTCCATCGCTGCCCAGCACCTGGGGTCCGGGCACGACTACCCCCGCATCGTCGACCTCAATCCCGAGCGCCTGGCCGGTGGTGCCGACTGGGTCACCCCCGGCATGGTGCTGCAGCTCCCCGCGACCGAGACCGGGACAGGCGCCGCCGAGCAGGCCGGCCAGGAGCAGGAGGTGGTTGTCGAGACCGGCGACACCCTCAGCGGCCTGGCTGCTGAGCACCTGGGCGAGGCCGACCGGTGGCCGGAGATCTACGAGGCCTCCACCGGCACCGTCCAGACGGACGGGCGACGCCTGACCGACCCCGACCTGATCCATCCCGGCTGGCGCCTGGGCCTGCCCGCGGCGGCCGGAGGCGAGGACCAGGAACGGCCGGCGCCGGCCACCGCTGGTGCGCGGACTGCCGCCGACGTCGGCACTGCCCTGGGCGCCCAGCCAGACACCTCCGACGCAGCCGAGCCGGAGCAGCCGGTCGGGGCGAGCCCGACAGGTGGTGCGGCCGCCCGGTCGGGCATCACCCTAGGTGCCGCCGCGGGCGCCACCTCAACCGTCGACAGCGCCCCGCAGGCCGGGTCCGACACCGGTGGAGTCGTCGGTCGTGGCGTCGGTGGGGACGCTGCTGGAGACGGCAGAGACGCTGCCGGGGACGTCGAGGAGGACACCCCTCCGGCGTGGCTGCTGGAGGGCATCGTCGGGTCCGGGGCCCTGCTGGGAGGGGCGCTGTTCCTCGCGCTGACTTTGCGCCGCCGTTCCCGGTTCCGGACCCGCCGCCCCGGGCGTGCCCTCGCCTTGCCCGACCCGGTCCTGGGGCCCGTGGAGAAGACGATCCAGACCCGGGGCCGGTCGGCGGCTCACACCCTAAGGCAGCTGGACCAAGCCCTGCGCCGCCTCGGTGGGGCGTGCGCCGCGACCGGGGCCCCCGTCCCGGCCGTGGCGGCCGTGCAGCTGGCCGGTGACGGCATGTGGCTGCACCTGTGGCAACCGGCTGACCTGAGCGCCCCGTGGGAGGACACCGGGGACGGCCAGCGCTGGTTCCTGCCCGCGAGCACCGCGGTGGAACGGATCGGCCCGCTCGAGCAGGACGCTCCTGCACCGTTCCCGCTGCTGGTCTCCATCGGCGGCGGAGACGACGGGTCGGCGTGGCTGCTGAACCTGGAGGACCTGGAGGTGGCCCTGACCGGGGAGGCCGAGTACGTGGACGACCTGGCCCGCTACCTGGCTGCGGAGGTCGCGGTGAACCCGTGGTCGGCCGGGGTGAGGCTCGACTGCGTCGGTATCGCCTTCGAGGTCGCTCCGATGAACCCGGCCCGGGTGCGCGTCGCGGACGCCGGCGCCGTCGAGGACCTGGTCGCCGAGGTTGTCGGCGTCATCGACCGGGTAGGGGAGGGAGACGTGCCCACCGCCCGGGTGCGCCAGGACGGTGAGGACACCTGGCCGGCCCGGCTGGTCCTGCTCAGCACTGACGGTGCGGCGCCTGCGGCCACCGACCAGCTGCGCCAGCTGCTGGCCCAGCACGCCGGGAGCACGGGCGCCTCGGTGGTCGTCCGCAGCGGCACCCCTACCGACACCGCGATGCACATCGAAGCCACCGCCGACGGGCGGGTCCGCATCCCCGCCACCGGGCTGGACCTGGTCGGCGTGGGCCTGACCGCCGACGAGGCGGCGGGATGTGCGGCGCTGCTGGCCCAGTCGCACGCCGAGCCCGACGTGCCGATGCCGGCAGCCACACCCGACAGTGATGAGTCCGAGGACGACTGGAGGGGCTGGACCGACCAGGCCGGTGCTATCCGCCCTGAGCACAGCGCCGGGCGGGACGCGGCTGTCGACCACCAGGACCTGGCGACGCTCCTGCCCGAGGGTGACGAGGTCTACGAGCAGGAGGCGGCCACCACGGCGCAGGACCTCTCGGTGCTGGCCCCGCGGGTAGAACCGGACGTCGCCCGCCAGGTGCTGCAGGCCGATCCGGCCCTGGATGCCGACCTGGCCGCGTGGTGGGACCCGGCTGTCCGCGTGCCCCGGCTCACCCTCCTAGGCCCGGTCCAGGCCAAGGCGTGGGGCAAACCGTTGGCCGAGCGCAAGGGGTACATGACCGAGCTGCTGGCCTACCTGGCGGTGCACCCCCGCGGGGTCACCACCGCGCAGACGGCGGAGGCGTTCGGGATCACCGAGGCCAGGACCCGCGACTACATCGGCCGCTGCCGTGACTGGCTCGGCACTGACCCGGTCACCGGAGAGCTGCACATTCCGCACGCCCAGGAGGCCCCCGCGACCCGCGCGCGCGGCGTGAACGTCTACCAGGTGCTCGGCCTGCTGTTCGACGTCGACCTCTTCCGCCGGCTCCGCACCCGGGCGGTCGCCCGCGGCGGCACCGAGGGCATCGGGGACCTCAAGGCTGCGCTGCGCCTGGTCCAGGGACGTCCCTTCGACCAGCTGCGCCGTGGAGGATGGGGCTGGCTGTTCGAGGGGGACCGGCTCGACCACCACATGACCTGTGCGGTGGTCGACGTCGCCCACATCGTCGCCACCCACGACCTGCAGACCGGCGACTTGGCCGGGGCACGGGCAGCGGCGGAGATCGCCTTCCTCGCCGCCCCAGAGGAGGAGATCCCCACGCTCGACCTGGTCGCGGTCACCGCACGGGAGGGCAACACGGCCGAAGCGGTCCGCCTGCTGCAGACCGACGTCTGCAACCGCACCGACGACCCCGACCTCCCGCCGGGCGACCTGCCCGAACGCACCCAGCGGATCATCGATGGTCACGGCTGGCTGGAGGACAGGAAAGAAGCCGTCTAACCCAGCGAACCTCACCGGCAGCAACCCCCACGCAACTCTCCCCAGAGTCTCCCCCCGCGTGGGGGTTGCTCTATGCCCAGGAGTGAGGACCCGTGGCGCGTCCGGGGTCGGGGTGCGGGCAGTTGGCAAGGGGTCCGCACGAACATCTCCAGAGACGTTCAGAGACGCCCGCTGACCGGCGGTTTCGTGGCGTCTCCCCCCGGGGGGGCCCGGCCAGATCGGGCCTAGCAGAGACGGAACCGGGAGCGTTGTTTGGCGACCTTTCTCGTCGTGATCGCACGACGAGAGGAGCTCGAGGTGAGCCTGGCGACGCAGCTTGGTCTGGAGCAGCCGCACGGGGACCTGCTGGTCTCCGCGTGTGCCCGATGGCATGAGTGGCAGCGCACCCACCCGGTGCTGGGTGTTTGTGACGACCTCCTGGAGCTACCGGGGTGGGTCAAGCAGGCGACCCCGGATGAGACGAACGAGGTTCTGCTGGCGCTGGCCGAGCTGGGGGCGGCGGACGGTGGGGACGACCCGGCCGCGACGGCCGCGCTGTTGTGGTTGCTCCTTCCGGGCGCGGTGGGGATCGCCCGCGCCCTGATGCCGTTGAGCGAACGGATCGACGAGCTCGTCGCGGCGCAGCTGTGGATCTGCGCCCGCACCGTCAGCTGGGCCAAGGGGATCTGGGTCGCCGCGACGGTCCTGATGAACACGCGCCGGGAGGTGATGACCGACCTGGGGTTGTCGATGGACCCGCGGGCGGCCCGCGCCGAGCTCCCGTCGGCGGACCCCGAACTACTGATGGCACCTGGTGTTGGCGCGCGTCCGGTCGGTACCTGCGTACCGCAGGGTGCCGCGGCGGCCCACAGCGGCGTGCTGCACGAGCTCTTGGAGGACGCCACCGGCGCCGGCGTGGTGAACGAGGACGACTGCCACCTGCTGCTGCGCCTGGCCGAGTACGCCGACACCCCCCGCGGCGGCCGCGGCCGGGGCGGCCTGTTCGCCCGATCGAGTGCTGCCGACGTGGCCAGGGAATGGAGCGTGTCCCGAGCGACCGTCACCCGCCGGGCCGAGCGGGCACTGCGGGCACTGCAGGACACCTACGCAAGAACAGTTCGCTCGGCGTGAGACCCAGAACCTCGCCACTGCGCTTTAGGAGGCGTGATGAAGCAACCGGAGCCTGGAGCCGACGTCGAGCAGCTGCTGCAGCTGTCGGCGTCTGGCCCCCAGGTGCTGGCCGAGCTGGACGACTGTGTCCGCCGTCTTCGACAGGTGCAGGAAGCCAAGACCGCTCTTGCCCAGCTGCCTACCGAGGACGTGCGACAGGCGATCGCACGTCGACACCAGCGCATGGCAGGACCAGGGGGCCAGGCGTGAGCGTGGTCAGCGTGGCCGAGCTGCAGCGCGCCTGGCTGGCCGTTCAGGACGGCCGGTTCCGCCCCGGGGCCACCGACCTGCCGCCGCGCCGCAGGCACGCACCCCAGGACGGAGCGGGCGAGGGATCGACCTGGGACCCCGGCGTGCCTGTGCTGCCCGTCCTGGGCTGCCACGGGTCGGCCGGGGCTACCACGGTCGCGGTCGCAGTCGCGACCGCGCTGGAGCTCCAGGTGCGGGTGGTCGAGGCTAGTCCGGCCGGATCGAGCGGCCTGACCGGGTTCGCCACCGCCGAGCTGGGGGAGACCGGGTCGGGCTGGGTCCGTGGCCACCGCGACCTGCTGGTCCTGGACCGGCTGCTGGACGGGTACGCCTCACCCGACCAGATCCCCGTCCCGGACCCCGACCCTGGTCTCGACCCGCGGGCCGCTCCGCAGCTGACTGTGCTCGACGCCGGATGGCCGATGGGCCCTCTGGTGCGGTCCGCCGGCTGGCTCCGCGCGAGCGTGCTGGACTCCGACCGGGTGGTGCTGGTCACCACCGCCACCGTCCCCGGTCTGCGACGGCTCGAGGGGGTCCTGCACGAGCTCGACCCGCATCCCGAAGCGGTGGTGGTGGCCGTCCAGGGCCCGAGACGTCGACGTTGGCCCCGCGAGGTGGTCTCTTGCATCGGCCCGCGGACCAGGTCCCTGCTCGAGGAGGACCTGGTCGAGGTACCCCACGACCCGGGCCTGGCCGTCCGCGGCCTGGACACCTCACCCCTGCCCGGCGGCGTGCTGAGCGCTGCCACCACGATCGCCCAGCTCCTGCAGCTGGCTGGCAGTTCTATCCACCACCAGAAGGGAAGTACCCAGCATGTTCGCTAACGTCTCCGACGCCGGCCTGCACGCCGCCACGTTCGTCGCCGCCGTCTGCCCCCAGGCGCCCCCTGGCGCGCAGGTCCACGTCGACAACATCCTCGGCTACGTCCTGTGGGGCGTGGGCATTCTGTTCTTCCTCGGCCTGGTCATCGGCGTGGGTGCCATCGCCGGCGGCCGGATGTTCGGCATGCCGCACGCCAGCACCGGCGGCATCATCGGGCTGGTCATCGTCTTCATCGCGGTGATCGCCTACCTGATCCTGCCGGGGATCCTGGACGCGATGATGGGCACCGGGTGCGTCTGAGATGTCGACGACGACACCGCAGGCGTGGGGACGGACCAAGCTGTGGGGCATCCTCGCCGCAGCCCTGGGTGCAGGGCTGGCGCTGCTGGCCGGCCTGGGTCTGTTCATCTGGCAGGTCCTGGCCGACGAGCCTCCCCAGAGGCCGGCCGCGCAGGAGGTGGCAGCCTCACCGGTCGGGCTGGACGAGGCCACCCTGGCCCAGGAGGGGCCTGCCCGCCGCGAGCAGATCGCGGGCGCGCCGATGTTGACCGTGGACGACCCCCGCGCCTACCGGCAGGGGCAGGTGGCCCCCACCGTCGCCGCACCCTTGGGCGTCCCCTCACCCTCGACGACCGGACCGGTGGGCGTTCCCACCGGGTACCCCCAGACCCCGGAGGGTGCGGTGGGCCAGCTGGCCGCGATCGACGTGGCCGTCATCGGTGCCATGTCGGTGCCGGGCACGCACGAGATCTACCGGTCCTGGTCAACCGGTGATGCCGACCCGGCGAGGTGGGTGATGACCGGCAACGTCACCGACTTCCTCACCGCCGCCGGCCAGAGCGGGCAGACCAAGGAGGTCGGCCTGGTCGTGACCGCGGTCCCGGCCGCCGGCCAGGTGAAGGGGACTGACGGGCAGGACTGGGTGGTGGCGTGCGTCCTGCTGGAGCTGCACGCACGCCTGGTGGAGGAGGCGCGCGTCGCCTACGGGCACTGCGAGGCCATGACCTGGACCGGCGACCGTTGGGTGATCGACACGACCCGTCCGGTCGCACCGGCGCCCTCGACGTGGCCCGGGACCGAGCTGGCCGCCCAGGCCGGGTGGCGGCCCTGGGTCGACAGCCACTGAGAAGACCAGAGAGGGCCTGACTCATGTTCGGTATCCCGAACCCGTTCGAGTACCTGGCCGGCAAAGCGGTCGGTGAGCTTGCCGCCGACGTGTGGACCTCCGTCATGCTGGGGATCTGGGCTGCCGGGCTGTGGTTCCTGCGCACCGTCCTGGGCTTCGTGGACGCCTTCCTGACCCCCGACGTCACCGCTGCCGGACCGGCCGGGCAGGTGTACCGGACCACGTTCTGGCTGGCCCTGGCGCTGGTCCTGATCCTGGCTATGGCCCAGCTGGGCCTGGCCGCGTGGCGCCGGGACGGCGCAGACCTCGCCCAGGCCGCGGTCGGGGTCGCGCAGTTCGTCGTCGTTTTCGCCGGCTGGATCGGGTACTGCGTGATGATCCTGGCCGCCGCCCAGGGTCTGACCCGGTCCTTGATGCAGGCCATGTTCGGGGTGGAGCTGTTCGCCCACTGGGAGCCCTCCGAGGTCTTCATCATCGCCACCGAGGACATCACCGACACGGTGCTGGCCACCGTCCTGGGGTTCATGGGCCTGTTCCTGTGGCTGGCCGGGATCGGGTTCCTGCTGGTCATGCTGACCCGGGCCGGGGCCCTGCTGGTGCTGGTCGCCACCGGACCCATCGCCGCGGCAGGCCTGGCCAGCGGGTTCTCACGGTCATGGTTCTGGAAGTCGTTCCGGTGGTTCCACGCGGCCGCGTTCACCCCGGTGCTGGTCGCTCTGGTCCTCGGCCTGGGGATCTCGTTGACCACCGGCATTGTCGAAGGCGAGGCCGATGGGCTGGCCAGGACGATCGGCACCGCGATCCCCGGGGTGTTCCTGATCTGCATTGCCGCGTTCTCCCCCCTCGCACTGTTCAAGCTCCTGGCCTTCGTCGACCCCGGCACCTCCTCCGGGGCCGCGATGCGTGCCGGGTACGAGGCTCAGGGCGGGTTGCGTGGGTTAGCCGGCCGGGCCGTGGGGACGTCCAATGCCGCCTCGAGCGTGGACAGTCACGGCCGTTCGGCCAGCGAGGTCTCCGCCGAAGGAGAGGCCAACCAGCGGGCCGCCAAGGCCACGAGCAACGCGGCCTCCAAGGGCGGCTTCGCCATCGGCCCGGCAGCCGGCGCCGTCGGTACGGCGATCGGTCTCGGCGTCGAGGCGATGGTGTCCGCCGGCACCCGGGGCGCGGCCATCGGCGCGGACGTGTCCAACCAGATGGGTGCCGGGCACAACACCTATGTCCCCGACTTCCAGCCGGCCAGGACGGGCGGTGGCCGCCGACGAGCCAGCCACCCCGAACAACGCGGCGAGGACACCGGCGGTGGCAGCGGTGGCAGCGGTGAAGCCGGTGGGGGAGCAGTCCAGGCGCCACCCCCGGCGCAGACCAACCCGAGCACCGGCGCTGGTCCGCTCCCCCCGCCCAGCGGCGGCGGTGCGGCCGGTGCCGCCGGAGGCGCCGGCGGCACCGGAGCGGCCGGAGCGGCCGCAGGAGCAGCGAAGTGATGAGTCCCTGGTGGCTGCAGCGCCGCTTTAGGAAGCGACCCACCCAAGCCGCCCGCAGGAGGACCCCACGATGACCGTCTACCGCGACCACACCCGCGCCCGCATCGGGTGGTTCTTCGGCCTCACCGGCCTCCAGCTCGGCCTCCTGGCCGCAGCCGTCCTGCCGGTGGCCTGGTCGATCTCCAAGCAGGACTGGGCCGCGGTGGGCCTGTCCATCCTCGGCTGGGGGTTGCTGTTCGGTGTCGTGGCCGTCCCGGTCAGGGGTCGGTCGATGACCGGGTGGATCACCTCGACCGTGTCCCTGGCGGCCGGGACCCTGGCCGGGTGGACCCGGTTCCGGGCGCGGGCCACCACCGGGCAGGCCCAGGAGCAGGAGCAGGCGGACCTGCCGGGGGTCCTGGCCAGCGTCGTGATCCACGAGGGCCCACCGACAGGGCACTCCCACCGTCGGGTCGCGTTGATTCAGAACCACTCGATAAGGACCTGGGCGGTCACCGCCTCGATCGTCCATCCGGGGCTGGGCATGGCCGAGCTCGAGGATCGGCAGGTCTACGGGCAGGGCCTGGCAGAGCTGCTCGACGCGGCCGTGCGGGCCGAGCTGGTCTCCGAGGTCATCTTCATGGTCCGCACCGTTCCTGAGGACGGTGCCGAGCGGACCGACTGGGTGCGACGCCACCGCACGGGCAACGCCCCAGCCCAGGTCACGGCGATCAACGACGACCTGCACGAGTCGCTGACCGCCGCGACGGTGCGTACCGAGCAGTACGTCACCGTCGTGGTGCCCGAGTCACGGCTGGGCAAGGTGGCCCGGGAGTACGGCGGGGGAGTCAACGGTCGCGCCAGGGCCCTGTACGGCGCGATCGCCGAGGTTGAGTCCCACCTGCGCGGCGGCCTGGGCGTCTCGAGCGTGGAGTGGCTGACCAGCCCCCAGCTGGCTCATGCCTGCCGCACCGGGTTCGCCCCAGGGGACCGGGCGACCATCATCGACGCGCTGGCTGCCGCGCAGACCGAGACGGGCGTGAACACCGACGTGCCTTGGGAGATGGCCGGCCCTTCCGGTGCTGACGCCGCCGTGCGGCACTACTCCCACGACGCCTGGAACTCGGTCTCCTCGACGATCAAGCTGCCGGTCAAAGGGGCCGCGATGGGGGCGCTGGCCCCGGTCCTGTCGGCGCACCAGGACGGGGAGCGGCGCTCCTTCATGGTCTGCTACCCCCTGGTGCCGCCGGGCCGTGCCGACCGGCAGTCGGCCAACAGCGAGTTCGGCGCCGACCTGGGGCAGTCGTTGCGGGTCGCGGCACGGATGAAGCAGCGCACCAAGGACGTCGACGAGTCCGAGAAGGTGCGCCGGCTGGAGTCCAAGCTGGCCCGCGGCAACTCCCTGACCGTCCCCTACGCGGTGGCCACGGTCACGGTGCCCAAGACGGTCCGGGCCGCCGAGGCGGGCCGCCGCCTGGACTCCTCGATCCGCCGGGCCGGGTTCGCCCCGCTGCGCCTGGACCTGGCCCACGACGTGGCCTTCGCCGCCTCCGTGGTGCCGATGGGCATCAGCCTGACCCGGAAGGCGGGCTGAACGTGAGCGCCTCACGCAGTCGAACCCCTCACGGCCGCCGGGGCAGCACCGGCCGGGACGTGGCTCGCCTGCTGGCCGACTTCGGCCACGACGCCCCACCAGCACCAGTGCCCGCAAAGCAGGAGCGGGAGCCGCGGGTGTTCCGGCCCACCAGCACCAAGGGACCTCGGGCTGCTGGCCGGGGGTGGGCCCCGGCGAGAGCGCCGGTGGCGACCTGGCGAATGACCAGTGACCAGGCGCCGGCGTTCTGGCCGTTCATCCCCACCCCCGCGCTGCCGCCAACCGGGGCGCAGATGGGCATCGACGTCTCCTCCGGGGCGGCGTTCCACTGCGACCCGCTCGGTTGGGTGGTCCGCGGCGATGTGCCGATCAGCAACCCGAACATCATGTGCTTCGGCAAGCCCGGGATGGGTAAGTCCGGGACCACCAAGGCGTTCATCCTGCGGATGATGGACTTCGGGTACCGGGCCCTGATCCTGGGCGACACCAAGGACGAGTACGAGGGGGTGTGCCGGTTCCTGGGGGTGGAGCCGATCGCCCTCGGTGCCGGCCTGGGTGCCCGGGTCAACCCCCTGGCCCTCGGCCCGCTGGCCCACGGGTGGGAGCAGCTCGACGCCGTCGAGGCTCAGCGGCGCGCCCAGTCCGTGTTCTCCCGGTGGCTGACCCTCATCCGGGCCCTAGTCGGCTCCCAGCAGATCGGGGAGAACCTGGTCCCGTTCGGGCCCAGCGACGAAACGGTGGTCCGCGCCGCACTGGCCGACCTCACCGGCTACGCCGCCGGCGCCACCCGGCTGACCGAGACCACCCTGCCCGGGCTGTGGCACGCACTGGACAACCCCGCCCCCGAGATGGTGGCGGCGACCCGGTACGAGACCCGCCGGCAGTTCACGGACGAGACCCGGCTGCTGCGCGATGCCCTGGGCCAGCTGGTCAACGGCGCCCTGGCCGGAATGTTCGACGCGCACACCAACTTCGACATCGACTGGCTCGCACCGATCCAGTCCCTGTCCCTGTCCCGGCTGCCCCAGGAAGCCGTGGGCATCGCCCTGACCTGCCTGGGCTCCTGGGGCGCCGGGCAGCGCGAAGTCGTCTCCCGGGCCGACCAGCGCGTGGTCGTCCGCGACGAGGCGTGGCGGCAGCTGCGGCTAGGCCCAGAAGCCGTCAAGGCCTTCGACGCCGACATGCGCCTGTCTCGCGGCTTCGCCGGCCAGGGCGGGGACATCCAGTACGCGGTCGCGCACAAACCCTCCGACCTGCTCTCCGCCGGTGACGAGGGCTCGGTGGCTCAGACCATCGCCCGGGACATGCTGCACCTGGCCGACATCAAGATCCTTCACGGCCAGGGCCCCAAGGTGGCTAAGGAGCTCGACGAGATCCTGGGCCTGGGCCCGCTGGCCGTGCACGCCATCACCACCTGGGCACGCCAGGAACCAGGCCGCGCCGTGTGGCAGGTGGGGGACCGCCTCTACAAGGTGCAGACCGTCCTGCACCCCCTCGAGGCCGCACTGGCCAACACCAACACCGGTATCGAATCGACCCGGTGATCCAGCCGTGAAAGGTGCCCTCGCCGTCCTGGCCGCCCTCGCGCTGCTGGCCGGGGTGCCGCTGTCCACCGCGGTGCTCGTGGCCTCGGTGGCCACACCCGCGCTGGCCGAGGAGCACCGCACCCTCTTCTGCGAGGGGACCCTGCCCGTCACCGGGGACTGGCGACCACCGTACGAGACCGCCTATGCCCTGACCCCAGGCTCGGGGTTCGGACAGCGTTTCCACCCGATCCACAAGGAGTGGCTCCTGCACGCCGGGGTCGACATGACCTCCCAACCGGCGGGCGCCCCGGTGGTCGCCGCCGCGGCCGGCACGGTCACCGGATCCGGGTGGACCAGCGGGGGAGGAAACACCGTCACCATCGACCACGGCGGCGCGATCAGCACCCGGTACCTGCACCTGGCCACGCCCAGCCCGCTGACCGTCGGGCAGAGCGTCCACCAGGGTCAGCGGGTCGGCGTCGAGGGGTCCACCGGTGACTCCACCGGTTCGCACCTGCACTTCGAGGTGCGCTCCGCTGGGGAGCCGATCGACCCGGTGCCGTTCATGCTCGAGCGCGGTGCCCCCCTGACCGGTGTCGCCGTGGCTCCCTCCGCCCCGCCCGAGGTGGCCCCGGACCTGCCGCGGGACGGGGAGGGTGGCATCGGGTTCGAGCTCCCCGCCCCCGGGCAGCCTCGCCAGGACTCGCTGCACAACCGGCCGCTGCCGATCCCGCCGGGCATCCAGGAGCTGTACGAGCAGGCCGGGGCCGAGTACGGCATCCCGTGGGCCCTGCTGGCCGGGATCGGGATGGCCGAGACCGCGCACGGGGCCAACACCGGCACCAGCTCGGCGGGTGCGCGGGGCCTCATGCAGTTCATGCCGGCCACCTTCGCCGCCTACGGGGTCGACGGGGACGGGGACGGCTTGGCGCAGATCGACAACGATGCCGACTCGGTCCACTCCGCGGCCAACTACCTGACCGCCTCAGGGGTGCACCGTGGCGAGGAGTGGGTGCGTGTTGCGCTGTTCGCCTACAACCACGCCGACTGGTACGTCAACGACGTCCTGTACTACGCGCAGCAGTACGGGGGTGGTCTGGTCCTGGGAGACCCGCTGCACTGCGACGGCCAGGGCGGCAACCCCGACCTGCCCCCGGTCAGCAGCGAGCGGGTCGCTCAGATGCTGGCCTTCGCGGCCGGACAGGAGGGGGACTCCTACATTCTGGGCGCCGGTGGGCCCGACGCCTGGGACTGCTCCTCACTGACCCAGACCGCGATGGCCCAGATCGGGATCACCGCCCCCCGCACCGCCCAGGCCCAGCGGGACTGGCTGGCGATGGGCAACGGGTTCCGCGTCCCGCTCGACCAGGCCCAGCCAGGGGACCTGTTCTTCTTCGACTCCTACCTGGGCCCGCACACGATCGGGCACGTCGGCTTTGTCTGGGACCCGGCGACCTACACCAGCATCGAGGCCGCCAACCCCACCAAGGGAGTCGGCTTCTTCAGCTACGAGCACGTCCTGGACAACAACATCTTCGAGATCTGGCGCCTGGGCAACATCGACGACAACCCGAAAGCACCCAGTTGAGTCCCTGAGCCGTCCTCGTCCGCTTTAGGACGCAGAACAGTTCCCCGCCGGTGGAGATGAGGAAGCGATGCAGCAGGACAGACTCAAGAACCCGCACCCGTGGACCTACGAGATCCCCCTGGCGATCGTCCTCACCCTAGTGCTGGTCGCGGTGCTGGGCGTGCACACCGGGCGGGCCGTGGCCAACCTCCTCGCCGGCGGCGGATGGGGCTGGCCGCCAGCTACCGAGCTGTTCCGCAGCCTGCCTGGCCTGTGGCGCGGCGACGCCGGCGCCGGACTGACCAACCCCGGCGACCTCGCCGAACCGGGGGCGTTGCGGGCCTGGGTGCTCATCACCCAGGCCGTCAACCTGCTCGTCGCTCTGGTCCTGTCCGTGGTGGCCTACCGGCGCTGGGGACCGGGTCGGCTGCGGGGCATGGCCTCTAGGTCCGAGGCCGCGTCGCTGCTGGGTCTACCCCGGATGCGCAAGCACCGGGCCGTCATCCGGCCCGACCTCTACGGAAAGGCCGCACGATGAATCTCAACCTGCCCGGCTTCTTCCAGCGCCGCGGCCCCGCCCAGGCCGGGGAGGCGAACCGTTCTCGGCGGGCACGGACCAGGTTCGATCCTCGGGACGTGGGGTGGAACCTTGGACGGTCCACCGCCCCCGCCGGGGTCGACCTGTGGGTGCCTTGGGACCGCACCGCAGGGGTCATCGGACCCCAGGGATCGGGCAAGACCCTGGACCTGCTAACCCCCGCCCTGCTCGACGCACCAGGGGCGGCCCTAGTCACCCTCACCAAACCCGACGACCTGCTCCTGACGTTCTCCGCCCGCTCCAGCGACGGGCGACCGTGCGTCGTGCTCGACCCGTTCGGGTTGGTACCCGGGCTCCCGGAGCTCGTGTGGGACCCGATCGAGGGGTGCGTGGACGCGGTCGTGGCCGAGCGTCGCGCCAAGGCGTTCACCGCCGGCACCATCAAGGGTGCTGTGGCCGAGGGGTACGGGGACCAGGCCGCCCGGTTCTACGCCGCCGAAGCCGCCAAGGTCATCCAGGCCTACTTCCATGCCGCCGCGCTGACCAACCGCACCCTGGACGACGTACTGGAGTGGGTCGCCGACCCCCGCTCCACCATCGAACCCGCCGAGATCCTGCGCACCCACCCCCAGGCCGCGCAGTTCTGGCACGGACTGCTGCACGGGGCCCTCCACGGAGACGAACGGACCGCCGGCAACACCGTCACCACGGTGCAGCAGGCCCTGTCGCTGTTCTTCCAGGAACCGATGCGCAAACGGTGCGTCCCCGGCCCCGGGCGACCGGGGACCAACATCGCCGAGGTTCTTGCCGTCGGCGGCATCATCTACCTGCTCGGCCGCGAAGACCCCTACGCCTCGGCCTCCCCGCTGATGACTGCCCTGGCCGAGCACGTGCTGGACACCGCCCTGGGCATGGCCCAACGGTCCCCGTGGGGCAGGCTGTGCCCGCCGCTGCTCGCGTGCCTGGACGAGCTGCCCTCCACCGCGCCGCTGCCGACTCTGCGCACCCGCATGGCCAACGAACGAGCCCTGGGCCTGTCCTTCATCTGGGCCGCGCAGACTCGCGCCCAGCTCGACTCGATCTTCGGCCAGGCCGAGGCCCGCGCCGTGCTGGGCCTGACCAACAACCTCATCCTGTTCGGCGGCTCCAAGGACGTCGCGTTCAACCAGGAGGTCTCCGACCTCGTCGGCAAGGTCCGCGTCGGACGCGCCACCTGGAACACCGGGCACCGCGGCGGGCGCACCTACTCAGCCGAGGACATCCCCGTCCTGACCGGATCGGAGATCCGCCAGATCAAGGAACGGCACGCACTGGTCATCTCCGAGAACGGCAAACCCGTCATGGCCCGGCTCCACCGCTGCATCGACGGCAAACCCGGCAAGCGACTCCTGGCCGACCAGGCCATGCTCCGGGACCAGATCGGGGGCCACCGGCGTGCCACGATCAGCCCCGAAGCCCGCGCCACCGCCGCCCTGGCCGCAGCCCGTCAGCACGGCCTCATCACAGCGGAGCACGACCGGTGAGCACGACCCACCCGGCAGGAGAACAGGGACGGGGGCGCTACCCGCTGGCCAGGCCCTTCCCCGCCCCCGGCCCGTTGATCGTCCACGCCTACCGGGAGCTCGACATCGCCCTCAACGGGGACGACGCGGCACGCAAGGCGGTCGGCCAGCCCAGCATGCTGCCCCGCCCCTGGGACCCCGGATCCATCGGCGACCCGCCCATGCGGGCCGAGCTGTGGGAGTGGCTCGAGGCCGTCGTCGAATGGGTCAACAGCGAGCACGTCTGGGACCCCTCCTACCTGATCCCGCCGTGCTGGCCCACCCACCCCCACCTGGTTCACGAGATCGCCGTCCTGGCCGATCAGCGCCGCAATGCCGGCCAGGCCATCGCCAGCGACGCCCTCGAGGAATGGCACCGCTACGCACTGCCCGCCTTCTTCGACCGCCGCAAGACACGGCTACGCACAGCCTGCGACAGCCGCCACCACGACTGGCCCGCCCGACCCGCCCACGTCCGCTTCCAGGCCGCCGACGAACAGCGGCACGAGGACTATGCCCGCGACGTCGACCACCACCGCCGGCTGTTCGCAGCCGCCGACCAGACACCGCAAGGCCCGCGCCTGCACGTCGTCGACGGTCACCGGGTCGACCCGCTCACCGGCGAGGTGCATTAACAAGCGGCAGGCGGCATGAGAGTGAGACGGGTGCGGCCTTGGGGGTCAGCCGTTGGCCGTCGGTAAGTATGGTGCTAGGCGTGCGAGTTCCTGAGGTTGTGGACTATGCCGCCTTCCTGCCCGCCGCTTGGGGTGAGCGGGTGGATTACGCTCCCGAGCAGGACCGGTGGGAATGGCACGGCCACGACGTTCACGTCTACCGCCGCCGCAGCCCCGAAGCGCGGGTCCGGGTCATCGTCGTGCATGGTGCCGGAGGAAACAGCAGCGCCTTGTGGCCCATTGCCTCTCTACTGCCGCCGGAGCAGTTCGACCTGTCAGCCGTGGATCTGCCCCTGTACGGCAAGACGGTATCGCCGGACCCGTCCTCGGTGCGGTACCAGCACTGGGTCGACATGCTCTGTGACTTCGTGGCTGCTGAGGACGACGGGAGACCGCTGCTCCTTCTGGGCGCCAGCGTGGGAGGCATGCTCGCCTATGAGGTCGCCGCACGCTGCGGGCGTGTTGCGGTCGTCGTGGCCACATGCCTGCTCGACCCTCGCGACCGGCGTGTCCAGCGGGTGCTGACCAGGTTCGGCCCTGCAGGTGTGCTCGCCGGGCCTTTAGCGAGGCGGCTTCCTGACAGGCTGTCGGGGCTGCGGGTGCCCATGTCGTGGGTAGCCGCGCTGGACAAGATGAGCCGCAACGCCGGACTGTCGAAGCTCTGCGCCAGCGACCCCCGGGGCGGAGGGGCACACGTGCCTCTTGGCTTTCTCGCCTCCTACATGACGTACCAACACGTCCAGCCCGAGCAGATGCGCACCCCCGTCATTCTCGCGCACCCGGACAAGGATGCCTGGACGCCCCTGGAGGTGAGCATCCGATGGTTCCAAAGAATTGCAGGTCCGACCGAACTGGTCAGGCTGCGTGGCTGCGGCCACTTCCCCATAGAAGAGCCCGGACTCTCCAGCCTCCTAGGCAGACTCACAGGCCTGGCACCGGACATCGAGACGGCAATCGAGCACGCGACGGGCAGCCCTCCCAACTCGCGCTGAGCCCGGATCCCCCGTCGCGGCAGATGAGAGCATCCCTGTCGCGCTCGGGCCTACACAGTCATCAGGGTTCGCCACAGAGCAGAGGCGTGCCCTGCGTCGAGCCGAGGTCACAACGCGTGCCGCATCGGGGCCGGACCACTAGCCTCGGAGAGATCACCGAATGAGGAGCGGCATGGTGGAAGACCGGCATTGGCCATCGTTCCATGAAGCAATAGTGATCTGGGAACACTTCTACACAGCGCACAATGTCGTGTCACGCAATACCGAGGAGTTGGTGGTGTTCCTCAGGACGATTTGTTTCCCGAGCGACATGGGCCTGTACAAGAGCGAGCGCATCGAGACCAGTGTCTTCCACGACGGCCCCTGGCGGTCGCTGGCCGACGTCGAGGCAGCGACCGCTGCCTGGGTCACCTGGTACAACCACGAGCGCTTGCACGGCACCCTCGGTATGGTTCCACCCATCGAGTTCGAAGCCGCTCACTACACCACCCGCGCCTCGACCCAGAAGGGCGCGTAACCCACCATGACAGCGGCATCAAACCGTGAACGCTTCAGGTTGGTCACGCAGCGCCCTCCACCGTCGGGTTCAGCTGCCGCCCAGTCCTGACTGTCGTGCTTTGACGATGGCGGCCGACCTATCGGACACCTGGAGCTTGGTGAAGATGTTCGAGACGTGGTTGCGTACGGTTTTGAGGTTGATCATCAGCTCGTGGGCGATGCTGGCGTTGCCTTTGCCGGCGGCGATGAGCTCGAGCACCTGCCGTTCGCGTTCGGTCAGAGCAGGGAACGCTGTGGTTTGCGGGCCTGCGCTGTTGGTGAAGTGGTCGATGACGCGCTGGGCGATCTCGGGGCCGAAGATCGCCTCGCCTGCAGCGGCCGCGCGGATCGCTCGGATGATCTCGTCCTGCTCGGCGCCTTTGAGGACGTAGCCGCGGGCGCCGGCTCGCATCGCGGCGAGGACGGAGTCGTCGTCCTCGAACATGGTCAGGACGACGATCGCTGGCGCGGGGTTGTTGCGGCTGAGCCGGCGGGTTGCCTCGATGCCGTCCAGGTTGGGCATCCGCAGGTCCATCAGGATGACGTCTGGAGCGAGCTGCTCACCGAGCTCGACGGCCTGGGCGCCGCTGGCTGCTTCACCCTCGATGCTTATGTCGTCGGTGTCGGCGAGCATGAGTTGGAGTCCGCGCCGGAATGCGGGGTGGTCGTCGGCGACGAGGACCCGGATCATCGCTCGGCCTTGATGTCGGCCAGATGGTGCGTTGTGTCGTTGAGCGGCAGGACGGCGTGCACGATGAGGCCTTCGTTGGGGGTGCGAGGTGAGATGGTGCACGTGCCGCCGAGCTCGGCGGCGCGTTCCCGCATGGAGGTCCACCCGAGGCCGTCCTTGAGGGATTGTTCGACGCCGCGCCCGTTGTCGGCGACGGTGAGCTCTAGCGAGCCGTTCACGGCGATGGTGACTCGGCACCGGGACGCCCCGGAGTGCCGGGCGACGTTGGTCATGGCCTCGGAGGCGATGCGGTACGCGGCCACCTCGACTGCTGCGGGCAGCGTGGGCAGGGATGGGGGTCCGGCCACCTCGATGGGAAGCTCACCGGAGAGGGCCGCGGCACGCTGACGGATCGCGCCGAGGAGGCCGACCTCGTCGATCGCGGCGGGGCGCAGGTCGTCGACGAGTCGCCGAACCTCTGCAATGGCGTCTTTGACCTCTGCGCGGGCCTCGTCGAGGAGGGCGCTGCGTTCGGTGCTGTCGGTGCGGGATCCAGCCGCGTTGAGCATCAGCACGATCGCCGCCAACGACGGGCCGATCCCGTCGTGCAGGTCTCGGCGCAGCCGGCGACGTTCCTCCTCGCGGCCGGCGACGATCCGGGACCTGGACTCACGAAGCTGGTCGCCCGCGCGGCTTGCTTTGACCAGGACCGCGGCGTATCGCGCCAGGTCATCGAGCAACGCCCGGTCGGCAGGTGAGAGTCGCCGACCGGGTGGCACCTCGAGCGCCAGGTCGCCCAGTCTCTGACCGCGGTGTCGCAGAGGGACCCGGACGACGTGCTCACCGTCGATGGCGTTGTCGGTTTGGACCCACACCTTCTCCACCCGCAGCGCCTCCGCCACGGCCTCGGTGATGGAGGTGGCGAGCGTCTCGGGCTCAGCGGCCTCGGCGCGTGCGGCCAGCAGCCGCAGTGCCCGATGCGGATCAGATCGGTAGCCGTAGACGGCGCGTTCGATCCGCTGCCGCAGCCAGGAGTGCGCCGGGGAGACCGCCACCGCGACGACACCCACTGCCAGCAACCCGCCAAGGGTGCTCGTACCGCCTATTGTCTCGGCGGCCAAGAGCACCACGGCGTACACCACGACCACGCCCACCATCAGGGCTGCATAGGTCAGCGTTCGGCTCAGCACGACCTCGATGTCGAAGAGCTGATGACGCAGGATGGCGATCGTGATGACGCTGGGCAACGCGACAGCCACGACGGTCAACGCGGCATAGGTCAGCCAGGCGTGGTCACCGAGGAGGAAGTGGTTGGTCCAGCCCACCACCAGTCCGAGCGGAACAGCCACAGCCCCCCAGACCAGCCACAGCAGCTGCGTCCGCACAACGCCGGTGGCGGCGCGCAACCTGGCGCGCACCGCTACCGCGGAGCCGATGAACAGCAGCACCACCAGGGCCAGACCGACCACGCCGAGAACGTCGGCGAGCGGCTCAGGAAGCGCGCCCAGAGGAGGGTTCTGGCGGGGGTGCTCCTGCCGGAAGCTGTCCGCGTCACCGGCGGCGCCGACCAGGAACAGCACCACGCCGACCAGTCCGGCGCCCACCCACAGCCGCCAGCGCGCGGAGAGCAGGTGGCCATCTGGCACGAGGTAGGCCACCAACACCAGCCACAGGGAGAGGAAGACCCAGCCGCCCTGCGCCAGCTGGTCGAGCGCCAGCGCTGTCGTGCCCGTGCCGGTGACCTGCGAGGCACCCAGCAGCAACCCGACCGATGCGCCATGGGCGAGCAGCAGCCACGCGATCCGAGCCTGGGTACTGCGCAACGCCAGGAGAATCCCCAAAGCGACCGGGACCCCAGCGCCCACCGCAACGGCTGCGTAGACCATGTCGCCATTGTGGCGGCAGCGCCAGCAGCCGTCAGCCTTCCCGGGAACTGTTCCCGACCCGACCGGGACTGCTGCATCATGCGGCTGGGCCAGATCGCGGTGGAAGGTCGAACCGCCGGTGAGAGCCGCCGGCGGTACACATCGACACAAGGAGCCGGCCATGCCGCGCAACACTTTCGAGAGGTTCCTGCCATACAGCGGCGCTGTCGCAGGCGTGTGCTGGATCGGCCAGTCAGCGTTGCAGAGGACTACATCCCGTGACGAGCCAGGAGCAGCGACCACCACCGTCATCCGCGACAACCTCGCGACCAACTACGCCAGCGTGGCATGCCTGGTCCTGATGGGAATGAGCCTGCTGATCTTCGCCACCGCCGTGCGCAACCTGCTGCGCTCAGGCGAACCCAGCGAGGCGACCTTCTCACACATCGCCTACGGCGGCTGGCTCGTGGTCGTGGCCGGCATCTCGCAGATGGTCACCTGGAACTGGGGTCTGATCAACGGCGCAGCGGCCGCCGCGGACGATGCGGCACTACAGGCCCTGAGCTACGTCCATTTCTTCGGCTGGGCCGGCATGGGCATCGGCCTGGCCACCGCATTCATCGCGACCGGGCTCGGCGGACAGCGCGCGGCTCTCCTGCCGAAGTGGTTCACCATCCCCACCATCGCCTTCGGCGCCCTCGGCGCCCTCGGCACCGCCGGCATCCCACCCGGCGGCCTCGTCACCTACCTCCTCCTGCCCCTCTGGCTCATCGCCGCCTCAATCATCATGGCCCGACAGCAACACGCCCACACCCCAACCCAACCCATCGACCTCACGACCTAACCCACCACGCGCGACAGGCGGCGGTAAAACGCGGGGGTGTGAACGCGCGACTTGCGGCTACGTGTTTCATTGACGGCAGGATCGGGCCCGGCCAGGCTCGGTCTCAGGTGACCGGGGCGGTCGTTCTCTTTGCGGCTGCCCACGCTCTTGGCGTGAGGCTCACAATTGGCGTGCGTCGTCCCGGTCACCGCCAGGGCTGCGAGAGGCTCAAGAGGGGTATGCCCAGCCGCACGTAGCGGTGCCCTCCCAGCTCGACATCACCGTTGTCCGAGCAAGGGAGCACAGCAATGGACGAGCAAGGCGCACGGGTCGTGATCGGGATGGATCCGCACAAACGCAGCGTCACGATCGAGGTCATGACCGCTAGCGAGTCGATCGTGGGCGGTGGCCGGTTCTCCACCGACGCCGACGGGTACGGTCGGCTGCTGGCCTATGCCCGTCAGTGGCCACAGCGGGTGTGGGCGGTCGAGGGCTGCGCCGGTATCGGCAAGCACGTCGCCGACCGGCTCGTCGCCGACGGTGAGGAGGTCGTGGACGTGCCGGCGAAGATGTCGGCGCGGGTGCGGATCTTCGCCACCGGGCAGGGCCGCAAGACCGACGCGACCGACGCCCACTCCATCGCCCTGGTCGGGGTGCGGATGTCCGGCCTGCGCCCGGTCATCAACGACGAGCAGCTCGAGGTGTTGCGGATGTGCGTGGACCGGCGCCGCTCCCTGGGCGAGGAGCACACCCGCAAGGTCTGCCAGCTGCACAAGCTCCTGCTTGAGCTCATCCCCGGCGGAGCCAAGACGTTCCTGTCCGCGGCCCAGGCCAAGGAGCTGCTCAAGAAGGTCCGCCCCACCACACCGGCCGGCAAGGTCCGCAAGGCCCACGCCCTGGAACTGACAGCTGACCTGGCCACGATCTACGCGCGGACCAAGGCCGCGGACAAGGAGCTCAAGGCCCTCGTCGCCCACACCGGGTCCTCGCTGATGGATCTGCACGGTATCGGGCCCTCCGGCGCCGCACGCCTGCTGGTCGAGGTCGGCGACATCACCCGCTTCCCCGACCGCAACCACTTCGCGTCCTGGACCGGCACCGCCCCCATCGACGCCTCCTCCGGTGAGCACGTCCGCCACCGCCTCTCCCGCGGCGGGAACCGTCAGATCAACCGGGTGCTGCACGTCATGGCCATCGTCCAGCTGCGCACCAGGACCACCGAGGGCCGTGCCTACTACGACCGGAAGAAGGCCTCCGGGAAGACGTCGATGGAAGCGCTGCGCTGCCTCAAACGGCGACTGTCCGACCTTGTCTACAAGCAGATCCTCGACGACCTCGCCGGGCACACGGCGACGGGCCCGGGAGGGCAAAGAGGTAGCGACTCTGACTCCAGCGCGACCGGCTCACAACCCAACGCCGGCTCTTCGGACAAGCCTCTTCCCGGACCCGCCGCTCCCAAGCCTAGAACCACCCTCCCAGCGGCGTCTTGACATAGAGGGGTGCCAGTTGAGTGCGAATGGCACCGGTCGTCTCGATGAAGGCGTGTCGCTCAAAGACCTCGACCATCTTGCAACCAAGGTGTCGAATGCACGAGTGCCTACTCCGACCTGGGGATCACCGCTTCCTTAGTGCCCCACGCTCCCACCAATCGATTGACGGCCGGTTGCCGATGATAAGGGACACGGTCAGGTCCACCGACCGGCTGTTGCAGAACTTCCACAGCTCCCTCGCCGCGCGCGAGTACTGGAAGAAGGCTTCGTCGACCGCGAAGGCGTCGAGTTTGCCCGATCGGAAACCGTCTATGGCCTCACCGACCCCTTCGACCAATCGGGCCAACTCGGCCTCGTGGTAGGCAGCGACGGCCTCCTGGGCAGTTCGTCGGTCCGCCTCACTCGACACGTTTCAAGGCTACCGTGGATCGCCGACCCAGGCCCAGCGTTGTGGTCCTCGGGCTCGACTCGGCTCGCCGCGAAGTAGGACGCGCCGCAGGCAAGCATCGCTCGTCGCAGGATGGGAGTATCGCGTCATGCTTCAAATCTCTGAGGATGGCTCCGCGGTGGCTCTGCGCTGGAGCAACGGCGGTCGACATGCCCAAATCGAGCTCACATCCCCCAAGCTCCGCTATCACGATCCCTCCCCTGCGGGGCTGGCCATCAATGACATGGTCGAGTACACCGTCGCCCTCTCGGGCAACGGATTGTCGGCAGAGGTGCTCGTACTAAGCCTTGACAAAGCTGGTCATGGCTTACCCGCCTTCATTGAGGAACTAGCCGAGGATTTCCGCGGCTGGGATGGCACCCGTATGTGGGAGAACGCCGATCACGACTTCGGCGTCGAGGCTGAGTGGACCACACGCGGGCACGTCGACCTCCGCTGGTGGATCACGCCCAGCATCTACGACAAGTGGACGGCATCAGTTGTCGTCGAGGTCGAAGCCGGCGCTGAGATGTCGGGTCTCGCTCACGCCCTAGCATCGTTCTTCGCCATCTGATCTCCACCTTCCGAGGGCACGCACACCGCCGGGACCGTCGCACCACGCTGCACGCGGCAGTAGCGTGCGGCCACGCTCAGTGCGGCAGGAGCGGACGCTACCGCGTCCGCAGTGCGGCATGTCCGGATGAGTCTGGGATGGTCTACGAGGCCGTCAGGGGAAGCTCTGGGGTGCTCGGCCGAGGGTCACTGCGCAGGCGTCCATACGTCAGCACATCTACGCGCTCACCACCGACGAGGAACTTCTCCCGCTCGATGCCCTCCTGGACGAACCCTGCGGCGCGCGCAACGGCCCCGGAGGCGGGATTGTTGGCGCGATGCCCCAGCTCGAGACGTTCGATACCTCCGTCGCGCAGCGCCCAGTTGGCCACGGTCGCCGCGGCGCGCTTGGTCAGGCCGCGATGGCGGTGCGAATCGTGAGTCCAATACCAGAACCAGCCCAGTCGGTTTTCGTGGTCGACATTGAGCGCCACGACCCCAAGGAGCGAGCCGTCGGCATCCAAGGCGAAGGCGAAGGGGTTCTCGGAGAGATGCCGCGCATAGGTGGCGGCAGAGGCGAGATCGCGGACGTCACCTTGTCGCGACATGTCCTCCGCCTTGAAGGCTTCGAGGATCGCTTCGTCGTCGCTCGGCAGGACGTGGCGGAGCACCGCGGGAGGTCTCGTAGTCATCGGTTCTGAGGTTAACAAGCCCGCGGTCGACACAAGCTCTGCTCGCGGCAGTTCCGGATGGTTCGGCGGCTGCTACCAGGACGCGGACGCACCGCTCCTTCGTGAGCTGGGGGCGTGGTGCGGCGTTGTGCGGGGCGCGGGGGTGGGTGCACCATCGAGGGAGACGGTGCAGGGCGGTGGGCGGCTGATGATTCGGGCGTGGATGGCAGTGCTGGTCTCGGGCGTGTTGATTACCGGGTGCTCATCCGAGGGGCCGGTGACCTCGGACGCGGGTGCCGCAGCGTCGCAGCAGAACCAACCACTGGACTGCGAGGCCCCCCTCAGCGGGGCGAGCACGGCCGGAACCGCAACCCCGGTGTCTGTGCAAGCCCACCTTGAGAAGGCCACCCGGTCCACGTCCGGGGGCGTGGTGGTCGCGCTCGGCACCGCTCAGGGCGTGTTGCATTGCGCTGCCGGACGCGCGGACACAGCCGGTGCTCCGCTGAGCACCGACGACGTGTTTCGGATCGCTAGCGTCACCAAGACGTTCACCGCCGTTCTGGTGATGCAGCTGGTCGAGGAGGGACGCGTGAGCCTTGAGGACCAGGTGACGGACGTGCTGCCCGACCTGACGATGGCGAAGGGCGTGACGGTTCGACAGCTGCTCAACCATTCCAGCGGCCTGCCAGAGTTTCTCGACACCTCCTTCGAGCAGGCTGTGCGAGAGGACTTCGACCGCAGTTGGACCGCGGCCGAGGTCGTCGCACAGCTGGACAAGGGGGAGCGCGAGTTCGAACCGCCGGGCGCCCAGCACCGCTACTCCAACACGAATTACCTGGTGGCCGGGATGCTGGTGGAAGAGCTCACCGGACAATCCTTGTCAGAGGTCCTGCGGGCCCGCATTACCGAGCCGTTAGGCATGAGCCACACGGGGTTGGGGCCGGACCGGCCAGAACCGGTCACCGGCTTCGCCCCCGCGCTACCTGGCGGGAACACCGAGGGCTTTTCCTACCGGGCGTTGGAGAGCGCCGCAGGCGCTGCCGGCGGGATGGTCTCTACTGCAGCGGACCTTGTCACCTTTGCCACCGCCCTGGCCGATGGTCAACTGGTCTCTGCCGAAAGTCTGGCTGAGATGACCGAATTCTCCCTGGCCGAAGACGGGATGGGCGTCGGGTTGGGACTCATGCAGGACGAGGGCGGACTGATTCACCACGAAGGGCGGCTCGGCGGGTACGGATCGCTCATGATCCTGTCGTCCCCGAACAATGACGTGGTCGTCGTCCTCAGCAACGACATGTACGTCAACGTCGCCGGCCTCGCCGAAGATCTCATGCCCACCTCCTGAATCGCCGGAGAGCGGCACTAGCGGATGTTTCCGACGGCCATGTGAAGATTGGCAGCGGGATCTGGTGAGCCGGTTTCCTCAAGGTGTGCGTAGGACGCGTACGGGGTCGCGGGTGGCGGCGTAGAGGGCGGGCGGGACGGCGGCAGTGGCGGCGGCGAGGAGGGCGAGGGTGGCGGTGCCGGTCGTGAAGTCCCAGGGGGGTGTCGCGTCGAGTCGCCGGGTGAGCAGGATGCCGACGGCCGTGCCGAGGGCGGCGCCCACCGACGCCGGGAGGAGGGTGCGCAGGAGGACGAGGGTGATGATGGTGGTGCGGGTGGCGCCCAGTGCGCGGCGGCGGCCGAGGTCGGCGCGGCGCACGAGGACGTCGGCCAGGGTGACGATGGCCACGAGTAGCGCGCCGGCGCCGAGGACGCCGAGGAGCAGGGTGCGGCCGAAGAGGGCGAGGTCGCCGGTGACCTGGTCCTGCAGCTGGGCGAGGGAGACCGGGGAGGTGATGGTCAGCGCGTCCGGGGCGGGTGGGTCGATGAGCCGCAGCACCTGGGACTGGGTGACCTCGGCGGCGTCCGCGGTGGTGAGGACGACGTGCAGGGCGTCCAGGTCACGTCCCTCGGGTGCGGCGTACAGGACGCCGGTGGCGTAGTCGCCGAACGGTTCTCTGGGGGTGAAGGAGCCGACGACTGACCAGTCGTCGACGACGGTGGTGGAGGCCTGCGCGACCCACCCGACGGGGTAGTCCATCCCGAGGCGGTCCATCGCGGTCTGGGTGACGATCGCCTCACCGGGCCCGGGCCAGCGTCCGCCGGTCAGGGTCGCCACCGTGGACAGGTCGCCGTGTACGCCCCAGGCGGGGACCCGGGTGCCGCCCTGCCCGATGACGCCGTTGACCACGTCGATCGGGATGAGCGTGCCGACGGCGCGTTCGGCAGTGGACAGGCCGGTGGCCTGGTCGATCACGGTCGGGGACAGCAGGCCCTCGCCGCGGGCGTCGGCGACGACCAGGACGCGGGAGCCGGCCGAGTCCAACCGGGCCTGCAGCTGCTGCTCGGCGGCTGCGGTGCGCCCGACCGTGGCGATGGTAGCCGCGCACATCGTCGCCACGAGCAGCAGCACCAGGACGGTGGGCACCTTGGTCGCCCACGCCGTGGCCAGGGCCTCCCGGACCAGCAGCAGCGGCCTCACGAACGGCGCCCCCTTCTCGTGGGAGGTGTCATAGGGCGAGGACCTCGTCGGCGTGCTCGAGCACGAACGGGTCGTGCGTGGCCACCACGACCGTGCGGGCGGTGCCGCCGTCGCTGGCGGCGGCCGCTGACAGCGCCGCCAGGACACCTGTGGCGTTGTCCCGGTCCAGGTTGCCCGTGGGCTCGTCGGCCAGGACGACGGCGGGGTCGGTGACCAGGGCTCTTGCGACCGCGACGCGTTGGGCCTGCCCGCCGGAGACCTCCCCGGGTCGGTGGTCGGCGCGGGCACCGACGTCGAGCTGGTCCAGCAGCTCCTGCCCCCGCACCCGTGCGGCAGCCAGGGTCCAACCGGCGTAAAGGGCGGGTTCGAGCACAGAGTCCAGCACCGTGCGGGTGGGGTCAAGGGCGGAGTCCTGAAAGACGAAACCGACCCGGTGCGCCCGCACCCGTGAACGGGTCGCGTCCGCCGCCGAGGACACGTCCTGGCCGTCGAGGAGGACAGCCCCGCGGGTCGGGGTGAGCATCAGCCCGAGCACGTACAACAAGGTCGACTTGCCCCGCCCGGAGGGCCCGGTGACCGCGGTCAACGCGCCCGCGGTGAAGCTGTGCGACAGGCCGTCGAAGAGCTCCTCCCCGCCACGGGTGTAGGCAAAGGCCAGGTCACGTACCGCCAGCACGCACCCTCACCCGTCCTCGGTGGCCTCGGCGCCGTCAACCGGTGCCTGGGCGGGCTGAGGTCCTGGGGTGCCGTCGAGGACCTGGACGCGGGTGCCCGCCTCGATCCCGTCGACGACGGCGATGCCCTGCCCGGACCCGGTCACGGCCACGTCGACTTCGCCGGAGTCGGTGATCACGTAGGCGGTGCCGTCAGCACGGGTGCGGACCGCGGCGGCCGGGACCGTGGTGCCCTCCACCTGGGGCACGATCACGACCTCCGAGCGCAGCGTCACCTGTGCGTCGTTCGGCAGCACACCGCACTCACCGCCGCAGACCTCACCGCCGTCGGGGCCGGTGAGCTGGAACGTGGTTGAGCCGAACTCATCCAGTTCCGTCGACGCGATCACAGCGTCCCACGTGTGGTCCTCGTAGCTGATCTCCACCGTGGCCTCGGCCGGGATCAACCGTGCCTGGTCCTGCGTCACGACCAGGACGAACTCCCGGTCCCCGGTCGGCGCGAGCACAGCGTCCTCACCGCCGCCCAAGGTCTGACCGACCACGATGGCCTCGCCGAGCTGGACCACCGCGGGCAGGTCCGGTACCGCGATCAGCTCGCCCAGCGGCACCGTCCCGGTCTGCTCACGTCCTTCGGCCTTCTGCCAGGCTCGGACCGCCCGCAGCGTGCCCGGTCCGAACTCGCCGTCGGCCTCACCGTCCAGGTGGCCCTGGTCGATGAGCAGTACTTGCAGGGCGGTCACGTCCTCACCCTTAGCACCGGTGGCCAGGTCCCGCCAGAACGGCCCCTCGCCCTGCACCACACGCACGGGCGTGTCCCCGACGACGTACACGACGTCTCCCTGGTCCACCTCCCCCGGTGACACCCGTGTGACGACCCCGGTCAGGGTGTTCTGCGCAACGGGCACGGCCGGCTGCCGCAATGTCGACGACAACGGCAGAGACCGCCCCACCGACCCCTCAGTCGCCTCAGCCCACACCACCGCCTGGGACACCGGTTCCCCCTCGGCAGGAACTGTTGAGGTCAGCGTCGCACGAGAGGCCCACCAGCCCATTCCCGCCGCGGCCGCTACCAGGAGCAGGGCCAGCACGATCCCCAGCAACCGCCGCCCGCCCGACTCACCCATGCGACCCCCACCCGTCATACCGACCAGACCTCTCACCTTCGAAACGGTCACCGCACCCTACCCACGAACACGCAGGTCACGCCTACCAGGCACGCCGGATTGCCGGGTCACCGGGCCCGAGGCCCTAGGGGTAGAGCACCTCCTCCGGAGGACCGGGACAGACGCCGTAGAGCGCCTCGTCCATGGACGCGATCCGGCCTGTCTCGACCTCGGCCTGCGCCTGCTCGACGACCTGCTCCGCAGGCAACCACTGCGGGTTGGCGAGAAACACCTCACGCGTCGGCACCTCGCCCACATCCCAGCCCCGCTGCTCGAAACACGGCACCGTGTGCTCCACCCACCAGTCGTACAGGACCCCGAGCCGGTCGGCAGTCAGCGGCTGCGTGTACTTCTCCTCAACGGGGTACTGCTGCGTGCAGACGTAGTAGGCCAGGTTGAACGACTCTTCCTGGTCCGGTGGGATCTCGATGCCCTCGTCCGGCCCTGACTCGTCCCAGCCCGCGTCCCGCAGGCACGCCGTCCACACCTCCTGCGACTCCTGAGGAGTGATGAGACGAACGACGGCCACATCAGGAGGATCGGCCAGTCCTAGGTCCGCGGCCAGACGCTCACCCTCAGCTGCGCCATCCTGAGTTCCCGCCCGCGTAGGCACATCGACATGGGTCTCGGTCGCAACCGGTCCGTTCTGGGCACACGCGCCCAGGAAAAGGCCCGATGCCACCGCGACGGTGCTGCGCCGTCCGAGAAGAGGCATAATCGGACTTTACCTCCACGCAGCATCCCTTCGGCCACCGCTGGATCGCAGGAGGTTGCGATGCCAATCAGCAGGGACCCAACGCCGACTACGAGAAGAAGAGTGACAACCCAAGGATCAGGATGAGAGCCGCCCCCATCGGATTCGCCTGTCTCATGTGTCTGACGTCCTGCTCGCAGCCAGACACTGCGCCAGCGCCAGCGAACTCACAAGTCACTAGCGAGCCGATGACGCGGGAAGAGTACCTAACCGAGCTTGCGGGCATGTACAACATCGACGACCCGTCACAGGTCGACATCGTCCAGGAGATCACGCTCGACCAGGATGGGATGCGGCAACGCCAACAGTGTCTTGCCGACCGTGGCTGGCCAGTGACCCTCGAGGAAGGCGGGATGAGCATCGACGTCATTCCCGTCGAACAGCAGCAGGCACTCAACCTCGATCAGTACATCTGCGAGGCGGCATACCCAGTGGCTGCAAAGTACCAGAGCATAACTTTGGAGGAGCAGCAACGCCGGTGGTACCACTACCTCGTCAGCACCTACGTGCCCTGCGTCGAGGCCCTCGGATATGCGGTCACCGAGCCGCCCACGCTCGAGCGTTTTCTGGCCACCCAGACCACGGCGTGGCGGCCGGCGGCCGAAGTTGCCGACCAAACTCGAGACGACGGCACAGCGTTCCACACCATCGATGAACAATGCCCCCAATCCATGCCCGTCGAAATGCTCGAGCCTTAAGACACGAGCGCTGACAACCCGGCGACACGGAACAATCTTCACCCCATCATCGTCCCCCGCATGACGAGGCAAAGCAGACTTCAAGACAGGTCTTCGGGCCACAAGTTCACCCCCCGATCGACGCTCACCCAACGCACCGAAGACGCTTCTCAGCAAAGATTTCGCGCGCGGCCACCCATTGTCGCGCCCATGCCTGCGAGCGGGCGCCGCCAAGCGCCCGCTCATCGGCGGATCCGGTCTGTCACGAGCCTTTCGAAGCGCGCCGAGCTGCCTTGGGCCACTGGGACTGGGGGTGTCATCGTCCGGGACCGGCGGGATGGCGAGAAGTCATGTTGGCGGGGGCCCGCTCGGTCTCTGGACGTGTAGGCGTTGCGGGTGCCGCGTCCCTTGGCCGGGGTGGGCTGTCCGTGGGTGGAGCGATGACGGCGAGGCGGAAGCGCAGCGCCTGTGCCGGGCTGGAGGACACCAGGGGCTCGTTGGTGCTGCTGGCCTGGGCCAGGGCCTGGACGTCGTGGCCTTCGTCGTGCAGGTGCTGCATGACATGGGCCAGGGCCGGCCAGTCCTCCTGTGCGGTGAGGCGGGGATCCAGGCGGTCGGCGAGGGGAGCCCAGCGCTGTTCGGGGGTCTGCCGGGCGGCCGCGTCGAGCCGTGCACGCACGTCGCGGGCGTTGTCGAGCTGCTGGGTGGCGACCGCGTGCGGGTCGTCGTGCCAGGCGCGGACGGCCTGGTGCAGGGCGCGGCGGGTGGTCGCCTCGTCGGTGCCGAGCCGGTCGACGATCTCGGTGCAGGCGCGGTCCCAGCTGGACGGGTCGGCGGTGGCCAGCACCCGAGCCGCCGGCTCAAGCGCCTCGTCGACGGGCAGGTTGGTCAGCCGCTCTTCCAGCAGGAGGTCGGACAGGGGGGAGGAGCCCAGGATCGCGCCGGTCACAGCGTCGGCGCCCTGGTCGTGGAGCATGGCGGCGGGGTCGGTGCCTTCGGGCAGGGGTGCGGCGAAGGTGGGGACGTTGTGTTGGGCGAGGAGCCAGTGGGCCCGTTCGGCGGCCATGCGACCGGCGAGGTCGGCGTCGGTGGCCACGATGACCGGGCTGCCGAGCTGGGCGAGTTGCGCGGCCTGGTCTTCGGTGAGGGCGGTGCCCAGGGGAGCGAGGCCGGCGTACATGCCGCGGGTGGCGAGGGTGATGGCGTGGGCGTCCATCGGGCCCTCGACGAGCACCGGGGTGGCTCCGGCCTTGAGCAGGTCGGGGTCGGCGCCGTAGAGCTGGTGGCCCTTGGAGAACAGGGGGGTGGTGGGGGTGTTGAGGTACTTGGGACCGGCGTGCGGGGCGTCATCGGTAACGGAGGGGTTGCGGCGGCCGACGAACCCGAGCACCTGGCCGTTGGTGTCGGTGATGGGGAAGACGGCACGGTCGCGGAACCGGTCGATGAGGCGGCCGTCCTTGGTGGTGGTGGCCAGCCCGGTGGTTTGGAGCTCGGTGTCGGTGACGCCCTGGGCGCGCAGGTGGTCGGCCAGCCGGGTCCACCCGGCCGGGGCGTACCCGGGGCGGATGTGCGGGTGGCCGGCGACGTCCTGGCCGAACCGGCCGGCCAGGTAGTCGCGGGCCCAGCCACCTGCGGTCAGTTGCTGCTCGTAGTAGTGCAGCGCCATCGCGTTGACCTGCGCCAGCCGCTGTACCGAGACGGGCGACTCCTGCGCCTGCACCGCGCGGTCGTAGGCCCGCTGCAGGTCGGCATCGGTCGGGTCCAGCGGCCCCATGAGTCGGCGGTACTGCGCGGCCAGGGTCAAGCCAGCGTTCACCTCTGCCTGGTCCAGGTCGTCCTGCTGGTCGGAGTGGCTGCTGGCAGGGGCAGCTGCAGTCATGGTGTCGAGGTGCTGGCGGTACTCGGCGTCGGTGGCCTGCACCGAGACCGGGTGCGGGTCGACAGCGGCCAGCTCGAGGTCCTCCTCGTGGGGACCGACGGCCTGGTGCAGGTGGGTCGGGTCGACCAGGAGGGTGCTGATCGCCCAGGTCATGGCGGCGGCGTCGTCGACGTCAGCCCCCGGTGCGGGGGTGGTGGCGGCGAGGTCGTCCAGGGACCAGCCGCGTTGCAGTGCGTGGTCGACGGTGGTGACCAGCGCCGGCCACCAGGTGCTGGTCTGCATCGCCTGGGCCCGGTCGGCTCCGAGCTTGCTGGCCAGGGTCGGCACCCATGCGGTGGCCAGGAGCTGGTCGGGCCCGGCGGTGTTGTCCACGGACGGGGTCAGGTGCTCGGCGACGCGCCACCACAGCGCGGCCGCGGCGTGGTCGTCCGGCAGTGCCCGCGTGGCCGCGGCGTGCCGGACCAGGGCGGCGGCGTCGATCCCGGCCCGGGTGGCGGCGGCCAGGCGCTCGGCCAGGACCGGGACGAAGGAGTCCTTGACCGTCCCCGGCGCGACCTCGGACAGCAGCGGTCCCCACTCGGCCAGGGCGGGGGAGCGGTCGCCCTGGATCTGGGACCGCAGCTGGCGTTGGTAGGTCGCTGCGGCCTTGGAGGCGTGGGGTGGGCCGGTGGGGCGCAGGTCGGTGGCCTCGACCTGGTTCGCGGCCCGCCAGACGGCGACAGCTGCGAGGACGTCGTCAGCCGGGCGGGCAGTTCCTTGTGCCGCCCACTCGGGGGTGGCGGCGGTGACCGCGTGCTCGGCGACCTCGGTGACGAGGTCGGTGACGCGCTGGGCGCGGGCGGTCAGGTAGGGCCCCCAGGTCGGGTCGGCTGTCAGGGTGGCAGGGATGCCGGGGATCCACGGCAGGGGCCCGGAGGCGGTGTTGCGCATCCCGGTGTCGTCCAGGCGCCAGTCGAGCACGGCGGCGGGATCAGCAGCGGTGTCGACCTCCCGCGCGGTGACCGCGCCGGTCAGCACATGCACCGGGTCCTGCCCGCCGGCGGCGAGAAGGGTCAGGTGTGCCCGCAGGGTCGGCCACGCCGGCGCGTCGCTCATGCCGGGGACCAGGTGCTCGGCGGCCTCGTCGAGGCGCTGGAGGCGCTCGGTGCCGACCGTGGTGGCCGCGGCGGTGTAGAGCGCGTCGACGTACCTGGCGGTGGACTCACCGAGCAGGACGGACGGGTCGTCGGCCTCACGCAGCAGGGTGGAGGCCGAGGCCGGTGCCTCGTCCCGGGCCAGGATGGCCTCGAGCAGGTCGGTGGCGGTGCGCGGGCTGACCGTGTCCGGCTTGGCGGCGTCGTGCTCGTCGCCGGTGCCGACGACCTCCAGGTAGACGTGGTTGGCGTCCCGGCCGCGAGTCATCATCGTGTAGAGCTGCTGGCGCGACTCGGCCCCGGTGGCCAGGCCGTGTGTGACGTCGACCGACACTCCCTGGGCGGTGTGCACGGTGGAGGCATACCCGAGCTCCACCGATTCCCGTACGTAATGGGCCGGCAGGGCGATCTTGCGGGCGGTGCGAATGTGCTGCACGACCAGTGCCCCGGCCTCGTCGGTGTCCAGCACGGTCCACCGGTCACCGTTCTTGACCCAGTCCGTGGGTGCCGTCTGCAGGCGGCGGTCGTTGCGGCGGGTGATGACGGTGTCCCCGACCGAGGCGTGGTTGCCGTCGGACAGGGCGACCTCGTCGGCGGGCCGGGGAGCCCCGTCCAGGCGGTGATCGCGGGCCCGCTGGTTGAGCTCGGCGACAAGCTCCCGGGTGGGGGCGAGCATGATCGCGTCCTTGCCGTGCGCCCGGTCGGCCGACCAGGCACCGAAGACCTCTTCGGTCATGGTGGCCAGGTCCCCGACGTGCACCCGCCCGGCGTCGAGGTAGAACCCCAGCGCCGAGGGGCGTCCGTCGCGCAGCTCCAGGGAGGCGCCTCCCTCGGCCACCCCGGTGAAGCGCATCAGCTCAGTCAGGTGCAGAGCGCCGTGGGTGGCGCGGATGTCGCGCAGCACCCCACCGGCGCCGACCGCGGCCAGCTGCTGGTCGTCCCCGACCAGGCGCACCGAGGCGCCCCGGGAGGTGATGAACGCCACGGCTTTGTCCAGGGACAGGGTGTCGACCATCCCGGCCTCGTCGATGACCACCAGGGCCCGTTCGTCGATGTCCGTGGCCCACCGGGGCAGGTGCTCGGGGTCGTGCTCAAGGTGCCAGACCAGCTTGGCCAGGGTGTCGGCCTGGGTCTCGGCGTTCTCGCGCAGCACCGCGGCGGCCGCCGCGGAGGGGGCGAGCCCGACGACGGTGCCGCCGGAGGACTCCCAGGCACGGGCCAGGGCCCGCATGGCGGTGGTCTTGCCCGACCCGGCGGGCGCGATCGCCAGCTGGACCCGCGCCCCCGAGGTCGCCATGCCCTTGACCAGCGCTGCCTGCCCGGCGTTGAGGTGGACCCCGTTGGCGACCGATTCCAGCAGGGCCACGTCCACGTCGGCCTCGCTGGCACGGCGGCCGTCCGCGACCCCGGCAGCGGCGACCAGCCGCTGCTCGGCCTCCAGGACCGCGCTGGAGGTGAACAACTGAGAGCCGGCGACGGTGTAGACACTGGACCCGTCGGCCCGGCGCAGCAGTTCCGGCTCGACGATCGTGTCCGCCTTGGCCGACGTCATCGCCTTGCAACGTGTCAGCGCTGCCTGCGTGAGGTGCTCGACCAGGTCCTGGACCCGCTCCAGCGGGACGTCCGCAGCGCGGACGCGACGCTGGGCCTCGGCGCGCACGTGCCACACCTGCCAGGTGGACCGGGACCCATGCACGGTGTCCACCACCCGCGTCGCGGTCCTCTCCACCCACGCCTCGTCGACGGCCTCCCCGAACCCGTGGGTGCGAGCCCCGGACAGCGCCGCGTCCACCATCGAGGCCAGCGCGTCCTGGTCACCGAGCACGGTCAACGCCTCGACCCGCCACGTCTGTCGCTGCTCGGCCTCGGAGCGAGGTTCGTGCTTGGCATCGCGGGTCTCCAGGGTGGCCTGCTGCGCCAGATGGATCGACTCCACCGGGGTCGGTGGTCGGCCATGCTGAGCCTGGAACGCTTGGGCCAGCGCGCTGCACCGGGCCTGGATGCTGGCCCGGCGGGTCGACCAGGCCTGGTTGAGCCGGTCGTCGACGCCGACGATTTCGCGCACCGGCCGCTTGCGGGCCTCTGGCCCTGTGGCCGGGGTCCTCGGGGCGAAGGTGAGCCCGAGTGGACGCAGGTGCTTCTCCAGGGCCGTGTTGTACGCCTCGGAGGCGGAGACGGTCGCCTTGTGCAGCAGGCGGCTGTCGATCGAGAGCCACCGCCCGTCAGCCGCGGTTTGCACCTTATTCGCGACGGCGACGTGGGTGTGCAGGTCCGGGTCCCCGGCGCGGGAGTCGCGGTGGGTGAACGCCGCGGCGACCAAGCCACGCACGTCCACCTGCTGCACGCCGTCCTTGCCGGTTCGGGTGAACAGGGCGTGCTTCTCGATGTAGGCCAGGGCGTCGCGGACCGCGGCCTGGTGCGCGGCCTCGATCCGCAGGGCCAGGGGACGCTCGGCCACCGCCCACAGGGTGGAGACCGACTTCACGGGGGAGAAGGTCAGGTCGAACCCGGCGACGGCGGTGGTCCGCGGCCGGGACTGCTTGGCGATGAGCCCGGCCAGCTCCCGCTCGTCGAACGGCTCGCGGCCGTGCTCGACGCGGAACATCTCTAGGGCGACCTGGGTGCGGATGCTCGCGCGTTCCTCCACCGGAATGGGGTGGTCCACCGGCAGCCCGAGAGCTTTGTTGTGCTTCTCGAACCGGCGCGCCACCTCGATGCGGAACGGAGTCACGTCATCGCGGCCGCCGTACACCCGGAACGGACGGCCCAGGCTCTGTCCGTCCTGCAGCGGGTGCTCCCCGGTGCCGAACAGGCGGGTCATGTGCTCGGCGGTGACCTCCTGACCGGCGGCCAAGCCCTCGATCCCGGCCATACCGGCGCCGACCCACACCCCCGGAGCCTCACCCTTGGCGGTGTAGTAGCTGCCCAGTCCGCTGTGGCCGACCTCGGTGGCGTCCTGCCGGGCGACATGGCGGGTCAGATAGTCATACCCCGACCCGGCAGTCAGCCGGTGGATCGTCATCGCCATACCTATACAAAGCGGAGATTCGAGGCTCAGGGACTCATTCTCGGGCAACTTTTTGGTCTCGATCTGGGCACATCTCGACCCGGTGAACGGCCACGGCGCGAGTCGTGGGCGCACATGTTCTGTGGTGCGGTTCTGGGCAGGGTACTGGTGGACAGCCCTATCGGAACCAGTCCTTATAGCTGGCCCGAAGCAGGCGACGCCCCGCAGGTCAGGCGCCCGGAATGGGAGGCGTCACGCTCCGTCGTTCGGCGCTTCGTAGGGTCCCGGTTTGTCAGAGTCCGAATGCGCCGCCGCTGACGAGGATGGCTATGCCGAGGCCGATCAGGACGATCGGGAAGAGCACGTGTTCCCATCGCTCGAGCACCTCGGCGATAGGCCTGCGGGTGGCGACATACCTGGCGAGAAGGACCAGCACGCCGACGAGCAGCAGGAACACGACGCAGAAGATGACCACGGTTGCCGTGCTGACATTCAGGAACACCGGGACGTAGACGCCGATGTTGTCTCCGCCGTTGGCGAAGGTGACCGCGGCGACAGTCAGGATGCCGACCTTCTTGCCCTCGACCTTCTCGTCGTCGTCGTCACCGTCGCCTCGCCATGCCTGCCACGCCGCCCAGATACCGAGCGCCAGGGGGATGAGCCCGAAGTAGGGAATGGCGCTGGACGGCAGGACCAGCCCGGCCCCCCAGGCGACCAGCAGCGCAGCACCGAGGATCCCGACGAACCCCAGGTACTGCCCCAGCGCGATCCGGGTGGTGGTGCCTCGTTGGCCGGCGCCTCGGGCGAAGAACAGAGAAAGAATGATGATGTCATCGATGTTGGTGGCCATGAACAGCCCGATCGCCTGCAGGACCGTGGTGAGGATCACCGGCTGACCTCGCAGCCGGCGACGGGGCACTGCGGATCCAGGCACGGGGCGTCCTCGTTCACGGCGAGGGTCACCTCGACCAGCGCGAGCAGCGCGTTGGTGAGGTGCGGGTCGGCGATCGCGTAGAGGGTCTGTCGTCCCTGCGGTTCGGCCACGACGATGCCGCAGTCGCGCAGACAGGTCAGGTGGTTGGACACGTTGGGCCGCGTCAGGCCGAGGTCCTCGGCAAGTCCAGCGGGATAGGCAGGCCGTTCGAGCAGCGACAGCAGGATCCGAGCCCGCGTCGGATCTGCCAGGGCCCGGCCGATCCGATGCATCGCGTCCAGCCTGGAGGAAGTAGTCAGCACGGGCTGAACTATACAGTTTGTGCTGAACCGTCCGTGAGGTCGGGGGTGCAACGGGAAGTCATCAGCTTCAGCGTCGGAGGTGGGTGTCGCGTTGGGCGGTGTAGGCGCTCCAGTCTCGTGAGGCCAGGGCGGCCCACCGGGTGGCGGTGTTGGGGGCCAGTCCGAGCACCTCTGCCAGGATCGGGGTGGGCATGCTCGCAGCAAGCTGGAACATGGCGGCGTTGCGGGCGGCCATGGGCTGGATGCCGCGTTCGACGAGCTGGGCGCGGACGTTCTCCGTCGCCAGGTGCTTGCCCGGGATGCCGCCGGGGAAGAGCCAGGTGTCGGGACGGCTGACGTAGGAGGCCTGCCCGCGACGGGTCAGGTGGGTGCGGACGAGGCGGTCGAGCGGGCCCGGCAGCTCGACGGGGAAGGTGTCGAACGTGGCCGTGGTGACGCCGACGGCGTCAACGGTGATCTGGTCGGCGCGCATGCGACAAACCCGGGCCAGGGGTTGGGCGTAGAGCAGGACGAAGAGACCGGCGACGCGGGCGTAGAGGCGGATCGTGTCGTCGTGCAGGAGCAGCTGGACGTGCGACCACCTGTCCTCGTCGGAGAGGGTGACGGCGGGCTGCGTGGTGGGGCGGGTGGCCGCGGACAGATCCCCTCCGAGGCCGGTGCGGGCACACCAGGCCAGGAACGGTCGCAGCGCGAGGGCGCGGGCGCGGTGCTCCTCGGCGAACCGGTCCAGGTCACCCTGTTCGATGTCGGCGAGGTCCGTGCCGTGCTCGGTGAGCCAGTTCATGAAGCGGGCGGTGACGACGATGGTCGCTCGGGCTGCGGAGATCGCGCCGTGGGTGAGGGTCCCGTGCTGCTCCTGGCGGCGCAGCCTGCTCAGCACCTGCCAGCGGGCGAACCGGGCCAGTACCTCGGACTGCCCGGCCGGCAGGGTGCCCAGCAGCTCCTCCAGCCACGGGCTGACCCGCTCGAGCTCGGCGTGGAAGGGCGGCAGGACCCCCAGGGCGGTGAGCAGGTCGCGCAGGTAGGTGTTGGTCCTGTCGGCCGGGAGCGTGTCGAAGGTCGCGTGGGAGATTTCGAGCTCGTCGCGGGCCATCGCGCCCAGGGTGGCCGGGCCGGTGGAGCGGGTGAACCAGTACAGGGTGGTCTGCGGTCGTGGCCCCGAGATCAGGGCTTCGTACACCGGCCGCAGCCGGGGGTGGATGACCCCGTCGGGGCCGGACAGCAGCACGGTGGCCTTCTCCTGCAGCGCGCAGTGCCCGCACAGCCGGCCCCACGGGGAGTCCTCCCGCCCGCAGGCGGTGCAGGCGTAGACGGTCTCGTTGCCGGTGCAGGGCGCGCACGCCGGCCGGCGCCGGTCGTCGTAGAAGGCCAGCACCCTGATGTTGGCGCAACCGGGGCAGGGTTGGGCTGTCCGGGCGAAGCGCAGGGTGCAGCGCTGGCAGACCGCCTCCTCCAGGACGATCCGGGTGCACCGGTCGTGTCGCCCGCAGTGCGCGCAGTCCTGGCGCGGCAGCCGCGGACGTGGGCTCACCGGCCCTCGGGCGGGCGGCGGACCCGGGCCCGGATCGGGCGCAGGTCACCGATGCCCGGACCGCGGTCCCCGGTGCCGGTCTTGGCGGGTTGGTCCTCGACGACGGTGGGGACCAGCAGGTCGTTGGGTTCGCAGTCCAGGATGTCGCACAGGGCCGCCAGGACGTCCATGTTCAGCCGTTGCGGGGTGCGGGCCACCAGCCGGTAGACGTGCTCACGGGACAGGTGGACCCCGCGCTCGGCCAGCAGCGGGACGAGCTCGGAGGTCTGGTACATGCCGTGGGTGGCCATCACCTGGCGCAGGTTCCACCCCATCACGGTGCGGACGGTCATCCCTGGTCCTCCTCATCGGTGGGTGCGTAGACGCGGGCCAGCGCGGCCTTGAGGGTCTTGTCCTTGAAGTCGTTGCTGACCGAGGCGTAGATCGCGGTGGTCGAGGCGTAGGCGTGCCCGACCTGCTCCTGGACGAACCGTTCGGGATAGCCGAACTCGACCAGGTGGGTCACGTAGGAGTGGCGCAGGCAGTGCAGCGACAACGCCGGGTCCAGGCCCGCCTGGTTGCGGACCGCCGCGAAGCGGGCGTCGAAGTGGCGCAGCGAGACCCGCGAGAGCCGCTCGGTCACCCACAGGGCCGGGTGGCCAGGCACGCCGAACAGCGGACGGGCCTGCTCGACCCACTGCCGCATCCCCTCGATGGCCCAGTCGAACTCCGGCACCGCCAGGACCGTGCGGCGGCGCGGGGTACCGCCGCGAACGGCCTTGCCGTAGCGGACGTGCACCGAGCCGTACGTTCCCCACCTGGGCACGTGCGGGTTGGGTCGCAGGTCGGCCACGTCCAGGCGGCACAGCTCGTTGCGGCGCAGGCCGAACGCGTAGGCGGTCTTGAAGACCTGCGCGTCACGCAGCGCGCTCAACGCTCCCTTGCGGCCCGAGGACGCGGCGCGTTCGACCTGGGCGTCCAGGTGGTCGAAGAGATCCTGCAGCTCGGCGTACGTCAACGGTCGCCGTGCCGGACGGCCCTCGTACTCGTTCAGATGTGTCACCGTGTTCCACTCGTGGCACACCTGCGAGGGCACCGAGCCGAACCGGTCGCGACACTGCCGGGGCCACTCGTACCGCGCGTCGGTGAGGTAATCGCAGAACATCCGCAGTCCCAGGTGGTACCCGCGGATCGTCGAGGGTGACCGCCGACCGTCCCCGCTGGCCAGGGATACCGTGAAGTCCTCCACGTCCCCGGGACCCCAGGACCACGGGTAGGACTCGGCGAACTCGGTGAACCGACGGACCAGCCGGACCCGGTCGCTGATGGTCTTCTCACCCAGCAGCCGGGAGGCCTGCTGACGACCCCACCCGGTCAGCATCGCCTCGAAGACGGCGCTCTCCTCGTTCAGATGAGCCACCCCGGCGACCAGGACCAGCCCCGCCGAGCCCGGTATGCCGACCATCAGGACCGCCGATCCGTCGTTGCCTCAGAAGCCATATTGTTGCTCCTGACGTTACACCTAGTTAGGCGTCCCTGGTCAACGGGCCCGCGGGGGGCCGTCGAAGTCCCTACTAATCCGCAGACCACCCAACGGGTGTGACTTCTGACGCGATAATGCTCGCTTGGTCCGGGAATGCCAGAGGTGTGTGGGACATGAGCCGTGCGGTTTCGGTCGGGCTCAGGGTCGTTCTCGGTCAGGTTCAGGGTCGTTCTCTGTCGGGCTCGGGTCGGTGAGTCGGTGCGGGTCGGGGTCGGCTCGGGTGGTTTGAGGGTGATCGGTCGGGGGTGAGTCCCTGGGCGGTGTTGGTCCGCTTTAGGTGGTGTCCGGAGGTTCTTTGTAGATCGAGGAAGGATGCACTGCTGATGCAGAAGCAGACGGTGAGGCAGCGGGCGCGGGCGCGTGCTCGGGAGGCTCGGGCGAAGGTGGTCCAGGATCAGGCGAAGCGAGAGCGGCGGCTGGCGAGGTGGGGCGAGGCGGTGGCCGTGGCGCTGGCTGAGCGGGACGCGGTGGTGAGCGACTGCGAGCAGCGAGCAGGGCGGGCGCTGCGGTCGTTGATTGAGGAAGAGGGGCTGAGCACGCAGGAGGCGTTGGTGTGGTGCGGGGGTGGCACGTTGACGGGACGGGAGGTCTACCGGCTCATTCGGGGCGTCGTTGACGAGGACGAGGGCGGCGCTGGGGGTGATGGGGACCAGGGCGAGGAGCAGGGCGGCGCCGCCGGGCGTGGTGAGGAGCAGGGCGAGAACTCGCGCGAGGTTGCGCCGGCCTCGGTGGTGCCGGCTGAGAGCATGCCGGGGTGAGTGCGCGGCGGCCGTCAGAGGCCGGCCTGGCGGCTATGTCGGCAGCGCTGCGGGATGGGAGCCCCTCCCGCTCCCAGGCCGCCAGAGTTCATTGATGCACTCGGGGCAGTACCGGCGCTCAGAGTGGCTTGGACAAGTACTCGCTGAGCTCCCCCCAGGGCACCTCCGGGGTCCCGGTCTCAACAACGGGCGCCCAGCGTCATGAATGCTGTGGTAGCAGGCGCGTGGGTGATGTCAGTTCTTTCTCGGTCCGCCCCTCCATCGCTGCGGTCAACTGGTCCTCAGAGAGCCGCTGCGCTGGATCCGCACGGTCCCCGTCGAACCGGACACCCTCGGACTCAAGGACCTCGCGCTGGGTCCGCGCGTCATTCTGGTCGGTCCATCGGAAACCCGGTCGGGGCAGCCCGGATGCGTCTAGGATGCGCCAGGCGTTCGAGCATTCCGGGCACGAGGCGACGTGTCTGCCCAGGGGGTGAGCTGCCGTACCGACCACCTCGGCCAAGTCGCCGTACGTCGTCCAGCGACTGGGCGGCAGGGTCTGCAGGATTCCATGCAGCCGGCTCCAGTCGAATGGCGATCGCTCCAGCAGCTGGCCGGCCAGGTCGACCAGGGACAGGTCGTCCTCCGTGACCCACCACGACGTGCCGCGGACCGAGCGGGCGAGCTGGGCGGCCTCCTGGAGGACCTGGGACACGATCCCGGTGGGCCGGTAGGACTGGCCGTCGTACTCCCAAGTCAGCGGCTTGGCCACGTCGTTGCGCCACGAGGCCCGGCCTCGCCTGGGATCCTCGGCAATCCAGTCCTCGACGAGCTCCCGGGCATCGGCATCGACCTCCATAGTGGTCCGGAAGGTCAGCTGGGTCCCGTCGGGCAAGGCGCGGGAGGCGACCAGCTTCTGCACGGCCGATCGCTCCCTGGTCTTGCGCTTCCGGCTCTGGGTCGCGACAGCCTCGGCCCGCTGCGGCGAGATGGTGAACTCCTCCACGTCCGGGACCGGGAAGAGCTGGGAGACGGTCACAATGACCCCCTCAGCGCCGATCCGGTACGCCTGGACCCGCTGCATCGTGATGTCCAGACCCATCTCGGTTAGCCACACGACGCTCGCGCTGGTGGACTTAGTGAACGAACCGGCCACCAGAACGATCCGCGGCTGGCGCAGCTGGTCGGCGTCCAGCTCACCGGCGTGGTCGAGCAACCTGGCCCGGGCCACGTCCTCGGAGACGGTCTGCCCGCCACGGTCGGAAAGGAACCGCGCGTGGTAGGTGACAAGGTCGGCCTCGGTGAAGCGTGATGCCATCGCGGCGTACTTGACCGCTTGCATCTCCACCGTGTCCGGTGCCTGGTCCCGTTTGAGCTCGGCCAGCACCAGACGGCCGTCGGCGTCCAGGCCCAGCACGTCGAGCCGGTCGCGCTGACGGTCGCCACGTGCGTCCTGCCACCGGTCGAACTCGAACGCCACGAGGATGACGTCAGGGCCGAGGATCTCCGGCCGGGCGAGCACCCATTCCTGAAGGTCCTGACGCTCCCTCAGGCCCGCCTCGGCCAGACTCACGGGCTGCAGGGGCACCGCTGCGCCGCCCTCGATGGTGTATACGCGCTCACCGCTCATGGGTCACTTTCCAATCCGCTTGAGGAACTGCCAGCTGCCCTGGGCGTCGTTCACGTCACGCTCGCTCAGCAGCAGATAGTGCCACTCGACGCCTTCAACGGCGGGTGAGGAATTCACCACATTCACCCAGCGTCGGGCAGCCTTGCGCTTGCTGACGACCTCGGCGGCGTTCATGTCACGGTCCGCCTTGGTCTCGACGAGCCATCCGTGCCGCTTGCCGTCCACCGTCTCGACTACCACGAAGTCAGGGTTGTACCGGCGGCCGTCAGCGTTCCAGGTGATGGGGACATCGTTCCGGTGCAGGCGGGCCCAGACCTCCACCGCCTCCGCCGCGTCGATCGCCGCGGCTGCCTTGTACTCCGGCTGCGAGTCGAACCAGGCGTGGGAGTAGAGGTTCCTGGCCCATCCGTCGAAGGCGGTGGCACGGTCGAACCCTGTGTCCGGATGACCGTCGTGCTGCCTCTTCGCGGCCGACCGGGCGCTGTCCAGCCTGACCATGTCCACCTGGTCCTCGTAGGAGACCTGCGAGTTGCTCGCCTCGCGGATAGCCTCCCTGACCCCGTCGGCCAGTCGCTGACCGCACCGCTCGCCGAACGCCGACAGTGTTGTTGCCGCGTCGTCGCCCATGGCCGCGATCAGACGGTCCACGATGCGCTCGGCGGCCCCGTGCTCGGTCGGGCGAGGCTTTACCCCGGGGACGTCCATCACGCGCTTCAGGAGCATCTGGCGAGAGGCCGACAGGGGAATGTCGAGGGCGATCGTCGCGGCGATCTCGTCCTCGGCCTCCGCCACGCCGACCTCGACCGACCTGCCCTTGCGCGTGGCAACGATCTTCGTGCGCTTCAGGTCGTTGGACAGCTCGGAGGACAGAGCTTGCCCGATCCTGTCAAACCGACCGTAGTCGTCCGGGTCGATGTCGTTGAGGCTCACCTCCACCTTCTTCGCGACCGAGGTCACTCGCGGAATCTCCACGCTGGGACGGTCGGGCAAGGGCGTGTAGGTGACGAGGGGAGCCTCCTCCCCGAGCTCTGTCTCAGCATCCTTCCTCCTGGTCTCCAGGTCGGTCACGGAGTCACCCCGCGCGGTCCCGTCACCGGGAGCCGGGGCGGGAGCATCACCATCCGTGTCCGAGCCACCCGGCGTAGTCCCCTGCGCCGGGTCCTGCGGGTAGGGCAGGACGTCGCTCTCCACCTGGTCGTGCTTCGTCTCGACCGTCTTGCTGCCGTCAGGCCGGGTCCGTGTCTCGGCGTAGGTGAAGTAGTCGATGAACTGCTCGTTGAGGGCCTTCCGCTTCTTGAGCAGCTCCTCGTACCGCTCGTGGGCGATGACCTCGAGGGTGTCGAGGAACTCGATCTCGGTGTACCCGCCGAACGGTAGGCGCAGTCCTCGTCCCAGTGTCTGCTCCGTCAGCACGTCCGACACCGAGGGGCGCCATGAGGCCAGGACATAGACGTTCTTTACGTCCCACCCCTCCTTGAGCATCCCAACGCTGAAGATGATGCGCACCTGAGAGTTGGGATCGTCGACTGCTTCGAGGTCGGCCAGTGCCTTCTCCTTCTCTTCCCCTGTGAGCCTGGAGTGCACCAGCAAGGTCTTGCCGGCCCACGCTCCACCGTCGAACGCAGTGGAGTCGAGGATGTCCCGGAGGCTCTCGGCCTTCTCAATGCTTCCCGCGACGATCATCATCACCGGGTTAACTGGTGCCAATCCGTTCTCCTTGCAGTACCGCTGGGCGAGCCGCTCCTTCGCCCGCAGGAGATTCACCCCGTCCAGAAGCTTCGTCTCGTCGTCGTTACGGTCGTCCCTGCGACCGACCACCACCGGCGTCTTCACGAACTGGTCGGCGATGGCTGCGGCGAGCGGGTACCGGTAAACCACCAGGTCCTCGTCCTGACTCGCCGGCGTGGCGGTGAGACCCACGACCACCTCGGGGTTCATTTCGCGGATGGTGCGGCTGAACGCCGGCCCGCGGTAACAGTGGTGCTCGTCGGCGAAGATCACCAGGTCGTCCAGCTGGGAGAGCCAGGAGTAGAAGTCGGTCCCTAGTCCTTCGACAAACTCGTGCGTCTGGCGTCCCTCACCTGTCCTCGATGTGAGCGCCTGGACTGTGAACACGTAGACCTTGGTCTTCGTCGGGTCTGACATGACCGCCCGGGTCGCCGGGCTGTTGAAGTTGTCGGCCGTAATAAGGTGCGGCTGCGACCTCATCGTGGTCGTGAGCGCCTTCTTGTCGCCGGGCGTGAAGTTTCGGACCGTCTTGTCGCGAATGGTCCGCCCCGGCGCCAAGACCAGAAAGTTCTTCGCCGGAGGGTCTGCCAGGGCGAGGTACTCGATGAGCCCGGCGAGGACATAGGTCTTGCCGACACCAGTGGCGGAGTCCACGACGCACTCGAACGGGCCGTCCTCGCCGTCCACGTCGAAGTGCAGCGAGGTGCGTAGCAGGACCGTCCTCACGGCCTTGCGGTTCGGCTCGCGCAGGTCGAGCCGCTCGCTGACGTCTTCGAGCAGGTCCTCGTCGAGCCGGACATCACCCATCGATCTCCCCATCTTCTTCGGTGGTCTTGCTGGCGAACGGGCTGTGCGCTGCCTTCTTGCGGCGGTAGGTGTCGATAACTGCGGAGGGGATGCGGTGCAGCCGGGACCGCGGGCGGACCTGCTGGAGATGCGCCGTCGCGTCATCGGAGAGCTGGGTGGCCCAGATCTCGACATTCTCCCCGTCGAGGAGCTGGTCGACGATCGCGTCGATCGTCCCGGGGCCCACCATGCCGTCGACCACCGCGATCCGGACGCGACCGGACCTGCCGGCGAACACCCCCTCGGGCTCGTACCGGACGCTGAGTTGGGCGCACATCGCCTCGGTCAGTGCACCCTGCGTGGCCCACTCGGCCAGCAAGACCATCCCGCCGACCTCGGTGAACATCGACGGTCTGACCTCCAGGTGGGTGAATCCACCACCGCCGTGCCAGAGCTTTGTAACCTGGTCACGGGTCTTCGTCGCCCGGGCGAGCTGGGACTTGGCCTCCTTAGTGACGTCCATCTGGCCGGCGTCCCCGAACTTCTTGAGCAGGCTCAGGAGCGCCTTCGTCTCGTTTTCGTCTAGCGGCCCGTCGCCAGCTGTCTTGGCGAGCGTGGCTAGCTCCTTCGACAAGTCGACCGTAAGCCTGACGTCGCCACCGCCGATGATCCGAGTGAGAGTGGTGTTGAACCCCTGGGCTTCCTCGGGCGTCACATTCTCCGGCAACTGGGTGTCGTCGGCGGCGACTCGCTCCTTGCTCAAAGTGATGCCGCCCGGGTCTTCGTCCTCCACTACCTTGCGCAGCCGCGGCTTGGTAAAGGTCGTGACCGTCTCGTCCACGAGCTCCGAGGTCACCCAGCGACGGCCCATCTTCTGGGCGACAGCGGCAGTGGTTCCAGACCCAGCGAAGCAGTCCAGCACGATGTCACCCGGGTTGGTGGCGATGTGAATCACGCGCTGGAGCAACCGCTCGGGCTTTGGGGTGTCGAAGGGATTGGGGACGTTTGGGAACATCTTGTTCAGGTGATCGCGCTTGGCCTCCTGGTTGTGCCCAGCGTCGTCGGCCGTCCACCACGTCCGCGGTACCAGCCCCTGCTGTACGTCTGTCAGGTAACGCTTGATGACGGGCAGCGAGTCTCCATCCCTGCCGAACCACACGCGGCCCTCGGACTTGGCCAACTCGAGACTCTCAGGTGTGAATGGCCAGTACCTCCCCTTAGGAGTTACGACTCGCCCGGACGGGAGGACGACAGGGAACCGATTCTTCTCTGTCCCGCTCTTTGTCGTGCCGTTATCACCCTGAAGCCAGGGGCCGCGGGGGTCCTTATCCGGGTTTCGGTATCGCTGATCTTGCGCGCCACGCGGCAGCAGGTTCCTGACCGACTTCCACTTGGTTCCCAGTGAGGCGTAGATGAGCAGGTAGTCGTGCGCGCTAGAGATGTCGGTGTCGTTGCGTCGTCCCTTGTCCTTCTCCCAGACGATCGTCGCGACGGCCTTGTCGAAGCCGAGTTCCTCGTCCATGACAGCGCGGCATCGGTGCACCTCTACGTCATCGAGGTGCACCCACACCGATGCGTCTGGTGCGAGGAGCGGCTTGATCTGCCTCAGGCGGTCACGGAGCATTGTGAGCCAGATCGAGTGCTCGATGTTGTCCTCGTAGTTGGAGAACGCCTGCCCCGTGTTGAACGGCGGGTCGATGTACACCAACTTGACCTTGCCAAGGTACCTCTCGGCGTACTCCGGGATCTTGGCCAGCGCGTCGAGCACGTGCATGGCGTCGCCTGTGATGAGCAGGTTGTCAGTCGTCGGGGCCGGGAGATCCTCGGGACGGCCAGCCGGTGTCACCGCGTCAATGCGCTCGACCTCCCGCAGGAGCCTCACCTCGGCGACACGTCGGTCGGCCGGATCAACGAACGCGTAGTCGTACTTGCCGTCGCCGGTCGACAGGAGCGCCTTGTCCTTGTTTGTCCACGTCAGCTCTAGCCGACCTTCGTGCCCGCTCACGCCTCGACCCCTGCCCGCACTACTGACCTGCTTCCTTGCATTTCGTCCTTGCACCAAAGCCACTCGCAACCTACATGGCTGTGACGACAAGCCCCTCCGGACCCGCACAAGATCCGCATCGAGCACGGGTCGAGTGCCAGCCATGTAGGTTCTGGATCGACTAGTCACAGGAGCAGGCCGCTGACCTGCGGGCAGACCCGACGACGAGATGGGCGTCGTCTCACAACCTTGTACAGATCCTCAGCACTCGGCCCTTATGCGGTCCAGCGCCTCCAGTGCGAAGTCATATGCCTTCTCCTCGAATGCCTCAGGGACAAGCTTGAGCCGATGGAGGCTCGGTCCTTCGCTGCGGAAGTCGATGACGCGGCCGTCGCTGTGACGGCCGACGCTCTGGACCTCCAGGAGCCCCATCTCTCGGAGGACCGGGTGCGCGGCGCTGAAGGCGTCGCGGCTGAGTCCGTAGTTCAGCAGCCGTTCCCCTGCGGGGATGGCGACCCAGCCCTCGGAGTCCGGAAGTTTGCCGAGCCCGCACATCACCATCAGCAGCAGGGCGATCTCGGAATCCTCCAGGACATGCACCCAGCCCTTGTGCAAGAACCCGGGGGGGACCAGGACGGTTGACTCCTTTGAGGTGGGAACCCGGTACGTCAACCGGTCCGTGGGGGACGTCGCGCGCTCGTCCAGCAGGAGGAAGCCTTCGCGCCTTCCTCTGTCGTCCCCAGTCCGTGGGTAGTCGACCAGACCAGCATTCGCCAGGACGTCCAAGGCGTCAGTCAGGCTGCGCCTCCGTTTCGTGAGGGGGGTGGCCCGGACATTGCCGGCGCCGGCGTACTGAGCGGGGGTGGTGATGAGCTGCGCCCATGCTGCTGAGCCGCCGTGGGTGTACCCAGGCGCCAGGGGTAGATCGTTCTTGAACTCACTGCCTGCCTTGCGGCGCTGCGCAACGCCCAGGGCGATCAGCTCGAGGCGCAGCGCACTACCGCGCGGCGACAGCAGCCGTGTCGCCGGGGGCCTCTCGGTAGGTGGAGGGACCCTTCGGTCGCTGTAGTCGACAGCGGCGGGGTCGTGCGGCCGGTAGACGAAGCCGGTACGCACCTGCAACGGCGTGGGCGAGCGGATGCTGTTAAGGCGTTCCGTGGCTGCCTCGATCTGTGCCTCCCCGATCTGCTGCAGGCGGCGGTGACGGCGCTCGACCTGATCCTGGAGCTTCTCCGCCCTCGTCGACATCAGAATGCACCCCTTGTTCTGAGCGTTTTAACCCGCCAGAAGGCATCTCCGCCAGCTCCATCGATGAGGAAGCGTCACTGGCGGGTCAACCCGTCGCTCCAGTGTAGTGGACACAACACCCGGTGGTCGCCCAACCTTCCAGGACAAGGGGACGGCCCGAGTCGGTCAGGACTCGAGCCGTCAAGCAAACCAGACCCGCTGATGCACAGAGAAAGGCCAGCCGTGACCACCCTAGACCGGATCGAACCGGCCGCCGAGGCCCCACCGCCCAGGGACGCCACGCAGCTCCCGCTCACTGTCGTGCGGTGGCTGCTGATCGGCGCACTCACCCTCGCAGCCTGGGCCGGGGCCGCGACCATGGCCGTCAGCGCGGCGCACGAGTGGACGGACCTGCACACCGTGTGGGCGTGGATCGCCGGCGTGGCAGCGACGCTGCCGGTCGCGGTAGGCATGTTCACCGCGATTGACCGTCTCATCGAGGCACCGGCACGCCCGAAGACGAGCGGTGAGTAGGTGCACCGCGGGCAGGCGACAGTCCGGGCGACCCGTCGGCTGGCCAATGCTCGGAGTAGCGCCGTTGCTCCGGCATGAATCAACATGCGTAAACGCCGCCACGAGGGCATGACCCATCGCGCCACGGCGATGCGCAGCATCGCGAAAGGGCACCAGGCCAGTGCGATCGTCAGGGACAACCTGCGCCATCCGGCGGCGCCCGAGCCGAGACAGTGGAAGTCACTTCAGTCCTACATCCCGCCCGAAAGCAGCCGGATCAGATCGCGCCGCTGGGCACCCCGCAGCGCGACGAAGTCCTGAACCAACTCCCGCTGACGACAGTGATCCAGATGACGCTCGACCTGCCGGATGGCCACGCGCATGACCAAGAGCGCCAGCACCGTGAGCGCCGTCTTTACCGGGTCCACTGAGGCGACCAGCACCTCGGTGACGTCGATGAGCTCCTTCATCGGAAGCTCCCTCCCGCCCGTGTCCGGGCATGACAAAGGCCCGGACAAAAGCCGTCCGGGCCTAGTGGTTTCAGAAGATCAGTGGTGGATAGAAAGCGAAGAGGGCATAGCTGCGCCTAGGGAGGTCTCAATGGACACCTCCCTCCGAGGAGTGGAACTAGGGCATCGGGTTCTTCTGACGCGGCCTGTAACCGCTCGCACGGGCCCGAGTCAGGACATCGCCGAGACGGACGAGGGATTCACGGTCGCGTCGACCATGGACACGGAGATGGCCGCGCCTGATCCAGGACCTGACCGTCGAGCGGGCCACGCCGGCGACCTCCGCTGCGACTCTCGCCGGCACCAGGGCACCGACGTCAGGCGTCCCGCGGGTCAGGGTGTGGGCCTGCAGGGGACCACAGTCGGAGTGGAACGAACGAGTCTGGGCCAGGCGCTCAGCGGCGGCGGCGCGGACGTCCTCAACGCGGAAGGAGTGAGTGTTGCCGAGGCGCCCCATCGGTTTCAGGTGTCCCCGGCGGACCCACTGTCGGATCGTGGCGGGACGGACGCCGACGAGGTGAGCGGCCTCGCGGGTGAAGATGACCTGGCTGGGAGGGTGACGCACTAGCCGACCGTCCCAATCGTCGTGCTCGTACCAGTCCTCGAAGGATTCATGATGCTCGCGCCATGCCTGCGGAACGGCCTCCCGCTTGATCAGGCCCGGGTGCAGGGAGCGGGCCAGGCTCACCTGTTCATCAGTGAGCGATTCGAGGGCGCTCCACACGTCGTGGTTGCTGGCTCGTAGGAAGGCGAGGAGCTCTCGGCTGGTGACGTCGAGATCGCGGGCCAGTTCGTACGCGCGCACTGTGGCAGCGTGACAGTGCATCAGATAGGGGCGCCGGAGGACTCGCGGGCGAGTAGGCCGATGAGGGCTGTTTGTGCTGATGGGAACGCTAAAGGCCCCGTCCTGAGATCGGGGCCTTTCCGGGCTGAGGGTGCAGTTCTCCCAGCCGGTGTCATAGTAACAAAGCATCTGTCCGGTTTTGGGGCGGACACGCGGGGCGTGTCGCGCCTCCTGGGATCCCTAGACATGCTGCTGCCGCTGCGACCAGAACAGCAGCAGCGTCGTCGTCTGTCGTCGTCGCATCATGGTGATAGATAGGTTGACTGCCAGTCAGGCCGGGGTAAGCAGGAAGCGTGGGGCGCGGTGCAATCTTGATTACTCAACCGTGATGGACGGAATCGTGTCGAATAGCACAGAGTGCCGGGTGGCGAGGGAAGCGGCGCGGTCCGTGCCTAGCGTCCACCACACCCGGCTGCGTGGATCAACGGCGTCGCCAACTGAAGGACTCACCCGAACGCCAGTTCGATTAGATTGTTCTCATGGCGGGCGGCATGTACGGGCGACGCGGCGCAGGGTTGCCGCTCACGGACCGCGGCTCGGGCATACCGTCCTCCCCCATTGCTCTGTCACTCCCCCCTGTCCCGCCGGCGCGTTCACGGACACGGCATGCGTGGGCACGTCTGCAGCCGGGAGCTGCGGAGGTGGAGGCGTTGGTGGTCAGCTGGCAGAGCACCCCTGATGGGTGGGCGGCCTGGGTGGTGTGTGCGGTTGAGGAGGACCAGGTGGTGACTGTGCGGCTGCCTGCTTCGCAGCTGCGTCCGGCCATCTGAGGAACGTCTCTGCTTCGAGTGAGTCCCTGAGCCCGCCTGCGCCGCTTTAGGGGATAGGGAGTCTGGCCCGTTGCCGGACACCCCTGACCCAGGAGGTGGCCATGATCTGCGAGCCGTGCCGGCCCGCCCATACGCCGGCGGACTGCATCGACTCCAAGGCGGGACGGGAGTACCCGTGGCGGCACTGCGTCTGCCAGCACCGCCCCCGCCTCCAAGTGAGCGTCTGCGAAGTGGTGGAGGACGAGCCGGAGGGGGCGGTCCGCGGATGAGTGAGAGCCAGAATCTCAGGCTCCGGCAGGTTGACCGGGCCGAAGGGTGGGGTCGGTCATTGGATGCCCTGGCCGAGTCCCGACGGGTCCTGGTGGGGGCGCGTGACGGGGTCCAGGCGATGCAGGACGAGCTCGCTCGCGCGTCCCGGCTGCTGGAGGACGTCGACTGGGCGCAGCGCGGCGGCCAGTGGCCACCGTCCGAAGACCGGCGGGCCGTGCTGCGTGCATTCGCTGACCAGTGCGAGACCGCGGCCGCCCAAGGCGAGGACACACAGAAACGGCTAGCTTCCGCGCAACGGTTTCTCACCGCAGGGCGACAGGGGGCCGAGGCGATCGACCTAAGGACCGAGCAGGAGCAGGAGGACCAGGCGCGTCTTCGGCATGTCGCGACGGGCTTGCACCGGTCGCTGGAGGAGGCACGGGTGGAGCTGGAGCGCACCCAGGCTGCACTGCTCAGGTCCGCTGCCGCGGCGCGGGAGTCCGCCCCGACCAAGGGGTCGGTAGAGACCGTTCACACCGACCTGCTGAACCGCACGCTGCGCGCGGCGTCCACGGAAGGGCACCGGGTTGATGAGGTGGTCTCCCGGGTGTCGAGCCAGACCAGCACCGTGCTGGGGGCGATCGATCCCGTGGGACAGGCAGCACGCGAACGGATAAGGGCCCACCGGGACCTGCCGGGTGGTGGAGCCGGTCCACCCGCGCCAGGGGTCGATCGGTGAGAGGTGAGACCCAGGGGCCTCCTCGGCCGCTTTGGTAAGTAGGCGGGTTCACGTATGAGCCCGGTGCGAGAGAAGGGACAACTGCCATGACACAACCGAACACCTATGGGCTCGTCACCGCCGCCGAGGAGCTGCGCGAGGCCCAGGCGGCCACCGACAGGGTCGGCGACCTGCTGGACCAGGCCACCGCGCAGCTCGATGACCTCCTGACCGACCCGGGGGTGACCGGTTCCCATGAGTGAGATCACCACAGACACCAGGAATGACCTCGCCGACACCCGGTGGATCCTGGCCGAGACCCACCGTGCCCTGCAGGATGCCCGCCAGCAGCTTCGGCAGATGGACAAGAGCACGAATGACGCACGGTCCTGGCTGTCCCTGGTCGAGGGGGTCCAGCAGGACCGGGTCAAGAGCATGGACCGTGAGAGCCAGGGTGAGGCACTTCGCTCGTTCGCGGGCGCCTGCGAGGAGGCCGGCGAGGCCGGCCTGGGTGTGGACCGTCGGACCTCACGCGCGGTGGCCAACCTGAAGGCCGCGGTGGTGATGGTCGACGGTCTGCACCCGGGCAGCACCCGCGAGCAGATCGATACTGGCCGGCTGCGTCGCCAGCTCATCTCGCTGCAGGAAGACCTGGAGACGACCCGACCGGTGATCCAGCGCGCCAGCGAACGGCTGGGGGCCGAAGCAGACCGCGCCCGCCAGTCTCTGCCGCGCCCCGGCCGGGACCGGACCGGGCCCGATCCCACCTTGGTCTCCGGTTCTCTCCTGGCCGCCTACTCAGACGGTCGGTACGTCGACCAGGAGCTCGACCGCGCGCAGGGCGTGGCCATCCAGGCGTCGCGGGACGTCGACGTCATCGCGCAGGCAGCCCGGGAACGGATGCGCACCCACCGAGAACCCTCCCGCGAGTCCACCCCCGGGCCATCGATGCAGCGATGACCGGCATGCCCCTCGTAGCCTCCCCGATTGCAGGGTCTCCACCTGACGGCCTGGTTGAACGACTGGAGGAACGACTGAACGGTCTGCACATTGCGGTGTCGACCTGCCAGGACGAGCTGGAACGCTGGGGAGCGCATGCCGTGCGGGAGCAGGTGGCCGCCCAGGTGGTCCTCGACCAGGCCGGCCTGTTGCGGCACCAGGTGCGCGACGCAGCCTCGGAGGCCGCCTGGCTGCTGGCCCGGGTGCGAGATCTCGAACGGCGTCCCGGGGTCGCGCGGATCGCCATCTCTCCGGTGACGCTGGCCGTGGCAACAGCGGCGTCCTCGCTGCACGCGACGGTGCATGCGATGAGCCCGGCGTCCTCAGGCCTGTGCCGCGGCGAGCAGTTTATGGCGACGGTGGACACCTCCCTGGGCGCGTCACGGCGCTTCCTGCGCGTCGCCTGCAGCGCCCTCCTGGACGCGACACGACTCCTGCGCACCACCCAGCCAGGGGAGGGCGGTCCCGCTTCGACCGGTGACCACCGACCACACCTGCGCCTGGTGCCTGACACCGGCGCAAGCATCGAAGGAGATCCACGATGAAGAGTCCCCCGACCGACCACCGCTCCGCTCACGCCGCAAGAGCCGCGCTGGAGGCCCAGCGTGCCGCGCGCACGCAGGACGCCGCACGCGCCGAGGACCTCGAGAACGCCCGGCGGCTCCAGGAAGCGCAGGCGCACCGGGAGCACCAGGAGCTGGTCAGGGAGAGCGCCGGCCGAGAACGGCGTGACGCAGGGAACACCACTCTCAGCGGCCCGTCGTACTGAGCTCGGCACTCGCCACCGGCGGACCGTCACCGACGACCGGGGGCCCGGGCTGCAGCTGCGGATGCCGCAGCCGCACCGCGCGGTCGCGGGTGTAGTCGTCGGTGAAGGTCGCCGTCAGCAGGTCGGCGTAGACCCCGGCCAGGTCGTGCTGCAGGAGGTACTGGTCACCGACCTGGGCACGGGCACGGTCCCAGGACCGGATGGCCCACCAGGTGGTGAGCACCACAGCCATGACGACGGTCGAGACGTACATGGCAGGGTCCTCGGTGGCTCCCAGCCAGATACCCACGCCGGCGTGGATGACCAGGCACGCCACCATCACCCGGTGGCTCAGGAAGGCCGCAGCGATGCCCCACATGATGGCGATCCACGTGATCCAGACCGTCCACGGGGCCAGCAGGACCATGATGGCTGGGTCGTGACGGGTCAGCCCGGAGCGCATCACCCCGACCTCGTGCGTGATGACCGCCGCCGCTTGCTGTGGTCGCAGCTGCCCTGACCAGAGCGCGTCGATCAAACCCCTGCTCACCACCACGGTGCGCCGGCCGAGCGCGGTGACGTCGACCTGCTGGCCGGGACCGACCAGCAGCTCGAGCCGCTGCGGGGGGATGCCGTGTCGCAGCAGGACCTGGGCCACCGGCGCCAACGTGTGCCGCTGGTGGAGCCGGGGTGCGCGTGCGCGCAGGACGAGGCGGGCCAGCCATCTCTCGCCTGGCCCGGTGTCGGCGGCCGCGGCCAGCAGGAGCAGGACCACCAGCGTCAGGACCGCGGGACCGTACCGCCCCAGGTGGCGGACGGGGTCGTACCAGCCCAGCGTCAGCTCACCGACGACCAACCACATCGGGGCACTCATCAGCATCGGCACGACCAGTGCGCGCGCCCGTGCCCGCCGCGCTCTGCCCAGTGTCATCGCGCCACCTCCCAAGCGACCCACTGCCGCTTTTCCGGCAGCTGATTTCGGATCGGTGAGTCCCAGGCCTTTGGTCCCCCGCTTTAGGGGGCATGAACAGCAGCCTGCACGTCGACACCGACAAGGCAAAAGGGTTGTCCACAGGCCGGCCCGTCCGGCCGCTCCTCCCCAGAAATGGCAGCAACAGGCCCGAGCCGCTCCCCAACCACGTAGCCATGAACCGGACGCCGTCCGGAACGGCCAAACCGAAGGAGATCGACCACATGAGCGACACGACACCCGAAGCCGCCCGGGTCCTGGTGCACATGCACCAGCTGCTGTGGCAGGCGGGCAGCGAGGCCGACCGGCGGGCTCACCAGAGCCGCGACCTGGACACGGTGGCGCTGGCGAACAACCTGACGTACGCCCGCGACCTGGTGTTCCACCTGGTCCCGGAGTCTCACCGAGATGCGCTCCTGGATCGGCCGGGCGCGGACGGAGCCGATCCCGTCGAACTGGCCCGTCGTGCGGAGGAGCTGAGCCGGACAGCACCGGTCCACCACTTTCCCCCCGGCATCGTGTCGGTCGTCGACCTCCTCATCGAGACGGTGGGGGAGTTCTCATGAGCCGGCGACGCCAGCCCACGATCTACCCGCCCAGCGCCGGAGAGCTGATGGACCGCGCCAACGTCCTGGCCCGCGACCTCCTGTATGAGGCACCACACCGGGACGGTCGGGCGATGCTCCGGGCCTGGGGCGAGATCGTCGAAGGAGCCAGCGAACTGTGGCACCAGCTCCCGCAACGCTCGGACCTGCCCGGTAACGGCAGGCCGGTCATCGACCAGCTTGAGCGATCAGCCAGGACGCTGCACCGTTGGGCCGGTGGTGGGATCGATGTCGACCCCAGCCTGCAGGAGATCGGCCAGTTGTTCACCGAGGCTGCCGCACTGATCACCCGCAGCGGCGTCATCGAGCGCCGCGAGCCGAACCGGTGGACCGACGCCCAGCTGCGCGACTCCTTCGCCGCGCGCGTCAACATCATGCACACCCTCTACGTCGCTTCTCATGCCGTCTCCGTAGGTCTTGCCCAGACCGCGGTAGAGGAGAAGGGCGACCCCCGTCTGCGGGTGCACCGGGTCACCGCTGAGGAGCTGCGGCACCAGGTCCTCGGCATCGAGCAGATCACCCACTCCTACATCAACGGGCACTACCCACATGCGCTGGACGGCAGACACCGTGAGCCGGCGGACGACACCAGGATCCCCGGCGCCATCGCGGCCTGGGACGTCTACGCCCAACGGGCACTCACCCGGGAACCGACGACCCACGCGATGACCAGGGTCGCTGGAGCAGCCTTCAAGGCATCCGTGCACGTGCACGCGCTGTGGCGGGCTACCGTCGAGTCCGGGCAGGTTGACCCGCGGACGTTCGAGAATGAGATCGGTCCCGCCCTGGACGCCATGATCGAGAGGTGGGGCGAGGCCCATCAGCACTTCCAGCAGCTCACGCACCCGCACGACTCGAGCCCTCTCGTGTTGAGCAAGGCAGGCTGGGAGCTGGTCGACTCGATGCGCGAGGTCACCGCGGCCACGCGCATGGCCGCCTCGGCCGAGGACATGAGCGGGCGTGTAGACGGGGAATCTCTGGTGAGGTCGCTGTTTCGGTTCCACGCCACCATGGCCGGCGTGGCCAGCGTGTTCCACGAGGCAGCCCGGAACGCCCCGCTGCTCGTGGACGCCCGAGCAGCCAACAACAGCGCGCGAGCCATCTCAGCAGACGACGGACCGGGAGCACTTCCGAGTCAGGACACGATCGTGGCACCGCGCGACGTACTCCTGAAGCGGGCTATCCCGATCCCGGACGGCATCCGAAATGGCGGGGAAGACGCCGGCCGGCGGGCCGCCCTGGCGTCGAGAGCGTCGCTGCGATCGACCTTGACGGTCAGCGACCGCCGGAAGGCCGCCACGTCCCTCCCCACGAGCTCGACGCGTCCCCTCAGCTCGGCGAGCAGGCTCGCCGCCGGTAAGAGGCACGAACACGCGAGCTTGGCAGCGAAGCCACAGAGCGAGGGAGACCTGCACCTGTCTCGATGAACCGCGAGCCTGTTGTCGTTGACGCCAGGGCTGAACCAGCCGAAAGAGTGGGCCACCATAGGCGCATGGCATCACGGGTAGGCGATCCTGATGGGTTCGGACACTTCGGCATCGTCGACAGTGACCCCGAGGGGGTGCTGTGCCACGAGTGCGGACGGCGGTTCGCGCACCTCGGCCTGCACGCCTGGCGGGGCCACGGGATAACGGCGGACCAGTACCGGGAGCAGCACGGGCTACCCCGCAAGGGGCTCGTCGCTGACACCACCCGCGAAGCGGTCGTGGCCAACGCGCGGCGGACCCTTGCGGACAAGCCCGCCTTCGTGGCCTCCCGTGACCCGGTCAGGGCCAGCCGGGCCCAGCGCCGCGGAGAAGCGGCTATCTCACCGGCCGGCCTCGAAGCCATTAGGGACACTGCCCGGCGACTCCGGGGCCTCAGACGGCACGGGATCGTCGTGGCCTGCGAATGGTGCGGGGTGCAGTTCTGCCCGCTGCTGGCGCCGGGGAAGAGGCGGTTCTGCACAAGGTCTTGCGCCTCTCGGCACAACCGAGCATCGCGGGCTGCCCGCCGCTCGCCGGGCTGACGTAGAGAGGCAACCCGGAGGTCAGCGATTGTGGCTGCTTGATGAACGAGCACGCGGTGATCTACGACACCCGGACGGAGCTGGGTGACGACGTCGGAACGCCCGGAAGGATCTTGTGAGGCTCCCTGAGCGTGCTGGGACTTGCATCGCCTGACGCTTCGACGGCTGCACCTCCGGGGCCGGATGCTGCTGGAGATACGACAACCCCCGGCGGCGGCGGCCACCGGGGGTTGCTCGCCTGCTCAGGACTTGTGGGCGGCTTCCCACTGGTCGATCAGGTTCTGGGGGAGCCTGCCACGATTGGGGTACTCGATACCCTGTGCGTCCAGCCACGACTTGATGTTCCTGGTCTGCGAGGGGTCACGACGGGTGGTGCTGCCGGGTCCGGACTGGCGACGTCCGCCGACGCGACGGCCGGCGTCGACGTACTTCTGGATGGTGTTGGCGAAGTCGTCGGCCTCCTTCTGAGAGAGGTCGATCTCGTAGTCAGCGCCGAGGAAGCCGAACTTGACGGTCTGGCCGCCCTCACCGAGCTCCTCCCCGGACAGGTCCGAGACAAGGATGGTCTGCACCTTCTGCGCCACTATGGCTCCTACACGTTCAGATGATTGGGTCGCGTCATCTTACGCGGGCATCGATCGCCTGGGCAGGGTGCGGAAATGTGGCAAGATGCACGCCGAGCGAGCGACCCGACCGCAACCCGGGATTCACGGGAGACGGACTTGACCGCAAGCTCCGCAGACCCGCGCCCCCGCTGACTGACGGCTGAGTCACCCCAGCAGACACGTGGGTCGGGAGTGTGACAGCGGGGAGCCCGGTGACCTGTCCAAGGCACACTTATGGGAATCCCCCCCAAAGGCCAACCTCGCGTTGATTCCAACCCACGCCGAACGGCCCGCCCTCGAAACGAGAGCGAGCTGGTCGCAACCCACCGTGAGCCGTGCACTGCTGCGCGGGAGGCGGCCCGTGCCGGTTCACAGGCCTGGAGATCAATCACCGGGGCGTCGTCGTTTTGTTCACGCGGCTGAGGCCGTGTCCAGCGCCGCGTCCTGCGGTTAGTAGCTACCTCATGGCCGGCCTCCTTGCGCGCGTGCCGAGGGGCGGGGCAGGACGGGAGGTCGGTGGCACCGAAGGGAGGGGCTCTACGCCCTTCACGGGCGGAGCGATGGCGGCTAGGATAGGAGCCACGTCAGCACCCACTTTGCTGTCGTCCGACCCCCGGAGGTTGCCGCCTCGCGGGGGTCATTCATGGCCGCAGCCGACCCAGTTATGCCCCAGTTATGCCCACTCGGGACAACGAAAACCGGCCCTGACTGCGTTTCCGCAGGTCAGGGCCGGTATCCTAGTGGTCGGGGTGACAGGATTTGAACCTGCGGCCTCTTCGTCCCGAACGAAGCGCGCTACCAAGCTGCGCCACACCCCGTGGCAGACCCGGTCCAGTGGACCAGGCAGCGTCCGCAAGGATAACCCACGTCGCCGGGCTGACCTAAATGCGTTCCGGTCGACAGGGTGGCCGCAGGTTCCAGGGGGGTGTCGGAGGGGCCCGCTAGGTTGCTCCCATGACGGACGAGGACGTGCCGGCCTTCATGAGGGCCTTCCGGGAGATCGCCGAGATGGCGCACCGGGTGATGGGTGACGGTGATGGTGAGCGGTTCGCCGACGTGGTCGGCGAGCACCTCGGCGGCCCGGCAGGAGCGTTCGCGGTGGTGACCGAGGAGGTGATGAACCACCGCTATGCCGACTGGGACACCGCGTTGGCGCTCCTCGCGAGCCGCGACCCGGACGCGCGCGAGCTGGGCATCGGGGGTGGTGACATGCGCTACCACCAGACGCTCACCGACTTCGTCGCCGGCACGCACGGTCGCTTCCCCGTCGGTCAGGTCGACTACTACTCGGTCCCGGTCGGGCCGGAGGAGCGGCGCAGGGCCATCGGCTTCGGCATGCGGCTGTTCCGGTATGCCGATCAACCGGTGGGGGTCTTCCAGCGCCGGGCCAACCCGCGTTACGGGCAGGACAAGGGCACGGTGGAGGTGATGTGCCCCGACGGCGAGGTCTCGGTGGCGCTGCTCGACGAGGCGCGCGAGCTGTCGGTCGAGCACAGCGTGCTACGGGGACAGGTCGTGTCGTTCGAGTCGAGCGGCTACGGCCCCGAGAGCCAGGGCGTCACCTTCCTGCCCCGGCCCGACGTGAACGCCGACCAGGTCATCCTGCCGGCGCAGTCGCTGGAGCGGATCGTCGCCCACGTCAGCGGCATCGCCGAGCACGCCGAGGTGCTCCGACGGCACGGGCAGCACCTCAAACGAGGTCTCCTGCTCCACGGCCCGCCCGGCACCGGCAAGACGCACACGGTGCGGCACCTCATCAGCCGCAACCCACGGCATACCGTGGTGGTCCTGGCCGGCGAGTCGTTGGCCTTCATCTCCCTGGCCGCCAGCCTGGCCCGTGCGCTGCAGCCGGCCATCGTCGTGCTCGAGGACTGCGACCTGGTCGCGGAGGACCGTGGGATGGGTCCGTCGGGCCGGCCGCTCCTGTTCGAGGTGCTGGACGCCATGGACGGGCTCGACGCGGACGCCGACGTGACCTTCCTGCTCACCACGAACCGGGCTGAGTCGTTGGAGCGCGCCCTGGTGCAGCGGCCTGGCCGGGTCGACCTGGCCGTGGAGGTGCCGCTCCCGGACGCGGAGGGACGGCGGCGGCTGCTCGACCTCTACCGCGGTGACGTCGACTACGGCGAGGAGGTGATGGCTGAGGCGGCTGAGCGGTCCGCAGGCATGACCGCGTCGTTCATGAAGGAGCTGATGCGCCGCGCGGTGCTGGAGGCGGCCGTGGAGGGTGTCGACCCGGATGATGCGCACCTCCGCTCGGCCCTGGACGGGCTGCTCCAGGGGCAGGAGGAGCTCACCCGCGTGCTGCTGGGTCGCTCGCGCGGGCCTGGTCCTGCGGACGAGACCGCTCCTGCGTGGGACGCGCCGTCAGCGTCAGCAGAGTGGCCTCCGGACGACAGCTGAACCGGAACGGCGTGTAGGGGTTGCCGCCGAGGCCGGCGGAGACGTGCATCCAGGCGGCCCCGGGAGGGGCCAGCGAGGAGGGGGTCGACCCGGCACCTGGCCACCAGCGCGACAGTCCCCGGGCCCGGGAGGTGTCCAGGTCGCAGTTGGTGACGAGCGCTCCATACCCGGGCACCCGCAGCTGCCCGCCGTGGGTGTGCCCGGCGATGAGCAGACCGGCACCGTCGGCGGCCATGGCGTCCAGGACCCGCTGGTAGGGGGCGTGCGTCACCCCCACGGTCAGCGCGGCGTCGGGGGAAGCGGGCGCGGAGACGGAGGCGTAGTCGTGGCGTTCCAGGTGGGCGTCATCGGTGCCGACCAGTTCTAGGGGTATGCCGCGGACGTCGAGCAGGGTGCGTCGGTGGGTCAGGTCGATCCAGCCCCGGTCGGTGAGCCCGTCGACCAGATCGTGGGTGGGGAGGACCAGCGGCGTGAGGTCGGCGCCCTTCTTGTGCGAGCGGGTGAGGTAGCGCAGCGGGTTCTTGCGGGTGGGTGGGTAGTAGTCGTTGGAGCCGAGCACGAATGCCCCGGGACGGTCCAGAAGAGCGCCGTAGGTCTCCAGGGCCGCCGGGACGGCGTCCATCGCAGCGAGGTGGTCGCCCGTGTGCAGCACGAGGTCCGGCTCGAGGCTGGCCAGCCCTCGCACCCACGACCGTTTGCGCTCCTGGCTCGGCACCAGGTGCAGGTCGGACAGGTGCAGCACGCGCAGGCTGGGTGAGCCCGGCGGCAGGCACGGCACCGCACGGCGGCGCAGCGCGAACCACCGCGGCTCGACCCACGTCGCGTAGGCCGCGGCACCCGCTGCCGCGCCCGTACCCAGGCCGAGCGTGCGCCATGCCGCAGAAGTCATGGGCCCGATCCTCGCAGGCGGACGGGCCGCGGTGCTCTGGGGGCCAGGGGTTCTGGCAGGCGATCCGCGTGTTCTGTCGGGCCTTTGGCACGTGTCCTGTCGCGGCTTCTTGCGTGTTCTGCCGGGCCTTGGCACGTGTCCTGTCGGGCCTTGGCACGTGTTCTGTCGGGCCCTCTTGCGTGTTCTGTCGTGGGGGAGGGGGAGCGGCTGGGGTGGGAGACTGGGGGGATGAGCGAGCAGACGCGAACCGAGACGACGGGGCAGACCGGACTGAAGGCGACCCTGCAGGCGCACCTCACCGAGGCGATGCGCAGCAAGGACCGGGTGCGGGCGGGCACCCTGCGGATGGCGCTGACCTCGATCACCAACGAGGAGGTCGCAGGCAAGGAGCACCGGGAGCTGTCCGAGGAGGAGGTGCTGCGGGTGGTGACCAAGGAGGGCAAGAAGCGCAGGGAGGCCGCAGAGGCCTACCGGCAGGCGCGCCGGCCCGAGCTGGCGGAGGCCGAGGAGGCCGAGCTGGCGGTGCTGGAGGAGTACCTGCCCGCGCAGCTGTCCGACGAGGATCTCGAGACCCTGGTGCGCGAGGCCGTCGCGGAGAGCGGGGCCAGCGACATGCGGGGGATGGGCCAGGTGATGAAGGTGCTGCAGCCGCGCATCGCCGGGCGGGCCGAGGGCGGCCGGGTCGCCGCGATCGTCAAGCGGGCGCTCGCCGGCTGAGCGGGTCCGACGACGACGCCGCGACGAAGGGCGCGGGTGCCGGTGCACCCGCGCCCTTCGCCGCGGCACTCAGCAGACGCGTCCGTCGGCCGGTCAGGTTCTGCTGACGACTCTCAGTAGTCGTCCGGGGGATCCGGGATGCCGGGGTTGGTCGGCGGCGGGGCCGGAGCCGGTCCTGGTGAGGGGGGCGGCGACGGTGAGGGCGACGGGCTCGGCGACGGGGAGGGCGACGGGCTCGGCTGCGGGTTGGGTGTCGGCTGCGGACGAGGCGTCGGCTGCGGTGCAGATCGCGACGTCGGCGGGGTGGCGCCGGACGACACGTGCAGCACCACGGGGTCAGCGGTCACGACCGAGCTGCCCACGCCCGGGGTGGTGTAGACGACCTGCCCCTCGGGAGCCCGGGATGCGATCCGGGTGACGCTGGCCGTCAGGCCAGCCTCGCCCAGCCGGTCCCGCGCCTCGCGCACGTCCATCCCCACGACGTCGGGGATGCTCACCCGCTTGCCGTTGAGCAGCTCGGACGAGGGCGGGTCCCAGTCCTCGGTGGGGAGGTCGCGGGAGGCCCAGTCCATGATCCGCTTCCACGTCGGGGCCGCCACGGAGGACCCGTAGAGCGGTCCGTCGACGACGATGTCGCCGATCGTGAGGTCGACCAGGGTGCCCTCGTAGGCGGCTGCCCCGGGGATGTTCCCGACGAAGACCGCGGTGGACAGCTGCGGTGTGAAACCGGCGAACCAGGTGTGGCTGGCGTTGTTGTTGGTGCCGGTCTTGCCCGCGGCCGGACGGTTGCCGTCGAGGACGGCCTTGTAGCCCGAGCCCATCGGGTCCACGACGTCCTTGAGCAGCTCGACCGCCCCGAGCGCGATGTCCTCGTCGATCGCCCGGTGGCACTCCTCGACCTCCAGCGGCAGCTCGTTGCCGTCGGCGTCCAGCACCCGGGTGACCGGCAGCGGCGGGCAGTAGATCCCGCCGGAGGCGAAGGCGGCGTAGGAGGCGGCGACGGTCAGCGGGCTGGACCAGTCGGAGCCGAGGACCAGCGAGGTCGCCAGCTTCTGGTCGGGGTCGTCGGGGGAGACGCCGTAGACGCCGCCGGAGGCGTTGGTCAGTCCCATGGCGGTCATCGTCTCGCCGATGTCGCAGGTGCCGACCTGGGAGGCCAGGGCGGCGAACGCGGTGTTGATCGACTGCGCGGTCGCCCGGCGCAGCGGCATGGTCTCCGGCACCACGTTGTCGCCGGCGTTCCGCACGGCCCAGTGCTCCTCGCCGATGGTGCAGCCTTCCTGGAAGTCCTCCGGGAAGAAGACCACCGCGTCGAAGACGTCATCGGGGTCGGTGGGCCACTCGGACCGGGGGACCGGGTTCTCCGGGTCCTCCAGCCACACATTGCCCCAGGTGGCCTTCTGCGCCTCCGGGATCGCCAGGTCGCCCTCGATCGGCACGCCCTTCTCCAAGGCGTCGACCAGGGTGTAGGCCTTGGCGACCGAGCCCAGCTCCATCCCGCCCGGCCCGCCGTAGCGGGAGTCGACGTTCCAGTTCACCGAGGTCTCCCGGATCCGGTCCTGGGTCTCGTTGAGGGAGTACTTGCTGGACTGGTTGAACGCCAGGATGTGCCCGGTGCCGGGCTCGACGACGCTGGCCGCGGAGGCCAGGTAGTACTCGTTGTCCAGCGGCGTGGCCTCCTGCAGCGTCTCGTGCAGCTGGTCGGAGAGCTCCAGGTCCAGGGTGGTCTCCACGGTCAGGCCGGTCGTGGTCAAGGTCGACCGCCGCTCCTCCCGGGTGTCACCCAGCGCGGGCTGCTCCATCAGCCACGCCTCGACGTAGTCGCAGAAGTACGGGTTGCGCGAGTTGAAGCAGGAGCGCTGGCTTTCGGTGACCTCCAGCATGTTCGCCACCGGCAGGTCCAGAGCCGCCTGGTACTGCCCCTCGGTGATCATCTCCAGCTGGTACATCTTGCCCAGGACCAGGTTCCGCCGCGCCTCGGCAGCCTCCGGGTTCGCCACCGGGTTGGTGACGCTCGGCTGCTGCACGACCCCGGCCAGCAGGGCGGACTGCGCGATGGTCAGGTCGGCGGCGCTGGTGTTGAAGTAGTACCGCGCGGCCGCCTCGACGCCGTAGGTGCGCTGACCGTAGAACGCCAGGTTCAGGTATCCGGTGAGGATCTGGTCCTTGCTCAGGCGCTCCTCGAGCGTGATCGCATACTTCAGCTCACGCAGCTTGCGGACGTAGCCGGCCATGCCGGAGCGGGCCTGGGCGGCCTCCCACGCCTCGCCGTCACCCTCCTTGAGCGCCTGGTCCTGCAGGGCCAGCTTGATGTACTGCTGGGTCAGCGTCGAGCCACCCTGGGTGCTGTCGGTCGTGACGTTCTGGAAGACCGCGCGTCCCAGGCCCTCGACGTCCATGCCGCCGTGGTCGTAGAAGCGCTCGTCCTCGATCGCGACCTGCGCCTTCTTCATCCACTCCGAGATGTCCTCGCTGCCGACGATGATCCGGTTCTGCTCTGCGGGCGTCGCCAGCACGGTGCCGTCGGCCGCGAGGATCCGGGACTGCTCGGCGAGAGGGTTCTGCTCCAGGTCCCCCGGGAGGCGTTCGAACATGCCCACGCCCTCGCGGGCGGCGATTCCGGCGGCCCCGACGACGGGCGCGGCCAGGCCGGCCCCGATGAACCCCATGAGGACGGCGACGGCAAGGAACACCCCCAGCAGGGACGTCACCCGGGCGACGGTGAGAGCAGAGCGCATAGCACCACGGTACGGGAGATTCCTGGCAGTTCCTGGCGCCCGCGCGTATCACGGACGGGACAACAGGTCCTCCACGCCGTCCAGCAGGGCGGCGTAGGCCGCCGCCTCGGGGTCGATGAGCTGGAAGTGGCCGGCACCGGGCAGCAGCACCAGCCGGTCCCGGCCCGGTGTCGCCGCCTGCTCCCACCAGCTCTGCGAGACCGTCTCCGGCACCCGCTCGTCCTCGTCCCCGTGCAGGACGACCACGGGGTATGGCGTGCGCCCCAGCCGGGCCGGGTCGGCAGCGGCCCAGCCGTCCGGCTCCTCCTCCGGGTGTTGCCCCATGAGGTTCAGTGCCGCGCCGTCGCCCAGACCGAGCTCGTGCACCAGGCGCAGGTCGAGGCAGCCCGCCAGGGAGACCGCCCCGCGCACCCCCCGTCCCTCCGGCCGGTGCAGCAGCCAGACCGCGAGGTGGCCACCGGCGGAGTGGCCCGCCAGCACGACCGGTGCCGTGTCGCCGCTGCCGGCCCTCTCCGCTGCGTCCGACCCGTCGGCCTCCTCACGCAGGACGGCGGCCACCGCCGCGGCGACATCCTCCCCGGTGCCCGGCCAGCCGCCCCCAGGCAGGCCCGGACGGGCGTACTCGACCAGCGCCACGGCATACCCGTCCCGGGTCAGGGCACCGGCCAGGGGGCGCAGGTGGGTGCGGTCCCACTCGGCCCGCCAGAACCCGCCGTGGATGAGCACCACCCAGGCTCGGGGAGAGCCGGACGGCTCGTGCACCTCGTAGACCTGGTGCGCCGCCGGGCCGTAGGGCACGGTGCGCGCCGGGTCGGGGCCGGTGCGCTCCAGGACGGAACGGTCCTCGGCCCGGGGCGTGGGAGGCTCGGTCATGGGTCCGTCCTACCACGGCCCCACCGTGGTGGGAGGGTGCGTCCCGGTGCCTGCGCGCGGAGGTGCGACGGACGCGGGCGCCCTCGCGGGCCCGCCTTGTAGGGTCGGGCCATGACGAACCAGCAGTGGGAGTACGCCACCGTCCCCCTTCTCATCCACGCCACCAAGCAGATCCTCGACCAGTGGGGCGAGGACGGCTGGGAGCTCGTCCAGGTCGTGCCCGGCCCTGGCGAGGGCAGCAACCTGGTCGCCTACCTCAAGCGCCCGAAGGGCTGAGCACGTGACTACCTCGAGTTCTGCGAGCGGGGTGGAGCAGCGCCTGGCCGAGCTGGGGCTGACCGTGCCCGACGTCGTCGCGCCCGTCGCCGCCTACGTGCCGGCCGTGCGCCACGGCGACCTGGTGTTCACCTCCGGCCAGCTGCCCTTCGTCGACGGAGCCCTGCCGGCGACCGGCAAGGTCGGCGAGCGCGAGGGTCTGGTCAGCCCCGAGGAGGCCGCCCGGCTCGCCGGCATCTGCGCCCTCAACGCCATCGCCGCGGTCCGCGCCCAGGTGGGCGACCTGGACCGGGTGACCCGGGTGGTCAAGGTCGTCGGCTTCGTCGCCAGTGACCCCGCCTTCACCGGGCAGCCAGCGGTCATCAACGGGGCCTCCGAGCTGCTGGGGCGAGCCTTCGGCGACGCCGGCGTGCACGCCCGCTCGGCCGTCGGTGTCGCGGTCCTGCCGATGGACACCCCCGTCGAGGTGGAGATCACCGTCGCCGTCCGCGACTGACCCGCGATGACCGAGCACGCCGCGGGCCCGCGCCTCGCCCCGCCCGACCGGACGGCGGCATACCGCGACTTCGTCATGCCGCCGCCCGTGGACCGGCACTCCCAGGAGTGGCTGGACACCCCGCAGGAGCAGCGCACGGTCGCCGTGCCGCGCGCCTCGGCGACGGTGATGCTGCTGCGCGAGCCGCAGGGGCGTACCGGCACCGCGCCGCCGGAGGTGTTCGTGCTGCGCCGGGTCCTCGGTATGCCGTTCGCGCCCGGCATGATCGCCTTCCCCGGCGGCGGTGTCGACCCGCGCGACGCCGATCCGGAGCTGCCGTGGACCGGCCCGTCGCCGCTGGACTGGGCCGCGCGGCTGGGGACGGACGAGGCGACCGCACGCGAGCTGGTCTGCGCGGCCGCCCGGGAGCTGTTCGAGGAGTGCGGCGTCCTCATCGCCGGGCCCGGTCCGGGCGAGCTCGTCGACGACCTGACCGACCCGCAGTGGCGGCAGGAGCGGGAGGCGCTGCTGGACCGCTCCCAGGGGTTCGCCGAGCTGCTCACCCGGCGAGGCCTGGTGCTGCGCACCGACCTGCTCTCGTTGCGGGCGCACTGGACCACCCCGGTGTGCGAGCCGCGTCGCTATGACACCCGCTTCTTCGCGGCGCGGATGCCGCAGGGGCAGCGGGCCGATGACGCGACCAGCGAGGCGGAGAGCGTCCGCTGGGACGACCCGGCGTCGCTGCTGGCCGCCCAGGCCGCGGGGAAGGAGATCATGCTGCCGCCGACCCAGGTGATGATCGAGCAGCTCGCGCAGATCCGGGACCTCGACGCCTGGCTGGGGGAGGACGTCCCGGTCCACCGCGTCCAACCCTGGCCGGCCTGGCGGGCCGGGAAGCTGTGGATGCGCTCGCCGGTGGGTCCCGACGGGCACGGCCTGCCGGGGTCGCGGGCGCCGGAGGGGCTGGGCTGATGCGGTCGGCCGGTCCCGCGGACCCGTCCTGGCGCGGCGGGAGCTGGGGCGAGCGTGCGCACGCCGTGCTGTGCCCCAACCCGTCCCCGATGACCCTCGAGGGCACCAACACCTGGGTGCTCGCCGAGCCCGGCAGCGAGGAGGTCGTCGTCGTCGACCCCGGCCCGCTGCACGAGGGCCACCTGCAGACGGTGCTGCAGCACGTGCGCGACCGCGGTGCCCGCGTCGCGCTCACCCTGCTCACCCACGGGCACGCCGACCACGCCGAGTCGGCGGACCGCTGGGCCGAGCTCACCGCCGCGCCCGTGCGAGCCGTCGGCCGCGGCCACGATGACCTCGCCGAGGGCGAGCTGCTCAGGGTCGGCGGGCTGGAGCTGCTCGTGGTCCCTACGCCCGGCCACACCGCGGACTCGGTCTCCTTCCTGCTCCCGGCCGAGCAGGTGCTGCTGACCGGGGACACCGTGCTGGGGCGGGGCACCACGGTGGTCGCCTACCCAGACGGGGACCTCACCTCGTACCTGGAGTCGCTGGAGCGCCTGCGCGACCTGACCGGCTCGGGCACGGCGGCCAGCATCGCTCCCGGTCACGGGCCGGTCGTCCCCGACGCCGCCGGCACCGTCGAGTACTACTGGCAGCACCGGCACCAGCGCCTGGACCAGGTGCGTGCGGTGGTGCCGACGCTCCGGCCCGACGACGGCCGTGACCTGGCGGACCTGGTGGTCGAGCGGGTGTATGCCGACGTGCCACGGGCCGTGTGGCCCGCGGCCCGGCTCTCGGTGCTCGCGCAGCTGGACTACCTGGGCCTGCTGGACGGACCGGCGGACTAGCCCTTCGACCCGGTCGTCGCGATGCCCGAGACGAAGTGCCGCTGCGCCAGGAAGAACAGGATGATCATCGGCACCGTGGTGATGACGCTGGCGGTGACGATGATCTCCCAGTGCCACTCCCCGCCGAAGCCGTAGCGGTCCAGCAGCGCCTTGAGGCCTCGCGGGATGGTGTAGTTCGTGGAGTCCCGCAGGTAGATCAGCGGGCGCATCAGGTCGGTCCACGCCGCCTGGAACTCGAAGATCAGCGTGACCACGAGGGCGGGGCGGCACAGGGGGATCGCCAGGCGCCAGAACATGGTCCAGTGCCCTGCGCCGTCGACCCGGGCCGCCTCGAAGATCTCGCGGGGCAGGCCGAGGAAGAACTGGCGCAGCAGGAAGATGTAGAAGGCGCTGCCGAACAGGTTGCCGGCCCACAGCGGCGTGAGGGTGTCGATCTGGCCCAGTGAGTTCCAGATGAGGAAGACGGGGATCATCGTCACCGCGCCCGGGAGCATCATCGAGGCCAGCACCAGGCCGAAGAGCAGGTTGCGTCCGCGGAAACGGTAGTAGGCGAACCCCCACGCGACCATCGCGCTGCTGATCGTCACGGCGACCGCGGCGAGGACCGTGACCAGCACCGTGTTGCCGATCCACAGCAGCATCGGCGCTTCCTGCCACACCGAGACGTAGTTGGCCAGGGTGGGGTTCTCGGGGACGAGCCGGTTGTCGAAGACCTGCTCGCGCGGCTTGAGCGAGGCGCTGACCAGCCACACGAAGGGGTACATGAAGAGCACGCTGAAGGCCAGCAGGAGCAGCACGACCACGCCCCGGACCAGTCGCGAGCCCCAGGAGCGGCGTCCGTCGGGGACGCGGGTGTCCTCGACCGGCACGGTCGCGGCCGCCTGGTCCAGACCGAGCCGTGGGGTGGTCATCGGTTCTCCCCCTCGTAGAAGACAAACCGTTTCGACACCACGACCTGGATCGCGGTGATGATCATGATCACCACGAAGAGGAGCCAGGCCAGGGCGGAGGCGTAGCCCATCCGGAGGAACTCGAAGGCCTCCCGGAAGATGTGGATGGCGTAGAACTCGGCGGCGTCGTTGGAGTAGGTCGAGGTGCCCACGCCGAAGAAGGCGGTGTAGGCCTCGGTGAACGACTGCAGCGCGGCGATGGTGTTGACGATGATCACGAAGAACAGGGGCCCGGAGATCATCGGGACGGTGACGCTCCAGGTGCGACGCCAGAAACCGGCACCGTCGACCATGGCGGCGTCGTAGAGCTCCTGGGGGACGTTGCGCAGGGCCGCGAGCAGGATGATGACCGACCCGCCCACGGACAGCAGGCTCATCAGGATGAGGCCGGGCTTGACCCACTGGGGGTCCGTGGTCCACGCGGGCCCGTTGATGCCGAACCACCCCAGGACCTCGTTGACCAGGCCGTCCTGGCCGTTGAAGAGCAGCAGCAGCAGCACGCCGGTCGCGACCGGCGGGGTCATGTTGGGCAGGAAGAACACCGTGCGGAAGAAGCCCGAGGCCCTCCCGGCCTGGTTGAGCAGGAGCGCGAGGAAGAGCGAGAAGAGCACGTAGAGCGGCACCTGCAGGGCGGTGTAGAACAGCGTGTTGCCCATCGCTCGCCGGGCCCCTGCGTCCTGGACCAGCCGCTCGTAGTTGTCCAGGCCCACGAACGTGGGTGCGTTGATGACGTCGTAGTCGGTCAGCGACAGGTAGGCCGTGTAGAACACCGGCCAGGCCGTGAACACGGCAAAGCCGACGATCCACGGGAGCAGGAAGAGCAGCGCCGGCTTCCAGTCGCCCCGGTTGACGCGGGGCCGGGGTCGGCTCCTGCCCGGCCAGGGCCATCGACGACGAGCGACCTCCTGCAGCGGTGCGGTGCCATGGGTCGGGACCGCGACCCCGCGCCGCCCGTCCTGGACCGTCATCGCTCGTCGTCCTGCCGGCCCTCCCAGTTCTCCCACGCCTTGTCCAGCGCTGACTGCGCATTCTCCTGGGCCTGGGCCAGCGCCTCCTCGGGCTCCTGCTGGCCGTTGAGCACGCGGTTGACGCCGTCCTGCCAGGCGGTACGGAAGTCCGCATCGGCCGGGTTGGCCGGCATGCCGAAGGCGTGGTCGTTGGCCTCGTACAGGACCTCCACGGCCCGGTCCCAGTTCTCCTCGCCGCTCGGCGTGACCAGCTCCTCACGGATCTGCTGGTCCACCACCTGGTTACCGGTGAGCAGGCCGGTGAACTGCAGGCCGTCCGCCTCCCGGGCCTCCGCCCGGGCCCGGGCGGCTTCCAGCCACGACTCCGCCTCCACCATGGTCGCCGCGAACTGGCACGCGGCGCCGGGGTTGGGGCTGCCGTTGGGGATCGCCCAGGCGGAGCCGGAGGCGTAGGCGAGGGCATCGCCGTCCTCGCCGCGGACCGCGTCGAAGATGACCGGCGCGTCGGAGGACACCTCGTTCAGGACGTTGACGTACCACTGCTCCATCGGCATCGCGCCGAGCGTGCCGACCGCGAACTGGTTGCCCGCGCCGAAGAAGTCCGCCGAGTCGCGGAAGGCCTTGACCCGGCCGAAGCCGCCCTGCTCGTCATAGATCGCCACCGCCCACTCCAGGGCCTCGAGCACCTCCGGGCTGTCGAGCTGGGCGGTGCGGCCGTCGTCGGAGATCATCGCGCCGCCCCGGGCGTGCACCCACAGGGGAAGGAACTCGGGCAGCTTGCTGTCGTAGCCGATGACGTTGAGGCGCCCGTCGGAGGTGTCTGCGAGGGCCTGGTTGGCCTGCGTCACCGCCTCGGGGTCGGAGCCGTTGACGTCCTCGATGCTCAGCCCGGCCTCGTCCAGGAGCTCCTGGTTGGCCATCGTGAGCTGGACGGTGTTGAACTCCGGGAGGCCGTAGACCTGCCCGTCGAAGGTGACCTGCTCCAGCGCGGCCTCGACGAAGTCGTCGGTCGGCACCGACTGGGCCTCGATGCAGGCGTCCAGCGGGACGATCGCCCCACGCGAGGCGAGGGTGCCGATCTGGTTGCGGTCGGCCCGGATCAGCGCCGGGACGTTGCCCGAGGCGACGGAGGACAGGAACTGCTGCATGTCGAGGCCGCCCTCGGACAGGCGCACATCGGTGCCGGTCACCGCCTCCACGGCGCGGTCGTAGCGGACCTGGGCGATCTCGTCATCGGTCCCGAACCCCATGATGGTCAACGGCGTGTCCGAGGCCGAGGTGCTGGCGAAGTCGTCCGCCGACAGCTCCGGCGTCGAACCTCCTCCGGTGCCTGTGGCGCACGCCGTGAGGCCGACCGTCAGGCCTGCTGCCACCGTTGCCGCGCCCCGTCTGCTCGCCTTCACCCAGAACCGTCCCACGGTGCCTCCTTGCCCGTCCGGGTGCCGTCGGCCCCGGGCCTCTCACCTCCGGTCTGTGCCGACCGGGGGTCATCGAGTCGTGCTGCGCGTGGGTCCCCACGTGCTGGGGATAGCATCGGACCACACGTCGACTTTCGCCACGCGAACTGCCGGGTGGTCCCGAGATGGCAGCAGGCCACGCCCCAGGCGCAGCTACCGCACCGGTCCCTGCGTCAGCGGGCGCGACGCCGCAGCCGGTCCAGGTCGACCAGCGTCACGGCCTTGGCGCCCAGGACCAGCCAGCCCCGGTGCGCGAAGTCGGCCAGGGCCTTGTTCACGGTCTCCCGGCTGGCACCGACCAGCTGGGCGAGCTCCTCCTGGGTCAGCTCGTGGGCGACCAGGACCCCTCCGTCGACACGTTGGCCGAACTTGTCCGACAGGTCCAGCAGGGCCTTGGCGACCCGTCCCGGCACATCGGTGAAGACGAGGTCGGACAGCCCCTCGTTGGTCCGACGCAGCCGGTGCGCCAGGCCGGCCAGCATCTGCATGGCGACCTCGGGATGCTCGGCGAGGAAGGCGCGCAGGGCCTCGTTGCCGAGAGAGATGAACTCGGTGTCGGAGACGACGTAGGCGGTGGTGAGGCGAGGACCGGGGTCGAACAGGCTCAGCTCGCCGAACATCTCCCCCGGGCCCAGGACCGACAGCAGGTTCTCCCGGCCGTCGCCGGAGGTGCGGGCCAGCTTCACCTTCCCGGTCATGATGACGTAGAGCGAGTCCCCGGCGTCGCCCTCCTGGAAGACCACCTCGCCGCGGGCCAGGCGTCGAGGTGTCATCGACGCCATGAGCCGCTCGGCGGTCTCGTCGTCGAGGGCGGCGAACAGCGGTGCTCTCTTCACAACATGCCGGTCCACGCCCTCATCGTGCCACGTCAGTGCGTCGGTGGTCGGACCCAGTGTGTCGGAGGTCACGTCTAGGCTGGGGCGGGTGAGCTCACCACCCAGCGACCGTCCCGTGGACCCGGTTTCCACCGCCGTGCCGCCGACACCGACGGGCGAGAGCCCGCTGGCCCTGACGCGACGGGCCCGCAGGATGGCCCGGATCCTGGCCGAGCGCTACCCGGACGCCGACTGTGAGCTGGACTTCCAGGACGCCTACCAGCTGCTGGTCGCGACCGTCCTCTCCGCCCAGACGACCGATGTGCGGGTCAACGGCGTCACCCCGGCGTTGTTCGCCCGCTATCCGGACGCCGCGGCCCTGGCCGCCGCCGACCGGGAGGAGCTGGAGGCGATCATCAGGCCGACCGGTTTCTACCGCGCCAAGACCACCTCGCTGCTCGGTCTGGGCGCGGCGCTGGTCGAGCGCTTCGACGGTCAGGTGCCTCGGCGGCTGCGCGACCTGGTCACCCTGCCCGGGGTGGGCCGCAAGACCGCGAACGTCGTGCTGGGCAATGCCTACGGCGTGCCCGGCATCACGGTCGACACGCACGTCGGCCGGCTGGCCCGCAGGTTCGGGTGGACCGCCGAGGAGGACCCGGTCAAGGTCGAGCACGCCATCGGGGGCCTGCTGCCGCGCAAGGACTGGACCCAGATGTCGCACGTGCTGATCTTCCACGGACGCCGCACCTGCCATGCCCGCCGGCCGGCGTGCGGAGCCTGTCCCGTCGCGCGCCTGTGCCCCTCCTACGGGGTGGGCGAGACCGACCCCGAGGCCGCCGCCGCGCTCGTGCGCACGGCCGGGCGCGGGTAACGCACGCGTGACGACATACCCGCAGGCCGACGCCTCGCCATACCCTCCGCCGGAGTGGTTGACCGACCTGGCGCAGCGGCTGCCGAGCCTGCCCGGCGAGCGGTTCAGCCGGTTCCTGCCACCGCCTGAGGGTGGGCGCCGGCACTCGGCGGTGCTCGTGCTCTTCGCCCCCGACGTCCACGGCCGGGGTGGCACGGACGAGACGACGGTGGTGATCACCGAGCGGGCGCACACCATGCGCTCACACCCGGGGCAGCCCGCCTTTCCGGGCGGGGGGAGCGAGGAGGGCGACGCCGGGCCGGCCGACACCGCGCTGCGGGAGGCGTGGGAGGAGGTCGACCTGGACCCCGCCTCGGTCGACGTCCTGGCACTCGCGCCTACCCTGCACATCCCGGTGAGCGGGTATGACGTCACGCCGGTCCTGGGCTGGTGGCGTGAGCCACGGCCCGGGAGCCTGTGGGCCAAGGACGAGACCGAGGTGGCGCGGGTGGTGCAGCCGACGCTCAGCTCGTTGCTGGACCCTGCGGCCAGGTTTCAGGTGGGCCACCCGAGTGGTTATGTCGGTCCGGCGTGGGACGTCGACGGGCTGCTGGTCTGGGGGTTCACCGCCGGGCTGCTGGACACCCTGCTGGACCTCGCCGGGCTGACCCGGCCCTGGAAGGAGGGTGCCGCCACCCGGATGATCAGCTGAGCCGGACGCCCGGGGGCGCTGGCGCGCCGCCCGAGGTCAGCGGAGGGGGGCGGTGGCGCCGTCGCGCGTCGGCGGGACGGGCTCGGGGATCTCGGCGCGGTGCGGGGACTGGGCGGCGCCCTTGAGCGTGTCGACGGTCTGCTGCGCCTGGTCGATCGTCTTCTCCGGCTTGCCCTTGACCCGCTGCAGGGCGTTCTTGCCGATCAGGGCCAGGATGCCAGCGGCGACGAACAGGACGCCGGCGACGATGAGCAGGCCGGCCCACCAGGACAGCCAGATGGCGATCACCCCGGCCAGTCCCAGGAACAGCAGGCCCAGGCCGTAGAGGCCGAAGACGGCCGCGCCGGCGAGCATCCCTGCGCCCTTGCCGGCGTGCGACACGTCCTGCTTGATCTCGAGCTTCGCCAGCTCCAGCTCGCCGCGCACGATCTGCGAGATGTCGGTGGAGACATCGGCGACGAGCTGTCCCAGGGTCCGGGAGCTCGTGGCGTCGGTCCGGGACTGCGGTGCGGGATCTACGGGGGTAGCCATGCCTGGGATGCTAACGCGGCTGCGGCGGCGATGCTTGTCAGAGGACGTCCCGCCCGAGCGGCGCGCGGGAGCGGCGCGCGGTGGCCCGCGCGGAGGCACTCTCACCTCAGCGACCGGGGCGCGCGTACTACCCTGGAAACCACGATGCCCGCCCAGCACCCCCTGTTAGTGCCGGGCGGACACCGTGTCGACGAACCGGTCCCGTGACAGCCGGTGGGGCCTCTGCCCTTGCGGGGGGCCTCCTGTGGTCGATGCATCCAGTGTCCCACGCGTGCAGCAATACACCAACTCACTCCGGGTCAAGTTTGGGTAAAGACCTTTGGGTAACATCTGTGGCCCCTGTGACGAGGGTGGCAGGTGAGTGCTCGACCAGATCGGGGGGTGCTGAGTGGGTGCCGCGGTCGTTGACTGCGCCAGCCGTAGGGTGGATCCGGTGAGCACACGGACGGTAGCGGCGGTGCGGTCCCTCGGGGACCTGCCCGGGGTGGCCGAGGCGGTCGACGAGGCGAGGGAGGCCTGCACGACCCTGCGCTGGCACGAGGGTCTGCGGCGACGCATCCCCGAGGCGGCTGCCGAGTCGAGGATCCGTGGCGCGACCGCGTCGGCGATGCTCGAGGGGGCCGAGCCCGCTGGGTCCGAGTCGAGCCTGGCACTCGTGCGTGACCTGGTCCGCGGTGCGACCTCATGGGCGGAGCGGGATACCGACCCGGTATGGCGTGTCCTCGCCGGCGCGGTGCGGGCGACGGCGGCAACCGAGCACGTGGCCGCGGCGCACCTCCGGGCACCAACGCAGCTCCTCGCCACCCTCCATACCGCATCCTCCGCCGGCCTGCTGCCAGAGGACCAGCTGGGCCGCCCGCGCGCAGCCGGTGAGCGGACCACGGGCCAGGAGGTGCTCGGGCCCGCCCCGGACCCCATCGAGGCCCGCGACCGGCTGCACCTGGTCCACGAGCTGGTCGGGGCGGTGCCGGACGGCGGCGCGCCGATCCTGCTGGTCGCGGCGGTGGTGCACGCCGAGGTGGCGGTGGCCAGGCCTTTCGCCGCAGGCAACGCCGTGGTGGCGCGGGCGCTGGAAAGGGTGGTGGTCAGGGTCGGCGGGCTGGACCCGACCGGCGTGGCGGTGCCGGAGGTGGGGCATGCCGACCGGGCCGGCACCGACTACCGGGGGGCGCTCGCGGCCTATGCGAGCGGGGACCCCGAAGGGGTGCGCCTCTGGCTGCTCCACTGCGCCGAGGCGCTGGTGAGGGCGGCGGCCGAGGGTACCCGTGTGGCGGACGCGGTGCGAGCCGGCCGGCTCTCCTGATGGCGAGCGGGCACTTGGCCCGAGGTGAGGCCCGAAGTGTGCGCTCGGCGGCGCTCTGAGCTGCACTCAGGGCTTGGTCGGCGGCGCACGTTGCCGGTACCGCACGTACTTGCTATTGGCGCCCCTGCTGGTGCATACTTTTCAGTACAGCGCTCCTCGCAAGAGTCGTAGCGCGGGTGTTCAGGGTCATCCCCCCCTGGCCTTGAGCACCGACGGCCCCGGCTCCCCCCCGCCGGGGCCGTCCCCTTTCCCGGAGCTTTCCCTCTGCTCCTTCCGGTGCATCGGTCGTCCACAGCCGGGCGGCCCGGGCCGCTTGTCCACAGGTGCCCGCAAGCCGCTGGCGAGCGGGAGTGGGGTCCGAGAGTGTGGGGCCATGTCCGAGCGAGGCGGGCCCGAGGGCGGGCTGGGTCCGGCGTTGGGGCCGCTGGCCGCGCTGCTGGAGGACCCGCGCACCACCGACGTGCTCGTCAACGGCACGGGTGCGGTCTGGGTGGACCGTGGCGAGGGGGTGGAGCCGGCCGGTGTCGGTCTTGCCGACGAGCGCAGCGCCCGCCGGCTCGCGGTCCGGCTGGCGGCGCTGGCCGGCCAGAGGCTGGACGAGAGCTGTCCCTTCGTCGACGGCCTGCTTCCGGGCGGGGTCCGCCTGCATGCCCTGCTGCCCCCGTTGGTGGAGGGGGGCCCTCATGTGAGCCTGCGGGTCCCGCGCCGTCGGGTGCCGGGTCTGGAGGACCTGCACGGGTGGGGGATGGTCGACGAGACGGGGGCGCGGGTGCTGCAGGGGGTGGTCGCCTCACGCTCCTCCTTCGTGGTGACCGGGGGCACGGGGTCCGGCAAGACCACCCTGCTGGCCGCCATGCTCGGGCTGGTCAGCGGACACGAACGGATCGTGGTGGTGGAGGACGTGCGCGAGCTGCGCGTCGACCATCCGCACGTGGTGCACCTGCAGGGCCGGGCCAACAACGTCGAGGGCCGGGGTGAGGTGACGTTGACCACCCTGGTCCGCCAGTCGCTGCGGATGCGACCCGACCGCCTGGTGGTCGGGGAGGTGCGCGGGGCCGAGGTGCGTGAGCTGCTCACTGCCCTCAACACCGGTCACGAGGGCGGGGCGGGCACGGTGCACGCGAACACGGCCGGCGACGTGGTGTCCCGGTTCGAGGCACTGGGGGCGCTCGGCGAGATGTCACCGGCCGCGGTGCACGCCCAGCTTGCCAGCGCGATCCAGGTGGTGCTGCACGTCGACCGCTCCGGCGGCCGGCTGCTGCGCGAGGTCGCGGTGCTGCGGTCCGTGGAGGGTGGACGGGTCCAGTGCGTCACCGCGCTGGAGGGCGGCCCCGGTCAGTGGCGGACCGGCGCGGGGTGGCCGCAGCTGTGCACCCGGACGGGGCTGGACCCTTGCGTGCCGCTGGGGCCTTCGTCGCCGGGGGTGGTGGGATCGGGGTGATGATGCTGCTGCTCCCCGCGTTGTGCGGGCTCCTCGCCGCGGCGGCGGTGCTGGTGTGGACCCAGGCCTCGCCGCCGCAGGCACCGGCCGGTGCCCGCACGGCTGGCTCCACCGTCCCTTCGCGACCCGGCGAGACGTCCCGGCAGGGCGGATGGTCATCGGGCGCGGTCGCTCCCGCTCCCAGGACCTCGGTGCGCGAAGACGTCCGCAGGCTCCTGCGCCGTGCGGGCGTCGGCCGCGCCGAGCGACGCCGCGACCTGGAGCTGCAGGTGCTCGACGGGCTGGCCGCCGCGTTGGAGGCCGGGCTCCCCGTTCCGCAGGCCGTGACCCTGGCCGTCACACAGGTCGATCGGGGCTCGGACCGGCAGGACGACGCCCACGCCGGGGAGTGGGACGAGCTGGCTCGTGCAGCGAGGGAGGGGCAGGCCCTGGGCCAGGCATGGCACCGGCTGGCTCGCCGTACGGGGAGTCCGACCCTGCACTCGGTGGCCCGTGCGTGGCGGGTCGCCACGCTGACGGGAGCCCCGCTGGCCGGAGCCATCAGGGTCAGCGCCCACGCCTCGCGCGAGCGTCGTCGCCTGGAGCGGGCGGTGCAGGTGACCACGGCGGGCGCCCGGGCCACCGTCACCGTGCTCACCCTGTTGCCGCTGGCGGGGGTCGGGCTTGCTGCGGTCCTCGGTGTCTCGCCGGCGAGCCTCTACTCCCACCCCGTCGCCCTGACCGGTGCCGGGGCAGGCGTCGCGCTCATCATCATCGGTCAGGCCTGGTCGCGACGCCTGGTCGGCCGCGTGCTCCACGCGCTGACATGACTCCACTCCTCGTCGCCCTGGCGGCCGTGGTCGTCGTCCTGCTGTGGCTGCCACCCCGTCCTCCGGCTTGGACGCCCCCCAGCGGGCACGGCGGTCGGCCGTGGGCCGACCGCACCTGGGTCGGGAGCAGCAGGCGTGGGCGAGGTCACCAGACCGGGTCGCCTCAGGCGGTCGTCCCGGAGGCGTTGGAGCTCCTGGCCCTGGCGCTCCTGGGTGGGGGCGCTCTCGCGGAGGCGGCCCGGACCGTCTCCCGGGTGCTTGCCGAGGGCGACGGCGCCGGCCTGGCGCGTGTGGCGTCGGCCCTGCACCACGGCCAGGACACCGACCAGGCGTGGGCCGCGGCCGGGCCAGGGTGGGAGCCGGCGCGGCGAAGCCTGGAACTGGCCCGGGTGGCCGGCGTCGCTCCGGGACCGGCCCTTCGACAGACCGCCGCAGACCTGCGCGCCGCTCAGATCACCGACGTCGAGGTCGGCACGGCCCGGCTGGGGGTACGCCTGGTGCTGCCGCTCGGACTGGCCTTCCTCCCCGCCTTCGTGCTGACCACCGTGCTGCCGCTGGTCCTGGCGTTGACCCGCGATCTGTCCTGGTGACCGACGACCATCGCGGTCGCGCCGGTCGAGGTGCCCGCGGGCGGACGTGGCCCCGGTCGCGCCGTCGACCCGGTGGGTTGTCCACACCTGCAGAGCCCGGCCGCCCCCGTCCACAGATCCCGCACCGAGGCTGGTGCGGGTCGCGTGGCGGTCGCAGGGTGGACAGATCGAAGGGTGTGCCCCACCAGGGGGTGCGTCCGCCACGAGGAGGGGAACATGAGAAAGAGCACCATCCGCTGGCGGTCGGCGCGGCAGCAGCTGCGCCGGCACCGCGAGTCGGGCATGAGCACGGCCGAGTATGCGGTGGGCACCATCGCCGCCTGCGCCTTCGCGGCCGTGCTCCTGGCCATCCTGAAGTCCGGGACGATCCAGGGCCTGGTGACCTCCGTCATCACCACGGCGATCTCGGTGTCGTTGTGACCGCAGGCGGGCACCGGGGACGGGACCGGGGCATGGTGAGTGCAGAGCTGGCGCTCACCGTGCCCTCGATCCTGCTGGTGCTCGCGATCTGCCTCACCGCCCTGGCCCTGGCGATCGACCTGGTCCGGGTCACGGATGCGGCACGCGTGGGCGCGCGTGCCGCATCCCGCGGTGAGGCCCCGGCGGAGGTGCAGCGGCTGGTCCTGGACCGGGCGCCGGAAGGTTCGCACCTGCACGTCGGCCACGAGGATGAGCTCGTGGTGGTCCGGGTGGAGGCGCCGTCCCGGTCCCGCCTGATCCCGCTGCCGCAGGCCCAGGCACAGGCCTCGGCCGTCTGGGAGCCGGGGGCCGGGCCATGAGGGCAGTCAGCGACCAGCGCGACCACCGGAGCAGCGACCGGGGATCCGCGTCGGTCATGGCCGTCGGTGTCGTCGCCGGTCTTGCCGCCGTGCTGGTGGCGGCGCTCGCGTTGGCGGCCGTCCTGGTCGCGGGTCAGCAGGCTCGCACCGCAGCCGACCTCTCCGCGCTGGCCGCAGCGGGCCAGGTGCTGACCGGGGCCGGAAGAGACCGGGCGTGCGCGGAGGCGGACGCGGTGGCGGCGCGCAACGGCGGCCGGCTGGAGAGGTGTGAGCTGAGGCTCGCCCCGGGGCAGCCGTGGCCCACGGTGCTGGTCGCCGTGCGTCGGGATGTGGCGCGGACGCCGTGGTCGCTCACGGCGCGGGCCGTTGCGGGAGCCACCAGCCCAGCCGCGTAGGTGCGGCGGGAGCAGGGAGGCGGTGCCGACACGGGAGAAGACCGACGACACGCGAGCACGAGGCTCAGCGGTCCGGGCCAGACCCCCCGGCCCCGGCCCCTGGGTCGCCGGTGCCGCGGATCTGGTCCCGGCCTGAGCGGGGCAGGATCGGCTGCTGCCCGCTGTCGGAACCGGTGCTGCGCGGAGCCGACCCCGTGCCTGTGCCTGCCGCGGCCTGGCTCGTGCCACCTACCGCGCTCGATCCCGCCCGCGAGGTGGAGCCCCCTCCGGGTCCCCCCGCGGCACGGTCGGGGTGCGAGGCGCCGCTGCGACGGCCCAGGCCCGCCCGGTCACCGTCGCGCTCCGTCCGGCGGTCTGACTCCTTGGCCTGACGGCGCAGCTCGCGGACCTCCTTGGCCTTGCGGGCGGAGGTCTTGGCTCCCACGCCCATCAGCCACAGGCCCGACGTTGCCACCGCCAGGGTGATCCCGCCGGCGAAGAAGAACCAGAGTGGGCTGAGCTCGACGTTGAGGACGCCGTAGTCGATGGAGATCTGGGACATCCCGGCCGTGGCCAGCCAGACGTAGGCGATGACGATGAGCGCCAGGATGAGCAGGACCGCGCCGAAGACGATCATGGCTGACCTTTCCGTCGGTGCCGGCGCCCGGAGGGGCGGACACGTCCGTGCGTGAGCGGCAGCGCCGGTGGGCGTGCTGCCCCGAGGGTAGCGAAGGGTCATCGGGACTGCCGTGCAGGTCAACCCGTAGGGACGCGCACGATCCGCTCGCTGAGCAGGTGGTCCAGCACCGCGTCCGCCCCCGCGCGGTCGAGGGGGTCGTTGCCGCTCCCGCACTTCGGCGACTGCACGCAGGCCGGGCAACCCGAACGGCAGCGGCACTGCCTGACCATGTCCCGGGTGGCTGCCAGCCAGGTCTGGGCGACGTCGAAACCTCTGCGTGAGAACCCGGCCCCGCCAGGGTGCCCGTCGTAGACCATCACCGTCGGCAGGCCCGTGTCCGGGTGGGCGGGTGTGGAGACGCCGCCGAGGTCCCACCGGTCGCAGGTGGCGAGCAGGGGCAGCATCCCGATGGAGGCGTGCTCCGCGGCATGCAACGCGCCCGGTATGTCGTCCTCCCCGACGCCGGCCAGCGCCAGCTCCTCGACCGGCAGCGTCCACCAGACCGCCTGGGTGGTCAGCGAGCGCTCCGGCAGGGCCAGGGGGTGGGTGCCGATCACGGTGCCGTCGGGCAGGAGGCGCTGGAACGCGGTGACCCGGGTGGTCACCTCGACCCGTCCGCGGCAGACGGTCGCCGCGCCCCAGACCTGCTCCTCGTCCACCTGCCGGATCGCGAAGGAGCTCTGGCTGCAGGCCCGGGTGCCCCAGCCGGGATCGCCGGCCACGACCAGGGCGACCCCGGACTCCAGGTCCAGCTCGGTGACCACGTGCGGCTGCCCCTGGTGGACGTAGACCGCCCCCTCGTGCACCGTGGTCAGCGCACGGGCGTCGTCGACGGTGCCCAGCACCCGGCCGCTGCGGGAGTCGACGATCTGCACCGTGTGGCCGGCGTCCCGCAGCTGCAGGTGGTCCGTGGGCCGGTCCGGCCGGCACCAGTACCAGCCGGTGGGGCGGTGCCGCAGCAGCCCACCGACGACCAGCTGCTCCGCGAGGGCCGGCACGCTGGGGCCGAACCAGCGCACGTCCTCCTCCGTCAACGGCAGCTCCGCCGCCGCGGCCGCGAGGTGCGGACCCAGGACGTAGGGGTTCTCCGGGTCCAGGACGCAGCTCTCCACGGGGGCGTCGAAGACCAGCTCGGGATGGCTGAGCAGGTAGGCGTCGAGCGGGTCGTCCGCGGCCACCAGCACGGCCAGGGAGGCCGCTCCCCGGCGGCCGGCGCGACCGACCTGCTGCCAGAAGGAGGCGCGCGTGCCCGGCCAGCCGGCCATCACCACGGCGTCCAGCCCGGCGATGTCGATGCCGAGCTCCAGCGCGCTGGTGGCCGCCAGACCCATCACCGAACGGTCCCGGAGCGCGCCCTCCAGCTCGCGGCGCTCCTCCGGGAGGTACCCGCCGCGGTAGGCGGCCACCCGCGGACCGCCGGACCCGCCGCCTCCCACGCTGCCCTCCAGCGCCTCCCGGGTGCGGGAGGCCACGGACTCCACCCCCAGCCGGGAGCGGGCGAAGGCCACCGTCTGGACGTCGGCGCGCACCAGGTCGGTGAGCAGCGAGGCGGTCTCTCCCAGGGTGCTGCGGCGCTGCCCCTCCTCGTCCTCCGGCGGGGACCACAGCGCGACCACGGTCTCGGCGCGCGGGGAGGCGTCCTGGGTCACCGCCGTCACCGGCTGCCCGAGCAGCGCCTGGCCTAGCTCGGCCGGCTCGGCGACGGTCGCGGAGGCCAGGACCACGGTGGGCTGCGCGCCATACCGCGCGGCCACCCGCAGCAGCCGGCGCAGGACCGCGGACACGTGGGCCCCGAACACCCCGCGGTAGACGTGGCACTCGTCGACCACGACGTAGCGCAGCGAGCGCAGGAAGGCGCGCCACCGCTCGTGACCGGGCAGCAGCGTGTGGTGCACCAGGTCGGGGTTGGTGAGCACGTAGTGCGCGTGGTCGCGGATCCAGCGCCGTTCCTCGGTGGGGGTGTCGCCGTCCAGGGTGGCGACCCGCACACCCGGGACCGCGAGGGTATGCAGTCGTGCCGCCTGGTCGGCGCCCAACGCCTTGGTGGGGGCCAGGTAGAGCGCCGTCGCGCCGCGCCCGCCCAGTGCGGAGGTGCCTTCGCTGATCGCCGTGAGCACCGGCAGCAGGTAGCCGACGGACTTGCCCGAGGCCGTGCCGGTCGCCACCAGGACGTGCTCGCCCTCCCGGGCCAGCCGGGCCACGGTCTCCTGGTGCTCCCACAGGGCGCTGACCCCACCACCCTCGAACGCGGCCACCACCTCGGGTGCGACCCAGTCCGGCCACGGGTGGGTCCGGCCCTGGCGGGCGGGCAGCGTGCGCACGTGCACCAGCCGCTCGCCCCTCGGCCCGCGGGCAAGGTGGGCCAGCGCCCGGTGGGGGTCGAACCCGCCCTCGGGCGTGGTGGGCGGAGCGGCCGTCGGCCGGTCCGGGGCAGGTGCTGCAGACATCGTGGACCACGCTACGCGCCCGGACCGACAGACCCCGACACCTCGGCCTGGACCGGACCGTGACGGGCCAGTCGCAGACCCAGTTCGGGCCCAGTTCCAGGGCCAGTCGCAGACCCAGTTCGGGCCCAGTTCCAGGGCCCGTCGCAGCATCAGCGACCGGACGACTTTCCGTCCCCTCCCGCGAGGGGTGTTGGACCGAGGGGGCGTCCTCACTACAGTGACGGTCGTCCAACGCATAGTTGCGCGAGTCCGTCGCGCTCCGTCGCCCGCACTGTCGCGGGCCGCCCCAGGAGGCTGTACATGGTCCCACTCCGAGCAGCCGCGAGCGATCTGTCGCTCTCGGGAACCGATACCTCGATCGTGGTCGTGGTGCTCGCCATCGCCCTCGTCGCGCTGGTCTTCGGCTTCATGTTCCGCAAGCAGGTGCTGGCGACCCCGACGGGGACCGACAGCATGCGCGAGATCGGCGCCGCGGTGCAGGAGGGGGCCTCGGCCTACCTGGCGCGCATGTTCAAGACGCTGGGCATCTTCGCCGTCGTCGCCTTCCTGCTGCTGCTGGTGCTGCCCGCCGACGACATGTTCGTCCGGATCGGGCGGTCGGTCGCCTTCTTCTTCGGCGCCGGCTTCTCCGCCTTCATCGGCTGGCTGGGCATGAACCTCGCGACCGCCGCCAACATGCGGGTCGCCGAGGCCGCCCGCCACGGCGACCGTGACCAGGGCATGCGCATCGCCTTCCGGACCGGTGGCACGGTGGGTATGGCGACCGTCGGGCTCGGCCTGCTGGGCGCCGCCATGGTGGTGCTGGTCTTCCAGGGCGACGCTCCGACGGTGCTCGAGGGCTTCGGCTTCGGCGCCGCGCTCCTGGCCATGTTCATGCGGGTCGGTGGCGGCATCTTCACCAAGGCCGCCGACGTCGGTGCGGACCTGGTCGGCAAGATCGAGGCCGGCATCCCCGAGGACGACCCGCGCAACGCCGCGACCATCGCCGACAACGTCGGTGACAACGTCGGTGACTGCGCGGGCATGGCCGCGGACCTGTTCGAGTCGTACGCCGTCACCCTGGTCGCCGCCCTCATCCTGGGCACCGCCGCGCTCGGCGCCAACGGTGGCCTGACCTTCCCCCTGATCATCCCGGCGATCGGGGTGCTCACCGCGATCATGGGCGTCTACATCACCAAGGCCCGCCCGGGACAGAACGCCCTGCAGGCGATCAACCAGTCCTTCTACATCTCGGCGGCCGTGGCGGCCGTCGCCTCCGGCATCGCGGCCTTCGTCTTCCTGCCCACCGACTCCGCGGAGCTCACCGGCGGAGAGACGTCGGGCACCGTCACCGGCGGGGCCCTGGCCCTGCTGGGCGACACGTCCGACCTGGACTTCAACCCGGCGCTGGGCTCCGCGGCCGCCGTGGTGATCGGCATCGTGCTCGCCGCCTTCATCCTGTGGCTGACCGGCTACTTCACCGGCACCGAGTCCAAGCCCACCAACGACGTGGCCCGCACCTCGCTCACCGGTCCGGCCACCGTCATCCTGTCCGGGATCGGCATCGGTCTGGAGTCCGCGGTCTACACCGCCGTCACCATCGCCGCGGCCATCTTCGGTCTCTTCCTGCTGGCCGACGGCTCGCTGATCGTCGCCCTGTTCTACGTCGCCGTCGCCGGTTGCGGCCTGCTGACCACGGTCGGCGTCATCGTCGCGATGGACACCTTCGGCCCGGTCTCCGACAACGCGCAGGGCATCGCCGAGATGTCCGGTGACGTCGACGAGGAGGGCGCCCAGATCCTCACCGAGCTGGACGCCGTCGGCAACACCACCAAGGCGATCACCAAGGGGATCGCGATCACCACCGCCGTGCTGGCGGCGACCGCCCTGTTCGGCGCCTACTGGCAGTCCATCAGCGACACCATGGGCGATGTGGCCACCGACGAGGCCAACGCGGACGTCTTCCAGTCCTTCCTCATCATCGACCCGCGGGCGCTGGCGGGCGTGCTGATCGGGGGTGCCGCGGTCTTCCTGTTCTCCGGCCTGGCCATCAACGCGGTCACCCGGGCTGCCGGCGCCATCGTCTTCGAGGTCCGCCGCCAGTTCCGGGAGAAGCCCGGCATCATGGACTACTCCGAGAAGCCGGACTATGCCCGCGTCGTCGACATCTGCACCCGCGACTCGCTGCGCGAGCTGACCACTCCGGGCCTGCTTGCGGTCTTCGCCCCGATCGCCGTGGGCTTCGGCCTGGGTGTGGGCGCACTGGCCGGCTACCTGGCCGGCGCGATCGGCACCGGCGTGCTGATGGCGGTCTTCCTGGCCAACTCCGGCGGCGCGTGGGACAACGCCAAGAAGATCGTCGAGGACGGCCAGTACGGCGGCAAGGGCACCGAGGCGCACGCGGCCACCGTCATCGGTGACACCGTCGGAGACCCCTTCAAGGACACCGCCGGCCCGTCCATCAACCCGTTGATCAAGGTGATGAACCTGGTCGCCCTGCTCATCGCCCCGGCCATCGTCAGCCTGACCTACGGCGAGGACAGCAACGACCTCATCCGCTGGGGCATCGCCCTCGTGTCGATCCTGGTGATCGTCGGCGCGGTCGTCGTCTCCAAGCGTCGCGACATCGCCATCGGCGAGGCACCTGACGAGGCCCACATCCTCACCGAGAGCAAGTAGCCCGACAGCTTTCGCAACGACACGACCGCCGGCGTCCCCCTCGGACGCCGGCGGTCGTGTGTCCGACCAGGCTCGCCGCTCGTGCGGCCGGGCTCCTCGCCCAGAGGGCTGATGAAGCCTCAGGCAAGGCCGATCGCCCGGTGCACCCAGGTCTGGGTCACCACCATGCCGACCTTCTCGTAGAGGCTCAGGGCCCCGGTGCGGGAGTCGGTCGCCAGCCCGACGGCGGGGGCCCCGTGCTCCCGGGCGAGGGCGAAGGCGTCGACCAGCAGCGCCTGGGCCAGCCCCTGACCCCGCTGATCGCGTCGCACGGCGAGCTTGTCCACATACCCCTCCACGGGGGCGCCGTCCTCGTCCCGAGCCATCACCAGGACGGCCGCACCGACGACCCCGTCCGGACCGACGACCACCCGGACCTGCCACGGCTCGAACCCCGGCCGGTGCAGGACGCCGGCCTCGAAGTCCTCGAAGGTCTGGGGCTCGCGGTCCGCCCACTCCAGGAACGCCTCGTCGACGACCTGGTGGACCGCCCGGTACTCCTCGGCCCGCGCCGCGCGGACGTCCTGCCCCTCGGGCAGCGAGCGGGGCTCGATCTGCGCACCCTCCGGCAGGCGGAGCACCCAGGAGGTCCAGGCCACGTGGTAGCCCAGGGCCTCGAGAAGCCGATCGCCGGTGCCCCCCTGCGGCACCGGCATCCCGACCGTGCGCGCCCCCAGCTCACGGGAGCGGTGCTGCATCCACCGGGCCAGGGCCGTGCCGATGCCACGCCCGTGCCAGTCGGGGTGGACCGCTGCGTCGCATCGTCCGTCCCGGGCTGCCTCGGCATACCCGACCATCCGGTCCCCGGCGAAGACGCCCAGGGTGACGGCCGGCACGTCGACGCTGGGCCGCTGCCAGTCGGCGACGATGTCGGCCTCCTCGATGTCCGCCGAGCCGATCTCGGCCCGCTCCAGATCCGCCATCACCTGGTAGACGGCCCGGGCGTCGGCGATCGTCAGCGGTCGGGCGCTCAGGCCGGGCGGGAGGCTCTCCTCGATGCTCACGTCGCCAGTGAAGCGCCCGGGTGGGCGGGTGCGCCACGGGTTTTCGCGCCGCGGCCCGGTCACGACCACCGGGTTGGCGAGCGGGCACCTCCCCCGGCACAGTGGTGCGGTGAGCAGCGACCCCACTCCGTCCCACCCTCGGACCCACCCCGCCCCCCTGCCCCCACCGACCGCGACCTCCCCCCTGGTGCTGGCCGGGCTGCGCGAGGACCTGCGCAGGGCCGCCTACACGGTGGAAGGGCTGGACGGGCTGCTGGGCCCGGTGGCCGCCTCCGCCCTGCACCGCGAGCAGCCGCTGCCGGCCACGAGGGCCACGGAAGGCACGGCGGGAGGCGCCGCCGCCACGCTGGTGCGCTGCTTCGTCCTCGGGCTGCCGGTCGGTTCGTTGGACCTGGAGGTGGCCCTGCCCAGGACCGGGGTCGGGGGGTTGCTCGGCCTCGGGCTCGTCCGCCGGAGCGCCGACGGAGAGGGTGGTCACCGGGTCACTGTGCGGGCGACGTGCGACCTGCGGCCCTACGGGACCGAGCAGGAGACCTGGTGGGTGGCCTCGGACCTCTCCGAGCTGGCCGTGGGTGGGCCGCTGCCGACCGACCACGTGCTGGGGATCGGCGGTGCCTCGACCACCCTCGCGTCCTGGACCCCCCGTCCGCGGGTCGGCCGTGCGCTCGACCTCGGGACGGGGTGCGGGGTGCAGGCGCTGCACCTGGCCGGGCACACGGGCGAGCGGACCGTGACCGACCTCTCGGACCGGGCGCTGGCGTTCGCGCGGTTCACCCTGGCGCTCAACGGGGTCGACGCGGACGTGCGGCACGGCAGCCTGCTGGAACCGGTGCAGGGGGAGCGGTTCGACCTCATCGTGACGAACCCGCCCTTCGTCATCACCCCCCGCCGTGCCGACGTGCCTCTCTACGAGTACCGCGACGGCGGGGAGGCGGGTGACGCCCTCGTCGCCGGTCTGGTGCGTGACCTTCCGGACCACCTCGAGCCCGGCGGTGTGGCCCAGCTGCTGGCCAACTGGGAGCTGCGGACCGGGGAGGACTGGCGGGAGCGGGTCGGCGGATGGCTGGCCGGCACGGGGCTGGACGCCTGGGTGGTGCAGCGGGAGGTGCAGGACGTGGCCGAGTATGCCGAGACGTGGGCCCGCGACGGCGGGCACCGGCCGGGCACGCCCGGGTTCGAGGTCCTGTATGCCGCGTGGCTGGACGACTTCGCCGCACGGGGCGTGGAGCGGGTGGGCTTCGGCGTGCTCACGCTCCAGCGCCCCGCCACCGTGCGGGAGCCGTGGCTCGACCTCGTCGAGGTCCCGCACCCGGTCGCCGCGCCGATGGGACCCACGATCCTGGCCGGGCTGCAGGCCCGGACCTGGCTGGCGGAGCACGACGAGGATGACCTGCTGGACGTCGCCTGGCGGGTGACGGACGACGTCACCGAACAGCGGGTCGGCCGACCCGGAGCCGTCGACCCTGCCGTGATCCAGCTCCGACAAGGCGGCGGGCTACGTCGGGTGGTGCGCCTGGACACCCTGGGCGCGGGCCTGGTGGGGGCCTGTGACGGCGAGCTGACCGCCCGCCAGCTCTGCTCGGGTCTGGCGGTGCTGACCGAGGCGAGCGTGGACGACGTGGTGCCGGCCGTGCTGCCGCTGCTGCGCGAGCTGGTGGCCGACGGCCTGCTGCGGTGATCCGGGCGGCCGCGAGCGCCTCCGCGGGCCCTGCCGGCGGATGCCGTGCTCGGTCGGGCCTTTTGACGTGTCCCGTGGGGCTCTTCGACGTGTCCTGTCGGGCGCGCAGGGGGAGGTTCAGTAGCGGCGGATCCAGTAGGTGTCCCGGGCCAGCACGATCTCCCGGTTGCCCAGCTCGCTGTGCCGGCAGGTGACGCCGCTCTCGCTGGCCGCGCAGGAGACGGGGCCGTGCACCATCGTGCTGCCGTAGGGCAGGACGGCCAGCGGGCCACCGTCGGCGTCCAGGGTCTCGCCCTCCAGCTCCTCTGCCCACCAGCCCAGCCGGTCCACCCCCGCCGAGGGCGCGAGGTCCTCGGGAGCGCAGGTCCACGCCGCCGGCTCGTTGGTCATCGTCATGGTGTCGGCGTTCTCCACGGTGCAGTCGCCCAGCACGTCGGGCATCATGAACTCCGCGCGGACGTCGTAGGACTTCTCGACGATCTGGCAGAAGGCGTTCTCCTCCGACAGGACGCAGGCCACATTGCCGCTGGGCAGCACGAACGCCGCCCGGTCACCCTCGACTCGCACGGTGCTGCCGTCCTCGCTGACGCTGCGCTCCGGCGGCACGGGCGCGATCTCGGCCGGCTCCGTGGGTGGCGGCACGGGCTCGCCCGCCTGGGTGGCCCCCTGCCCGCCGTCACCGTCGGCGGCTCCCGCCCCGTCGGCGTCGCCGGTCACCGCTTGCTGGTCGGCCCCGTCCCCGTCGTCGGAGTCGCACCCGGTCAGCGCCAGCGCACCCACCGCCGTGGCCAGCAGGACGGCTCGCGTCCGACGCCGCATACCCGACCCTGGGCGACCTGCACCTGCGCGCACCTTCATGGGGATGCAGCGTAGCCGGTGCGTCCCGATGGGTTACGGTGACGCCCGGAAGCCCCGTGCCACGAAGCTGCGACGAATCCGCGGCACACGGGGGAAAGAGGAGCTGAACATGGCCGCAGGCAGCAAACTGGTGATCGTCGAGTCGCCGGGCAAGGTGAAGAGCATCGGGGAGTACCTCGGGCCGGAGTACCACGTCGACGCCAGCATCGGTCACATCCGGGACCTGCCCAACCCCTCCGAGCTGCCGCCGGAGATGAAGAAGGGCCCCTACGGCAAGTTCGCGATCGACGTGGACAACGGCTTCGACCCCTACTACGTCGTCGACGCCGACAAGAAGAAGAAGGTCACCGAGCTCAAGCGGGCGCTCAAGAACGCCGACGAGGTCTACCTGGCCACCGACGAGGACCGCGAGGGGGAGGCCATCGCCTGGCACCTGCTCGAGGTGCTCAAGCCCAAGGTCCCGGTCAAGCGGATGGTCTTCCACGAGATCACCAAGGAGGCCATCCAGCGGGCGGTCCACGAGACCCGCGACCTGGACATGGACCTGGTCGACGCGCAGGAGAGCCGCCGGATCCTGGACCGCCTCTACGGGTATGAGGTCTCGCCCGTGCTGTGGCGCAAGGTGCGCCAGGGGCTCTCGGCCGGGCGGGTGCAGTCGGTCGCGACGCGCATGGTCGTGGAGCGCGAGCGGGAGCGGATGGCCTTCCGGTCCGCCTCCTACTGGGACGTCGAGGGCGAGTTCGCCCCCGGTGGCAACAGCGGCCAGGCCTTCGAGGCCAAGCTCAGCTCCGTCGACGGGGCCAAGGTGGCCACCGGGCGGGACTTCCGGGACGACGGGACGCTGCGCACCGCGGGTGCGGTCCAGCTGGACGCCGCGGCCGCCCAGGCGATCGCCGCCGGCACCCTCGAGGCGGACGTCGTCGTCAGCAACGTCTCCGAGAAGCCCTACACCCGCCGCCCGTCGGCGCCGTTCACCACCTCCACCCTGCAGCAGGAGGCCAGCCGCAAGCTGCGGCTGAACAGCCAGAGCACGATGCGCACCGCGCAGCGGCTCTACGAGAACGGCTACATCACCTACATGCGCACCGACTCCACGACGCTGTCCAGCTCGGCCATCAGCGCGGCACGGTCCCAGGCCCGGGACATGTACGGCGCCGACTACGTACCCGACACCCCTCGTGCCTACGGGAAGAAGTCGAAGAACGCGCAGGAGGCGCACGAGGCGATCCGGCCCGCCGGCGACCGGTTCCGCACCCCCGCCCAGGTCGCGGGCGAGCTGCGCGGCCAGGAGTACGCCCTCTACGAGCTGATCTGGAAGCGCACGGTCGCCTCGCAGATGGCCGACGCCAAGGGCTCGACGGCCAGCGTGCGGCTCACCGCCGCCCTCCCTCAGGGCACCCAGGCAGGCGGTACGGCATACCGCAGCGCGGAGTATGCCGCGTCCGGCACGGTGATCACCTTCCGCGGCTTCCTCGCCGCGTACGAGGAGGGTCGGGACGAGTCTCGCTACGGCGACGACGCGCAGATGGACCGCCGCCTGCCCAAGCTGTCCGAGGGGGTCGGCCTGGAGACGCTGCGCGCGGAGGCGCAGGGACACCAGACCAGCCCGCCGGCCCGCTACACCGAGGCCACGCTCGTCAAGGCGCTGGAGGAGAAGGGCATCGGCCGACCCTCCACCTATGCGGCCACAGTCAGCACCATCCAGGACCGTGGTTACGTGCGGACGCGCGGCTCGGCGCTGATCCCGACCTGGCTGGCCTTCGCCGTCACCCAGCTGCTGGAGCAGCACTTCCCGCGGCTGGTCGACTACGACTTCACCGCCTCGATGGAGCAGGACCTGGACCGGATCGCCGGCGGTGACGAGCAGCGGGCGGCCTGGTTGCAGCGGTTCTACTTCGGCGACGAGGCCCGCCGGACGGAGGGGCTGCGCGACCTGGTCCAGGACCTCGGCGACATCGACGCCCGGGCCGTGTCCGCCGTGCAGATCGGCGACGGGTCGGTTGTGCGCGTCGGGCGCTACGGGCCCTACGTCGAGGTCGAGGAGGACGGCGAGGTCAAGCGGGCCACCGTGCCCGACGACATCGCGCCGGACGAGATGACCGCGGAGAAGGCGGCCGAGCTCCTGGCCGCCGCCGCCGACGACGGACGCGTGCTCGGCACCGACCCGGAGACCGGGCGGGAGATCGTCGCCCGCGCCGGCCGTTACGGCCCCTACGTCACCGAGGTGATCCCGGAGGAGGAGGCGCCGGCGGGCACGAAGAAGAAGGCCGCCAAGGTCAAGCCCCGCACCGGCTCGTTGTTCAAGGACATGGACCTGGCCACCATCGACCTGGAGACCGCGCTGAAGCTGCTGTCGCTGCCGCGCGTGGTCGGGGTCGACGCCGAAGGGGTGGAGATCACCGCCCAGAACGGCCGCTACGGTCCCTACCTGAAGAAGGGCACCGACAGCCGCTCGCTGGAGTCGGAGGCGCAGATCTTCGACATCACCCTGGAGGAGGCGCTGGCGATCTACGCCCAGCCCAAGACCCGCGGTCGTGGTGCGGCCAAGCCGCCGCTGCGCGAGTTCGCCGAGGACCCGGTCTCGGGCAAGAAGGTCGTGGTCAAGGACGGGAGGTTCGGTCCCTACGTCACCGACGGCGAGACCAACGCCACCCTGCGCAAGGACGACGACCCGGAGACGCTGACCCAGGAGCGGGCCTTCGAGCTGATCGCCGAGAAGCGCGCCAAGGGCCCCACCACCCGCAAGCGGGCAGCGAAGAAGACGACCGCGAAGAAGACGACCGCGAAGAAGACGACCGCGAAGAAGACGACGGCGAAGAAGACGGCGACCAAGAAGGCCTGACCGGCGACACGCTTTGCCCGCGACCGGCGACACGCTTTGCCCGCGACCGGGAGGGGGCCGGGACCTTGGTCCCGTGAAGGTCCGGACTCTCGCCTCTACTACGGCTTGTCGGATGTTGGGATGCTGGAGTCAGCCACCAAGAAACACACCACTCAAGGAGCTGGCTGACATGACCACCACCGCCCCCCGTCCCGACATCGCCCGCAACCCTCGCGAGCACACCGTCGAGCACACCCTGGGGCACACCGGGGAGCGCAGCACCGGCGAGCACGTCCTGCCGACCGCGGGCGGGTACGCCCTGGGCGCGGTGCGGATCGCGTTCGGGTTCTACTTCCTGTGGGCGTTCCTGGACAAGACCTTCGGCCTGGGCTTCGCCACCCCTGCCGAGCGGGCCTGGCTCAACGGCGGCAGCCCCACCACCGGCTACCTGTCCGGCGTGGAGGGTCCGCTGGCCGGTTTCTACAACGCCCTGGCCGGCAACGTCGTCATCGACGTGCTGTTCATGCTGGGTCTGCTCGGTGTCGGCCTGACGCTGCTGCTGGGCATGGGTGCCCGGGTCGGTGCCCTGGCGGGTGCGCTGATGTACGTCTTCATGTACGGCGCGTCGCTGCCGATGGTGACCAACCCGGTCCTGGACGACCACGTCACCGGTGCGATGGTCCTCATCGCCATCGCCCTCATCCCGGCCTCCTGGGCCTACCTGGGCCTGGGCAGGCTGTGGACCCGCACCGCCCCCAAGTACCTCTGGTGAGCTAGGCCACGACCAGAGACACCTCGAGAGACCCGGGCGCCTGAGGCGCCCGGGTCACGCGTTCGACAGGGCCTTGTCGAGATCGGCGATGAGGTCCGCGGAGGACTCCAGCCCGATCGAGAGGCGCAGGAGGCCCTCGCCAGGCCTGGCGTCGGCGGTGACCGGGCGGTGGGTCAGCGCCGCAGGGTGCTGCACCAGGGTGTCGACGCCGCCGAGGGACACGGCGTGGGTGATCAGCTCGGTCGCCTCCGCCACGGCGGCGGCCCCGTCGTAGCTGCCGACGTCGAAGGCGAGCACCGCGCCCGGTCCGGACATCTGGGTCCCGACCAGCCCGGCAGGGTCGGCGCCCTCCAGGCCGGGGTAGTGCACCCGCTGGACGGCCGGATGCTGGGTCAGCCAGTGCGCTACCACCTGGGCTGTGTCCTGCTGGGCCAGGACCCGCACCGCCAGGGTCTGCAGCCCACGGTGGGCCAGGTAGGCCGACAGGGGGTGCAGCACGGCGCCGGTGATGGCGCGCACCGGCCGGATCCGCTGGGCCCACTCCGTGGACGTCACCACCGCGCCCGCCAGGACGTCGCCGTGCCCGGCGAGAAACTTGGTCACCGAGTGCAGGACCAGAGTGACGCCCAGCTCCAGAGGGCGCTGCAGGATGGGAGTGGCGAAGGTGTTGTCGACCATGACCGGCACCTGCCCCGCGGCCGCCACGACCGTGCGCAGGTCGACCAGGTCCAGGGTGGGGTTGGCCGGAGTCTCCACCAGCACCAGCCCGGTGTCCGGCTCGATGGCCTCACGGACCCCGGCCGCGTCTGTCCAGGTCACGCGGGTCCCCAGCAGCCCGCCGGCGAGCAGGTGGTCGGAGCCGCCGTAGAGCGGCCGCACCGCCACCACGTGGGGAGTGCCGGCCGACACGCAGGCCAGCAGTACGGCTGAGAGCGCCGCCATGCCCGAGGCGAAGGCGACGCCGTGCTCCCCGCCCTCGAGGTCGGCCAGCGCCTCCTCGAAGCGGGCCACGCCCGGGCTCCACAGCCGCTGGTAGACGGCGGTCTGGCCCTCGGCCCGGACGCCGCCACCGGCCATCTGGTCGTACGCCTCGCCACCCTCCTCGACGCTGGGCAGGGGATAGGTGCTGGAGAGATCGATCGGGGGCACGTGGACGCCCAGGGCGGTCAGGTCCGCGCGTCCTGCGTGGACGGACCGGGTCTCGACGCTGAGATGTTCGGCAGGCATAGGACAATGGTGCAGAGCCTGCGGCCCAGAGTCAATATCTCCGAAGGGGGCGCGCGGAGTCCGTCACCCGGTCTATCCTGCTCCTCATGGGGGTCACCACCCACGAGGCACAGCGGCCGGCCCGCACCCCGCTGGAACTCGCCCGGTCCATCGCTGCACCGGCGTCGACGCCGAGACAGCAGGTGTCCTTGGCGTCCCCGGCGTCGCCTGCTTCGCCTGTCTCCCCGGCGGCGCAGAGACACCCGACCGCGGCCCCGAGCCTGATCGTCATCGTCGCGGCCAGCCGAGCCGAGCAGCAGCGGCTGCTGGCCAGCATCCCCGCGGACGTGCCCGTCCTGGTCACCACGAGCGCGGAGCAGGCCGAGGCGCTGCTGCACACCCTGCCCTTGCGCACCGCTCCCGGCGCTGGTCCCACCCACGGTCCAGGCACGGCGCCCGTCACCCTTCTCACCTCAACGCCCACCCCAGCGCCCACCTCAACACCCACCGGGATGACCCCCAGCCTCCCAGGGCCGACGGTGAGAGCGGCGGAGCGGACCGTCTCGTGGGCGGGCGGGCACAGCGTCAGGCTGACCCCGCTGGAGTTCGCGCTCCTTCAGACGCTCATCTCGGACCAGGGCCGGGTGTGGTCCTTCGCCGAGCTGTCCACCAAGGTCTGGGCCACCGGCTTCGTCGGCGACGGTGCCCAGGTGCGGGCGGTCGTGAAACGGCTGCGCCGCAAGCTCGGCGAGGCCCAGGCCCCGGTGATGGTGGAGACGGTCCGGGGGTCCGGATTCCGTCTCGCCTCCCGCCCCAGCCCGTGCGTCACCTGAGCGCAGCGGCCGGACGCCTCGACCGTCGGGCGCGGTGCGGCGCAGGGTATGCCGCCCGCGTGCGGCATACCCTGGCGTCGTGCCGAAGAATCCTCGTGACCACAAGCCCCTGGACCCCGTCGACCTGGCGCTCGTGCGTCTGCTCGAGCAGGACGGGAGGATGTCCAACGCGATGCTCGCCCGGGAGGTGGGGATCGCCGAGTCCACGTGCCTGGTGCGGGTGCGCAGCCTGCGCGAGCGGGGCGTGATCCGCGGCATCCACGCCGACATCGACCCGGTCGCGGTCGGTCGACCGGTCGAGGCGATGATCGCCGTCCGCTTCGGCGGCCACCGCCGCAGCCACTTCGAGCAGTTCACCGAGGAGGTCCCCGCCCTGCCCGGGGTGCTCGGCGCGTTCCACGTCTCCGGCGCCATCGACTACTACGTCCACGTCGCCTGCCCCAGCGCGGACGCCCTGCGCGACTTCGTGCTCGACCACCTCACCAACCGCCCCGGGGTGCTGCACGCCGAGACCTCGCTGATCTTCGAGAGCCAGCGCGGACGGGGCACGATGACCCGCCCGGACGACCTGCCGCGCGAACCGGCTTGACCCTCACGCATCGTCAGGGCCCACGCTGATCGGGTGATCGAGATGACGGAGCAGCTCTGGACGGTCGGCCAGGTCGCCGACGAGGTCGGCGTCACGGTGCGCACCCTGCACCACTACGACCAGATCGGCCTGGTGCGGCCGTCCGAGCGCAGCCGGGCCGGCTACCGCCTCTATACCGAGGCGGACCTGCAGCGGCTGCAGCACGTCGTCGTCTACCGCCGCCTGGGCTTCTCCCTCGACCAGATCGGGGAGATCCTCGCGGCGGGCGCCGATGTCACCGCGCACCTGCGGCGGCAGCGGGCAGCGGTCACGGACAGGCTGACCGAGCTCACCGGGCTGGTCAGCGCGATCGACAAGGCCCTGGAGGCACAGATGAACGACTACCAGATCACTGCGGAGGAGCGGCGCGAGCTGTTCGGCGACGGGTTCGACGACGGCTACGCCCGGGAGGCCGAGGAGCGCTGGGGTGGCACCGAGGCCTGGGAGCAGTCCCAGCGGCGGGCCAAGAACTACACCAAGGAGCAGTGGGAGCAGATCAAGGCGGAGGGTGAGGAGGTCAACGCCCGGTTCGTCGAGCTGCTCACCTCCGGGGTGCCGGCCGACTCCCAGGCGGCGATGGACGTCGCCGAGGCCGCGCGCCAGCAGATCTGCACGTGGTTCTACGACTGCCCGCGCGAGCTGCACGCCAACATCGCCGAGATGTACGTGGCCGACCCGCGCTTCACCAAGACCTACGAGGACATCCACGAGGGTCTGGCGCGATACGTCCGCGACGCTGTCGTGGCCAACGCCGCACGCGGCTGACTGTGGACGGGCCGGCACCGTCGGTGCCGTCCCGTAGGCTTCCCCACGTGACCGAGCAGATCCCGCCGCCGCCCGCGACACGCGGCCACGGCGGCGGGCTGTTCGTCGCCTTCGAGGGTGGCGACGGGGCCGGGAAGTCCACCCAGTCCGGGCTGCTGGGCCAGTGGCTGACCGACCAGGGGTATGCCGTGCGGCATACCCGTGAGCCCGGGGGCACCGCCCTGGGACGCCAGGTCCGCGAGCTGCTCCTGCACGGCGAGGACGGCTCGGTCAGCCCGCGCGCGGAGGCCCTGCTCTTCGCCGCAGACCGGGCGCACCACGTCGCGTCCCTCGTGCGACCCGCACTCCTGGCCGGGCAGGTGGTGCTCTCCGACCGCTACCTCGACTCCTCCGTCGCCTACCAGGGGGCGGCGCGGGCGCTGGGCCATGACGAGGTGCGCGAGCTGTCGCTGTGGGCCGTGGAAGGCCTCGTGCCCGACCTCACCGTGCTGCTCGACGTCAGCGCGCGCGAGGGCCGGGCGCGTCGAGGCGAGGTGCACGACCGGCTGGAGCGCGAGACGGACGAGTTCCACGACCGGGTCCGGCGGGGTTTCCTCGACCTCGCCGCTCGCGAGCCCGGCCGCTACCTGGTGCTCGACGCCTCCCGGCCCGTGGCGGAGCTGGCCGCGGCGATCCGCCGGCGGGTCACCGAGCTCCTGTCGCAGCGCGGCAAGGTCGCGGCGCAGGAGCGGCTCGGGTGAGCGTCTTCGACCAGCTGGTCGGCCAGGAGCGGGTCGTCGGCACGCTGCAGCAGGCGGCCACGGTGCCCGGCGCGATGACGCACGCCTGGCTGTTCACCGGGCCACCGGGTTCCGGGCGCTCGGTCGCGGCCCGGACCTTCGCGGCTGCCCTGCAGTGCGAGAGGCACCCGGACGGGGCCGGGTGCGGTGAGTGTCAGCCGTGCCGGATGGTCCTCGCCGGCAGCCACCCGGACGTGCGGGTGGTCGACACGGAGCAGACCTTCATCAAGGTCGAGGAGGCGAGGGCCCTCGTCGTCGAGGCCCAGGCCCGCCCTAGCCTCGGCCGTTGGCGGGTGATCATCGTGGAGGACGCCGACCGGCTCAACGACTACTCCGCCAACACCTTGCTGAAGTCCTTGGAGGAGCCCACTGCGCGGACGGTGTGGATGCTGTGCGCGCCGACGCTGGAGGACGTGCTGGTGACGATCCGCTCGCGGTGCCGGCACGTGCGGCTGGGGACGCCCCCGGCGGCCGCGGTCGCCGACCTGCTGGTGCGCCGGGACGGCATCGACCCGTCGATGGCCCACTACGCCGCCCGTGCGGCGCAGAGCCACATCGGCATCGCCCGACGGCTGGCCACCGACGAGCACGCCCGCGCCCGCCGGCGCGAGATCGTCTCGATCCCGCTCACCCTGCGTTCCCTCGGGGATGGGCTACGGGCCGCGGCCGACCTCGTGCAGGAGGCCGGCGAAGGGGCCCGGGCAACCTCGGACGACTACGCCGAGCAGCAGCGGCGTACGCTGCTGGAGCAGGTCGGGGCCGACCCGCAGGCGCGGACCCAGCCGCCCTCGGTGCGGGCGCACCTGCGCCGCCTGGAGGACCGGCTCAAGGCCGAGGCCCGCCGCCAGCAGCACGACAGCATCGACGCGGCGCTGACCGACCTGGCCTCGGCCTACCGCGACGCCCTCATCGTGGCCACCGGCGCCCAGGTGGCCCAGGTCAACACCAGCGACCCGGACCAGATCGACAAGCTGGCCCTCGCGATGACTCCGGAGGAGCTGCTGGGTGCGCTGGAGACGATCGGCCTGGCCCGCCAGCGCCTCATCGCCAACGGCTCGCCCCTGCTGGTCCTGGAGGCGATGATGATAGGCCTGACCCTGCCGCGCGGCGCATGAGCCGACCCGCGGTGGACCACCCGGAAGGACGACACGTGTCGAGACTGCACACCCCCCGCGCCAGGCTGGTCGCGGTCGCGGCGAGCCTGGCCCTGCTGGCAGGGTGCCAGCAGGGCGACGACGCGAGCCCGGACGGCACCGGCCCGAGCGGCAACCAGGACGGCACGAGCGCCGAGGAGGCCGGCGACAGAGGCGAGACCGGGGAGGCGGGCTCCTCGGCCTCATCGGCGCCCGCCGGCACCGCGCGGCCCCCGGCGGACGAGGACGCCCCGGAGGGGCTGGAGGACTTCTACGGCCAGGAGCTGGGGTGGAGCAGCTGCGAGGGCAGCTTCGAGTGCGCAGGGCTCATGGTGCCGCTCGACTACCAGGACCCCGGTGGCGCCACCATCGAGCTGGCGCTGCTGCGCTCGCCGGCCGTCGGCCAGGCCCAGGGCTCGCTGGTCGTCAACCCTGGTGGTCCCGGTGCGTCCGGGGTCGACTACGCGATGCTGGCGCCGATGGTGGTCTCCGCCGAGGTGCGCGAGGTCTACGACGTGGTCGGCTTCGACCCGCGCGGCGTCGCCCGGTCGGCACCGATCGAGTGCTTCACCGATGAGCAGATGGACACCTTGCTGGGCGCCGACCCCACACCGGAGACCCCGGAGGAGGAGGCGGAGTCCAGGGAGCTGATGCAGCAGTTCGCCGCCGCCTGCGCGGAGAACGCCCCGGAGCTGGTGGGCCACGTCTCGACCGTCGAGGCCGCCCGCGACATGGACATCCTGCGCTCGGCGCTCGGCGATGACCAGCTTGCCTACCTCGGCGCCTCCTACGGCACCTTCCTGGGCGCCACCTATGCCAGCCTCTTCCCCGAGCGCGTGGGCCGCCTGGTGCTCGACGGCGCCATCGACCCCACGATCAGCGGGCTGGAGGTCGGCCTCGGCCAGGCGGAGGGGTTCGAACGCGCGACCCGGGCCTACGTCGAGGACTGCGTCGCCGGCGGCGACTGCCCGCTGGGTGACGACGTGGACACCGCGATGGCGGCCATCCCCGCCTTCCTCGACGACCTCGACGCCACCCCGCTCCCCGTGCGCGGCGACGTGGTCGAGGAGCTCACCGAGGGCTGGGGGATGTACGGCATCATCGTCGCGATGTACGACCAGGCAGGTTGGCCGATCCTGTCCCAGGCCTTCGCCCAGGCCCAGGAGGGCGACGGGACGATGCTGATGTTCCTGGCCAACCTCTACGCCTCGCGCAGCAGCGACGGCAGCTACGACGGCAACGGCATGCAGGCCATCTATGCCGTCAACTGCCTCGACCGGCCGGCCGGCGAGGAGGAGCTGGACCCGGACGCGGTGCTGGAGCAGTTCGAGGAGGTCTCCCCGACCTGGGGCCGCTACCTGGCGGGGGAGGGCGCCTGCCAGTACTGGCCGGCCGAGGCTCAGGAGACGATCGAGGACTACTCCGCGTCCGACGCCGATCCGATCGTGGTCATCGGCACGACCCGCGACCCGGCGACCCCCTACGAGTGGGCGGTGAGCCTGGCCGACATCCTCGACCCCGGGGTGCTGGTCTCCTTCGACGGTGACGGCCACACCGCCTACGGACGCTCCAACGACTGCGTCCAGGACGCCGTCGACAGCTACCTCGTGGAGGGCACCGTGCCGGAGGACGGGCTGAACTGCTGAGCTGCTGAGCTGTTTGGGCGCTCCGCGGGGGTCAGGTATCCTCGTCTGGCTGCCTCGCGCAGTACGCCGCCTTAGCTCAGTCGGCCAGAGCGATTCACTCGTAATGAATAGGTCAAGGGTTCGATTCCCTTAGGCGGCTCCAACCAGGTGCAGGTCAGGCCGTGTCCAAAGGACACGTGCTGGCCTGCACTTCTGCGTTGGCCCTCAGGAGGCGACCGCGGACCGGGGGCGGGGGCCCCGACGGTCCTGCCGGTCCTGCCGGTCCTGCCGGTCCAGGTTGCCTGGCGATACCCGTTGCCGTACGCAGGTGCCGTGTGGCAAAGTACTTTGCAAGACAAAGTAGTTGACGGAAGCGAGGGTGTGATGGCTCAGTTCGACCAGGCCTGGAGACGGGAGCCCAGCGACGGTGACGACGTCCTGCCCGCCCGGGACGACCCCGCTGCGCTGCTCGCGCTCATCGCCGCCCAACGAGAGAGCACCCGGCGCCGGACGAGCCCGACGCTGGCCGTCATCGCGACCGCCTGGGGCCTGGCCTGGCTCATCGGCTACCTCGCCCTCTACCTGACCTTCGACGACGGCTCCTCGCCCTGGTGGGCCTTCGCCATCTTCGTGGGTCTGCTCGCCTCGGCCGTCGCCGTCACCGCGGTGCACACCACGCGCCGCGCCTCGGGGGTCGGCGGTGACTCCGCGACGGTCGGTGCGATGTACGGCGGTGCGTGGGCGATCGGCTTCGTCGCGGCGGGTCTCATCTTTGCGGGCGCCGTCCGGGCCGGCGCGAGCCCAGAGGTCATGGCTGTCCTCAGCAACGGTGTCAGCTGCCTGGTCGTCGGACTGCTCTACCTGGCCGGCGGCATCGTCTGGCGCGAGGGCCGCATGTTCGCCCTGGGGGCCTGGGTCGCGCTGGTCGCCGGTCTGGCCTCGCTCGCCGGCGCGCCGACCAACTACCTGCTGATGGCGCTCGCTGGTGGGGGTGGGTTCCTCGTCGCGGCCACGGTCGAGGCGGTCACCAGCAGACGGCCCGCGTCATGACCGACATCGAGCTCGACCCGGTCATCCACGCCCAGTCCCGGTTGCGGGTGATGGCGGCGCTGGCCGCGCTGGGGCCGAAGGACCGGCTCACCTTCACCAAGCTGCAGCAGGTCCTGGACATGACTCCGGGGAACCTGTCCACCCACCTGCGCAAGCTCGAGGACGCCGGCTACGTCGACGTCGAGAAGCTCATCGAAGGCCGCAGCCCGGTCACCTATGTGTCGTTGAGCACAGGGGGCCGCCGCGCCTTCGAGACCTACACCGAGTCCCTGGAAGCCCTACTGAGAGGCACCCCATGATGGAGACGATCATCAGCGTGCAGCACGCACGCAGGACCTTCGGCCAGGTCGTCGCCCTCGACGACGTCAGCCTGGAGGTGGGGGCCGGCGAGCTGGTCGGCCTGCTCGGGCCCAACGGCGCCGGCAAGACGACGCTGCTCTCGCTGGTCAACGGCCAGCGCCGCCCGGACTCCGGCAGCGTGCGCATCTTCGGCGCCGACCCCCGGAACCCCGCCGCGCGGCTGTCGCTCGGGACGACGCCTCAGGAGACGGGCCTGCCTCCCACCCTCAAGGTGGGCGAGGTGGTCGACTTCGTCGCCGGGCACTACGCCGACCCGATGAGCCGGACCGAGGCGCTGCAGCGCTTCGAGCTCACCGGGCTCGTCGACCGCCAGACCGGTGGTCTGTCCGGCGGGCAGAAGCGGCGGCTGGCCGTGGCGCTCTCGCTCGTCGGCCGCCCCCGCCTGGTGCTGCTCGACGAGCCGACGACCGGCCTGGACGTCGAGGCGCGCCGGGGGCTGTGGCAGGCGCTACGGGACTACCACGCCGACGGCGCGACGATCGTGCTCACCAGCCACTACCTGGAGGAGGTCGAGGCGCTGGCCGAGCGCGTCGTCGTCATCGGCGAGGGACGGGTGCTCGTCGACGGCGCCATCGGCGAGGTGCTCGCCCAGGTGAACGTCCGCCGGGTGTCGTTGCAGACCGACGCTCCTCGCGAGCAGCTCGCCGCACTGCCGGGCGTCACCGAGGTCACCGACGAGGGGGCCGTCCGGCGGCTGCTGACCAGTGACTCCGACGCCCTCGTCCGAGCCCTGGTCCAGGACCTGATCCCCTACCGCGGGCTGGAGGTGCGCGGCGTCTCGCTGGAGGAGGCGTTCCTCGCCCTGACCGGTGACGCGGCCAGCACGACCGACAAGGAGATGGCGGTATGACCAGCACCACGGCACCGACCCGGGCGCCGGGGCCCCTGCGGCTCGTCTGGCTGCATACCCGGTTCAACGTCCTGGAGACGGTCCGCATCCCGATCGCCGTCATCGGCAACCTGCTGTTCCCGAGCCTGGCGATGGTCTTCTTCGTCGTGCCCAGCCCGCAGGTCGCCGCCGACCCGACCGCCGCCACCACCGCGGTCGGGCAGCTGGCGTTGTTCGCCGTCATCTCGGCCTACCTCTTCACCTTCGGCACCGGTGTGGCCGAGGACCGCGCCCTGCCCTTCGACGGGTATGTCCGCACGCTGCCCGCCGGCGTCCTGCCGCGCCTGGCCGGCCGGGTGGCGACCGGCGTCCTCTTCGCGCTCACGGCGCTGGTCCCCCTCATCCTGCTGGGCTGGTTGCTCACCGAGGCACGGGTGACGGCCACCACCCTGCTCCTGGGCGTCGTGGTGCTGCTCGCCACCGCGCTGCCCTTCCTCATGCTGGGCCTGGCCATCGGCTACCGGATGAGCAACAAGGCGGCGATCGCCGTCGTCCAGGTCGTGCTCTTCCCGCTCGCCTTCGCCGGCGGCCTGTTCCTGCCTCCCCAGACGTTCCCCGACTGGCTCGAGACGCTGTCCCGGGCACTGCCCAGCCGGGCCGGGCGGGACCTGCTCGTCGAGGCGCTCACGGGCGTAGGCGCCTACCCGCTCGCGCTCCCGGTGCTCGTGGCCTGGGGCGTGCTGTTCACCGCGCTCGCGGTGCTGGCCTACCGGCGCGACGAGGGGCGTCGCTTCCGCTGAGCGGCCCCGGGTCCGGGTCGAGCACCTCCCCTCGGTGGTCGAGGCCTAACGGCTCCGACACGCACGAGCGCCCCAGGTCGTCGGCCTGGGGCGCTGTCGTCCGTGCTCAGCGCAGACGCCGACCGGTCACTCCGGGTCGGCGATGAAGCGGACGGTGAAGTGCCCGTCGCTGTCGCTCTCGTTGGTGCCCGACATCCCGACCGCGCCCAGCTGCTCCAACGCGGAGCGGGTGTTGGCGTCGGTGACCTCCGGCAGGTAGTACTGCTCGAAGGGGTTGACGTTGACGAAGAGCACCATCTGGGCGTTGTCGGCGTCGGCCACGGCCGCGGTGAAGAGGTCGCTCTCGCCCAGGGTCTCGCCGGAGCCTTCCGCCAGGGTGTCGACGTAGCCCTGGTCCACGCCCAGGGTCAGCACGCCGTCGTCCTCGCGCAGGGCCAGCACGCCCGCACCCAGCCCGTTCTCGGTGAGCATGGTCTGCAGCCGCTCGGTGTCCGTCGCCGCGCGGTAGCCGATCGGCAGGGCCGGCATCCCGCTGTCCGTGGGGCTGACGTTCATGAAGGCCTCGACGATGTCGGAGCCGGCGGAGAGCGCCATCGAGTCACCCAGGACCATCTTGATGTCGTCCGGCAGGGAGAAGCCCGCCGCGGCGGCCTCCTGGGTGATGTCGGCGACCTCCTCAGGGCTCTGCTCCGCGTAGTAGTCCCAGGCCGACTGGATCATCGCCGCGCCGTTCTCCAGGGAGAGAGCCACTGCGGTGTCCGCCGGCAGCTGGGTGACCAGGGAGTCGACGTCGCTGTTCTCGGGGATCGCCACGCCCTCGGCGCCGCGGGTGACGCCGTGCAGCTCGATCGCGTCGGGCGTCATCCGCACGGTGGCGGCCGTACGGCCGGCCACCTCGGGCATCTCGGAGTCGACCATGTCCCCGGTCATCGCCATGGCCGGGTTGGCACCCGCGACCAGCATGTCGTCCAGCTCGGCGGTGTCGGCCCAGAACGCCATGATCCCCGCCTCGCCCAGGTCGTCCATGTCGGAGGCGAAGGTCTCGTTCTCGGCCAGGGTGCCCTCGGCGATGGCCGCCTGGACGGTCTGCTGCGCGTCCTGCTCGGTGAAGAGGACGTAGTCGCTCTCCAGCCAGTACGCCACGTCGGCCTCGTTCTGCGCGTGCTCGTCGAAGAACGCCAGGGCGGCGTCCCCGTCCTGCACCTGCAGCGCGATCGTCACCAGGGGGTCCTCGCCCTCGCCCTGGGGCAGCAGGGCGAGGCCGGCGCGGTCACCCAGCCAGGGCTCGATGTCGGTCTCGAAGTCGATGTCCTCCCCGCCGTCGAGCTCGTCGCGGAGCTGGTTCCAGGCCCACTCGCGCCACTGGCCCTCGCTGAACTGCTCGCGCAGCTCGGGGTCCAGACCCTGGAAGAAGCGCACCGCGGAGATCTTCTGGCCCGCCTCGGGGTCCAGGTCGACCTGCGCGTACATGGCGGCGCCACCGGGCAGGACGCTGGCCGGCCGGTCCCCGCCGCCGCCCAGCATGGTGACGGCGTAGGCGCCGCCGCTGATCAGGACGGCGGCGGCCACGCCACCGCCGATCAGCAGCCACGGCTTCTTGCCACGGCTCTCGGCGAGGTCTCCGCCGGGGTTCTCGGTCACAGTCGTCATGGTTTCCCCTTGGTCTCGTGCGGGCCGGTGCCCACGCCTCTGGAGCGCCGCGCCTCGCGGTACACCCCCGCCCCATGCTAGTGCGTGCGGCTGGTCGACATGACTAGTCGCGACGGCTAGGCCGTGCGGTGGTCCCCGTGGGGAGCAGCGGTCCTACGACGGCGGTCCGCTCGCCCCGGTTCCCGACGTCTTTCCCGGCAGGGTCGGGGATGGTGGTCAGTCGTGCTGCGGCAGCGGCCAGCGCGCGGTGGACAGACCTGCGTCCTTCGCCCGCTGGACGGCCTCGTGGTAGACGCGCTCGGCGTCCTCCTTGCCGGCCCAGTGCGCGCCCTCGACCGACTTGCCCGGCTCCAGGTCCTTGTAGACCTCGAAGAAGTGCTGGATCTCCAGCCGGGTGTGGGTGCCGATGTCGTCGAGGTCCTGGATGGCCAGCTTGCGCGGGTCCTCCGCCGGGACGCAGATGATCTTGTCGTCGCCGCCGGCCTCGTCGCGCATGTGGAACATCCCGATCGGGCGCGCGGCCACCAGGCAGCCGGGCCACGTCGGCTCGTCGAGCAGCACCAGCGCGTCCAGCGGGTCACCGTCCTCGCCCAGGGTGTCCTCGATGTAGCCGTAGTCCGCGGGGTAGCGCGTCGCGGTGAACAGCATGCGGTCCAGCCGGATGCGACCGGTGGCGTGGTCCACCTCATACTTGTTCCGGCTGCCCTGCGGGATCTCGATCGTGACGTCGAACTGCATCGGTGCTCTCTTATCTGTTGCACGGGGAACGGCTTAGGCTCGGACCCCAGTGTCCCTCATCGTGGGGCGCGGGTGCCATCTGGAGGTCAAGGATGAGGTATGCGGTCACCTCCGCCGTCGTCGGCGCCCTCCTGCTCGGGGCCGTCCAGGGGGGTGGGGCGGCCGCCTCGACCGACGCAGAGACGACCGAGCCTGTCGTCTCCACCCATGAGCCGGCAGCCACTGGGACCGACCCCGCGGAGACCACCACGGCCGACGCGCGTCCCCGCCCCAACGCCTTCCTCGACCCGCTCGGGGACGTGCGCGCAGCCCCGGTCCCCGAGCGGGGGCCGCTGGCGCTGCAGATCGCCGAGGAGCTGGACAGCCGTTGGCTGGGCCCCAGCAACCGCCGCAGCATCGCGATCCGCGACGCGCTCACGGGTGAGAGCCTGGCTGACCGGCACTCCGGACGACCGGTGACACCGGCCTCCACCACCAAGCTGCTCTCGGCCGCGGCCATCGTCTCCGCGCTGGACCCGGCCACCACCTTCACCACGCGCGTGGTGACGGGGGAGCGACCGGGAGAGGTCGTCCTCGTGGCCGGCGGTGACATGCTCCTCGCCGACGGCGAGGGTGACCCGGAGGCCGTGGCCGGGCACGCGGGCATCGGCGACCTCGCGGCGCAGACCGCCGCCGCCCTGCGCGCAGGAGAGAACGTTGCCGACGGCGCGGCGAGCACCGCCAGCGCCGAGGCCGGCACCGGCGGTCCGGTCACGGTGAGCCTGGACCTCTCCCACGTGTCCGGCCCGCACGTGATGCCGACCTGGAGCGACCACTGGGTCGACGAGGGCTGGACCGGGCGGATCGTGCAGCTCGGCCGCGCCGGGGACAGGGCACTGCCGTACGACCCCTCCCCGCGCGAGCCGGAGCAGGAGGTGGCCCGCGTCTTCCGTGAGGCGCTGGCCGGGCAGGGTCTCGACGTCACCGGGGCCGGCGGCTCCGACGGCGAGAGCGTGCGTGCCGAGGTGGTGACCGCGCCGGCGGCGGCCGTCGAGCTCGCCGCCGTCGAGTCCGCCGCCCTGCGTGATGTGCTGGCACTGGCGTCCGCCACCAGCGACAACGCGATGTTCGAGCAGCTGGCCCGCCAGGCGGCGGTCGCCGCCGGCCGGAGCCCCGACCAGGAGTCGGTGATGGCCTGGGTCCGGGAGACGATGACCGAGGACCTGGGCCTTGACCTCACCGGGATGCGGATCGCGGACGCCAGCGGGCTCTCCGACGGCACCCTGCTGTCGATGGAGGTGGTGGCCGAGGTGCTCGTCGCGGCTGCGGACGGTTCGCACCCCCACCTGCAGGAGGTGCTGGCCGCTGGCGGTCTGCCCATCGCCGGCTACACCGGGACCCTCGGCAACGGCATGCGCTTCCACCTGCCCGTGCACGCGCCAGCCGTCGGCAACGCCAGGGCCAAGACCGGGACCCTCCCGGGCGTGACGGCGCTCGCCGGCACCGTGGTCACCGCGGACGGCAGGCTGCTGGCCTTCGCCGTCGCGGCCGACGACATCGAGTCCGGCTCGGCCGCCCTGGAGGCGGCGTCCGTGCTCGACGAGATCGTGGCCGAGCTCGCCCGCTGCGGCTGCTGACGCCCGCGAGCAGCGCTTGCTGCCCCGCCGCGCTTGCTGCCCCGCCGCCCGAGTCGCCAGCCGGTGGCGGCACGACATACCGTCGAGAGATGACCGAACCCACGCCGAGCCCCACCGCGACCTCCACGGAGACCTCCGTCCGCCCCGAGCCCACGGACGTGTCCGGCAGCGCGCTGGTCGACTGGGACTTCGCCGGGGCCGCGGCCAGCCGGCTGGCCCCTCCCGGACCCAAGGCGGACCGTCGGGAGATCACCCAGCTCGTGGCGGAGCTGCGGCAGGCGGGGGAGCGTGCGGTGGACCTGGTGGCTCGGACCGCACGCCTGGAGACTCCGCCCGGGGCGCCACCGGCGCTGGTGGTGGACCGGGCCGGGTGGATCCGGACCAACGCTGCGTCGATGGGAGCCATGCTCGCCCCGGTCCTGGACGACGTGGTGGCGCGCAAGCGGGCGGCTGACCGGGAGAGGGCCGAGCGGGCCGGTCGCACGCTGCCCGACCTGGGCTCCGCCTCGCAGGCCATCTCGGGCAAGGTCACCGGCACCGAGGTGGCTGGGATCCTGTCCTGGGTCTCGACCAAGGTGCTGGGGCAGTACGACCTCGCGCCGCAGGGGACGCCCCGGCTGCTGTTCGTCGCGCCGAACATCCTGGCGGCCGAGCGCGAGCTCAAGGTGAACCCGTCGGACTTCCGGCTGTGGGTCGCGCTGCACGAGGAGACCCACCGGGTGCAGTTCACCGCGGTGCCGTGGCTGCGTGAGCACCTGATCGCCGAGGCGCGCTCGATGGGCAGCCAGGTGCTGCCCGAGCCGGAGAACATGGGTCAGCGGATGAGCGAGATCGTCAGCAGGCTGCCCGGCGTCCTGCGGGGCGAGGAGGACATCACCCAGATCGTCGCCACGCCGGAGCAGCGGGCCCGGCTGGCCGAGGTCACCGCGGTGATGTCGCTGCTGGAGGGCCACGCCGACGTGATCATGGACGAGGTCGGGCCCAGCGTGATCCCCAGCGTCAAGGAGATCCGCCGCAAGTTCACCCAGCGTCGCAAGGGCGCGGGGAACGTCGACAAGATGCTGCGCCGGCTGCTGGGGATGGACGCCAAGATGCGGCAGTACCACGACGGTGCCATCTTCGTCCGCACGGTCATCGACGCCGTGGGCTTCGACGGCTTCAACGCGGTCTGGAGCTCCCCCGACACCCTGCCCCGTGCTGCCGAGATCCCCGACCCCCAGGCCTGGGTCGACCGCGTCCACGGCTGACCCGACAGAACACGCCACAAGGCCCGACAGAGCACGGCACAAGGCCCGACAGAACACGGCACAAGGCCCGACAGGACACGTGAAGGGGACTGACAGAGCACGTCCATCACGACCTAGGCTCTGAGCATGCCCGGCCCACCGCCTGCGACCGCCGCCTGCCGTGTGGCCGTGCGGCGGTGGCTGGCCCAGGAGTCGTTCCCGGCAAGGGCGCTGGTCGTCGTGGGCTGCTCCGGCGGGGCGGACTCCCTCGCCCTCCTCACCGCGGCCGCTTTCGTGGTCCCTCGGGCCGGGCTACGCGTCGGCGCCGTCATCGTCGACCACGGCCTGCAGGTGGGCTCGAGCGAGGTCGCGGACTCCGCCGCCGCCGTCGCCCGCAGGCTGCTCCCCGAAGAGGGGCCGGTGGAGGTGGTGGGCGTGCAGGTCGAGCAGACCGGCGCCGGGCCCGAGGCGGACGCACGGCGGGCGAGGTATGCCGCGCTCCGCACCACCGCGGACCGGCTGGGCGCCTCAGCTGTGCTCCTGGGCCACACCCTCGACGACCAGGCCGAGCAGGTTCTGCTGGGACTTGCGCGAGGATCCGGCTCGCGGGCGTTGGCGGGAATGCCCGCATCGCGTGTTCTGTCGGACTCCTCGGCGTGCTCTGTCGGGGCTTCTGACGTGTCCGGTGGCGGCTTTTCGCGTGTTCTGTCGGGACCTATGACGTGTTCTGTCGGGGATGAGGGCGGGACAGATGGTGAGGGCGGGGATGAGGGTGAGGGCAAAGCAGAGGGTGAGGGCGGGGACGAGGACTTGGGCGGGGTGGTGCTGGGGCGGCCGCTGCTGGGGGTGAGCAGGGCGCAGACGCGGGCGGCGTGCGCGGAGCTGGGGCTCACCCCGTGGGAGGACCCGCACAACGAGGAGCCCAGGTTCGCCCGGGTCCGGGCCCGGCGGGCGCTGGCGCAGCTGGAGGAGGACCTCGGCCCGGGTCTGGCGGCCAACCTGGCCCGCACCGCTTCGCTGCTGCGGGACGACGTCATGGCGCTGGACGAGGCCGCCGAGGCGGCATACCGGGAGCTGGGTGACCAGCCGTGGCAGGTGGGCCGGCTGGCCGCCCTGCCCCGCGCCGTGCGCACCCGGCTGTGGCGACGCCTGGCGCTGGCAGCCGGGAGCCCCGGCACCGACCTGACCAGCGCGCACCTGCTCGCGGTCGACGGCCTGGTCACCGCCTGGCGGGGACAGGGACCGCTGCCCCTGCCGGGCGGGGTCCGGGCCTGGCGCCAGGGGGACCGGGTACGGCTGGAGCGGCCGACGTAGTTGAATGGGCCGATGACGGGCGGCCCGCGCCCGCGCACCGACCCGCCCCCGACCTGTTGAGGAGCCCGCGCGTGGACGCCGAACACATGGGAGACGACCTTGCCACGGTGATGTTCACCGAGGAGCAGATCCAGCACCGCCTGCGCGAGCTCGCGGAGCAGGTCTGGACCGACTACCACGACAAGGACGTCCTGCTCATCGGTGTGCTCAAGGGGGCGGTGATGGTCATGGCCGACTTCATGCGCGCCCTGCCCGGCAGCGCGGAGATGGACTGGATGGCGGTGTCCAGCTACGGCTCGGGCACCAAGAGCAGCGGCGTGGTCCGCATCCTCAAGGACCTCGACACCGACATCACCGACCGGCACGTGCTCATCGTCGAGGACATCATCGACTCGGGCCTGACCCTGTCCTGGATCAGCGCCAACCTGCGCTCGCGGGGGCCGGCCTCCCTGGAGATCGTCACCCTGCTGCGCAAGCCGGAGGCGGCCAAGGTCGAGATCGACGTGCGCTACGTCGGGTTCGACATCGCCGACGAGTTCGTGGTGGGCTACGGGCTGGACTATGCCGAGAAGTACCGCAACCTACGGGTGATCGGCACCCTCGCCCCGCACGTGTACTCGTGAGTGCGACCGTGAGCACGACCGTGCGCCCGCGCTCGCGCCGGGCCCCCGCCGAGGCGGCGGCGCGGAACAAGCGGGGTCCTGCCGCACGTTGTCGGCAGGAGATGTGTCAACCTTCAGCACGACGGACCAGGAGGACCGGGTCGGCGCCTGACGCCGGCCCGAACGCGCCAGCATGAGCCAAGCAAAACCGCGGCCCCGCACCAGGCCCAGCCCGTGGATGTGGATCTTCCTCTTCCTCGCGCTCGGCATCCTCTGGTACACGCTGCTCTCGCAGAGCCCCTACACCCGCATCGACACCGCGGACGCGCTGGACCTGCTGCGCGAGGAGAAGGTCGCCTCGGCCACGATCGGCGTCGACCAGATCGAGATGACCCTCCGGGAGGGGGAGACCTTCGCGGACGAGGAGGAGGGGATCGGGGCCACGGACCAGGTCCAGGCCTACTACGTCGAGGCCCGTGGCGAGCAGATCACCACGCTGGTCGAGGAGCATGTCCCGGCCGGGGAGTGGACCGACAACGTCTCCCAGCCCAACCTCTTCGTCAGCATCCTGGCCAACTTCCTGCCGCTGCTCATCATCCTGGGACTGTTCCTCTGGCTGATGATGCGGATGCAGGGCGGCAACCGGGGCGTCATGCAGTTCGGCAAGTCCAAGGCCAAGCTGGCCACCAAGGACATGCCCAAGGTCACTTTCGCCGACGTCGCGGGGGCGGACGAGGCGGTCGAGGAGCTGCACGAGATCAAGGAGTTCCTCCAGGAGCCGCGCAAGTTCCTCGAGGTCGGCGCCAAGATCCCCAAGGGTGTGCTGCTCTACGGCCCGCCTGGAACCGGCAAGACCCTGCTGGCGCGTGCGGTCGCCGGTGAGGCGGGCGTGCCGTTCTACTCCATCTCCGGCTCCGACTTCGTCGAGATGTTCGTCGGTGTCGGTGCCTCCCGGGTCCGCGACCTGTTCGAGCAGGCCAAGGAGAACGCCCCCGCGATCATCTTCGTCGACGAGATCGACGCCGTCGGCCGCCACCGCGGCGCCGGCCTCGGCGGCGGGCACGACGAGCGCGAGCAGACCCTGAACCAGCTGCTCGTGGAGATGGACGGCTTCGACGTCAAGACCAACGTCATCCTCATCGCCGCCACCAACCGTCCCGACATCCTCGACCCGGCGCTGCTGCGCCCCGGCCGCTTCGACCGGCAGATCGCCGTCGAGGCCCCCGACATGCTCGGTCGTCTGCACATCCTGCAGGTGCACGGCCAGGGCAAGCCCCTGGCTCCTGACGTCGACCTCATGGCGATCGCGCGGCGCACCCCCGGCTTCTCCGGTGCCGACCTGGCCAATGTGCTCAACGAGGCGGCGCTGCTGGCCGCCCGCCAGAACGAGAAGATCATCGACGACCACGACCTGGACGAGGCGATCGACCGGGTGATGGCCGGCCCGCAGAAGCGGACCCGCGTGATGAGCGCCAAGGAGCGCAAGATCACCGCCTACCACGAGGGCGGGCACGCGCTGGTCGCGGCGGCGATGAACCACACCGACCCCGTGAGCAAGGTGACGATCCTGCCGCGCGGACGTGCGCTGGGCTACACCATGGTGCTGCCGGCGGACGACAAGTACTCGACCACCCGCAACGAGCTGCTCGACCAGCTCGCCTACGCCCTCGGTGGCCGGGTGGCCGAGGAGATGGTCTTCCACGACCCGACCACCGGCGCCGCCAACGACATCGAGAAGGCCACCAGCCTGGCCCGCAAGATGGTCACCCAGTTCGGGATGTCCGAGCGGATCGGCGCGGTCAAGCTGGGCTCCGGCTCCTCGGAGGTCTTCCTGGGCCGCGACATGGGCCACGAGCGGGACTACTCCGAGAACCTCGCCGGGGTCGTCGACCAGGAGGTGCGACGCCTCATCGAGGCCGCGCATGACGAGGCCTGGCACGCGCTCAACGACAACCGGCACCTCCTGGACAAGCTGGTGCTGGACCTGCTCGAGCACGAGACGCTCAACGCCGCCGCCCTGGCCGAGCTGTTCAAGGAGGTCCGCCGCCGTCCGGAGCGTCCGGTCTGGCTGTCCTCCGACGCCCGTGGCGTCCACGACGACGGGCCGGTGCTCACCGAGTCCGAACGCCGGGCGATGGCCAACGGTCACGACCCGATGGCGAGCGACGGCAAGGAGCACCCGCCGGTCGAGGTGATCCAGGTCCCGGACGGTGGTCATGTCGACCCCGGGAACTGAGCCCGACCCGGCGACCGCCGCGGCGCCCCAGGTCGACCAGGCGCGGATCGCGGCCGCCGTGCGCGAGATCCTCGAGGCGATCGGCGAGGACCCGCAACGGGACGGCCTGCTCGACACGCCCGCGCGGGTGGCGCGGTCCTACGCCGAGATCTTCGGCGGCCTGCACCAGCATCCGCGTGAGGTGCTGGGCACCACCTTCGACGTCGACCACAACGAGATGGTCCTCGTGCGCGACATCGAGCTCTACAGCGTCTGCGAGCACCACCTGCTGCCCTTCCACGGGGTCGCCCACCTGGCCTACATCCCGGCCAGGGACGGCCGGGTCGCGGGTCTGTCCAAGATGGCGAGGCTCGTCGACGTCTTCGCCCGGCGCCCTCAGGTGCAGGAGCGGCTGACCACCGAGATCGCCGACGCACTGGAGGAGCATCTTGCGCCACGCGGGGTGCTGGTGGTGGTCGAGGCCGAGCACCTGTGCATGTCGATGCGCGGCATCCGCCGGCCGGGGGCGCGCACCGTGACCTCGACCGTGCGCGGTCAGCTGCGCAATCCCGCCACCCGCGCCGAGGCGATGAGCCTGGTCACGGGCGGGCGGTCGTGACGAGCGGCCCCGGCGCGGTCACCCGGCTCATGGGGGTGCTCAACGTCACTCCCGACAGCTTCAGCGACGGCGGGCGGTGGCTCGACACCGACGCCGCGGTCGCCCACGGGCGCCGGCTCGCGGAGCAGGGCGCCGACCTCGTGGACGTGGGCGGGGAGTCGACCCGGCCCGGCAGCGTCCGCCCCAGCGTGCAGGAGGAGCTGGACCGGGTCCTCCCCGTCGTCCGCGCCCTGGCCGCCGACGGGCTGGTGGTCTCCGTCGACACCATGCGTGCGGAGGTCGCCCGCGCCTGCGTGGACGCCGGCGCCGCCCTCGTCAACGACGTCTCCGGAGGGCTCGCCGACGAGGAGATGCCCGCCCTGCTCGCCCGCACCGGGGTGCCGTTCGTGGTGATGCACTGGCGCGGGCTGCTCACCGACCCCCACGAGCAGCCGCACTACGAGGACGTCGCGGGGGAGGTATGCCGTGAGCTCACCGAGCGGGTCGACGCGCTGGTCGCCGCGGGGGTGGGCCGGGAGCAGCTCATCCTGGACCCGGGCTTCGGTTTCTCCAAGGACGCCGCCCACAACTGGGAGCTGCTGGCCGGGCTCGACCGGGTGATCGACCTGGGGCTTCCGGTCCTCTTCGGCACCTCCCGCAAGCGCTTCCTCGGCCGCCTGCCGGTCCGGCCCGGTGCGGAGGCGGACCTGCGGGCCGAGCCGAGCCCGCCCACCGACCGCGACGTCGCGACCGCGGCCACCAGCCTCCTGGCCGCACAGGCAGGCTGCTGGGCGGTCCGGGTGCACGACGTCCCCGCGAGCAGGGACGCGCTCGCGGTGTGGGAGATGACCCAGCGTCACCGGGCGGCGACCACCCCCGGAGGGGGTCGGCACCGCGCTCCGGCCATGGCGGAGCAGGGGGAGCAGGAAAACCAGGAGGTGCACCGTGGCGCACCGCGCTGACGTCATCCGGCTCACCGGCGTCCGGGCCCGCGGCTTCCACGGCGTCTTCGCCCACGAGCGGCGCGACGGGCAGGACTTCGTCGTCGACGTCGCCATGTCGGTCGACCTCTCCCGGGCGGGGGCCAGCGACGACCTGCGGCACACCGTCCACTACGGCGAGGTCGCGGCCGACGTCGTGGCGGTCGTCGAGGGGGAGCCCTACGACCTCGTCGAGAGCGTCGCGGAGCGCATCGCGGCTGTCGTCCTGGCCCGTCCGCTCGTCGAGACCGTCGAGGTGACCGTGCACAAGCCGCAGGCGCCGGTGGGTGTGCCGTTCGGCGACGTCGAGGTGGTGGTCCGCCGCACCAAGGACGTGCCGGTCGTCATCGCCCTGGGGGCCAACCTCGAGCGGGACGGCGAGGCGCCGGGCGGCACGCTGCGGCAGGCCGTGCGGCACCTGCACCGCACCCGCGGCCTGCGCGCCGTGCGCGTCTCCCGGCTCTACGTCACCGCCCCGGTCGGCGGCGACCTCGTCGAGGGCCAGCCGGACTACGTCAACGCCGTGGCCGTGGCCCGCACCAGCCTCGCGCCGGCCAGCCTGCTGGCCCGGCTGCACCGGATCGAGGCCGACCACGGCCGCACCCGCGAGGTGCGCTGGGGCGCCCGCACGCTCGACCTCGACCTCGTCCAGTACGGCGACCCGCGCCACGACAACGACCTGCGCTCCACCGACCCCGAGCTCCTGCTGCCGCACCCCCGTGCGCACGAGCGGGCCTTCGTCCTTGTCCCGTGGCTCGACGTCGACCCGGAGGCGACCCTGCGCACCGGCGACGACGTGACGGCGGTGGCGGACCTCATACCCCTCCTGCAGGACCAGGCCGTGCACGAGCTGGAGGGGCAGCGGTGAATCCGGCCCAAGGAGTGCGCCCCGCCAGCGGGGTCATCGTCGCCGTGCTGTCGGCGATGGCGTGCTGGCTCCTGCTGCAGGTGATGCGCTCCCTCGGCGGGGCCTACCCGGTCATCACCTGGATGGGGCTGGTCCCCCTGGTGGCCCTGACCGGGCTGGTGCTGGTGATGTCCTGGCAGATCCGGCGCTACGTGCGCGGCAAGGGCAGCCTGCGCCCCAGCCCGCAGCGGGGCCGCGGGACCCTCGTGGGCGCGCAGGCCGCCGCGCTCGGCGGGGCGGCCCTGCTCGGCTGGTATGCGGCCAACGCCCTGGTCCACCTGCCCGACGCCGACGTCTCCAGCCAGCGGGACCACCTCGTCTGGGCCCTCGTGCACGCCGGCGCGGCCCTGGCGCTCTCGATCGCCGGGTACGTCGGCCAGGCCTGGTGCCGGATCCCGCCGGGCGAGGACGACGACGGCGACGGCGCACCCGAGGGCGATCTGGCCTACGGCTGACCCGTCGGCTGGCAGAACCGCAGCACGTTGCCGAACGGATCGGTCAGCTCCAGGGTCGGCCCACCGGGTGCGTCGGGGTCGAGGCCGGGGCGCAGCCGCGGGTGCGGCCGGGAACGAAGCTCGGCCAGGAGGCCCGTCACGTCGCGCACGGGGATCCACACGACCGTCCCGGGTGTCCCGTCGCCGTGGTGCTCGGACAGGTCCAGGACCGTCCCGCCACGGGCGAGCCGCAGGTAGAGGGGGAGGCCGTCGGCGAAGCGGTGCTCCCACTGCACCTGGAAACCGAGGTGGTCGACGTAGAACTCCCGGGCCAGGGCCTCGTCGAAGATGCGCAGCACCGGGACGGCCGCCCCGGAGCCGGAGGCGCCGGGGTCGCGTCCGGTGTCCGCGTCGGATCGCATGCGGTCATCGTCCCGCCCGGACGGCGCCGTCCGCAACCGGTGCGTCAGCGGCTCTTGACGGGCGTCGGGCCCCGCTGCTCGGTGGGCAGCTGACGGCGCACCCCTTAGAGTGCCCGGATGAACGACCAGCCCTATCGCGCCCCGGTCGAGCCAGCTCCGGGTGCCCTGCCCACCTCGTACTGGCCCGGTCTGGAGGACCATGAGCACTCGCGGTGGTACACCGAGCGGTTCCGCACGATGGCGCGCCACGGCGAGGACCTGCAGGGGGAGTCGCGGCTGGTCGACACGCTCGCCCCGCGCCGGGCGCGCCTCCTCGACGCCGGCTGCGGTCCCGGACGGCACGGCGGCCACCTGGCCCGGCTGGGCCACCAGGTCGTCGGGGTGGACATCGACCCGCTCCTGGTCGAGGCCGCCCGCGAGGACCACCCGGACGCCACCTGGCTGGTCGGTGACCTGGCCAGCCTGGACCTCGCCGCGCAGGGGGAGGGCGAGCCGTTCGACGGGGTGCTGGTCGCCGGCAACGTGATGGACTTCATCGGGGAGGGCTACCGGGCGGCGGCGGTCGGGCGCCTCGCCGCCCACGTCCGACCGGACGGGTTCATGGTGGTCGGCTGCCGGGTCGAGCGCGGCTTCACCCCTGACGAGCTGGACGCGGCACTGCCCGGGACGGGGTTGGTGCTGGAGCACCGGTTCGCGACCTGGGATCTTCGGCCGTTCCAGCCCCACAGCGACTTCTGCGTGAGTATCCTGCGAGCAGGGGACCGCGGCGGCGGACGCTGAGCCCGCCCGGGACGCGCCCCTGGCAAGGAGCATGTGATGAGCGAGCAGCAGCCCGTCCCCGCCCGGCCGGTCGGAGCCCCGGCCTGGGCGGACCTCTCGGTCTCGGACATCGAGCGCAGCAAGGCCTTCTACGCCCGGGTCCTCGGCTGGGAGTACGAGGGCGGTGACGCAGAGTTCGGGGGCTACGTCAACGCCACGGTCGGCGGCCGGCCCGTCGCCGGGTTGGCGCCGCCCATGGAGGGCCAGGAGGAGACACCGCATGCCTGGATGGTCTACCTCGCGGTGGAGGACAGTGCAGTCACCCAGGAGCGCATCGCCACGGCGGGTGGCTCCACCATCCTGCCGCCGATGCAGGGCGGCGCGTTCGGGACCATGAGCGTCTACGCCGACCCGACCGGTGCCGCCTTCGGCACCTGGGAGCCGGCCGCGCACACCGGTTTCGGGGTCAGGGACGAGCCCGGGTCGGTCAGCTGGACCGAGGCCATGGTCGGTGACTTCGAGCGGGGCAGGGAGTTCTACACCTCGGTCTTCGGCTGGACCTACCAGGACCTGTCCTCCGAGGAGATGAAGTACGCCATCTTCACCACGAGCGGTGGGGAGGACGCGCAGGCCGGCGGCATCGGCGAGGTCGAGGCCGAGGAGCAGCCCTACTGGTCCGTCGTGTTCCAGGTGGAGAGCACCGACGCAGCGGCGCAGCGGGTCACCGAGGCCGGCGGCGCGGTGACGGTCGAGCCGTTCGACTTCGAGTACGGCCGGCTGGCGGTCTGCACCGGTCCGGACGGCGAGCTGTTCGCGGTGATCACCTGACCCGGCGCGGCCCGGCCCTGCCCGCCCTGGTCTGCGGCTGGCCGGATGGGTCGATCCCCAGCCAGGCTCAGCGGTCGATGTCCCCGACGACGAAGAACATCGACCCCAGGATCGCCACCATGTCCGCTACGACCGTGCCGGGGAGCATCTCCCGCAGCGCCTGGACGTTGTTGAACGACGCGGAGCGCAGCTTGAGCCGGTGCGGTGCCTTCTCCCCCCGGCTCACCAGGAAGTAGCCGTTGAATCCCAGGGGGTTCTCGGTGGCCAGGTAGTGCTCGCCCTCCGGGACCTTGAGCACCTTGGGCAGCTTGGTGTTGATCGGCCCTGCGCCGAGATCGCGCAGCCGGGCGGTGCAGGCCCGGGCCAGGTCCAGGCTCACGTCGACCTGCTCGGTGAGGACCTCCAGCCGGGCCAGGCAGTCACCGGCGTCGCGGGTGACGACCCTGCCAGGTCCGCCCTCGGTGAACAGCTCGCCGTAGGCCAGGTAGGGCGCGTCGCGGCGCAGGTCGACGTCCAGGCCGGATGCGCGCGCGATCGGGCCGGAGACGCCATACTCCAGGACCTTCTCCAGGGGGAGCACGCCGACCCCGCGGGTGCGGGCGTGCACGATCTCGTTGCCCAGGACGAGGGAGAGGAGGTCCGGCATGCGGTCGCGCACCTGCTCGACGGCCGCGTCGACACGGTCCAGCCAGCCGTCGGGCAGGTCGTGCAGCAGGCCCCCGATGCGGTTCGCCATGTAGTGCAGGCGACCGCCGGAGTACTCCTCCATGACGGTCTGGATCTCCTCGCGCTCCCGGAAGGCGTAGAACATCGGGGTGATGGCGCCGAGCTCGTGCAGGTAGGAGCCCAGGAACATGAGGTGGTTGAGCACCCGGTTGAGCTCAGAGAGCAGCGTGCGCGTCCACGTGGCCCGCTCGGGAACCTCCATGCCGAGCAGGTGCTCGACGGTCAGCGCGGCCCCCACCTCGTTGCTGAACGCCGAGAGCCAGTCGTGCCGGTTGGTCAGCACCAGGATCTGCCGGTAGTCGCGGGCCTCGAACAGCTTCTCCGCCCCGCGGTGCATGTACCCGATGACCGGCTCCGCGGCGGTGATCCGCTCGCCGTCCGCGGTGATCCGCAACCGGAGCACGCCGTGGGTGGCGGGGTGCTGCGGGCCGATGTTGAGTACCATCTCGGTGGTCTGCAGGCCGCCGACGCCGGCGGCGCCGAGGGTGACGTCCAGGTCGCGGGAGCTCACCTCGCCCACCTTAGGCGGGAGAACGTCGACGCGGGGCGAGGAGCCAGCGGAAGTCGCCCAGGCCGCCGCGCGTCGTGAGCGCGGTGAGAGCGGCGCGCCGGGCCACGGCGGCCAGATACCCCTGCGGGTCGGTGGAGGCGAGGTGGTGGGGCACCGGGTCCGTCGGGTCACCGACGAGCTCGCGCAGCACCGCACCCTGCCGGGTGAGGCGGCATGCACCTGCCTCCTGCGCGAGGGAGTCGAACGCCACGTGAGCGGTGAGGTCGCAGCCGCCGTCCGGGACGGGGGCGACCTCGCGGCCGTCGCGGAAGCCGGTCAGGGTGCCGTGGCGCGGGCGGTCCTCCGCGGTGTGGCCGTAGTCGACGACCACGACCAGGCCGGAGCGGACCCGGGACAGCAGGTCGGCGAACGCCCGGTCGCGCGACCGGCCGATCTCCGCCCGCCGCACTTCCGGCGAGAGCCACCGCCGGGCCCAGCCCAGGTCCGGACCGACCGGTGCCGGTCCGGGGTGCTCGTCACCGTCGACGGTGACGAGCACCGATCGCCAACCCGCCGCTGTCCCTTCCTCCCGCTCCACCACGTGGCAGGGGACGACGTCGAGCCACTCGTGCGCCAGCACCAGCGTGTCGTGCAGGTCCTCGAGGGCGTCCGGCAGGGTGGCCCCGCCGGGGGAGACCAGCCACCGGTCGACCTCGAGGGCCGCCGGAGCCGGCACGACGTCCACCCCGGTCAGGTGCAGGTCCGGGGCGAGGGAGCGCAGCTGCGCGAGCAGCTCGCCCCGCCCGGCCCCCAGGTCGACGACACGTCGGCAGCCGTACGTGCGGGCCAGCGCCAGCACCGCCTCGGCCAGGATGCGGCCCGCACCCGGCAGGCCCTGCGCCGAGGTCACGAAGTGCTCGGCCGGGGCGTGGTGGCGATAGAACCCGCCCGGGCCGTAGAGCGAGTCCTGCCACGCCACCTCCCACGGCCGGGCGCCCGCCACGGGGGATGCGTCCTGGTCCTGCGTCGCGTCGGGCACGGCACTAGGGTGCCTCACCGTGGACCTGCTCGACGTCGGACGCATCGTGCTGGGCATGGTCCTGCTCGTCGGGGGTGCCGAGCTGCTGGTGCGGGGAGCAGCCTCGCTGGCGACCCGGGCCGGGTTGTCCTCGTTGGTGGTGGGGCTGACCGTCGTCGCGGCGGCGACGTCGACACCGGAGCTGGCGGTCACGCTCGGTGCCGTCCTGGACGGGGAGACCGGGCTGGCCATCGGCAATGTGGTGGGGTCGAACATCGCCAACATCCTGCTCATCCTGGGCGTCTCGGCCCTCGTCGCCCCCCTGGTGGTGCGGCGGGTGCTGGTCCGGATGGACGTCCCTGTCCTGGTCGGCCTGTCGGTCCTCACCCTCGTCTTCGCCCTGGACGGGCGGATCAGCCGGCTGGAGGGCGTGATCCTGGTCGTCCTGCTCGCCCTCCACACCGGGCTCGCCGTCTGGCTCAGCCGCCGGGATGGGGACGGGCAGCCCGACGGGGGCAAGGACGCCCCTGGCCGGGAGTCCTCGGTGGAGCGCACCGCTGGGAAGTCGACCCAGGGGCAGGGGGCGACCGCCACCACGCCCCGAGGCTCGGCCAGGGGCCCCTGGCAGGTGATGCTGGCCGCATACCGCAGCCCGGGCGTGCTCGTCTCGGTCCTGCTGGTGGCTGCCGGGGTCGGGCTGCTCGTGCTCGGGTCCCGCGTCCTGGTCACCGGCGCGGTGAACATCGCGTCGGCCGTGGGGGTGAGCGGCCTGGTCATCGGGCTCACGGTGGTGGCCATAGGAACCTCCCTCCCGGAGCTGGCGACCTCGGTCATCGCGACCCTTCGGGGCGAGCGGGACCTCGCCGTCGGCAACATCGTGGGCAGCTGCATCTTCAACCTCGGTCTGGTGCTCGGCCTGCCGGCTGTCCTCGCCCCGGGCGGTGGTCTGGAGATCCCGGCCCCGGCGATCGCGCTGGACATCCCGCTGATGATCGCCGCGGCCGTGGCCCTCCTCCCGGTGGCGTTCACCGGGTACCGGGTCGGCCGGCGCGAGGGGGCGCTCTTCGTGGCCCTGTACGCCGCCTACGTCGGCTTCCTCGTCCTCAACGCGACGCAGCACCAGGCGCTCGAGGGTTTCACCACGGTCATGGTCGTGCTCGTCCTGCCGCTCGTGCTGCTCACCCTGGTCGGGACGGTGGCCTACGACCTCGGCCGGCGCCGGGAGCGCAACCTGGGCTCTGCCGATCCCGACGAGGAGGTCGACCGCGTCTGGCGCAGCTGACGGTGATGTCGTTTTCCTGCTAGACGTGCGGTCGTCCGGGGCGCAGGATGGAGAGGTGACCGGCCGCATGCACCTCGACCACGACCGCTGCTCCGCGGTCGTGCGCAGCAAGGACCCCCGGTACGACGGGTGGTTCGTCACCGGGGTGCTGTCGACGAGGATCTACTGCCGGCCCAGCTGCCCCGCCATCACTCCCCGGGTGCGCAACATGCGCTTCTACCCCAGCGCGGCCGCCGCCCAGGCGGACGGCTTCCGCGCCTGCCGCAGGTGCCTGCCCGACGCCACCCCCGGGTCGCCCGACTGGCACGTGCGCGGGGATGTCGTCGCCCGCGCCGTGCGGCTGCTGTCCGACGGCGTCGTCGACCGCGAGGGCGTCGGCGGCCTCGCGCGCCGTCTCGGCTACTCCACCCGTCAGCTGGAGCGCCTGCTGCGGGCCGAGCTGGGCGCCGGACCCCTGGCGCTGGCCCGGGCGCAGCGCGCCCAGACCGCTCGCCTGCTCGTGGAGGGGAGCACGCTGACCATGGCCGAGGTGGCGCTCGCCGCCGGCTTCTCCAGCATCCGCTCCTTCAACGACACCGTGCGCAGTGTGTATGCCGCCACCCCGACCGAGCTGCGCACGGCCGCCCGTCGACGCGGGCGGGTCCCGGAAGGCCGTGACGTCCGGGCCGGTCGGGCGCCGGGACCGGGAGGCGAGGCCCCTGTGACGATCGCGCTGCGGCTGCCCTTCCGGGCGCCGCTGCACGCGCCCAGCCTGTTCGGGCACCTCGCCGCCACGGCGGCCCCGGGCGTCGAGAGCTGGGCCGACGGTGCCCTGGCCCGGAGTTTGCGCCTCCCGGGCGGCCCGGGCGTCGTGGTGCTGCGGTCACCGGGTGCGGGCGACCGGCACGTCGAGGCGACCGTGCGGCTCTCGGACGTCGCCGACCTGGCCACCGCGATCGGGCGCTGCCGGCGACTGCTCGACCTGGACGCCGACCCGGAGGCCGTCGACGAGCATCTGGGCGCCGACCCGGCCCTGGCCCCCTTGGTGAGCTCGACGCCCGGGGTCCGGTTGCCGGGCGCGGTCGACGGGGCGGAGATGGCCCTGCGCGCGGTGCTGGGCCAGCAGGTGTCCACCGCGGCCGCAGCCACCCAGACCGGGCGCCTGGCGCGGTCTCTGGGGACCCCGCTGCCGGAGGCGTTCTGTGCGGTCGGTGCGGCCAGTTCGGCTGCGGCCGACGAGGTCCCGGACGGACCGACGTACGTCTTCCCCGAGCCGCAGGTCGTGGCGCAGGCGCCGGACGAGCTGCTGCCGGGGATGCCCGCGACCAGACGCCGCACCCTGCGGGCCGTGGCGGCCGCGCTGGCCGACGGCGCCGTCGACCTCGGCCCAGGCAGCGACCGGCGCGCCGCCGCGGAGCAGCTGCTGGCCCTGCCCGGCGTCGGCCCCTGGACGGCACAGATCGTCCTGCTCCGGGGGCTCGGCGACCCGGACGCGTTCCCCGCCTCGGACCTCGGGGTCCGCATCGCCGCGGCGGCGGCCGGGCTACCGGCTGACGCCCGCGCGCTGGGCCTGGTCGCCGACCGCTGGCGGCCGTGGCGTTCCTACGCCGCCGCCCTGCTCTGGGCCTCCACCGACCACGCGGCCGCCCGCCTGCCCGGCACGGCACGACCCGCTCGGCCCCACCGCACCGCTCGAGATCACGGCCGCAACCGAACCACCCGCACGCCCCAGGAGACGCGATGACGCCCCATACCCAGCACCTGTTCCTGCGCGACGGCGACTCCCCGGTGGGCGCCCTCCGGCTGGCCACCGACGGGCAGCACCTCACCGCCGTCTACTTCGACGAGCACCGCCACGCGCCGGAGGACCTCGGCGAGGAGGTCCCCGAGGACCAGGCCCCGCCCGTCCTGCAGGAGGCGGCCCGCCAGCTGCGGGAGTACTTCGCCGGCACCCGCACCGACTTCGACCTGCCGCTGTCCGCCCGCGGCACCGACTTCCAGCGGCGGGTCTGGGAGGCACTGGCCACGATCCCCTACGGCTCCACCTGGTCCTACCGGCAGCTCGCTGACGCGGTCGGCAGCTCGGGGGCCGCCCGCGCGGTCGGGATGGCCAACGGACGCAACCCCATCTCGATCGTCGTCCCCTGCCACCGGGTCGTCGGGGCCAGCGGCGCGATCACCGGGTACGGGGGAGGCGTGGAGCGCAAGCAGGTGCTGCTCGACCTCGAGCGGAGGGTGGCCGGCGACACGCTCTGGTGAGCCAGACCGGCGGAGCGGCCACGGTGCGCGTCCTCCTGGCTCCGCTTTGGGGGCCCGGTGCGGCCCCGACTACCCTGGGAGGGTGACCGGTCCCCGAAGCGATGCCCTCCCCGACGCCGCCGCCGACGCAGAGCTGCCCGAGCAGATCCGCGTCCGCAAGGGCAAGCGGGCAGCCATGCTGGAGGCCGGGATCGACCCCTACCCGGTGCAGGTGCCGGTCACCCATACCCTGGCGCAGGTCCGTGAGGCGTGGGGCGGCCTGGAGGCGGGGGAGGAGACCCAGGAGCTGGTCGGTGTGGCCGGCCGCGTGGTCTTCGTCCGCAATACCGGCAAGCTGGCCTTCGCCACGCTGCAGGCCGGTGACGGCACCCGCCTGCAGGCGATGCTCTCGCTGGCGGAGATCGGGGAGCAGGCGCTGGAGCGGTGGAAGGCGTGGGTGGACCTCGGGGACCACGTCTTCGTGCACGGGCGGGTGATCAGCTCCAGGCGCGGTGAGCTGTCGGTCATGGCCGACGAGTGGCGGATGGCGGCCAAGGCGCTGCGTCCCCTGCCGGTCCTGCACAAGGAGCAGTCCGAGGAGCAGCGGGTGCGCCAGCGCTACGTCGACCTGATCGTGCGGGAGGAGGCCCGGCAGATGGTCCTGGACCGGGCAGCCGCGACGCGGGCGGTGCGCCGGGTCCTCGAGGACGAGGGGTATGTCGAGCTCGAGACCCCGACGTTGCAGCTCGTGCACGGCGGGGCTAATGCCCGGCCCTTCCGTACCCACCTGAATGCCTTCGACCTGCCGATGACGTTGCGTATCGCGCTCGAGCTGCACCTCAAGCGCGCGGTGGTCGGGGGAATCGAGCGGGTCTACGAGATCGGGCGGATCTTCCGCAACGAGGGCATCGACTCCACCCACTCACCGGAATTCACCATGCTGGAGGCCTACCAGGCCTACGGCGACCAGCGCACCGTCGCCGATCTCACCCGGCGGATGATTCTCGCGGCGGCGGAGGCGCTCGGAAAGGGCACGCGGATCGAAACGCCCGTCGGCGTGGTGGAGCTTCGCGAGGAATGGCGGTGGCTGCCGTTCTACGAAGGCCTTTCCGAGGCGGTGGGCCAGCAGGTATCGGTGGGCAGTTCTCGCGAGGAACTCGCGGCCTTGGCCGAGCGGCACGACATTCCTGTCCAGCCCGGATGGGGCGCGGACAAGATCGCGCTGGAGATCTTCGGCGACGTCGTCGAGCCGACGCTGATTCAGCCCACCTTCGTCTGTGACTATCCCGCGCTCGCCCAGCCCCTGGCCCGGCCCCACCCGGAGCGGCCGGGCCTCATCGAGGCGTGGGACCTGGTCATCGGCGGCGTGGAGCGCGCGACCGGCTTCACCGAGCTCATCGACCCCGAGGTGCAGCGCCAGCGGCTGACCGAGCAGTCCCTGCTGGCGGCAGGTGGTGACCCCGAGGCGATGCAGCTGGACGAGGACTTCCTCCGCGCGCTCGAGTATGCGGCACCGCCGATGGGCGGCCTGGGGATGGGACTGGACCGCGTGCTCATGCTGCTCACCGGCACCGGGATCCGCGAGACGATCCTCTTTCCGTTCCTGAAGCCGGAGGCGTGATGTCGGAGCTGCTCCACGAGGGGTGGATGATCCTGGCGGCCCTGCTGCCCTCCATCGGACTCCTTTATCTATTCTTCGTCATCGTCAAGCACATGATCGAGGGTGACCGGCGCGAACGCGCCGCGCAGCGCGAGCTCGACCGGCTGGAGAGCGCGCCGGAGGATACGGCGCCTCGCTGAACCTCGGCTGAAGATATCTGCGCTGCAGAGGGCGGATTGTGCCGGTGGAGAAATGTGGGCCGGAAAAGGCGTTGCAGGGAGTTGCCGTGAATGCAACGGTATGCGCTACTGTGATCACGCCTGTCGGTCACCCGGCAGAATCAATCCCACCTCCCAAGGAGATAACGAATGGCACAGCGCGTCCAGGTGATCCTCGTCGACGATGTCAGCGGCGGTGACGCCACCGAGACCGTCGAGTTCGCGCTCGACGGTGTGACCTATGAGATCGACCTCAACGACGAGAACGCCACGCGGCTACGTGAGGACCTCGCTCCCTGGATCGGTCAGGCCCGTCGCTCCGGCGGCCGCCGGCAGACCCGCCGCCGTGGTTCCTCGGCCTCCGCCGGTCCGAGCGAGGACCTGAGCAAGATCCGCGAGTGGGGGCGCGAGAACGGCTTCAAGGTCAGCTCCCGGGGCCGCGTGTCCCAGGAGCTGCGCGACGCCTACGCCGCCGCGCACTGACCTCTGACCCTCGGTCGTCGACTTCCGAGCCCGGGCTGCCCTGCGGGGCGGCTCGGGTTCGCCCGTCCCCGGCCTCCGCGGGACCGGAGCTAGACCTCGTCCAGCGCGACCTGTGTCAGCTCGACCTCGCCGGCCGCCGCCGCCTCGACCTCGTCCCACGCCCGGGGCAGCGCCACCTGGGGGCGCTCCCGGCCACGCAGTGACCAGGGACAGATCGTCGTCTTGGCACCGTTGTTCTGGCTCCAGTCCAGAAAGATGCGGCCGGGCCGGACCGACTTGGCCATCTTGGCCGTGACCAGGTCCGGGTGCTCAGAGGCCAGCTCCTCGCCCAGGGCCTTGGCGACGGCGCTGACCTCGTCGGAGGTGCGGGTGCCCTCCAGGTCGGCGTAGAGCTGCATCCCCTTGGACCCGCTGGTCACCGGCCGGGTCTCCAGCCCGACGGCCTCCAGCTGTTCACGCACCATGAGCGCGACCCGGGCGCACTCCGCCAGGCCCGTCCCCGGCCCGGGGTCCAGGTCGACCACGAGCCGGTCCGGCAGCAGCGGCCCGCCCTGCTCGTCCACCCGCCACTGCGGGACGTGCAGCTCCAGGCTGCCCAGGTTCACCAGGTAGACCAGCGCCGCCAGGTCGGTGACCAGCGGGAAGGTCAGGTGCGAGTGGCCCCGCGAGGAACCCGGGGTCGGCACCGTCACCCGCGGCAGCCAGTCGGGGGCCCCCGACGGCAGGTTCTTCTCGAAGAAGTGCGCCTTCTCCACCCCTTCGGGCCAGCGGATCCGGGTGACCGGACGCCCTTCCAGCTCCGGCAGGATCTGCTCGGCATGGGTGACGTAGTAGGTGAGCACCTCCCCTTTGGTGGTGCCGGTCCTGGGGTAGAGGACCTTGTCCAGGTTGGAGACCTTGAGGGTCCGCCCGGCGACGCTGACGCTCTGGCTGCTCACGGCAGCTCCAGCAGGTCAAGGGGCGTGAGGTCCTCGCGCACGCCCTGGAAGCTGGGTTGGCGCAGCCGGCCCTCGCCGGGGGTGAGCCCGAGCGAGGCGACGTCGATGACCACTCTCGGCTCCAGCCACGTCGAGGCGGTCGCCTCCGCGCGCGGGATCGCCGTGGTGAAGGGGTATGGCGTGCCCGGCACCTGCGCCAGCCGCTCGGCCAGCACCAGCCCGGCGCGGCCGGCCAGCCCACTTCCCACCCGGCCCGCGTAGACCAGCTGGAGCCGGCCGGCCTCGTCCCGCAGCGGTCGGCCCTCGGCGTCGACGGCGGGGAGTCCCACGTGCACCGCTCCCAGTCGGGTGGCGGTGCCGGTCTGCGCCCGCCAGCCACCGATCACGACGCTCATGGTGTCGCGGTGGGGGAACTTCAGCCAGTCGGTGGAGCGCCCACCCTCCAGGTATGGAGCGGCCCGGCGCTTGCTCACCACGCCTTCCAGCCCCTGGTCCGCCGTCGCCGCGAGCAGCTGGACCCCGTCGTCGTAGACGGGGGAGACGAGCACCCCGGGGACGTCGTCGAGCAGGTCCTCCAACGCCGCCCGCCGGGCCGACCAGGGCAACCCGGTGAGCTGCATACCGTCCACGCGGAGCAGGTCGAAGGCGATGTAGGTGGCCGGCCGGGCCGCGGGCAGCTGGGCGGCGGCGGTGACCGAGCTGGTGTGCACCCGCTCCACCACGTGCCCGAACGACGGCCGGCCCCCGACCATCGCGACCGCCTCGCCGTCCAGGAGCAGGTCCTCCCCGACCTGGGCGATGGCGGCCAGCTCCGGGAAGGCCGCGGCGATGTCCCGGCCGCTGCGGGTCAGCAGGCGCTGGCCACCGCCGCGCACGTCCGCCAGCAGCCGGATGCCGTCCCACTTGATCTCGTGCGCCCAGCCCCGGCCACCAGGTGGGCCGGTGCGAGGGTCACCAGGGGTGGCGAGCATGGGGCGCATGGGTCCATCCTGGGGGGCGTGAGAGCGATCTGGAAGGGTGCCGTGTCGTTCGGGCTGGTCAACGTGCCCGTGCGGCTCTACTCCGCGACCGAGAACCACGACCTGAGCTTCCGTCAGGTGCGGGCCTCGGACGGCAGCCGCATCCGCTACAAGCGGGTGGCGCAGGCCGACGGCGAGGAGGTCGCCTACAAGGACATCGCGAAGGCCTACGAGACCGACGACGGCAAGACGGTGGTCCTCACCGACGAGGACCTGGCCAGCCTGCCCAACCGCAGCAGCAAGGAGATCAGCGTCGACCGGTTCGTTCCCGCGGACCAGATCGACCCCATCCTCTACGACAAGGCCTACTTCCTGGAGCCGGACGCGATGGGCGCCAAGGCCTACGGCCTGCTGCGGGAGGCCCTCCGCGAGACCGACCGCGTGGCCGTGGTGACGGTCTCGGTGCGGACGCGGATGACGATGGCGGTGCTGCGGGTCATGGGCGAGGCGATCGTGCTGCAGACCCTGCTCTGGCCCGACGAGGTGCGCGACGCCGGCCAGCTGGACCACCTCGGCGACGTCAGCGAGCCCAAGAAGGCCGAGATCGACATGGCCCGGATGCTGGTGGAGTCGATGGCCGGCGACTTCGAGCCCGAGGGCCACGTCGACGACTACAAGGAGGCCGTGGAGGCCCTGGTCGCGAGCAAGATCGAGGGCGGCGAGGTCACCGAGAGCCCCGACGCCGAGGACGAGGCGGAGTCCGGCGAGGTGGTGGACCTCCTGGCAGCGCTCCAGCGCTCCGTCGACCGGGCCAAGAAGGGCCGCGGCACGACGGCCGGGTCGGACCCCGGCCAGCAGTCCGAGGACGGCGGCGACGCCCACCAGGCCGAGGACACGGACGACGAGGCTGACGACGACGCCGACGAGGACGGGAAGGGCGGCAGCAAGGCCCCCGCGAAGAAGTCGACGGCCAGGAAGAGCACCTCGAGGAGCGCGGCCAAGAAGACGACGGCCAAGAAGACGACCGCAGCCAAGAGCCCGAGCAAGAGCACGTCAGGCCGGGCCAAGAAGGCCGGGTGACCGCCGTTCAGCGGGCCGCGAGGGCCGGCTGAGCCCTCCTCAGGAGGACGGGGTCGGTCCGGGCACCTCGCCGCGAGCCATCTTGGGGCTGCAGCCGAGCACCTGGTCCAGGGAGCGCGCCAGGGTCGCGGCTGTCGTGGTCAGGACTGGGGAGACGTCCTCGTCCGAGTCCGTGACCGCCTCCACCACCAGCGCGTAGGGCTCGTGGGTCCGCTGCCCGTCCACGACGCCGGCGCACATGGTCAGCCCGGTGACCCGCCGGGGGGACTGGTAGGCCTCGCCGAACCACTCCGGGCCCTCCGTGACGCCCTCCTGCTCCTGGGCCAGGGTCCGCTGGGGGCCCCAGGTGTCCCCGCCGCGCAGGACCGAGACCTGGATCACGCCTGCGTCACCGTCGCGGACCTCACAGACCCAGCTGTCCTCGTCGTTGGCGACGATGAGCTGGTAGGGGTCGCTCAGGTCGTGGCCGGCCACGGCCGCCTGGGTCTCCGGGTCGACGTAGCGGCACAGGAAGCCGCGCGCGGCCGGCGCGGCGGTGCTCCCGGCCAGCTCCGGCTCCGGGTCGCCGGGTGTCCCCGTGGTCTCCCCGGCGTCGAGGGTGTCGGGGGCGCCGGCCGCCGAGCCCGGCTGGGGGTCCACGCCCGAGGAGCAGGCGCCCAGGAACAGGGTGAAGGAGGCGGTCAGGGCCGCAACGATCGCGGGACGGGTGCGCATGGGGCGACATGGTAAAGGCCTTCGTTGGGAGCCTGGCGGGTTCCGCCGGAGGCGAACACGGGCAGCCGATGGAACACCGGTGGCGGACGGCGACGTTGTGATGACCAGACGCAACGTAGAGTGGCGTAGAGGACGACTCGGCCGAAGGAGACTCCACAATGTTCGAAAGGTTCACCGACCGCGCACGGCGGGTGGTGGTGCTCGCGCAGGAAGAGGCGCGCATGCTCAACCACAACTACATCGGCACCGAGCACCTGTTGCTGGGCCTGATCCACGAGGGTGAGGGCGTGGCCGCGAGGGCCCTGGAGTCGCTCGAGATCTCCCTGGACGCCGTCCGCCAGCAGGTGCAGGAAATCATCGGTCAGGGCCAGCAGAGCCCGACCGGACACATCCCGTTCACCCCCCGGGCCAAGAAGGTGCTGGAGCTCTCCCTCCGCGAGGGCCTGCAGCTCGGGCACAACTACATCGGCACCGAGCACCTTCTGCTCGGCCTCATCCGTGAGGGCGAGGGCGTGGCAGCGCAGGTGCTGGTCAAGCTGGGCGCCGACCTCAACCGGGTGCGCCAGCAGGTCATCCAGCTGCTGTCGGGCTACCAGGGCAAGGAGTCGGCGACCGCCGGCGTCGGGCCCTCCGGTGGCGCCGAGGGCCAGCAGGCCGGCTCGCTGGTCCTGGACCAGTTCGGTCGCAACCTGACCCAGGCCGCCCGCGAGGGCAAGCTGGACCCGGTCATCGGTCGCCAGCAGGAGATCGAGCGGGTCATGCAGATCCTCTCCCGCCGCACCAAGAACAACCCGGTGCTGATCGGCGAGCCCGGCGTCGGCAAGACCGCCGTCGTGGAGGGCCTGGCCCAGGACGTCGTCCGGGGCGACGTGCCGGAGACGCTGAAGGACAAGCAGCTGTACACCCTCGATCTCGGCGCGCTCGTGGCCGGGTCCCGCTACCGCGGTGACTTCGAGGAGCGGCTGAAGAAGGTGCTCAAGGAGATCCGCACCCGCGGTGACATCATCCTGTTCATCGACGAGATCCACACCCTGGTGGGTGCCGGTGCCGCCGAGGGCGCGATCGACGCCGCCAGCATCCTCAAGCCGATGCTGGCCCGTGGCGAGCTGCAGACCATCGGTGCCACCACGCTCGACGAGTACCGCAAGCACATCGAGAAGGACGCGGCGCTGGAGCGCCGCTTCCAGCCGATCCAGGTGGCCGAGCCCACGCTCAAGCACGCCATCGAGATCCTCAAGGGCCTGCGCGACCGTTACGAGGCCCACCACCGGGTGACGATCACCGACCAGGCGCTGGTGGCGGCGGCCTCGATGGCCGACCGCTACATCAACGACCGGTTCCTGCCGGACAAGGCGATCGACCTGATCGACGAGGCGGGTGCGCGGTTGCGGATCCGCCGGATGACCGCTCCGCCGGACCTGCGCGAGTTCGACGAGAAGATCGCCCACGCCCGCCGGGAGAAGGAGTCCGCGATCGACGGACAGGACTTCGAGAAGGCGGCCCGGCTGCGCGACGAGGAGCAGAAGCTCACCCAGGCGCGCGCCGCGCGGGAGAAGGAGTGGAAGAACGGCGACATGGACGTGGTCGCCGAGGTCGACGAGGAGCTGATCGCCGAGGTCCTCGCCGCCGCCACCGGCATCCCGGTCTTCAAGCTCACCGAGGAGGAGTCCAGCCGGCTGCTCAACATGGAGGCCGAGCTGCACAAGCGGATCATCGGCATGGACGACGCGATCATCGCGCTGTCGCAGGCGATCCGCCGCACCCGTGCCGGCCTGAAGGACCCGCGCCGCCCCGGTGGCTCGTTCATCTTCGCCGGCCCCACGGGCGTCGGCAAGACCGAGCTGGCCAAGACGCTGGCGGAGTTCCTCTTCGGTGACGAGGACGCGCTCATCACCCTGGACATGTCCGAGTACTCCGAGAAGCACACCGTCTCCCGGATGTTCGGCAGCCCGCCCGGGTACGTCGGCTACGAGGAGGGCGGCCAGCTCACCGAGAAGGTGCGGCGCAAGCCGTTCTCGGTCGTCCTCTTCGACGAGGTCGAGAAGGCCCACCCGGACATCTTCAACAGCCTGCTGCAGATCCTGGAGGACGGTCGCCTGACCGACAGCCAGGGCCGGGTGGTCGACTTCAAGAACACCGTCATCATCATGACCACCAACCTGGGCACCCGGGACATCTCCAAGGGCGTCTCGCTCGGCTTCTCCGCCGGGACCGACACCCAGAGCAGCTACGACCGGATGAAGAACAAGGTCACCGACGAGCTCAAGCAGCACTTCCGGCCCGAGTTCCTCAACCGCGTGGACGACATCATCGTCTTCCCCCAGCTGACCCAGGCCGAGATCGTCCAGATCGTGGACCTGATGATCGCCGGTCTCGACGAGCGGCTCAGGGACAAGGACATGGGGGTCGAGCTCACCCCGGCGGCCAAGGAGCTGCTGGCCAAGAAGGGCTACGACCCGGTGCTCGGTGCCCGGCCGTTGCGTCGTGCGATCCAGCGCGAGATCGAGGACCAGCTGTCCGAGAAGATCCTCTACGGCGAGATCGGTGCCGGCGAGATCGTCCTGGTCGACGTCGAGGACACCGGTGGTCGGGACAAGACCTCCGAGAAGGTGTTCACCTTCACCGGCCAGGAGAAGCCCTCCGAGGTCCCGGACACGCTGCCGGTCGAGGAGCAGACCGGCTGACCTGCGGGTCGACCCACCGCGCAACGCCAGCGGGCCGCATACCTCGTGGAGGTATGCGGCCCGCTGGCGTGTGCGGGACCGGGGTCCGGGCTAGAACCCCGACTCGGTCGGGCGGGGGTAGTACCGGGCGAACTTGCGCACGTGGTTGGCCTGCTGGACCAGGACGTAGGCGCGGCGGCGCAGGTTGAAGCGTTCGTAGAGCAGCGGGTGGACCGTGCGGCGGCGGGCGGCGGCCAGCACCCGGCGGCGCAGCTGGGGGTCGCGGACGTAGTGCAGGAGCATCAGCGGGGAGACGATGCAGTAGAGGATCTCGCGCATCCCACGGCGCGGCGCGCGCTGCAGCCCATGGACCACGTCGTCGACCACCGCGCCGACGATGTCGGCGCCGGCCGCAGTGGCGTAGTAGTTGTTGCGACCCATCCGCGGGTTCATCTCCATGAAGCAGGTCGTGCCCGTGCGGGGGTCGATCTTGGCGTCGATGTTGGCGAAGCCCCAGTAGTCCACCTCGCCCAGGATCCGCTCGGCCGCGTCCATCAGCTCGGTCATCGGCGTGGTGATCATCGCGGCCGGGTTGCCCAGCGCCATCGGGTGGTGCTCGCCCAGCAGCACCTGCGCGGTGGCCAGCGCGGTGACGGTGCCGTGCCGGTCGACGTACGCCACCACCGAGAGCTCGTGGGTGTCGTCCCCCGGGATCAGCTCCTGCACCAGGAAGTCGCCGCGGAAGCCGGCCCCCGCGAGGGTGCGTGCCAGGTCGGCCCACTCCTCCGGGGTGTCGAGGAACCAGATCTTGCGGTAGCCGGGGAAGCGCAGGTTCTCGTAGGAGGCGCCGTTGTCCGGCTTGGCCACGACCGGGAAGGGCACCTGCACCGGGTCGGGGGTCCAGCCGGGCTCGCCGGCGGCGGCGAAGCTGATCACGCTGGTGCGCGGGGTGGCCAGACCGAGTCGCTCGCAGATCTGGGCGAAGTGCGTCTTGTCGGCCACCTGGGCGAGCGTCTGCTCGGACAGGTGGGGGAAGACGTAGAGCTCGCCCAGCTCCTCGGCGTGCTCGGCGAACAGCTGGGCGTGCGAGTCGGCGTTGCACAGCAGCAGCAGCGGCACCTGGGGAGACTGCTCGCGCAGCAGCCGACCCTGCGCGAGCAGCGTGGAGATGACCTCCTCGCGCCCGCCGTCCGGGGTGAGCTCGACGACGTTCGCGATCCGGGACCAGGCGATGCCGCCGGTGACCGCCCGGGCCACGATCGTGGACCGGACCCCGTAGGCCTCGTGGAAGGCCCGGGCCAGGGCGTAGATCCCCTGGTCGGTGCCCAGCAGCACGGGGTGGAAGGGCGCGGCGGCGGCACCGGTCGAGCCGGCGGAGGCGGCCGGGGCGGGGGTGGTCATGGATCAGGATGCTAGTGGGGCGTGGGCTCGCGGGTGATCCCGGGCACGGACGCGCTCCGGCCACCTGCCCAGGAAGCCTAGACTCGGGGACCGTGACGGTGAATATGCACGTGCACCACATCGGACCGGACGACCGCGGGCGCTACGAGGACGTCCTCGACTCCCTCGGCCCCTGCGAGCAGCTGACCTTCTACCACTCCTGGGAGTGGGGTGAGGTGATCGCCGAGCGGACCGGTCGCCTGGAGCGCGTGGCGCTCGAGCAGGACGGGGAGCTGGTCGGCGTCGCCCAGGTCGGGCTGCACGAGGACCACAAGGTGGTGTTCTGGTACGCCCCCCGCGGGCTGGCCATGGACCACTCCGACCCCGAGCGGGTGACGGCGGCCTACGGTGCCCTGCGCGACCACTTCCGCGGCCGCGAGGGTGCCGCCTTCCTGCGCGTCGACCCCACCGTGCTGCAGGGGACGCCGGCCGAGGCGGCCCTCGATGCCGCCGGCGGCAAGCGGGCCGCGATCTTCACCCAGGTCGAGCGGTGCTGGGTCGCCGAGGTGCAGCCCACCCCGGAGGCGCAGCTGGAGTGGCTCAAGGCGCACGGCCTGAAGAGCAACACCCGCCGGTTGTTCAACAAGTCCCGCAAGGCCGGCGTCACCGTCCGCGCCAGCGACGACCCTCAGGACCTGGAGACGCTGATCACCATGCTCCGCGAGCTCGACGCACGCAAGGGCGGCATCGGCAAGCACGACGACGAGCACTACCGGACCCAGTTCGCGCACATGGCGCCGGCCGGGTACCAGAAGGTGTTCCTGGCCGAGAAGGACGGCCGAGTCGGCGCGGCCTCGCTGATGGCGATCTACGGCGGCGAGGCCAGCTTCCTGCACGGCGCCAGCTCGGCGGACGAGGACTTCCGCCGGCTCTCGCCGAGCTACCTCCTGCACCAGGAGACGATGGCCTGGTTGGCCGCGCACCGGCCCGAGGTCACCCGCTACAACTTCTGGGGCATCGTCTCCGACGAGAACCGCCGACCCGAGCACCCTCGGCACGGCTACTCGGAGTTCAAGCGCAGCTTCGGCGGTTACAAGGTGGAGTACGTCCGGGCGCGGGAGTTCGTCTACCACCCGCTGCGCCGCTCCGCGCTCTACCTGCTGGAGACCTACCGCACCAGGCGCTACCAGAACGACTGAGCTCACCTCAGACACCTGAGGTCGCCCGAGAGCAGCTGCGGTCCCCTGCGATCAGCCGAGGTCGTCCTCGGGCCGCGTCACCCTGCCTAGACTGGCTGGGTGAGCTCCACGAAGACCGACCGACTCTCCGCCGATGTCCGCGTGCAGCTGGCCGGCCTGTCCGGCACCGACCCCACCGACTGGCACCTGCTCTCCAAGGGCCGGCACGCGATGATGCTGGCGATGGCCCAGCAGCCGGCCGGTGAGGTGCTCAACCAGCCGCTGACCTGTCTGACCGCGGTGGCGCCGGCGATCTCGGCCGGTCACCGGCCCACCTACGCCGACATCGACGCCGACACCCTGGCGCTCGAGCCCGCCCGGGCCGCCGAGGCCATCACGGAGCGGACCCGCGTCGTCGTCGGCCAGCACACCTTCGGCGCCGCGGCCCCCATGGAGGCGCTGCGCGCGCTGCTGCCCGACGGGGTGATGCTCATGGAGGACTCCGCCCACTGCCTGGGTGAGATCGCCCGGGGCGCCGACGGGGCGCCGGTGGCCGACGTGTCCATCCACAGCTTCGGGCTGGAGAAGATGCTTCCCACGCGCACCGGTGCCGCGGTCTGGGTGAACCCGGATGCGGCCGGACAGCCCTGGCACGCGCCGCTCCTGACGGTCCTGCGCGGCCTGGACGCCGCCGGACGGCGGCAGCGGGTCGCCGACGTCATCTCCCCCCAGGTCCGCCGCGTCGCCCGCAAGCTCGGTGCGCCCGGCGCCAGGGCGGTCTCCCTCGCCGCCCGGACCGGTCTGGTGGAGGAGGTCATCATGGCCTCCGAGCGGGACGGCCTCATCGCGGGGACCCCGAGCCGGCTCACCGGCACCGCGCTCACCGCGGTGGCCCGGGAGCTGCCCGGGCTCGCCGCCTCGCAGCGGCACCGCAGGCGGGTCGCGGACATCTACCGGGAAGGGCTGGCCGAGGTCGACGGGGTCACCCGGCCCGCGGCGCTCGACGCGCCGGAACGCTCCCTGGTGCGCTACCCCATACTCCTGCCCTCCCTCGCGCAGGCGCAGGCCTGCTTCACCGCGCTCCAGGACGAGGGCCTGGTGCCGGGCCTGTGGTACCGCCCGCTGCTCTTCCCCGGCCCCACCGACCCCGCGCCGTTTGCCTACGACCCCGCCACCTGCCCGGTCGCGGAGGACGTCAGCAGCCGGATCCTCAACCTGCCCACCGCACCGTTCGTCACCGAGGAGATGGCCCGCCGCGCCGTGACGGTCGTCCTGGCCGTCCTGCGCGACCACGCGCGATGAGGCTCTCCCTGCAGGGATAGGTTGGACCGGTGCCCGTCCTCGACCTCACCGACCCTGCCGCCGTCGAGCGGTATGCCGACTTCGTCCGCTCCCACCCGCTGCGGGCGGTGAGCCAGGACCTCCGGTGGGGGATCGTCAAGGACGACTGGGGGCAGGAGGCGGTCTACGTCGAGGAGGACGGGCGGATCGTCGCGGCGATGACCCTGCTCGTGCGCCGGCTGCCCGGTCGCTTCTCCGTGCTGTACGCGCCCCGGGGCCCGCTGGTGGACTGGGCGGACAGGGACCTGGTGCGCCGGATCCTGGCCGAGGCCGAGCCGCTGGCCCGCAAGCACCGGGCGATCATGACCAAGGTCGACCCGGAGGTGCGCTTCAGCGAGGAGCTGGACGGCTGGCTGCGCGCGCAGCCCGGCTGGGTCGTCAAGAACGTCGGCGCCGGGAAGGACGACCTGGTCCAGCCGCGCTACTGCATGATCGTCCGCCTGCAGGACGAGGCCGGCGAGCCGCTGACCGAGGACGAGCTGCTGGCCAAGTACGACGGCAAGGCTCGCAACCGCGTCCGCACCGGACGCAAGAAGGGTGTCACCACCGAGGCCGTGGACACCCCGGAGGGGCTGTCCACCTTCCACGACATTTACACCTTCATGGCCCGCCGCAACGAGATCACCGCCCGCGGCCTGCCCTACTTCCACCGGATGCGCGAAGCCTTCGGCGAGCGGATGCGGGTCACCCACGCCCGGCACGAGGACGACGTGCTGGCGGCCTCGGTCACCATCGACTACTGGGGCAAGCTCTACTACCTCTACGCTGGCTCCACCGACGTCAAGCGCAACCTCAGCGCCAACCAGGTGATGAACCACGAGCTGATGGCGTGGGGGCTGTCCACCGGAGCGGAGTCCTACGACATGGGCGGCGTCTTCACCCTGGACACCTCCGACGGCCTCTACCTGTTCAAGCGGGCCTTCTGCAAGGGCGACGGCGGCGCCACCGAGTTCATCGGTGAGGTCGACATCGTCCACCACAAGGCCATGTATGCCGTGCTCCAGCGCCTGGTGCCCCGGGTGCAGAAGGCCCGCCGCGACCTCGCCGGGAGGGTCTCGCAGGTCCGCAAGCGGATCGCGACCGCCCGCTCCTGAACCGCGTCGCTCAGGAGGGCAGCTGGAAGCGGTCGTCGGCCAGCGCCTCGACCAGGCCCTCGTGCAGCAGGGCGCCCAGGCAGCGCTCGTGCTGCGCGCCGTCCGGCCACAGCGCGGCGAGCGCCGCTCCGGGGACCGGACCGTGGGCCTCCCGGAGCGCCTGCACGATCCGGCCGCGGCACTGGCGGTCGGTGCCCTCCCAGGCCTGGCCGCGGCGTGGTGGCCCGTCGTAGGGCGGGTAGCCGGCCAGCCGCCAGGCGCACAGGTGCGCGACCGGGCAGTCGCCGCAGCGCGGGGCCCGGGCGGTGCAGACGAGCGCGCCCAGCTCCATGACCGCGACGTTCCAGGTGCTGGTCTCGACGTCGTCGTCGGGCAGCAGCGCCGTCGCCAGGTCGACCTCGGCCCGGGTCAGGCTCGGCGCGGGCAGCGCCGTCCCGGTGACCGCGCGGGCCTGCACCCGGCGCACGTTGGTGTCGACCACGGTGGCGCGCCGGCCGAAGGCGAAGGCGGCCACCGCGGCCGCGGTGTAGTCGCCGATGCCGGGCAGGGTCCGCAGGGTCGCCTCCTCGGCGGGCACCTCGCCGCCGTGCTCCTCCCGGATCGTGGTGGCTGCGGCGTGCAGGCGCAGCGCCCTGCGGGGGTAGCCGAGCCGCCCCCACTCGCGGACCGCCTCGCCGGGGGACGCCGAGGCCAGCGCCGACGGCGTGGGCCACAGCGTCATCCAGCGCGTCCACACGGGCAGGACCCGGGCGACGGGCGTCTGCTGGAGCATCACCTCCGAGACCAGCACCCCCCAGGGCGAGCACTCGGGGTGGCGCCACGGCAGGTCGCGGCGCGCTTCGGCATACCACTGCAGCAGGGGGGTATGGAGCGCCCCGTACCGCTCCCCGCGGGGGTCGGGCATCAGGAGTAGCGCTCCAGGATGGAGTTCTCCGCCAGCCGGGACAGCCCCTCGCGGACGGCCCGGGCCCGGGTCTCACCGACGCCCTCCACCTGCATCAGGTCCTCCAGGCTGGCCGACAGCAGGGCCTGGAAGCCGCCGAAGTGGCTGACCAGGCGTTCCACGATGGCGCCGGGGAGGCGGGGGATGCGGTGCAGCAGCCGGTAGCCCAGCGGGCTGAGCTGCTGGTGGTCCATGCCGTCGCCGATGACGTGGATGCCGAGCGCGCGGGCCACGGCGGCCAGGTCGATGAGCTCGGTCGAGTCCAGGCCGGCCAGGGCCTCGAGCACCTGGTCGGGGGCGTGCGGGCCGTCGTCGTGGGCGGCGTAGTCGTGGATGAGCAGCTCACGCTCCCGCGTGACACCGCCGGTGAGCTCGTCGAGCTGCAGGCCGATGAGCCGGCCGTCGACGCCGAGCTGGATGACGTACTGCTCGATCTCCGCGCTGATCCGCCGCACCATCTCCAGGCGCTGCAGCGCGGTCGCCAGGTCGCGGACGGTGACGAGGTCCTCGATCTCCAGCGCGGACAGGCTGGCGTTGACCTCGTCGAGGCGGGTGCGGTAGCGCTCCAGCGTCTGCAGCGCCTGGTTGGCCTGCGCCATCACCTGGATCCGGTCCTCGAGGATGTGCCGGGCGTGCCCGACGTAGAGGGAGATCGTCGACATCGACTGGCTGACGCAGATCACGGGGGCGCCCGTCTGCTTCGCCGTGCGCTCCGCGGTGCGGTGCCGGGTGCCGCTCTCCTGGGTCTCCAGGCCGCGGTCCGGGGTGAGCTGGGTGCCGGCACGGACGAACCTGCCGTCCTTGCTGATGAGGATGGCCCCGTCCATCTTGGCCAGCTCGCGCAGCCGGGGGGCGGAGAACTCCACGTCCAGCTGGAAGCCACCGGAGCACAGCGCCTCCACGGACCGGTCGGCCTCGAGGACGATGAGGGCGCCCGTGCGCCCGCGCAGCACCCGCTCCAGGCCGTCGCGGAGCTCGGTGCCGGGCGCGACGGCCGCCAGGGTCTGCAGGATCTCGTCGTCGAGGCGCTGCGCCACGTGTCACCAGCCTTCCCATGGGTGCGCCCGACCGGCGTGGCGCCCACTCTGCGCCCCGATGATAGGTCGCGCCGCGGTTCCGACGGCCCGCCCGGCGGATTCTTTACAGATTCTTGATCTTCGGTGCGATTCCTGGCTGCCGCCACCGTGCCGGCCAGTGGCCCCGCCGGTCGGTGCCCCGCTGGTGTGACCCGCCTGCTCAGCGACCAGCCATCGTGCCGGCCGGGGGACCTGCGATGGTCGCGGTGGCGTGCGCGGCCGCGAGCACGAGACCGACCGCGTCGGCGAGGGTGGCGACCTCGTGGATCCGCATCCCCGCCGGTGGCCGGCCCTCCGTGAGCGAGCCTTCCGGGACCACGGCCTCGGTGAAGCCGATCCGGGCCGCCTCGGTCAGCCGTCGGGGGAGCCCGGTCACCGGCCGCAGGTCGCCGGAGAGCCCGACCTCGCCGACGGCGATCGTGCTGAGCGGCAGCGCCAGGTCGGCCCGGGCACTGGCCAGTGCGAGCGCCAGGGCCAGGTCGACGGCCGGCTCGCCCAGCCGGACACCGCCGACGGTCGAGGCGTAGCAGTCGTGCTTGGCCAGGGGCACCCCGCCGCGCTGGCTGAGCACGGCCAGCACCATCGCCAGCCGGGCGGAGTCCAGCCCGCTGGTGGTGCGCCGGGGCGAGCCGGTCTCCTCGGCGCTGACCAGGGCCTGCACCTCGGCCACCAGCGGGCGGCGGCCCTCCAGGGTGACGGTGACGCAGGTGCCGGGGACGGGCCGGTCGCGGCTGGTCAGGAACAGGCCGCTGGGGTCCGCCAGCCCGCGGATCCCGCCGTCGCCCAGGTCGAAGCAGCCGACCTCGTCGGTGGGGCCGAACCGGTTCTTCACCGCCCGGACCATCCGCAGCCGGCTGTGCCGCTCGCCCTCGAAGCCCACGACGACATCGACCAGGTGCTCCAGCACCCGCGGGCCCGCGATGTTGCCGTCCTTGGTGACGTGGCCGACGAGGATCGCGGCCGTGTTGGACGACTTCGCCACCTGGATGAGTGCGGCGGCCACCTCCCGGACCTGGCTGACGTTGCCGGGGGAACCGTCGACGTCGGCGCTGGCGACCGTCTGGACCGAGTCGATGACGAACAGGCTCGGCGCCACGGAGGAGATCTGGCCGAGCACTGTGGCCAGGTCGGTCTCGGAGGCGAGGTAGAGGGTGTCGGCGACCGCACCGATCCGCTCCGCCCGCAGCTTGACCTGCGCAGCCGACTCCTCCCCGGAGACGTAGAGCACCCGCTCGCCCGTGCGGGCGGCGCGGGCGGCCACGTCCAGGGCCAGCGTGGACTTGCCGATGCCCGGCTCGCCGGCCATCAGCACGACCGCTCCCGGCACGATCCCGCCGCCGAGCACCCGGTCAAACTCCTCCACCCCGGTCGAGCGGGCCTGCGCCTGCTCCGCGTCCACCTCGGCGATCGGCACAGCCGGTCGTGCGGGCGCGACCGCGCTGGTCCGCGCCGAGGTGGGTGCACCGACCTCGGCCACCGTCCCCCACGCCTGGCACTCCCCGCACCGGCCCACCCACTTCACGGCCGCCCAGCCGCATTCGGTGCACCGGTAGGAAGGCCTGGTCCCGCTCTTGCTCGCCACGCCCCCGAGGGTATGCCGTGCCACCGACACCCCCCGCGCGCCCGGGTTCAGTGACCGGCGGCGCGGGTGGCCGGATGGACGTGGAGCGGCAGCAGCCGGCGACCACCGGGGGTGGCTCGCAGGGCCGCGGCCGCGGCGAGGTGGTCCTCGCACAGGGTGACGAGCTCGGCATACCCCTCCGGCCCGATCAGCTCCACGAGCTCGTCGCGCAGCGAGAGGTAGACCGGCTCGGCGGCGGTGTGCGCGTCGGGGTGCCCGGTGCAGTACCAGTCGAGGTCGTGCCCGCCCGGCCCCCAGGCGCGGCGGTCGAACTCGCCGATCGAGATCTCCAGGTAGGAGGTGCCGTCCGCGAGCTCCACGTCGCGGTAGTCCCGCTTGAGCGGCAGCTGCCAGCACACGTCCGGCTTGGTCGTGTGCGGAGGGACACCGGTCGCGACGGCGTGCTGGTGCAGCGCGCAGCCGGCGCCGGCGGGGAAGCCGGGGCGGTTGAGGAAGATGCAGGCGCCGTCCACCACGCGGGTCGCGACCTCCGCCCGGTCGTGCTCCCCGTCCTGCACGCCGTGGCGCACCGACCAGCCCTCGTCCCGGCCTGGACCGTGCAGCTGCCACTCGTCGGGCCCCAGCTGCTCGACCACGGCCGCCACCCTGGCCACGTCGTCGGCGTCGGTGAAGTGGGCGCCGAGGGTGCAGCAGCCGGCGTCGGGCTGGTCCGCGTCGATGCCCGGGCACCGGCCCTCGCCGAAGAGGCAGTGCCAGCGCGAGGTGAGCCAGGTCAGGTCCAGCCGGAGCCGCTGGGCGGGCTCGGCAGGATCGGTCAGCTCGACCCACAGGCGAGGGGTGTCGAGCGGGGTCTCGGTCACCGGTTCAGGGTAGAGGGGAGGGAGAGGGGATAATGAGCCCATGCGCCTAGGTGTCATCGACGTGGGTTCGAACACGGTGCACCTGCTGGTCGTGGATGCCTACCACCCGGGTGCGCACCCGATGCCGGACTACTCCCACAGCACCGTGCTGCGGCTGGCCGAGCACATGACCCCAGGCGGCGACATCTCCGCCGAGGGGGCGCAGCTGCTCTCCCGCTTCGTGGGCGAGTGCGTCGAGGTCGCCGAGGAGCGCGGGGTCAAGCAGCTCATGGGCTTCGCGACCAGCGCGATCCGCGACGCAGGGAACACCGAGGACGTGCTGGCCCAGGTCAAGGCCTCCTCAGGAGTGGACCTCGACGTGCTGGAGGGTGACGCCGAGGCGCGGGTCACCTTCCTGGCGGCACGGCGCTGGTTCGGCTGGTCGGCGGGCCGGCTGCTGCTCATCGACATCGGCGGGGGCTCCCTGGAGCTGGCTGCCGGGCTCGACGAGGATCCGGACGTCGCCCTGTCGGTTCCCCTCGGCGCAGGCCGGCTGACCCGCGAGCTGAGCAAGGACCCACCCGGAGCCGGCGAGCTCAAGGTGCTGCGCAAGCGGGTCCGCTCCGAGATCGCCAGCCTCCAGCCCCGGCTGGCCCGGGTGGGCGAGCCGCAGCTGGCCGTCGGTACCAGCAAGACGATCCGCTCCCTGGCCCGGGCCTGTGGTGCGGCACCGCGGGCCGAGGGCCCCTACGTGCCCCGGACCCTGGCCCTGGCCGACCTCACCGAGCTGGTCCAGAAGCTGGCCCTGATGCCGGCGGCCAAGCGCGCGAACCTGCCCGGGGTCTCTGCCGCCCGCGCCCCGCAGCTGCTCGCCGGCGCGGTCGTCGTCGAGGCGTCCATGGACCTGCTCGGGCTGGACACGCTCACGGTCTGCCCCTGGGCCCTGCGGGAAGGTCTGATCCTGCGTTTCCTGGACTCCCTCACCGGCCGTGACGACTCCACGAACGGGTACCGGGCATGAACCACATCCCCGTGCACCTGTCGACCTCCTCGGTCTACCCCGAGAACGCCGCCTACGCCTTCGACCTGGCCCAGCGCCTGGGCTACGACGGCGTGGAGATCATGGTCTGGACCGATCCGGTCACCCAGGAGGCCGGCGCGCTCAACGCCCTGGCCGAGCTGCACGAGCTGGCGATCGGGGCCATCCACGCGCCCACCCTGCTCCTCGCCCAGCGGCTCTGGGGCTGGGAGCCGTGGGGCAAGATCGAACGCGCCCTGGACCTGGCGGCCGAGGTCGGCGCCCAGTGCGTCGTGGCCCATCCTCCCTTCCGGTGGCAGCGGGGGTATGCCGAGGGGTTCGTCGAGGGGGTGGCAGAGCGGGAGGAGCGCTGGGGCGTCCCGATCGCGGTGGAGAACATGTTCCCCTGGCGTACCGGGGCCTCGGCGATGCAGGCCTACCTGCCCGGGCCCGACCCGCGCCCCTATCCCTACGAGCACGTCACGCTGGACATCAGCCACGCCGCGACCGCCGGCACCGACGCCCTGGAGCTCGCCCGGGACCTGGGACCGCGGATCCGCCACGTGCACCTCGGCGACTCCTTCGGCTCGTTCAAGGACGAGCACCTGGTGCCCGGCCGGGGCGGTCAGCGCTGTCAGGAGGTGCTGGAGTTCCTCGTCGACCAGGACTTCACCGGCATCGTCAGCCTGGAGGTCGGCACCCGCCGCATGTCCTCCCCGTCGCGGGAGGAGGCGCTCGCCGAGTCCCTCGCCTTCGCCCGCGAGCACCTGGGCCAGCACGACCTGCCCGGCGCGCGGCGGCATACCTCCTGAAGGCACCGGGCAGTCCTCAAGGCGCTGTGCAGGCGGCAGCCTCGCGCGCGGCCCTGAGCACCCGCAGGCGTAGCCTTGCGCCCATGGACCTCGCCGATCTCAACCCCTCGGCCGTGCTGCGGCAGACCCTGCTGGGCGTGAGCCGCAACGACCAGCTCCGGCAGCTCATCCAGCAGGCGCCGGTCAGCCGGGACGTGGTCAAGCGCTTCGTCGCCGGCGAGGAGACGCCGGACGCCGTCCGCGTCGCGGGCGAGCTGGTCGAGACGCGGCGCCGGGTCACCATCGACTACCTCGGCGAGGACACCCTGGACCCGGAGCAGGCGGCCAGCACCAGGGACGCGTACCTGGAGCTGCTGGGTGCGCTCTCCGACGCCGGCCTGACCGCCGACGGGACCGTCGAGGTGAGCCTGAAGCTGTCCGCGCTGGGTCAGGCCCTGGGCCGCGACGGTCACCGCATCGCGCTGGACCACGCGCGCGCGGTCTGCCAGGCCGCCGCCAACGTCGGCACGACCGTGACCGTCGACATGGAGGACCACACCACGACCGACCTCACCCTGGCCACGGTGCGGGAGCTGCGCCAGGACTGGCCGTGGGTGGGGGTGGCCCTGCAGAGCTACCTCTACCGGACCGAGGAGGACTGCCGCGACCTCGCCCACGAGGGTTCGCGGGTGCGCCTGTGCAAGGGCGCCTACAAGGAGCCGGCGAGCGTGGCCTACCAGGACTCCGGCGATGTCGACCGGGCCTACGTGCGGTGCCTGAAGATCCTGCTGCAGGGTCAGGGCTACCCGATGGTGGCCAGCCACGACCCGCGGCTGATCGAGATCACCAGCGTGCTGGCGGCCAAGGCCCAGCGCTCCGCGGACAGCTTCGAGTTCCAGATGCTCCTCGGCATCCGACCGGAGGAGCAGCGGCGCCTCGCGGGTGCCGGCGCCCAGATGCGCGTCTACCTGCCCTACGGCCAGGACTGGTACGGGTACCTCGTCCGGCGGATGGCCGAGCGCCCCGCCAACCTGAGCTTCTTCCTGCGCGGCCTGGCGAGCCGGGGATGAGCAGGGGTGTGCAGGGGGACGGGCACAGGGATGAGCAGAGGGACGAGCAGGGTATGACGATCGCCGTCCTGGGCGCGGGGGTGATGGGCGGGACGTTGGTCGCCGCACTGGTCCGCTCCGGCCACCGGCCCTCCGACATCATCGTCGCCGACAAGTCCGCCGAACGGGCCGCGCAGGTGGCGCTGCCCCACGGTGCCCGGCACGACAGCGCCGAGGAGGCCGTGGCCGCGGCGCAGACCGTCGTGCTGGCCGTCAAGCCGCAGGACATGTCGGCGCTCATCGACCAGATCCGTGATCAGATGCGGCCGGAGACCCTCGTCGTGTCGATCGCCGCCGGGATCAGCACGGCGTTCCTGGAGGCCCGGCTGGCCGAGGGCACCTCGGTCGTGCGGGTGATGCCGAACACCCCGGCCCTGGTGGACCAGGGCATGTCCGCGCTCAGCCCGGGACGGCACTGCACGCCCGAGCACCTGGCTCAGGCCAGGGCCCTGCTGGAGCACGTGGGCCGCGTGATCGTGCTCGACGAGGGCCACCAGGACGCGGTCACCGCCATCAGCGGCAGCGGACCGGCCTACATCTTCTACGTGGTCGAGGCGATGATCGAGGCAGGGGTCCTGCTGGGGCTGCCCCGGGACACCGCGACAGAGCTCGTCGTCCAGACGTTGTATGGTGCCGCCACGATGATCCGCGAGACGGGGCACCACCCCACGGTGCTCCGTGAGCAGGTCTCCAGCCCCGGCGGCACCAGCGTTGCTGCGCTCCGGGCGCTCGAGGATCACAAGGTCAGGGCAGCCTTCCTCACCGCGATGGAGGCGGCCGCGGTCCGGTCCCGGGAGCTTTCTCCTCGGCCCGAGTGAGCCAGGGTGCAGGTCACCTCAGAGTTCACCCTGCCGGGCGAGGGACGCCGGAACCCGTATGACAGAGTAGGGAACATGAGCGAGATTCACGTGCGCGTCCTGGACGAGGACGAGTGGCAGACCTACAAGAGTGTGCGTCTGCGGGCGTTGCGTGAGTCTCCCGAGGCCTTCGTCGCCTCCGCCGAGGAGGAAGAGAGCCTGGAGGACGCGGTCTGGCAGGAGCGGCTCGCCCGCTCCCAGCGGCTGCTCGCCGAGGAGAACGGCGACGTGATCGGCGTGGCCAGCGTCGGCGGTGTCCACCGCACCCAGTCCGACGACATCGGCGAGCTCTTCGGCCTGTGGGTCCAGGCGGACCGCCGCGGCAGCGGCGTCGCCCGGCGGCTGCTCGAGCACGCCGCCGTCGTGGCCCGCGGCGCCGGCCTGAAGCAGCTGGTCTACTGGGTCGGGACCGACAACGGCCGCGCGGTCGCCTTCGCGTCCAGCTTCGGCTTCCGTCCGACCGACGACCGCCGCCCGATGCGGATCCACGGCGTCGACGCGGAGGACGCCGAGTCCGAGGAGATGAAGATGGTCTACCCCCTCGGGGACGCGGCCGGGGTTCCCACCTCTCTGTGACCTCCCACCCCTGAGCCCGGCCACGCCGGTCGGTGCCGGCCCAGGGTGGGCCATGCCGGCCTCTGTGCAGTCTCGACCGTCGGCGGGTCGGCCCCGGGCGTGGACTACGTTGGGCCCATGAGCGGCTCATGGGTGATGTGGGACGAGCGCTACACGGCCTACGACTTCGGACCGGGCCACCCCATGCACCCCAGCCGGCTCGATCTCACCTACCGGCTGGCCACGGCGCTGGGCCTGCTCGACCACGACGACGTCGAGGTGGTCCCCGTGGAGCCGGCCCGGGTGGCGGACCTGCTCACCGTGCACAGCCCGGACCATGTGACCGAGGTCAAGAAGGTCTCGGCCGACCCGAGCCTGGCCCGCGGCCGGCACGGCGTCGGCACCGAGGACACCCCCGCGTTCGCCGGCATGCACGAGGCCTCCTCCTACGGCGTCGGCGGCACCCTGGCGGCCTGCGAGGCCGTGTGGTCGGGGCGGACCAAGCGGGCGGTGAACATCGCCGGCGGGATGCACCACGCGATGCCCGAGGCGTCGGCGGGCTTCTGCGTCTACAACGACATCGCCGTGGGGATCAAGCGGATGCTGGACCTGGGCGCGGAGCGCGTGGTGTACCTCGACCTGGACGTGCACCACGGCGATGGCGTGGAGCGCGTCTTCTGGAACGACCCCCGGGTGCTGACCGTGTCGATGCACGAGAGCGGCCGGGCGCTCTACCCCGGGACCGGTTTCCCCGGCGACACCGGCGGCCCCAAGGCGCAGGACACGGCCGTCAACATCGCGCTGCCGCCGGGCACGGGCGACGAGGGGTGGCTGCGCGCCTACCAGGCGGTGGTCCCCACCATCGTCCGGGCCTTCAACCCGCAGGTCGTCGTCAGCCAGCACGGCTGCGACTGCCACTATGCCGACCCGCTGGCCCACCTGACCGTCTCGATGGACGCGCTGGCGGTGGCCTGCGGCTGGGTGGCCGAGCTGGCCGAGGACACCGCCGAGGGCCGCTGGGTCTCCCTGGGCGGTGGGGGGTATGAGCTGGTCGACGTCGTGCCCCGGGCCTGGACCCACCTCATCGGCGTGGTCACCGGTCGCCCCGTCGACCCCTCGGCGCCCGTGCCGCAGTCCTGGCGCGACTACGTCCTGGAGGTCTACGGCAGGGAGGCGCCGACGCTCATGGGGGACCGTGGTGGCCGGCCGATCCGCTACGGACGCTGGGAGGACGGCTACCAGCCCGAGGACCCCGTCGACTCGGCCATCATGGCCACCCGCCGCGCCATCTTCCCCGGCTGGGGACTCGACCCCTACTTCGACTGAGGACCTCGCGCCACGTGCGCCACAGCTGACTCGTTGGTCACGCCCGGCGTGTCAGGCTGGACTTTTCTTCCACAACGACTTTCGCAAGGACCACATCTGCCCCTATGGTTAGGCCCGACAACCAAGAGTCGGGTCAGCGTGCCGGAGGGGAAGCCGAGTTCGCACACCCGCGTGAAGAGAGACGGGATGCGTCCTATGGCAGATGAGCGCCAGCTCGCTGAGATGACGTTCATGACCGTGGCCGAGGTGGCCGCCGTCATGCGCGTGTCCAAGATGACGGTGTACCGCCTGGTGCACTCCGGAGAGCTTCCCGCCGTGCGCGTGGGCCGCTCGTTCCGTGTCCCGGAGCAGGCGGTGCACGACTACCTCCAGGACTCCTACCACGGCACCGCCTGAGGGCCTGCCCTCCGCAGCCGACCCCCGCCCCCGCACCGTCGCGTCTGGGTGGGCACGTTTGGGCGGTCCTGTCCCGCCGCGTTAGGCTGATCCAATCCGTTGTGCGCACCGGCCCGCGTCGAGAGCGCATGCACCACGACCGACGAACAAAGGACTGCCTATGGGCTCCGTGATCAAGAAGCGCCGCAAGCGCATGGCGAAGAAGAAGCACCGCAAGCTGCTGCGCAAGACGCGTCACCAGCGTCGCAACAAGAAGTGACTGAGAGTCCGGTCGCTGTCAGGTGGCCGGACCACCGCACAGGCATGGCGCCCCACCCCTCCGGGTCGGGCGCCATCGTCGTGCCCGGGAAGGAGGTCGGCATGTGGGACCGGTTGTGGCGGCGACGCCCTGAGGCCGCGAGCCGCCGGGCGGCGCAGCCCTCACCCGAGGTGGTCGTCGTGACCCGGGCGGGCTGCCACCTGTGCGAGGAGATGCTGGCGGTGGTGGGAGCCGGGCTTGGCCCCGGGGGGGAGCCCCGCACGCTCGACGTGGACGCCGCCCTGCGCGCCGGGCAGATCAGCGCCGAGCAGCACGAGCGGTGGACCACGCTGGTGCCGGTGCTGCTGGTCGACGGCCGGGAGGTGGCCCACTACCGGGTGGAGCCGGGGCAGCTCGCCGGGCTGCTGGGCCGCGACGACAAGGGTCGTGGATCCCCTGGATCCCGCCGTTTTGGAGGATGAGGGGGTCCCGCCATACAGTGAGGGGGTCCGCGTCGCCGTCGTGCAAGGGTCTGATATAAGCCCTCCCGGTCGACGCCGTCCAACGAGAGGAGCCGGTGCCGCCGTGATGGCCGAGTCCACCCGACGGGGGGTGCCGGAAGCCACCGTCGGACGACTCCCGGGTTATCTCCAGGCACTCTCCGGCCTCGCCGACCAGGGGCGGCGCTCCGTCTCCAGCGAGGAGCTCGCCGCCCTCGCCGGTGTCCGCTCGGCCCAGGTGCGCAAGGACCTGTCCCACCTCGGCTCCTACGGCGTGCGTGGCGTGGGCTACGACGTCGCGCGGCTCTCGGAGCAGGTCTCGGCCGAGCTGGGGCTCTCCCAGGACTGGCCCGTCGTCATCGTCGGCATGGGCAACCTGGGTCGTGCGCTGGCCGCCTACGGCGGTCTGGCCACCCGCGGCTTCCGCGTGGTCGCCGTGGCCGACCGCGACCCGGCCGTGGTCGGCACCACGGTGGAGGGTATGCCGGTCTGCCGCCTGGAGGACCTGGACCCGCTCACCACGCCGGTCTCGGTCGGTGTCATCACGACCCCGGGGGACCAGGCCCAGTCCGTCGCCGACCAGCTGGTCGCGCTCGGGGTGCGGTCCATCCTGACCTTCGCCCCCGGGGTGCTCACCGTCCCGGCCGATGTCGACGTGCGTGCCGTCGACCTCGGCACCGAGCTGCAGATCCTGGCCTTCCACCAGCACCAGCGCTCGCTGGTGACCGCCGAGGCCCAGACGGGGGTGGTCTCGTGAGCGTCCTGGTCGTCGGCATCTCCCACCACAGCGCTCCCATCGACCTGCTCGAGCGGGTGGCCCTCGACAACCAGGGCGCCGACGCACTGGCTCGGCAGGTGCATTCCGCCGGGAACGTCGAGGAGGCGATGGTGCTCGCCACCTGCAACCGCCTCGAGGTGGTCGTGGAGGCCAGCACCTTCCACGGTGCGGTGTCCGAGATCGGCGAGCTGCTGTGCGAGCTGAGCGGGCTGGACCACGACCAGCTGTCGCCGCACCTGTACGTGCACCACGACGAGCGCGCGGTGGCCCACCTGTTCAACCTGGCCTGCGGCCTGGACTCGATGGCGGTCGGAGAGAGCCAGATCCTGGGCCAGCTGCGCGCCGCGCTGGCCGCCGCCCAGCGGGACGCCCGCCTTGGACCGGCCCTGAACCCGCTGCTGCAGAAGGCGCTGCGGGTCGGCAAGCGGGCCCACGCCGAGACCTCCATCGACGAGGTGTCCCGCTCCCTGGTGACCCTCGGGCTAGACCAAGCCAGGCAGGTCCTGGGCGACCTGACCGAGGTCCGGACCGTCGTGCTGGGGGCCGGAGCCATGTCCGGTCTCGCCGTCGCGACCCTGGTGCGGGACGGGATCACCGATGTGACCGTCGTCAACCGCACCGGCGCCACCGCCAGGCGGCTCGCCGACCGTCACGGGGTGCGCGCGGCCGGCTGGCCGGAGATGGCGGCCCGAGCCGGTTCTGCCGACCTGCTCATCACCACGACCGGCGCGGTGGGTCAGGTGCTGGACGCGGCCGCGCTGGCCCAGGCCCGGCTGGACGCCGGCCGCACGGGTGCTCCCCAGGTCGTCCTCGACCTGGCCCTGCCCCGCGACATCGACCCCGAGGTGGGCCACCTGGCGGGCGTGCACCTGTGGGGCCTGGCCGAGCTGCAGGCCGAGGCCGAGCACGCCCGGCCCGCGACCCAGGACGCCACCCAGCAGGCCCAGGAGCAGGACGCCCTCGCCGCGGTGCGTGACCTGGTGACCGCCGAGGTCGCCGGCTACCTGACCGAGCGACGGGCTGCCCGGATCGCGCCCACCCTGGCTGCGCTGCGCTCCAGGGCCGCGAAGGTCGTCGACGCCGAGATGGCCCGCCTGGACCAGCGCCTGCCGCACCTGCCCGAGGACGAGCGCGCCGAGGTCCGGCGCACGGTCCAGCGGGTCGTGGACAAGCTGCTGCACACCCCGAGCGTCCGGGCCAGGCAGCTGCAGTCGGTCGACACCGGCGGCGTGGGCGACTACGGCCACGCCCTCCGCGAGCTGTTCGACCTCGACCCGCACGACATCGCGGTCGTCTCCTCCCCGCCGCCCGACATCGCGGTCGTCTCCTCAGCGCCGCCGACCGACCAAGGAGGTGCCCGGTGAGCGCCCGGTCCCTGCGTCTCGGCACCCGCGCCAGCGCGCTGGCCACGAGCCAGTCCGAGTGGGTCGCAGACCGGCTGCGCGCGGCCGGCCACGAGGTGGAGCTGGTGCTGGTCCGCACCGAGGGCGACGTCTCCCGGGCCAGCCTGCAGGAGATCGGCGGCACCGGGGTCTTCGCCTCCGCGCTGCGGGACTCCCTGCGACGCCGGGAGGTGGACCTGGCGGTCCACTCCCTCAAGGACATCCCCACCGCGCCCGAGCCCGACCTGACGATCGCGGCGGTCCCCGAGCGCGAGGACCCCCGCGACGTGCTCGTGGCCCGTGACGGCCTCACCCTGGCCGAGCTGCCCGCGGGCTCCGTCATCGGCACCGGCTCCCCGCGCCGGGCGGCCCAGCTCGCGCTGGCCCGCCCCGACCTGCAGGTCCGGGACATCCGCGGCAACGTCGGCACGCGGATCAACCTTGTCCACGACGGTGAGCTGGACGCGGTGGTCCTGGCCCGTGCCGGCCTGGCCCGCCTGGACCGGCTGGCCGACGCCACGGACACCCTCGAGCTGGGCATCATGCTCCCCGCGCCCGGCCAGGCCGCCCTCGCGGTGGAGTGCCGGGAGGACGACCTCGAGCTCGTCACGCTCCTGGCGCAGACCCTCGACCACGCTCCCACCCGGGCCGCGGTGACCGCCGAACGCGCCGTGCTGGCCGCCCTCGAGGCCGGCTGCACCGCCCCCATCGCCGCGCTGGCGACGCCGGCCGACCCGCCCGTCCCGGCCGAGCACCCCTCGGACGCCGCCGCCGGCGCGCTGTCCCTCTCTGTCTTCGTGGCGCTGCAGGACTTCACGCAGCGCCACGAGGCGACCGGCACCGATCCGGTCGCCCTGGGCCACGAGGTGGCCCAACAGCTGTTGACCGAGCAGTTGACGTCCCGTCCCGACCCCGCCGGCCTCGAGGCCGACCGTAGCCGCGGTGCGGCTGCCCGCGGGGCCTTCGAACCGGAGCCAGATCTGTGAGCACCGAAGCCTTCTCCATCCACCCCTCCCACCTGCCGACCCACGTGGCGGCCGCCCGCGTCGCCTTCGTCGGCGCCGGCCCCGGCGACCTCGGACTGCTCACCGTCCGGGCCCGGGACTACCTCGCGGCGGCTGACACCGTGGTGCTCGACAGCGCCGAGCTGGTCGAGCAGCTGGGTCCCTGGACCCGGGACGACGCCGACTTCGTCCTCACCACGACCGACAGCGGACGCGAGCGCACCGACGCGGCGCGCGTCAAGCTGCTCGTGCGCACCGCGACCCGGTACGCCGACCCGAGCCACCTGGTCGTCCGGCTCCTCGAGGGCGACCCGGTCGCCGACCCGGCCCTGACCCGCGAGGCGAGCGGCTGCCGCGAGGCCGGCATCCCCTTCGAGATCGTGCCGGGCGTGGCGACCGTCTGGTCGGTGCCGGCCTACGCCGGGATGCCCCTGTCCGGCACCGTCGGCAAGGGCGGCGCTCTGCACCTCATCGACGCCGAGGACTCGGGCACCGACTGGAGCCGTTCGGTCGACGACGAGATCACCGTGGTGGTCATGGGCTGCGGTGACCCGCTGCAGAAGGCCTTGACCGGCCTGCTCGAGGCCGGCCGGGACCCGCAGACCCCGGTCGCGCTCACCGAGCACGGCACCACCGTGCGCCAGCAGACGAGCGTGCTGTCCCTGGGCGAGACCGTCGAGGCCCTGGCGACGGGTGCCGCCGCCTGTCCCGACGCCTCGATCGCCGTCGTCGGGCACCCGGTGGAGCTGCGCTCCGAGCTGTCCTGGTGGGAGAGCCGGCCGTTGTTCGGCTGGTCGGTGCTGGTGCCCCGCACCAAGGAGCAGTCCGGCTCGATGACCGCCCGCATCGCGGCCTACGGCGCCACGTCCTCCGTCGTGCCGACGATCAGCGTCGAGCCGCCCCGCACCCCGCAGCAGATGGACCGCGCGATCAAGGGTCTCGTCACCGGCCGCTACGAGTGGATCGGCTTCACCTCCGTCAACGCGGTGAAGGCCATCCGGGAGAAGTTCGAGGAGCTGGGCCTGGACGCCCGGGCCTTCGCCGGGCTCAAGCTGGCAGCCGTCGGCGGCGTCACCGCCGACGCCCTGCGCGAGTGGGGCCTGGAGCCCGACCTGGTGCCCACCGGCGAGCACTCCGCCCGCGGCCTGCTCGAGGTCTGGCCGCCCTACGACGAGGTGCTGGACCCGATCGACCGGGTCTTCCTGCCCCGCGCGGACATCGCCACCGACACCCTCGTCGCGGGCCTGCAGGACATGGGCTGGGAGGTGGACGACGTGACGGCATACCGGACCGTGCGTGCCTCCCCGCCCCCGGCCCCGGTCCGGGAGGCGATCAAGGGCGGTGCCTTCGACGCCGTCTGCTTCACCTCCTCCTCGACCGTGCGCAACCTGGTCGGGATCGCCGGCAAGCCGCACCCCAACACCGTCGTGGCCTGCATCGGTCCGGCTACCGCGCAGACCGCGCAGGAGCACGGGCTGCGGGTCGACGTGGTGGCGGGCGAGGCCAGCTCGGTGGCGCTGGTGGACGCCCTGGCCGAGCACGCCCGGCACCTGGCCGAGGCGGCTCAGGCCGCCGGCGAGCCGGTCGTACGGCCCAGCCAGCGCAAGGCCACCGCCCGGCGCTCGCGGTCCCGCCGGTGATGCCCCAGCCGATCCAGCCGATCCAGCCGGTCCAACCGAGCCGGCCGGTCCCGCCGGTCTCGCGTCCGCACGAGCGGCCCCGCCGGCTGCGCACCACCCCGGCCCTGCGCCGGCTGGTCGCGGAGACCAGCGTGCGGCCCGCCGAGCTGATCCTGCCGGTCTTCGTCCGTGACGGGATCGAGGAGCCGGCGCCGATCGGCTCCATGCCGGGCGTGCTCCAGCACACCCCCGACAGCCTGGTCGCCGCCGCCCGGGAGGCGGTAGCGCTGGGTGTCGGCGGCATCATGGTCTTCGGGGTGCCGCGGCCCGAGGACAAGGACGCCACCGGCTCCTGCGGGCTGCGGCCCGACGGGGTGCTCAACGTCGGGCTGCGCCGGCTGCGGGACGAGCTGGGCGACAGCACGGTCCTGATGAGCGATCTGTGCCTGGACGAGTTCACCGACCACGGCCACTGCGGGGTACTCACCGACGACGGGCGCGTCGACAACGACGCCACCCTCGAGGTGTACGCGCAGATGGCGGTCGCCCAGGCGGAGGCCGGTGCCCACGTCGTCGCCCCCAGCGGGATGATGGACGGCCAGGTCCGCGTGGTCCGTGAGGCCCTCGACCAGGCCGGGCACCAGGACGTCGCCGTCCTGGCCTACACCGCCAAGTACGCCTCGGCCGCCTACGGCCCGTTCCGCGAGGCGGTGGCCTCCACCCTGCAGGGCGACCGGGCCACCTACCAGCAGGACCCGGCCAACCGCACCGAGAGCCTGCGCGAGCTGCGCCTCGACCTCGCCGAGGGTGCCGACATGGTCATGGTCAAGCCGGCCCTGCCCTACCTCGACGTGCTCTCCGACGTCGCGCAGGCATCCGACGTGCCGGTCGCGGCCTACCAGGTCAGCGGGGAGTACGCGATGATCGAGGCCGCCGCGGCCCAGGGCTGGCTGGACCGGGACCGGATGGTCCTGGAGACGCTGACCTCGATCCGTCGCGCAGGGGCCCAGAGCGTCCTCACCTACTACGCCGTGCACGCGGCCCGCCTGCTGCAGGGCCAGGGGCGATGACCCGCTGGCTGGACCCGCAGGAGCAGCACGCATGGCGGGCGATCCTGCGCTCGGCCCACGTGCTGCGGGTCGCGATGGACGAGGCCCTCGCCCCCCACGGGGTGTCCCTGGGGGAGTACGAGCTGCTGAGCATGCTCTCCGAGGCGCCCGGGTGCCGGATGCGGATGTCGGTCCTGGCCGACCTCATCGTCCAGTCCCGCAGCCGGGTCAGCCACACCGCCACCCGGCTCGAGCGGCAGGGCTGGGTCGAACGGGCACCCAGCCGCGAGGACGGCCGGGGCGTGGAGCTGGCCCTCACCGCGGAGGGACGGGCCCGGCTCAGCGAGCTGGCACCCATCCACGTCGAGAGCGTGCGGACCGCGTTCCTGGACCACCTGATGCGGGAGGAGCTGCTGGCCCACGGAGAGCTGATGCGCCGCGTCCTGGTCGCCACCCGCCGCAGCGACGACGAGGCCAGCGACGCCGTCTGAGCCCGTGCCCGGCCGGGGCCGCGCGGCGTCGGTGCCCCGACCCGGCGCCCCTCCCGCCCCGCGCCTACCCTGGAGGGTATGACGCACCCGGTCACCCCCTACCCCCTGGACGCACCCATCTCGGAGGAGCTGCTCGGCCGGGCCCGGGAGGTCATCCCCGGCGGGGTCAACTCCCCAGTCCGTGCCTTCCGCTCGGTCGGCGGCACGCCGCGGTTCATGGAGCGGGCGCAGGGGCCGTGGCTGTGGGACGCCGACGGACGTCGCTACGTCGACCTCGTCTGCTCCTGGGGGCCGATGATCCTGGGCCACGCCCACCCTGACGTGCTGGCCGCGGTCAGCGAGGCCGCGGCGCAGGGCTTCTCGTTCGGGACGCCCACGGCGCGGGAGGTCGCGCTGGCCGAGGAGATCGTCGCGCGGGTCGAGCCCGTCGAGCAGGTGCGGCTGGTCAACTCCGGCACCGAGGCGACGATGAGCGCGCTGCGCCTGGCGCGTGGGTTCACCGGCCGTTCCGTGGTCGTGAAGTTCGCTGGGTGCTACCACGGTCACGTCGACGCGCTGCTGGCGCAGGCCGGCTCGGGGGTGGCGACCTTCGCGCTGCCCGACAGCTCCGGCGTGCCGCAGAGCGCGGCCGGCGAGACGGTCGTGCTGCCCTACAACGACGTGCCCGCCCTCGAGCAGCTCTTCGCCGAGCGCGGCGACCAGGTCGCCGCGGTGATCACCGAGGCGGCCCCCGGCAACATGGGGGTCGTGCCGCCGGAGCCCGGTTTCACCGACGCCCTGCGCCGGGTGACCCGCGAGCACGGCGCGCTGCTCATCAGTGACGAGGTGATGACCGGGTTCCGGTGCTCGCGAGCCGGCTGGTACGGGTTGGAGGGTGCTCCGCAGGGCGGGGCCCCGGACCTGTTCACCTTCGGCAAGGTCATGGGCGGCGGCTTCCCGACCGCGGCCTTCGGCGGTCGCGCCGACGTGATGGCGCTGCTCGCCCCGGAGGGGCCGGTCTACCAGGCGGGGACCCTGTCCGGGAACCCGGTCGCCTCCGCCGCGGGCCTGGCCACCCTGCAGGCCTGCACCGACCAGACCTACCACCGGCTGGACCAGGTGAGCCAGGCGCTCGCCGGTGCGGTGACCGAGTCGTTCACGCGGCACGGCGTACCCCACCGGATCCAGTGGGCCGGCTCGATGTTCTCCGTCTTCTTCCGCGAGGGTGCGGTGCGCAACTACACCGATGCGCAGGCGCAGGACCAGGAGCGCTTCGCCCGGTTCTTCCATGCCATGCTGCGCCGCGGCGTCCACCTGCCACCCAGCTGCTTCGAGGCGTGGTTCGTCTCCGCCGCGCACGACGACGAGGCGGTCGAGGTGGCGGTCGCGGCGATCCAGGAGAGCGCGGCGGAGGTCGCCTGAGCGGGTCCGGCGAGCGGCGCCAGACAGGTCCGCCGCCACCGACCAAGGCGCCAGGGTCGTACTCCTGCGCGCTGAGCGGCTGCACGTCGAGACTGCAGGTGAGTGCGCCGGCCGCGGCATAGGTCCTCGCGCGTCCGGCCAGCGGTCGTGCGCTCAGAGGGTGCCCAGAGTCTCGTGGGACAATCGGCACATGACCTCTGCCGACCGTGACGCCGCCCTGAGCGACGACGCCGGCCGGTCGGACCGCGCCGACACTCGCCGGACCCTGTACGACGGGATGCCGGTGACGCTGGTGCACGTGGTGCGCCATGGCGAGGTCCACAATCCCGGCAGGATCCTCTACGGCCGGCTGCCCGGCCACCACCTCTCCGAGCGAGGCCATCAGATGGCCCGGGCCGCGGCCGACCACCTGGCTCAGCGGGACGTGGTCCACGTCGTGAGCTCGCCCCTGGAGCGCGCGCGGGAGACCGCGACGCCGATCGCGGAGGCGCACGGCCTGCCCGTCGCCCTGGATGACAACCTCATCGAGAGCAGCAACGTCCTGGAGGGTCTGGTCGTCGATGCCGCCGCCCTGCGCTCCCGGTGGCGGCACCTGCTCAACCCGCTACGCCCGTCGTGGGGTGAGCCGTACCGGCAGATCGCCGCCCGCATGCAGGACGCGCTGGCTGACGCCCGGCGGCGCGCCGAGGGGCACGAGGCGGTCATGGTCAGCCACCAGCTGCCGATCTGGATGCTGCGCCGCTCCATCCAGGGCCGACGGTTGGTCCACCATCCCCGACGCCGCGAGTGCAGCCTGGCGTCGGTGACCAGTGTCCTCTTCCACGGCACCTTCCCGGTGCGGGTGATGTATGCCGAGCCCGCCGCCCACCTGCTCGCCGGGGCGGTCGACGTCACCGGTGCCTCCCGGGAGGCGCTGCCCTGATGACCAGACACTTCACGCACAGGCTGGCCGAGGCCAGGAGCACGGCCCGGAACGAGGCCAGGAGCACGGCCCGGAACGAGGCGACGCGCACGGCCAGGAGCAAGGCCAGGAGCAAGGCCAGGAGCAGGACGAGCCGCACGGCGCTGGTCTCCGCCGCCGCGGCGCTCCTGCTGCTCTCGGCCTGCTCCGACGACGGCACGAGCATCAACGACCAGATGCGCCAGGGTGACCAGAAGGGCTACGTCGCCGGCGACGGGCGGATCGAGCAGCTGGCCCCCGAGGACCGCAGCACGGTCATCGAGCTGTCCGGGACCACCCTCGAGGACGACCCGTGGACCTCGGCGGAGCACCTGGGGGAGATCGTGGTCATCAACGTCTGGGGGTCCTGGTGCGGGCCCTGCGACGCCGAGGCACCCGACCTGGTCGAGGTGTCCGAGGCCTTCGCCGAGGCCGGTGAACCGGTCACCTTCATCGGTGTCAACCACCGCGACAGCGTCCAGAACGCGATCGCCTTCGAGCGCCGCCACGGGGTCCCCTACCCCTCCCTCCTCGACGACGGCGGCCGCACCCTGGCGCAGCTGCAGGGTCTGGCCACCTCCCGGCCGACGACGATGCTGCTCGACGGCGAGGGCCGCGTCGCCGCCCGCGTCAACGGGCAGGTAGACGCGAGCACGCTGCGCGGGCTGGTCGAGGACGTGCTCGCCGACGAGCCCGCCGCAGAGGCCGCCACGCAGACCGCCGACGAGACAGTCCCCGGGGCCGCCGACGAGACAAGCCGCGGGGCTTCCCGATGAACGAGCTGGTCCTCTCCGGCCCGCTGCTCCTGGCCGCTCTCGTCGCCGCGCTGGCCGGCCTGGTCTCCTTCGCCTCCCCGTGCGTGCTCCCGCTCGTGCCTGGCTTCCTCGGGTATGTCGGCGGCATGGCACCGGTCGCGACGCGCGGCACTGCCACCGACACCGCGTCAGCTTCGGCAGGGGCGTCCTCGGCCGGCACGTCGACGGCCACCTCCACCCGCACGCGGGCCGCAGCCCCCACCGGTCGCGGGCGCCTCATGCTCGGGGCGGTGCTCTTCGTGCTCGGCTTCACCGCCGTCTTCCTGTCGATGAGCGTGGTCATCTCCGGGCTCGGGCTGGTCCTCACCCGGCACCAGGGCCTGCTCCTGCAGGTCGCCGGGGCCCTCGTCATCGTCCTGGGTCTGGTCATGGTGCTCCAGCCGGGCGCCAGCTGGCAGGTGCGGTGGCGCCCGGCTGCCGGGCTGGCCGGCGCACCTCTCTTGGGCGTCGCCTTCGGGCTGGGCTTCACCGCCTGCACCGGACCGGCCCTGGTGGCCATCCAGACGCTGGGCACCTCGATCATCCCGGGCCAGGACCAGGTGGGGCGCGCGCTGGTGCTGGGCACGGCATACTCCCTCGGCCTGGGCCTGCCCTTCCTGCTCATGGCGGCCGGCCTGGGCTGGGTGAGCCGGGCCTCGCGCTGGGTGCGTGACCACTACCTGGTGATCCAGCGGACCGGCGGTGGCCTGCTGATCCTGCTCGGCCTGCTCATGGTGACCGGCTTCTGGGCCGAGGCCACCGCCTGGGTGCAGACCCGGTTCGTCTCGGGCTTCGAGACGGTGCTCTAGGCATGGCGACACCGACCGGAGAGCAGCAGCGGATCGAGCCGGACTACCCCAAGGACCGCACCCAGCTGGGTGGTCCCCGGCTGGGCGTGGTCGGCTGGGCGCGGTGGGCCTGGCGGCAGCTGACCAGCATGCGGACCGCGCTGGCCCTGCTGCTCCTGCTCGCCGTCGCCGCGATCCCGGGGTCGATCTGGCCCCAGCGCAGCGTGGACCCGGTCCGGGTGCGCGCCTTCTTCGATGACAACCCGGAGCTGGCGCCGTGGCTGGACCGGCTCTACCTCTTCGACGTCTACTCCTCGCCGTGGTTCGCGGCGATCTACCTGCTGCTGATGATCAGCCTGGTCGGCTGCATCCTGCCCCGGATGCGGCAGCACCTGGGCTCGCTGCGCGCCGAGCCCCCCAGGGCGCCGCGCCGGCTCGGCCGGATGCCCGTGCGCCGGCACGCCACCCTCGACGCCACCCCGGCAGAGGTGGTGGCCGCGGCGCGCGCCGCGCTGGGGGACAAGCGTTTCCGGCTGAGGGGCGAGGACGAGGACGCCCTCGCCGTCTCGGCCGAGAAGGGCTACCTGAAGGAGACCGGCAACCTCGTCTTCCACCTGGCGCTGCTCGGCATCATCGTGGCGGTCGGTGCCGGCAGCCTGTTCGGCTGGCGCGGGGAGATCATCATCAAGGAGGGGGAGGCGTGGACCGCCGACGCGGGCACCTTCGACACCCTCAACCTGGGCCCGCTGGTCGACGAGCTGGACATCCCCGCGTTCACCCTGACCCTGGAGCGGCTCGACGTCGAGTTCGAGAGCCAGGCCGAGGGCGCGCAGTTCGGTCAGCCCCGCCGGTTCGAGGGTGTGGCGACCGTCGAGGTGCCCGGGCAGGAGCCGCGGCAGCAGGACTTCGCGGTCAACCAGCCTCTGTCCGTCGACGGCGACTCGGTCTACCTGCTCGGCAACGGCTATGCCCCGGTCGTCACCGTCCGCGACGCGCAGGGCGAGATTCTCTTCTCCGACGCGGTGACCTTCCTGCCGCAGGACAACAACTACGGCAGCGAGGGTGCGGTCAAGGTGCCGGGGCGCGACCCCGGCCTGGGCCTGGTCGGCGGCTTCTTCCCGACGTTCACCGCCACCGAGGACGCCATGGGCTCCGCCTTCCCCGGCCTGGCCGACCCGCGGCTGATCCTCACCGCCTTCGAGGGTGAGCTCTTCCCCGACGGCCGACCGCAGTCGGTCTTCTCCATCGACACCGAGGAGATGACCCAGCTCACCCTGGACAACGGCGACCCGGTGGCCTTCGCCCTGCAGCCGGGGGACACCTACGAGCTCCCGGACGGGACCGTCGTGGAGTTCGAGGGGATCATCCGCTGGGGCGGGCTGCTGGTCCGCCACGACCCCGGCCGGATGCCGGCGCTGGTGATCTCGATGCTCGCGCTGGCCGGCCTGGCCCTCATGCTGGGGGTCAAGCGCCGCCGCGTCTACGTGCGCGTCGAGCCGGGCTCGGCGGGGCCGGGCGGGCAGCGGCATACTGGAGTGACCGTCGCCGGCCTGCCCAAAGGCACCGACCCCGGCCTGGACGGCGTGGTCGAGGACGTGCTGGCGCGGATCGCCCAGGCCGTCGATTCGCAGCAGAGCAGCACGACACCGGCACGGACGGCACGACAGACTGCAGAACACACTCAGAACAAGGACGAGGCATGACCGACCCCACCATGGCCATGACCAGCGACATCGCGATCTGGGTCGCGATCGCGGTGCTGGCCCTCGCGCTGATCGCCTTCTCGGTGCACCTGGCCCTGGCCGGGGCGGCCACCGACCGTCGCGCTGACGTCAAGGCCCGGCAGAAGGTGGGCGCTGCCGTGGCCGGTGGCAGCACGGCCGGTGGCGCGCTGACCACCACCTTCCCCGGCGAGCCGGTCGACGAGCAGACCTCGACCGGGCCCACGGCCACGAGCACCGCGCTGGCGCCCCCCACCGACGGCGCCACCAGCCCCGCGGCCCGGCGCTGGGGCGTCATCGGGCTGCAGCTGACCTGGTTGGCGACCCTGCTCGTCGTCGCCGGCACGGTCTTCCGGATGCTCTCGGTGACCCGGGCCCCCCTGGGCAATATGTACGAGTTCGTGCTGGTCACCGCCTCGTTCGCCCTCCTGGTCTACTCCGCGTGGAGCCTGCGCCGGGCGCGGCTGTGGCTGGGGATCTTCGTCGTCCTGCCGGTCACCCTCATGCTGGTCGCGGCCAAGCTGTGGTGGTACACCGAGGCCTCCCAGCTGATGCCGGCCCTGGAGAGCGCCTGGCTGATCATCCACGTGACGATCGCCACCCTCTCCATCGCGTTGTTCGTCATCGGTGCGGGCCTGGCCACGGCCTACCTCGTCAAGGACCGCGCCGAGACCAAGGGCAGCGTCCGCGGGTGGCTGGCGGCGCTGCCGGCCGCGCCCGCCCTGGAGCGGATGACCTACGGCATCCACGTCCTGGCCTTCCCGCTGTGGACCTTCACCGTCATCTCCGGCGCGATCTGGGCCGAGCAGGCCTGGGGCCGCTACTGGGGCTGGGACCCCAAGGAGACGTGGTCCTTCGTCATCTGGGTGGTGTATGCCGCCTACCTGCACGCCCGCGCGACGTCCAGTTGGTCCACCCGCAAGGCGACCTGGGTCGCCATCGTCGGCTTCCTCTGCATCGTCATCAACTACACGATCGTCAACCTGCTGATGACCGGCCTGCACTCCTACTCGGGGGTGGCGAGCTGATGCTGCTGGCGCGCTACACCGCGATGCGCTTCCTGCTCTTCGTCGGCTTCTTCGCCATCTTCATCCTCTTCCTGCCGCCGCTGTGGGCCGTGGTCGCCGGGCTGCTCGCCTCGATGGCCGCCTCCTTCTTCATCCTGCGGCCCGACCGCGACCGGCTGGCGGCGAACCTGGAGCAGCGGGTGGAGAAGCAGATCACCCGGCGGCGCGAGCAGATCGACTCCGAGCGCACCGCCGAGGACTGAGCGCCCCGCTTCACAGGCGGGACGGCCTCAGGCGAGCACCAGCCCGACGGTGAGGGCGACGGCATACCCGAGCTGCAGGACCCCGGTCTGGACGAGCGCGGGGATGAGCCGCCGCCCGGCGGCCCCGCGGAGCACGACGCGCACGGGGCGGATCGCCAGGGGCAGGGCGACGAGGCCGACGAGCGCGGTCGGGTGCGCGATGGCGGCGAGGCCGACCGCGAGGAACGCTACGACGACCAGGGCGACGTAGAGCAGCCGGGTACGGTGGTCGCCGAGCCGCACCGCGAGGGTGCGCTTGCCGGCGGCCTCGTCGGTCCGCAGGTCGCGCAGGTTGTTGGTGACGAGGATCGCGCAGGCGAGGGCGCCGCAGCCGATGGCTCCGCCGACGGCGCCGAGGGTGAGCGCCTGGGCCTGGGTCCAGGTGGTGCCCAGGACGGCGAAGAGCCCGAAGAAGAGGAAGACCATCACCTCGCCCAGGCCGCGGTAGCCGTAGGGGTTCTTGCCGCCGGTGTAGTGCCAGGCGGCCCACAGCGCGGCGATCCCGACCAGCATCAGCCACCAGGCGTTCGACAGCGCGACCAGGGCCAGACCGGCCACCGAGGCGGCGAAGAAGCAGGCGAAGGCGGCGGCCTTGACGTTGGCCGGGTCCGCGAGGCGCTGACCGACCAGGCGCACGGGTCCGACCCGGTCCTCGTCAGTGCCGCGGATGCCGTCGGAGTAGTCGTTGGCGTAGTTGACGCCGACCTGGAAGCCGAGCGCGACGAGCAGGGCCAGAAGCCCCAGCCCGAGGTTGGCGTTGCCCGCGGCGTGCGCGGCGGCGGTGCCCACCAGGACGGGGGCGATGGCTGCGGGGAGCGTGCGCGGACGCGCCCCCTCGGTCCACTGGGCGAGGGTAGCCATGGGTTGCGGTCAGAGGCCTCTCAGGAAGTCAGGGTCGTCGTCCGGACCGAGGGGGCCCCTGGGGCCGCCCTGGTCGCGACCGCCGAAGAGCACGTCGAGGATGCTCGTGGGGCGTCCGGCGATGAGCCAGGCGAGGCCACCGACGAGCGGGAAGAGCAGCACCAGCACGATCCACAGGATCTTCGGCAGCCCGCGCACCTGGTGCTCATCCGACTGCACGGCGTCGACGACGCAGTAGACGGTGAAGACCAGCAACGCGACGGCGGCCAGCACGCGGATCACGAGGTGCCCCCTTCAGGTGGGTGAAGGACCATTCTGCCACCGCGAGGGCTAGATCAACGATCGGGACAGCAGGCCCCTGATGTGCTGCAGGTCCGGCTTGCCCGACGGCAGGAGGGGTATGCCGTCACGCACCACCACCCGTCGCGGCAGGGCATGGTCGGGCAGGGCATGGGGCGGGAGGGCGCGGCGGAGCCTCTCGCGCCAGGCGTCAGTGCCCTCGGGGAGGTCGCGCGCCGCCGCGGGCACGACGAGCGCGGCCACCGCCTGGCCCCACTCGGCGTCGGGGACACCGAGGACGACCGCGTCGTCGACAAGGGAGAGGGCGCGCAGAGCCGCCTCCACCTCGCGGGGCTCGACCTTGTGCCCGCCGGTGATGATCACGTCGTCCACGCGGCCCAGGATCCGCAGCCGCCCGTCGGCGTCGACCTCACCGCGGTCGTCGGTGCGGAACCAGCGGGCGCCGGCGATCTCGGCGAAGCGTTCGCCCGTCCGCCCGACGTCGCGTCGACCGTCCGCCTGGACGTAGCCGTCGGCCAGCATCGGCCCGGACAGCAGCACCCGCTCGTCGTCGAGCCGCACCCGCAGCCCAGCGAGGGGGCGGCCGTCGTAGACGCAGCCGCCGCAGGTCTCGCTCATCCCGTAGGTGGTCACCACGCGGACACCCGCATCCCGGGCGCGCGTGAGCAGGCCGGGGTCGGCCGCCGCACCGCCGAGGAGGATCGCGTCCAGCGTCGCCGCCGCCCGGGTGCCTTCCTCGTCCGCCAGGAGCCGGTGCAGCTGCGTCGGCACCAGCGAGGCGTAACGGGGACCGTCCCCCTCCTGCACCAGCTGCCCGAGCGCCGCGGCGAAGGCGGCGGCGGTGAACGGCATACCGGGGGAGAGGGCGACCGGGACGGTGCCGGCCAGGACCGAGCGGGCGAGCACCTGCAGCCCGGCCACGTGGTGCGTGGGCAGGGCGAGCAGCCACCGGCCATGACCGCCGAGGAGGTCGGCCGTCGCCTCGCCGCTGGCTCGGAGCGCGGCGCCAGTCAGCCGGACGCGCTTCGGGTCGCCGGAGGAGCCGGAGGTCGCCACCACCACGGCCTCGTCCGGTGCCTCGAGCAGGATGCGCCGTAGCCGAGGAGACAGCTGCGCCCAGGTCGCGCCCTCGGGCACGTGCAGGTCGGTCACGCTGGAGACCGGGTTACTCGGTGGCCAGGTAGGCGTCGAGGTCGACGTACCACTCGTCGTCGATGCGCTTGAGGGTGATCGTCGAGTCGCCCATGGCCTCGGCGAACAGCGGCGAGTAGTTGTCGCGCCCGACGACGGCGGTGTCGCCCTCGACGTCGGCGCCGCGGATCTGCATGGACTCCAGCACCGCGATGCCGTCCTCGCCCAGCCCCTGCGCCTCCACGGTCGCCTCCATGGTGGCGGGCAGCTGGGTCCGGCACAGCTCGAGGTCGGAGGGGACTGCGACCATCGGCCGCTCCGGGTCGCTGAAGGAGAGCAGCAGCTCGCAGGCCTCGGGGTCCGCTGTCACCAGCGCCATGAGGAACTCCTTGGCGCGGGCGGCAGCCGCCTGCCCGTCCTCACCGCCCATCACCGAGTCGCCGCCGGGGGCCTGCGTGGCCTCAGCGTCGTCGGTGACGGCGGCATCGTCCACCGGCGCGGTGGTGGCGTCGTCGTTGTCGGGGGTGTCATCGGGGGCGTTGTCGGGGCTGTCGTCGGGTGCGGGCCCGCCGGTCTGGGTTGCGGCAGGTGCGACCGCCTCGTCCGTGGCAGCCTCACCCGTGGCAGCGTCGTCAGCGGCGTCACCATTGCACGCCGCCAGGAGCAGCGCTGCGCTGGCGACCACGGCTGTCAGGGTGCGTCGCATCGGTGGTACCTCCCCGTTCGGCTGGCGACCTGCGTAGGCCTCAGTGTGGCACGCGGTATGTCGCGCCGCCCCGCGCGCTGAGGCGCTCGCCCGGCCTCTGCACAACCTTGCCCCCAGGTTGTGCTGAGGGATCACCGTCGGGTGCCTCGCTTCCTCGACACAAGGTGGGGGCAAGGTTGTGCGCGTTCGCGGGAAGGCGTGACAGGGGTCAGAAGGGCCCGGAGTGGCCGCTGAACTGGCACAGCGAGCCCGGTGGAACGGGACAAAGCGTGTCGCCGGTCGGGGGCAGAGCGTGTCGCCGGTCAGAAGTACCACGGGAACGGTGACCAGTCCGGCTCCCGCTTCTCCAGGAAGGCCTCCTTGCCCTCCACCGCCTCGTCGGTCATGTAGGCCAGCCGCGTCGCTTCCCCGGCGAAGACCTGCTGGCCCACCATCCCGTCGTCGGCGAGGTTGAAGGCGAACTTCAGCATCCGCTGGGCGGTCGGTGACTTGCCGAGGATCTCCCGGGCCACCTGCACCGCCTCGGTCTCCAGCTCTGCGTGGTCAGCGACGATGTTCACCGCGCCCATCCGGTGCATGGCCTCGGCGTCGTAGGCGCGACCCAGGAAGAAGATCTCCCGCGCGAACTTCTGCCCCACCATCTTGGCCAGGTAGGCCGAGCCGTAGCCCCCGTCGAAGCTGCCCACGTCGGCATCGGTCTGCTTGAACCGGGCGTGCTGCCGGGAGGCGATCGTCAAGTCGCAGATCACGTGCAGCGAGTGGCCACCGCCGGCCGCCCAGCCACCGACGACCGCGATGACGACCTTGGGCATGGTGCGGATCAGCCGCTGCACCTCCAGGATGTGCAGGCGTCCGCCCTCCGCCTTGACCCTGGCCTCGTCGACGCCCGAGGCGGTGACGTCGTCGGTGTCATCGCTGGCGTACTGGTAGCCGCTGCGACCCCGGATCCGCTGGTCCCCGCCCGAGCAGAAGGCCCAGCCGCCGTCCTTGGGGGAAGGGCCGTTGCCGGTGAGCAGCACCACCCCCACGTCGGGGCTCATCCGGGCGTGGTCCAGCGTCCGGTACAGCTCGTCGACCGTGTGCGGCCGGAAAGCGTTGCGCACCTCCGGGCGGTCGAAGGCGATCCGGACGCAGCCGAGCTCCACGTGCCGGTGGTAGGTGATGTCGGAGAGCTGTGAGAAACCCTCGACCTCCTGCCACTGGGCGGGGTCGAACGGGTTGGCGTCGGGCTGGGTCTGGGTCACGCCGACAGACTAGATCCTGCACGTCAGGGACGGTCCCCAGCCCGGCGTGGAGGGTGGCCGCAGCAGTCACACCGGGGCTAGGCTGCCGGGCAGTTCGCACTATCGAAGGGGATACCGTGACCACTCCGACCGGATCGAGCCCGGAGGGGCAGCAGGGACAGGGGTACCAGGGGCAGGCCTCCGTGCCGCCGGGGCAGCAGCCGCGGGCCGGCCAGACCCAGACGGGCCCGACGCAGCCCGGGCCAGCAGGTCAGGCCGGCTCCGCGACCAGCACGGCCAGCACCACCACCAGCCCGACGACCAGCACCCGGGACGTGGTGCGCATCGTGCTGCACGTCCTGGCGCTGATCCTGGTGGTGCTCGGCATCTCCCTGGACCTCGACGACGGAGGCGGTGGCTTGTGGGGCGACACCTGGACCTGGGCCGGGTTCGCGACCCTGATGGCTCTCGCGCAGGTCGCGGCGCTCCTGCCCCGGTCTGCCGCCTCGGGGGCCGGGTGGACGATCGGCGCGGTGGGCGCCGGTGGGCTGCTGCTCTTCTGGACCCTGCTCATGTTGCCGATGATCAGCACCAACATGGCCTTCCTGGTCACCCTCGGCACGGCGTGCGCCGTCGCCGGCGTGCTGCTCAGCCCCGACCGCAGGGTCTGAGGTGGTCTCCCGCCTGGTGCGCGGCCAGCCCTTGGTGCTTGCGGCTGGCCTACTGGTCGCGCTGGCGCTCGGTCTGCCGTGGGCGATCTCCTCACGCACCTACGTCCCGGGCTGGATCACGCCGTCCTTCTGCTATCCCGCATCCGACGGCACGATCTCGTGCAGTCCCAGCTTCATCTCCCCCGCGCTGAGCTACGGCTCGGCGGCGCAGAGCGGCGCGTCCTCGGTGGCCAGGGTCTTCCTGGTGGCCGCCCTCATCCTGATCATCATCAGCCGGGTCACAGAGCAGACGAGATGGCTGGGCTACGCCGCCGCGGGCCTGGCGCTGTCCGTGTTCCTCGCTGGCCTGACCATGCAGGGTGGGCAGCTGGCGGCGCTGGCGGCCGCGGCGCTGCTGGCCTACGCGGCGTTCACTGGTCGCGGCTGGACAGCACGCAGAACTCATTTCCCTCCGGGTCGGCCAGCACCGTCCACGTGACCTCCGCCGCGTCCTGACCGACGTCGATCCTGGACGCACCCAGGTCCAGCAGCCGCTGGATCTCGGCGTCGCGGTCCTGGGAGACGTGTGGCGCAAGGTCGATGTGCAGCCGGTTCTTCACCTGCTTGCCCTCGGGGACGGGGACGAAGACCAGCCCCTGGCCCCGGCGCATCCACGTCTCCAGGTCGGCCACCCTCCCCTCGCCCTCCAGCGCGTGCCGGGGGACCACCACAGCCTCCTCCGGGGTGTCGAAGACGACCACCCAGTCCAGCGCCTCCGCCCACCACCTCGCCTGGGCCTGGGGGTCGCGGCAGTCGACGACGATCGTGTACCACTTCAGTGCCATCTGCCCAGGGTGCACCCCCGAGGAGGTGTCGTGCGGGGAACGGGCGGGGTCGCGGACGGAAGGTGTCCGCGACCTGCACCGGCCGCGCCGCATACCCTGATGCCGTGCCTGACCTGCCCGCTGCCATGGACGTGCCCGAGCCGCCCGGACTGCCGGATCTGCCGGAGCTGCTGGCGGGCGCGCACGTGGTGGCGCTGCCGATGCGGGTGCGCTTCCGCGGCGTGGACGTGCGGGAGGCGGTGCTCCTGCGGGGGCCGCGGGGCTGGGCGGAGTGGGCGCCGTTCCCGGAGTATGACGATCGAGACGCCGCGCGCTGGCTCGCCGCTGCCCTCGAGCTGGGGTGGGGCGAGCTGCCGAAGCCGGTGCGGGGGCAGGTGGGCGTGAACGCCACGGTCCCCGCGGTTGCCGCGGCGCAGGTGGAGGGTGTCCTGGCCCGCTACGACCGGTGCCGGACCGCCAAGGTGAAGGTGGCCGAGCGGGGTCAGACGCTGGCCGACGACGTGGAGCGGGTCACGGAGGTGCGGCGGCTGCTCGGTCCGGACGCGCGGGTCCGGGTCGACGCCAACGGTGCCTGGTCCGTGGACGCGGCGCGTGATGCGCTCAGCGCGCTGGCGCCGCTCGGGCTGGAGTATGCCGAGCAACCCTGCGCCACCGTCGAGGAGCTGGCAGCTCTGCGTCTGGCCCTGGCCCGCGCCGGGGTGGACGTGCCGATCGCCGCCGACGAGTCGATCCGGCGGGCCGAGGACCCGCTGCGGGTCGCGCGGGAGGGTGCGGCGGACCTTGTGGTGGTCAAGGTCGCACCCCTGGGCGGCGTGCGCCGCGCCCTGGAGATCGTCGCCGACGCCGGCCTGCCGGCGGTGGTGTCCTCGGCCCTGGACACTTCCGTGGGGCTCGCGGGCGGGGTCCGGCTCGCAGCGGCGCTGCCGCAGCTCGACCACGACTGCGGTCTGGGGACGGCGGCGCTGCTCGCGGCTGACGTCGTGCCGGAGCCGCTCGTGCCCCACGCCGGGTCCCTGACCACCACCCGCGCGGACGCGGCACGGTCCGCCGTCGACCCGGCGCTGCTCGCCGCATACTCCGCACCCTCTGAACGCGTCACCTGGTGGCGACAGCGGCTGGCCCGGGCCCACGCACTCCTCTAGGACTATCCGGCGAGGACTATCGGGCGCGGAGCCGCGCACTCCTCCGGCGCAGAAGTTTTACCTCGCCGAAACGGACGCAACGCAGCCGAAACACTGACGCGTCGTCTGCCGTAACACCGGCCCCCTTGACTGCAGGGACGCAACATTGCGCATCCCAGGAGGTAGTCGGATGGAACTCACTGCAGGTGACGTCTGGGTCATGGTTTCGGCGGCGCTGGTGCTGCTGATGACACCCGGTCTGGCGTTCTTCTACGGCGGTCTCGCCAGGGCCAAGGCCGCCCTCAACATGATCATGATGAGCTTCGTGGCCGTCGGTGTCGTGGGCGTCGTCTGGGTGCTGTGGGGCTACGGCATGACCTCCGGCCCGGCGCTGCTCGGCGGGCTGGTGGGCAACCCGGCCAGCGACCTCGGCCTCAGCGGCCATGTCGGCAGCGCAGACCTCATCGGGATCGGCTACGGCGCCACCTTCGCGATCATCACCGTCGCGCTGATCTCGGGGGCGGTCGCTGACCGGACACGGTTCGGGCCCTGGACGCTGTTCGTGGCGATCTGGGCCACGCTCGTCTACTGCCCGCTGGCCTTCATGGTCTGGGGCGGCGGTCTGCTCTCGGCGGAGGGGGCCGTCGGCCGGGTGTTCGGCGAGGCCATCGACTTCGCTGGCGGCACGGTGGTGCACATCAACGCCGGGCTGGCCGCGCTCGTGCTGGTCTACATCATCGGCAGCCGGGCCGACTTCGGGAAGGCCAAGGGCTACCACCGTCCGCACAACGTCCCGCTGGTGATGATGGGCACGGCGATGCTCTGGTTCGGCTGGTTCGGCTTCAACGGCGGCGCGGCCGGCTCGGCCGAGGAGGCGGGCCTGATCTGGGTCAACACGCTGGCCGCCCCGGCCGCGGCGATGCTGGCCTGGCTGCTGGTCGAGCGGCTGCGCGACGGCCGCCCCACCTCGGTCGGCGCTGCCTCCGGCGTCGTCGCCGGCCTCGTCGCGATCACCCCGGCGTGTGCCAACGTCTCCCCGCTCGGGGCGCTGGCCATCGGGCTCCTCGCCGGCATCGGGTCCTGCCTGGCCGTGGGATGGAAGTACCGGTTCGGGTATGACGACGCGCTCGACGTGGTGGGCGTGCACCTGGTCGCGGGTGTCATCGGCACGGTTGCCCTCGGCTTCCTCGCCCTGCCGGTCGAGGGTGAGGGTGGCGGGCTCCTCTACGGCGGCGGCGTCGGTCAGCTCGTCGCACAGCTGGCGGCGACCGTGTTCACACTCATCTTCACCGGGGTGCTGACCGCGCTGATCGGCCTGGCCATCGCCCGGACGATCGGGTTCCGGGTCAGCCCGGAGGACGAGGCCCTCGGCGTGGATCGCTCGGAGCACAGCGAGTCGGCCTACCACTTCGACCCGGAGCGGGAGCCGACTGTCTCCGCCTGAGTGGCTGCCGCGTCCTTGAGGGTGGCTGCCTGAATCCTCGAGCGTCTGGCGCGCATCCCTCGAGCGGCCGCCCCGCGTGTCCCTGTGGCGCGGGGCGGCTGCTCCGTCACCTGGACCACCACGCTGTCCCGGGTCTACCGCACCCGGGTGCATGACTACCGGGAGCTGGTCACCCTCATGGTCGACGCCCTCGACCGCGTCGCCACCGTGCCGGAGTACGACGTGGCCGACCAGATCAACCGCGAGGTCTTCCAGGCCCTGTGCTACCGGGGCGCCGGGGAGCGGTTGAACGAGGGAGATGACGACACCTACGACGAGGCGCACCTGACCCGGTTCGGGGGCGACATCACCATCGGCCTGTCCCACCGCGACCCCCTCACCGGACGCCGTACCCCCGGACCCTCACCCGCCGCCCAGGACCGGGCCGACGCCGCAGCGGCACTCGCCCGCACCACCCCACCCAGCGCCGTGCCCGGCGATACCCGTGCAGGAGACTCACCCGGAGGCGACACCAGCTCCGGGGACGGCGTCGGTGACCGGGACAGGCCCCGCTACCCCGGCGGCCACCGGTGGGGACTCACCGACCGCCCCAACCGCCCCGAGCAGGACCGGCAGACACCCTGGAGCCAGCGCAGCGACGACGGCCCACCACCCTTCTGAGGCGCCCCGGGGCGGTTGGCGGATCTGCGAGTCAGTCAGCCAAGAGCTGCATCAGGATCCGACGCAGGTCCGCCCGGTCGTCAGGGGTTAGGGCGGACATCGCCTCCTCGGCGGCCGACCGTCGCCGGTCGCGGACCTCCGCGACTGCGTGTCGGCCGCTCTCGGTGAGGGTGAGCAGCACCGCACGTCGGTCGGTGGGGTCGGGGGAGCGCTCAACGAGCCCGGCAGCCTCCAGGGCGTCAGCGACCTCGGTGGCCGAACGGGGAGCTATCCCGAGGTGGTCCGCGAGGTGCGAGACGCGGACCCCCGCCGCATGGTCCCCTTCGGACCGTCGGCCAAACCGGGCCAGCGCGAGAAGCCCTCGCTCCTGGTGCGGAGAGAGCCCTTCCTCGCTCATCGCCTCGGCACCGAGCCGACGCCAACGCCGGGCCAGGCGTAGCAGCAGGTCGACCTCGGACAGCTCCGCGTCGGGCCGGGAGGGCTGCTGCTCATAGCGGGCCATCAGGTCAGCATAACGAGGTTCGGAAATAAAGAGGTAACCTCAGTAGTTATCTCTGCTGTCACAGCGTGGACCGGCCGTGGGAGGCCGGCATGAACGGAAGGAGAAGTGCATGACTGACTTCTCGACATACACCTCTGGACCCGGCGAGGGCCGCGACGGCGGTCGCGGGCCCGACCGTGGCGCCCCTCGTGGCGGCGGGGGACGTGGCGGCGACGCCGGCGCCCGGCCGGACCCTCGCGACCAGGCGCAGCTCGCCGCTCACCCGGTGAGCGGGCGCCGCATCCTGGCTCTCTTCGCCCCCCACCGCTGGTCCATCGCCACGGTGCTCGTCCTCATCGTGGCCAGCTCCGCCCTCGGTCTGGCCAGCCCGTTCCTCGTCAAGGAGATCGTCGACGTCGCGATCCCTGAGCAGGACGTGCGACTGCTGCTGGTGCTGGTGGGCACCATGGTCGCCGTCGCGGTGCTCTCTGCCGTGCTCGGTGTGCTGCAGACCTGGATCAGCACCACCACCGGGCAGCGGATCATGCACCGGCTGCGCACCGAGCTCTTCACGCACCTGCAGCGCCAGCCGTTGTCCTTCTTCACCCGCACCCGCTCCGGCGAGGTGCAGTCCCGCCTCACCCACGACGTGTCCGGCCTGCAGGGTGTGGTGACCTCCACGGCGACCTCGCTCGCCGGCAATGTGGCGACCGTCATCGGCACCCTCATCGCCATGGTGGCGCTCAGCCCGACGCTGGCTCTGCTCTCGCTGGTCGTCATCCCGCCGGCCGTGCTCGTCACCCGTTCGGTGGCGCGGCTGCGGCGCGACGCCACGGAGAAGCGGCAGCGCGCCCTCGCGGGTCTGCACGGCCAGGTCGAGGAGTCGCTGTCGGTCAGCGGTGTCCGCCTGAGCAAGACCCTTGGAGCGGGTGAGGCGCTGCAGCAGCGCTTCCACACCACCAGCGCCGGTCTGCTCGACCTGGAGGTGGCCGCACAGATCGCCGGCCGCTGGCGACAGGCCACGATGGGCATCGTGTTCGCGGTGGTCCCCGCTGCGCTCTACCTCGTCGCCGGCCTGCCGGTCACCGGTGCCGGCATCTCGATCGGCACCCTCGTCGCCTTCGTGGCTCTGCAGGCCGGGATCTTCCGACCGGTGATGGGGCTGATGTCGATCGGGGTGCAGGTGACCTCCTCGATGGCGCTGTTCAGCCGGATCTTCGAGTACCTCGACCTCCCGGTCGCGGTCGCGGAGCCGGAGCTGGCCCACGCACGTCACCTGGATCCGGCGACCGTGCGGGGCGAGCTGCGGCTGGAGGGCGTGACCTACGCCTACGGCGGTGCCGCCGGCGAGCGAGCCGACACGTCAGCCACCGTCCTGCGCGACATCGACCTGACCATCCCCGCCGGCTCGACGGTCGCCGTGGTGGGTCACACCGGGTCGGGAAAGAGCACGCTGGCCGCGCTGCTGGCCCGGCTCGACGACCCGACCCACGGACGCGTCACCCTCGACGGAACCGACCTGCGCGATCTGCCGTCCGCCGAGCGGGCGGCGATCGTGGGCGTGGTGTCCCAGGAGACCTACCTGCTGCACGCCACCATCCGGGAGAACCTGCGCTTCGCCCGCGCCGACGCCACCGACGCCGAGATCGAGCAGGCCGCGCGGGACGCGCAGATCCATGACCTCATCGCCGCCCTGCCGCACGGCTACGACACCGTCGTCGGCGCCCGCGGCCACCGCTTCTCCGGCGGCGAGCAACAGCGCCTGGCGCTGGCCCGCACCCTGATGCGCAACCCCCGAGTCCTGGTCCTCGACGAGGCCACCAGTGCGCTGGACACCCGCACGGAGGCCGCGGTCCAGGCCGCCCTGGAGCGCGTGGGGCGGGACCGCACCGTGGTCACCATCGCGCACCGGCTCTCCACGGTCCGGTATGCCGACCGGATCGTCGTGCTCGAGCAGGGGCGCATCGTCGAGCAGGGTAGCCACGAGGAGCTGCTCGCCCTGGGTGGTCGCTACGCCTCGCTCGTCGCCGCGGGCGACCGGGAGAGCCCCGGCGAGGTCGTGCTCGCCGCCTGAGGGACGGCCCGGTATGCCGTGCGGCTGACCACGTGCCAGACCACCAGCACGGCGGCGACCACCACCATGGTCGAGCGCAGCAGGCCGGTGCCGGGCGGGGCGTCGTAGGAGGCGTGGAACAACGAGAGCACGAAGAACTCGGTGATCGGCCATCCCACCGCCATGGCAAACCAGGCGAGCGCGAGCGGCCGGTCAGGGTGCAGCCAGCGGGGGCCCGGTCCGACGGCGGACCGGGCGAACAGGACCACGGCCACGCCCACCATGACGACTGGCGCGGCGAAGACCACCAGCGCGAACAGGGCGTCCAGCACGTGGGGCTCGGCGGGCCCGGGGGCCACGGTCCGGCCCACCCAGCTGAGAGTGTCTGCGCCGATCAGCGCGTAGGTCGGCCCGACCGTCAGGGCGACCACCCGCCAGCCCCGGGGCAGACTGCCCAGCAGCGCCAGGCACAGCAGGGCCCCGCCGAGCAGCAGCAGGCTGACGCCTTCCGGGTGGGCCAGCTCGGGCAGCCTCTCGGTCTCGTGCGCCTGCGCCACGACGCACTCGGCACTGTCGAAGTAGTCGGTGCAGGGCACCCATCGGCGTGCCCCCGCGACGAAGCCGTACCCGGCGCTGGCTGCCAGCAGTACCACCGTGCCGACCCGCGCCAGGCCCGTCAGCACTACTGCGCCGACGCGCGCCAGGGCCTCGAGCACGCGCATGCCGACCTCCCTCTCGTGAGAGTAGGAAAGCACGACGGGGCCGTCGTCGTCTACGGCCTGACGATGCTGCTCGGCAACGCATTAGCCCGGCTGACGCGAGCGCTATATCCTGGGTGGTCCCACCGTTTTCCCACCACCGCGACGATCACGAGGTGCACCGTGCCCACCGGCAAGGTCAGGTTCTACGACGAGGAGAAGGGCTTCGGCTTCTTGTCCAGCGACGAGGGCGACGACGTCTTCGTCCCGCGCTCGGCGCTGCCCTCGGGCGAGACCGCACTCAAGCGCGGCACCCGGGTCGAGTTCGACATCGTGGCGGGCAAGCGCGGTGACCAGGCCCTGCACGTACGGCTGCTGGAGCCGGCCCCCTCCGTGTCCCGCGGCCTGACGCTGCGCGACCGCAAGCCCGCCGAGGACATGGTGGTCGTCGTCGAGGACCTCATCGCCCTCCTTGACCAGGCCTCCACCAGCCTCCGGCGGGGCCACTACCCCGACCGGCAGCTCGGCTCGGCCATGGGCAAGGCGCTGCGGGCCGTCGCCGACCAGTTCGAGGCGGGGAAGTAAGCAGATGGCCACAGCCAGGACCGATGCCGTGCTGACCGCCGCCGTCGAGGTTGCGCGTGCGGCCGCGGAGGAGATTGCCGAGCCGGGGACGGTCGGCGACCACCTCGGCGCTGTCGTGGAGGACGACCGGGTGGTGACCCACTCCTTCGCCTGCACCGCCACGGCATACCCGGGCTGGCGGTGGTCCGTGACCCTCGCCCGGCCTCCGCGTGCCCGCAAGGCGACCGTCAACGAGGTGCACCTGCTGCCGGGGGAGGGAGCACTGCTCTCACCCGAGTGGGTGCCCTACGCCGAGCGACTTGCCCCCGGTGACGTCGGCCCGGGTGACCAGACGCCCTACGTCGAGGACGACCCGCGCCTGGAGGCGGGCTTCGAGGCCACCGGCGAGGAGGACGTCGACCAGGTGGCGCTCTGGGAGCTGGGCCTCGGCCGCGAGCGCGTGCTCTCCGCAGAGGGTCGGGACGCCGCGGCCACCCGCTGGATCGCCGAGCGCGGCCCCGAGAGCGAGCTGGCGCGCAAGGCGCCCAAGCCCTGCTCCACCTGCGGTTTCTTCGTGCCGATGTCCGGCGCCCTGCGCTCGGTCTTCGGCGTCTGCGCCAATGAGTGGTCACCGGCCGACGGCAGCGTGGTCGCCCTTTCCTTCGGGTGCGGCGCGCACAGCGAGGTCGACGTCGAGAGGGCCCCGGCCGAGCGGGTGGAGCCGCCGGTGCTGGACGACGACAACGACGTCATCTACGTCGAGCGCTGAGCCCTCGCCGGCTCACGCCCCGCTCACGCCTCTGAGGCGTTGCCCTTCCCGCGGCGCAGGTAGCCGTAGCCGACGGCGCCCAGCGCGATCCCGGCGACGGGCACCCAGACCCACCACGAACGGTCTCCGCTGCGCAGGGACGGCACGAGCAGCAGCACCGCCAGCGCCACGACCCAGGCGAGGATCCCCCAGCCGACGAGGGTGACGGTGCGCAGCGTGACCTCGGGCGGGCGGACCTCCGTGCCCGGCGTGTGCGTGCTCACGGGTCCACCTTACCGAGGGAAGCCGCCTCGGAGATCGTTAGCCCAGGTAATGAGTTAACCTCAGGGATTGTGTCCGCAGGTCGGCGGACCAGGAGCGAAAGGGGAGGGGCATGCCGCACCGGGAGACGGCCGAGCTGGCGCACGACCTGCGCATCGCCTGCATGCGCGTCGCACGTCGGGTGCGCTTCGACGCCGACAACACCATCGCGCCGCACCACTTCAGCGTGCTGGTCCGGCTGCAGCCGGAACCGCGCACGCTGGGGGAGCTCGCGGACATCGAGCAGGTCAGCCCGCCGAGCATGAGCAAGGCGGTCGGCCAGCTGGTCGAGCAGGGGTATGTCGAGCGCTCCGCCGACCCCGACGACGGGCGCCTCGTGCGGCTCTCGCTCACCGCCGAGGGGCGGGCCACCGTGGAGCGCGAGCGGGCCCACCGGGACGCCTGGATGACCGCCCGGCTGGAGGGCCTCGCCGAGGCCGACCGCGACCTGCTGCGTCGCGCCACCGACCTGCTCGAGGAGCTGGTGCGCCGGTGAGCGCCATGTTCTCCGCGCTGTCCGTGCGCAACTACCGCATCTACGCCACCGGCGCGATCATCTCCAACACCGGCACCTGGATGGGCCGCATCGCCCAGGACTGGGTGGTGCTCACCGAGCTCACCAACAACTCGGCGCAGGCGCTCGGCATCGTGACCGGCCTGCAGTTCCTGCCGATCCTGCTCGTCACCCCGATCGCGGGGGCGATCAGCGACAACTTCCCCAAGCGGAAGGTGATGCTGGTCAGCCAGTCGTTCATGGCCTTCTTCGCCCTGGTCATGGGCATCACGGTGCTCACCGGGCACATGGAGCTGTGGCACATGTACGTGCTGGCCTTCCTCTCTGGCACCGCCTCGGCCATCGACGCACCTGCCCGCCAGTCCTTCGTCTCCGAGATGGTGCCGAGGGACAAGCTGACCAACGCGGTCGGCCTGAACTCCGCGTCCTTCCACTCGGGCCGACTGATCGGCCCCGGCGTGGCCGGCCTGCTCATCGCCGCGGTCGGTACCGGCCCGACCCTGCTGATCAACTCCCTGACCTTCGTCGCGGTCATCGTCGCCCTGCTGGCGATGGACCCGACCCAGCTGGACACCCCGCCACGGGCCACCACACGGGGCGGCGTCCGCGAAGGCCTCGCCTACGTCCGGGGCAGACCGGACATCATGCTGATCCTGGTCATCGCGTTCATGCACGGGACCTTCGGGATGAACTTCCAGCTCTTCAACGCGCTGATGTCCACCGAGGTCTTCGGCAAGGGCGTGCAGGACTTCGGCGTCACCGGGTCCGTGATGGCGATCGGGTCCCTGGCCGGGGCGCTCATGGCCGCCCGCCGCGACCGGCCCCGGTGGCGTCTGCTGCTGGGCTCGCTCAGCCTGTTCTCGCTGACCACGCTGGCCCTGGCCTTCGCGCCCACCTTCACCGCATACACGATCCTGCTGATCCCCACCGGGCTGTTCGCCCTGACCGTGATGGTCAGCGCCAACGCCATGGTGCAGCTGTCGACCGACCAGCACGTCCGCGGCCGGGTGATGGCCCTCTACATGGCGGTCTTCATGGGCGGCACGCCGCTGGGCGCGCCCTTCCTGGGGTGGGTCGGTGACCAGTTCGGGGCCCGCTGGACCGTGCTCATCGCGACCGTGATGTGCGGGGCGACGGCGATTATGGTGATCATCTACCTGATGCGCCACGACCACATCCGGCTGCGGATCCGCCGCAGCTGGCGACGCCCGCTCGTCCTCCAGCGCGACGTCATCGAGCCCGTCCCCGAGAAGGTGAACTAGTTGAGCGCCCACACCCGCCGCGTCGTCGTCCTGCTGGCCCTGGCTGCCCTGATCCTGGTGCCGGTGCTGGCCACCCTCGGCTGAGCCATGACGTTCACCACACGACCCACGCTGACCGGCACCGTCGGCATGATCTCCAGCACTCACTGGCTGGCCTCGCAGGCGGGTATGCGGATGCTCGAGCTGGGCGGCAACGCCGCCGACGGTGCGGTCGCCGCGGGCTTCGTCCTGCAGGTCGTCGAACCGCACCTCAACGGCCCGGGCGGCGACGCGCCGATCATCGTCGCCTCCGCCGACGACCCGGAGCCCCGTGTGCTGTGCGGTCAGGGCCCCGCCCCGGCCGGAGCGACCCCCGAGCACTTCGCCTCGGTGGGGCTGGACCGGGTGCCCGGCAGCGGACCGCTCGCCACCGCGGTGCCCGGCGCCGTGCAGGCCTGGCTCGTGCTGCTGCGGGACCGGGGGACGCTGAGCGCCCGCACCGTGCTGGAGTCGGCGCTGCACTACGCCCGGCACGGTCACCCGCTGCTGGCGCAGGCCAGCGCCACCATCGACCGGGTCCGCGACCTCTTCGTCGAGGACTGGACCACCTCGGCCGACCAGTGGCTGGTCGACGGGTCCGCGCCCCAGCCCGGCACGCTCGTGCGCAACACCGCCTGGGCCGACACCCTGGAGCGGCTGCTCGCCGCCGAGGACGACGCCGTGCGGGACGGCGGCAACCGGGAGCAGGGGATCGACGCCATCCGCCGGGCCTGGTCGCACGGCTTCGTCGCCGAGGCGCTCGAGGCCTTCTCCCGGCGAGCCTTCCGGCACGGCGACGGGCCCGTGCTGCCCGGGGTGCTCACCGCGGAGGACGTCGCCGGTTTCGAGCCGACCTGGGAGCGGGCCGCCACGCTCGACTTCGCCGGGTACACGATCGCCAAGACCGACGTCTGGGGGCAGGGCCCAGCCCTGCTGCAGGTGCTGGGCATGGTCGAGGAGCTCGCCGGCGACCTCACCGTGGTCGGCGAGGACGAGCAGGCCGGCGTGGGGGCACCGGTGCCGCCCGTGGCCGACCCCTCGACCGTCGAGGGCGTGCACACCCTGGTCGAGGCCTGGAAGCTGGCGATGGCCGACCGGGAGGCCTGGCAGGGCGACAGCCTCGCGGACCCGGTCGGTGTCGCGGCACTCACCGACCGGGACTACCTGCGCCAGCGGGCCGGGCTCATCGGCGAGCAGGCCTCGCGCGAGCTCCGCCCCGGGTCGCCGGGTGGCCGGGAGCCACGGATCGCCGCGCAGGCCCTGGTGACCGAGGGGGCCGGCGCAGCCGACGCCACCTCCGGCGAGCCGACGGTGCGGCGGGACGGCGCCACCCGGGGCGACACCTGCCATGTCGACGTCGTCGACCGGTGGGGGATGCTCGTGTCGGCCACCCCCAGCGGGGGCTGGCTGCAGTCCAGCCCGTTCGTGCCAGAGCTCGGGCTGGCCCTGGGCAGCCGGCTGCAGATGATGTGGCTGGAGCAGGGCCTGGCCAGCTCGCTGGTCCCCGGGCGCCGACCCCGCACCACCTTGAGCCCGACGCTCGTGCTGCGCGACGGCATACCCGTCCTGGCCTGCGGCACCCCGGGCGGCGACCAGCAGGACCAGTGGCAGAGCGTCTTCCTGCTGCACCACCTCGTGGGCGGCCTGAGCCTGCAGGAGGCGATCGACGCGGCCGCCTTCCACACCACCAGCTTCCCGAGCAGCTTCCACCCGCGCGCCAGCGAGCCCGGGGTGATGGTGGCCGAGTCGCGGCTGGGCCAGGACGTCCTGGAGGAGCTGCGCGCCCGAGGGCACGAGGTGCTCGACGCCGGCCCGTGGAGCCTGGGCCGGCTCAGCGCGGTGGCCAGGGACCCCAGGACCGGTGTGCTCAGCGCGGCCGCCAACCCGCGGGGGATGCAGGGGTATGCGGTCGGACGCTAGCCCCGTCCATCGCCTACCGTGGTGCAGCGGAGACGCGCACGTGCCCACGTCGACGTCCGCCGCAGACATCCCGCAGGAGGATCGGTGCCCCGCAAGGTCAACCTCGCCACCCTGGCGATCAAGTACGGTCCCGTCGTCTACGCCCTCGCGCAGAGGTACGGTCCGGCCGTGGTCGAGCAGATCATGCGGCAGCGGGACCCCGCGCAACGGCTGATCCAGGACCGCCAGGCCCGGGTGCGCACCAACCCCCGCAAGCTCGCGCTGGCGCACGCGGACAGCGTGATCCAGGGCGCGGTGCAACAGGTCTTCCACTCCGGCCGGCCCTACTGGGTGGTGTTCTCCCGCGGCGAGCCCGTGGGCGTGCACCCGCACACCAACATCCCCTACGACACCCTGCTGCTCAACGCCGACCCCGCGCGCCGGATACGACCCGAGGAGCTGCGGCGCACGATCCACGTGCCCCGTCGCAAGAAGGGCTGAGCGTGGTGGCCGACCGGCTCGGGGCGGCCCGGGTGGACTACGACGGGGAGGGCCTGTCCGAGGACCGCTGTCCGGCTGCGCCCCTGCCCATCGTGCGTGCCTGGATCGAGGCGGCGGTCGCGCGGTCGGTCGCGCAGGGGGACGTGCCGGAGCCGACCGCCCTCTCGGTGGCCACCGTGGACGCCGACGGCGCGCCTGACGTGCGCACGGTGCTCCTGCGCAACCTCGACGAGCGTGGGCCCTGCTTCTTCGGCGGGCTGGACTCGGCCAAGGGTCGCCAGCTGGCCGCCCGGCCGCTCGCCGCAGTGTCGCTGACCTGGCCCTCGATGTACCGAGCGATCCGTATGCGAGGTGCCGTCGAGGAGCTGGACAGCGAGGAGGTCGAGGCCTACTTCCGGACCCGGCCGTGGGGGTCGCGGATCGGCGCGCACGCCTCGCGGCAGAGCGAGCGCCTCACCGACCGGTCGGTGCTGGAAGCCGCCTACGAGGAGTGCGCCCGGCGATGGCCCGACACCGGGTCCCCCGACGACGTCCCGCTGCCGTCGCGGTGGGGTGGCTGGCGGGTCGTCGCCGACCAGGTCGAGCTCTGGGCCGGGCGGCGCAGCCGGCTGCACGACCGGATCGTCTGGGACCGGGTCGCCCCGGGAGGACTGGACGAGCCGGCCGCCTGGCGCCGCTCACGCCGGTGGCCCTGACCGGCCCCGCCCGTAGGATGAGCGGTGTGAGCGAGCTGATCGACACCACCGAGATGTACCTCAAGACCGTCCTGGAGCTGGAGGAGGACGGCGTGGTGCCGATGCGGGCCCGGATCGCCGAGCGGCTGGGGCAGTCGGGCCCGACCGTCTCCCAGACGGTGGCCCGGATGGAGCGCGACGGGCTGCTGGAGCTGACCCGGGACCGCCGTCTGGAGCTCACCGAGGAGGGGCGGCTGGCGGCCGTGCGGGTCATGCGCAAGCACCGGCTGGCCGAGCGGCTGCTGGTCGACGTGATCGGCCTCGACCCGGCCTACGTGCACGAGGAGGCCTGCCGCTGGGAGCACGTCATGAGCGATGAGGTCGAGCAGAAGATCCTCGGCCTGCTCGAGGACGGCACCACCTCGCCCTACGGCAACCCGGTTCCCGGTCTCGACGAGCTCGGGCACCCGGCGGCGCCGCCGGCCCAGGGACGACCCAGCAGCGAGCTCGCCGCGCAGGGGGGCCGGCTGCAGGCGACGGTGACCCGGATCGGTGAGCCCGTGCAGGTCGACCCGGAGGTGCTCGGGCTGCTCCTGGAGTCCGGCGTGCGTCCGCGGGCTGCGGTCACGGTATGGGGCGAGGAGGGTCGGACGATCATCGAGCCGGCCAGTGGCGCGGCGGTCTCCCTGCCCCCCGACGTGGCCGCGCACGTCTTCTGCAGCTGACCTCCGGACGGCTTGCAGCAGGGCGTGTCGCCCTGTGAGATGGGTCACCCACAGGCTGGGAGTTTGGTCAAGCCGAAGCGCATCGTCGCAGGTCAGGTCGGCTGTGACCAGTGTGACGCTCACTCGTTGTGCACAGTTTCGTTATCGTTGCGTGACATTTGCCGGACCACGTGTGTATGGTCAATCTCGGCCTTCTCCCCTGGAAGACCTACCTGAGCACGCAACTGCCGAGTCCTGTCGGCGTGCCCGGGCAGAACAACTCACCACATACCCGTGACAGGAACGGGGGAACCACCTCTGGAGCCGTCCCGGCTCCTTGGGGCGAAGTGATCCGGCGCCCACCGGATCCAGAGGTTCTCCACCTCGAGCCCGACAGCTCACCCCGTAGGCGCTGGAGGAACACATGACCATGCGCATCACCGGCCGTCACCGGCGGCCCGGTCGTCTCAGCACGGCCACCAACAACCTGACCCGGTCGGCCGCGATCGCCGCGACGTCGACGGGTCTGCTCGCCGGCACCGCCGTGAGTGCCAGCGCGACCCCCGAGGTCGGCCAGGAGCCCGTCTCCCTGGTCCAGGAGCCGGCGACGGCCCCGACCGAGAGCCTGCAGCGGCTCATTGACGCCGGCCTGCTCACCGACCGGGCCGTGACCTTCGACAGCCCGGCCCGCGCCGTTGCCGCCCCGGACGACGTCGAGGGTGCCGACTTCGGCACCAGCGGCTTCACCGCCGTGACCCGGGTGGCGGAGCCCGCACCTGAGGCTGCCCCGGAGGCGGAGGCGCCCTCCGCGGCCGAGTCCCAGGCCGCTGCTGCGGTCGAGTCCCGGACCGAGACCTCCGCGAGCCGCGACAACGCCCGCACGGCCCCGGCACCGTCCACCCCGGCACCGTCCACCCCGGCTCCGGCCCCCCAGCCCGCTCCGGCTCCCGAGCCGGCCCCGGCTCCCGAGCCGGCCCCGGCTCCGGGCGGCGGTGGCGTCCTCGGTGTGGCCGCGGCCTACACCGGTTACCCCTACCTCCTGGGCGGCGCTAGCCCGTCGACCGGTTTCGACTGCTCTGGCTACACCTCCTTCGTGTTCGCCCAGGTGGGCATCTCGCTGCCGCGCACCGCGGCCGCCCAGCAGGCGTCGGCCACCCCGGTCAGCAGCCCGCAGCCCGGCGACCTGGTGTTCTTCGGCTACCCGGCCTACCACGTCGGCATCTACGCCGGCGGCGGCATGATGTACGACTCGGGTCGCCCCGGCATCCCGACGCAGTACCGCGCCGTGTTCTCCGGCGTGTCTGGCTACGGCCGGGTGCTCTGACCCGCCACCCCGCGCGCAAAGACACGCGAAGGCCCCCACCGCTTGCGGTGGGGGCCTTCGTCGTTCCTGGGGGGTTCAGCCGGCGCTGCGCGCCCGTCAGGAGAGCGCGGCCACGGCCGTGGCCTCGTCGCTCTCGTCGTTGAACTCGCCGAGGATCTGCTCGAGGATGTCCTCCATCGAGACCATCCCGACGACCCGGCCCTGCTCGTCCCGGACCAGGGCCAGCTGGCTGCGCTGCTGACGCAGGCTGGACACGGCGTCGATGAGGGTCATCGACTCGGGCAGCGAGCCGACCGGCTGGAGCAGGTCGCCCAGGGAGGCGTCACCTCTGCCTTGAGCGGTGGCCAGGATGGCCTCGCGCACGTGCACGATGCCGCGGATCCGCTGATGGCCGGACCGTCCCACCGGCTCCACGACGAAGAGCCGTGAGCGGCCGCTCTCCAGGCTGATCCGCTCCACGTCGGCCGCGGTGCTCGAGCGTGAGACGGTCACCGCCTCGCTCGTCGGGAACATCACGGAGGCGACGGTCTCCTCCGCCAGGCGGAGGGTGCCACTGAGGATCTGGTGGTCGGCATCCTCCAGCACGCCGTGCTCGTAGGACTGAGCCAGCAGCAGCTGCAGGTCCGCAGGGGTGTGGGCGTTGCCGAGGGTATCGACCGGGTCGACGCCACCGATGCGCAGCAGCACGTTGGCCAGGGTGTTCATCACCCACAGCAACGGCTTGACCAGGACGGTGAAGGCGCGGAAGGGGACGGCCAGGAGCATGGCCGAGGACTCCGGGTGGGAGATCGCCCACGACTTGGGCGCCATCTCGCCGACCACCATGTGCAGGAAGACCACGACCGTCACGGACACCGCCACGGCCACGGGGTAGGCGGCCTGCTCCGGCATACCGAGCTGCTGGAAGAGCGGGTCGAGCATGTACGCCACGGCAGGCTTGGCGATGGCGCCGAGCCCCAGGGTGCACAGGGTGATCCCCAGCTGCGCCCCGGCGAGCATGAGCGAGAGCTGGCGGGAGGCGTCGACCGCGACACGTGCGGAGCGGCTGCCCTCGGCGGCCCGCTCCTCGAGGCGGTGCCGCTTGGCGGCGACGATAGCGAACTCGGCGGCCACGAAGAAGCCGTTGAGGGCGAGGAGGACCAGGCTGACCAGGATCGCCATACCGGTGCTCATCGGACACCCTCCTCGGAGAGCTCGGACGGCTCGGACAGTGGTGCGGGCTGGGGCGCGGGGATCACCAGGCCGGCGTCAGGCGGGGAGAGCGCATCCCGGTCCTCCTCCGACAGGGTCGCCCACTCCTCCAGGGTGCGGGTGACCATCGGGTGCAGGGTGACGACGTCCGGGACGTGCCGATGGGTGCTCACGACGTCGATCCGGGTCTGGTGCGCGTACTCGTCGCCCTCACCGTCACGGCTGGTCCAGCGGACCACCACGCTGTCTCCCTCCTCCACGACGCGGCCGAGGTGCTCCAGCACCAGCCCGGAGAGGGTGTCGTAGTTCTCGTGCTCCGGCAGCTCGACCCCCGTCACCTCGGCGGCCTCGTCGATGCGCAGGCGGGCAGAGAGCTCCCAGGTGCCGTCGCTGCGGGCGGCGCTGGTGGCCTCGTCGTCCTCGTCCTCGTCCCAGATCTCCCCGACGACCTCCTCGGCGACGTCCTCGAAGGTGACGACGCCCGCGAAGCCGCCGTACTCGTCGACCACGACCGCCATCTGGGTGTGGCTCTCCCGCAGCGCCTCCAGCACCTTGGGGAGGGGGAGCGACTCGGGCAGGATGAGCGCCTCGTCCGCGATGTCCCGGACGGGGGCGTCCGCGCGGTCCGCCGGGTCGACCTCGAGCAGGTCGTGCAGGCCGACCACCCCGACGATGTCGTCGATGTCCCGGCCCACGACCGGGAAGCGCGAGTGACCGGACTCCATGGCCGCCAGGACCGTGGCCGCGGTCTCGTCGGCCTGGATGGTCTGCACCGAGGTCCGCGGCGTCATCACTTCCTCCGCGACCCGCTCGCGGAAGGCCAGCCCGCGGCCGAGCAGCAGCGACAGCTCCTCGTCCAGGGTCCCGCCGCTGTGCGACTCGGCGATGATGCGGGTCAGGTCCTCGGGGGTGGCGCCCTGGGGGAGCTCCTGCACGGGCTCGATGCCGACGGAGCGCAGCAGGGCGTTGGAGGCCTTGTCGAACAGGGTGATGATCGGGCCGAAGATGGTCAGGTAGAGCAGGGTGGTGCGGGACAGGGCCCGGGCCAGCGGGACCGGCATGGAGATCGCCCAGTTCTTGGGCGCCAGCTCACCGATGACCATCTGCAGCACGGTCGAGAACGCCAGGGTGCCGGCGGAGAACAGGCTGATCATCGCTGCGCGGGCCAGCGGGCCGGAGTCGGCATACTGCTCGGACAGCCCGTTGACGACCAGCTCCTCCCCGAGGAAGCCGACGAGGAGGGCGGTGACGGTGATGCCGAACTGTGCCCCGGAGAGGGTGAAGGAGAGCCGGGAGGTGACCTTCAGCGCGCGCTCGGCGGCAGCGTCACCCTGGGCGGCCAGCTGCTGCAGCTTGCCCCGGTCGACGCTGACGTAGGCGAACTCCTGGGCCACGAAGTAGCCGGTCATCAGGGTGAGGACGACGATGACCGTGACGCCGGTCGCGATCAGCACCGGCGGCCCCGACCACCGTGCGACGTCCCCCCGTGCAGCCGGGCACTGCCCGGCGAGGGACTGTCAGAGGGAGATTCAGAACTCGCAGTCATCCCACCATGGTAAACCGCGGTCCATGCGCTCCGCGGAGGTGACGGTCGGGGTATGCCGGGCGGCAGGTCGCCGTGGGCGACACGGTGGGCGTGCTGCGCGGGTCTGTCGGTGCGCTCTCCTACGGTGGAGCCACGACCTGATGGGCAGGTCGGTGGACTGCCGGACGGTCGGCGAGGTGGAGGTGAGTGCCATGGTGCGGCTGCTGCACACGGCGGACTGGCAGATCGGGATGACCCGGAGCTACCTGCCGCCGGAGGCCCAGCAGCGGCTCACCGCGGCGCGGACGGAGGTGGTGCGCCGGATCGGGACGCTGGCGCTGGAGCAGGGGTGCGACCTGGTGGTGGTGGCAGGGGACGTCTTCGAGCACAACCAGCTGACGCCGCAGACCGTCCGACGAGCGTTGGAGGCCTTGCGGGAGGTGTCCGTGCCCGTCTACCTGCTTCCCGGCAACCACGACCACCTCGGGCCCATGTCGGTCTGGTCCTCACCCCTCCTCCGCGAGGAGCTCCCGGGGCACGTGCACGTGCTCGACACGGCCGGCGTGGTGCAGGTCGCTGAGGGGGTTGAGCTGGTCGCGGCCCCCTGGACCGGCAAGCACCCCGTGTCGGACCCGGTGGCCGGAGTTCTCGACCTGCTGCCCGACGGACCGGCGCCCGAGGGCACGGTGCGGATCGTCGTGGGACACGGCGGGGTCGACCTGCTGGACCGGGACCAGCACAACACGGCACCGGTCGCGGTGGGACCGCTGGCGAGCGCCCTGGACGACGGTCGCGTGCACTACGTCGCCCTCGGCGACCGACACTCCTGCACCCAGGTGGGGGACCCGGCCATCTGGTACTCCGGTGCCCCCGAGCCGACCGACTGGCGTGAGCAGCGCCCGGGTGAGGTCCTGGTCGTGGACGTCGAGCCCGGCCCGGCGGGGAGCCGCGGACGGGTGGAGGTGCGCCCGCAGCGGGTCGCCCGATGGACCTACCGGGCGCTCGCCCGGCGGGTGGACTCCGACGACGACCTCGAGGCCCTCGACCGCGAGCTCGGCGCACTGCCGGACAAGGAGCGGACCGTCCTCCGGCTCGGTCTGCACGGGACCCTGGGTCTGGCCCAGCACGCCCGGCTGGAGGAGATCCTCGAGCGGCACGCCGACCTGCTGGCGGCCCTGCACCGGCCCGAGCAGCACAACGACGTCGTGCTCGTCGGCGACGACGACCTCGGCGAGCTGGGGCTGGGCGGGTTCCTCGCCAGCGCCCTGGAGGAGATCCGCGGGGTAGCTGCGGCGGGAGACGGACCGTCCCCGGAGGCCGGGGCCTTCCGGCCGGGCCTGCCCGATGACGAGGGCAGCGCCCGCGACGCCCTGTCCCTGCTCTACCGGCTGACGCGGGGAGGTTCACGGTGAGGCTGCACCGACTCACCCTGCGTGACGTCAAGGGCGTGCGCGAGCGCACCGTCGACTTCCCGGAGCGGGGTGTGCTGGTCATCGAAGGACCCAACGAGATCGGCAAGACCACCCTGCTGGACGGCTTCGACGCCTTGCTCACCCTGAAAGCGACCTCCAAGGCGGCCGCCGTCCGGGCGCTGGCGCCGGTCGACCGCGACGTGGCACCCGTGGTGGAAGCTGAGCTGACCATCGGAGGTCAGCGGGTGCGCTACGCCAAGCGGTGGCTCAGGTCGCCCTCCACGACCCTCGACATCCTCGGGACCAGGCCCGAGCACCTCACCGGCGACGCCGCCCAGCAGCGGCTGGACGCGATGGTCGAGCAACACCTGGACCGCACGCTCTGGGACGCCCTGCGGCTGACCCAGGCGGGGGACGGGAGCGTGGCCCCGCTGGTGTCCAGCACGGTGCTCACCGCAGCGCTGGACGCTGCCGCCGGAGCCCAGCAGCACGCCGACGGAGCAGACGCCCTGCTGGACAAGGTGGCCGCGGAGGCAGCCCTGTACTTCACCCCGACCGGCCGGCCGACCGGCGTCTACCGGGAGGCGCTGACCCGGTACACCGAGGCGCAGGACGATCTGGCCGAGGCGCACCGCAGGCTGGAGGAGGGCGCGGCGCTGCTGGAGCGGCTGGGTCGGGCACGGGAGCGGACGGCCGGGGCCGACTCGGAGGTCTGCCGAGCGGCGGAGCGGCTCGCGACGGCCGAGCGTGCGGCCGGTGAGGCGGAGGTGGTCGCGGCGGCGCACAAGGTCGCGCTCGAGCGGCTGGCGCACGCGCAGGATCGGCACCGGCTCACCCGCCGTGCGCTGACGCGGCGGGAGGAGCTCGTCGCCGAGCGGGATGAGTCCTCGCGATCCCTGGCCCAGGCCAAGGAAGACCATCGAGCAGACCTGGAGGCGGCCGAGGGTCAGGCGGAGGCGCTCGTGGCGGCCGAGGCAGCGGCCCAGGCCGCCGGCACACAGGTGGAGGAGGCCACCGACGAGGTCGCTGCGGCCCGCGCCGACGCCGATCACCTCGCGGCGGTCCGTGAGCTGGCGTCCTGCCAGGACGTGCTGGGCCTGGCCGCCGAGCTCGTCGAGAAGGTCCGCGCCGCCCGGGCCGAGGTCGCCGCCCGAGAGGGTTCCGGTCGACCATCGGTCGGGCGCGAGCTGGCCCGCAGGGTTCGCGCCCTCCAGGACCGTCTGGACGCCATGACGCTGCAGCACGACAGCGCCATCCCGACCCTGGACGTCGAGGCCTGGGGCTCCGCCGTGGAGATCGATGCGGGCGACCAGACCGCGATCGACCCGGTGCTGCCTGGGGAGCGCTTGCGTCTTCAGGTCGCTCACGACACCGCCCTGGAGATCCCCGGGCACGCTCGCGTCCGGGTGCGCCTGCACGCGGAGGCCAAGGACCGGGTGGCCGAGATCGACCGGCTGCGCGTCGAGCTGCGCCGCACGCTGGCGGACCTCGGCTGCGCGGACGTGGACGAGGTGGATGCTCTCGTCGAGGTCACCGAGGCGACGCAGGCCCGGCTCCGGGAGGCCACCCGCGATGTAGAGGCGCTGCTGCGGCCCTGGGGCCCTTCGCTCACCGCTGAGGCCAACGCCGGTGTGCTGCCTCGCCGCCTCGAGGAGGAGGTCGAGCAGGCTCGTGCACGGGTGGCTGACGGGCTCACCTCCCGCACCCCGGGTCGCGAGCTGCCCGTCGACGAGGCCGGTGCTCGCCAGCTCGTCCGAGCGGCCGAGGCGGCGCTGCGTGAGGCCCGGGACCGGCATCAGCGCGCCTGTGCCGCCCTGGACCGGCGCCGTGCTGACGTGGCCGCCCTGACCACCCGGCTGGACCGGGCCCAGGGCCACATCTCGGCCGAGGAGGCCAGGGTGCGGACGCTCGAGGCCCAGCTGGCGGGCGACCGGCAGGACACTCCCGACGAGGCGCTCGTCCAGCAGGTGGACAGCTGCGCAGTCGAGGTCAGCGAGCGCACGCGAGCCGTCCGCGAGGCAGCCGAGGCGATGGCCGCCGCGGATGTCGAAGGCACCCGCGCCGAGCTGCGCTCCGCCCGGCACCAGCACGTCCTGGCTTCCCGGGCCCGGGAGGAGGTCCACGCGGAGCTCAACCAGGTCAAGGGCCAGGTGGAGATGGCGGCGGGGGAGGGGCGCCAGGAGCTGTACGACCTCGCCGTCGCTCACCTCGACGACGCCGAGCGCGACCTACGGGCGGTCGACCGACGGGCCCGCGCGGCCCGCCACCTGCACACCACGCTCAGCCGGCACCGGGACAACGCCCACCGTGCCTACGTCCGGCCCTACACCCACGCGCTGGAGGAGCTGGGTCGCCAGGTCTACGGACCCGGCTTCGCGGTCACCGTCGACGAGGACCTGTCCCTGTCCGCCCGCACCCTGGGCGGGGTGACCGTGCCGTTTGCCGAGCTGTCCGGCGGGGCCAAGGAGCAGCTGGGCATCCTCGCGCGGCTGGCCGTCGCGCGGCTCGTGGACCCGACGCAGGGCGTGCCCGTCGTCATCGACGACGCCCTCGGGTACTCCGATCCGCAGCGCCTGCACCAGATGGGGGTAGTGCTGGGGGCTGCCACCGAAGGGACCAGCGACGTCCAGGTCATCCTGCTCACCTGCACCCCCCAGCGCTACGCCGCCATCCCCGACGTGCACACGGTCCGACTCACGGCCTAGCCGGTCCGGCCGTCCGCGACCGCGGTCACCGGCTCGTGCTCCACGGGGAAGTTCACCGATGAGGCGATGAAGCAGGCGCGGTGTGCCTCCGCGTGCAGCTGAGGCAGCCGGTCGACGTCGGCGGCGATGGCGACGGTGACGTGCGGGCGGAGCAGCACCCGGCTGAACCGTCCACCGATCCCTTCCTGTTCCATCCAGCCCACGGGCTCGTCGCGGTATGCGGTCACCGTCACCCCGTGGCTGACCGCCACGTGCAGGAAGGAGAGCAGGTGGCACTCCGCGAGGGCGGCCAGGAGCAGGACCTCGGGGTTCCACCGGCCCGGGTCGCCGCGGAACGGCTTGTCGGCGGACAGCTCCAGGTCGGGGCGCCCGGTGCTCCGGGCGAGCACGTCCCGGGAGTAGTCGCGGTAGCCGGAGGTCCCGGTGCCGCGGTTGCCGGTCCAGGTCAGGTCGAGCGCGTAGGTGTGGGTGGCCATGGCGTCACTGTGGCAGAGACGGAGGAGGTGATGTCCGCGGCGGCGTACAGCGGCGGCGCGCGGCCGTCCCCGGGCGAGCGTCCTCGGCTCGCGGGCCGGACACCGGCCTACTAGCGTCGCGAGCATGAACGACGACACGAGCATCACCGTCAGCCGCACGATCGACGCCTCGGCCGCGGAGATCTTCGAGGTCCTCTCCCTGCCGGAACGGCACGTCGAGCTGGACGGCTCCGGCTTCGTCCGCTCCGTGGACCACGCAGACCGGATCACCGGCACCGGCCAGGTCTTCACGATGAACATGACCGGGGACCACATGGGCGGCGACTACCAGACCGACAACCACGTGACCGGCTACGACAAGGACCACCTGCTGGCCTGGGAGACCGCGCCCGCCGGTACCGAGCCGCCCGGCTGGCAGTGGGTGTGGGAACTCGTCCCCCAGGGGCCGGACAGCACCGAGGTCCGGCACAGTTACGACTGGGGCAAGGTGACCGACCAGGAGCTGCTGAAGAAGGTCTCCTTCCCGCTCGTGACCGAGGAGCAGCTGGAGGACACTCTCGCTCGACTGGCCGCGGCGGTCTCCGGCAGCTGAGGCGGCGCGTGCGGTGCCGGACCGCAGGCCGACCCGTGAGAGGATCGTGGTCGCGCCGGCGGTCCGTCGGCCTGCCCTCGTAGCTCAGGGGATAGAGCACCGCTCTCCTAAAGCGGGTGTCGCAGGTTCGAATCCTGCCGGGGGCACGTTGCATCGGCGTGTCTGCACATGTGCCGATGAGGCCTGCGGCGTGTCGCACGCCTGGACAATCACATCGCTACGAGCACATCGCCGCAACCGTCCGCCCGGTCCTCCCCCCTCACTCGCATCTCGCGCTCGGGGTTGCGTGAGACTGAGTGGTGGAGCCGACCACAAGGTCGGGATCGACGGGCCGGGGTCATGGCCCCGTTGCGGAAGCAATACCTGAACCTGGGTGCACGGTCCTTCATCGCCGGTGTCAGGTACTACACACTGGGGGGAGTACCGACCGCAACGTCGACAAGGAGTCACACGTGACCGAGGGAACCGTCCGCTGGTTCGACGCCGATCGTGGGTTCGGCTTCATCGCCCTCGGGCAGGAGGCCGAGGACCTGTACGTGCATGCGTCCGAGATCGTCAGCGACGCCGCGATCAAGCTGCTCCGGGAGGGGCAGGTGGTCGAGTTCGAGATGGGCGAAGGGGAACGAGGCCCGCAGGCGCGCCGCGTCCGGGTCATGGCCGACCGGGCCGCCGATACACCGCTGGGCCTGCTCGGCACCGTCTCCTGGTACGAGCCTGCCAAGGGGTACGGCTTCATCACGCCCGACGGCGGTGGTGCCGAGATCTTCCTGCACAGCTCGGCCATCGTGGGCGGCGGCGTGGTGTGGGAGGGGCAGCGGGTGGCGTTCCTCGTCGTCGAGGGGGAGAAGGGCCCGCAGGCTGATCACCTGCTCCCCCTGGGAGACCAGGCCGGCCAGCAGGCCGCGGCAGACGACGGGGCGGACGGCACCGTGTCCTGGTACGACGCGGACAAGGGCTTCGGGTTCATCACCCCCGAGTCGGGCGGCCCCGATGTGTTCGTCCACGTCCGGGCGCTGTCCGACGGGCTCCCCGAGCTGGGCGAGGGCGACCGGGTGACGTACGACGCGGTCATGAGCGAGAAGGGCCCGCAAGCTCGGGACGTGCGCCTCGCGCGCCGCTCGACACCACGGGGCGCACCCGCGCCGTCGACGGTCCGCGCTCGGTCGGGACAACGGGAGGCACCGGCCGTCCCGGCGCGTGGGGGCGAGGGAGTGGTCGTGCGCTACGACGCGGAGCGCGGGTTCGGCTTCATCGCCCCGGACACGGGAGGCGCGGACCTGTTCGTCCACGTGTCCGTTCTCCGAGGCGTCGAGGCGCTGTACCAGGGCGATCGGGTCCGGTACCAGGTGCGACAGAGCGATCGAGGCCCGCAGGCCGACCGCGTCGAACTGGTGTGAGCGGGAGGGCGGCCCAGCCCGGGCGACGTGGTCAAGCCTTGCCGGGGAGCACTGCGACGTTCTAGCCGGGGCTCTGCGTGGACGAGCGTTGGGTGCCCTCGGGGTCCTCGGTCCTCTCGAGGGACTCCTCCAGGATGATCTCCGCCTGCTCGTGGGGGCTGTCACTGCCGACCGCCTGCTCCTCGGGCAGCAACCGCGCGCGGGTGTCGACGTCGTGCTCGTCCGGAGTCTGCGTCATGCGGTGACGATACTCGCGCCCTGCCCAGGGTGCGGGTTCGTTCGGGATCGTTCGGGATCGATGCATGTGCCGTCCGCCCCGACGACAGTGTCCGAGGACGGGTTCCCGTCACCACGGCGCTCACGCAGGGACGCGAGGTATGCCGTGCGGTCATCGTGCGTGACCACATCCACCAACGAAGGGAAGTACCCATGAAGCGCATCGTCCGTACCGTCCTCGTCGGCACCGCCACCGTCGGCATCGCCGTCGGGATGGCCATGCCCGCCAGCGCCGTCGAGCTGCTGCCCGGCGGCTGTCACATCCTCTTCGAGCGGGTCTACTGCCAGATCCGCTGACCAACCACACGTGCCGCGCACCGCAGCCCGTCGCGGTGCGCGGCACCTGCCTCAACCCACTGCACGGCCCGGCGTCGAAGCCGGCCACCACCATCAGGAGGATGTATGAAGAAGCGCACCATCTCTGTTCTCACCGCCGCGGCCCTGGCCCTCGGGCTGTCCGTCGGGGCTGCTGGGGCGGCCCAGGCCACCCTCTGTGGTCACTGGACCGGCCAGGGGATCGTCTGCGAGATCCGGTGATCCGCTGACCCGAGCACCGGACGCGGGGCCCGAGCCGTAGGGGGGCTCGGGCCCCGCTTTGGGCTGGGTGGGTTGACCTGTTCCCCTTGCCGACGGAAGATCGACGCCGGGTCCCCTGCTGGGTTCAATGCCGAGTCCAGGGTCGAGTCCCTTGGCGGACCCGCTCGGGAGGAGAACCATGACGTCACCTGCGCAGCCGGGTCTCGGCGCGCCGCCAGCGCCCGTCGGGGCGGCCACCATCGACGACCTGACCGGCGTCCTGCGCGAGCTGAGAGCCTGGGCGGGCAACCCGTCATACGCAGCGCTCGCCCAGCGCGTTGCCAGGGCCCGGCTGGCCCGCGGTGTGCCCCGCAGCGAGGCGGTCCCGGGCCGGGTGACCGTCTACGACTGCTTCCGTGAGGGGCGGCGGCGCCTCGACATGGAGCTCGTCCTCGACCTCGTCACCGCTCTGGGGGCCGGTCCGGACGACCGGGTCCGCTGGCGCCAGGCCGTTCGGGCGGTGCTGACGCCCGGCGCGGGACCGGTTCAGGCCCAGGTGGTGGCCGACCCACCGGTGCCATCCGTCGTCGGCCGCGGAGCGCAGTGCACGCAGGTGCTGGACGCGGCGGCGCACGGTCCCGTGGTCATCACCGGGATGGCCGGGGTGGGCAAGACCTCGCTGGCCCTGCGTGCTGCACACGAGCTGGCCGATCGCCTGGAGGCCGCGGTGCTCCTGCTCGACCTGCAGGGCTCCTCCGCGGACCAGCGCCCCGTCGACGTGGGCGCAGCGGCGGCAGCTCTGCTCCAGCAGCTGAGTCCTGAGGACCAGCCCACCAACCTGGCCGAGGTGCTGCGAGGTCTGCGACGCGCGCTGTCGGGCAGGCGGTACGTCGTGGTCCTGGACGATGCAGCCTCCGCCGAGCAGGTCACGCCCTTGCTGCCCGAGGCTGGCGGCTGCCCGGTCCTGGTCACCAGCCGGCCTCGGCTGCCCGAGCTGCCCGGCGCGGAGGAGGTGCTGCTCACGCCGCTCGAGCCCCAGGAGGGTCTCGAACTCCTGGCCTACGCCTCGGAGCGTCCGCTCCCGGCGGGTGAGGAAGCCACCGCCCTGGTCCAGCTCACCGGGGGACTGCCGCTGGCCCTGTCCGTCGTGGGGCGCCGGCTCGCGGCGCAGCCCGACTGGCCCCTGGCCGACCACGTGCAGGCCTACCGGAGCCGTCTGGAGCGGGCGAGCCTCGACCAGCAGGTCGAGGCCGCGCTCCAGGTGTCCTACGACGCACTGCCGGAAGACCAGCGCCGGGCCCTGCGGATGCTCTCGTGGCACCCGACGCGGACCGTGGGACGCCCGGCCGTCGAGGCGCTCGCCGGGCGGGCGGCCGAGGAGGTGCGGCCGCTGCTCGGGGGACTCGTCGAGGCCAACCTGCTGAGCGCCGTCGCCGAGGAGCGATGGGAGCTGCACGAGGTGGTCCGCGCCTTCGCCTCGGCGAGGTCGCTGGAGGACGACTCGCCGTCGCAGCGACGGGCAGGGACGGTACGCCTGGTCGACAGCTACCTCGCGCTGGCCTGTCGGGCCGTGTCCGTCCTGCACCCGGCCTCGGTGCAGGACTGGTACTGGGACCCCTGCCTGGACGACTCTGCCGGCACCGGCACCGGCACCGGCACCGGCACCGGCACCGGTAGCGGTAGCGATACCGCCTCGGCGTGGGCGCAGGCGTTCCTGGCCGAGGAGCGCGGCAACCTGATGGCCAGCGCACGGTGGGCGGCCGAGCACGAGCTGCCGGAGCTCGCGGTGCGGCTGGCCGTCGTCCTGGCCCCCCACCTCTGGCAGCGCGGCGGGATCGACGCGACCTTCCAGCTGCACCTCGCGGCCCGGGCAGCGGCGCTGCAGACCGAGGACGAGATGGCTCTGGCGCTGACCGAGCGCAACCTGGGCCAGACGCTGCTGCGCGTCGGTCGCTTCGGGCAGGCCGGTGGCTACCTGGACCGGGCGCTCGCGCACTACGGCGTGGCTGGCCACGAGGACGGGCAGATCTCCATCCTCAACGCCCTCGGCTACCTGGCCAGCTCGGTGGGCGATGACGACCGGTCGATCTCGATCTTCGCCGACCTGAGCGGACGGCTGGAGCACGACGACCAGCGCTGGGCGATCGCCAGCAGCAACCTCGCGGTGGCGCTGGTCCGGGCAGGGCAGCGGGCGCGGGCGGTGACCATCCTCAGCGAGGTGGCCGACATCGCCGCCGACCAGGGCTGGGCCGAGCGCGAGCAGTGGGCGCTCAGCAACCTCTCCGGCCTGCTCTGCGAGGAGGGGCAGGCGGCTCAGGGTCGCCAGGCGGCAGAGCGGGCGCTGCTCCTGGCGACCGAGGCGGGCGACGAGGTCGGTCGGGCGTACGCCCTGTCGAACCTGGCCGTCGCACAGCAGGCGGGCGGTGACGGGAGCTGGGCCGTGGCCACCGCGCTTCAGGCGCTCGAGGCGGCGCGGGCGCTGGAGGCACCCGACCTGGAGGCCTCGGTCCTCAACCACCTGGGCTACTTCGCCCACGCCCGCGGCGACCGGCAGCAGGCCCAGGAGCGGTATGCCGAGGCGCTCGCCGTCGCGGAGCGGATCGGCGAGGCCAGCGAGGCCCGCCGCGCCCGCGACGGCTTGGCCGAGCTGGACGTGGCCGTCGGGTGAGCCGCGCCGAGCGGCGGGTCAGGCCGGCAGGACGTAGCCGTACATGACGGCGAAGTGCAGACCCGCGGCCAGCACGACCAGCACGTGCCACAGCTCGTGGAAGCCGACGACCCCCGGCCACGGGTTGGGCCGCTCCAGCACGAAGACCACGAAGCCGACGCTGTAGACCAGACCGCCCACCGCGAGCAGTGCCAGGCCGCCGAACGGCAGCGACAGCTCGGTGAGCACGAGGGCCACCGGCATCCACCCCAGGGCGATGTAGAGGGTGTTCGTGACGTACTTGGGCAGCTGGCGCCATACCGAGCGCAGGACGATGCCGAGGGTCGCGATCCCCCAGACCGTGCCCAGGACCGCCCACCCGAACGGCGTCCGGGCCACGATCAGCACCAGGGGGGTGACGGTGCCGGCGATGAGCAGGAAGACCGAGGTGTAGTCCAGCGTCCGCAGGACGTCGTTGACCCGCGGGCCACGGTCGATCCCGTGGTGCAGGGTGCTGCAGACGAAGAGCGTGATGAGCGAGAGGCCGTAGATCCCGAAGGCGACGATCTTCCACGGGTCCTCCTGGACCGCGGCCTGGGTCACCAGCACGGCGGTGCCCAGGACCGCCAGGCAGGAGCCGATGAGGTGGGAGACGGTGTTCACCTTCTCGTCGGTCACGTGGACGCTGCCGTCCCGGCTGAGGGCAGGCTGCTGCCCCGTCTCGCTCATCTCCTCACCCACGGCTCCATCCTTCCACCTGGCTGGGCCTGCCGCGGGCAGGGTCTGCCACACTGCCCCGGTGACCCGCCCGCTGCCGCCCGCGACCGACCGGGTGCAGGGGCGCACCGTCCTCACCCTCATGGGCAGCCAGACCCTCGGCGGCATCGGCGTCGCCAGCGGCCTGGCCGTCGGCGCGATCGTGGCGGCCGACGTCAGCGGCAACGACGCGCTCTCCGGCCTCGCGACCACCACCCAGGTCCTCGGCGGTGCGCTGTTCACCATCCCCGTCGTGGCGTTGATGGCCCGGTTCGGTCGGCGCCTCGGCCTGGTCGCGGCCTACCTCGTCGGTGGCCTGGGTGCCTTCCTGGCCATCACGGCCACGGCGACCGGGCTGTTCTGGCTGCTCCTGGTGGGCACCACCCTCTTCGGCGCCTCGACCACGGCCGGCAACCAGGCCCGGTATGCGGCTACCGACCTCTCCCCGCCCGAACGCCGTGGGCGGCACCTGAGCTGGGTGGTGTGGGCCACCACCGTGGGCTCGGTGCTCGGGCCCAACCTCATCGGGCCGGGGGAGCGGATCGCGGCGCTGCTCGGCATCCCGCCCCTGGCCGGTGCCTGGGTGCTGTCCATGGCCGGCTTCGGCCTCGCCGCGCTGGTGCTCATGGTGCTGCTGCGCCCCGACCCGCTGCTCCTGGCCCGCACGCTGGCCGACGATGCGGCAGCCGGTCCCGACGCGGCTGGCCCCGACCCGGTGTCGAGTCTCGACCCGGCGGCCGGTGTCGACCCGGCGGCCGTGCCGGACCCGCTCGGCACGCCTGACCCCCTGGGTGCGCCGGACCCACTGGGTGCGCCCGACCCCCTCGCGACGCCTGACCCGGCGATCGTGTCGGACCCTGCGGACGGGCCGTCGGCCACCCCCGTGACGGCCCGCAGGGGGAACATCGTGGAGGGTCTGCGGCTGATCCGGGCCACCCCCGCAGCCCTGTGGGGCACCACCGCCCTGACCGTCGGGCACGTCGTCATGGTCTCGGTCATGGTGATGACCCCGCTGCACATGCGCCACGGCGAGGCCGAGATCGAGGTCATCGGCCTGGTCATCAGCCTGCACATCCTCGGCATGTACGGCCTCTCGCCCGTCGTCGGCCAGCTCGTCGACCGGTGGGGAGCGGTCCGCGTGGTGCTCCTGGGGGTCGCCATCCTGCTGCTGTCCTGCGCGCTGGCCGCCGTCTCCGCCGACGGGCACTCCGGCACGCTCACGGCGGCGCTCGTGCTGCTCGGCCTGGGGTGGTCCTGCACGATGGTCGCGGGATCCGGCACCATCGCCGGTGCCGTCCCCCTCGCCGAGCGTGCTGCGGTCCAGGGCGCGGCCGATCTCGTGATGGGCCTGTCGGCCGCCGCCGGAGGGGCGCTCGCCGGCGTGGTGATGGACCAGCTCGGCTTCGACGTCCTGGCCGTCGTCTCGGGTCTGGCCGCACTCGCCCTGGGTGTCTTGACGGTTGCGCGTCGTCGAGTCGTTAGCCTGGGTGGGTGAACCCCGCCCGTGCACCGCATACCCTCGATGAGGCCCGTCTCGACGCGGTCTCGCGTGCCCGCGCGAACTGGCGGCACGAGGTCGCCGAGCTCGGGGGTCCCAACACCCTGCTGTGGCACCGCACCTCGCTGACCGGCACCTTCGACCTCAACCTCGCCCACCCCGGCGGCGTGGCCAAGCTGCTCTCGGGACGCCCCACCCCGCTCTCGGACCTGGTCCGCGAGCAGGTCGCGTTCACCGACGCCGCCCGCCGCATCGGCGGCATCCGAGACAAGATCTCCGAGCTGCGGCGCGAGCACGGCATCGAAGCCGGCTTCCTGGCGATCGGGCTGGCGACCTGGGACCTGCACCGGGTGCTCGTGCCGCCGCGGGCGCCGGTGCTGCTGCGGTCCTGCACCATCACCCCGACCGACCCCGCCCACTCCGACTTCGTGCTGCAGCTGCACGAGGACGTCGTCTTCAACCCGGTGCTGGAGCACTACCTGCGCAGCGAGGTCCACCTGCAGCTCAACCCCGAGATGCTCGTCGGCCTCTCGGCGCAGAGCCACGGCTTCGACCCGCGGCTGACCTACCAGGCGCTGGAGGACATCTGCGGGGAGATGAAGGGGTTCGCCATCGGCCCCCAGATGGTGATCAGCACCTTCCCCTGGGCCAAGCTGCCGCTCGTCACCTCCTACACCGGTGAGGTCGAGCCGCTGGCCGCCAGCGACGTGGTCGCGGCCCTGGCCGGCGCCGACGTGGCCCTGCCCTCCCCGGGGCCCGACCCAGACCGGGCCGAGGATCCCCGGCACGAGCTGAACGCGCTGGACGCCGACCGCTCCCAGCGGCTGGTCATCGACGAGGTGGTGCACGGCGGCAGCCTCGTCCTCGACACGCCCAGCGGCACGGGCAGCACCCAGACCATCGCCAACGTCATCGTCGGGGCCCTGTCGGAGGGGCGCCGCGTCCTGGTCTGCTCCGAGGAGCGCTCCGCCCTCGAGGCCCTGCAGCGTCGCCTGCAGCACGTGGGGCTCGGCGACCTGTGCCTGCACCTGGCCGAGGACCCGGTCTCCATGCGCGCCACCCTCGACGATGCCCGGCAGGCGCTGGACCGCCTGTCCGAGGAGCCCGAGCCCGACCTGGGCGCCGACCCGCTGCCGGCCCGCGAGGACGCCCTGGCCGTGCTGCGCCGGGAGCAGCAGGTGCTGCATCGCGAGCACGAGCCGTGGGGGCTGAGCCTGGCCGGCACGCAGGACGACCTCGCGGAGCTGGCCGCTCGCGACCACCCGCCCGCCTCCCGGATCCGGCTGCCCGGCGCGGTCCTGCGCACCCTGACCGAGGAGCGGCTCTCGGAGGTCACCGACGCCCTGATCGAGGCCGCCGATGCCGGGGCGTGGTCACGCTCCCGCATGGAGGACCCCTGGTATGCCGCCCGCCTCGCCTCCACGGACGAGGCCGGCCGCGCCACCGAGGTGGTGGGCAGGCTGGTCGGCGGGGAGTTCACGGCCGCCCGGGAGCTGGCCGAGCGGATCTGCAAGAAGGCCGGGATGCCGGTCCCGGCGTCGTTGCAGCAGTGGGCCCACCGGCTGGGCCTCATCGCTCGAGCGAGCGAGACGCTCGACATCTTCTCACCGTCGATCTACGACGCCCCCCTCGACGAGATGGTGGCGGCGACCGCGGCCCGCGACGAGCTCGCCGAGCGGCCGGGCGCGGTCACCCGGGCCCGCATGCGCCGCCAGGTGCGCCAGCACCTCCGCCCCGGCACCCCGCCGGCCGACCTGGCCCAGCGGGTCCGGCTGGCGCGGGACGAGCGCAACGAGTGGGAGCAGATCGCCGGGAAGGCGGCCCGCCCCAACGCGCCCTACGAGTGGGAGGCGGCGGTCGCGGCCCACGCGCCGATCGGTGAGGACCTCGGCTGGCTCGCCCAGGTGCTCGAGGGCACCGCGACCGGGCACGAGCTCTTCACCAGCCACCTGGACATCGTGCTGGAGCGCCTGGTCCGCCTGGACGCCCGCAGCGACCGCGCCGCCGTGGCCGCCCAGGCCCACCCGCTCCTGGCCCCCCTGCGCGAGGCGGGGCTGGGCGAGCTGGTGGACGACCTCGCCCGGCGGGGCATGTCCCCGGAGCGGGTTGCCGCCGAGGTCCGTTTCGTGCACCGCAGCTCGGTGCTGGACCACCTCACCTCCGACGAGGTGCCGCAGCAGGTGCCGGCCGAGGCCGTGCGGGAGGCCGAGCGCGCATTCCGGACGGCCGACCGTGCCCACCTGCGCCGCAACGCCCTCCGGGCCCGTCGGGCGGTCCTGCGCCGCCTGCGGCGGGCTCTCACCGGCCACTCCTCGCAGGCCGGCGCCTGGCAGCGGGCGCTGGACGAGGCACGGGTCGGCGCGGTCGACGCGCGGGCGATCATCAGCCGCGCCCCCGACATCGTGCTGGCCGCCCGGCCCGTGGTGCTGGCCAGCCCGCTGGCCGTCCCCGCGGCCCTGCCGGCGGACCTCGCCTTCGACCTGGTCATCGTGGACCGGGCCGGCCGCACCACGACCGCCCGGGCGGTCCCGGCGCTGGCTCACGGCCGGCAGACGATGATCGTGGGGGACAGCGGCGGTCCCGGGCCTCGACAGTTCAGCGTCGTCGCCGACCCGAAGGCCGAGCGTGAGGCCGCGGCGGAGGAGCCGAGCGGTTCGTTGCTCGACGACGCCGCCACGGTCCTGCCCGTGCGGCACCTCAAGGTGCACTACCGCGCCCTCAACCAGGGACTCGTCGCACCGCTCGCCGCCCTGATGCCCGTCCCGGTGCACTCCTTCCCTGGCGTCGACCGCGGACCGGGAGTGCGGGAGCACGTCGCTGAGGGCGGGGTGGCCGCCCAGGTGTCCGCCGGGGTGGGCCTGGCGCTGGAGCACGCTCGCCGGCACCCGCACGACAGCCTGCTGGTGGTCACCGACGACGACGCCGGGGCCGAGGACGTCGGGATCGCGCTGCGGTCGGCCTACTCCCGCGAGGACTGGTCGGCTCCGTCGGCGGCCCTCGCGGACGACGAGCAGCTCGTCGAGCCGTTCCTGGTCCGCCCCGCCCACCGGATCAGCGGCGAGGTGCGCGACCGTGTGGTGTGGGTCACCAGCCCGGGTGGGTCCGCGCAGGCGGAGGTGGCCGGGTCGGTCCTGGCCGCGGCCCGCAGGTCGGTCGACCTCGTGGTGCCGTCACCGGTCGGGGACTGGCCGGCCCGGCCCGGGGACGGCGCCGCGCTCCTGCAGCAGGCCCTGCTCCCGCTCGAGGACGACAGGGCCGGTGACTCCGCGGTGATGCGCGAGCTGGTGCGCAGGCTGCGGGCCGAGGACCTCGAGGTCGTGGAGGACGTGGGTCACGGGCCCCATACCGTCGACGTCGGCGTGGTCAGCGAGACCGAGCGTCGGCGCTTCGCGGTGGCGGTGGACGGTGACGTGCACGCGCCGGCGCAGGGGCAGGAACCCGGGCGCGACGACGTCCGGCTGCGCCACGAGCAGCTCACCCGGATGGGGTGGACGCCGGTGCGGGTGCGCAGCACCGATGTCTTCACCGACCCTGCCCGGGAGGTCGCGCGCGTCCTCGCAGCGCTGCGCGAGCGCGGCGCCGCACGCCCATGAGCACCCGTCCGACCCGCGCGTCCCACCCGGCGAGACCGGCACGGGCCCGCCGGCGGGTGGACGCGCCGGCGACCAACCCCGACGCGGAGCCCGGCGAGGACCTGCCGGCCGCGACGGAAGAGGACCGTGAGGGTGGCGCGGCGCCCACCGCGGACCCGCGCGACGCGTGGATCGTCGAGCAGCGCCCGCCCCACTGGGACTGACGGACCCGGGCCCGACTCAGAGGGTGCCGTCGGTCCGCCGGGCAGCCAGCAGGTCGCGGATCTCGCGCAGGGTGGCGATCTCCTCGGAGACCTCCTCGGGCTCCTCAACACCGCGTCTGCGCAGTTGCTGGAAGGTGTTCATCGGGGCGACGAGCGCGAAGTACACGACCGCGGCCGTGATGAGGAAGACGATGAGGGCGTTGATGATCGCCGCGAAGTCCAGGTAGGTGTTCTCCTGCCCCGGGCGCAGCGGGACGCCGAGCCCCTCGACCTGGCCCCCGCCGCCGACGGCGTTGAGCAGCGGGGTGACGATGCCGCTCACCATGGCCTCCACAACGTTGGCGAAGGCGGTGCCGACGACGACCGCCACCGCGAGCTCGATGACGTTGCCGCGCAGGATGAAGTCCTTGAACCCTTTGAGCATCGGCCGTTCCTTTCAGTTCTCCGGTGAGACGGTGTCTCGCAGTCCGGGTGGGGGTGGCGTCCCGGCGCGCGACTGCGCCAGTGCGAGGCCAGCCTAGGGCTCACGGCTGCGGGTGCAGTGCCACCTGCAGCGCCGCGCCGGCGGGATCCGCGCCCCGCGCAGCGGCCAGCGCCTGCGCCCCGGCCCGGTCCACCCCGAGCCAGAGCCCGGGCTGCTCACCCGTGCCGGCCCGCAGGACCAGGGCGCGCGGCACGACGACCGAACCGTCGACGGGGGAGTGCACGTCGACCCGGTCCGCCGCCTGCACGGACGCCGCCACGGCAGGCTCGGACAGCGGCAGGAAGACGGCGACCGTCCCTCCGGCCAGCCCGGTGAGCAGCGCAGAGGCCCGCACGTCCAGCGTCGTGAGCACCTCGCCCTCGGCGAGCGGGGCGACCACGGTCCGGTCGACGCCGCTCTCCAGCTGCGTCAGCGCGCCCGTCGGCAGCGCGTCCGCGGGCAGCTCGCGCACCTCCAGATCCCCCCTCGTGAGCAGGTGGCCCACCGGGAGGGTGCTGGTGGCGACCACGGCCGGCACACCGTCGTCGGCGGGCCGGTGCAGCGCGAGATATGCCGTCCCGCCCGCCGTGAGCGCAGCCAGGGTCGCGGCGAGCGCTCGACGCGACCGCAGGGCAGGTCGTCGGCTCGTCCGGGCCGGCCGTGGTCGGTGCACGCACAGCACGCTAGGCGCGCCGAGCAGCCGACGGGAGGCCTCAGGTCGAGCTTGTGGACGACGCCGACGAGCCCGTCGACGCTGTGGACGACGTTGTCGGCGTCGTCGACCTCGGTGCGTCCTTCGTGGACGGCTTGGCCGCGGACGACTCGGACTTCGCGCCGCCCGCCTCCGAGGAGGAGCCGGACGTCGAGGCGGCGGACTTGTCGCCGGAGGACCCCGACGAGGAGCCCGACCCGCGGGAGTCGGTGCGGTAGAAGCCGGACCCCTTGAAGACGACGCCGACCGCACTGAAGACCTTGCGCAGTGAGCCTTCGCACTCGGGGCAGGTCGTCAGGGCGTCGTCGGTGAAGGCCTGCTGGATGTCGAAGGCGTGGGCGCAGTCCTTGCAGACGTAGGAGTAGGTGGGCACGAGGCGAGATCCTACGTGTTCTCCGGGGCGGGACCGACACGGTGACCTAGGCTGGGGGCCGTGTCCCGACCCCTGTGGCAGCGTCTCGCTGTGCCGATCGCGGCCATCCTGGTGGTCGTGGTCGTCGCCACCGCCGTCGTCGGGGTCGGTCTGACCAGGCGCGCCTTCCCGCAGACCAGCGGCGAGCTGGAGCTGCCCGGCCTGACCGGTGAGGTGGAGGTCGTCCGCGACGCGCAGGGCGTCCCGCGCATCTACGCCGACTCCCCCGAGGACCTCTTTCGCGCCCAGGGGTTCGTCGCCGCACAGGACCGCTTCTTCCAGATGGACCTGCGCCGGCACGTCGTCAGCGGCCGGCTCGCCGAGCTCGTCGGCGAGGGTGGCGTCGAGACCGACCAGGTGATCCGCACCCTCGGCTGGCGCAGGGTCGCCGAGGAGGAGCTCTCCCTGCTCTCCGCAGAGACCCGCTCCTACCTGCAGGCCTACGCCTCCGGGGTGAACGCCTACATCGACTCCCGCGGTGGGCCCTCCACGATGAGCCTGGAGTACCTGGTGCTGGCCCAGAGCGCACCCGGCTACCAGATCCGCCCCTGGGACGCGGTCGACTCGCTGGCCTGGCTCAAGGCCATGGCGTGGGACCTGCGCGGCAACTACCGGGAGGAGCTGACCCGTGGCCGACTGGTGGGGCAGGTCCCGCTGAACCAGCTGGGCACCCTCTACCCGGCCTACCCGCACGAGGAGCACCCGCCGATCCTGTCGCGGGGGGAGTGGACGCCGCCGGACCCGCCACCACTGTCCAGCGGCAGCTCCCGCGGCGGCACTGCCGGGCCGGGCCCGCTCCTGCCCCCCGGCCAGGACCCCGCCGACGTCGCCCGGCTGAACCCGCCGGAGCCGGCGCAGCCACCCTCGGGCCCCCCGACCCAGCAGTGGCTGGCCGGGCAGACCGATGCGCTGGACGACACCGTGCTGGCGCTGGCGCAGATCCCGCAGCTGCTCGGGCAGGGGGAAGGGGTCGGGTCCAACTCCTGGGTGGTCTCGGGCGAGCACACGAGCACCGGTATGCCGCTGCTGGCCAACGACCCCCACCTGGGCCTGTCCCAGCCCGGGGTGTGGATGCAGGCCGGCCTGCACTGCCGAGAGGTGACCGCGGACTGTCCCTTCGACGTCTCCGGGTTCACCTTCGCCGGCTTCCCGGGCGTGATCATCGGCCAGAACCACCAGATCGCCTGGGGCCTGACGAACCTCGACCCGGACGTCACCGACTTCTACCTCGAGGAGACCCGGGGCGACCTGGTGCGCCGCGAGAACGACTTCGTGCCGATGCGGGTCCGCGAGGAGGTGATCCGGGTCGCCGGCGGGGAGGAGGTGCCGGTCCGGATCCGGGAGAGCACGCACGGCCCGATCGTCTCCGACGTGCTCGACGACGTCGCCGCGATGGGCGCCAACGGTCCGCTGGACGGGGTGGCGACCTCGCGCACCTTCGAGGTGGCCCTGGCCTGGACCGGGCTCGAAGCGAGCACCACCGCAGAGGCGGTGTTCCGGATCAACAAGGCGACGGGGTGGGAGGAGTTCCGCGACGCGGCCGCGTTCTTCGCCGCGCCGGCCCAGAACCTGGTCTACGCCGACGTCGAGGGCAACATCGGCTACCAGGCCCCGGGCCTGGTGCCGATCCGGGAGAGCGCCACCCACGGCACCCCGCCCGGCTTCTACCCCGCCCCCGGCTGGGACCCCGCCTACGCCTGGGACGGCTGGGTGGACTTCGACGACCTGCCGCACAGCCTCAACCCCGAGGACGGGGTCATCGTCACCGCGAACCAGGCGGTGACCAGCCGCACCAGGCCGTTCCTGACCAGCGAGTACGCCATGGGCTACCGGTCGACCCGCATCCTGGAGCTCCTTCAGGAGCGGCTCGAGCAGGGGCCGCTGACCCCCACGGCCATGGCGGAGATGCAGCTGGACGACACCAGCCCCTTCGCCCTGTCGGTGGTGCCCTACCTGCTGGACGTCGAGCTCGAGGGCTCGTTCTACACCGGCCCCCAGCAGATGCTGCGGGACTGGGACGGCAGCTCCCCGGCGGAGGGGGAGCAGTCGGCGGCGGCGGCCTACTTCTACGCCGTCTTCGCCAACCTGCTCACCGCGGTCTTCGACGACGAGCTGCCGCCCGACCTGGCCGTCACCGGCAACTCCCGCTCGATGCTCATCCTGGAGGACCTGCTGGCCGACCCCACCAGCGTCTGGTGGGACGACAAACGGACGCCGGGGGTGGTGGAGACGCGCGACGAGGTCATCCGCACCGCGCTGGTGCAGGCCCGTCAGGACCTCACCCGGGAGATCTCCAAGGACCCCTCGAACTGGACGTGGGGGGAGCTGCACCGGGCCACGCTGAGGCACGAGGTGCTGGGGTCGGGTGATGTCCCCGCCCTGGTGCAGGGCATCTTCAACAGCGCGCAGCTGCCCGTCGCCGGCAACACGTCCGTGGTCAACGCGATCAGCTGGGACGCCAGCACCGGCACCTTCGAGGTCACCGCCGGCCCGTCGATGCGGATGGTCGCCGACCTCGCCGACCGCGACGCGTCGGTCTGGGTCAACCAGACCGGCACCTCCGGTCACGCCTTCCACCCCCACTACTCCGACCAGACCGAGGCGTGGGTCAAGGGCGAGACGTACCGGTGGGCGGTCACCCGCGAGGCCGTGACGGACAGTGCCGAGCAGACGCTCCTGCTGGTCCCGGCCCCGACCGGCTGACCCGCCCGGTCCATCCACCGGCCGGCCCGCTCGATCGGCTATCGGCCCACCTCGACCACGCCGGTTGCCGGACGCAGCACCGCGTCCACGACGGCGTCGTGCTCGTCCGCCGGCACCTGGGGTACGACCTCGTGGTCGTGCAGGATGACGACGACCGGCACCCGGCGCGGAGCGGTGAGCTCGTGCAGCCGGGGCAGGGTGTGGTCGTAGTAGCCCCCGCCCTGGCCCAGCCGGACCCCCGCTTCGCTGATGGCCAGCCCGGGCACCAGGGCGACGTCGACCTGCGCGAGCACCGCCTCCCCGAGCGGGCTGCGGTCGGGGTCGTCGAGGTCGGCCCAGTCCAGCCGGGGCCGGGCCAGGGTGATCGGCACCAGCACCCTGGCCCCTGCGGCCCGCAGCGCACCGGACAGCCGCTCCACGGGCGGCTCGGTGCGCATCGGCTCGAAGGCGGTGACGGTGAGCCGGTCCATGCGCACGCCCGCGCGGGCGGCATACCCCTCCACCCACTGCAGCCCGGCCTCGGCCAGGACCTCTGCGCGGGCCGCCCGGTCGTCTCCCGACCACCCTCGGACGAGCTCGCGGCGTGCGGTGCGCACGAGGGAGCGCCAGGTGGCCTTGTCGGCGACGACGTCGCCGGTGGGCTGGTAGTGGGGCAGAACAGGTCGGCTCACCCCAGCCATTGTGCCCCTGCCCGTCTAGGCTGGAGCGGACCCCGAGCGAAGGACACTTGTGATGATCACCGTCGAGGAGCACCTCGAGCGCATCCTGGACCAGATCGAGCCGGTTGACGCGGTCACCCTGCCGGTGCCGCGCACCCTGGGCATGGTCACCACGACCGACGTGCACAGCCGGGCCGAGCTGCCGCGGTTCGACAACTCCTCCATGGACGGGTATGCCGTCCGCCACGCCGACCTGGACGGTGCCTCCGCCGAGCACCCGGTGATGCTGCCGGTGGTGGCCGACATCGCCGCCGGCGACCCGGCGTCGCAGCGGCTGGGTCCGGGCCAGGCCATGCGGATCATGACCGGCGCGCCCGTGCCGCCCGGCGCCGACACCGTCGTGCGGCTGGAGGACACCGACGGGCACGAGCGGGAGCCCCAGTTCCGTGCGCAGCCCCCGGAGGGCGCCAACATCCGCCGCGCCGGGGAGGACGTGCGTCCCGGCGACCTGCTGGTGCCCCGCCGCACCCGGATCGGCCCGGCCCAGATCGCGGTGCTGGTCTCGGCCGGGGTGCACGAGATCGAGGTGGTCCGGCAGGTCCGGGTCGCCGTCTTCTCCACCGGTGACGAGCTGGTCCCGCCGGGGGAGCCGGTCGGGCCCGGCCAGATCGTCGACTCCAACGGCCCGATGCTCGAGGCCCTCGTCCGCGAGGCGGGCGCGGAGGTCGTCCACGTCGGCCGCCTGGCTGACGTCGAGGGTCAGACCACCCGCCAGATCGAGGCCCGGCTCGAGGACGCCGACCTCATCGTCACCACCGGGGGCGTGAGCAAGGGAGCCTTCGACATCGTCAAGAAGGTGCTCACCGGGCAGGGCTCGATGAAGTTCGTCGAGGTCGCCATGCAGCCGGGCAAGCCGCAGGGCTTCGGTCTGCTCGGCAGCCGCCGCGTGCCCGTCTTCACGCTGCCGGGCAACCCGGTCAGCGCCCTGGTCAGCTTCGAGGTCTTCGTCCGGCCCGCGCTGGAGAGCCGCGGCGGCAGGCGGGTGAGCCGACAGACCGCCACCGGCCTGGCCACCGAGCCCTGGGCCAGCGCATCGAACCGCCAGACCTACACCCGGGTGCGCGTCTCACGCGACTCGACCGGCGCGTATGCCGTGACGCCCGTCGGCGGGCCCGGCTCCCACCTGCTCGGTGGGCTGGCTCAGGCCGATGCGCTCGCGGTCTCCGACGCCGAGACCGACCAGGTGAGCGCCGGCGCAGAGGTGGACCTCATCCTGTTGCGTCCCCGGCGTGAGATCGAGGGCCGGCTGGAGGACGACGCGGCGCCGGGGACGACGTGAGCGCGGGCGAGACGCTGACCCACCTGCGTGGGGACGGGACCGCCCACATGGTCGACGTGAGCGGCAAGCAGGTCACCGCCCGGTCCGCGACGGCGCAGGGTCAGGTGCTGCTGTCGCCCCAGGCCGTGGCGGCTCTGCGCGACGGGCAGGTCCCCAAGGGCGACGCCCTAGGCGTCGCCCGCATCGCGGGGATCCAGGCCGCCAAGCGCACCCCGGACCTGGTGCCGCTGTGCCACCCGCTGGCGGTGCACGGCGTCGAGGTCGACCTGGAGGTGGTCGACGAGGGCGTGCAGATCCAGGCGACCGTGCGCACCGCGGACCGCACGGGGGTGGAGATGGAGGCGCTGACCTGCGTCAGCGTCGCCGCGCTGGCCCTCGTCGACATGATCAAGGCGGTGGACAAGCTGGCGGTCATCAGCGACATCCGGGTCACCGCCAAGGCCGGGGGCCGCAGCGGGGACTGGACCCGACCATGAGCGGTCGGTGCGGGTCGGGGTGAACGAGGGGGACGCACCGTGACCTGGCGCTGGCCGGTCACCCTCAGCCAGGAGCTGTCCTCCGGCGAACGGCTGACGCTGCGGCCGTTGGTGCGCGCGGACCGTGCCGAGTTCGAGGCGGTCCTGGACGCCAACGCCGGCTGGCTGCGGCCCTGGGAGTCGACCATCCCGGGCGCGGCGGCCCGGCGCTCGCCGACCGCGCCGGCCAGGGTGCCCTTCCACCGGATGCGGCGATCGGCCGACCGGGCCGCCAGGGCCGGGCTGCACCTGCCGCTGGTCATCGACGTCGACGCCCGGATCGTCGGCCAGGTGCAGCTCTTCGACGTGCTCTGGGGTGCTCGTCGCACCGGGTGGGCGGGGTACTGGCTGGCCCGGGAGGCGACCGGTCACGGCTACGCGACGTGGGCCCTGGCGACCCTGGTCGACCATGCCCTGCTCGACGTGCGACTGCACCGGGTCGAGGTGGCGATCCGGCCGGAGAACACCGCGTCGCTGGCCGTGGTGGGTCGGCTGGGTCTGCGGGAGGAGGGGGTGCAGCGCGGGCTGATGCACGTCGACGGCGGATGGCGCGACCACCGCAGCTTCGTGGTGCTCGCCGAGGACCTGGGTCCGGGTGGGCTGGTCGCGAGGCTGGTCCAGCGCGAGCAGGACCGCCGGGGGGAGGGTGAGCAGGACTAGCTGGCCGGCGAGGAGGCCGTCGACCGGGCCTCCGGCACCGCGACCCCAGTCGTCACACCAGAAACTTGCGCGACACTCCGCCGGCCTCACCGGATCGGGGCCCTGTCCGGCCTAGCGTGAGGGCCGTGCCCCCCGTGAGCAGCCTCATCTTCGTCGTCATCCTGGCGGTGTGGGCTGTCTACCTGGTGCAGCACTGGGTGCGCCGCCGCGACCACCTGGCCACCGCACGCTCCGTCGACCGGTTCTCCGAGGCGATGCGGGTGCTGGAACGCCGTCGTGCCCTGCCCAGGCCGGACGTCGCCGAGCACGCGCCCGCCAGCGCCTCCATCCCCCTGCTGCGCCCTGCCCGCCCCGAGGTGGTCGTCAAGCGCGGTGCACCCGCGCGGCCGGTGGCAGCCACCGCAGTGGCGCCGACCGCGGCATACCAGCGGAGCCGGCGTGCCGCCGAGCTGCGTGCCGCCGGCCTGCTCGTCTCGTCCCTGGTGATGGTCACCCTCGTGGGGCTCGTCGGGTTCCAGCTCATCCACTGGGCCTGGGCGTTCGTCGGTATCGGGCTGCTCGCGGCCACGGTCGCCGGTGTCCGGCAGTCGGTGGCGCGCGGCCGCCGGGCCCGCTCCCGGCAGGTGACCCGCCCGGCTGCGCCTCGCCAGGCCGAGGCCTCGCCGGCCGAGGCTCGGCCCCAGCAGGTCGCGTCCGCCCCTGGCCCGGGGCTGGCCCGGACCGCCCGGCGCGCGGTAGACCTCCAGGCCCGGCCCCCCGCCACGGCGCCTGCGGTGGCCCTCTACGACGTCGCCGAGGTCGAGGCCCAGCTGAGCCAGCCGGCCACTGCACCGGCGGCTGTCGAGACTGCTGTCGAGACCCCGGTCATCGGGTCCGCGCCGGAGCCCGCCGCGCCCGGATCGTGGGACCCCGTGCCGGTCCCGCCCCCGACCTACACGCTCAAGGCCCGGGCCTACCGGGTCCCGGTCGACCTGCCCGCCGACGGCGCCGAGATGGCGCTGGAGGAGGAGTTCGAGGAGCTGCCCCAGATCCACCGGGTTGGTTGACAGCGGTCGGCAGCACGCGCCGGCGCGCCCCTCTGGGCTGCTGAGGGGGACAAGAAGCACCCGATCGCCGGTGTATAGTAGGTAGCCGCACACGGGGCTGTGGCGCAGTTGGTAGCGCGTCTCGTTCGCAATGAGAAGGCCAGGGGTTCGAATCCCCTCAGCTCCACCACCAGTACAGGGCCGGTCCTCCATCACGAGGGCCGGCCCTGCGTCGTAGGCTCACCGCACAGCACCGATCAGCACAGATCAAGCAGAGATCACCGCAGGCCAGTACGGGTCAGCGCACGGTCAGCACACAGGAGGAGCACGGATGGCGGTCAATCTGCGGGGGCGCAGCCTGCGCTCGCTCGTCGAGGAGTCCCCGGCGGAGATCCGCTACCTGATCGATCTGGCCTACGACCTCAAGCGAGCCAAGTACGCCCACCAGGAGCGTCAGCTGCTCGCCGGGAAGTCGATCGCGCTGATCTTCGAGAAGACCTCCACCCGCACCCGGGCCGCCTTCGAGGTCGCCGCCGCCGACCAGGGGGCAAGCACGACCTTCCTGGAGCCCTCCAGCACCCAGATCGGGCACAAGGAGTCCATCAAGGACACCGCCCGCGTGCTGGGGCGGATGTATGACGCGATCCAGTACCGCGGCGCCGACCAGGCCAAGGTCGACCAGCTCATCGAGTACTCCGGTGTCCCGGTCTACAACGGCCTCACCGACGACTGGCACCCCACGCAGATGCTCGCCGACGCGCTGACCATGACCGAGCACAGCCACCAGCAGCGGCACGAGATCTCCTACGCCTACCTCGGCGACGCCCGCGGGAACATGGGGCACTCCCTGCTCCTGCTCGGCGCCAAGCTCGGCATGGACGTGCGCATCGGGGCCCCGCGGGCGCTGCAGCCGGCCGCGCACGTGGTGCGCCTCTGCGAGCAGGTCGCCGCCGAGACGGGGGCCCGGCTGACCATCACCGAGGATCCGGTTCAGGCGGTGCGCGGGGTGGACTTCGTGCACACCGACGTCTGGGTCTCCATGGGGGAGCCCGTGCAGGCCTGGGAGGAACGCATCGACCTGCTGCTGCCCTACCAGGTGAACGCCCCGCTCATGGCCGCCACCGACAACCCCGAGGTGCGGTTCATGCACTGCCTGCCGGCCTTCCACGACACCCACACCGAGGTGGGCCAGCAGCTGATGGCCCGCCACCCGGAGCTGGCCGAGGGTCTGGAGGTGACCGACGAGGTCTTCGAGTCCCCGGCGAGCATCGTCTTCGACCAGGCCGAGAACCGGCTGCACACGATCAAGGCCCTCATGGTGGCCACGCTGGTATGACGCCCGACACCACATCCGACACCCGGTCTGACTCGCCGCCGGACACGACGCCGGACACGTCGCCGGACATGACGCCGGACACGACGCTGACGGACACGTCCCCGGGAGCTGCCCCCGCCGGACTGCGCGAGCCGGCCCACCAGGTGAGCCCACGCGCGGTCAAGTACTGGGTGACCAACGGACTGATCGGCGGGATCATCACCTGGGCGGTGCTGTTCACCCTCCACATGTGGGTCCTGCCCGACTCGTGGAACGTGTGGGCGGGGCCGATCATCATCCTCATCCTGACCGCGAACCTCAGCGACGTGACCCTGGAGCCCATCATCCGCTACCGGCGCACCCGCTGGGAGGTCACCGGCGAGCGGGTCTTCGTCCAGACCGGCTGGCTCTCCCGTGACCAGCGGATCGCGCCGCTGTCCCGGGTGCAGACGGTCGACACCCACCGCGGGGCGATCATGCGGCTGTTCGGCCTGGCCAACGTGACGGTGACCACGGCCTCGGCCGCCGGCCCCATCACCCTGCCGTGCCTGGACAGCGACGTCGCCGACCGAGTCACCGCCGAGCTGGCCCGGGTCACCGGGCAGACCGAGGGCGACGCGACGTGAGCACGCCGGGCCCCCCTGACCTTCCACCCCCCGACGGGCGCCCGGTCATCCCGGCGGGCCCGTCCGGTATGCCGCACGACCACACCTCCACCAGCGCCGCGCCGCCTGCCGGGAGCACGGTCCTGGACCGGCTGGAGGCGCAGGGATGGCACCGGCTGAGCACCCGCATGCTCGTCGTCCATCCCGTCCGCACGCTGATGTCCATGGCGGTCCCGCTGCTGCTCATCGCCTTCGGGGCCAGCAGGAACGAGGACAGCCGGTTCCTCTACTTCGCGCTCGGCGGTGGTGTCCTCGCGCTGCTCATCGGTGTGCTGACCTGGATGTTCACCCGCTACCGGTTCACGCCGGAGCAGCTGCAGCTGCGCACCGGGCTGTTCAGCCGCCGGGTGCTCACCGCACCGTTGGACCGGGTCCGCAGCGTCGACATCGAGTCGACGCCGGTCCACCGGCTGCTCGGCCTGGCCAAGGTCCGGGTCGGCACCGGCGTGGACTCCCGGCAGATCGAGCTGGACGGGCTGACGCAGGAGCAGGCCGCCGTGCTGCGCGTGGAGCTGCTGCGCCGCTCGCAGGCGGTGGAGGCCCCGGCTGGCGCGGCAGGGGAGCTGGAAGCGGAGGGCGAGGGGTCCGAGGACGTCGAGACCGTCCCGCGCCCGGCCGGCGAGCAGCTGCTCGCGCAGATCGACTGGAGCTGGTTGCGGTTCGCCCCGTTCTCCCTGGGCAGCCTGGTCGTGGTCGCCGGTGTGGCCGGTGTGCTCTCCCAGTTCGGCGACGACCTGCCCGTCGACGAGGTGGGCCTGGTCCAGGAGGCGTGGGCCTGGGTGGTCGCGCAGGCGCTGCTCATCCTGGTGGCCGGGACCATCCTCGTCGTCACGGTGGGCTGGGTCGTGCTGTCCACCGCCTCCTACGTGCTGAACTGGTGGAACCTGCGGCTGGTGCGGGAGGCCAACGGCAACCTCCGGCTCTCCCGCGGGTTGCTGACCACCCGCTCGCAGACGCTGGAGCGGGCCAAGGTCCGCGGGGTGAGCATGGGGGAACCCTTCCTGCTGCGCTTCGTCCGAGGGGCCGAGCTCAGCGCGCTCGCGACGGGCGTGGGCCTGGGCGGCACGGTCAAGGTGCTCCCCCCGGCGCCCCGGGCCGTGGTGCAGTCGGTGGGTCACGAGCTGCTCGAGGAGCCCGGCCCGCTGACCATGGAGCTGACCGGCCACGGGCCCCGTGCACGCCGACGGATCCACGTGAGCCAGCAGTGGGGCAGCATCTTCACCGCTGCCTTGGTGGCCGTGCCGACCTTCCTCCTCGACTTCTGGTGGTTCGCCACCTGGCCGTGGTGGACGCCGTTGGCGGTGCTCGGCGGGCTGGCCCTGCTCAACGTCCTCATCGCCGAGAGCGCCTGGCGCAACCTGGGTCACGGCCTGACGAGGAACCACCTGGTGGTCCAGACGGGGGCCGTCGTGCGCACCCGGGCGGCGCTGGAACGCGCCGGCATCATCGGCTGGGTCGTGCACCAGAGCTTCTTCCAGCGCCGGCTCGGGCTGGCCGACCTCACCGCCACCACCGCCGCGGGCGGCGAGCGCCTGGTCGCGCCGAACATCCCGCTGGAGCTGGCCGCGGACCTGGCCGACCGGGCTACCCCGGGAATGCTGGACGGTCTGCTGGCGTACTCCAGGCATGGGTGACTTCGACTGGGTCCGGCTCTCCGAGGACGAGCACCTCGACGACCACGCCCGCTACGACCGGGCCACCTTCGCCTTCGAGACCAAGGACTACGCGCGGGCGGCCGGTCTCCTGGAGCCGCTGGCGCAGACCGAGCCCGGCAACGCCGCGGTGGCCCTCCTGCTGGCCCGCAGTTACTACCACGCGGCCCGGCTCGGCCCGGCCGAGAAGGTGGCCCGGGACATGATCGAGCGGTGGCCGAGCGACGCCTACGCCCACCTGCTCCTGGCCCGGACCCTGCAGCGGGCGGGCCGCGCCGAGGAGGGCGCCCCGCACCTGAAGATCGCCGAGGCGATGGGCCTGGACACCTGAGCTCCGCTAGTTCCAGAAGTCGAAGAACATCCGGATGCTCCACTGGTCCCGCGGCAGCAGCACCGCCGTGTGGACCGGCCAGTACCAGGCGAACCAGACGACGTTGAGCGTCAGGTACACCACGACGAGCACCGCCCCCCACCGTCGACGGCGCAGCGGGTCACTCTCCCGGCCCAGCACCAGGCCCAGGCAGCTGACCACGACCAGCACCAGCCACGGCACGAAGGCGACCGCGTAGAAGCTGTAGATCGTCCGGGTCTGGTAGAGGAACCACGGCAGCCAGCCGGCGACGACGCCGGACAACGCCGCGCCCGCGCGCCAGTCCCGACCGAGCAGCCACTGGAAGGCCACGACGAGCAGCCCCAGCGTGGCGGCCCACCACAGGGGGATCGTGCCGAGGGAGGCGATGTACTCCACGCAGTCCGCGGCCTCGCACCCCTTCTCACCGCGCTCGGGCCACTCTGCGTAGAAGAGGGTGGGCCGCCACTGCACGATCCAGCTCCACGGGTTGGAGCTCCAGGCGTGCTCGTTCGCCAGCCCGACGTGGAAGCCCATCTGCTCCTGGTGGTAGGCCCACAGCGAGCGCAGGGGGTCGGGCACCAGCCCGCCCAGACCGGTGGCGGGGTTGTCCTGCGCCCAGGTCCGCTTCCAGCCCTGCTCGCCGAGGAGCCAGCCGGTCCAGGTGGCCAGGTAGGTGACCAGGGCGGTCGGCACCACGAGCAGGAAGGCCGGTATGCCGTCGCGCACCACCGCGGTGGAGAACCACCTCCGCTCCCCGGCGGCCCGACGGGCGCCGATGTCCCACCACACCGTCATCAGGCCGAAGACGGCGACGAAGAACAGGCCGGACCACTTGGTGCCGACCGCCAGCCCCAGGGCCACCCCCGCGGCCAGCCGCCACCACCGCATACCCCACGGTGGTCTGCCTCCTGACCTCCCTGGTGGCCCCCCTTCGGACCTCCGCGCCAGCCGTCGGCGTCCGTGCTCCCGGTCCAGCAGGAGGAAGAGGAAGGCCAGCAGCGCCCACCACGACAAGAAGATGTCGAGCAGGCCGATGCGGGACTGGGCGAAGTGGTGCCCGTCGACCGCGAGCAGGAGGGAGGCGCTGATCGCGAGCACGGCGTTCTTCCAGATCAGCCACGCGCACAGGCCCAGCACGGCGATCGACAGGGTGCCGACCACGGCGGAGGCGAGCCGCCACCCGGCCGGGTCCTCGGGGCCCAGCAGCAGCTGCCCGAGGGAGATCATCCACTTGCCCATGGGTGGGTGCACGACGTAGTCGGCGTGATCACCGAAGACGTCGGGGGTGCCCTGGGTGAACAGCTCGTCCGGCTCCTCGATGTCCTCCCGGACGTCCATCTCGGTGCCGTGCAGGACGAGGCTCCAGGCCTGCTTGACGTAGTAGGTCTCGTCGAAGACCAGCCGGGTGGGGTAGTCGAGGCGCCACAGCCGCAGCCCGCCACCGACCACGGTGACCAGCAGGATCCCGACCATCGCGATGCGACGCTGACGGGCCAGAGCCTGGGGCGTCGGGCCGAGCAGGCGCGCCCGCAGAGACTCCATACCGTGCATCGTAGGTCGTGCTTTTAGGGCAGTGTCGCCTGACGAAAAAGGAGTCGTCGCGGCCAGTAGTAGGCTCCCCTGCGTGGCCACCTCAACCGTTCCCGCGCGCGAGACCCGCCGGGGTCCGAACAACATCCTGCTGAAGACCGTCATGGCCGCCTCCGGCCTGTTCTTCGTCGGCTATCTGTTGCTGCACATGTACGGCAACCTCCAGATCCTGTTCGGGCGCGAGGCGTTCGACGACTACGCGCACCACCTGCGCGTCTTCGGCGAGGGCATGGTCCCGGAGAACGGCGTGCTGTGGATCGCCCGGATCCTGCTGCTGGTCTCGCTCGTGGCGCACGTCTGGGCCGGGATGGCGCTGTGGCGCCGGGCCGGGGCCGCGCGCTCGACCCGCTACGCCGGCAAGCGGAAGGCCACCTACGGCTCGGTCTACGCCAAGGCCATGCGCTGGGGCGGGCTGGCCATCCTCCTCTTCGTGATCTTCCACATCCTGCACTTCACGACGCAGACGATCACCCTGGCCGGCGAGCACGCGAGCCCGGCCGAGCGGGTCATCAGCAGCTTCCAGCTGTGGTGGGGCGTGCTGATCTACGTGGTCGCCATGATCGCGGTCGGCATGCACCTGACCCACGGCATCTACGCGGCCTGCATGACGCTGGGGCTGAACACCTCGGTGAAGCGCGGCGAGCTGATCCGCCGCATCTCCACCGTGGTGACCTTGATCATCGTGGTGGGCTTCCTGATCCCACCCTTTGCCATCCTGTTCGGGTTTGTCGACTGAGGACTATGACGCTATGACTGACACGCTGATCGCCGGTCTCTACCGGGAGGGCGAGCCGATCGCCGACACCAAGGCACCCGGCGGTGACATCTCCACCAAGTGGAGCACCCGCCAGTTCGAGGCGGCGCTGGTCAACCCGGCCAACCGCCGCAAGCTCTCCGTGATCATCGTCGGCACCGGGCTGGCGGGCGCCGCGGCCGCGGCGACCATGGGTGAGGCGGGCTACCGGGTCAAGTCCTTCTGCTACCAGGACAGCCCCCGACGGGCCCACTCGATCGCCGCCCAGGGCGGGATCAACGCGGCCAAGAACTACAAGGGCGACGGTGACTCGACCCACCGCCTCTTCTACGACACCGTCAAGGGCGGTGACTACCGCTCCCGCGAGACCAACGTCTACCGGCTGGCCGAGGTCAGCGCAGCCATCATCGACCAGTGCGTGGCCCAGGGCGTGCCGTTCGCCCGGGAGTACGGCGGCCTGCTCGACAACCGCTCGTTCGGTGGGGTGCAGGTCTCCCGGACCTTCTACGCCCGTGGCCAGACCGGTCAGCAGCTGCTCATCGGCGCCTACCAGGCGCTGGAGCGGCAGATCGGTGCGGGCTCGGTCGAGATGTTCGCCCGGCACGAGATGATGGAGCTCATCGTCGTCGACGACGGGTCCGGCCCGCGGGCGCGCGGCATCGTCGCCCGCGACCTGGTCACCGGTGAGATCGAGACCCACCTGGCCGACGCGGTCGTGCTGGCCTCCGGCGGCTACGGCAACGTCTTCTTCCTGTCCACCAACGCGATGGGGTCCAACACCACGGCGATCTGGCGGGCCCACCGCAAGGGCGCCTACTTCGGCAACCCGTGCTACACCCAGATCCACCCCACCTGCATCCCGCAGTCCGGTGAGCACCAGTCCAAGCTGACCCTGATGAGCGAGTCGCTGCGCAACGACGGCCGCATCTGGGTGCCGAAGAAGGCCGAGGACTGCGAGAAGGACCCGCGCGACATCCCGGAGGAGGACCGCGACTACTACCTGGAGCGGATCTACCCCGGCTTCGGCAACCTGGTCCCGCGCGACATCGCCTCCCGCCAGGCCAAGAACATGTGCGACGAGGGTCGCGGTGTCGGCCCCGAGGTCGACGGCTACCGGCGGGGTGTCTACCTGGACTTCGCCGAGGCCATCGAGCGGCTGGGCGAGGACGCGGTGCGGTCCAAGTACGGCAACCTCTTCGACATGTACGAGCGGATCACCGGGGAGAACCCCTACCAGGTGCCGATGCGGATCTACCCGGCCGTGCACTACACGATGGGCGGGCTGTGGGTCGACTACGACCTGCAGTCGACGATCCCGGGCCTGTTCGTGACCGGCGAGGCCAACTTCTCCGACCACGGTGCGAACCGCCTGGGGGCCTCCGCCCTCATGCAGGGCCTGGCCGACGGCTACTTCGTCCTGCCCAACACCATCCGCGACTACCTGGCCAAGGGCCCGTTCGGGCCGCTGGACGAGAGCAACCCGCAGGTGCGGGAGGCGCAGGACTCGGTGCGGGACCGCATACACCGGATCATGAACATGAACGGGACCCGGTCGGTGGACAGCTACCACAAGGCCCTGGGCAAGATCATGTGGGAGAAGTGCGGTATGGAGCGCACCGAGGAGGGCCTGCGCGAGGCGGTGGAGCAGATCCGCGCCCTGCGTGCCGACTTCTGGACCAATGTGCGCGTCCTGGGCACGGCCGAGGGCCTCAACCAGTCGCTGGAGAAGGCCGGCCGGGTGGCCGACTTCCTGGAGCTGGGTGAGCTCATGTGCATCGACGCGCTGCACCGGCGCGAGTCCTGCGGTGGCCACTTCCGCGCCGAGTCCCAGACCGAGGACGGCGAGGCGCTGCGCCACGACGACGAGTTCGCCTACGTGGCGGCCTGGGAGTGGGGCGGTGAGGGTCAGCCTCCGGTCCTGCACAAGGAGGACCTCGTCTACCAATTCATCGAGCTCAAGCAGAGGAGCTACAAGTGAGGATCTCCCTGAAGATCTGGCGTCAGGACGGCCCGGCCACCAAGGGCCGGATGGTCGACTACAAGCTCGACGAGGTCAGCGAGGACAGCTCCTTCCTGGAGATGCTGGACCTGCTCAACGAGCACCTCCTCGAGCAGGGCGAGGAGCCGGTCGCCTTCGACTCCGACTGCCGCGAGGGGATCTGCGGCCAGTGCGGCGTGGTGATCAACGGCGAGGCGCACGGCCCTGAGCGGACCACGACCTGCCAGCTGCACATGCGCTCCTTCCGCGACGGTGACGAGATCGTCATCGAGCCCTGGCGGGCCGACGCCTTCCCGGTCATCAAGGACCTGTGCGTGGACCGCGGCGCCCTGGACCGCATCATCGCGGCCGGTGGCTACATCTCCGCCAACACCGGCTCGGCCCCGGACGCGCACGCGACCCCGGTGCCGAAGGAGAACGCCGACCGGGCGTTCATGGCTGCCGAGTGCATCGGTTGCGGCGCCTGCGTCGCGGCCTGCCCGAACGCCTCCGGGATGCTCTTCATGGGCGCCAAGGTCACCCACCTCGGGGAGCTGCCGCAGGGGCAGCCCGAGCGGGACGCCCGCGTCGTGAGGATGACCGAGCAGCACGACCACGAGGGCTTCGGTGGGTGCACCAACCTCGGCGAGTGCACCCGGGCCTGCCCCAAGGGGATCCCGCTCAACGTCATCTCGCAGATGAACCGCGACCTGCTCCGCACCGGCTTCACCGCCTGAGCACGTCGGTGACGCCCGGCGAGCCGTCGCAGGGTGCGCTGGTCCTCGCGGCCACCCCCATCGGTGATGCCCGGGACGCCAGTCCGCGGCTGGTGGCCGAGCTGGCGTCCGCGGACGTCGTCGCGGCCGAGGACACCCGCCGGCTGCGCCGGCTGGTCGAGCGGCTCGGGGTGAGCGTCGGCGGCGAGGTCGTCAGCTATCACGAGCACAACGAGGCGTCCCGGACCGAGGAGCTGGCCGCTCGCATCGCGGAGGGTGCCCGCGTGGTGGTCGTCACGGATGCCGGGATGCCGTCGGTGTCCGACCCCGGCTACCGGCTCGTGCGGGCCTGCGTCGAGCAGGACCTCCGGGTGACGTGCGTGCCGGGACCCTCGGCGGTGCTGATGTCGTTGGCGGTGAGCGGACTGCCTGTCGACCGGTTCTGCTTCGAGGGCTTCCTGCCCCGCAAGGCCGGGGAGCGCGAGCGCGCGCTGTCCGCCCTGGCCGAGGAGCCGCGGACGATGGTCTTCTTCGAGGCGCCGCACCGGCTCAGCGTCACGCTGTCGGCGATGGCCGGGGTCTTCGGCGAGGAGCGGCCGGCTGCTGTCTGCCGCGAGCTGACCAAGACCTACGAGGAGGTCCGCCGGGGTGGCCTCGCCGAGCTCGCGGCCTGGGCCGAGCCGGGGGTCAAGGGCGAGATCACCGTGGTCGTGGCCGGGCGGTCAGCGACCGCAGGTGAGGTGGACATCGCCGACGTCGTGCCGCAGGTGCTCGAGCGCACCGCGGCGGGGGAGCGCCTCAAGGACGTGACTCGGGACCTCGCCGCGAGGACCGGCCTCTCGGCCAAGGCGCTGTACGACGCGGCGGTGGCGGCGCGCTAGGTCGCCCGTGGCGACCCGTCGCGGCATCCGCCCAGTGCTGCGGCCATGCACGCTCTGGGGTGGTCCGGCGTGCACCTCCGCAGCACTCGGTGGGTGTCCGGGCCATAGCTCGGCGCGGGGCCAGCCTTGTGCCGGCTCGCCCCATACGGCACACTCGCCCCAGCGCTGATGCCCTGGTTGGCGCGGACGTGGGCAAGGAGGCCGCACGGTATGAGGTTCACCTGGTCCGCCCTGCTCGGCGGCCTGCTCGGCGGCATCGTGACTGCCGTCGTCGTCGGGATCGTCGTCGCGCGCTACCTGCCGGAGGTCGGCTCGGACCACACCCTGCGAGGCGCCGGGGTGGCCGCCCTGGCTGCGGCACTGGGCGGGGTCGTGGGCGTCGTCGTCGGCTGGCTCGTCCATCGTCGCCGCGGGCGAGGGCTCGGCGGCATCGCGGCCATCGTCACCGTCCTGGGCACGGGCTGGGGGACGTGGCGGTGGTTCACGGCCAGCGGGGGCGTCACCGACCTCGGCCGCACCGTCGTCGAGGGCATCCTCATCCTGGGCCTGGGACTCCTGGTGCTCGCGACGGCCAGCGGGATGACCGCTGCCCTGCTGCGGCAGCACTCCCGGCTCGACCCGGAGACCGGCCGCCTCCTCTGAGACGACAAGCCGCGACAGCCGGAAGGGGCCAGCTGGGAGGCCAGTCTCTACTCGTAGCCCGCCTCGGCCATGAGCTGGTCACGCTTCTGCCGCTTCGCCCTGCTGCGCCGCCACAGCACGAACGCGCCCCACAGCAGCATGAGGAAGATGAAGACGACGAGGACCGGCAGGAAGATCGCCACCAGCGACAGGGTCACCGCCGCCCCGTCCTCGGCAGCCGACACGACCGGGGTGCCCAGGCCGCCCGTCGAGGTGTTCACGACCGGCCGGCTGACCGCCTTGCCGGTGTGCACGATGCCCGCGGTGAGGATCCCGAGCAGCACCCCGATCCACGGGTTGTCCTGCATGAACGACGAGCCACGCTCCAGGTCCTCCGCCGCCGTGGTCGCCGCGAAGATCAGCCCGCCGGTCGCGGGCCGGATGAAGGTGCCCACGGCGTCGTTGAGGTGGTCGACGAGTGCGACCTTGTCCAGGACGACCTCCGAGAGCAGCAGGACCGCGGCGATGCCGATCGCCCACCAGGACTCGATCCAGGCGTACTGCACCGGCAGGTCCAGCACCTCGGTGAAGCGGGCGATGAGCGCCACCAGGAGGAACGGGATGTACGCGTTCAGCCCGGCGGCGGCGGACAGGCCGGCACCTGTGAGCGCAGCGAGCATGGGACGCCTCGCCTTTCTTCTCGGCGGCCCTCCGGCGGAGGGCGGTCCTGCTCAGTCAACCACGGGGGTATGCCGTCGCTCCTGCGTTACTTGCGGCGCACCAGGACACGCACCAGGTGCTGCAGCGTCCCGGCCGGGTCCTCGGTGGTCCCGCCGTGCACGGGCCCGGGCTGCACGATGGTGCTGCGCGGGGCGCTGAGCCATCCGAACCGCGGTCCGGGCCGGTCCAGCCGCGGGGTGCCGGGCGTGTGCTGGCCGGCGGCGACGCGGCATACCTGATCCAGGGCGGCCCGCACCGACTCGAGGTCCACCTCGGGGTCGAGGGCCAGTGCGCGGGTGTCGTCCAGAGCGACCGCGCCGCGCAGGAAGTCGGCCTCCTGGCTGTAGAGCACCACCCCGACGTTGATGAACTCCTCGCGCTCCACGCGCGGGACGAGCCGCAGGACGACGTACTGGTAGTCGTAGCTCATGCCAGACCTCCCGGCAGCCAGACGTGCGGGGTTCGCACCCGGGCGAGGAGATGCTCGAGGTATGCCGTGCGCACGGCGGCCGGGTCCGGCAGCTGGTCCGTGGTCTCCAGCCAGTCCTCGGGGACCTGGTCCAGGACCTCGCCGACGAGGTCGGCGGTGACCTGAGGGGCCAGGTCGGCGTGAGCGCCCGGCAGGTCCGTCGCCAGCGCGCCCAGCACGTGGTCGTCGGCCCCCACGCGGAAGGGCTGCTGCGCGAAGCGCTCCGCGGACGGTGCCCTGCTCGGCCAGGAGTGGTGGAAGTAGAGCGCCGCGCCGTGGTCGATGAGCCAGGTCCGCCGGTGCCAGGTGAGCAGGTTGGGGTTGGACCACGTGCGGTCGACGTTGGCGGTGAAGGCGTCCAGCCAGTAGACCCGCGAAGCCAGCTCGGCGTCCGGCGGGCGGGAACCGTCGTAGCCCAGGGCGCCCGGCAGCAGGTCGACGCCCAGGTTGGTGCCGGGGGAGGCGTTGAGCAGGTCCTGGACCTCGGCGTCGGCCTCGTAGCGGGCCATCGCCGGCGGGAGGTCGATGGTGACGAGCCGGGGGACCGGCAGCCCCAGCCGGCGGGCCAGCTCGCCCACGACGACCTCCGCGACGAGGACCTTGAGCCCCTGCCCGGCCCCGCGGAACTTCACCACGTAGGTGCCCAGGTCCGCGCCCTCGACGACGCCCGGCAGCGAGCCGCCCTCGCGCAGCGGGGTGACGTAGCGGATGGCGGTGACGTGGTCGAGCACGGGCCTCAGGCTAGCCGCACGTGGCACGGGCAGACCCCCACCTTTGCGACCCCCCGCGCGTTAGAGGGTGAGAGGGTTCTGCCAGAGTCCTCCGCACGGCCCGTGAGGAGGCGGCATGCGGCAGTCCCGCGAGGAGGAGTTCGCGACGTTCTTCGACGTCGCCTCCCCCCGGTTGCTCTCGGCCGCATGGCTGCTGACCGGCGAGCAGCACGCCGCCGAGGACCTGGCCCAGGAGGCGCTGGCCCGCACCTACGCCCGGTGGGGCACCGTCCGCACCGGGAACCCGATGGCCTTCGCCCGCCGGGTCCTGGCCAACCTGCACACCGACCGGTGGCGCAGGCACCGCCGCGAGGTACTGACCGAGGAGACACCCGAGGTGGGTCGAGCTCACGACCCTCGGACCGTCGACCTCGTCCGAGCCCTGCGGACGCTGAGCCCGCGCGAGCGGGAGTGCGTGGTGCTGCGGCACTACCTCGACCTGTCCGAGAAGCAGACCGCCGAGACGCTCGGGATCAGCGTGGGCAGCGTCAAGAGCTACACCATGCACGGGCTGCGCGGGCTGCGCGCCCAGCTGAGCGAAGATGAGGCGAGCCATGTCTGAGGCCGACCGAGACGTGCTGGCCCTGCTCGACCGGGCCGCCGCCGACAGCCCGCCCCTGCACCTCGACCGCGACTCGGTGGTCGGCCGCGGACGGCAGATGGCCCGGCGTCGCCGCGCTGCGGGGGCCGGTATGGCGATCGGTGGGCTCACGCTCGCCGGTGCCGTGTGGCTGGGGCTGGGTGAGGGCTCGGTCCTCGGGTCCCCCGAGGTCTCGCCGGCGTCGGTGACCTGGGAGGTGCGCGAGCCGACCGTGCTGACCGTCCTGGACGGGGTGACGCGCGGTGGGAACGTCTCGCCGCTCATCGTCACGAAGAGGCCGGACGGTTCGGCGTCCGCGACGTTCACGGTCGAGGGTGTCGAGGAGACGGTCGAGGGGACGACCATGGCCGGTGGGGCGGACGTCTTCGTCGGCGAGCGGGCGACCGTGGTGGTGTGGGACGCCCCCGCGGAGGCGTACTTCGGCGCCGACTTCCTGCCCGCGCCGCAAGGCTGGGAGGTCGGCGCGTCGATGGGTGACGACGACATCTTCTACCTGACGACGACGGATCGTGGCTACGTGCCGGAGCACCTCGTGCTCCACGACTCCGCCCGCAACGTGTGGACGGCGGACGGCCTGGTCGCGGAGACGGGGGAGGTGACGGACGGCCGGCACAGCATGAGCGTGTTCTCCCTTCCCGAGATCAGAGCCGCCGGCTGGGTCGACGAGTCCGGGATCGAGCCCATGGCACCGGACTCGCCCGTGTCCAGCGGTGGCACGGAACCCTGGTGGCGCGGCGGCGAGGACTACGAGTTCTTCCTCGTGCGGGCGGTCGACGAGGCACGCTTCGTCCGTCTGGTCTGGAACGACCACGAGGGCAGTGTGGTCCGGCACGGGGAGCCGGTGCCGGCGACCGTCGCCGGTGGTGCCGCGTTCGCGGTCTTCTCCTTCACGCGGGACGAGGTGCCGGTGGACCGGGACGACTACGCCTCCTCCTACCAGTGGTCGACGGACGGCCAGACCTGGCATGACCGGGTCTTCCAGGACGCCTCGGTCGAGGGCCTCCCGACCTCGGTGGACCGCGTCGAGCTCTCGCTCGGGCCGGACGGCGAACCGGTCGCCACGAAGGAGGGTGTCAAGCTGCCGCTCAGCGCCGAGCAGCCTCGTGGGGAGGCGTGGTCGTGGGACGACGCTGACGAGTCGGTGGTGCTGGTCGCAGGCACCGTCGACGAGGCCTGGGTCCCGGTCCTCAGCACGGGAGGCGGGTTGGGGCCGGCGGAACCGTTCCTGGCGGGCAGCACCTCGGTCCGGGTCGGCGACCGGGAGATGACGGCGAGCAGGCTGCCGGAGGGCACGGCATACCTGGGCAGTGTGCAGCGGGAGGTCGGGTCGAGCGCAGAGGAGTGGACGCTGCTGGGTGGGGATTCCGTCCCGGCCTACCCGCTCGGCCCCGAGGTCGTCGCCGCGGTCGACGAGGCGCAGGGGCTGTGGTTCGCGAGGCGAGCCGGTGAGGGCGGGGAGTCCGGCCCGTGGGGCCTGCTGGTGGGCGAGGTCGACGGCGAGGGGCTGGTGCTCGGCATGGACGGCACGCGCCACCGGGTTGCGGTGCTCAGCGTGACCTCGGACGCCGCAGTGGAGGCGCTGCCGGTCCTGACCGAGGGTTCGGTCGTCCTGCGTGGCGTGAGCCGGAGCACGGGTGGGGTGACGGTCCGTGCCACCGAGGTCCAGTGCCTCAAGATGGACGAGAGGTGCGTCGAGGGTCTGGACACCGACGGGGACGGAGCGGTGGATCTCCCGGTGCGCCACGACTCGGTGTTCGCCTGGGCCCTGGACGAGCAGCCGGAGGACGGCACACCGGTCTACGGACCCGGTGAGACGGTGACCATCCACGGACGCGACTTCATCGTGCGAGACACCACGTCCGGCTGGCCGGCGCTGCGCCTGCACGGCTCTGGTGGCGGCGTCAGCACGGTGGACGGTGACGGGCAGCGCACCCGCGTCGACGCCCGCCCGCCGGAGCCTTCCGTCTATGCCATCCCCGGGGCGTGGCCCTGGAGCGAGGAGGGTCTGGCGGTGTCGGTCCCGGGTCTGGTTCTCGCCGACGACCTGCAGCCTGTCGTCGAGGTCGACGGCACCTGGGTCAAGCCCGCCCAGGTCCTGGTCGCGCAAGGGCGTAGCGGGCAGGTCACCCTGCTCGTCATGGAGCCCGGCACGGACGGGGCGACCGCACGCGTCGGGGTCCGGACCGACGACGGCACCGTGGCCGAGCTTCCCTGAGCTCGGCAGGGCCGCGCGGCCACCGCACGACCGTCGTCCCCGGCGTGCCGGTTCGACACTGACCGGTCGCCGCCGAAGCACTACCTTCGGCGGGACGGCAAGGAAGAGCGAGCAAGGAGTGACTGCATGGGCGACGACGGCTTCGCCATCCGAGCGCACGAGCTCAGCTCGTCCCTGATCGAGCTGCGCCACCGGCTCGTCGACGAGTTCGGCGCCGACCGGGTGTGGATCCTCTCCGACGACTTCCGGGAGCGACGGGTCTGGCCGAAGGGCTGGCAGGTGGTCAGCATCGACCCGGACGTGCTCGACGGCATCGGGCTGCGGCACCGGGGGGTCGAACGGCCGGGGTGGCGGCTCGGTGACTACGGCCTCTATCTCTGGGCCCTGCAGGAGCCGGACCTGCGTCACTACTGGGTGACCGAGCCGGACGTGCACTTCGCCCTGCCCTCGATCCGGGACTGGGTCGAGGCGCTCAGCGCCCACGAGGAGGACCTGCTCGTCCCCCGCTTCGGTCCTGCCCCCGAGGGCTGGCTCTGGCGTCCCGCGCTCGCGGAGCTGACGGGCGGCCCGGTCTACCGGTGCCTGTTCCCCCTGTCGCGCTCCACCGAGGCGGCCGTCGACGCGGCATACCAGCTGCGGCTGCGCATCGGCGAGGCGGAGCCGCCCGTGGATCCCTACCCCAACGACGAGTCCGTCGTGGCCACCGCGGCCGCCCAGGCCGGCCTGCGGGTGGCGCCGCTGGAGGACCTGTGCCCAGGGCAGTTCGACTACTTCGCGGCGACGGTCAAGGTCTGGCGGGAGAGCCTGCTGCGCCGCCACCCGGACCGTGAGCTCGTGGTGCACTCCGCGCTCTCCTACGAGCAGTGGGCGCGCTGGTTCACCCATTTCCTGGGCAACCACGGACCGGCCGAGCGGCACGACCGGATGCGCCAGGTCGCCGCCCGGATGGCTCCGGAGGACCTGCCGGTCCTGCACCGCCTCGCTGCGCGCGGCTGAGCGTCGCCCCCGGCCACCTAGGATGGTGACCCATGAGCCATGTCCTGTCTGCCGTCGCCTGGCCCTACGCCAACGGACCCCGTCACATCGGCCACGTCGCCGGCTTCGGCGTCCCCTCCGACGTCTTCAGCAGGTACATGCGGATGGCCGGCCACCAGGTGCTCATGGTCTCCGGCTCCGACGAGCACGGCACGCCGATCCTGGTGCAGGCGGACAAGGCCGGGATGAGCCCGCAGGAGTTCATCGACGTCAACCACCGCCTCATCGCCGAGGACCTGGTCGCGCTGGGAGTCTCCTACGACCTCTACACCCGCACGACCACCGCCAACCACCACCGCGTCGTGCAGCAGATGTTCCTGGCCTGCCACGCCAACGGCTACATGATCGAGCAGACCCAGCAGGTGGCGATCAGCCCGTCCACCGGGCGCACCCTGCCCGACCGCTACATCGAGGGCACCTGCCCGATCTGCGGGTATGCCGAGGCACGGGGTGACCAGTGCGACGACTGCGGCAACCAGCTGGACCCGATCGACCTGGTGAACCCCCGCTCCAAGATCAACGGCGAGACCCCGCAGTTCACGGACACCCAGCACTTCTTCCTCGACCTGCCCTCGCTCGCCGAGGCCCTCGGGGCATGGCTCGACGGGCGCGAGGCCAGCGGCCTGTGGCGGCCCAACGTGATCAAGTTCTCCCAGAACATCCTGGAGGAGATCCGTCCCCGGGCGATGACCCGGGACATCGACTGGGGCATCACCGTCCCGCTGCCGGGCTGGGAGGAGGACGGCTCGAAGAAGCTCTACGTGTGGTTCGACGCCGTCATCGGCTACCTCTCGGCGTCGGTGGAGTGGGCGCGCCGCGTCGGTGACCCAGAGCGCTGGCGCGAGTGGTGGAACCAGCCCGAGGCCCTGGCCTACTACTTCATGGGCAAGGACAACATCACCTTCCACTCCCAGATCTGGCCGGCCGAGATGCTCGCGCACAACGGCCGGGGCAGCAAGGGTGGCGAGGTCGGTCCCTACGGCGAGCTCAACCTGCCGACCGAGGTGGTCTCCAGCGAGTTCCTCACCATGGAGGGCCGCGCGTTCTCCACCTCGCGCTCGATCGTCATCTACGTCCGCGACGTCCTGGAGCGCTACCAGCCCGACGCCTTGCGCTACTTCCTCTCGGCCGCCGCGCCGGAGACGGCGGACTCCGACTTCTCCTGGCCCGAGTTCGTCAAGCGCACCAACACCGAGCTGGTCGCCGGCTGGGGCAACCTGGTCAACCGCACCGCCGCGATGATCGCCAAGAACTTCGGGGAGATCCCGGCTGCCGGGCAGCTCGAGGACATCGACCGCGCCCTGCTCGACCAGATCGCCGAGGGCTTCGGCACCGTCGGACGGCTCATCGCCACCCACAAGCAGAAGGCCGGCCTGGCCGAGGGGATGCGCCTGGTCGGCGAGGCCAACGCCTACGTCTCCGCCACCGAGCCGTTCAAGCTCAAGGGCGACCACCAGCGCGACCGGCTGGCCACCGTGCTGCACGTGCTCGCTCAGGCGGTCGTGGACCTCAACACGATCCTCTCGCCCTACCTGCCGCACAGCTCCACCGCGGTGCACCAGGCCCTGGGCGGGGAGGGTGTCTTCCAGCCGATGCCGGTCCTGCGGGAGGTCGACGACCTCGACGACCCGTCAGGACCGGGCTATCCCGTCATCACCGGCGAGTACTCGGCCGCCCCCCGTTGGGAGCGCCGGCCGGTCACCGTGGGGGCCCCCGTGGTCAAGCCGTCACCGATCTTCGCCAAGCTGGACACCTCGGTGGTCGAGGAGGAGCGGGCGCGGCTCGGGCTGGTCGACGAGGCAGGGGTATGACGTCCGGCCACCGGCTGGCCGAGCGTCCCCCGGCGCCGGACCCCTTGCCGCTCGCCGTGGTGGACAACCACTGCCACCTGGACATCCGACGGGACGACGCCCCGGTCGTGGACCTGACCCAGGTGGTGGCGGAGGCGGCTGCCGTCGGGGTGGACCGGCTGGTCCAGATCGGCTGCGACCTGGGCTCGGCCCGGTGGACGGTCTCGGTCCTCGACGACCACCCGGCGCTGCTCGGCGGCGTCGCGATCCACCCCAACGAGGCGCCCGGCCACCAGGCCGCCGGTGACCTGGACGAGGCGATCGACGAGATCGCCGCCCTGGCCCGCCACCCCCGGGTGCGGGTGATCGGCGAGACCGGGTTGGACTACTACCGCACGGGCCCGGAGGGCGTCGACGCCCAGCACTACTCCTTCCGGCGGCACATCGCGCTGGCCAAGGAGCTCGGCCTGGCCCTGCAGGTCCACGACCGGGATGCGCACGAGGACATCCTGCGGATCCTCGCCGAGGAGGGGGCGCCGGAGCGGACGGTGCTGCACTGCTTCTCCGGGGACATGGAGATGGCCAGGGAGTGCGTCCGCCGCGGCTACTACCTGTCCTTCGCCGGCACGGTCACCTTCAGGTCGGCCAAGGGTCTTCGCGACGCGCTGGCGGTCACGCCCCTGGAGCACCTGCTCGTGGAGACCGACGCGCCCTACCTGACCCCCACCCCGCACCGGGGCCGGGTCAACGCCCCCTACCTCGTCCCGCTGACGGTCCGGGCCATGGCCGAGACGCTGAACGTCAGCGTCCCCGAGCTCTGCCAGGCGCTGTCCGCCAACAGCGAGGCGGTCTACGGCTCCTGGTGACCGGGCGCACCGTTCTCCCCGACCGGGCGCACGCTTCTCCCGACCGGGCGCACGCTTCTCCCGACCGGGCGCACCGTTCTCCCCGACCGGGCGCACCGTTTCCACAAGTCCTCTAAGGCAGCACCGTTGTCCACACCTTCACCCCGGCCCCTTCTTCTTCGCTGCTGAGCGGGAGACGGTCGATGAGTGAGACACCGCACACTCCCTGACCTCTTCCGAACGTCCGAGGCCATGAGCCTGGGATGGACATGGCGCGAGCTTGACGGCGCCGTCGCCTCGGGCGAGGTGATCCGCCTGTGTCACGGTTGGTATGCCGTGGTCCGCCCACCTGATCCCATGCTTCAGCTGGAGCACTGGGAACAGTGCCGTGAGGACCACCTGAACGCCCTCGCCCTGGCCTTGCGCCGCTACCCAGGGCACGCAGGCAGCCATACCAGTGCCGCTGTCGTTCACGACATGTTGGTCTCGCTGGCTCCGCAGATGTCGGTAGATCTCACCTCGATCGAACGCTTCCCCTGCTCACGAAGGCAGGATGGTGTGCAGTTCCACCACAGCGACTCCATGGAGAACGAGGCGGGAACCGTGAACGGTCTGCTGGTGACGGACCCGGTCAGGACGGTGGCCGACTACCTCAGGGTGCGGAGCCTGCCCACAGGTCTCGCCCTGCTGGATGACGCCCTGCGCCGCAAGATCGTCTCGTTGCCGGATCTGCGCCTTACCTTGGAGAAGCAGAAGAGATGGCCGGGTCGGCCCAAGGCGCTCGCCGCGCTGCAGCTGGCCGATCCGATGCGCGAGAGCTGGGGCGAGTCGTACTCCTTCGGCAGGCTGCACCTGCTCGGCGTCCCCATGCCGCTGCACCAGGTGGACATCCTCGACCTCGACGGGCGGTGGGTGGCCAGGGTCGACGGCCTGTGGCCGCACGTCGGTGTGGTCGGCGAGGCGGACGGCTTCTCGAAGTACTTCCTCAGCAGCAACGGCGACTCCCGCGCGCCGGAGCAGGTCGTGCGCGAGAATTTGGAGGCAGAGGTCGTCCGGCAGCGCGGCATCGAGGCGCTCGGCCTCGAAGTGGTGCGGTGGTCACCCAGCGAAGTTCGGGATGAAGGCTGGGCCGTCGCCGGTCGCGTCAACGCGGCGTTCGCCGCCGCGCGTCCACAGGAGGTCGGAGCGTATGCGGTGTGGCGAGGCGAGCAGCGTCGGTTGCCCTTCGAGGTGCGGACGCCGTCCATCGACGCCGAGCGTCTGCGCTACCGGAGAGCACGGCGTCGCACTGGATGAAAACCGTGCGCTCGGTCGGTGAGGATCGTGCGCTTGGTCGGTGAGGATCGTGCGCTTGGTCGGTCAGCGGGTGGCGCTGGGGCCGCGTGCGTTGTTGCGCTGGGCAGCGCGGCTGCCGAGGGTGGTGAGCACGTCGACCACCCTCGAGTCCAGCCGCCGCTGGGCAGCTCGCCCCTCGATCGTCTCGCCCGGGCCGGAGGCGGAGGGCAGCAGGCGGGTCGTCAGCCCCATCATCCGCGTCGTCACCCCCGGCAACAGCCCCCGGAACCGGGTGGCCACCCTCGTGAGCGGGGTGAGCTCGCAGCGCGTCTCCCCGGCCAGCACCGCCTCCACGATGGTGCGGGCGGCCCGGTCCGCAGACATCGTCAGCAGCGGCAGGGAGGCCGCCGGGCCGAACCACGCATACTCCTTGTGCGCCTGGCCGGTGAAGTGGGCACGCTCGTGGGAGCCGGTGCGCATCAGCCCGGGCACCACCGTCGTGGCCGTCACCCCGGTCCCGGACAGCTCGGCGGAGAGGCCCTCGCTGAAGGCGACGGCCCCGGACTTGGCGACGGCGTAGGGCCACAGGTGCGGGGGCGTGACCTCCCCGCCGATCGAGGTGATAGTGCCGATCCGGCCGTGACCGCGCTCGCGCATCCGCCGCACGACCGGCAGGGTCACGTTGATCGGGCCGTGCAGCATGATCCCGAGCGAGGCGTCGAAGTGCTCGAAGGTCATCGTCTCCGCCGGCCCGACCTGGATGATGCCCGCCACCGTGATCAGCACCTCGATGGGACCGACCGTCGACTCCACCTCGTGGACGAGGTCCTGGACCGCGGCCCGGTCGCTGACGTCGCAGGCGCGCACGTCGACCTGGCCCCCGGGCTGCCGCGCGAGGAGCTGGTCGCGAGCCACCTCCAGGTCGGGCGGGGTGCGGGAGCAGATGACCACCCGGTGGTCCCGCTCCAGCAGCTCGCGGGCGATGAGCAGGCCCAGGCCGCGGGAGGCGCCCATGACCAGGGCCACGGGCCGGGGGACGGTGGGTGGGTCGGTGGGCGTCGGCATACCGCAACGGTAGGACCGCCCGGGGGGCCGTGCCTCTTGAGAGTGCGTCCCCCTGGGGGCGGCCCCTACCGTCGAGGCATGCGAGCACTGACATGGCAAGGCGTGGAGGACGTGCGGGTGGAGACGGTCCCGGACCCGGTCATCCAGGAGCCCACCGACGCGATCGTGCGGGTCACCTCGACCGCGATCTGCGGGTCGGACCTGCACCTGTACAAGGTCCTGGGCGCCTACCTGGACCAGGGCGACGTCCTGGGTCACGAGTTCATGGGCATCGTGGAGGAGGTGGGCGGGCAGACCGGTGACCTGAAGGTGGGGGACCGCGTCGTCGTGCCCTTCACCATCTGCTGCGGCACCTGCTGGATGTGCTCGCGCGGCTTCTTCGCCCAGTGCGAGACGACGCAGAACCGTGAGCAGGGCAAGGGGGCGTCGCTGTTCGGCTACACCGAGCTCTACGGCCAGGTGCCCGGCGGTCAGGCGGAGATGGTGCGGGTGCCGCAGGCGCAGTTCGGGCCGGTCAGGCTGCCCGAGCACGGCGCGGACGAGCGCTACCTCTATCTCTCCGACATCCTGCCCACCGCCTGGCAGGGCGTGAAGTGGGCGGAGGTGCCCGAGGGCGGGACGCTGGCCGTCATGGGTCTTGGCCCCATCGGCCAGCTCGCCGTGCGCAGCGCCCGCCACCTCGGTCTGCGGGTCATCGGCGTCGACCTGGTTCCCGAGCGGATGGCGCTCGCGGCGGAGTGGGGCGCGGAGATCATCGACCTGCGTGACGGACTGGACGACGCCGCGGACGTGGGTGCTGCCGTCCGTGACCTCACCGAGGGCCGGGGCGCCGACGGTGTCCTCGACGCCGTCGGGATGGAGGCCCACGGCAACCCGGTCAGCGAGAAGATGATCAACGCCGTCGGCAAGCTGCCCGGCCTGGTCGCCAAGCCGATGATCGAGAACCTGGGGATCGACCGGCTGGCCGCTCTGCATGCCAGCCTCGAGGCGGTCCGCCGCGCCGGGACGGTCTCGTTGAGCGGCGTCTACGGAGGGGCGGTCGACCCGATGCCGATGCTCGACATGTTCGACAAGGGCCTCACGCTGCGGATGGGTCAGTGCCACGTCAAGCAGTGGACCCCCGAGCTGCTCGAGCTGGTCAGCCAGGACGAGGACGTGCTGGGGCTGGAGTCCCTGGCCACGCACCGGGTCCCGCTGGAGGACGCCCCGGCGATGTACGAGACCTTCCAGAAGAAGGAGGACGGCTGCATCAAGGTGGTGCTCAAGCCGTGACGGTGGCCAGCGCCTCGTCGATCTCCTGACGCCGGCTGGGGCGGACGACGCGGGCGACCTCCACCCCGTCACGCAGGAAGATCAGGGTCGGCCAGAGCTTCACCCGGTAGGACCGTCCCAGGGCCCTGCCCCTCCCGTCCTCGACGGCGTGCACAGGGAGCCTCGGGTGCTCTGCCAGGGCCGGCGCGATGTAGCGGTCTGCCGCCCGGCAGTAGCCGCACCAGTCGGTGCCGAAGATCACGACCGTCGGTCCCTGCGTCGCGTCGAGGGTCTCCCGCCGGGGCTGCTCGGTGGCGTAGGTGGTCATCCACCCAGCATCGTTCATCACCGCAGGGGTGACCACCCCGGCGGCGTGCTGCGGGCATGGGATCATGCACCGGTGACGACCGAGCAGCCGCAGGAGCAGCCCGACGAGCACGGGGACCACCTCGAGCACCTGCTGGGCCCTGCGCAGGTCCGCGAGCTCGCTGCCCGGCTGGGTGTCCGGCCCACCAAGGCGTGGGGCCAGAACTTCGTCATCGACAAGGGCACCGTCCGGCGCATCGTGCGGGCCGCGGAGGTTGGCCCGGACGACGTCGTCCTCGAGGTCGGGCCCGGCCTCGGCTCGCTCACCCTGGCCCTGCTGCCGCAGGTGCGCCACGTCACCGCCGTCGAGATCGACCCGGTCCTGGCCGGCCAGCTGCCGGAGACCGTGGCCACCCGCGCGCCGCACCTGGCCGACCGGCTCACGGTCCTGCAGACCGACGCGCTGCGGGTCGCCGAGCTGCCCGACCCGCAGCCGACCGCGCTGGTCGCCAACCTGCCCTACAACGTCGCCGTCCCCGTCGTGCTGCACCTGCTGGCCACCGTGCCCACCCTGGAGACGGTGCTGGTCATGGTCCAGCTCGAGGTCGCCGAGCGGCTCGCGGCCGCCCCCGGCAGCAAGGTCTACGGCGTGCCCAGCGTCAAGGCCAACTGGTATGCCGAGGTGTCCGGCGCCGGGCGGATCGGCCGCAACGTCTTCTGGCCCGCCCCCAACGTCGACTCCGGCCTGGTCCGGATGGTCCGCCGCGAGCCGCCGGTCACGGCTGCCTCCCGGCAGGCGGTCTTCGCCGTCGTCGACGCCGCCTTCGCCCAGCGGCGCAAGACCCTCCGGGCGGCCCTGTCCGGGTGGGCCGGGTCCCCCGCGGCCGCCGAGGAGGCGCTGCGCGCCGCCGGTGTGGACCCGCGGGCCCGGGGAGAGGTCCTCGGGGTGGCGGACTTCGCCCGGATCGCGGCCCATAGGGTGAGGTCATGACGACGGACGCGGTCACGGTCAGGGTCCCCGGGAAGATCAACCTGGGCCTGTTCGTCGGACCACTGCGCGAGGACGGCTACCACGAGCTGTCCACCGTCTTCCACGCCGTCAGCCTCTTCGACCACGTGACGGTCCAGCCCGCCGACGACTGGTCCGTGCACGTCACCGGCCCGTTCGCCGACCGCGTCCCCACCGACGAGACCAACCTGGCCCTGGTCGCCGCCCGCACCCTGGCCTCCCGGCGGCAGCGCCGCGCCACGGTGCCGCCGGTGCGCATCGACATCGACAAGCAGATCCCCGTCGCCGGCGGCATGGCCGGCGGCAGCGCGGACGCCGCCGCCACCCTCGTGGCCTGCCGCGAGCTGTGGACGCTGGACCACATCGAGAACGAGCTGCTGGAGGTGATGGCCGCCAGCCTGGGCTCCGACATCCCCTTCCTCCTGCACGGCGGCACCGCGATCGGCTCCGGCCGCGGCGAGCAGATCACGCCGGTCCTGGCCCGGGGGGAGCTGCACTGGGTGCTGTGGGCGGGAGAGGGGCTGAGCCTGTCCACGCCGGCCGTGTATGCCGAGCTGGACCGGCTGCGGGAGGAGCGCGGCGCCGAGGTCGGCGCCCCCGAACCGTCGGGGGACCTGCTGACCGCCCTACGCCGGATGGACACCGACGCGGTCGCCGCCACCCTGCACAACGACCTGCAGGAGGCGGCGGTCTCGCTGCACCCCATCCTGGCCGAGGTGCTCGAGGCGGGCCAGGAGCTGGGCGCCCGCGCCGGCGTCGTGTCCGGCTCGGGGCCGACCGTCGCCTTCCTCGTCGACTCCCAGGCGCAGGCGATCGACCTCTCCGTGGGGCTGGCCGCCAACGGACCGACCGGGGAGATCCTCCGGGCGGTCGGCCCGGTCCCGGGCACCCAGCTGGTGCACCGCGTGGGGCAGGGTTGATGGCGGTCGCGGTCCCCGCGGCCCTCGTCGCCCTGGACGGGGCCCGGCTGCTCGCCGGCACGCAGGTGCTGCTGGACGACGTCTCGATCGGTGTCTCCGACGGTGACCGGATCGGCGTCGTCGGCCGCAACGGCGGTGGCAAGACCTCCCTGCTCTCGGTCATCGAGGGCTCCCGTCCGCTGGACGGCGGGCGGGTGATCCGCACCGGGAACGTCACGATCGGCATGCTCAGCCAGACCGACCGGCTCGACCCGGACGCCACCGTGCGCGAGGAGGTGCTCGGCGAGCTGGCCGAGCACGAGTGGGCCGGCGACCCGCGCGTGCGGACGGTCCTGGAGGGCCTGCTCGGCGGCACCGACGCCGAGGCCGTCGGCGGGTGGGAGGCGCGTGTGGGGCCGATGTCCGGCGGTGAGCGTCGCCGGCTGGCGCTGGCGGCCCTGCTCATCGCCGACCCTGACCTGCTCATCCTCGACGAGCCCACCAACCATCTCGACGTGGAAGGGGTCGCCTGGCTGGCGGCATACCTGTCCGGACAGCGCACGCGGTCCGGGAGCGCGCTGCTGGTCGTGACCCACGACCGCTGGTTCCTCGACGCCGTCTCCACCCGGACCTGGGAGGTGGCGGACGGGGAGGTGCACACCTACGAGGGCGGGTACGCCGCCTACGTGCTCGCGCGAGTCGAACGGCAGCGCGTGGCCCGCGTCACCGAGGAGCGGCGGGCGAACCTGGCGCGCAAGGAGCTGGCCTGGCTCCGTCGGGGGGCGCCGGCGCGGACCAGCAAGCCCCGGTTCCGGATCGAGGCCGCCACCGCGCTGATCGAGGGCGAGCCGCCCCCTCGCGACACGGCTGAGCTGATGCGCTTCGCGACCACGCGGCTGGGCAAGGACGTGCTGGACCTGCTCGGGGCCACGGTGACCGTCGGCGACCAGGTGCCCAAGGTGCTGCTGGAGGACGTCACCTGGCGGATCGGGCCAGGCGACCGCTACGGCGTAGTCGGGGTCAACGGGTCCGGCAAGTCCACCCTGCTGCGCGTGCTGCAGGGCCAGCATCCCCTGGCGGCGGGCAAGCTGAAGACCGGCAAGACCGTGCAGCTGGCCTGCCTGACCCAGGAGCTGCGCGAGCTGGACCGGGTCGCGGGGTGGACCGTGATCGACGCGATCACCGAGGTGCGCTCCTTCACCGTGATCGACGGCAAGGAGGTCTCCGCATCCTCGCTGGCGCGCCGGCTCGGGTTCTCCGGCGGCCGGCAGCAGTCGCGGGTCGGGGACCTGTCCGGCGGGGAACGGCGGCGGCTGCAGTTCGTCCGCCTGCTCATGGACGAGCCGAACGTACTGCTGCTCGACGAGCCCACCAACGACCTCGACATCGAGACCCTCACCGCGATGGAGGACGTGCTCGACGGCTGGGCCGGGACGCTCATCGTGGTCTCGCACGACCGCTACCTGCTGGAGCGGATGACCGACCGGCAGGTGGCCCTCCTCGGGGACCGCACCCTGCGTGACCTGCCCGGTGGGGTCGAGCAGTATCTCGAGCTGAGGCGGGTCATGCGCCGCGGTGACGGTGGCGGGCCGGCAGCTCGCCCCGCCGGTGGTCCTGCCGGTGGTCCGCCCGCCTCGGGTCCGTCCGCCGCGCAGGTGCGCGAGGCGCGCAAGACGCTCGCCCGGGTGGAACGGTCCCTGGACCGGCTGCACGAGCAGGAGGCAGCCATCCACGAGCAGATGGCTTCCGCGGCAACGGATCCGGAGGAGCTGGCGCGGCTGACGGCGAGGCTGGCCGAGATGCACGCCCAGGAGGAGGCACTGGAGACCGAGTGGCTCGAGGCGTCCGAGGTGGCGGCGGACTGACCCGTGGGTGAGGCAGTGACGGGCGTGCTCGGGGCAGCCCGGCCATGACGCGTGAGGGTATGGAGCGCCACCAGGTGTGGTTCTACCTCGCCGCGCTCGTCCTCGGGCTGCTCCTCGGCCGGGCCGCACCCGGGCTGGACGGGGCCGCAGAGGCCTCGGTGTGGCCGGTGCTGGCCGTGCTGCTCTACGCGACCTTCACCCAGCTGCCGCTGACCTCGGTGCCGGCGGCGTTCCGCGACGCCCGCTTCCTCGGCACCGCCCTCGTGGGCAACTTCGTCCTGGTGCCGCTGCTGGTCTGGGGCCTGGTGCAGCTGGCGCCGCCGGACCCGGCGCTGCGGCTGGGCCTGCTGCTGGTCCTGCTGGTGCCGTGCACGGACTGGTTCATCACCTTCACCCAGCTCGGCGGCGGGGACGGCGCCCGCGCCACCGCACTGACGCCGGTCTCCCTGCTGCTGCAGCTGGCGCTGCTGCCGGTCTACCTCTGGCTGCTGGGCGGCACCCCGGTGACCGGAGTGTTCACCCCGGGCCAGGTCTGGCCGGCGCTGCTGGTGCTGCTCGGGCCGCTGGCCCTGGCCGCCCTGACCATGCGGTGGGCCGCTGACCGCCCGAGGGGCCGACGGCTGGTGGATCGGCTCGGTGCGGCTCCGGTGCCGCTGCTGGCGGTGGTGATCCTGCTGGTCGGGGTCGGTCACGCGGAGGAGATCGCCGGGTCCGGTGCCGTGCTGCGCGTGGTCGCCGTGGTGTCGGGGCTCTACCTCGTCGGTGCGGTGACGCTCGCCGTGGTGCTGGCCCGTCTGGTCCGCCTGCCCGTGCCACAGGGCCGGACGCTGGCCTTCAGCCTCGCGACGCGCAACAGCTTCATCGTGCTGCCGTTCGCGCTGTCCCTGCCGGCCGGGTGGGAGACGGCCGCCCTGGTGGTGGTGCTGCAGTCGGTGGTGGAGCTGCTGGGGATGATCGTCCTCGTGCGTCTGGTGCCCGGGGTCCTCCTCCGCGGGGTCAGGCCTCGTCGAAAGGCTCCAGCAGGGTCTTGAGCAGACCGGCCAGCCGGGCCTGCTCCCCGGGGTCGAGGCTGGCCAGGATCTGCCGCTCTCCCGCGACGAGCTCGGCCATCGCCGCGTCGACCACGTCGCGCCCCGTCCCGGTGAGACGGACCTGCACGGACCGGGCGTCGGTGGGGGATGACGACCGGGCCACGAGACCACGCTCCACGAGCCGGGAGATGCGGTTAGTCATGGTGCCGCTGGTGACAAGCGTCTGCCGCACCAGCGCGGTCGGCGTGAGCTGGTAGGGCTCCCCAGCGCGACGCAGGGCGGAGAGGACGTCGAACTCCCACGCCTCCAGCCCCCGCTCGGCGAAGGCACGCCGGCGGGCCAGGTCGAGGTGCCGGGCGAGGCGGGAGATCCTGGAGAGCACCTGGAGGGGGGCGACGTCCAGGTCCGGGCGCTCACGGCGCCATGCCGCGACGATCCTGTCGACCTCGTCGACCTCGTCGACGCCGTCGCCCTCGGGAACCATGGCGGTCACCCTATGCGCCTGGCTCCCCGGGAAGGAATCGAACCTTCGTCGCTAATCCTGATTCAAAGTCAGGCGGCCCCTACCAGCAGAGCAACCGGGGAACGTGCCGGAGCACCGCACCAGCCTAACGGGGCCTCGGGACGGTGGTGCCGACCTCCGTGGGCTCAGTGCTTGCGCTTGGTGCGCAGGGTGGGTTTGGCCTCCATGCCGGCCAGGCCGTTCCAGGCCAGGTTGACCAGGTGGGCGGCCACGTCGTCCTTCTTCATCCGCCGGGAGTCCAGCCACCAGCCGCCGGGGATGGCGACCATGCCGACCAGCATCTGGGCGTAGAGCGGCGCGGTCTTGGGGTCCAGCCGGCGGCGCTTGAACTCCGCCGCCAGGATGTGCTCGACCTGGCTGGCGATGTCGCTGATCAGGCTGGCGAAGGAGCCGGTGGACTGGCCCGGGGGGCTGTCCCGCACCAGGATGCGGAAGCCGTCGGTGGAGTGCTCGATGTAGTCCAGCAGCGCCAGCGCGGCCGCCTCCAGCAGGGCCCGGGCGTTGCCCCCGTGCTCCTGCAGGGCGGTGGTGATCTGGCCGAGCAGGGCCTGGATCTCCCGGTCGACCACGACGGCGTAGAGCCCCTCCTTGCCGCCGAAGTGCTCGTAGATCACCGGCTTGGAGACCCCCGCGCTCAGCGCGATCTCCTCCACGCTGGTCCCTTCGAAGCCCTTCTCCGCGAACAGGCCCCGGCCCACCTCGATGAGCTGCTGGCGGCGTTGCGGACCGGTCATCCGGCTGCGCGCCGAGGCCTTGGGTGTGGGGGAGCTCACCGCCCCATCATGCCAAGGTGGCTCGCGGGTAGAGTCGGAGCCGTGCCCACCCACCATCCTGCAGCCGTCATCATCCTCGCCGCCGGCCAGGGGACGCGGATGAAGAGCAAGATCCCCAAGGTGCTCCATGCCATCGGCGGACGCTCCCTCGTCGGGCACGCGCTGCATGCCGCTCGCAGCCTCGCACCGGCCCATCTGGCCGTCGTCGTGCGCCACGACCGGGACCGCGTCGCCGACCACGTCGCCCAGATCGACCCCGCCGCGATCATCGCCGACCAGGACGAGCAGCCCGGGACCGGTCGCGCCTGCGAGTGCGGGCTGGCGGCCCTCCCGGACGACCTGAACGGCACGGTGCTCGTCACCATGGGTGACGTCCCGCTCCTGGAACCGCAGACCCTCGCCGACCTCACCCGGATCCACGAGGAGGCCGGTGCGGCGGTCACCCTGCTGTCAGCGGTGGTGGAGGACGCCGGCAACTACGGCCGGGTCGTCCGCGATGCGGAGGGCAACCTGCTGCAGATCATGGAGCGCAAGGACGCCGAGGAGCACCGGCGGTCGGGCAACGAGTTCGCCCACGTCCTGGACATCACCGAGTACAACTCCGGCATCTACGCCTTCGACGCGGAGGTCCTGCGCAGCGCGCTCGGGCGGATCGTGCCCTCGCCCGTCACCGGCGAGAAGTACCTCACCGACGTGGTCAAGCTGGCCCGGGACGAGGGCCGCGTCGTGCTGGCCCACCCGCTGCACGGACCGGACCTGGTGCAGACCGAGGGCGTCAACGACAAGGCGCAGCTGGCCCAGCTGGGCCGGATCCTCAACGCCCGCAACGTCGAGCGCCACATGAAGGCGGGGGTCATCGTCGTCGACCCGGCCACCACCTGGATCGATGTCGACGTGAGCATCGGCCAGGACACGGTGGTCCGCCCGCACACCCAGCTCCTGGGCGCGACCACGGTCGGCGAGGACGCGGTGATCGGCCCCGAGACGACCCTGACCGACACCTCCGTGGGCGACGGCGCCAGCGTCGTGCGGACCCAGGCCGAGCACGCCGTCATCGGGCCCCGCGCCACGGTCGGCCCGTTCTCCTACCTGCGCCCCGGCACCACGCTGGGCGAGTCGGGCAAGATCGGCGGCTTCGTGGAGACCAAGAACGCCCGGATCGGCGCCGGGGCCAAGGTGCCCCACCTGACCTACTGCGGCGACGCGACCATCGGGGAGGGCGCGAACATCGGCGCCGGCACGATCTTCGCCAACTACGACGGCGTCACCAAGCACCACACCCACGTCGGACGGCACAGCTTCGTCGGCTCAGACTCCGTGCTGATCGCTCCGGTCGACATCGGCGACGGCGCCTACGTGGCCGCCGGCTCGGCCGTCGAGGGCGTCGTGGAGCCGGGGCAGATCGCGGTCGCCCGCGGCCGGCAGCGCAACATCGACGGCTGGGTCGCGCGCCGCCGCGCCGGCACCCCGACCGCCGAGGCCGCGGACGCCGCCCGTGCCCGCGGCGCCCGGCACCTCGACGAGACCACCTCGACCCCCACCCAGGAGAGCTGATGACCGGCATCCACCGGACCACCGAGAAGAACCTCATGGTCTTCTCCGGGCGCGCGCACCCGGCCCTGTCGGAGGAGGTGGCTGCCTATCTGGAGACGTCCCTGGTCCCCACCCAGGCCTACGACTTCGCCAACAGCGAGACCTACGTGCGCTTCGACGAGTCGGTGCGTGGCTGCGACGCCTTCGTCATCCAGAGCCACGTCGCCCCCGTCAACCAGTGGATCATGGAGCACCTGATCATGGTCGACGCGCTCAAGCGCGGCTCGGCCAAGCGGATCACGGTCGTGCTGCCGTTCTTCGGGTATGCCCGTCAGGACAAGAAGCACCGCGGGCGCGAGCCGATCTCGGCCCGGCTGATCGCCGACATGTACAAGACCGCGGGCGCCGACCGTCTCCTGGCGGTCGACCTGCACACCGCGCAGATCCAGGGTTTCTTCGACGGGCCGGTCGACCACCTGATGGCGACCCCGATCCTCACCGACTACGTCAAGGAGAAGTACGGCGACCAGCCCCTGGCCGTGGTCTCGCCCGACGCCGGCCGGATCAAGGTCGCGGAGTGGTGGAGCAACAAGCTCGCCGGGGCACCGCTGGCCTTCATCCACAAGACCCGGGACGTCAACCGGCCGAACGAGTCCGTCGCCAACCGGGTCGTGGGTGAGGTCGAGGGACGGCTGTGCATCCTGGTCGACGACATGATCGACTCCGGGGGCACGATCTGCCATGCCGCGGACGCCCTGATGGAGGAGGGGGCCAGGGGCGTGGTCATCGCCGCGACCCACCCGATCTTCTCCGGCCCGGCCGTGGAGCGGCTGGCTGCGTCCGGCGCCCAGGAGGTGGTGGTGACCAACACCCTGCCGCTCGGCCCCGAGGCGGAGCAGCTGGAGAAGATCACCCAGCTCTCGATCGCGCCGCTCATCAGCCGGGCGATCAAGGAGGTCTTCGAGGACGGGTCGGTGACGTCGATGTTCGAAGGCCGGGCGTAGCAGGCGGTCGGGTGCGCCGGGCGTAGCAGGCGGTCGGGTGCGCCGGGCGTAGCAGGCGGTCGGGTGCGCCGGGCGTAGCAGGCGGTCGGGTGCGCCGGGCGTAGCAGGCGGTCGGGTGCGCCGGGCGTAGCAGGCGGTCGGGGGCGCCGGGCGTAGCAGGCAATCGGATTTCATCCCCTCTCCACCTGGCGCTAGACTCGGGGGGTTGCCTCGGCGAGGGACGTCCCACGACGTCCGTCATCGACGAAGCGGATGCCGACGGGTCTGCCCGTCCGTGTCGCCTCCGCGTTGATCGCCTGATGACCGCACGATGACTGATCGCGTGCCGCGTCCCGCGTCGAGGCCCGACCAGACCCGACCGCATACCAGAAGAGGCCATGACCTATGTCTGACCAGCTGAAGATCTCCGCCGAGAAGCGCACCGAGTTCGGCAAGGGCGCGGCTCGCCGCATCCGCCGCGCCGACAAGGTGCCGGCCGTCCTCTACGGGCACGGCACCGACCCGCTGCACGTGTCCCTGCCCGGCCACGAGACGATGCTGGCGCTGCGCCAGATCAACGCCGTGCTGACCCTGGACGTCGAGGGCGAGGAGCACCTGGCCCTGGCCAAGGACGTGCAGCGCGACCCGGTGCGCCGGTTCATCGAGCACGTCGACCTCGTGATCGTCCGCAAGGGCGAGAAGGTCGTCGTCGACGTGGCGGTTCTTGTCGAGGGTGAGGCCGGTCCGGACACCTTCGTGTCCGTCGAGCTGACCGAGCTGACCGTCGAGGCCGAGGCCACCAACATCCCCGAGTCCATCACGGTCTCCGTCGAGGGTCTGACGGCCGGCACCCAGATCCTGGCCAGCGATGTCGAGCTGCCCGAGGGGACCAGCCTGGCGATCGACCCCGAGTCTCTGGTCGTCAACGTCATCGCGGCGATCACCGAGGCGGCCCTGGAGGCCGAGCTCGCCGAGGCCGAGGCCGAGGCCGGCATCGAGCAGGACGAGCCCGAGGCTGCGGCCGAGGAGCCGGCGGGCGACACCGAGGAGTGACACCCGCGGCGTGACCTTCACCGGTCATCGCTCACCAGCTGACGTGGCCGCGCCGCGGGACCTCCCGCGGCGTGGCCTCGCCCGTTCCAGGTGGAGTGTCTGCAGTCCTCCACGACCACCTCACCCACCCACGACCCCCACCCGTCCCTGGAGGAGCCGATGAGCACCGCACCCTGGCTCGTCGTCGGGCTCGGCAACCCCGGGCCGAAGTACGCCGGTCACCGGCACAACATCGGGGCCATGGTGGTCGCCGAGCTGGCCCGCCAGGCGGGTGTGTCCCCGCGCGAGCACAAGGCCGGCCGGGCGTGGGCGGCCGAGGTGCGGCTGGGGACCGCACCGGGCGGGCTGCCCGGTCCGCGTGCGGTGCTGGCTCGGCCGATGACCTACATGAACGTCTCCGGCGGGCCGGTCAGCGGGCTGGCGAAGTTCTACAAGACGCCGCTGGAGCAGGTCATCGTCGTGCACGACGAGCTGGACATCGACTTCGGCGCCGTGCGCCTCAAGCGGGGTGGGGGCGAGGGCGGCCACAACGGGCTGCGGTCGATCAGCCAGTCGCTGGGGAGCCGTGACTACCTGCGGGTGCGTCTGGGGATCGGGCGGCCGCCGGGACGGCAGGACGCCGCCGACTTCGTGCTGAGCGACTTCCCGGCACGGGACAAGGTCGAGGTCGACCTCCTCGTCGGCGACGGGGCCGACGCGGTGCACGACCTGGTGCACCTGGGGCTGGAGGCGACCCAGCAGCGCTTCCACGCGCGCTAGGACGCGTGCACGCCGCACTGCGCCGTATGACGTAGGTCACGGTGGGCCGCGGAAGGTTGTGCGTGTGGGCCGGGCGCTTCCCGGAAGAATCCGTCGACAGGGAAGCCTCTGTCGAAGGTTCACCAGTTGTGGTGGGGCACGAGTCCGGTTCTCGCGCATATCGTTCGTCAGCGGAGTGGTCCTGGCCGGCCGAACGGCCTATCGTTGACCCCGCGTCCACCCCTTCGGTGCGACGCTGCACCCTGCGAACTGAGAAGGACCAGATGACCGGCCGACGAATGCGCCCGACGCCAGGCACCGCCAGGACCCAGTGTCCTGCGGCCATGCGTCGCCCGAGCGCCGTCGCCTGAGCGTCACCTTCCCACCCAGCCCACCCGGGCCGGCCACCCAGCGGCTACCACGCCGCTACGCCATACCCAGAGCGTCCGCCTGCAGCGTCAGGCGGTCCGGCCAGCCCTTCCTGCCCAAGGAACCACGTGATCACCCTCACCCACATCAGCAAGGTCTTCCCGGCGCGACGCCGGCAGGCCGCCGTGACCGCCCTCGACGACGTGAGCATCGGCGTCGAGCGGGGCCAGGTCATGGGCGTCGTCGGCCCGTCCGGCTCGGGCAAGTCCACCCTGGCCCGCATCGTCAACCTGCTCGAGCGCCCCACGACCGGCACGGTCGTCGTGGACGGGCGGGAGCTGACCGCCCTGTCCGGCGGCGAGCTCAACCGGGCCCGCCGGGGGATCGGGATGATCTTCCAGCAGTTCAACCTGCTGGACTCGCGGACCGCGCTGGCCAACGTCGAGCTGCCCCTCGAGCTGGCCGGTGTCGGCCGGGCCGAGCGGCGAGACCGCGCCACCGCCCTGCTCGAGCGGGTCGGCCTGGCCGACAAGCTGGACGTGCACCCGGCCCAGCTCTCCGGAGGACAGCGCCAGCGCGTCGCCATCGCCCGGGCCCTGGCTCCCCGGCCCAACGTCCTGCTGTGCGACGAGGCCACCTCGGCGCTGGACCCCGTCTCCACCACCTCGGTGCTGCGCCTGCTGCGCGAGCTCACCGACGAGCTGGACCTCACCACCGTGCTCATTACCCACGAGATGGATGTCGTCAAGCGGGCCTGCGACCAGGTCACGCTCCTCGAGGACGGCCGGGTCGTCGACGCCGGGGCCCTCGGCGACGTCGTGAGCCGGCCGGACTCGCCGCTCGCGACCCGCCTGCTGCCCCGCCCCGAGCGCCCGCTCGGCGAGCAGGTGGTGGAGATCACCGTGGGCGGCGCGGAGCACGACCTGGTCCTCACCGAGCTGATCCGCCGGTATGACGTGCACGTCGCCGTGCTCGCCGGTTCCGTGGAGACGCTGGGCGACCAGCGCTTCGGCCGCCTGCAGGTGCGCCTGGACGGCGCACCCACCGAGGTCCGTGCCGCCCTCGACCACCTGGCCGGGCGGCCCGAGCTGCGCGAGGCGGTGGCCTGATGATCGACTGGGACCGCATCGGACCCGCCCTGTGGCAGGCCACCGTCGAGACCGCCTACATGGTCTCCGCCTCGATGGGGCTGGCCGTGCTGCTCGGGATCCCGCTGGGCGTGCTGCTCCTGCTCACGGCACCGGACGGGCTGACCCCGCGAGCCGTGGTGAGCAACGTCCTCGGAGCCGTGGTCAACGTGGGCCGCTCGGTGCCGTTCATCGTGCTGCTCGTCCTCGTCGCCCCGGTGACCCGCCTGTTCACCGGCACCACGATCGGCTCGACCGCCACCATCGTGCCGCTGACCATCGCCGCGGTGCCCTTCTTCGCCCGTCTGGTCGAGGCCTCGCTGCGCGAGGTCGCCCCCGGCAAGGTCGAGGCGGCCCGTGCGATGGGCGCCAGCACCCGGCAGATCGTCCGCACCGTGCTGCTGCCCGAGGCGCGTCCCGGGCTGATCGCCGCCGGCACCGTCACCCTCATCGCGCTCATCTCCTACTCGGCGATGGCCGGTGCGATCGGTGGCGGAGGGCTGGGCGACTTCGCCATCCGCTACGGCTACCAACGCTTCGACACCGCGGTGACGCTCGCCTGCGTCGTCGTGCTGCTCGTCATGGTCCAGCTCCTGCAGTCCGCCGGTGACCGGGTCGCCCGCCGGCTCGCGCACCGCTGACCCTGCCCTCTCGACCTGCTCGTCCCATCTTTCGCTGCCCTCACCTAGGAGTCCCCATGCGTACCTCCCTGCCCCTGACCGCCCTCGTCCTGACCTCGGTCCTGACCCTCGCCGCCTGCGGCAGCACCTCTGACGCAGCCTCGGACCCGGCCGGAGACGCGGACCAGGCGGACGGTGTCACCACCGTCCGCGTCGCCGTCACCCCCGTCCCGCACGCGACGATCCTGGAGTTCGTCGACGAGGAGCTGGCCGCCGAGGCCGGCATCGACATCGAGATCGTGGAGTTCACCGACTACGTCCAGCCCAACGTCGCCCTCGACGAGGGCTCGGTGGACGCCAACTACTACCAGCACGGCGTCTTCCTCGCCGACCAGTCGCAGGCCGCCGGCTACGACTTCACCGGGCTGGCGACGATCAGCTTCCAGCCGATGGGTCTGTACTCCGAGAGCCTGGCCGACCTCGGCGAGGTGCCCGAGGGTGCGACGGTGGCCATCCCCAACGACCCGGTCAACGGGTCCCGTGGGCTGAAGCTCCTCGCGGCCGAGGGCCTGATCACGCTGGCCGACCCGGACGCCCCGGTGCCGACGGTGCTCGACATCGAGGAGAACCCGCGGAAGCTGCGCTTCGAGGAGGTCGAGGCGCCCCAGCTGCCACGCAGCCTGGCCGACGTCGACATTGCCGCCGTCCCCGGCAACTTCGCCCTCGACGCGCAGCTCAAGCCGGCCGAGGACGCCCTGGTCGCCGAGGACACGAGCGACACCACCTACGCCAACCAGCTCGTCGTCCGTGCCGGTGACGAGGACGACCCGGCCCTGCAGGCACTGCTGGAGGTGCTGACCTCGGAGGAGGTCCGCCAGTTCATCGACGAGACCTACGACGGGGCCGTGGTCGCCGCCTTCTGACCCGCACGCGGCGCCCACACTCACGTCCACACCCCGGGGCCTGCCGCCCCTCACCTCGCACCCTCACCCCTGCACCCCACCCCCGACGAAGGACACGACCATGCACCGTCCGTTCACTCTCACCGTCCTCCTCACCGCCGGAGCCCTGGCCCTGAGCGCCTGCGGCTCCGACACCGCCGCGGAGACCGGCGGGACCGCCGAGGACTCCGGCCCGCTCACCGTCGGCGTCTCGCCGCTGCCGCACGCGCAGATCCTGCAGTTCGTCGACGACGAGCTCGCCGAGGAGGCCGGGCTGGAGCTGGAGCTGGTCGAGTTCACCGACTACCTGCAGCCCAACGTCGCCCTGGACGACGGCTCCCTGGACGCCAACTACTTCCAGCACGCCCCCTACCTGGCCGAGCAGGAAGCCGCCGCCGGGTACGACTTCGAGGCCGTCGCCCCCGTCCACCTGGAGCCGCTCGGGCTCTACTCGGCCACGCTCGGCACCGTCGAGGAGATCCCGGACGGCGCGCAGATCGCGATCCCCAACGACCCGACCAACGGGGCGCGGGCGCTGCACCTCCTCGCCGACCAGGGTCTGCTCACCCTGGCGGACACCGGCGAGGCCTCGGCCACGGTGCTGGACATCGAGGACAACCCCCAGGACCTGCAGTTCGTGGAGATCGAGGCGGCCCAGCTGCCCCGCAGCCTGCCGGACGTCGACGCCGCCGTGATCAACGGCAACTACGCGATCCAGGCCGACCTCTCCCCGGCCACCGACGCGCTGGCCGCCGAGGCGCCCGAGGACAACCCCTACGCCAACCTGCTGGTCGTGCGGGCGGGCGACGAGGACGACCCGCGGATCGCCCAGCTCGCCGAGCTGCTGGGCTCGGAGGAGGTCGCCCGGTTCATCGAGGACACCTACGACGGCGCCGTGATCTCGGCCCGCTCGGCCTAGGCCGGCAGCTGCAGCCCCCGCACCCGGTCGTGCGCGGACCGGGTCAGGGTATGCAGCTCCTCCAGCTCGGCGACCGCCTCACCCGGGGGCACCCGCCAGGTCAGGTCCGCCGTCGGCCCCAGCGACAGCGCGGAGCGCCGACGGTGGACCTCGACCGCCTCCTCCCGGGCCAGCCGCACAGTCGCCTGGGCCTGGGCCAGCGTCGCCGCACCTGCTTGTCCGTCCACGCGCGCCGACGCCAGGTCCAGCTCCAGCTGGGCCTCCTCGAGTGCGTCGTCCAGCTCGACGACCAGGGTGCCCAGCGTCCCGCTCAGCTCCTCGGCGCGCACCCGGGCGGCGGCCTCCCGGGTGGCGGTGCGGGCGCGCTGGGTGAGCCAGAGCGTCACCGTGCCGGCCACGGCCAGCACCAGGATCGCCACGGCCGCCCACCACAGCGTCCGGACGGTGGCATCGCCGGGCCGGTCGACCCCGGCCGCCCGCAGCCCGGCCAAGGCCGCGCGGACCACCTCGTCGGCGTCGCCGCCCGCTGCGGCTGCCGAGATGTCGCCCTCGGTGCGAGCCATGGCACCGGGCGGCAGGCCGGCGCCCTCCGGGGCGAGCAGCGCGGCCGTGACGGCGCCAGGCTCCCCGTCAGTGTCGGCGCCAGGGTCCCCGTCAGTGTCGCCGTCGGTGCCAGTGTCGGTGTCGGCGTCGGCCACCACGAGCAACGCCAGGTCCTCCTCGCCCAGACCGCTCAGCCGCGCCGTCTCGGCCAGCCAGGCGGCCGGCTCCCACCCGGCGAGGTCGTCCACCACGACGACGAAGACCTGACGGCGGGACTCCTCGAAGTACGCGTCCTGGGCCGCCCGTACCGCCTCGGGGTCGGCGAGCACCCCCTGCTCGTCGACCAGCTCGGCCGGCAGGTCGAAGGGCGGCACCGCCACGGCCGTCCCGACCGGCAGGGTCAGGGCCAGGCCCGTCAGGACCCCGGTGACGAGCAGCCGAGCCGTCCGGGCCCGGTGCATCAGAAGCGTCCTCCGCTGCGGTTGCGGCGGGAGGAGGACCGGGAGCGGGAGGAGCGTGATCTCGACCCGGACCCCGAGGACCGCGACCTCGACGACCTCGAGGACCGCGACGACCTTGACCGCGAGGAGCTCCGGCCCGACGAGCTGGACCACCCGCTGTCGGAGTCTCTCGCAGCATCCTCCTCCAGGGCGCGTTCCCTGGCCCGCCGTCGCTGCTCCAGCGTGGCCCTGGCCTGCTGGTACGGACCCAGCGCCGTGCTGAGCTCTGCCGAGGCCAGCTCGACCTGCTCCAGCTGGGCCTGGGGGTCCTCCCCGGGCAGGGCGGCGACCAGCTCGCGGGCCCGGTGCAGCGCCTCGTCCAGCGCGACGGGGAAGAGCTCGGACCACCGCCCTCCGCGCCCCGGCGGCGCCAGCTCGCGTGCGTACCGGCTGTGCTGGCCCAGCTCCCGCTCGCCCTCCGCGAGCAGGCCGCGCAGGCCACGCTGCCCACTGCGCAGGTCGGCGCTGGCCTGGTCCAGCTCGGCCTGAGGGTCGGCGGCGCGATCCAGGGCGGCCACCGCCTGCGCAAGATGCTCGCGTGCCGACGCGACGGAATCCAGGGCCGCTCGGCCTCGACGGGCCCCGACGTGCTCACGGGCTGACTGCAGCGCCGCGGCCCCTTCGGTCAGGGCCGCGTCGGCCCGCGCAAGCCGCTCTGTCACGCGGCGCCGGACGAACGCCGGGGCGGGCGGCTCGGTCACCGGTTGCACCCCGGCCAGCTGCTGCCGCCGGTGCTGATGTGCGGCGAGCTCGGCCGTCACACCGGTCAGCGTGGAGGGGTCGGTGACGATCTCCCGCGCCAGCCGCAGCTGCGCCACCGAGGTCGTCAGGTGCTGGTCGAGTTGGTCCAGGACACGCGAGGCCTGGTCGTGGTCCCGCTGCCAGCCGTGCACCGTGCCGGAGGAGGGAGCCCAGCCGCGGGGCTCACGCGGCACCCGGCCCAGCAGCGCGACCGCCTCACCGAGCAGGGACTCCGCCCGTCGGTGCTCCTCACCGGCCCACTGCGCGTCCTGCTCGTCGAGCTCGGTGGGGACGAAGCTGACCTCCTGCCCGAGCTCCTCCAGGCGTTCCCTCAGCGGCCCGACCCGCAGGCTCGTCCGCTCCCGCTCGGTGAAGAGCGTGCGCGCCAGCCCGCGGCGACGACGCCAGGACCAGATGCCGGCGCCACCGGCCGCGACGGCGCCCATCGCGCCGAGGGTGCCCAGCACGGCCGTCCAGGTGGACCGGGCTCCGACCGGGTCCGCGACGGCATACCCCTGTGCCGCGGCGACGGCGGCCCCCGCCCAGTCACCCTCGCGCAGCTGCGGCTCGACCTCCTCGGCCGCGATCTGCCGCGCCCGCTCGGGCACGACCTCGGTCTCGTCGACCAGCCCGTAGCGCCCCGCCTCGATCGCCACCGCCAGGAGAGCGTCGTCGGCACCGAGCCCGGTGCGGTCGAAGGACGCCTCGGCCCAGTCGACGCCGTCCATCCCGTCGAAGTCCTCGACGAGCACGACGTGCAGCACGATCCCGTGCCCGTCCTCCAGCTCCTCCAGCGCCGCCGTCACCTGACGCACCTGGGCAGGGGAGAGGTATGCCGAGGGGTCGGTGATCTGCTCCTCGAGCTGGTGCGGCGGCTCGGCGGCGGCGGGGGACCCCTGCAGCACCGCCGCCCCGACCCCGAGGGCCAGGACGGCGGTGAGGTGCTGGACCCGGCTCAGCTCTGCTGACCCTTGAGCTGCGCCAGGCGGGCCTCGATCTCGGCGTCGTTGCTGTGGTCCTCGAGCTCGGCGAACCGGTCCTCCAGGCTGGTCGACTGCGCCTCGGCGCGCCCCTGCACCATGGCCTCCTGACGCCGGATCTGGTCCTCCCAGCGGGCGATGTCGCTGCTGGGGTCCATGACGTCGATGGAGGACATCGCGCTCTGCACGGTCTCCTGCGCCTCGACGGACCGGGCCCGCGCGACCAGGGTGTTGCGTCGGGACTTGAGGTCCTCCAGCTTGGTCTTCATCATCGCCAGCCCGTCCTTGAGCTGGTCCACCGTCTTGTTCTGCTGGGCGATGACCGGCTCGGCGCTCTTGATGTCGTTCTCGTGCTGGATCTGGCGGTTGAGCGCCACCCGCGCCAGGTCGTCGAACTTGAAGGCGCCGTCCGGGTCCCCCGCGCCGCGCATCTGCTCCGCCTTGGCCGCGGCAGCGGCCGCCTTGCGGCCCCACTCGGCGACCGCCTCGCGGTCGGTCTGCAGGTCGGTCTCGGCCATCCGCACGTTGGCGATGGTCTGGGCCACGGCCTCCTCGGCCTCCGCGATGCTGTTGGTGTAGTCCCGGATGAGCTGGTCCAGCATCTTCTCCGGGTCCTCGGCACGGTCCAGCAGCGCGTTGATGTTGGCCCGCGCGAGCTGGCTGATGCGGCCGATGATCGTCTGCTTCTGGGTCATCCTCGGTGTCCTTTCTCGGCCCGCCGGTCGGCGGGGAGCCTGATCCCGCCGGTCGGCGGAAGAGTAGGTGGAACTGTGGTCTCGTGCTTGGTCGTCGTGCTTGGTCGTCGTGCTGGCCCTAGAACCGTCCGCCGGTGAAGCTTCCTCCTCTGCCCCCGCCCCCGCCGAAGCTGCCCCCGCCGAAGCTGCCCCCGCCGAAGCTGCCGCCGCCGAAGCTGCCGCCACCACCCCAGCTGCCGCCCCAGCCACCGGAATGGCGACGGCCGCGACCGCCGCCCCCGAGCAGGATGCCGCCCAGGATCACCGACCAGGGATCGATGCCGCCGCCCCCGCCGGAGCCTCCGGACCCGCCCCAGCTGCCCAGGTCGTTGTTCGCCTCGGTCAGGGCCTGCTCGCCGAGCTGCTCGGCGCGGGTGAGCAGCCCCATCGCGGCGCGGGGGTCCGTGCCGCTGGTGGTGCGCGCCTCCTCGTAGAGCCGCAGCGCCTCCGACATCCGGGTCCGCGCCCCGCTGGAGATGGCGCCTCGTCGCGTCGCGATCGTCTGGTTGATGCTCTGCAGGCGGGCCCCGACCCGGGTGTAGCGCTGGGCGAAGTCCTCCCGCATCTTGGTCACGTGGGCCTCCTGCTCCCGCATCGGCTCCAGGAGGGTGTCCAGGTCGTGCTCGGCCACGTCGAGATCCGCCAGCGCCCGCAGCGGGTCGCCGGAGCTCCGGGCCGCCTGGGCCCGCTCGATCGCCTCGCGGGCACGCTGCACGGAGTGCCCGACCGTCGGCTCGTGCGGAGCCAGCCGCTGGGCGTCCTGGATGTCCGCGGTCAGCGAGGCGATGCCGCGGCTGAGCTGCTCCGCCGCGCTGGACAGGTCGGCGTCGGCGCGGGAGACGGCGTCCAGCAGGCTGGCCGCCTGCCCGATCGACTCCTCCGCGGCCCGGGCGGCGGCCACGGCCGAAGGACGGTCGTCGCGCTCCAACGACTGCCGGCCGGCGACGATGAAGCCGTCGGCGGAGTCCAGCAGCCCGGTCGCCTGCTCGAGGTGGGCGCGCACCGTGACCAGCGCCTCCCGGGGGTGGCGGGCGGCCAGCCCGTCGAGCTCCTGCCGGGCGGTGGGCAGCCGCTCCCGCGTCTCCCGGGCCCGGGTGGTGAGCTCGTCCAGGAACTGTGGGGCCCGGTCCTGCAGGGCCCGCAGCGTGGCGAACTCCGCGGTGTGCTCGTCCAGCGCGCGGCGGGCCTGGCTCGTGAGCTGGACGATCCGCGACAGCATGCTGCGGCGCACGTCGTCCGGCTCGCGCTGGTCGTCGTCGAGCTGCTGGCGCAGGGAGAACGCCTCCTTGGCCGCAGACTCGGCCTGCTCCAGCACGCCACGGAAGGCCTCGGTGCGCTGCCGGCCGAACTGTGCCTCGGCGAAGGCGAGCTCCTCCTCGGCGCTGCGGACGGCGTTGTCCATCGACACCAGCGCCTCCGCCGACTGCCGCTCCAGCTCCTGCAGGCTGACGCCCTGCGCCGCGGCCGGCCCGGAGCCCCCGGCGCCCCCGCCGCGGGTGGTGCGGCCGCCGCCCTTGCTCCTGGTGGCCGCGCGGATGACCAGGACCGCCCCGCCCCCGACCAGCAGCGGCACCAGCAGGGCCCCGGTGAAGTTGCCCAGGCCGCCGGACGACCGCGTGCGCACCGGCCGGTCGGAGCTGATCCCGCCGCCGGAGGGCCGTGCGTGCTCCCGCGCCACACCGTCGACGGCAGCCTCCGCGGCGCCCGACCAGTCGTCCTGGCCGAGCCGGGGCTCGACGTCCTGCAGCTGCACCCGCTGCAGCGACTGCCCGGAGAGGGTGCTGCCGATGTCCCCCAGGCCGTAGGCGCGCTGCTCCACCGCGACCGCCAGGACCAGGTCGCCGGGCCCCATACCGGACTCCTCGGAGGTGAGCTGCGCCCACTCCGGACCGTTGATCAGTGCGCCGGAGGAGTCGTGGAACTCGTCCACGAAGACCACGAACAGCTGCAGACCGGTCTCCTGCTGCAGCGCGTCGATCCGCTCCTCCACCTCGGTCTCCTCCGAGGGGGAGAGCACGTCGGCGGCGTCGGTGACCGGGCCGGGCAGGTTGACCGGCTCCTCGGCCCACGCCGCGGGGCCCGGGGCGAGCAGGCCGGCCACCGCCAGGGTGGTCAGGGTCGCGGCGGTGCGCCGGGGTCGGGGACGAGGCCGGCGAGCGTCAGGCATCACGCCCCGATCCTCCCCGACCGCTCGCGTTCGCGTCCACCGGGGTGCCCTGGCCGCCGTAGAATGTGGGACCCACCCCTGCTCTGCCGCCTCGCGCCTGAAGGATCCCCATGCCCCTCTCGCCCGTCGTCGACCTGCTCTGCGCCCACCCGTCGGTGGCGCCGGTGCTGGCTGCCGCCCGCGAGGGCGTCCGTGCCGTCGACGTCTCCGCAGCCTCCGGCGCGCACCCGGCGCTGGTCGCCGCACTGGCCGGGAGCGACCAGGCCCCCGTCCTCGCGGTGACGGCCACCGGGCGGGAGGCGGACGACCTGGTGGCCGTCCTGGGTGACCTGCTGCCGGACGGGCCCGACGTGGTCGCCGCCTTCCCCTCCTGGGAGACCCTGCCGCACGAGCGGCTCAGCCCGCGCTCGGACACCGTCGGTCGACGGCTGGCGACGCTGCGCCGCCTGGCCCACCCGGACGACTCCGCCGACAGCGACCCCGCCACCGGACCGGTGCGGGTGGTCGTGGCCAGCGTCCGCGCGCTCCTGCAGCCGGTGGTCAAGGGGCTGGGCGACCTGGAGCCGGTGTCGCTGCGGGCCGGGCAGGACCGCCCGCTCACCGAGGTGGCCGAGGCGCTCGTGGGGGCCGCCTACACCCGCGTCGACATGGTCGAGCGGCGCGGGGAGTTCGCGGTCCGCGGCGGCATCCTCGACGTCTTCCCGCCCACCGAGGAGCACCCGGTCCGCGTCGAGTTCTGGGGCGACACCGTCGAGGAGGTGCGCTGGTTCAAGGTCGCCGACCAGCGCAGCCTGGAGATCGCCGAGCACGGCCTCTACGCCCCGCCCTGCCGGGAGGTCCTGCTCACCGCGGAGGTCCAGGCCCGCGCGGCCGAGCTGGTCGACGTCCTGCCCGGCGCCGCGGACATGCTCACCAGGATCGCCGAGGGCATCGCGGTGGAGGGTATGGAGTCCCTCGCGCCCGCCCTGGTGGACGGCATGGAGACCCTGGTCGACGTCCTGCCCGAGGGTGCCCGGGTGGTCGTCCTCGACCCCGAGCGGGTCCGCACCCGGGCGCACGACCTGGTCATGACCAGCGAGGAGTTCCTCCAGGCGGGGTGGGCGGCCGCCGCCGGCGGTGGCGCGAGCGTGCCGATCGACCTGCAGCAGGTGCTCGGCACCGCGTCGTCCTGGTCGCTGGCCGACATGCGCACGCACACCCTGTCCTCCGGCCGCCCGTGGTGGGCGCTGACCGCGTTCACCGCCGACGCCGAGCTGGCGCAGGCCACCGCCGACGAGGCCGAGGTCACCACGCTGGTCGTCCCGTCCGCCCAGGTGACGGCATACCGCAGCGACGTCGAGACCCTGGTGGGCGACCTGCGCGGCTGGCTGGGCGAGCAGCGCCAGGTCGTCCTGGCCCTGGACGGCCCCGGCCTCGCCCGGCGCGTGGGCGAGGTGCTCGGCGAGCACGACGTGCCCCACCGGGTGGCCGAGGAGCTGTCGGCACCGCTGCCCACGGACCTGGTCACCGTCACGGCGGGACGGGTCGGGCGCGGGTTCGTCCTCAGCGAGGGCGGGCTCGTGCTGGTCGGGGAGACCGACCTCACCGGGCAGCAGACCAGCGGTGGCAGCACCCGCGACATGCGGAAGATGCCGGCCCGGCGCCGGCACCAGGTCGACCCCCTCCAGCTGCGGCCCGGCGACTTCGTCGTGCACGAGCAGCACGGCGTGGGCAGGTTCGTGGAGATGGCCCAGCGCACGGTGCAGGGGGCCACCCGTGAGTACGTGGTGCTGGAGTACGCCAGCTCCAAGCCGCGGGGACATGGTCAGCCCGACCGGCTCTTCCTGCCTACCGACCAGCTGGACCAGCTGACCAAGTACGTCGGCGGCGAGGCGCCCACCCTGCACCGGCTCGGCGGGGCGGACTGGCAGAAGACCAAGGCGCGGGCGCGCAAGCACGTCAAGCAGATCGCCGGCGAGCTGATCCGGCTCTACTCGGCGCGGCAGGCCAGCCAGGGCTACGCCTTCGGGCCCGACACGCCGTGGCAGCGCGAGCTGGAGGACGCCTTCGCCTTCACCGAGACCCCGGACCAGCTCTCCTCGATCGAGGAGGTGAAGGCGGACATGGAGAAGACCGTGCCGATGGATCGCCTGGTCAGCGGCGACGTCGGCTACGGCAAGACCGAGATCGCGGTCCGCGCGGCGTTCAAGGCCATCCAGGACGGCAAGCAGGTGGCCGTGCTGGTGCCGACCACCCTGCTCGTGCAGCAGCACTACGAGACCTTCTCCGAGCGTTATGCCCAGTTCCCCGTCGTGGTCAGGGCGCTGTCCCGCTTCCAGAGCGACAAGGAGGCCAAGGAGGTCATCGCCGGGTTGGCCGACGGCTCGGTCGACCTGGTCATCGGCACCCATCGGCTGCTCGGCTCCACCGTGCGGTTCAAGGACCTGGGCCTGGTGGTCATCGACGAGGAGCAACGCTTCGGCGTGGAGCACAAGGAGCAGCTCAAGGCGCTGCGCACTAACGTCGACGTCCTGGCGATGTCGGCCACGCCGATCCCCCGCACCCTGGAGATGGCCATCACCGGCATCCGGGAGATGTCGACCCTGGCCACCCCGCCGGAGGAGCGGCACCCGATCCTCACCTTCGTCGGGGCCTACGACGAGAAGCAGATCGCCGCGGCCATCCGCCGGGAGCTGCTGCGCGAGGGCCAGGTCTTCTACATCCACAACAAGGTGGGCTCGATCGAAAAGGCGGCTGCGCGCCTCCGTGATCTTGTGCCCGAGGCGCGGGTGGAGACCGCGCACGGGCAGCTGGGTGAGCAGCGGCTGGAGCAGGTGGTGGTGGACTTCTGGGAGCGGCGCTTCGACGTCCTGGTCTGCACCACGATCGTGGAGACTGGCCTGGACATCTCCAACGCCAACACCCTCATCGTGGAGCGCGCAGACACCCTCGGCCTGTCCCAGCTGCACCAGCTGCGCGGGCGGGTCGGCCGGGGCCGGGAGCGGGCCTACGCCTACTTCCTCTACCCGCCGGAGAAGCCGCTGACCGAGACGGCCGTGGACCGGCTGCAGACGATCGCGGCGAACACCGACCTGGGCTCCGGCATCGCGGTGGCGATGAAGGACCTGGAGATCCGCGGCGCCGGCAACCTGCTCGGCGGCGAGCAGTCCGGGCACATCGAGGGGGTCGGCTTCGACCTCTACGTGCGCCTCGTCGGTGAGGCGGTGGCCGCGTTCAAGGGCGAGGCCGAGGAACCCCCCGCCGAGGTGAAGATCGAGCTGCCGGTCGACGCGCACCTGCCGCACGACTACGTGCCGGGGGAGCGGCTCCGGCTGGAGGCCTACCGCAAGCTGGCCCAGGTCGGGGACGAGGCGGAGCTCGACCGCATCCGCGAGGAGCTGGTCGACCGGTACGGCACCCCGCCGCCTCCGGTGGAGACGCTGCTGGAGGTGGCCCGGCTGCGCACGGTGGCCCGCGCCGCGGGCATCACCGACATCGCCGTCCAGGGCAAGATGGTCCGCTTCGGGCCGGTCGAGGACCTGCGCGAGTCCCAGCAGCTGCGGCTCACCCGCGTCTACAAGGGCACGATCATCAAGCCGGCCCTGCGGCAGATCCTGGTGCCGATGCCCAGGACAGCCGCCGTCGCGGGCAAGCCGTTGCGGGACAAGGAGATTCTCGACTGGGCGGCGCAGCTGGTGCGCTCGATCCTGCTCGACGACTACGCCGCGGTCGGGTGACGCCGAGGCGGGTCCTGCCGCGCACGGCGGGCCCCGCCCGTCGTGGCATGCTGACGCCATGAACACGCTCAGCACCTCCCTGCTCGACCCCACGGTCCGCCCGCAGGTGGTCGACGCCCTGGTCCAGCTGGCCGAGACCGAGGTCTCGGGCAAGAAGGGGATCAGCGGCACCATGCTGAAGACCGCGCTCGCCGGTGCCCGCAAGGCCCCCGGCGGCGGGGTGGGGCGGGCAGCCAACGCGCTGCTGCCCGGGGTCGCCCGGGCGCTGGACCCGCACTTCGAGGCCAAGGGTGAGCAGCCGTTCGGGGCCTACCTGGCCGACCCGGCCCGCTCCTCCCAGGTCGCCGACGAGCTGCTCGCGGTGGCTGACGCCCGCGCCAGGTCCGTGGAGGGCAACCCGCTGGGCAAGGTCTACGGCAGCTTCCGGGGACGGGCCAAGGAGCACGTGGTGGCCGCCCTGCCGGGTCTGGGTGCGACCCTGGAGCGCTTCGTCCGCTGACGACGGCGCGTGCGATGATGGCCCCGTGATGAGCCATGTGAAGCGTTCGACGCGCCCTGCGGCGCTGGTCATCGCGGCCTCTCTCGCCCTCAGCGCGTGCAGCGGCCCCGGGATGCGCGAGGGTGCGGTCATCCACGGCACCGCGTACTCGATGCAGGAGGTGCAGCAGGCCGTCGCCCAGATCGACAGCATCGCCGCCAACCCGGTCGACGTCTCGCAGATCGTCTACGAGGCCGCGGTCGTGCCCCTCATCGCGGACGCCTTCCACGGCTCGCCCTACACCGTCTCCGACGCCCAGCTGACCAGCACGATGCACGGAGCCGGCCTGGAGGAGGAGCCCAACGAGCTGGCCCTGAGCTCGGCCCGGTTCCGGCACTACGCCTCCATCCTGCAGGCGCCGGGGATCCAGGAGGACCCGGCGATGGGCCCGGTCCTGGCGCAGCTCAACGCCGTGACCCAGGAGGACATCCTCGACCTCGACGTCGAGGTCAACCCCCGCTTCGGCACCTGGAAGCCCGAGGAGGGCGGTGTCGTCGCCGAGGTGCCCGCGTGGATCACCCCGTCCGGCACCAACTGACGCTCCTGCTCACCTCGCCCCGGGTCGCGCCGGGGCTGCTCTCGGCGACCGCCTGGGACACCGTCCGCGCCGCCGCCGTCGTCCTGGCCGCCGACCCCGACGCCGCGACGCCCCGGGCGCTGCGGGCGGCCGGGGTCGAGGTGTCCGTGCCCGGTCTCGAGCACCTCGCCTCCCCGCAGAGGCTGGCGCGGCACCTGCTGACGCGGGTGGAGGGGACGCTGGTCTGGGTGGGTTCACCCGACGGCGACCCCGGGCTGGCCGAGGCGCTCGCGGTCGAGCTGCCCGAGGGCGACCCGCCCACGCTGGAGCTGCTCGTCGCGTCCTGGGACACCCCGGGCGCGCGGCTGCTCGACGCGGTGGCCGTGATGGACCGTCTCCGCTCGCCCGGCGGGTGCCCCTGGGACGCCGAGCAGACGCACGCCAGCCTGACCCCGTACCTCATCGAGGAGGCTCACGAGGCGGCCGAGGTGCTGGAGCGGCTCGAGGAGCCGGAGGGGCCGGACGGCCCCGACCTGCGCAGCGACGCGGTCGAGGAGCTCGGTGACGTCCTGCTCCAGGTCCTCTTCCACGCCCGGGTCGGGGCCGACCATGCCGAGGACCCCTTCGACGTCGACGACGTGGCCGGGGCACTGGTCGCCAAGCTGGTGCGCCGCCACCCGCACGTCTTCGCCGACGTGCACGCGAAGGACGCGGCCGCCGTCGAGGCCAGCTGGGAGGCGATCAAGGCCCGCGAGAACGCGGACAAGCCGCACGCGACCCAGCGTGCCCACCCGCTGGACGGGATCCCGGCCGGTATGCCGTCCCTCGCCCGCGCCGCCAAGGTGGCCTCCCGGCTGGAGCGGGCCGGGCACGGGGACTGGCTCACGGACCAGGTCGGCAAGCTCGAGGACACCGGCGACCCGGGGGCCCGGCTCCTGCGCACGGTCCTGGAGCTGCGGGCCGACGGGACCGACCCCGACGCGGCGCTGCGGCATACCCTCCGGGCCCTGGCGCAGGCCGCACGAGCGCTAGGCTCGGACCGCACCTGACCACCCCGACGCACCAGCCCCGAACCACCCAGATCCGCCACCCAGCACGCCCGACGAAGGAGCACCCATGGCCGTCATCGACGCCATCATCGCCCGCGAGATCCTCGACTCCCGAGGCAACCCGACCGTGGAGGTCGAGGTCGGTCTGGACGACGGCACCGTCGCCCGCGCCGCCGTGCCCTCCGGTGCCTCCACCGGCGCGTTCGAGGCCGTCGAGCGGCGCGACGGCGACCAGAGCCGCTATCTCGGCAAGGGCGTCGAGAACGCGGTGACCGCGGTGATGGACGACCTCGAGCCGCGCCTGCTGGGCTTCGACGCCTCCGAGCAGCGCCTCGTGGACCAGGAGATGCTGGCCGCGGACGGGACGGACAACAAGGGCGAGATCGGCGCCAACGCCATCCTGGGGGTCTCGCTGGCCGTGGCCAAGGCTGCCGCGGACTCCGCGGGCCTGCCGCTGTTCCGCTACGTCGGCGGCCCCAACGCGCACGTGCTGCCGGTGCCGATGATGAACATCCTCAACGGCGGCTCGCACGCCGACTCCAACGTCGACATCCAGGAGTTCATGATCGCCCCGATCGGGGCCGGCACCTTCCGCGAGGCGCTGCGCTGGGGCACGGAGGTCTACCACGCGCTCAAGAGCGTGCTCCAGGAGCGTGGGCTCTCCACCGGGCTGGGCGACGAGGGCGGCTTCGCGCCCAACCTGGAGTCCAACCGGGCGGCGCTGGACCTCATCATGGAGGCCATCGCCAAGGCGGGCTACACGGCCGGCAGCGACATCGCCCTGGCCCTGGATGTGGCGGCCAGCGAGTTCTACACCGACGGCGCGTACACCTTCGAGGGGGAGCAGCGCTCGGCCGCCGACATGACCGCGTACTACGCCGAGCTCGTCTCCTCCTACCCGCTGGTCTCGATCGAGGACCCGCTGGACGAGGACGACTGGGCGGGCTGGGTGGCCATCACCGCCGAGCTCGGCGAGAAGGTCCAGCTGGTGGGTGACGACCTGTTCGTGACCAACCCCGAGCGGCTGCAGCGCGGCATCAGCGAGAAGGCCGGCAACGCGCTGCTGGTCAAGGTCAACCAGATCGGCTCGCTCACCGAGACCCTCGACGCCGTCGCGCTCGCGCACGCCAACGGCTTTCGCAGCATGATGAGCCACCGCTCCGGGGAGACCGAGGACGTCACGATCGCCGACCTGGCCGTCGCGACCAACTGCGGCCAGATCAAGACCGGTGCACCTGCCCGGTCCGAGCGGGTGGCCAAGTACAACCAGCTGCTGCGCATCGAGGAGGAGCTCGACGACGCCGGTGTCTACGCCGGTGCCGGCGCCTTCCCCCGCTTCGGCGCCTGAGGTCCTGTCCGGCGTTGCGACCACCGGCCGCGTGGCCGCACGGCATACCCTGGCACCCAGCCGTCCCGACGCCCCGACAGCCCCGAGCATCCCAGGAGCCCCATGAGCACCCGCCCACCCCGGCGGCCCACCGCCCGGCCCGGGCAGCCCATGCCGACCCGGGCCGCGGCCACCCGGGCGGCCGGTGCTGGCGGGGTCTCGGCGCGGACCCCGGTGCACGTGCGGCGGCTCATCACGCTGGTCGTGCTCCTCGTGCTCATGGGACTGGTGGTGACGCCGACCCTGTCCGGCTATCTGCAGCAGCGGGCCGACATCACCGCGACCGAGCAGCAGATCGAGGCGGAGAAGAAGGAGATCGCGGCGCTGGAGGGCGAGCTGGAGACCTGGTCGGACCCCGCCCACGTCGAGCAGCAGGCGCGGGAGCGGCTGCGCTACGTCAAGGAGGGCGAGACCGTCTTCGCTGTCATCGACGACACCGGCACCGACTACACCGAGGCACTGCCGGGGATGGCCCCGGTGAGCGAGGAGACGATCGCCCAGAGCCCGTGGTACGGCCAGGTCTGGGAGTCGGTGCGCATCGCCAACGAGGGGCTGCCGGAGACGACCACCCCATGAGCGCGCCGGACCGCACCACGCTGGACCAGCCACCCACCGCGGAGGACCTCGCCGTGGTCGGCCACCAGCTGGGCCGGCCGGCCCGTGGCGTGGTGTCCGTGGCGCACCGGTGCCCCTGCGGCTGCCCCACCGTCGTGCGCACCGAGCCCCGTCTGCCCGACGGCACCCCGTTCCCCACCACCTTCTACGCCACCTGCCCCCGGCTCACCGGAGCGATCTCCACCCTGGAGGGCGAGGGCCTGATGAAGGAGATGACCGAGCGGCTGGGGGAGGACGCCGAGCTGCGGGCGGCCTACACCCTGGCGCACGAGGACTACCTGCGCCGGCGCGAGCAGCTGGCGGACGTGCCCGAGATCGCGGGCATCAGCGCCGGGGGCATGCCCAACCGGGTCAAGTGCCTGCACGTGCTCGTCGCCCACGCGCTCGCGGCCGGACCGGGGGTCAACCCCCTCGGCGACGAGGCGCTCGCCGCCCTGCCGGACTGGTGGGCCGACGGCTGCTGCGGGACACCATGACCCGGGTCGGCGCCGTCGACTGCGGCACCAACTCCATTCGGCTGCTCATCGCGGACGTCCCCGGTGACGGCAGCCTCACCGAGGTCACCCGGCAGATGCAGATCGTCCGGCTGGGAGAGGGGATCGACGCCACCGGGGCCATCTCACCGGCCGCCATGGAGCGCACCCTCACCGCCGCCCGGGAGTATGCCGAGCGGTGCCGGCAGGAGGGGTGCGAGACGGTCCGGTTCGTGGCCACCTCGGCCTCCCGGGACGCCTCGAACAGCGGCGACTTCGTCGCCGGCGTGCGCTCGGCCTTCGGCTCCTTCCACGTCCTGCCCGAGGTGATCAGCGGCCAGGAGGAGGCGCAGCTGTCGTTCGCCGGCGCCACCGCCGGCCTGACGGGCACCCCGGAGCCCTACCTCGTCGTCGACATCGGCGGCGGGTCCACCGAGTTCGTGCTCGGCGACTCCGCGGGCGGGGTGCGGGCAGCCCGGTCGGTCGACATCGGCTGCGTGCGGATGACCGAGCGGCACCTGCACGACGACCCACCGACCGAGGACCAGGTCTGGGCAGCGCTGTCGGACATCGTCCGTGCGGTCGACGACGTGGCCGGCGACGTCGACCTCTCCGGCGTCGGCACCCTCATCGGGCTGGCCGGCTCGGTGACCACCGTGACCGCCCACGCGCTGGGGCTGCCCGACTACGACCGCGACCGGATCCACGGCGCCCAGCTGCCCGTCGAGACGGCCCTCGAGGCCTGCACCGACCTGCTCCTGTCCCGCCGGTCGGTCCGCGGGGCCCTGCCCTACATGCACGCCGGGCGCGTCGACGTCATCGGCGCCGGCGCCCTGATCTGGCGCACCGTGGTCCAGCGGGTGGCGCACGACTCGGGGCTGCGCACGGTGCGCACCTCCGAGACCGACATCCTCGACGGCATCGCGCTCTCCCAGGGCTAGCTGTACTGACCCCGGTCGGGTGGGCCGGGTCGTCCGAGGCGGGTGCGCAGGGTTCTGCAGGAGGGTCCGCAGGAGTCCGCAGGGGGTTCGCCGAGCGTCCGCACAGGGGTCGGGAAAAAACTTCTGTCGGAGATGTATCAGGAGCCGCTCGACCGCCTCCTTCCTCACATAGCGGCCATCCAGAGCCGCCGCGAGGAAGGGACCAGACATGCCGGTCGGAGGCAGGGCGAGCCTGACCGGTCCACAGACCCAGCACTCCTGGGCACCCGGCCGTGACCCGGGTGCCCAGGGTGCTGATCACGACGGCGAGGGCGAGAGCGCTGGCGCACGCAGGTTGACGGCCCGTGCAACCAGCTCAGTCAGCGACGCTGCTCGGCCACGAGACCGACACCGGTCCCGCGGCAGAGCTCGCTCGCACCTCGCGTCGTCACGAGCCCGGTCAAGGACCGGGTCGTGGCGGGGGTGGGGGCGCCGCCGCCACCGTCCGGGGACGTGCAGGGACGTCCCCGGGCGGGGCGGTGGTGTCGACAGCTCTGACAACCACCGTCCCCAGCCACTAGCATGACTGCGAGTCATCGTGGTCGTCCCACTCTCACAAAGGTGCTCACATGACCGACCCAGCGACGACGAGGTCGCCCCGATCCCCGAAGGTGCCGCCCGCCTTCCACGTCCCCGCCACGGCAGCCCAACGGTGGGAGCTGCGCTCGCTGCCCCCGGGGTCAGGCCAGGACGGCACCGTCTACGTCGCCGACCGGCTGCTGCTCGCGGGCGCGCCCGACGAACGCTCCCGACGGGTCTCCGAGCTGCATACCCTCGCCCGCGGCGCGGCGGTCGAGGTCAGCGTCACCCCCTTGGGCGTCGCCCACCGGAGCAAGGTGGTCGCCCGGAACGGCGAGCGCGCCGCCCGCGTGCCGGCCCAGAGCGTGGTGGAGATCCACCCCTCCGGTCCCGGCGCCCCCGACGCCTGGGAGCTGCTGACCAGGGCACGGGAGGCCAGGCTCTCGGTGGCGCCCCAGCTCTCGCTCGACCACGTCCTCATGGCCGCGGGCTACGCCGCCGGGGTCGGCTACGTCTCCGGGGTGGGGTATGTCTCTGGGGTCGGCTACGTCTCGGGTGTGGGCTACGTCTCCGGGGTGGGGGACCCCGGGCCCGGCGCTCCCGCCGGCAAGCTCCCCGTGTCCTGGCCGGGCGAACGCCCTTGGGGAGGGAAGGGGCGGTGGTCGCCGACCGTGGCGATCCTCGACACCGGTCTCGGATCGCACCCGTGGTTCGAGGACAACGTGACCCGCGACCCGAGGATCGACGGACAGCCCATCGGCCTGCGCTTCGCGCCGGAACAGGACCCCGAGGTGCACGGCATCACCCTGGACCCCGTCAACCGGCTCCTGGACCCGATGGCCGGCCACGGCACCTTCATCGCCGGCATCGTCCGGGCGGCCTGCCCCGAGGCCCACATCGTCTCGGTCCCCGTCATGCACGGCGACGGTTCCTGCCACGAGGCCGACCTCGTGGCCGCGCTGACCGACCTGATGGCGCGGCACCTGCAGAGCCTCGCGGGGGAGATCGACGACCCGCCGCTGGACATCGTCAACCTCTCGCTCGGCTACTACCACGAGACCCCCGACACGGTATCGGACGAGACCGGGCTGATGGCCGCCCTCGCAGCGCTCTCGGCCGCCGGGGTGACGGTGGTGGCCAGCGCCGGCAACGGCGCCTCCGACGTGCCGTTCTGGCCGGCCGCCGCCGGATCGCGCGGCGTGGTCGGTCAGGGCGGCGCGCCCCTGGTCAGCGTGGGCTCCACCAACGCCGGCCGGCGCAAGGTCTCCCACTTCTCCAACACCGGCGGCTGGGTCCGGACCTACCGCCCCGGCGCCGGGGTCGTCAGCACCATGCCCGTCACCCTCGACGGGGCGGCCCAGGCCTCGCAGCTGGTGAACGGGTCGGGCCACCCCCTGCGGGGTACCCCCGACCTGGACGACTTCAGCAGCGGCTTCGGCCTGTGGAGCGGCACCTCCTTCTCCGCACCCGGGCTGGCCGGTGAGCTGGCCAGCGCGCTGGCCGCGCGTGAGCGGCCGACGGACCCGCAGGCCCGGATCAGGCTCGCCTGCGAGGTCGCGGACCAGCTGTGCGCGGCAGGTGTGCCGTGACCGCCGAGAGCGAGGTCCTGCCGCTGACCGAGCGGGCCGCGCAGGCCTTCGAGGCGTACCGCCACGGGGAGCCGGACCTGCTGCCGCCCGTCGTGGAGGAGCTCACCCCCATGCTGTGGCACGTGGCGCGCAGCCAGGGCCTGGGCGTGCAGTCCGCCGAGGACGTCGTGCAGCACACCTGGCTGCAGCTGCTGGAGAGCGCGGAGTGCATCCAGGACCCCCGGGCCGTGCTGAAGTGGCTGCTCACGACGACCCGCCGTGAGGCGTGGCGGGTCGGCCGGGCGGCCCGGCGCGAGACCACCCACGCCGAGGTGGGCGAGCTGCCCGTTGCGGACGCCGCATACCTGACCTCTGGGGAGCCGGCCGATCCGGTGAGCGACCAGGTCATCGCCCACCACGAGCACCAGGTGCTGTGGCGGCACGTGGCCGCGCTGTCGGAGCGGTGCCGCCACCTGCTGCGCGTCATCGCCTTCGCCGACCGACCCGACTACGCCGCCATCGCCTCTGCCCTGGGGATGCCGGTCGGCAGCATCGGACCCACCCGCGGCCGGTGCCTGGCGAGCCTGCGCGCCGCACTCTCCCGTGAACCCTCCTACCCGACGGGGAACCACCATGACGCACCCTGACGACCTCGAGCAGCTGGCGACGGCCGAGCTGGACGCCACCGACGCTCAGATCCTGGGCGAGCTGCGCGACCTCTGGACGGCCGTGGACCCGCCCCCGCCCGGGCTGGCCGAACGCGTCCAGTTCGCGATGACCGTCGCCGCCCTCGAGGCCGAGGTGGCGCGCATCGTCCAGGAAGGCGTCGACAACCCCGCCGCGGCCGTGCGCTCGGACTACGAGCAGGTCAGCACGGTCACCTTCGCAAGCGAGTCGGTGAGCGCGATGCTCGACATCGAGCAGGACCGAACGCGCGGCTTGCGCACGGTGCACGGGTGGGTGAGCGCGAGCGAGGTGGAGGTCGAGCTGCGCGAACGCCACCGGTGCCGCCGGGTCCCGGTCGACGCGACCGGCCGGTTCAGCTTCGAGCAGGTGGAGCCGGGCCTGGTGCACTTCGTCTTCCGGCCCACCGACGGGCGGGACGACCGCCCGGTCATCACCCCGGCCATCGAGCTGTAGGGAACAGGGTGGTCGGGGCGAGCACCCGGGGCGAGCAGGTCTGGTCCGAGGCACGGCGGCTGAACGACCTCGGGGACTTCCGGGCAGCCGCCCGGGCGCTGGACGAGGCCCGGCAGGTCCTCGCCGAGGCGCCGGAGCACGACCTGGAGGCGGCACGGATGCGCGTCCGCGTCGACGTCACCGGCGCACTCACCGCGCTGGAGCTGGACGGGTATGCCGCGGCCGCCGACCTGCTGCGCACGGCCCGTTCCCGGGCCGGACAGCTGGCCGCGCCCGACCTCGTCGCGCTGACCCACATCCAGCACGGGGTGGTCGAGGCCCGGTCCGGCAGCTGGGGCCGCGCCCGGGACGAGCTGCTCGCCGCGCTCGAGCTGAGGGACCACCTCGGGACGGTCGAGCAGTGCTCGACGCTCATCACCCTCGGGCTGGCCGAGCTCTCCCTGCGCCGACTGGGCGAGGCGACCGGCCACCTGGAGCAGGCCAGAGCCCTCGCGGCCGACCACGACCTCGATGCGCACCTGTTCAAGGCCACCCACAACCTGGGGTGCGTGCACTTCGTCGCCGGTGACGTCCCCAGGGCGCTGACCCTGATGGCAGAGGCCGACGCCATGCCGGTGCAGGTCTCGCGCGACCGGGCCCTGCTGGACCATGCGGAGGCGCTCCTGGACGCGGGCCTGGTCGACGAGGCGGCTGACTTGCTGCAGACCGCACTGGCCTCGGCGCAGACGGAGGGCCACCGCCTCGACGAGGGCGACATCCTGCTCGACCTGGCCCGGTGCGCCGTCCTGCGGGGCGACCGCGACACCGCCCGGCGCGACGCGCGCCGGGCGGTCGCCGCGTTCCGGTCCCGACAGGCACGTTCCCGGCGGGCCCTCGCCGAGCTCTTCCTCGCGGGTCTGGACCTCGCCGAGGGGGCGCCGGCCGAGCGGGCGCTCGCCGCCGCGAGCCTGTGGGAGTCGAGTGACCCGCGCACCACCGAGCAGGTCGAGGCGGTCCTGCTCACGGCCGAGGTGGAGATCGCCCGGGACCGGCCGACGGTCGCCCGACAGGCCCTCCGGCGGCTGGGTCCGACGTCGTCCCTGCGCCTGCCGGTCCAGCTGCACGCGCACCACCTTCGGGCCCTGGTCGCCGACCGGCTCGGCGACGACGAGGAGTTCGCCGAGGTGGCCCGGCAGGCCAGCGACGCGCTCGCGACCGCGCAGAGCTCGCTGCGCAGCCTGGAGCTGCGCGCCGCCGTCGCCCAGCACGCCGCCCGCCTCGCGCAGCTCGACCTGGCCCGTGCGGTGCGCCACGGCTCCGCCGCCGCCTGCATCGAGACCGTCGAGCGCTGGCGGGGCGCCTCTGCCCGGGCCGAGGAGCTCACCCTGTCCGCGGACGACCAGACCGCGGCCCTGCTCCAGGAGCTGCGCTGGCTGGCCTCGGGGATGAGCCCCGGCGCGCCGGAGGACCCCGTGGAACGGGAGGCGCGGATCGCCGACCTGCAGCAGCGGATCAGCGCCCGCGCCCGGCTGGGCCGCGGCACGGCCGACGGGCCGGTGGCCGCGTCCCTGACCGCCGAGGAGCTCGTCACCGCCCTCCCGGCCGGCACGGCATACCTGACCTTCGGCCAGACCGACGGCCGCCTGTATGCCGCTGTCGTCACCGGCGAGGGTGAGTACCGGCTGCACGACGTGGGGCCGGAGGAAGAGGTCGAGGAGGCGGTGGCGACCCTCCGGCGCGACCTGCGCGGACTCGCGTTCGCCGAGCGCCTGCCCCAGCTGCGCACGACCCTGGCGGCGGCCCTGGCGGAGTCCGGCGCCCGGCTGGGCGGTCTGCTCCTCGACCCGCTGGCCGACGTCGTGGGCTCCTGCGCACGGCTCGTCGTCTCGCCCAACCCGATGCTGCACGCGCTCGCCTGGGCCTGCCTGCCGCAGGTCGAGCACCGGCCGGTGACCGTCACGCCCTCCGCGTCACGCTGGGTGCGAGACCACCAGGACGGGCCGGTCGCGGTGCGCCGGGTGAGCGCCCATGCCGGTCCCGGTCTGCCGGAGGCGTCCGACGAGGTCGGCATGGTGAGCCGGACCTGGGCGCCGGACACCGGTGCGCGAAGCGGCCCCGGGAGGGCCACCGCCCGTGATGTCGCCCGGGCCCTGGCAGAGGACGACCTCGTCCACGTCGCCGCGCACGGTCAGCACTCCGGTGACAACCCGCTGTTCTCCTCGCTGCGCCTGCACGACGGACCGCTCTACGCGCACGACCTGGCCCCCGCCGTCCACGCCCGACACGTCGTCCTGTCCGCCTGCGACGTCGGGCGGGCCCGGATCCGGGGCGGCGGTGAGGCGCTGGGGATGACCGCGGCCCTGCTGAGCCTCGGCGCGCGCTGCGTCGTCGCTGCCGTCGCACCCCTGCCCGACGCGGTGTCGGCCCAGGCCGCGGCGGTCTACCATCAGCAGCTCGTGGCTGGGACGGATGCCGCCGCAGCCCTGGCGAGCGCCGTGCGGGAGACGCCGGGCGCGCAGGCGCTGGTGTGCTTCGGCAGCGACCTGCAGATCCGTCGGTGAGGCCTCCCGGGTGCTCGGCCCCCGCCCTGGACCAGACTGGGACGATGCCGACGGACCTGCCCCACCCGCTGACCGGTCGCCCGTTCCCGAGCCCGGTCCCGCCCGGGACGGGGTGGCCCGAGGACCCGGCAGGGCCGCATACCCGCAGCGCGCGCAGCGCAGCCGGGGTGCGTCGGCAGGCGGCCGGCGCGGCCGATCTGCAGGAGCTCGACGCGCGGGTGTCCGTCTGCGGCGCCTGCCCGCGGCTGGTCGCCTGGCGCGAGCAGGTGGCGGTGACCAAGCGGGCCAGCTTCGCCGACCAGCCCTACTGGGGGCGGCCGGCGGCGGGCCTGGGTCCTGCCGACGCGAGGGTGCTCGTGGTGGGGCTGGCGCCGGCCGCGCACGGCGCCAACCGCACCGGCCGGATCTTCACCGGCGACCGGTCCGGCGACTGGATCTACGCCGCGCTGCACCGGGCGGGTTATGCCAGCCAGCCGACCTCGACCCACGCCGGTGACGGGCTGCACCTGCGCGAGGTCCGGATCACCGCACCGGTCCACTGCGCGCCGCCGGACAACGCGCCGTCGGTGCAGGAGCGGGCCACCTGCCGACCCTGGCTGGAGCGTGAGCTGCGGCTGCTGGAGCCGCACCTGGAGACGGTGATGGCGCTCGGCGGCATCGGCTGGGACGCCTTCCTCGTCGCCGCGCGCGCCGTCGGCTGGGTCGTGCCGCGACCCAAGCCGCGCTTCGGGCACGGGGCCGAGGCGCTGCTCACCACGGCGTCGGGACGGCCGATCCGGCTGCTGGGCTGCTACCACGTCAGCCAGCAGAACACCTTCACCGGCCGGCTCACAGAACAGATGCTGGACGACGTCATCGCCCGGTTCTGAGCGCGGTTATCCTGGGACCGCCCCGGCCCGCCCCCGTAGCCCAACCGGCAGAGGCAGCCCACTTAAAATGGGTGCAGTGCGGGTTCGAATCCCGCCGGGGGCACCAGAGCGTCGTTGTTCAAACCAGCGACGTTTCCGGTTTGATCCGCCCCGTTTCCGCCTGCTGTCTGGCGGGCGAGCGCGGTGGCCTGGACTTCGGGGTTGAACAGGGTGTCGAAGGGCACTCCTGGTTCGGCGTCGATGGCGTCGTCGTCGGTGACGGTGAGGCGTTCGAAGAAGGCCTGGTTGGCGATCCGACGGAGTGAGTCGTCGATGCTCATGTAGATCGCGTGTGCGTTGCCTGCCAGGGCTAGGCAGTCATCGAGGTGGGCGCGGGCCTGGTCGTATTCGATCTCGCTGGCCTCGATCCGGGAGTCGAGAAATGCGATCTGTCGGGCGATGCGGTCCTGTTCGGTCTTGAGCAGGTCCAGTGGCACGGCCCCGGCGTAGTGAGCCTGGAGCAGCTTGGTGCGCTCGTCGTAGAGACGGTCGCGTTCGGCGACCTGTGCCTTGCGTTCGGTCTTGGCGGTGGCGAAGAGCCGGTCGAACTCGCTGGTGATCAGTTCGCGCAGCGCGGTGACGATGTGGGCGGGTATCTGCACGCGGCGGTAGTAGTCCTCGACTGCGGCTTCCACGTCGGGCACGAACATGGACTTGCGGTCGCAGTTGGTGCGCTTGGAGTGTCGGCCGGCGCAGATGAAGTAGGGGTAGATCACTCCGCTGCGGCTGCGGGCGTTGGACAGGATCAGCCGGGAGCCGCAGGTGCCGCAGAACACGGTGCCTTTGAGGTAGTGCTCGTGGGCTTGGGTCTTCTCGCCGGATGCCTGGTGGGCGGCGAGCACGGTCTGGACCCGGTACCAGACCTCGGGGGCGACCAGGGGTTCGTGCAGGCCGTCGTAGGTCGCGCCTTTGAACTGCACGTTGCCCTTGTAGTAGGGGCTGGCCAGCATCCGGTGGATCGAGGACAGCGCTGGGGCCTTGGCGGGCCGCTTCGGTGTCGCCACGGTGGTCAGACCACGGTCGATGAGTTCATCGCGCAGGGTCGCCACCGAGTAGTTCCCGGTGGCGTAGGCCTCGAAGGCCCACCGGATGATCGGGCCGCGGTGCGGGTCGACGTCGATGGTGCGGACCTCGCGGCCGAGTTCGTCGCGCCGGGTCACGTTGAGGTAGCCCATCGGGGCCTTGCCGTTGGTGCCGCCGGTGACAGCCTTCTGGTTCATGCCCTTGGAGACCTCGTTGGCGAGGTTGCGGGAGTAGAACTCCGCGATGGTGGACATGATCCCGTGCAGCAGCATCCCCGAGGGCGTCTCATCGATGTTCTCGGTCGCCGAGACCAACAGGACGCCCGCTTCTTTGAGCGCGAGGTGGATCGCGACGTCGTCGGCACGGTTGCGCGCGAGCCGGTCGACCTTGTGGACAATGCAGTAGGCCACCGGATGGGTCTTGACGTACTCGATCATCCGCATCAGCGCGGGCCGGTCGGCCTGGCGAGCGGACTCACCGGCGTCGACGAACTCCTCGACGATGACCGCGTTGACCTCCTGGGCCTTGCGCAGATTCGCCTGACGTTGAGCCGGGATGGAGAATCCTTCGTCCTGGCCGCCCTTGGAGGCCTGCTCCTTGGTGGAGACGCGCAGGTAGGTCACCGCCAGCGTCGTGGTCGCACCGATCTGATCGGGAGCCGTCACCAGCGGAGGGTGTGTGGTGCTCATGGGTCGTGTTTCCTTCCCCAACAGGTGGGGCCAACACGAGAGCGCGGGACTGCTCGTGCGGTGCGACGTAGGAAACAAACACGACCCGTGCCGTCCATTTACGGACGGGCTGGGTAGGCCACGAAGGGCTAATGAACAAGACGCCACACCACGACCACCTGAGTGGCCGCTGGCATGCGTACGTCTACGATTCTACGCCCTGGCCACCAGGGTGCTCAGGAGGAGTCTCCTGCCCGGCGTTCTCCTGGTGCTCTTGGCGGGCGCGGGCCTGGGCTATCCCGATGAACACCTGGGCGAGCTTGTGCAGGTCGGGGCTGGGACGCAACTCGGCCTCGACGCGGTAGTCGCGCATCCGCTCCGGCGGGCCACTCGGGCTTTCGGCTCCGGTGGTCATGGCAGCTCTCCGGTGTCGAGGTCGAGTCCGGCGAAGAACGCGTCCTCGGCTTCACGGCGGGTCTGAACCTGCTCGAACACGTACTGCACGAAATCCTCACCGCGGTCGGTGATCGTGATGTCCTCGATCGCGGGTGCGGGCTCCTCGCCAGGCCAGACCGCCTGCCGGGTCGGCCGGTCATGATCCAGGCGGGTGCCCGAGGCGGCCACCCAGTCACGCAGCCGGGCGCGGGCGTCGGCGAAGTCACGGTGCCAGCCGATCGCGGCCGAGGCGTTCTGCTCGGGGTCATAGGCACCCAGCCAGTGCAGATGCAGCGCGGACAGCTCCCACACCAGCTCGGGATGGCGGTGCCAGAACGGCGGCAGCACGCTGACGGGCAGCCCGTAAGTGCGGCGCAGCCACGCGACCCAATCGTTGAGTGCCAGCCACTCGGCCTCCAAGTCGTCAGCGCTCAGCAGGTTCCAGTTCACCGGATGCGGCACCGCCGGCGTGTCGGCGTCGTCGAAGCCGTCCACATCATCGGTCTCCGGCGTCTCGTCAGCGTCCGCCCTGTTCTCGGCGTCGTGGACATCCTCGCCGGACGTGTGCTCGTTCGGAGTGTCGTCGTTCATGCTCTTGCCTCCTCTCGGGTCACAGGCCGATGTGCGGCGTGGCGTGCTGCGACTGCGGCGCTCGCCGCTGGGCCTGTTCGATCTGCGGCGCCCCCGCACTGGCGGCCTCCCGGCTCTGGGACTGGCGTTCGAGAGTCCTGCGAGGGGCGCGCCCGCCGGTGTTCTTCGACGGCGGAGTCGCGGGCAGGAACCGGGTCGCCTCGAACTGCTCCTCGCGCTCGCCGGTGTGCTTGTTGGTGTACTCGCGCAGCGACCCTTGGGCGATGAACCGGTCCTTCTCGCGCAGGTGCTCGACGCCGAACTGGGCAGCACCCTTGAACGCAACGACGTCGTGGAAGGTCGTCGGCTGGTTCTGCCATCCGGCCTCGGGGTCATAGTGGCGGTGGCGTTGGCCGGCCTTGAAGTACAAGCGGGCATCGCCGTTCTCGGTGTAGGTCAGTTGCGGCTTGGAAGCCACGAAGGCATAGATGCTGTCCTTCATCTCCAGCCCAGTCGTCGAATCGGTACTCATCGCACGTACTCCTGCTCACACAGCCACCGGAGCGGTGACCGCTGGGACAGGTAGGTGCACGCACGCACCACCACGACCGAAGGCAGCCGGCTCAGCGCCGGAGCAACGCCTCGACCTCAGCCCGGTCGGCCTTCAACTGGCCGCTGTCTGGACGGGAGGGCCAGGGGCGTAGGTCGGTGACGATCGGGGGTGCTGAGCGCAGCAGAGTCACGCCGGTGCCGAAAGGCAGCGTTCTGATCCGATCTGGGGGCAGGATCGGCACCCGGCGGATCGAGCGTTGGTTCGACCTGGTGCCGTGATCGCCCAACGTCACTGAGTCGGTGTACTCGTCCCGCTCACCAATGAGCGTGGACAGGTCTTGGAGGTCTCGGGAGTTGGACGCGCCGCCGAGGATGATCTTGACGATGGAGGCGTCCCAGATCGCCCCGGCGGCGTTGTCGGACCACTTCTCTCGCGCCTGAGCCAACGACTGCAACACCGGCAGGGTCGTGATACCGGTGCCACCGCCCTCGGCCATCAACGTCGGCAAAGACGGTAATGGGGCGAGGTTGCCGATCTCATCCAGCGCCAGCAGCAGCGGCGGGTCGAGGCGGGCACCCGGTGAGCGGGCTGCGATCCTTCTGGCGGTCTCGATGAGGTCTTCGACGAACGCCGCCACCAACGCTGCGGATGCGCCAGCTCCGGCTCCGGTGGCGAGCAGATATAGCGTGCCGCGCTTTCGGATGAAGCTCTCGGGGTCGAAGTCCTCACCCGCGCGTGGTGAAACGGCATCGAGGACGCGGGGATCGGCGAGGGCTCCGAGAGCGAGTGCGACGCCTTGCCAGATGGAGTCGCGGGTCTTGGGGTCGGAGTCGATCATCGCCCCGAGGGAGTCCGCCCACCCGGTCGCGGCCCGGGTGCTGTTGGTGAGGATGGCGACGGCCTCGGCTGCCGCGGTGGGGTCGAGGGTCCAGCGGAACAGCTCAGACGGCAGCCGGTGGTCGAGGGCTGCGGCGTGTAGCAGGGCTTGGAGGGCGGTGCGGGTCTTGCCTTCCCAGAACCCGCCGGACTCCACCCCGCCACTGCTGAGCCCGGTGGCAGAGGCGAGGCCGTTGGCTCGGATCATCGCCGTGAGGGGATCGTGGCAGCCGCGGATAGGTGACCAGCGCATCCCCGCGGGAATGCCCTCGGCCAAGTGCTGGGGGTCGAACACCGCCACCGGCCGCCCGTCTCGTTGCCGAGCGCGCAGGGTGGCGGTGAGATTGTCCGGCCGGGTGCTGGTGGTGACCACGGCGCCGGGCGCGTCGAGGATGGCGTTGATGACCACGTGCAGGCCTTTGCCGGAGCGGGGCGGGCCGATCAACAGGATCGAGTCCTCCACGCTCGCCCACACCTGCCGGCCCCGTGAGCGGCCCAGCAGATAGCCGACATCGGAGGGTGCCGCGCCGGTCAGCGATGGCCGCAGCGTCGAGGCACGGCGCAGGAGCGCCTTGACCGAGGCGGTCTGGGTGACCTCGTGGGCGGTGGCGGTGCCGGCCAGGCGCCGCGGGTCGGTCTCGGCCCTTCGCGAGTGGCGACGCAGCCGCACCCACACCCACGCCCCGGCGAAACCGAGCCCGGAGAGGAGGACGGCGGTGGTGATCCAGTACGCGACCGGGCTCAGCCCTTCGGCATCCAACGCCGTCGCGGGGTCGGCGGGATTGAACAGCACACCGATCCCGGATGCGGGACCGGCGGCGGGTTGGGGTGTGCCGGTGAGGAACGCCGCCACGCTCCCGGCGGCGCGCAGGACGAGCGCGAAGCCGAAGGCACCGATCAGGACGCCGATGGCGGCGTTGGTCAGGTCATCGCCCATGCTCCCGGTCGGCCGCTGCCCGGTCATCGTAGAAGCCGCCGGATGTGCAGGGTGCCTGAGACCCGGCCCAGCAACACGACCTCACGGGGGCCGCAGGCCAGGACAGGAGCGAGCTGGGCCGTGTCCATCAGGGCGCGGGCATGGCCGGTGCCGGTGGCATCGGTGTGAGCGACGACGACGGCGACCGCGACGTCCTCACCGGGCACGAACCCCTCGCCGGTTACCTCCACCAGCTCCGGCATGTGCTTGGTCTTGGTGTGCTTGCCACGCCGTTCCTGCGGCTTGGTCTCTGCGGGTTCTGTCAGGGTGGGTTTGCGGGCGCGGATGAGGTCGGTGAACACGGACCCGTCGCTCTCTCGGACCTCGACCCGCACGGCGATGGTCCGGTCGGAGGTGACGGCATCCATCAGCTCGCCGAAGGTGCTGCGCGTCCACGCGGAATCCTGCTGTGGGGGCGGGAACGGTGCGCCGTCGACGGTGACGTCCAAGATTCCGTTCTCGGCGACCGTGACGACGACGTGTGGCAGCAGCACCGGGGTCTCGACGGGGTCCTGCCCGGTGGTGCGGCGTGGCTTCTTCGACGCCATCACGTCACTCCCTGCGTGAGCCGGGAGCTGGTGTCGAACAGTCCCAGCTCGGCGGGGTGGAGCTGATGCTGGGTCACGAAGGAGCGATCCTTAATCCGCCACAACCCCTGCCCGACGCCTAACGACGGCAGTAGCTTCTGTTCGGTGCCAGTGAGTCCGAGCGCGGTCGCGGTGGGTCCGAGCTGGTCGGATTCCTGCCGGTACACGATCCGGGTCTCGGCGTTCGCGAGCAGGCTGTTGGCGAGGGAGCGCATGGCTGAGCCTTGGTCGCCGACGTTGTCCAGGTCGGAGAGCTTGTGGAAGATCAGCATGTTCGCGATCCCGTAATGACGAGCGAGCCGCCAGTGCGCGTCCATGCGCTTCAACAACCCCGGGTGGGACATCAGGCGCCAGGCTTCGTCGTAGATCACCCATCGCTGCCCGCCATTGGGGTCCAGCAGTGCGGATTCCATCCACGCGCTACTGCAAGTCATCAGTACCGAGATGAGGGTGGAGTTCTCGGTGACGCGGGAGAGGTCGAGGCTGATCATCGGCAGAGATGGATCGAACCGGATGGTGCTGGGTCCGTCGAAGAGTCCTTGGAGGTCGCCCGCGACGAGTCTGCGGAGGGCGTGGCCGACAAGCCGGCCATCCTCGGCCAACCTGCCGTCAGCATCCGCATCTGAGCCGCTGGGTTTGAGGATGTGGTCGACGACCATCGGCAGGATCGGCACCGTGTTCTCCCGCACCGTCTGGGTGAGGGCGTGGTCGATGGCGGTGTGCTCCAACGGCGTCAACCCCCGCGCGAGGACGGTCTCGGCCAGGGCTCCGATCAGGTCACGACGCCGCGAGGCCACGGTTGTCGTCCACTGCAGATCGGTGAGGCCGCTGGGTCGGTGTCCTTCGTCGAGGGGGTTGAGCCGGGTGTTGAGTCCGTGGCCGAGGACGATCGCCCGGCCACCGACAGCTTCGGCGACCGCGGTGTGCTCGCCTTTCGGGTCGCCGGGGACGTAGACGCGGCGCCCGAACGGCAGACTCCGCGTGTAGAGGGACTTGGCGAGAGAGGACTTGCCAGAGCCGACGATCCCGGCCAGGACGACGTTGGGTGCGGTGATGATCCCGCGGGCATACAAGACCCAGGGGCCGTAGACGAAGCTGCCGCCGGAGTAGAGGTCTTGGCCGACGAACACCCCGTCGGAGCCGAGGCCGCCTTCGGCGACGAACGGATACGCCCCCGCCAACGTCGCCGAGGTGTCCTGGTGACGCGGAAGCCGGAACCGACCCGGCGACCTGAGCGCCGCCGGTCCGGGCTCACCCGCAGCGGGCAGGTACTGGGTGGCGCGGCGTTCGGCCCGCTCGGCCTCGGCCTTCGCGCGTGCGGCGGCCATCTCGGCGGCGCGTTGCTCGGCCTGGAGTCTCGTCGCTGCCTGCCGGCGCTGCTTGCGCAGCCGGCGGCGCTCCTTGGCCGGTGCGACCAGGACCGAGGTGTGCAGCCGCTCGGGCTCGGTGCTGCTCATAGCGACAACCCCCGCCCTGAACCAGCCGAGCTGCGGGAGGGGGAAGTGAACCAGTCGCGGTCCGCGACCAACGCCGCACGCCGCGCCTCACGACCCCCGTGCGCCGGCGCTGCCTGCTGGGCATCACGCGACAGTTCTGTCCTGATGCTGTTGGTCTCAGGAGCAGGCGGATCAACGAGGAGTGCTGGGTCGGGTGCAGTGTCGAATTGCCGGTAGAGACCGACTTGGCCGAGCGCGTGGTTGTAAGTCACCGTGTACCCCGCGACGGTGACGGTCCGGTCGATGCCGCTCGTCGGCGGCTGATCGTCGTAGACGTAGCCGTTCTCCAACGCCGCATCGGTGGTCTCGTCGCCGTAGTCCCATCCCTTCGGGTGTTCGAAGGCAGCGTCGGTGCCGTTGCGGTCGATCAGGGCGTGCACCGCATCGGCCTCCTCGCCTTGGAGGAACACCACGCTGATCCATCGTTGTGAGACCTCGTCAGGTCGGATGGGGCCGTGCTCACTCAGTTCGGCCAGGGCGTCGGTGTTGGTGCGGGCGGCCTCGGCCACCCACGCCGGGAATAGGCCCTCGTGGTCGGGCTCGCTGTCGGGGTGATCGAGGGCGTACTGGCGGGCCTCACCGGCGGCTCCGAGGAAGGTGGCGAGGTCGCGGATCGCATGGTCGGGGTCGACGGGTTGCCCTGCGCCGGTGAACAGGTCCCGGCCCTCCAGTTCCTGCCCGGTGGTGGTGTCGGTGATCCGGTAGGCGTAGCGCTGATGCTCACCAACCGGCGCATCCGGCCACACCACCAGCGCCAGCGACCCCGCCTCCACGGTCGTGGTCGCTGGGTCACCGTCGAGCCGGGCGGCCACGCGTTCCCGGGCGGCGTCTCGGTCGACGACCGGTTCGGGGTGCCAGGCGATCCGCCCGGAGTGCGAGAACGCCGCGTCGAGCCGGTCGTAGGCCTGATCCAGCAGCGTGCCGGCCTGGTGCAGCTCATCGGCCGCGGCCAGCGCGGACGCCGCACCCGCGGCGAGGTTGCCGTCATCGTCGAACGCCCGGTCCCGCGCGTTCAGGTGAGTGCTGGCGAGCTGGTCGAGCACCTGGTGCATCGACCGCACCCCCGCCACGAGGTCACCGAACACCCGGTATATGTCCGCCGAGTCCTCGAACACGCGGGACGCGTGGGCCAGGCCCCGCAGCGGCTCGGAGGCTTCGGCTGCATCGGCGAGCGGGTCGTGGAACGTGGGCATCACAGCCTCCAAGACGGTGGGCGAACAGAGAGGGGCGAGCCCGTGGTTCGGGCTCACCCCTCAGGTGCACGCACCACGCCACCACCATCACTGGGCCGGGGGCCGGCGACTGTGCGCGATCAGACGCGGCGGCACAGCGGCAGTGCGGCGGCGGTGAACGCCGCAGCCTGCTGGCCCACCAGGAGCCGGGTCTCGCAGGAGGCTTGGATGGCGGCCTGCTCGATCGCTGCCACCCCGGCCTCGAGTTCTTCGTCCGTGGGCGCGGACACCGAGATGAGGCCGGTGTATCTGAGGACGCCGTGGCCGGCGGTCAGGTCGGCTTCCTGCTGGAGCACGTCCTGATACTCCGCAGTCTGGGAGGCGTCTTCGATCTGCCCGATCTTCGCCCGCTGCGCGGCGTCGGAGATGTGCTCGACCTTCTTCTTGCGGATATCCCGTGCGGCCTGGTCGGAGCGCATCGGGGTGCAGATCAGCGAGAACGACCGTTGGATACCGGTGGAGAGCAGGACCGGGGACAGGAAGCCGGGATAGACCAGCGACCGGGGCCATTCGGAGACCCAGAGCACGGCGTGGTGGGCGGAGTCGGTGCGCAGCCGGGTCCAGGACTCGTTCACTGCCACCGGTCCGGCGGTGGCGAGGGACTGGCCGAGTTCTCCGTGCCGCTCCAGGGTGGCGGCGATCGCCGGGTCATACGCCGAGCGCAGGATCACCGCGATCTCACCCGGGCTCAGCCATCCCGAGGGCGTTAGATCAGCCGACCGCAGAGCGGCCACGAGGGTGGACATCTCTTGGCGGAGCACGGCGGCCGCACCGCGGATGCCGCCGCCGGCGGTCCGGATCTGCCGGGCACTGGTCTTCATGTCTAGCGACAAGCTCAGCGTCGTGGCATGTCTCTCACCCGCGGGTCCGGCCCGGTCGATCAACTCCGCATAGGTGGTCGCGGCCCAGGTGTCGTCTTCGGTGCCGTGGGCTTCCCACCATTCGGCCAGCCCGGTGCCCGAGTCCGGCAGGGTGCGTTCCAGGATTTGGAGGGTGGCGATGCGGCCGGAGCGGCAGACGGTGGCCAGGACACGGCCCCAGGAGGTGACGCGTCGTTCCTGCTCACCCGGGTCCAACAGGACGAACGCCGGGTGGGAGACCTCGCAGACCACGGTGAGGGTCTGGGCGTGGGGGTCGTGGATCATCCCCGCCCCGGTGTCGGGGTCGGTGTACTCGCGCAGCCTGGCCATGTCACCCGGCAGCGCAAGCGTCCCGACCGGTCGCGGCGTGACGATCCGGCGCCGATAGAGGAGTTGTCCGCCGGTCGAACGCCAGAGCCACCAGAACGCGACCGGCAGCCACTCCACCGCGGGCCGGCCCGCGATCGGTATCCACGTCAAGGTGGCGGCAACCACCCAGACCGGTGCGGTGTATGCCAGGAGGATGCCGCCACCGGCATACAGCGCACCTACCACCGACAGGATGCCGATGGCGAGGGTGATGAGCTGCGACAGGGACAGTCCGAGGAGGATGCCGCGGCGGGTGAGGCGGGAGAACTTCACCGGCACCAACTCCGAAGACGTAGCGCGGTCGTTCTGCTTCGTGGCCATGACCGGTTCACTCCTTCCCGGTGGGCTTGGGAGCCGGCGGCGGGGGCTGTTTCGATGGACGCGCTTCCGACTGCGACGGCCCGCCGGTGGGTGTCTTCGGTGCCGGTGTCGACGGCGGGGGCGCCTGCGCGGACGGTGGTGATGTGCTGCCGGTCTGTCCGGCCGAATCGGCGGCGGCCTCGCCCTGGTTGCCGAGGGCCGTGCCGGCCTTGGGTCCGGCGGTCGCGGCGTCCTTGGCGACTTTCGCCGCCACCACGGCCGCGGCGGCGGGACCGGCCGCGGCGCCAGCACCGGCACCGGCGCCCGCTCCACCGCTTGCCCCGGCACCGGCGCCGCTACTCGCGGCCGCCTTCCCACCACCAACTCCGGCCGAGCCAGCAGTGCCACTGGATGCCTGCGGCTTCGGATTCTTCGGCTCCGGCGGCTTCTTCCCACCACCACCACCACCGCCGTTGTCGCCCTTGCCCCCGCCACTGTCGTCGAGAACCTTCTTAGGCTCCGCCCCGCCCTGCGGCTTCGACGGAGTGGGCACGGGCCTGTTGAGGGCGCTCTTGGCGTCCTGCTCCGACCCGATGGCGTGGTACATGTCGAACCCGACGAAGTTCAGGAACTTGTAGGTCATGTACGGCGCGAAGGCAGCCATTGCCATGAGCACGATCCCGGCGATCGGGTCCGCCACCGAGGACAGGTCGCCGTCGATCGGTGCGGAGACTTGGGTGATGGCGACCAGGAACATCACGACCAGGACGAGCTTGGAGACGATCAGGGCGATGACGAACATCGCCCACTTGCTGATCCACCCCTTCGTTGCATCCCACGACGCCCCGGAGAACGCCAATGGTGCGAGCACGATCGCGACCAGCAGCAGCGCCTTGCGCACCAGCAGGGACAGCCACACGATCGCCGCCGCGCTGATGGCGAGCCCAGCGAGGAAGATCGTGATGATGGCCCCCACCCCGGGCGCGGCGATGTTGATCCCGACCAGCCCTGCGGCGAGCAGGGTGATCTTGTCGCCCATCGACTCGGTGGTCTCCCCGGCGGCCTGGATGATCCCGATGCAGAGCTGATCGACGATCTCCAACAACAGCGCGGTCAGGGTGATGACCACGAACGACCCGAGCACGGACTTCGCCAACCCGAGGGCGGCACGACTGAGTGCGGTGGGGTCGCGGCGGATGAGGCCGGTGATGAGTTGGAGGCAGAAGAACAGCAGCATCACGAACACGGCGATGCCGAACAGGATGTTGTAGACCGCCACATACTCCGGCGACGTGACGTCGACCAGGGTGGTGGTGTCGAAAACCGTCCAGACGGCCTCGAACAGCCACCCGGCGGCGGCGCCCATCGCGCCGGCGAGCCAGTCGAACGGGGCCGAGACCAGCGAGGCGGCGGCCTCGCCGGCGGTGTCGCAGACGGTCGAGACGAGGGGGATATCGCACAGACCCACCGCAGATCACTCCTTCATGAAGGGGTCGAGAAGGTTGGTGGGCGGGGGTCAGACCTGCTGGCCGACGTCCCAGAAGAAGTTGATCAACGTCACCGACGCGCCGCAGATGACGGCGGCGCCGCAGGAGACGAGGACGCCGACCTTCCCCCGGCCCGCCAGGTGGGGGTTGGAGGAGTTGGCGCCGAAGCCCCACACGATCGCGGAGATGATCAAGGCGAGGACGGAGAGGATGAGGCCGATCGTCATGACGGCACCGACGATGGTGCGGAGTTGGCTGATGCCGGGCAGTCCGGAGTCGTTGGGGTCGATATTGATGTCCATCGGCACCAGGCCGGCCACAGTGGTCGTGGCGGCGGTCGCGGTGTCGGCGAGCAGGATCAGTGTGTTCATGGCAGGTGTGCTCCTTCACGAGCGAGAGAGGGTTCTCGTCGGTCAGGTGCACGGGATGTCCCGCAAGCCACAGGTACATGCGGATCGCATATACCTGGGGTATGAGTGCACACGAGGAGACAGAGCGGGCCGTGGCCCGCTGGCATGAGATCGTCAACGCCGCGGATCTGGACGCCGCACGGGAAGCGGTGTCCGATCCGATCGTGGTCAACGGGCCTAAGGGCGCCGGATCGATCAGCCCGGCCGAGTTCGCCGAGTGGATCACCCGCTCGGGCATCCACTTGTCGCCGCGGTCCTACCACCCGGTCAGCGAGCATGTCCTGGTCGTGGAGCAGGATGCCCGCTGGCCGCAGGACGGCCCCGCAACGCGCGTGGCGACGGTGTTTCGTACGCACGGGGGCCGGGTGTCGGCGGCGCTGCGGTTCCCCACGCTCGCCGAGGCACTGGAGTTCGCGTTCCTGTACCGGGAAATGGCCGTTACCGAGCCTGGCACGGCGGCATGACCGGTCCTGATCCGGCGCGGGGCGGGCCGGGTAGGGCGTTGTTCCGGTTCGTGCGGCACTGGTCACGCCGGGCGACCTCCGGTGACACGGCCGCTGGTGAGCACGGGCGGGACGTGTGGGTCGCCGAGGCCGTGCACGCCCTGGCCGAGGACGGACGCTCTGAGGTGACGGTCAACGACGTCGCGGCCGAGCTGGGTATCGATCAGTCCGGTGCCAGTCGCATGCTGACCGATGCCGCCAGTCGTGGCTACCTCGACATCGCCCCCTCGCTCGTCGATGGGCGACGACGCGCCACGGCGCTCACCCCGGTCGGCCGTGAGCTGTTGGAGCGCGCGCATGCCTGGCAGGAACAGGTCTTTGCCCGGCTCACCCAAGACTGGACAGAGCGCGAGCGGGCCGAGTTCCACCGCGGCATGCTCCGCCTCATCGCCGCATCACACGACGATGCGGCGGGCTGACCTACAACGTCGAGCCCACGTCGAGCAGCCAGTTCAGCCAGGCCACGCCGCCGCCGGCCAGGACCGCAGCGCCCAGGGCGGTCCAGGCGCCGATCCTTGCTTTGGTGGCGGCGGCGTGGTGACCGTTCGCGGTCGCCAGCGCCCACACGATGGCGCAGACGATCAGCATCAGCACCGCGCTGATGAGCACGAAGGTCAGTAGGGCGCCGATGACCTCGCGCAGGTCACCGATCCCTTCCAGGCCCTCGAAGTCGGGGAACACGTCCATGTCTGATCAGCTCCCGGCCCGGACGGTGACGTGCAGGTGATCGAAGTGTCCGCCGGTCGCATCGTCGGGGTCGTGCATGCCGCCGCCGTCGTAGGGGCGCCAGCCCTCGGCGTCGCGGGCGAGGGACCAGATGAGGCCGTCCCAGATCAGATACTCCACCCCGAGGGTCTGGGCGTGGTCCTGCATCCAGTTCGTGACCTCCCAGCCGAGTTCGCGCTGCTCGGGCGTCGGGTGCTCGCCGATGGCGTTGCCGAACGTTCCGTCGCAAGCCCGGCCGAGGGGGTGTTCGGAGCTGGCGCCGGGCCTGGGTGAGTAGCAGGCCCAGGAGGTGTCGGGGAACGCGGCGATGGTCTGGGTGTAGAGGTGCAGCATCCGTGCGGTGATCTGCCCATCTGAGGTCGGGTCGTCCACCATCCTGTCGGGGTCGCCGTCGAGGGGGTCCGGCTCACCGCCGGGTGTGCCGGTCTCGGTGTCGCAGTCGCCGTTGGGTGTGCCGGTCTCGGGTTCGGGGAGGTCGGCGGCGTTGTGGGTGTTGAGCCAGGCGGCGGGGTCGGTGTGCTCACCGTTGGTGCCGCCGAGGCGGACCTCGAAGTGCAGATGCGGCCCGGTGGAGTTGCCGGAGCTGCCGGTGTCGCCGATGTGCTGCCCAGCCGTCACGGTGTCACCGACCTGGACGTGGATGCCGTGCTCCCACATGTGCGCATACGCCGTGGCCACCGTGGCGCCGTCGATCTGATGCTCGATGACGATGAGGCCGCCGTACCCGCCGGAGAACTCCGCCACCGTCACCGTGCCGTCCGCAGCGGCGAGGAGGGGTGTGCCGTCGGGTGCGGCGAAGTCGGTGCCGGTGTGGAAGGAGTCCTCGCCGGTGATTGGATGCACCCGCGGCCCGTACTCGCTGGTGAGCACCCAGGTGCCCTCGGGTATCGGGAACACCACCCGCGACGACCCCACCGCCGCCACTTGCTGTGCAGCCGGGACCACGGCATCGCCGGCGGACGCGCCCGCCCCGGCCGTCGTTGTGGTCGACGTGAGTGCGGTGAGGATGGTTTCGGCGACGGGCTCGTAGTTGCGGTACCGGTCCGGATACGCGCTGACTTCGACGGCTTGGGCGGCCTCGCCCTTGTCCATCTCCTCCCACCCGGGAATGTCCAACAGTCCCCGCAGTGAAGGGTGGTTGGGTCCGGTGGGGCCGCCGAAGAACGCCTCGGCTTGGTAGACGGGGTCCATCAGCTCGGCAACCGTGCCCCAGCCCGATTGAGGGCGCATCTGAAACAGGCCCAGGGAGTCGTGGTCGGAGCCGTCGCCGTCGTTGGGGTAGTCCGCGGACTCGGGGTAGGCGGAAGTGTTGGCGAGCATCCGCAGCGTGGACTCGGTCAGCGCCGCCATCAACGCGATGACAAGGCCGTCGCGGGTGATCCCGTCGATGCTGCTGCCGGTCTCGATGATCGTCGCGGCATGGGTGAGCTGGGTCCGGTTCAGCGTGAACGTCTCACCGTTCGCGGTGGTGACCTCCAGCTCGTCGGGGACGTCGCCGACCGTGACGTTCGAGCCGCCGGGGATGGTGCAGGAGCCGGTGGCCGTCAGGGCCGGGTTCATCACCACGCCGATCCCGATCAACACCAGCGACGGCGCGAGGAAGACCAGGGCGAGGGCGGCGACGACGAGCTTCTTCAACACGACATGTCACCGACCTATCGGAGGGGGTTGTCGAGCTGGGACAGCCGCAGCAGATGACAGGTCTCGTAGGTCGGCCCGGAGACCACGAACACCGTGAACGCCACCGCGTGCTCGGAGGTCACCTGCTCGTCGTTCCACAGCCCGGTGCGGTGGCGGGTGCCCTCGATCGTGACCGCGACCGTGCCCTCGGCAAGCTGACCCGGCTGCGCCTGCTCCACCGCGGTCGCCCAGGAGTCGGGGATATAGGCGTCGTCGATGGTGATGTGCTGGGTGGTGGCGTACTGCCGCAGCTCCAGCCAGGCATCCCGAGACGGGAGGTAGGCGGCGATGTCCGAGGCGAGCCCGGCCTGCTCTTCGCCGGTGGGGTCGCCGACGTCGAGGACCACGCTGGTGTAGTCCAGGGGCATGAACCCGCTGGCGGTGTCCCACTCGAACAGCGCGGTGGCGACGTTGCGGGCGAAGGCCTCCGGATCATCCGAGGCCCGCACGACCGGCAGCCGCGGTGTCGTGGTGGGGACCGGATCGGACGGCGCGGTCACCACCGGGCCAGGAGTCTCGCCGTCGTCGTTGTCGTGGCTGGGTGGTCCGGCCAGGAGGCCGTAGACGCCCACACCGGCAAGCACGAGGACGACGATCGCCGCGGTGAGGGCGGCGATGAGTCGGCGGCGGGTCCGGGGCTCGGAAAGGTCGGGAGTCTTCATGCCCACCAGGTGCGCGACCGGCACCAACCCAGACAAAGGCGGGGCGGAGGTGGCCGTCAGAGGGCGCGCAAGTGGCCGCGCGCGGCCGCCGGCTCATCGCCGGCAGTGTCGCGGTCGCGCAGGGTGCGCAGTTCCTCGGCGAACCGGCTGGTGCCCTCGGCGGTGGTCAGGAACGAGTCGATCTGCTCATCGCTCAACTCGACGGCGAGATATTCGACGTCGTAGTGGGTCCACCACTGGTCCAGCTCGCCCCAGGTGAGCACGAACGCCCTCACCGGATACCGCGCCGGTTCGCCGTCGTCGTCGGTCACGGCCCTGGGTCGGGGTGTGCGGGTCTTCTTGGCGTCCTTGGCGCGGGCGAGGGCGTCGGCGGCGAGCTGATGCAGGTCGGTCTCACGTTCGGCCTGCGCGTTCTGGGCGGCGGCGTGGATCGCCTCAAAGATCGGATGCACGGCAGCCCCGGCGTCGATGCGCTCCAGCTCAGCGCTGACTCGTGCTCTTAGTTCGGCGGGTTGGGCGGGGTCTTCGGCGAGCTTCTGGAGGTAGCCGACCTGTTCGAGTCGCTTGTAGGAGGCGGTGCCGGTGACCATGCGGGCGGCCTGCTCACGCGCTTCTCCGAGTCGTCCTGACGGTTCCGGCGATTCGCCGGGACCGTCGTTTCCTGGCTGTCGTTCCCGGCTGAACTGCGTCGCGGCCCTCCTGCGCTCAGCGTCCTCGGCCATCAGCGCCTTCAGTTCCCGATACAGAGCCGCGGCCTCGGTCTGGGTCAGCGGCTTGTGGAGCACGTTGTCGTCCTGTTCGGCGAGCAGGTGTCCGAGGCGGTCGGAGATACCGGAGCGGACCCAGACGTTGACCTTGCGCCAGCCGAGCTTCTTGATCGCCGCCAACCGGCGTGCCCCGCACACCAGCACCCCGTCGGGGGTGATGGTGATGGGCTGCAACAGCCCGTCGCGGTTGATCGAGGTGGCGAGTTCGTCGATGTTGCCGAACGCGGTCCGGTGTCGGCGCCCGACGCGGATGGAGTCGACGGTGCGCTCCAACTCGATGTACCCGGTTGGCGCGGTCACGACCGATCACCACCAGGCTCGTCGTGGTGGCCAGGTGCGGCCAGGGAGATGGTCAGGATGAGGTCGTCATCGCGCAGCAGCACCGGCAGGGTCTCGCCGATCAGCAGCCGCAGCAGCACACCCCGCCCCGCGGTCGTGGCGGCGTACGCGGGGTGCGGGTTGCCCAACAAGGCGCGCAGCAGCGCGGTCCACGAGGAACGTGGGATGTCCAGCAGCGCGCGGGCGTGCTTGTCCCGCCGCAGCGCCTCGTAGGCGGCCTGGCGGGTGCCGGTCTTGGTCAGCGCCCCGCAGACATGCTCCACCCCAGCCCTGGTGGTGGCCGGGTCCCAGCCCAACAGCGTGAACAGCGCGATGGCGTCCTCGGCCGCCGACCCCGCGGACATGCACGCCCGATCCGAGCCGCGCCCACCATCATCGGAGCCTGCCCCGGCAGCGTCCGTCTCCGCGTCGTCGCCGTCGTCGTGGTTGTGGGGGTCGGTGATGTGGAAGGCCGGGTGATAGTCCACCAGCGCGTTCTCCCGGTCGGAGAACCGTTCCGGGTCGTGGAACGCCGAGACGTGCGGGCGGCGGGCCTGATGCACCGAGCAGAGCAGGCCTTGGGCGCGTTCTTCGAAGAAGCAGGTGATCCGCACCGCGTGCGTGATCACCGCCCACGGGTCGCGTGCTTCTCGGGCGGCGCGGGTGATCATCACCTTGAACGCCGCCGACGCTGCCTCCCACGGGTCCAGGCCGTGCTTCCTGGCGAGGGGTTCGTACTTGGTCGCGGTGTAGGCCATCAGCTCCGCGGCCACCGGATCACCGCTCCACGAGCCCGCTCCCGCGGCGTGGAGCCGGGTCAGCAGCGTCCGCAGCCCGTCGCTGGTGGTGAAGTCCTCGCTCCCTGTGGCCTGTCGGTCGTGCAGGTTGGTGGTCGTGGTCATGGTCGGGCACCTCCTGACAGGTAGGTGCACGCACGTCCCCACACCACCGACTGCCAGGGCGACGTGATGATGGGAGTGCGCATGTCAGGTCACCCCAGCCCGATCCCCGAACGGGACACCCACGACTGGTGCCGGTTCCCGCGGCCGAACTCCGAGACATCCGGCAGCCGCCGCGCCCGCTCACTGATCACCGTCGCGGCCTTGCCGAGACCGCGGCCGCCGGCCCGCGTAACGTGGGCGGTGACCTTACGGGTGCGACGGGCCAACTCGACCTCGAAGTCGATACCACGCCCCGCCACCGTCGCCGACCGCCGGGCGAGCAGATCGGTGGGCCGCACCCACTCCACACCCCGCGCCCGCCGCGCGCTATCCGCGATCGTGGCCTTGCCGGAACGGTTGCGTTGGGCGACCCTGGCGGCCTGCACCGCCTCCGGCGTCCCCGCCTTCTCCGGGTCCTCTTGGACCGAGTGGTCCTTGGTCGGCTCGGGTGCGTTCAGCCGGCGCTCGTGCTGATGGCGGGCAGGGTCTGTGGTGTTCATGGTGTCTTCGCCTCCTCGACGGTTTGCTTGTCGGGAAGGTGCGCGTGCGTGAACCAGCGGCCCACCGTGGACGGGTGCACGCCGAGTTCACGGGCGATGCGCTTGTTCGACCACCCCTGCTCACGCAGCTTCGCGGCGCGCTCACGCCGATCCGAGCGCGTGACGCCGGCCCGCGTGTGCCGGGTACTTTCGACCACCGGCGGCGGGGCAACTGGCGCGCTGTCCCCATCTGCGGCGGGCTCCGCCGACGCTGGCACCGGGAGCAGACTCGGTTCCGGCGCTTCGACGGGCGCGGACGGCTGCGTCGGCTGCTCCACGAGCGCGACCCGGTCAAGGGCGACCATGCCCGTGTCGGTGTCGGTGTCGGGGTCGGTGGCTGTTGGGAGTGGTCGGGTGAGGATGACGGTCAGGTGGGTGATCGCCAGCAGCACCACCGGCGGCACCGCCGCCACGGCTGCGGCCAGCACGCCGGGCACATCAGCATCGGCGGCGACCACGGCATGGATGGCGTTGGCGGTCACCGAGACCGCGGCGCCGCCGATCAGCAGCACCCACGGATACCAGGCCGACTTGTGGCGGGCGAGGGCGACGACGGCGACGGTGGCCACGACGATGATGCCGTCCACGATCAGCGGCCACGCCCACGCCTGCCCGGCACCGATCCCGCTTCTGGCGGCGAGGTCTGCCAGCGCGGTGAAGGAGAGCCAGAAGGCGCCGGCGGCGATGAACACTGTCCCGGACACCGCCGTCACCACCGCCCAGCGGCGCCCGGCCGCCCTGCTTGCGACCGTGTTGCTGGTGACTGGGGTGGTCATCACAGCCCCCGCGCCCTCGACGGCCCTGCCGACGGGCGGGTGCTGGTGTTGCGGTCGAACCAGCCGTCCGCGGCCAGAAACGAGGCCCTCCGTGCCGGGGACGAGGGTTCGAGGAGGGCGGGTGTGGGGTGGACGGTGCGGTAGGCGGAGCGGACTGTGGCGGTGATCTCGCGCTCGGCGAGTCCGGCGTGCCCGGCGGCTGCGGTGAGCACATCGAGCGCATCCGACGCCGGGAGCCCGTTCTCTGCGAGCCGGCACGCCGCCCAGAACAGGCCACGGTTCCGCTCTCCTTCGCCACGGGCCGCGACCCACGCTGCCAGCCGCGACACATCGACACCACGATCCAGACCCGCGGGTCTGGATCGGGATATGGGACGGGGGTCGAGGAAGTCCCGCAACCGCTGCGCGTCCAGCGTGCTGGCGGGGCCGGTGTTGACCTCCTCGATCTGGTAGCTGACCGTGGTGCCCTCGATGGAGCGGGCCGAGGGTGGGACGATGATGTAGCCGCCGTCGCCACGAAAGTCGATCCCAGCACGAGCCGCCTGCCACGACCGCTGCTCCGCGTCGGGTGTGGCCGGGTAGTAGGCATGCAGTCCGCCCGTGGGCGTGCGCACCAGCAGCTCCCACCCCTCCACCAGCCCGGCGCGGGCGGCGCGGTCGAAACTGGCGCGCCCATCGACCGGGCCATGCACGTCCACGTCCACCACGACCGCGCCCGACGCGGCGCCGGTCGGCACGCCGATGTTCGCTCCGGGCGACTGCCGCCACCACGCCTCGACCTGATCCAGGTCCGTGGTGGCGTCGTGGAACCCGTGTCCGGTGGCCGGCCGCTTCCCCCACGGTGCGCAGGGGAAGACCGGTACTCTCGCGGACGCGAGCTCTCGTGCGGCGGCCGAGAGCGGCCACGCCGCGTTCATCCGCAGCAGGACCGAGGAGACGGCACCGTGCGTGGTCATCACAGCCCCCGCCCCTCGAACGCCGACACCGGTACGGGTCTGGCGGCCGGTTCAAGCGATGGAGTCGCCTGCCGCGGCGAAGCCGGCTCCGGCACCGGCGATGCCGGTGCGGGTGCGTCGCGGCGGGTCGCGTCCCGGTCCAGACCTGGCGGGGTGCCGTCACCGACCTGGGTCGTGTCGAGCTGGTCCAGGATCGCCAGGGCGGTCTTGCGGACCCGCTCCCCGGTGGCCTTGACCACCTCCACCGGCTCTTTCCCGTCGACGCGGGCCGCCCAGGTGGAGACGTACGGGATCGTGTAACCGGAGGTGTCCATCCCGTGCGCGGCACCGACCATCAAGGCCACGGACTCGGCTTCGACCTCGCCGATGCCGCGATGCTGCCGGGCCTCCTCGGCATCGGGACCATGCAGGAGGACGTGGCCGAGTTCGTGAGCGAGGGTCTTGACCTGGGCGGCCGGGTCCATGTTCTCGCGCACCGCGACGGTGTTCGCGGTGTAGTCGGTCAGCCCGTTGGCGCCGCGGATCATGCCCTCGTGCGGCACCCGCAACACCGAGAAGCCGGACGCCTCGACCTGCGCCGCCAGGCCCTCCCACAACCCGGCCGGCGCTTCGCCCTCCAGCAGCCGCGGCGCGGGCGGTTCGGGGATCGGATCACCGGTTGTCTGGGAGACGTCCCACACGTAAGCGGGCCGGACCCCGACCATCCGCGTTCGCACGACCTCACCGGCACGCGGCTTCTCACCCTTGCCCAGCCGCCGCCACGACTCCACATCTGTGAGGTTCGATGAGGCGAAGCGGCCTGTCACTGGGGCGAGAATCTGATACCCCGGCCGGCCCTTCTGCACCTGCCGACCGAGACCCTGCCACTGCCGATACCCGGCGACGTAGGACGGGAACGGGTCGGGCACGAGCCCGGCCTCGTAGGCGCCTTGGTGCTGTTCCCAGATCAGCAGCGTGTTGGAGAACGATCTGGTCCTGAACCGTGCTGCGAACGCGAGCGCCCGCGCCCAGTCCTCGCCGGAGACGAGCTGTTCGACCGCGCCGGTGAGGCGCTCGTGCAGCTCGTCGAGCTTCGCCGCCCGTGCGGCTTGTGCTTGCTCCCGTGTCGTGGCCATCGTCGTGTCCTCCCGATACCCTGAGCACCGGGCCGATCGGGCTCGGTGACCATCAGGTGCGCCGGGATCACCAGCAATGACGAGACGGACAACGGACGATGTGACCGCCAGGCGTGTGGTGAACCCGACGAGTCCGTACCGGACTATCAGCCCCTGAGCGGTCTCGGCCGCAGAGGCGGGCGATGATGCGGATACCTGTATCGGCATTGCGGCGATCTGTATCGCCAGGACCTTCTCAGGCGGCAGTCTTCTGTCGGCTCAGTTCCCGGTAGCGCGTCGGGGTGACGCCCACGGCTTGGCGGAACATCCGAGCGGCGTGACCTCGGCTGTGCCAGCCGACCCGCCGCATCGCCTCCTCGATCCGCAGGTCGGTCTCACGCAACAACCGGGCGAGCTGCTCAGCGCGGATGGTGACCAGGTACGTCATCGGAGACTTCCCGTAAGCGTCGACGAACACCCGACCGAGCTGCGAAGGCGACAGATGCACCGCCTCGGCCAGGCCCTGGAGCTTCCACCGCCCGGCAGGATCGGCACGCAGCAACTCGACGGCCTCTCGTGCCTCCTGCCGCAAGGGCACGAATCTACGGTGGCGCGGTGGACTCGGATGCGCCGCCCGGTGTTGAGTCGGCGATCGGCGCGCCGGCGTCGTCTTCACGTGGGGCGCGACCACGTCGAGGACAGCGAACAGCAGTGCTTGCATCCGGTAGAACCGATCCGGTGACGGCCCGTCCAGGCTCAGAGCCACCAACTCGTCGAGCCAGGGCATGAGTATCCCGGAACGGTCCTCGCCGAGGTGGAGTGTCTGCGCGGGTTCGGAGTACAGCTCCTCGGCGAAGTCCTGCGCATCGAGGCGGTCGGCCAGCAGGGCGGCGTGCTGCCAGAACACCTGATCGATCACGTAGTCGCGGTCCAGGTAGAGCGTGGTGACCGTGATCGAGCCTTCGGGCTCGCTTCCGCACAGGGTGTTCGAGCCGAGCACGATCACATCGCCGACTGTGACTGGCTTCTCGCCGAACTCGCTCAGCAGAATCGCCGAACCGTTGCGGACGAAGATGAGTCTCACGCAGTCATAGGCGACCGGCGCAGTCGGGGTGTGGATTGTGCGGCTGCGCGCGAGGATTGGATGGAAGTCTTGCCGCGATGCCGGTTGTTGTCGAGTTGGTGCTCGCGCGGTGGAGGGCATGATGCCGGACCGGTCGAGGCCGTGGGGGACTCGGCCTGGACGTGACGCGGCGACGACCCCGTTGTCTTGGTGGGGCCGTCGCCGCGATCTGTGGGGTGGTCAGCGCTGCATCGTCTGCGGCGTCAGGACCTGACGGCCCCGATATTGGCCGCAGCTAGAGCACGCCCGGTGTGGCAGCGTGGGCTTTCCGCACGCAGGGTTGGGGCAGGTCGTGGTCTGCGGCGGGGTTGCCTTCCACTGCGAGCGGCGTGATCTGGTGCGCGAGCGTGACTTCCGCCGGAATCCCGAGGATGCCATGGCGGTTCTCCTTTCGAGTACGTTGATGTGGGCGTGGGAACGAGCCCACCTACCGGCGGGTCTCTGCCGACCAGTGGCATCACGGCGTGTCACCTCCCGTCGCTGCTTGGCGTGGGGTCGGTGGGGTATGTGGAGCGTCGCGGGCGTTGAGATAGTCGGCGTGGAGTTGCCCGCACGCGGCGTCGATGCCCGCGCCGAACTGCTGACGCCGGCTGACCGCCACGCCGGCCGACCTCAGGCACGCGACGAACTCTTGGACGGTCCGGGTGGCTGGACGCCGGTACGGAGCGGTCACGCCTGCGGCTTCGTTGTAGGCAATGACGCTGACCTTGAAAAGGTCCGGTCGTGATCGGTGCTTCACCAGACGCGCGAGGTGTTCTGCGTGTTCGGCGCTGTCGTTGACGCCATCGATCAGCAGGTAGGCCAAGAACACACGCCGGCGAGTCGCAGCCACGTGGCGGTCCAGGATGTCCACGCTTGCCTCGAGCGGGAATCGCTTCTGCAACGGGATCAGGATGGAGCGCTGGTCCGGGAACGGTGAATGGACCGAGAGAGTGATGGTGACGTGCGGGTGCTGGGCGACGAGTTGGGCCAGTCGTGGCGCGAATCCGACCGTGGACACTGTGATCCGTCGCGGGGACCAGCCGCCGACCTGCGGGTCGGTCAGCATGTCCAGTGCCGTGAAGATGCGGGGATTGGCGAGGGGTTCGCCCATGCCCATGAAGGCAATGCTCTTCACGGGAAACGCACGGTCGCGCTGCCAAGGGGCGTAGAGGGCCTGCGCCAGAATCTCCTCGGCGTCCAGGTTCCTGACGAGCCCGACCGCACCGGTGGCGCAGAACGTGCAGGCCAGGCCGCAACCGGACTGCGAGGACAGGCAGATCGATGACCAGCCGTCGCGGAAGCGTGAGCGCACTGCCTCGAAATAGCCGGGCTTGTCGCCGGAGAAGAGGACCTTCTCTACGGATGCGTCTTCGCTGCTGCTCACAACCGTCGCGGGCAGGATCATCGGTCCCAGCCGTGCTTCGAGGTCGTCGCGTACGAGCCGTGGAAGGTGGTGGGCGTCGCCGAAGCGTGCGGTCCGGCCTGCGCGGAGGCCTTGGAGCAGCGCGGTGAACTGATAATCGGGCTGACCATGCTTATCGAGCAGGCGGCGAATGCGCTCTAGATGGCTGTTGGGCGGAGGAATCGGCAGGGCCGGGCTTCCCGTTCGCCGTGCAGGAATGCCGGCAGCGAGATTGGTGGGATAGCTGGGAGTAACCACGAGGGAGAACCTTCCGGGTAGTGAGGTAGATCGCGCGGTGGACGCGACCGACTCAGCGGAAGGACAAAGCAGCGTGGCAGCAGCCGATGAAATTCAGTTCAAGAACGGAATTGGACCACAGGAAGAGGGTCCAGAATGTTCCGTCGAACCGGCACGATGTGCCTGCGGAAGACCCGTTCGCGCCGAAGAAGTGGCGGTCAGCGAGATCTAGCCACCGAATCCTTCCGGTGGCTAGGCTCTGTCTGCGATCGGGGTCGACATGGCACCCACGTTAGCACGCGACGCCCGGCCGGTGCTACCGCATAGGTGCTTGCCGCCCGCGGACACGCGTCGTCCACGACAGCGACTGAGCTGGCTGGCCCCGGCGGTGGGTCCGAGCCTTGTCAGGCCCACCGCCGGATGCACATTTCAGGTCGGGCCGCAACCAGCGTGTCCGCTCAGGCCACGGGCACTGTCGTCCGCGGCCGATCTGCACGGGCGCGTCCCATCGCCCACCCGAGGCCGACGGCGCCAAGCACCAGGAGCGCGCTGACCGCGAGCGGACCGCGCACGCCGACCAGCTCGATGGCCACCCCGCCGGCGATCGGCCCGATGACCGCGCCGAGGTTCATCGCGACCGTGGCGAACGACCCGCTCATGGACGGCGCGTCGCCCGCGGTTGCCATGATCCGGCCGATCAGCGTGCTGCCCAGCGCGAAGGAGAGCGCCCCGAGGAGCAGCGCCAGCACCCACAGCACCGGCTGGCTATCGACCATCACCGTCAGCAGCACCCAGCCGAGCACCAGCAGCGGGCCGGTCACTCGGATCACCTGGCGCCAGCTCCGGTCCGCGAGCCGACCTGCCGCAGTCACACCGCAGAACGCGCCGAGACCGAACACCCCCAGCAACAGAGGCACCAGGGCTTCGCTGACCCCGGCTCGTGTGCCGGCGATGACGGCGAGGTAGGTGAAGGAACAGAACGTGGCCGCGTTGACCAGGACCCCCATGACGATGTTCAGCTGGACCGGCCGCAGCCGCAACGTCCGCAACTCACCGGTCAGAGACCGTCGCGCCACAGCGTGGTCTGTCTGCGCCGCGCGTGTCGGGGTGGCGATGAGCACCGCGATCAGCGCCGGCACCGAGACAAGGGCGATCGCCCACAAGGTGGCCCGCCAGCCCAGGGCGTTGCCGACCAATGCTCCCGCCGGGACACCGGCGATCAGGGCCAGCGTCGTGCCACCGAGGATCACCGCCAGCGCACGGGCACGGGAGTGAGCCGGGACGAGGTGCGTGACCGTGGAGAGGGCGACCGCGAGGAAACCCGCGTTCGCCAGCGCCGCCACGACCCGGGTGGCGAACAGGAGCCCGAAGCTCTCCGCCGTGGCGCCGATGACGTGCGCGAGGATGAACAGGGCCAGAAACCCGCTCATGGTCCAGCGCGGTGAGAGTTTGCGACCGACCGCGGCCATGACAGGCGCTCCCAGCGCCATGCCGACCGCGAAGGCCGAGGTCAGCAGACCGGCCTGCGCGAGCGAGATATCGAGGTCGCCGGCGATGCCGGGCAGCAGACCGGCCAGGACGAACTCAGAGGTGCCCTGCGCGAACACAGCGAGGGCAAGGATGTACAACACAATGGGCATGAAAATGCCTTCCGAAGCAAGAGATGACGAGAGTGAACGGCGCGGTCGGCACCGCAGGCGCTTCGGATGCGTGAGGATTCACAAAGAACAGCGCCGCCCGACAGGGCGCGCGCTGGGAATCAGGAAGGAACTACAGCATCTCGGGCTACCGGCGGACCGATAGCCCCACTCTGCTTGCTTCGGGAGAACTCACGAGTCCAGCGTACCAGGCCACAGACGGCGGATTTTGCATCGCAACCTATCGCCAACCCTTGTGTGGGCGGCTACCTACAGGTGGTGACGGCCGACTGGCAGCACCGTTCGCCAGGAGTGTCAACTGCTAGAGGTGAGCGCCGCCGCTGCCTGCAACGGCAGCACTCCATTGCCGAGCGCCGCGATCTGCTGATTCGGGGTGAGCCTGTGTCCAGAGTCGGTGACCCAGCCGGCGGGGAGTCCCATGAGCCACTCCACGAACTCCGGTGCTGGCCGTGGTCCAATGTCGTCGTTCAGGAGGGCTGGTGCCGGGGCGTCTCGTCCGGTGATATGTTCCCATCTTGCGATGGCGTCGGCGTAGCGTCCCCAGCGTCGAAGATGTCCTCGATCAGCGACCAACGGAACGAGCGATGTGACCGACAGGCACGGCGGTGAACCCGACGAGTCCCCACCGGACTACCAGCCCGTAAGCCGCCCCTGGTTCACAGACCGGCGATGATGCGGATACTCGTATCGCGGCTCAGGGCTTTGTCCTCTGTCGGCTGAGTTGCCGATAACGGTTCGGGGTCACACCGACTGCCTGGCGGAACATGCGGGCGGCGTGGCCCCGGCTGTACCAGCCGACCTGACGCATTGCTGCCTCGACGGGCAGATCGGTCTCGCGCAGCAACCGGGCCAATCGTTCGGCACGCAGCGTCGACAGGTAGGTCATCGGTGTCTTCCCATAAGCATCGACAAACAGCCGTCCGAGCTGTGATGGCGACAGATGCACCGCGGCGGCTAGCTCCTGAAGAGTCCACCGCTGTTCGGGGCCGCTGCGTAGAAGCTCGACTGATGTGCGGACCTCAGTCCGCAGCGGTGAGAAGTGACGGCAGAGGGGCAGACCGGGCAGCATGGCCCTGCGCTGCGTCGGCGTCCGCCTCGCGTCGGTGGTCCTGACGTAGGGAGTGATCACGTCGAGGACAGCGAACAGCAGCGCCTGGAGGCGATAGAACTTCTTCGGTGACGGTCCGTCGACGCTGAGCGCGACCATCTCGTCCAGCCACGGCATCAGCATGCCGGAGCGGTCCTCGCCGAGGTGGAGTATCTGGGCCGGTTCGGAGTACAACTCGTCGGCGAAGTCTTGAGCATCCAGCCGGTCGGCCAGCAGGGCTGCGTGCTGCCAGAACACCTGGTCCACGACGTAATCGCGGTCCAGGTACAACGTGGTGACCGTGATCGAGTCCTCGGGCTCGCTCCCGCACAGTGTGTTCGCCCCGAGTGCGACGACGTCACCAGCCGTGACGGGCTTTTCGCCGAACTCGCTGAGCAGGATCGCCGAGCCGTGCCGAACGAAGATCAACTTCACACAGTCATACGCGACCGGAGCGATCGGGCGATGAATCGTGCGTGAGCGGGCGAGGATCGGCGAGAAGCTCTCGGCCGGCCGCTCAGAGGATCGCGCTACGCGCCGCACATCCACCGGCGCGCTCCTGCACGGGCGGGGGTGCGTCGGTGCTCTCGCGACTGCTCTCCCCACATGCTTGAACGATAGTTCTACTTGTACTATCGTTCAAGTACCTACTTCAGAGGAGGCTGTCATGTCAGAGGTTGCAACCCGACGGGCGGGAGCGCGCGAGTGGGCGGGCCTGGCCCTGTTGGCGCTGCCGACCGTGCTACTGGGCCTGGATGTCACTGCGCTGTATCTGGTGCTGCCGAGCATGTCTGCGGCGCTCGACCCCTCGGCCACCCAAACGCTGTGGATCATGGACGCCTACGGCTTCTTCATTGCCGGGCTTCTCATCACCATGGGGACACTGGGCGACCGCATCGGCAGGCGCCGCCTGCTCCTGATCGGCATGACGGCGTTCGCGATCGCGTCGGTCTTCGCGGCGTTTGCTCCCAGCGCCGAGCTGCTGATCCTGGCACGCGCCCTGCTCGGGATCGCCGGCGCCACACTGATGCCCTCGACCCTGTCGCTGATCTCCAACATGTTCGCCGACGTGCGTCAACGCGCGGTCGCGATCGGTGTGTGGGCCACGATGTTCGCCCTGGGGATGGCGGCCGGCCCCGTGGTCGGTGGTGCGCTGGTCGATGCGTTCTGGTGGGGCGCGGCGTTCCTGCTCGCGGTCCCCATCGCGATCGTCGTCCTGGTCGGCGCGAAGATCGTGCTGCCCGAGTACGCCGACCCCCAGGCCGGGCGACTGGACCTGGCCAGTGTCGCCCTGTCCCTGGCCGCGATCCTGCCGGGCATCTACGCCGTCAAGCATGCCGCCTCCTACGGCGTGGATGCGAGCACAGCGATCCTCCTCGCCGTCGGTGCGGCCGCGAGTGTGCTGTTCGTGCGCCGGCAACGACGTCTGGCTTCGCCGTTGTTGGACGTCACGTTGTTCACCAACCGAGCCTTCTCCGCGGCACTGGCCGTACTGCTGATCGGGCTCATCGGGGTGGGCGGCACCATGTATCTGGTCACTCAGTATCTCCAGCTCGTCGAGGGCCTCACCCCTTTCACCGCGGGTCTGTGGATGGGACCCCCGGCCTTGGCCATGTTCGCCGCCGCTATCGGTGCACCCTTGGTTGCCCGGCATGTACGACCGGGCCTAGTGATGTCGGCCACCCTGGGCCTGTCGGTGATCGGCTATGCGCTGCTGGCAACGGCCGGTACCGGCGACACCGTAGCCGTGGTGGTCGGATTCGCGTTCGTCTACCTCGGCCTCGGCGCGATCGCCGCGCTGGGCACCGACATCGTTGTCGGCGCCGCACCGGCGGCGAACTCTGGATCGGCTGCCGCAATGTCCGAGACTGTCCAAGAGCTTGGCATCGCCGTCGGCGTGGCGCTACTCGGTAGCCTCAGCACCGCTCTCTACACCGCCCGCATGAGCGCTCCCGCAGACACCTCACCCGAGATCGCCGAGAGCCTTACCGGCAGCCTCTCGGGTGCACTCTCGGTCGCCGACCAGATCCCAGCCGAGGTCGTGCAAGCGGCGCAGGAAGCGTTCACCACCGGAGTGAACATCGCCTCGGCAGTGGCCGGCGGCGCCATCATCGTAGCGACTGTCCTGTGTCTGGTGGCCCTGCGCCATGTCCGTCCACTCGGTGAAGATCAGGATGTCGAAGCCGACCGTCGGTGACGGACTCGATTACCCTGGAAACCAGAGGAGGGACCAGTGAGCGACGGCGATGAACACCCCATCGATGGACGACGTGCCCGGGGCAACAAGCGCCGCGCTGAGATCATCGATGCCACCCTCGCTGTCGTCACCCGTGACGGTGCGGCAGGCGTCACCCACCGGACCGTCGCCAAACAGGCCGGCATCACCACCAGTCTGAGCACTTACTACTTCGCCACCCTCGACGATCTCCTCGTCGCTGCACTGTCCAGCGTGGCCGACGCCTACACAGCGCACATCCGCCAGATCATCGACGCCCCCGGTGACAAGCTGCACGGCCTGGCCAAGCTGATCGTCAACTCTGGCGGCCCAGGGCGCGAACGAGCCTTGGCCGAACGCGAACTATCGACGCTGGCCGCCCGCAGGCCTGCCCTGGCACCGGTAGCCCGGCACTGGCGCGAGAACGTTGCCGAACTCGCCTCGACCCTCACCGACGACCCGCAGGCCATCGCCACGCTCGTCGCCGCCTCCGACGGCCTGTGCACCGCGATCCTCATCGACAACATCCCCGCCGACATCGACTACGTCCACCGCGTTCTTTCACAAGCCATCGGAGCACCGGTGTAACGCACCCACGTCACAACGCTCCGATAGCCCATCGCAAACGAACTAAGGTGTCTTCGCGCCTACATGGCGACGAGAGGGCCGATCGCCGTCGCTGGCCGCGACCGTGCGCAGGAGGTACCTGTCATCTGTAGTGCTCGTGACTTGCATCGACACCGGCCGTTTATGCAGACGGGGCGCGCCAGAAGAGTCAGAATCAGATGAGTTCCATGACCGGTCCTTGGTGCACGGCCCGGTAGATCGCATTGCGAATCGTGTTGGCCTCCTGCGACGTCAGGGTCCGGTCGATCGGTCTCAAAATTATTCGCAGGAGCATGTTGCTCTGACCGGGTCGGGTTTCGAGGCGCCTCCGGGCGCCGTCCGGTAACGCCTCGTGGGGCGTGCTATCCAGGAGATCGACGGCTTCGATCACTTCTGCGTCTTCCGCCAGCGCGACGCGGATGAGGTCGCCGAGAGTCTCTTCGTCCTCCTCATCGTCAACGACTACAGAGATATCTCTCCGTGCCGGTGGCAGTGGCGAGACGTGTTGCCACGGTTCCAGCGTGAGCATCTGGACGGCGATGCGGGGATCGCGGGCGCGTAGGTAGCGGATGTCAGGGATGGACTTGCGCAACATGAGCGCTCGCTCCAGCCCCAACCCCAGTGCCAACCCTGACCATCGCTGTGGGTCCAAGCCAGAGCTGCGCAGTACCTCAGGATGGATGCGACCGCATTCGGCCAGTTCCAGCCACTCACCGTCGAGCAGTACGTCGATCTGCCGTCCGCCGACCGTGTACGGGTGAACCGCGTCGGTGACCTGCCACTCCGCTCCTGGAAGGACGGACTGCACGATGCACGCGATCATGTCGAGCATGTCCTCGTCACTGACGTCAGGGGTGTCTCGGATGCGCCAGAGGTCCACTTGATGTGGCTCGCCTACGTGGCTTCGATCAACGACATCGCGGCGATAGACCAGCCCGGGTACGACGATCAGCTCGTCGATTCCGGTTCGGTCGGCATACTGCTCCAGGGCCTTGGGGAGCTCCGCGCTGGTGTGGCTGCGCAGCATCACCGTGGGGCTTATGTAGCGGGTGTAGCGGCGGGCGCGTGTGACGTCTTCAGGGTCGTAGCCGAGTCGGTCGTAGTTCTCGCGGACGGCGACGGCCGGTGGATTGCGGACGTATCGGACCGTGTTCAGCCATGTGCCTTGCAGCGCGTCGACGACCGTAGAGAGCAGTGTTTGGATCGCGTGATCGCCTTGGGCCGGGTCAGTCAGATCGCGCAGGGTGAGAGCGCGCTGGAGTTGGACAGGGCTGAGATATTCGGCGGAAGCCATGAGCGGGTCTCCTGAAGGGTGCTGGGCCAGTGAAGGATGAAGAACTCCCCCGGCCGCGCCTGCGGAGACCCAGCGAGCTACAGGCGCACGTGGAAGACCCCGCGGCCGTCTCCCGGCCGGGGGTCAAGAAATCGCTGCTGCCAACTCACACCGCGATCCTATCAGCGATCAGTGAAGGGTTCGCGAATGCAGATATCACGCGGCATTCTGCCGCCGGTGCTGCCGGTAGCGAGTCGGAGTAGTGCGGTCGCACTTGCGGCACACCCGGGCAGCCTCGATCCGGATGTCGGTCAGGTCGTCGCCACTCCACCTGCCGGATGCGCGATCCCCGCGAGCCACCATCGAAGCCGATCCAGGCGACTGCCACCTGGAAGTACGACAAGCGGTCAGCGACGATCGCCAGGTCGTTCCTGAATCACCACCCCTATGGAGCCGCCACGCCTCTTGCAGGTCGAGGTCGAGCGGCTGACTGTGTGCCCGCGGGAGTGTCCGCGACGACGAAGCGAGGGGTCGCCCGTGCGCGCTGGGCGTCTCTGGGAGAGGCGCCCAGAAGCAACGAGGTCGTCGCCGTTCGACGGTAGAATCGAGTCTAGGGTCCGGGTTTCCGTCGATCCTCAGCGACGACACGATCCAGGAGCCCGACGATGAGCTACCGCAACAAGACCTATGTCGCCTTCGCCAGCGAAGACATCCACAACTACCGGCTCATGACGGCCTGGCGAGCGAACAAGAACATCGAATTTGACTTCACTAACGCACACGACATCTACGAGGCGCGTGACACGAGCACGCCTGAGACGATCAAGCGGCGACTGCGGGAGCGTCTGAACAACACGAAGCAGGTCGTGCTACTTGGCAGTCCTGCCGCCCGACGCAAGGGAGGCGACGGCTCCTCGTTCCTCGCCTACGAGGTCGGAGCGATCATCTCCCTTGGCCTTCCTGTCGTCGTCGCTAATCTCGACGGAGCCCGTCGCGGCAAGAGCGGCACCAACGTTCCTGCCCCCTTCGCTGACAAGAACTACTTCACGATGTCCGTGTCGTTCGGGCCGACGATCATCAAGTACGCACTGGACCACTACGTTCCTGACTTCAATAGCTCAGACAAGACCGGCCCACACAATTACAACGAGTCCGTGTACGAGAGTCTGGGGCTGAACAAGTAGTGCGCCACAAGCGGTCACTACGACGGTACGTGGGGAGATTTGCCCGGCGCTTCTTGGAAGCCCTGGGTGCGTTGGCTGTTGTGGCCGGCGCCCTCGCGCTCTTCGCGCCCGATCTTCTGAACGGTCAATGGTGGCTTCTAGCCGTCGCGGGAGCACTTGCCGTGGGGTGGGCGCTGTTCTCCCTGCGACAGAAGGACCCCGAGCAAAGATTTCCCTCGGAGAGCATCAGCATCCGCTTGGTCGTGGGCGACCTGTTCGAGCAGAAGGCGTCAGCCCTCGTCGGGATGACGACTACGTTCGACACAGAGCCAGGCATCATTGAGAACGGCAGCGTTCAAGGCAACCTGCTTCACAGGATCTATGGTGGATCACAGACGCGACTTGATGCTGAACTCGCATCCGCGCTGACGGGTATCGGACCAGTGGGCACTATCACGAAGCCCGGCAAGGAAGATGTCTATCCAGTCGGGACCGTCGCTGTCCTCAACGGAGAGGGCACGACTCGCTACTACTGCGTCGCCTACACCTGCATGGACGAACACAACCGCGCCCAGGGCACGATCCGAGGCATCCTGGACAGCCTCGACAGCGTGTGGGATGCCGCTGATCGCAACGGCAACGGAGAGCCGATCTGCGTGCCGCTGCTTGGCCAGGGGCAGTCCCGTATCCCTGAGCTGACGGCCGAGGTCGCCGTCAGGCTCATCGCGTTCTCGTTCCTCCTTCGCGCCCGGCGCGGACGGTTCTCGAAGGAGTTGCGCATCGTCGTGCATCCGAACGAGATCGGCAAGATCGACCGCGCCGAGTTCCAAGCGTTCCTGCGATCCTTGGTCGCCGGATGAACGACAGCGAGAGCAGCCTCGACATCCCTGAGCAAGAGCCCTGCGCATTCTGCGACTACCTCAGTGGGGTGCGTCCATTTACGGTCCTCTATCGTGACGATCTGATCGCTGTGCTCGTCACAAGAGAACAGCGCGGCATCGGACACCTGCTCGTGTTGCCGGTGCGGCATTACCCGACCCTGTTGGAATCCGAGCCGAACGAGCGTCATGCGATGATGGACACCCTCGCATGGGCTGCCGCAGCGATCGACGCTGCGTTCGAGCGCCCAGGAATCGCGGTTTGGCAGAACAACGGCACAGCAGCACACCAGGCCATTCCACACCTCCATTTTCACATCGCTGGCACTCTGACCGGCGGAGGCACCGACTTCGGCGACGTTCCTGAACTCACCGTGGAGCAGACTGATCAGATCGCTGCACAGATTCTGGCGGCAATCCGCATCGCCCCCGATCTCGGATCAACACCCCGCTAGTCTCGTTCCAGGAGTAACGCGGCCGTCCACCTCATGTCACCCCCAAGGTGATGACGCCTGCGCGTCGTCGTCGCTCGCCCACCTGCCTATCGAAAGGCGGTGGCGCGGTGACGGTCTCGATGCGCGTGATGAGCGCGGGCGATGGCTACAAGTACCTGCTGCGCACGGTCGCGGCCGCGGACGGCGACCGCGAGCTGTCAACACCGCTGACGAGGTATTACGTGGAGGCGGGTACACCACCGGGCCAATGGATCGGTTCTGGTGTCGCCGCGCTCGGCAAGGGTCAGCTCGCGGTGGGTGATCGGGTGTCGGAGGCGCAGCTCCAGCTCTTGATGGGGATGGGTCGTGACCCGATCACCGGCGACCCGCTCGGGCATGCGTTCCCCGCCTACAAGTCGGTGCCGGAGCGGATCGAGGCCCGGATCGCCGACCTCGACCCCGGCCTGAGCCCCGGCGCCAAGGGTGAGGCGGTCGCACAGATCGAGGCGGAAGAGAGCGAACGCGGCAGACGCCGGGCGGTGGCCGGGTTCGACTTCACATTCTCCGTCCCGAAGTCCGCCTCGGCGTTGTGGGCGGTTGCGGACGCGGGGACGCAGGCGCTGATCGGTGAGGCGCATCATCGGGCGGTTGCGGAGGTGGTTGCGTTCATGGAGCGCGAGGTTGCCGCCACTCGCACCGGTGCAACCGCTGGAGACGGTGCTGTTGCGCAGGTCGATGTGACCGGATTGGTGGCGACGGCGTTCGATCACTTCGACTCCCGCGCCGGCGACCCCCACCTGCACACCCACGTCGTCATCTCCAACAAGGTCCAGACCGTCCTCGACGGTAAGTGGCGGAGCCTGGACGGGCGGCCGATGCACGCCGCCGTGGTCGCCCTGTCGGAGCTGCACGAGGCGGTGTTCGCCGACTACATGACTCGTACCTTCGGCGTTGAATGGGAAGCCCGCGACATGGGACGAGACCGCAACCCGGCCTGGGCGATCACCACCGTCCCGGAGGAGCTGGTGGCCGAGTTCTCGACCCGCGCAAAGCACATCCACACCGAGACCGATCGGCTCATCGCCGACTATGTGAGCAACCACGGGCGGCGACCGTCCCTGGCGACGATCATGAAGCTCCGCGCCCAAGCCGCCCTGTCCACCCGCCCGGACAAGGAGGTCCATTCGCTGGCCGACCTCACCAACCAGTGGCGTGCCCGTGCCACCGGAGTGCTCGGGCAGGACGCCACTGGCTGGTCGCGCGCCGTGACGGACAACGACAAGCCGCTGCTGCTGCGAGCCGACGACGTGCCGCTGGATGCGGTCGCCGAACTCGGCGCCTCGGTGGTCGAGGTGGTCGGTGAGAAGCGGTCCACGTGGCGGCGGTGGAATCTGATGGCTGAGGCGTCGCGGCAGACGATGGGCTGGCGCTTCGCCACCATGCGCGACCGGGAGGCGGTCATCGCGATGATCGCTGACGCCGCCGAGAACGCTTCACTGCGGCTGACCCCTCCCGACCTTGCCACCAGCCCGGCCGCGTTCAGACGGGTGGACGGCACGAGTGTGTTCCGGCCCAAGCACTCCACGGTGTTCTCCTCCGAGCAACTGCTCGCGGCCGAAGACCGGCTGCTCGAACGCTCGCGCACTATGACCGCACCCACCGTCCCGCTGCACACGGTGGAGAAGATCACCGCGCGGCCCGATGCCGAGGGGCGGATGCTCGGCGAGGATCAAGCCGATGCGCTGATGAAGATCGCCGTCTCCGGCCACGTCCTCGATGTGCTCGTCGGCCCGGCCGGCGCCGGGAAGACCACCGCGATGAACGCGCTGCGCCGGGCGTGGGAGACCGAGCACGGCAATGGCTCCGTGGTCGGGCTCGCACCGTCTGCCGTGGCCGCCCAAGTGCTCGCCGACGACCTCGGCATCGCCACCGAGAACACGGCGAAGTGGTGGCAGAACCACCTCGTCCACGGCGAGGACTTCCGAGAAGGTCAGCTCGTCATCATCGACGAAGCCTCCCTCGCCGGAACCCTGTCCCTGGACCGGATCACACACTTGGCCGAGCGCGTTGGGGCGAAGGCGCTGCTGGTGGGCGACTACGCCCAGCTCCAATCGGTGGACGCAGGCGGCGCCTTCGGACTCCTCGTGAACGACCGCGACGACGCGCCCGAGCTGGTCGACGTCCACCGCTTCACCAACGCCTGGGAGAAGACCGCATCCCTCGCCCTGCGGCACGGCCGCACCGAAGTGATCGACACCTACCGCGACCACCACCGCATCCACGAAGGCGAGGCCGAGGCGATGACCGACGCCGCATACGCCGCGTGGCGCGCAGACCGGAATCAGGGGCTGGCGTCGGTGCTGATCGCCGAGACCCGCGACGACGTCACCACCCTCAACACCCGTGCCCGCGCTGACCTGATCCTCGACAGCACCCTCACACCCGGCCGAGAAGTCGAACTCACAGACGGCACCACCGCCGGAGTCGGGGACACGATCATCACCCGCCGCAACGACCGCCGCCTGCGCAACGGGAAAACGTGGGTGCTCAACGGTGACACCTGGACCATCACCGGTGTCCGAGACGACGGCTCGGTCACGATCCGCAAGACCGGACGCAGGTTCGGCGGCTCCATCGTCCTCCCGGCCTCGTATGTCACCGAGCACGTCGATCTGGGTTACGCAGTCACGGCGCATAGGGCGCAGGGCATCACCGTCGACACCTCACACGTCCTGGTGGAGCCGACCACCATGCGGGAGAACTTCTACGTCGCGATGACCCGCGGCAAGCACTCCAACCAGGCCTATGTGGTTCTGGACCGGCCAGACGACGCCCACGCCGAGCCGCACCCGAGTGACAATCCAGACGCCACCGCCCGCAGCGTCCTCTACGGGGTACTCCAGCACTCCGGTACCGAGCTGTCCGCGCACGAGACCATCACCGCGGAGCAAGAGCACTGGGGCTCGATCGCCCAACTGGCGGCCGAGTACGAGACCATCGCCGCCGCGGCCCAGCACGACCGCTGGGCCACCCTCATCCGCGACTCCGGTCTCAGCGAGGAACAAGCCAACACGGTGATCGAGTCCGACGCGTTCAGGGCCCTGACTGCTGAACTCCGCCGAGCAGAAGCCAACCATCACGACCTCGACCGCTTGTTCCCGCGCCTCGTGACGGCGCGCGGGTTCGATGATGCCGACGACATCGCTTCCGTCCTTCACCACCGCGTTGCCCGGGCAACGGCACGTCCCGCCAAGTCAGGCCGTACCCGCAAGGCACCACGGCTGATCGCAGGACTGATCCCGTCCGCCGATGGACCGATGGCAGGCGACATGCGCCAAGCGCTCGATCAACGACACGAGCTGATCGAGCACCGCGCCACCAGCGTCCTGGATAGCGCGCTCAGCGGCCAAGAGCCCTGGACTGCCGCGCTCGGCCCGGTACCCGAGGGCGAGAAGGAAGCGAAGGCGTGGCGGCGCAACGCCAGAGTGGTGGCCGTCTACCGCGATCGCTATCAGATCACCAGCAGCCGCCCCCTCGGCCCCGAACCGGAATGCGCGGCGCAGAGGATCGACCATGCCCGCGCCGATGCCGCCCTCCTCCGCGCACAGGCCATCACCAAGCCCCAGCAGGACGGACCGGGAAGGCGTCCGATCAGACATGACCCCATCGGCCCGCGGCTGTGACCCTTCAAGATGTCAGAACTCGCGCGTATCGTAGAAGCGAGGCAGGGTTTCCTCACCACTCGGCCGCACGCGGTCGGCCCGACTTCGCGCCCTTCTCAACGCACTGCCTCCTCAGGTGAAACGCGCGATTGAGAGGAGCCGAACATGTTCCGCCTCCTGATAGTGGTCAGCATCCACGTCCGGAACTTCCTGCGCCGCTACATGCCCACCAACGTCCTCGCTGACGCCATACGGGCCAGGCGTGGCATGAAGTGGGGGCCGGCAGTGATGCTGCTGGCGGTCCCGTACTTCGCCGCCGCCGTCTGGCTCGCCGGCCTCATCGATCAGGGAGCGCCAGGTTGGCTACACCTGCTCGTCCTGCTGACGATCTGGAACGGGTTCAAGATGCTCTGGCTCGGGCCTGCCAGCGTCGCTTGGCTCACCCGCGCCCGCCTCCGCGAGGCCGGTGCACGTCGACGGGCAGCGGCGAGCCGCCGCCCGTGACACAGAGTTGACCATCGAGGAGGGCGCACCCGAGCAAGCGGGAGTCACTTGATGCGTGGGTTCGCCGCGATGGATCGATCGCTCGGCCGCGGGCCGACGCACCTGGTGCGTCATCACTTCCGTCCGAAAGTCTGCGCGGCCTGAGACAATTGGCTTGTGGCACGTAGGAAGCCGAAGCGAGGGAAGAGGCGGCAGCGACCCCGTCAGCAGCCCACTGTGCCCTCGAAGCCTTCCGGCCCGCCCGACGAACCGGATACCTCGGACCGCCTCATCGATGAGTGGAGCGGAACGAGAAGTGGTGCTTGGGCCAGCAGGGGGTTCGACTTCCAACACACCGTGGCAGCCTGGCTCGCCGCTCGACTGATTGCGGGCGATCTTCACGCCCAGCGTCTCGTCCCCGAAGGACTCGAGGACGTCACTATCGAATCCGAGACATCTCGGCATGTTCAGATCAAGTCACGAGGAGAGCATCTTGGTCTCTTCCCCGTGGGAACGGCGAGTAGTCACATCGTGGATGCATGGCTCCGACACCGAGAACGCGGCCGTGGATCGGAGAGCCTTACCGTCGTGTTCGAGCGCGGCATCGAGGGTGCGACTGGACTCTCACGGTTCGACACACCACTCAGCAACTCGCTCAGCCAGGATTCGCTGCTACGACTAAGTATCAGCGCCACGGCGCTCAAGCGAGGGCTCAAAGAAGGTGAGGTGCAGGAGCTACTCGAAGCGACGACCGTCTACGGAGCCTCTTGGTTGGCAGTCGAGGAAGACAGCAGGACACTACTTGGAGCAACCTTCGAGAGGTTGCAGCCAGCAGCACTCAACTACCTTGCACGCGAACTCCGCGTTGTGGCGGCGGAGATCGCCACGCTCAACGCACCGGCCGAGTACACGCACAGACAGTCTCTCGACCGAAGCGAGTTAACCCGGCGCTGCCAGCACTTCGTCGAGCAAGTTGACCTCGATGCGCTCGAAGCAGCAGTCACTCTGGGTCTGTGCTCACCTTTGTCACAATCTGAGCCAATGCACGATGAGCGCTTCTACGAAGGAGTTGCGACCCAGCCAGGGCATGTCGCGGCGGGTCTGGTCGTACCGCGAGCAGACTTGATCGGCGAGGCGGTAACCGGGATACAAGAGACATCGTCCGTCATCCTGACTGGGCCATCCGGCGTCGGGAAGAGCGCCCTACTCTGGTCAGTCCCGCAGGCCCTCCCTGGCGTCTTGTGGTTCCGCGTGAATCGACTTTCTCCCGCTGACGTACCCGAAGTACTCCGGCTGTGCCGCTCTCATCGAGTCTCTGACGCGAACCCCATCGGCCTCCTCATCGACGCGGCCGGCACAGGACTGTTCGAAGGTTGGTCAGTCCTACGCGAAGAGGTGGCAGCGACGCCAGGGCTCTTCAGCATCTCCACGTCCCGACACGAGGACCTCATATCGCTTGGTGATATATCGGGATGCACCACCATCGGCGTAACCCTGGACGAAGATGCTGCCGAAGCGATTTTCAACGGCCTCCGCGATCGAAATGCCACCCACTCTCCCTACTGGAGAGAGGCATACGAACAGGCCAGTGGCCTCACTCTTGAGTTCACCCACATGCTCACGCGCGGTCAACGACTCAGTTCGGTCGTCACAGAACAGATCCGTCGCCGAGTCGCGGAGCGACGGAACGTCGAGCTGAACCTCCTGAGCCTGACTGCGACAGCTGACCAATGGTCCGCCAGCATTCCCGTCGACAGAGCCGCGGAGGCATGCGGAGTATCGCAACTTGAACTCCGAGAACCCATCGCGCGTCTAGCGGAGGAACACCTCCTGATCGAGCGCAACGGAACAATCTCGGGCGTGCATCAACTGCGATCGATCGCGATCTCAAATGCGATCCATAACCAGCCTCCCCCCACTCTTGAACACACGATCAATCGACTGACCCCTGCCCTCGAACCTGAACAGATCAAGCGGTTCATACCGAACGCCCTACGAGACGAACCACAGTTAGACCAGTTATTCCACAGCGCAGCACTGGACGAACGAAACGGTGCCGTCGAACTGACGGCGTATCTCCGAGGGCTACGTCTGTTCGACTTCTACGAGCGAGCACTCAACTGGAACAGCATTGCTCAGCAGCGCGGCGTCCCCCCAGCACACGAGCCCATTGCTCAACTGTTTGCCATCACAGGCGCCGCCGTTCCCGACTTCTTCCCGGACGAGGTCAATCGTGCAGTCTCGGACATGACGGCTGCACCGGAGGCTGCGCGAGGATCAACCGTGATCTCCGCGGCGGGTGCTCAGCGCTTCGCTGAAGCACTCGCTACAACGGACGACCTCCGTGTCGCGACCGAGCTTCTATTTGAGTTGGGACGAGGTGAGACCGAGATAGCGAGCGAATGTCAATCGAGATTCTCGACCCCAAGCCCACTCCTGGAAGCTGTACAGCGCGCACCCGTGGAACAAGTGGCAGACCTCGTGGTCACTGCCAACTCAATCGACCCAAGTCTCGCACAGACATTTTTAGTTTCCTCTGGCGGCGAAGCCGCCTTGATGGCCAAGATCAGAGACCATGATCCATGGATCAGTGAACTCCGGATTATCGATTCTGCTGACGGGCCGGTCGCCTACGCTCGCTCTCTCCATGTCTCTGATGCTGTCCACGGAGACCCCCACGACCGAGTGATCGCGCTCGGAAGGCTGCTCCTGCGCTCCTTTCCGAGAACTACACACGTTGACGTCAAGCTAGTACTCCCAGGCGGCCACGACTATCAGATCGGCGAGCACCAACTAGGTTCCACCAACCTTCGACGAGAATACGACCATTCCGAGCTGGAGGTGGCATGGAACCAGGAACGTATGCGGGTGACCAACGCCGTCCTTGGCGCCACCGACACAGAACGTCTCGCAGCCGCACTGCCCCTGCTGGATACCACGGCGCAACTCACTACAATCCTTGGTAACACTTTCGCTGCCGCAGACGTTCGGCATGTCGACACCAATCAACTCGCGGATCAGATCAACTCGCTGGACGACCAAGCGAAACAGATCAGGCCACGCCTGAACAGCCGTGGACGAGTACTCAACATCGATGGCGACAAAGAATCTGGATCGGTGACCACAGATCCGCTCTCCGGTCTGGTCACGGACCTCACCGGCAACATATTCCCTCGACTGACGACTCTGGATAACCCGGCAGCCATCGCCGCACACCTGAGCGATCAAGTGATCGCGAAATCACTGCGTCGCGCGCAAGAAGAGCCGTGGCATTTGCTGGGCTACGACACCTTCCCCGAGAGTCTCAAGTCCATTGAAAACGACCTGCATAACATCCTCGCCGTTGTTGCCGCGCTGGCCGCAGACTCGTCAGCGAACGTCGGGCTCATACGAGCAGCCCGCGCCGGAGGACATCAGGGAGCACTCCGCAGAGCGGCCGAGGCTGCCAGGCGACTTACGCGACGGCAGTTGCAAGCGCGGAAGACTCAACTGGAGCAGGTTGGCAAGGATCTCGGTCAGCAGTTTCGGGTACTCATGCCCAAGGACGATCAGTACCAGCTCGTATCCGAGCGCCTCGTAGCCGTAGATGTCCCGTCACTCATCGACTGGAGCTACGCGCTGGAAGAGACCAGCACTGCAATCCAGGATGCGGGACTGCCCGGAGAGAAGTTCACGATCGTTCCGATCCGTAACGGAAAGCCAGTTGCACCGCTCGCCATGAGTTTGATCTCATCGCTCCTCCCCGCGGGAGACCTCGGCCAGTGGACAAGCTCTCTCGCTGAGGCGCACGAGACCCCACTGACAGACGCATTCGATGCAGCGATCGCATCGCTCCAAGTCGCCTCTGGAGTACTGGCACTGCCAGAGGCACGTCGTTCGCACCGCATCGTCGATCAGGTCGTGGAAACCGCGAAGCACGAGTTCATCCAGTCACGGCAGATACTCGAGCAGTCGCCGAGGGATGCGATCACAGAGCAGATCGCACAGCTCCTTGACTCCCTAAACGACGCGTTGCTTGACGAAGAGGCCGGTGAAAGTGCCGGTGGGGACATCGCTAGTCAGTTGTTGCAGATGATGACACAAGGTCATCAGACGGAGTTGACGGTAGCTGTGTCGGTAGCGCGACTGATGTCGCTGGAGTGGGACATCGATAGGGACACAGCCGGGCAATTCTTTGAGATCGACTAGACAGATGACCGACGACCCCGGGAGCGGATTATTCCGCCACAGGCCACGACCGCAGAACGCACCGTCTCATCGCCGACCCCCAGTTCGGTCGCGACTTCTTCGAGAGTCATGCCCTGCTCGTACAGCCGAGCCGCCTCGCGACGTCCGGGCTCATCCAAACCGCGTCGGCGCACCGCGACACCTGCCTGCGCAGCGAGCCGATGCACAGTCGTGCGATGTATCCCGAACCGCCGCGACAGCTCATCGACCGGCGCTCCTTCGGCGTACTCCTCAGCCAGCGCAGCCCGATTCGGGACACTCAAACGGGTTTGAGGACGGGGCGAATTTTTCACGACCGGGCCGCGCATATCCTCGATAGGCTGAGGCTCAGGACGCGACACACGACGCCGCGATCCCCGCAGAACGCGGCGAATCAGCGTCATGAGTGGCTTGCGCGGGTTTGAGAACCACCCAGCGACGTGCACCACGGACGGCCCGTTGTCCGGTCGTCAGCGGCATGACAAGCAGCATCGATGCGGACCCCACCTGGTCGGGATGGGCGCTACCGTCGAGCCTGTGACGGAGGCGCGGCAGCAGCGGACGGTGGCGCAGAAGATGGGTGTCCGCGCCGGCACCAGGGCGCACGTGGTCGGGGCGCCGGCGTCGGCACTGGCGGCGATGAGCCTGCCGGATCTCGAGGTCACCGACGCACTGGACGGCGAGTTCGACTATCTGCACCTGTTCGTCACCCGCCAGGAGCAGCTGAGCGCGCAGTTCGGCACGCTGCGCGACCGGCTGGGTCCCGGCGGGATGCTGTGGGTCTCCTGGCCGAAAGGGCGCAGGTACGGCACGGACCTGACGATGAGGTCCGTCATCGCGATCGGCTAAGACCACAACATGGTCGAGAGCACCTGCCTGCGCATCGACGAGGTCTGGGCCGGGCTGAAGTTCACCCACCCCGTCCCGGGCAAGCACTACGCCAACAGCTACGGCACCCTGCCCGGTCAACGGCCCTGACACAGCGTTGCGGGGGCGCTGAGGGGTGCCCGCCGTCGGACAGGGCGTCACACGTCCAGCCGTGCCCCAGGCCGCCCGTCCTACAGGCCCCGCCCCCCGTCGATCACTGACGGGTCGGTCCCGCGAGTGGCGTCCGCGCTCGCGGCGCCCTCGCTGCCGGCCCAGAGCAGGGCCCGCGCGACGAGGGCGTACTGGCCCTTGGGGTGGGCGCGGAACAGTGGCTCGGAGCCGAAGAGCACCGCGCGCGCTCCTGATGCCGTGTCGCCGCTGACCACCAGCGCCTGGCCGACGGCCGCCTCCTGGCCGCCGTCGGTGCCGCCGGTCCAGTGCCCCGAGACGAGCGGATCAGCGGTGAGCCGCTGGTCGGCCCGCACGTCGGGGCCCAGCTGGGTGAACCAGAGGGGAGAGTAGACGAAGGTGTGCTCGGTGGCTGCCGAGGCCACGGGGCTCGCGGGGTCGGAGGCGACCCGCACCACGCCGTTGGCGTCGGCCCGGCCGGAGACGACGGTGACGTCGAGGAGGTTGAGCGCGTCGTTGATCTCCGCGCCCACGCTGCCGCGTCCGACGAACCCTCCGCCGGTCTCGACGAAGGATCGCAGCTCAGCCCGTGCCTCAGCCCCCAGCTCGCGCCAGGAGATCCCGCTGGAGACGTAGAGGGCGTCGAGGGCAGACAGGTCGAGCCCGGCGTTGAGGCTGCGGGTGGTGACCGGCTCCACGGTCAGCCCCATCTCGCCGAACGCCCACCTCTCCTCAGCGGTGCCAGCCACACCCACGACGCTCGCGGAAGGCGGCAGGGGCTCCCCGCCGGCGTCGACGGGCGCCTGCTCGAGGGTCACGCCGTGCACCTCGGTGGCATTGCCGGCGGCCCACGGGTAGCGGTACGGCACCAGCACGCTGCCGTCGGACAGCAGCTCGACGGGGACCCCCTGCCCGAGCAGGGTGGCCACGGCCTGGACGTCGGCGGGGTCGGCCATCGGCAGGACCCATCCGGTAGAGCTGTCCGCGAGGTCCCCCGTGGCGTCGGCGGCCTCGACGTCGGTGCCCACGACCCGCAGGGGGTACCGCTCCGGCACGGTCACCACGTCGGCGCCCCACAGCTGCCCCAGGCTCCAACCGGAGATGTCGTACATCGCCTCCACCCGGTCGGTCAGGTCGCCGCCCCGGCCGAGGATCGCGTTGGCGACCGCGCGCTTGGCCTGGTGCTGGTCGACCACATAGCTCCCCGCCGGGTAGCTGCGGCCGGCGATCGCGGTGTCGTGGTCCAGGCGGGTGACCTCGACATCGTTGGCGACCAGGTGGTTCACCAGGCGGGCGGCGGCGGGCGCCGAGCGCTGGGCCTCACCCGCGGGTATGACGTAGGCCCGGGGGAAGGTCGTGGTGTAGACGTCCTCGGGCCCGATGACCCCGAACAGTCCCTCCTCGACGGGCCGCTGACGCTCCCCGGCGGCGGCGCGACGGAAGATCTCGACGTGGTCGGCGAGCAGCTCGGTGCGGTGCTCGACGGCATACTCCATCGTGGCGGTGAGCGCGGCCAGGGCGATCTCGGTGTTGACGGACGCGCGCCTGCGCAGCTCTTCCTCGGGCAGCTCGTAGCTGGAGCCGTTGACGCGCAGGGGGAGCTCGACGGTGTGCGCGACCGCCCCGTGCAGTGCGGCATACTGCGGCACGAAGATCGGGGGCCAGCCGTCCCAGCCCTGCTCCCAGTCGCGCAGCGGGATCTGGACGGGGCGGACGCCGTCGGCGCCGCCCAGCTCGAGCGCGCCGATCGCCCGCTCGATCTCCAGGGCGAGGGGGTAGGAGTGGCGGACGAGCAGGTCGAACTCGTAGTTGTCGCCGTGCGGGGGCGTCGTGGGCTCCACGAGGGTGCCGTTGACGTAGCCGTGGAGGTCGACCAGCAGGGCGGGCTGGGTCCGGATCAGCGCCTCCCGCAGCGCCACGGTCTCCGGCTGCGTCGCGGTGATCAGGTCCCGGTTGAGGTCGAAGCCGTGGGCGTTGCGGCGGTCGCCCTCGACGCGGCCGTCGGGGTTGGCGGAGAGAAGCAGGTGGATCCGCGTGCTCCCCAGGAGCGCCTCGACCGCCGGATCCTCGGAGGTGGCGTAGTCCTCCACGAGCCGGAGGGCGGCGTCCGTGCCCTCCCACTCGTTGCCGTGGATGTTGGCGTTGACGAAGATCGGCACCTTGTAGCTGCGGGCCAGCCCCTGGTCCTTGGCTGCCTGGTCCGGCCGGTCGGTGATCCGCTCCCGCATCCGGTCCTGCTGACGGGCCTGGGCGGGACTCTCGGGGGCGGTGAGTGTCACCAGCAGCAGGTCGCGCCCCTGGGCGGAGCTGCCGATCGCCTCGACGCTGACCCGGTCGGAGGCACCCGCCAGGCCTTCGAGCCGTGGGCGCAGCTCGTCGTACGCAGCCAGCCCGAGGCGCAGGGATGCGTCCTGCTCGTCCGCCACCGGCTCGACCACGGGCTCTGGATGGGCAGCCACCCCGGTGCCGGAGGACGGTAGCGGTGCGAGCGTCACGGCGGCACCGAGCGCCGCCGCAGCGGCGACGGCTCGCATCGGGCGCCGAGCGCGCGTCATACCTGTCCTTCCGGGGAGTACCGGGGGATCCTATCGGTCACGGCCCCGGCGCGGAACGGCCTGTGGAGCAAGTATGCCGTGGGGTGCCGACAGACGGGTGCGGGAGAGGTGGCGGTCGTGGTCGCTGGGTAATTCCGCAGGTGGTGGGCGGGGTGCGGAATCTCTTCCCGGGCTCGCACGTTTATTCTGGAGAACAGTGACACCATCGGCCGACCGGCCGATGGTGCCGTACGACCTCGGAGGTTCCATGGCCGTCAACCCGGTCTTCAACCGTATCGACAAGGAGGCCGCCCAGGGTGGCTATGCCGGTTTCGGCCAGCAGCAGCCCGGCGCATACCCGCCGCCCCAGGGGGCCCCGCACATCCCGGCCCAGGGGGGATACCCCGGGCCTTCGGAGAGCTTGACCGACGAGCAGCTGCGCCAGATGTACGCGCAGGCGCCGGCCGGCCCCGCCGAGACGGGCCGGCTGACGTTGGACGACGTCGTGATGAAGTCGCTGATGCTCTTCGGTGTCGTCGTCGCCGTCGCGGCCGGCACCTGGTTCGTCGTCGGGGGACAGCCGGGCATCGCGATGCCGATCTGGCTGCTGGGCATGTTCGGCTCGCTCGCGCTGAGCTTCGCCATCGGCTTCAAGAAGGAGGTCAGCGTCCCGCTGATCCTCACCCACGCCGTGCTCCAGGGACTGTTCCTGGGTGCGGTCAGCGCCACCTTCGACATGATGTGGCCCGGCGTCGTGTCCACCGCCGTGATCGCCACGATGGCCACCTTCGCCGGCATGTTCATCGGCTGGAAGGCCGGCTTCATCCGGGTGACCAGCAAGTCGCGGCGGATCTTCGGCTTGGCCGCGATGGGCTACCTCGTCTTCCTGCTCGTCAACCTGGGTGCCTCCTTCCTGGGCTTCGGTGACGGCTGGGGTCTCTACGGTGGGCAGTTCGGCTGGGCGATCGCCCTGCTGGGCGTCGGCCTGGCTTCCTACAGCCTGGCCGTCGACTTCGACTCGGTCGACAAGGCGGTGCGCATGGGCGCCCCGGAGAAGTACTCCTGGCTGCTCGGCCACGGCCTGGTCGCCAGCCTGGTCTGGCTCTACATCGAGTTCCTGCGGCTCTTCTCGATCCTGCAGAGCGACTGACGCGACGGGACGGCCCGGTCTTGGAGCCGGTCGACACCGAGCTGGAGCGCGTGGTCCGGCGGTGGCAGCAGCTGCCGCTGGACCGCGCGCTCCTGGCGTTTCCGGGCGTGCGTGACCTGGTCCAGCTCCTCGCGGACGACACTGCCGGGGTGACGGGGAGGGGGATCGTCCCCGTGCCGGACCTGGGGCCGGCAGTGGTCATGGATCAGCTGCGGGTCATGGTCCATGACTGGCGACAAGCAGGACTGGACGAGGGCGTCCTGGAGGAGCGGCTCACCAGGCTGCGCCGGACGCTGCCATGAAGGATGCGGTGACACATCCGTCGCGCAGGCGACCGATGTGTCACCGCGTTCCCGCGGCAGCGACCGATGTGTCACCGCCGTCATCCGGCGGCGCGGGCGTCAGTGCGCGGCGGCCGACTGGTCGGCGTCGTCCTTCGCCCGGCGGGGGATGAGCGAGACCAGCCCGACCAGGACCAGTCCGACGATCAGGCCCAGCACGGCGGAGAAGAAGGTGTTGGTCAGCCAGGTCAGGAGCCCGGTCGCCACGCCCACGGCGCCGGCGACGGCCTCCTCAGCGTGGTGGACGAACTCGTAGACGGGATGGAAGCCGAGCTCGTCCATCCCCACCAGGAGGATGTGCCCGCCGACCCAGAGCATCGCGATCACGCCGACGATCGACAGCACCTTGAGCACGATCGGCATCCCTTTGACCAGGCCCCGACCTACCTTCTGCTGCCACTGTGGGTCCCGCTGGGCCAGGTGAAGTCCGACGTCGTCCATCTTCACGATGACCGCGACGACCCCGTAGATGAGCAGCGTGATGAGGATGGCGACGACCACGAGGATGATCGCCCGGTTGAGCAACCCCTCCGTGGCCACCTCGTTGAGGGCGATGACCATGATCTCGGCAGAGAGGATGAAGTCGGTGCGGATCGCCCCCGACACCATCTTCTTCTCCTCCTCCGGGCCCCGCTCCACCACGGGTTCTTCCTTGGCGGTGTCGTGGTGGCCGCCCACCCCCAGCCACTCCAGCACCTTGTGCGCGCCCTCGTAGGACAGGTAGCAACCGCCGAGCATGAGGATCGGGGTCAGCAGCCACGGCGCGAACTGGCTGAGGAGCAGCGCGGCCGGCACGATGAAGAGCAGCTTGTTGCGCAGCGACCCCACACCGATCTGCTTGATGATCGGCAGCTCCCGGCTGGGGGAGAACCCGGTGACATAGCGAGGGGTGACGGCAGCGTCGTCCACGACCACCCCGGCCGCCTTCATCCCGGCGCGGCCGGCAGCGGCGCTGATGTCGTCAACCGAAGCCGCCGCCACGCGGGCGATCGCGGCGATATCGTCGAGCAGGGCTGCCAGACCACCAGCCATGAGGACCTCCCGGTCAAAAGGCGATAAACCTGGATCAGGTTACTCGCCCCCGACCGGGAGGGCGCGTCAGCTCAGCGCCCCAGAACGCGCGTCAGCTCAACCGCTCCAGGATGATCGCCATCCCCTGGCCTCCACCGACGCACATGGTCTCCAGGCCGAACTGAGCGTCACGGGTCCGCATCGCGTTGATCATCGTGGTCGAGATGCGGGCTCCGGTGGAGCCGAAGGGGTGGCCGAGCGCGATCGCTCCACCGTGCACGTTGAGCCGGTCGTAGTCCATCCCCAACGCGTCGGCGGAGCCGAGCACCTGCACGGCGAAGGCCTCGTTGATCTCGTAGAGGTCCATGTCGCTGATCGACATACCGGCACGGGCCAACGCCCTGCGGGAGGCCTCGATCGGTCCCAGGCCCATGACCTCGGGGGACAGCGCCGAGACAGCCGTGGAGACCACCCGTGCCAGCGGCGTCAGGCCCAGCTCCTTCGCGCGGGTGTCGCTCATGACGACCAGCGCGGCGGCGCCGTCGTTGAGCGGGCAGCAGTTGCCGGCCGTCACCGTGCCGTCCTCGCGGAACACCGGCGCCAGCGTGGACACCTTCTCCAGCGTCACCCCGGCCCGAGGACCGTCGTCGGTGGTGACCACGGTGCCGTCGGCCAGCGTCACCGGCGCGATCTCCTTGGCGAAGATCCCCGAGGCGATGGCGGCCTCCGCCCGGTTCTGGCTGGTCACACCCCACTCGTCCTGACGCCCGCGGGAGATGCCCAGCGAGGTGGCGACGTTCTCCGCCGTCTGCCCCATCGCGATGTAGGCGTCCGGCAGCAGGCCCTGCTCGCGCGGGTCGCTCCAGGTCTCGTTGGAGGCCGCCGTCTGCGCGGTGCGCTCCTGCGCGTCCGTGAACGCCCGGTTGTGCCACTCGGCCTTGCCACCGCCGGCCCCGGAGAAGTCCGCGTAGCGGGACACGCACTCCACCCCGGCGCTGACGAAGACGTCGCCCTCACCGGCCTTGATGGCGTGGAAGGCCTGGCGGGTGGTCTGCACCGAGCTGGCGCAGAAGCGGTTGATGGTCGCGCCGGGGACCCCGTCCAGGCCGAGGAGCACCGAGACGATGCGGGCCATGTTGAAGCCCTGCTCGGCCCAGGGCTCCGCGCACCCGAGGTAGAGGTCGTCGATGGTGGTGGGATCCAGCTCCGGCACCTGGTCGAGGGCGGCCCGGATCACACCGGCCGCCAGGTCGTCCGGACGAACGTCCTTCAGCGAGCCCTTGAAGGCCCGGCCGATGGGGGTGCGGGCGGCGGCGACGATGACGGCTTCGGCCATGGGGTCCTCCTGGACAGGGTCACGCTGGCAGGCGTTCTGCACGGTATGCCGTGAGTCTAGGTTCTCCGCCTGGCACCGCTGACATCGGGCGAGAAGCGGGTAGGGGCCCGCGCGAGGGAACCGGCGCCGATCGAGAGAGGCCGCCGAGCGGGGGCGGACGGTCTCAGACGGTGCCGCGCGCGTGCTCGGCCAGCCGCGCCAGGCCCTCGTCGATGCTCACATGCGGCCGCCAGCCCAGGACCTCGTGGGTCGTGCGCTGGTCGAACCAGTGCGCGGTGGCCATCTGCTCGGCCAGGAAGCGGGTCATCGGCGGCTGGGTGATCGCGGGGACCCGCGGCACCCGCTCCGACAGGACGACCGCACCCTCCACGAGGGCACCCAGGCCCCACGCCAGCGGCAGCGGCACGCGCAGCCGCGGCGCGGGCGCACCGACCGCCCGGCAGATCCCCGCGACCAGCTCGCCGATCGGCCGCGGCTCGCCGTTGGTCACCACGAACGACCTCCCGCGGGCCCTGTCGATCCGCTCGAGCGCGGCCACGGCGGCGGCGGCGGCGTTGTCGACGTAGGTGGTGTCGACCAGCGCGGTGCCGCTACCGACCAGGGCCAGGCGGCCCTGCCGGGCGCGCTCGGCGATCCGGCCGACGAGCTGGGTGTCGCCGGGACCCCACACCAGGTGGGGACGCACGGCAGTGACCGCCAGCGGTCCGCTGCCGCCCTGGTCGGCCTCGAGGGCGAACAGCTCGGCCGCGGCCTTGGTGCGGGCGTAGCTGCCGCGGGCGCGCATCGGGGTGGCTTCCCCGGCGCCCTCGCCGGTCAGGGACTGGCCGGTGTGAGCCACGGAAGGTGAGGAGACCTGGACCAGCTGCCCGCCTCCCTGGGCGCGGAGGGCGGCGATGACGTTACGGGTGCCGCCGACGTTGGTCTGCACGAAGTCCATCCACGGCCCGACCACGTCGACCTTCGCCGCCAGGTGCACGACGGCGTCCTGGCCGGTCACTGCGCGGGAGACCGCCTCCGCGTCCCGGATGTCACCCAGCGACTCGCGGTGCCGACCACCAGCGGTGCGCCGCTGCATGACGGTGACGTCCCACCCACGGGTCTCGAGCAGGTCAGCGACTGCGCCGCCCAGCATCCCGCTGGCGCCGGTCACCAGCACCTTGCCGGGCGAGCCGGCAGGCACGCCCACGGCGGGGTCGACCAGACCGGAGGATCCGTCCATCACCGGCTCCTCGTCCTCGGCGCGGACCCGCGCAGGGCGCTACGGACGCGCTCGACCGGGCCCCGGCCGTGCAGGATCGCGTCGGCCCAGTGGGCGAGCGCTGACCGGTCCACCTTGCTGGCGTGGCGGACGTCCACCGGCAGCCAGTCCCGGACGAGCACCGCTGCCACCGGCACGGCAGCGGCAGCGCGCACGCGCTCGGCGAGGTCAGCGGGGGCGAGCGCCGCCGTGCCGGACTGCGCGCCTCGCACGCGCGCGGCCGGTCCGAGGCGATCCTGGGGCACGACGACGACCACGACCTGCTGGGCACCGGAGGGGCCGACGCCCACGACCGCCGCGTCGACGACACCCGGCACGCCGTCCCGCACCCGGTCCTCCACCGCATAGGGGGTCAGCGGCCCCTGCGGGGTGACCAGCAGGTGGGCCAGACGGCCTTCGACCCAGAGCCGCCCCTGGTCGTCCAGGTGGCCCACATCTCCGGTGCGGTGCCATCCCAGGGGGCGTTCGCTGCCGCGCTGCGCCACCCAGGCCCGGTCGTAGCGGTCCTTGACGTGCGCGGCGCGCACGACGATCTCCCCGAGCCTCCCGGGCTCGCGGACGAGCTGCTCGGCCGGGGTCCCGTCGTGGGCCAGCGGGGCCACCGCCACCTCCACCCCGGGCAGCGGTGTGCCCACGCAGACCCCGGCCTGCGCAGCCAGCGCCTCCGGGTCGACGAGGGTCGGGTCGTGCGAGGCGACGGGCAGCGCCTCGGTCATGCCGTAGGGCGTCTGGGTGCGCGCCGCAGGCAGCAGCTCCTTCACCTGGTGCAGCAGCTCGACCGGGACTGGGGCGCCTGCCGAGAGCACCAGGCGCGGGCCGCTCAGCACCGCCCGCTGCGCCGCGTCGAGCTCGCCGGCGGTAGCCACCACGTTGCGCAGCGCGGCCGGGGCCGCGAAGACCATGGTCGCGTCGACCGTCCCCACCGCCTCGGCGAGCGCGGCCGCGGTGAGGGTGTGCGGCGCAGTGACGTCCATGTCCGGTACGACGCTGGTCAGCCCCAGCGCGGGGCCGTAGAGCGCGAACGGCGCGAAGGCCGCGACGAAACGCTCCCCGGGGCCGAAGCCGAAGCCTTCACGCAGGAGGCCGACCTGGGCCCCCAGCCGGTCCCGCGTGTAGACGACCCCCTTGGGGGGACCGGTCGCCCCGGAGGTGAACAGCACGGCGCCGTCCTGGTCGCCGTCGATCGCCGACGGGTCGGGCAGTGTCACGCCTGTCGCGCGTGACACGCGCCCTTCCTCCGCGAGGGCCTGCACCTGGTCACCGTCGGGCTCGACGTGCAGCCGCTGTCCCGGGACGCGCGTCAGCCTCGTGAGGGCCAGGGCCGCGCGGATCCCGACGACGTGCCGCGGTCCGGCGCTGCGCAGGGCGGCGCCCAGCCTCCCCAGCCCCAGCCCGGCGTCGGCCACGACGACGACCGCGCCAAGGCGCCACACGGCATACACCAGGGTGGTCAGCTCGATCCCGGGCGGCACCAGCACCGCGACACGGTCACCGGCGGCGACACCGCGTGCGGCCAGGCCGCGCGCCACGTCGTCGACCCGCTCGGCGAGCTCGCCGAAGGTGATCCGGCGGGGAGCCCCCCCGGCCAGCTCGGCGACAGCCAGCTCGTGTGGGCGGGTGGTGTCCACCCGGACGGGCACCGGCGTCGCCGATGCGTGCTCGTGGCGAGGAGCGCGGGCCGGCGGCTGCCGCCGGTCCGTGGCGTTGTCCTGCAACCAGGCCCAGATGACCTCGACACCCTCGGGGCGGTCCTCGAGCACCAGGTGGGAGGCATCGGTGTGGCGCTGGACGTCGGCGTGCGGCATCCGCCGGAGCAGGTCCTCGAGGTAGCGCCGGCCGAAGACAGGGTCGCGCGTGCCCCAGACCATCAGCGCCGGCACGTCCTGCAGGTCCGCGCACCGGGCCGCCACGTCGTCCAGGACGCCCCGGCTCGGGTGGTCGGCCTCGAACGGGATGTCCTGCACGAACTCACCGACCGCGACCCGGCGCGCGGGCGAGGCGTAGGGGGAGGCGAAGGCCGACCGCACCGGGCGGGGCAGGGGTGGGACGCTCAGCGCGGTGGTGGCCCGGACGAAGACGGGGGTGCTGACGCAGACGCGCTCCAGCAGGGTGGACGTGCGCGCCAGCCGGATCAGCGAGGGAGGCGCGCTGTCCGCGGGCTGATGGACCGCGGTGTTGGTCAGCACGACCGCCGCGAGCCGGTCGGTATGCCGCTGGGCCCAGCCGAGGCTGATCGGCCCGCCCCAGTCGTGGGCCAGGGTGGAGACGGGGCCGGTGAGCTCCAAAGCGTCGGTGAGCCGGGCCAGGTCCTCGATCCGTTGCCCCAGGGTGCGCGGGGCCCCCGGCCGCTCCGACCAGCCCATCCCGAGCTGGTCGACCGCCACGACCCGCCACCCTGCTGGGGCCTGGGCGAGCACGCGGCGCCAGAGGTAGGACCAGGTGGGGTTGCCGTGGACGCACAGCAAGGTATGCCGCACCGCCTCGCCGCGCTCCTGCAGCTGGGGGCCGTTGTCCAGCACGTGCCAGCGGCGGGTCACCCCCTCCGCGTCGGGGGCCGTCACCACCCGCGACCAGGCAGGGTCGAGCCCGGGCAAGGGTCGGGGTGGCAGGCCGACCGGGTCCTGGGCCGCGCGGCGGGCGCGGGTGTGGATCTTCTGGTCGACGGGGGCGGGCAGCGCGTCGGCCACGGGGCTCACCTCACCAGTCGATCTCGACACAGGTCATGTTCAGGCCCGAGCCGATCCCCATCATCAGCACCCGGTCGCCCTCGTTCAGGGAGTCGACCTCCTTGGCCAGGGTGATCGCGACCGCGGCCGGGCCCACGTTGCCGTAGGTGGGGAAGGTCAGCGGGATCCGGGACGGGTCCAGGCCGAGGGCCTGGGCGGTGCGGGAGGTGTGCACCTTGGAGACCTGGTGGACGATGTAGCGGTCCATGTCGGACCAGTCGAAGTCGTCCGCGGCGTCCTGCCACAGCTCCTTGGCCAGGTCCATACCGGCCACGAGCAGCCCTTGGGCGTCGGTGCGCATCTCGGTGAAGTCACCGACGCACAGCTCGTGGTGCTGGGTCGCGGCCCGGGTGACCCCGCCGACGACCCGGTGGCCCTCGGGGTGCTCGCTGGCTCGGCCGAGCAGCATGGCCGCGGCCCCCGAGCCCAGGGTCAGGGTGGCGAACTGGCTGGTGATGTCGTCCGCGGTCGCGTCCGGGGAGGACAGGCGGGCCAGGGTGCGCTCCTGGGGGGTGCGCGAGCCCTCGCCGCAGACGATCAGCGCGTAGTCGATCTGGCCCCCGTCGATCATCGTCGCCGCCAGCTGCATCGCGTTGACGAAGCCGAGGCAGGCGTTGGTGATGTCGAAGTTGAGGCAGCTGGTCGGCAGGCCGAGGTTCTTGTGCACCGAGACGGCGATGGACGGCTCGAGGTGCTCGCGGCTCACCGAGGTGTTGACCAGCAGGCCCACCTTGGCCGGGTCGACCTGCGCCTGCTCCAGGGCCGCACGGGCGGCCTCGACCGCGCCGTCGACGAAGTTCTGGTCCTCCCGCCACCACCGGCGCTCCGTGATCCCGGCGAGCTTGGCGAGCATGCCGGGACGCAGCGCGTTCCGCGTGTAGGACTCACCGATGATCTCGTCGAACTCGTCCGAGGTCTTGACCACGGGAGCGTCGACGGCGGTGACGGAGAGCACCGCTGTGTCGTGGTGCCGGAAGGTGGCGTTGCCGTTCAAGTGTGGGGACCTCAACATGCTGGAGACGGGCAGGGAAGTGCGCGATAGCGTCTCATTCGACCACACGGATCCGGCCGGGGAAGAACCGGAGCGGTAGGGGATCTGCCGCGGACTGGCTCAGGATTCACCCAGGTTCGGCCCCTGGCCGGCTCTGGGTCCATGGCCGAATCGTCGGCCTGGATCGCACGGGGCGGGCGAGCCGGGAACAGGGTCCGTCCAGCGCCGTGTGCCACGATGAACCCGCACACGGCGGCCCGGTCCGCGGGCCATCTCGTGGGGAAAGGAGCAACTGACATGAGTGACATGAGCACGACGCGCAGGCGTCTGGGATCGCTCGTCACGGCGGGGGTGCTGACCCTCGGCCTGGCCGCCTGCAGCGGCGACGACGAACCGAGCCCCACCACCCCGGCCGGCACGGTCGAGGAGACCGGCACCGACGCGCAGACCGGCACCGAGGACGAGACGGCCACCACCGGCCCCGCCGAGGACACCGACGAGGACACCGCCGGGACGACGGAGACCGGTGCCGCCGAGGGCGAGACGGTCGAGATCGAGGAGTTCCTCGCGGTCCTGCAGTCGCCCGGCGAGGACGTCCTGTCCAGCTACACCCTGTCCATGGAGATGGAGGCGGAGGGTCAGCAGCTCACGATGGAGGGAGCGGTCGACCTGTCCGGCGGTGACACCCGGATGCAGATCATCATGGCGATGCCCGAGATGGGCACGGTGGAGATGATCTACGCCGACGGGGACGCCTACATGACCGTCCCGGGAGTCACTCCCGAGGGGATGTACCTCCTGGCTCCGGCCGACCTGCTCGGCGAGACCGCGGACCTGGACGAGGTCGACGTCTCGGCCCAGTGGGACGTCTGGGAGGAGGGCGCCCAGGAGGTCGTCTTCCTCGGCGAGGAGGACGTGGACGGCGAGCAGATGCGCCGCTACCAGGTCACCGTCGACGCGGAGGCTGCCCTGGCCGCCTCCGGCGACGACGCAGCGGCCACCAGCCTCGGGCTGGAGGACGAGATCGTCTACGACGTCTGGCTCGACGGCGAGGACCTCATGCGCAAGATGGTCTTCGACACCGCCGGGGAGACCCTGGAGATGCGGATGGATGACTGGGGTCAGGACCAGGACATCCAGGTCCCCGAGCCCGACCAGGTGATGGACATGGGCGAGCTCGGGACGGAGTCGGGAGGCTGACGCCAGGGATGGCCTAGCGCGGATCCCTCAGCGCGGCGGGAGCACCTCGGTCTGGGCCGGGGTGTTCTCGCCGCTCGTGAGCAGGCCGACCGGGCAGGTGTAGCCGTTCGGGCCGTGGTTGCAGTACCCGCCGGGGTTCTTCTGCAGGTACTGCTGGTGGTAGTCCTCCGCGTAGTAGAACCGGCCGGCCTCCTGCGCCGGGCGCAGCTCGGTCACCACGGGGCCGTGTCCGGCGTCGGCGAGAACCTGCTCGAAGGCGTCCCGGGTGGCCCGGGCGGCCTGCTCCTGCTCAGGCGTGGTCCAGAAGATCGCCGAGCGGTACTGGCTGCCGACGTCGTTGCCCTGGCGGTTCAGCGTGGTGGGGTCGTGGTTCTCCCAGAACGCCTTGAGCAGCTGCTCGGGGTCGGTCTGCTCCGGGTCGTAGGCCACCAGCACGGCCTCGGCGTGGCCGGTGGCTCCGGTGCAGACCTGCTCGTAGGTCGGGGACGGCATGGAGCCACCCTGGTAGCCGGCGGCCGTGGTGACCACGCCGGGCAGCTTCCAGAAGATGCGCTCGGCACCCCAGAAGCAGCCCATGGCGACGTAGAGCACCTCGGTGCCCTCGGGCCAGGGGCCACGCATGGGGGTGCCCAGCACCAGGTGGTTCCCGGGGTCGGGGACACCGTCTGCGACACCGTGCAGGGGCTCGGGGCGGCCGGGGGGCGTGATGAAACTGACCATCTGAGCATTCTCCCATGCGCACCTGGGAGGCTCCTGCCGCGACGAGCACGTCCAGGACACCGTGACCTCGATCCGTGACCTTGACCCGTGACTTTGACCCGCGACCCACACCCCGCTGCCGTCCGTGCCCAGCGGCTATGGCACCTTGCCTGCCATGCCTGCCATGCCCGCCATGCCTGCCATGCCTGCCATGCCCGCTACCACGCTCCTGGTCGACGTCGGGTCCACCTTCACCAAGGCCGCCCTCATCGATGACGAGGGATCGCTGCTGGCCAGGGCCTCCGTCCCCACCACGGTCGGCCCGGGTCGGGACGTGCTGCACGGCATCACGCAGGTGGCGGGAGATCTCGGCTCCGGCACGAGAGCGGAGGTGCCGGACCCGCTCGGGGGTGACCGGGACCGGGTGCTCGTCTGCTCCAGCGCCGGCGGAGGGTTGCGGCTCGCCGTCGTCGGGTACGAGCGGCAGGTCACGGCGGAGGCCGGGCACCGCGTGGGGCTGTCGGCCGGGGCCAAGGTCGTCCACGTGGCGTCCGGTCCGATGGGTGTCGCCGACGTGGCGTCCCTGCGGGCCGCCCGCCCCGACGTGGTCCTGCTCGTCGGCGGCACCGACGGAGGCAACTCCGAGGTCTTCCTGCACAACGCCCGGCGGCTGGCCCGCTCCCGGGTCGGCGCCCCGGTCGTGGTGGCGGGCAACGCCCGGGCGCAGGACGAGGCGGCCGCTCTCCTGGAGTCCACAGGACGCCGGTTCCTCCTCGCGCCCAACGTCCTGCCCCGCATCGGGGTGGTCGAGCCACTGGGTGCCCGCACGGCGATCCGGGAGGTCTTCCTCGAGCACGTGATCGGGGGCAAGGGGCTGTCCCGGGGGCCCCGTTTCGCCCAGCTGGTCCGCGCCGCGACCCCGGACGCGGTCCTGGGCGGCGTCGAGGTCCTCGCCGCGGTGGCCGGCCAGGACGTCATGGTGGTCGACGTCGGCGGCGCCACCACCGACGTCTACTCCGTGCTCGAGCCGCAGGGCGAGGACGCCGGGCTGCGCAAGCAGGTGGTGGCCCCGCTCTGGCACGCCCGGACCGTGGAAGGGGATCTGGGTATGCGGTGGGGTGCCCCCGGCGTGGTCGAGGCCGCCCGGGCCGAGGGGCTCCTGGGCGAGGACACGCCGACGCAGCAGCTCACCGCCTGGGCAGACCGCGTCCTGGCCGATCACGCGCACGTGCCCACCAACGGGACCGGACGAGAGCTCGACCTGCGGCTCGCCGCGCTGGCCGCGACGATCGCCGCTCGTCGGCACGGCCGGCCCGGGGGGCCGGGCGAGCCGCCCCGCCCGCTGGCCGACGTCGGCCTGCTGCTCGGCTCCGGCGGCGTGCTGCGGCACGCGTCCGCCCAGGATGCCCGCCAGGTGCTGGACCAGGTCGTCGCCGACCACGGGGGTGGGTGGCGCCCTCCGGCGCAGGCGAAGGTGGGGGTGGACGCGGCATACCTCCTGCTGGCGGCGGGCCTGCTGGCACCCCTGCGGCCCGACCTCGCCGCCGCCGTCGTGGCTCCGCTCATTGCACCCTGAACCACCGCGACGACAAGCCCTCGAGGACCCCTTGACGGACCTCGGCACACGGGCCCGAGCACACCCCGTGACCACCTGCGCAAAGACTCGGTATTCGACGGGCGGCGGGGTCGCGGGCTAGGATCGGGGCATCAGCACGGTCCGGGCCAACGTGGCCCGGACCTTGTCTTATCGGAGCCGCAGGGTGGTCCGGCACGTCCCGTGCCCGGGGTGCCGGCGGATCCCTCGCGTGCCGGGGCGTCCTGCCCCGTCGCGCCCGCTTGACGAGGAGAGACCGACGTGACCGAGACCGCGAAGACCGCCAGCTACCTGACCCAGGAGGCCTACGACCGCCTGCAGGCCGAGCTGTCCGCCCTCAAGGGCGAGGGTCGCACGGAGATCAGCCGGCGCATCGAGGCTGCCCGCGAGGAGGGTGACCTCAAGGAGAACGGCGGCTACCACGCCGCCAAGGAGGAGCAGGGCAAGATGGAGGCCCGCATCCGCCAGCTCGAGCACCTGCTGCAGAACGCCGTGGTCGGCACCGCCCCTGCCGACGACGGGATCGTCGAGCCCGGCATGGTCGTGACCGTCGAGATGTTCGGCGAGACCGAGACCTTCCTGCTCGGCTCGCGCGAGATCATCGACGAGGACACCCAGCTCGACGTCTACAGCGAGAAGTCGCCCCTGGGCGCCGCCCTCATCGGCGCCAAGCGCGGCGACACGGTCCGCTACGCCGCACCGAACGGCAAGCAGATCGAGGTCAAGGTCGTCAAGGCCAAGCCCTACCGCGACTGAGTCCGGACAGCTGGCCCGGCCAGTTCCTCAGACCGGCTCTCCAGGCCGGGCCCATCCGGCCAGCACTACCCCTGGCGGGCGCGCCCCCTCGCTCTAGCGGCGGGGCGGCTCGTCGGAGTACCAGCACGCGTCGATGTAGCCGGTCAGCGCCGGGGCGGCTGCGCGCACGCTGAGCACGTGCCGGCTGGGCGAGCTCTGCGTGGGACCGATCTCCACGTCGGCCCGCCCCACGACGGCGTTGCGCTCGTCGCGGGCCTCGATGCGGCAGGTCACCGCCCGGTCGGGGTCCCGCTGCAGGTCCAGCCGCACGTCGACCTGGTCCTCGGCCACCAGGTCGTGCCCGGTGTAGGTCCAGTGCACCCGTCCCACCGTCGCGGACAACCCCCAGATGACCGCCATCACCACCATGACCGCCACTGCGGCGCTGCCGAAGATCCACCAGCGCCGGGCGTTCGGCTGCGCGGGGCGGGTGCCCTCGACCGCCTCCTCCTCGGCGTCCCAGTCCACGACCCGGTCGACCGGGCCCCCGGGGTTGGTGCGCCGGTCGGCGGTGCGCTCGTGGTGCTCGATGGGGGGTGGGGTGGTCACGTGAGGGGCTCCGGCAGTGAGAAGATGGGCGGGTGCCGCAGGCAGGGCCGCGGCACATCCACCATTGTCCACGAAGGAGCCCCGTGACCACCACGAGCCCGGGAGCCGGCCTGCGTCTGATGGCCGTGCACGCCCATCCCGACGACGAGTCCAGCAAGGGTGCGGCCACCACCGCCCGCTACGTCGCCGAAGGTGTGCAGGTCCGCGTGGTCTCGTTCACCGGCGGGGAGCGCGGGGACATCCTCAACGACAAGCTCAAGGGCGACCCGCAGATCCTGCGCGACATCAGCCACGTGCGCCGCGAGGAGATGACCGCGGCCGCGAACATCCTCGGGGTCAGCCACACCTGGCTGGGCTTCGTCGACTCCGGGCTGCCCGAGGGCGACCCTCTTCCCCCGCTGCCGGAGGGCTGCTTCGCGCTGGAGCCGCTGGAGGTGACCACCGAGGCCCTCGTCCGGGTGATCCGCGAGTTCCGTCCGCACGTGGTCACCACCTATGACGAGAACGGCGGCTATCCGCACCCCGACCACATCATGACCCACACGGTGACGATGGCGGCGTTCGAGGCGGCGGGCGACCCGACCGCATACCCGCACGCCGGGGAGCCGTGGCAGCCGCTGAAGGTGTACTACAACAGCTGGTCCCCGGAGCGCATGGAGCGCATCGACGAGGCGATGGTGCAGGCGGGGCACGAGGCGCCGTTCGCCGACTGGCGCGCCAACCTGGCCCGCCGTCCCCTCCGCGTGGTGAGCACCCGGGTGCACTGCGGCGAGTTCTTCCCCGTCCGCGACGACGCGCTGCGGGCGCACGCCACCCAGGTGGACCCGGACGGCTTCTGGTTCCGCGTGCCGATGGACATCCAGCAGCGGGTCTGGCCCCATGAGGACTTCGAGCTCGCCCGCTCGCTGGTCGAGGCGCACCTGCCCGAGGACGACCTGTTCGCGGGGCTGCGCGAGCTCGCCGGCACGGGCGAGCTGGACGAGGTATGCCGTCGCGTCCACGAGCGCGACGAGGCCGGTGCCCTGCTGCTGCGACACCGCGGCGCGCCGCCCCTGCCGCCGGAGGGCGCTGACCGGTCGCGCTCCACCGAGCCGGTGGACGGCGACGGCGACGGTACGGATGAGATGCGCGAGAAGGAAGGCCACTCCGAATGATCGTCGACCTCACCCTGACCGCCTCGCCCGGGACCGACGACGAGTCCACGACGACCGTGCCCACACCGCAGAACCCGACACCGGGCATGTCCGACGAGTCCACCGAGGTCACCGCGGGTCTGGGCGGCTTCCTGGTCGTCTTCGCGCTGGCCCTGGCGGTGTGGGTGCTCGGGCGGGACCTGACCAAGCGGCTGCGGCGGATGAACCGGGTGCAGGAGCAGCGGACCGCCCGGCAGCAGGACGGCCCCTCCGAGCCGGTGGACAAGGACCCGCTCGCCTAGTCCTCCTCGCCTCGTCCCAAGGGGAGCCCTCGGCGAGCTCCTCGGGGACCTAGGTCTGCAGGACGACCAGCAGGGCTGCCGTCCAGTGCGCCCCGAAGGCGGCCAGCGTGAAGGCGTGGAAGATCTCGTGGAAGCCGAACCACCGCGGTGAGGGGTTCGGCCGCTTGAGGCCGTAGACCACCGCGCCCAGGGTGTAGAGCAGGCCGCCCGCAGCCAGGAGCAGCACCACGGCCGGCCCGCCCGTGCGCCAGAAGTCGGGCAGGTAGAAGACCGCGACCCAGCCGAGCGCGATGTAGACGACGGTGTAGAGCCACCGGGGCGCGCCGACCCAGAAGACCCGGAACACCACGCCGGCCAGTGCCCCCGACCAGATCACCCAGAGCAGCGTGGCCCGCTGCGAACCCTCGAGCAGCAGCACGGCGAACGGCGTGTGGGTGCCGGCGATGATCAGGAAGATGTTGGCGTGGTCCCACCGCTTCAGCGCGGCCGCCGTGCCAGGGCCCCAGCGGCCCCGGTGGTAGACGGCCGAGGTGGCGAAGAGCAGGACGCCGGTCAGGGCGAAGACCGTGCTGGAGACGCGGGCGGGGGTGGTGCCGGACAGCGCGATGAGCACGATGCCTGCCGCCAGCGACAGCGGCACCATGCCCAGGTGGAGCCATCCCCGCAGGTGTGGCTTGGCCTGCTCGACCAGTGCCTCCAGCGACTCCTGCGCCCCGCTGACGACGGCCCCCATGGAGGGGGCGGTGGGACGGTGTGGTTGCGGGTGGTGCGGCATACCTGTCAGGGTAACTTACGCATCCGTAGGTTACGAGTCCGTAGGTTGGCCGGCGGTCGCCGCCCCAGGACACCCGCCGGACGTCACCGGGCGGAGCCGGCCGGACGGGTTAGGTTGGCCGTATGCAGTCGCCGCGGGACCTGGTCTACAAGGCCTACACCTCCTCGCTCCGCCGCAACCTTCCGCCCGAGTCGTTGCCGCGGCACGTCGGGGTCATGCTGGACGGCAACCGGCGGTGGGCCCGCCAGCGGGGGGCCGGGTCGGCCGAGGGGCACCGGGCCGGCGCGGAGAACATCGCGCCCTTCCTGGGCTGGTGCGAGGAGTCCGGGATCGAGGTGGTCACGCTGTGGCTGCTGTCGACCGACAACCTCAACCGCCCCACGGCCGAGCTGGAGCCGCTGCTCCGGATCATCGAGCAGGTGGTCGCCGACCTCGCCGCCGCCGGACGCTGGCGGGTGCGGGTCGTGGGGGCGCTCGACCTGCTGCCCGAGGCCACCGCGCAGTGCCTCTCCGACGCGGCCGCGACCACCGACGACGTCGACGGGCTCGTTGTCAACGTGGCCATCGGGTACGGCGGCCGGCGGGAGATCGCCGACGCGGTCCGCTCCCTCCTCCGGTCCGCCCACGAGCAGGGGCAGACCCTGGAGGAGCTGGCCCGGACGGTCACCGTCGAGGACATCGCCGACCACCTCTACACGCGTGGCCAGCCCGACCCCGACCTGGTGATCCGCACCTCGGGAGAGCAGCGCCTCGGCGGATTCCTGCTGTGGCAGAGCGCGCACAGCGAGTTCTACTTCTGCGAGGCCTACTGGCCCGACTTCCGCCAGGTCGACTTCCTCCGGGCGCTCCGGGCGTATGCCGAGCGCGAGCGCCGGTTCGGCACCTGACTCTGTGTCGATCCGGTCACGACGGCGGGTGCGCGCCTGGCTTTCCAGGCGCACGGCATACAGTGCCCCGCATGAAGATGCACTCCGTGACTGTGCTGGCCGCCGCCTCCCTGCTCACCCTGGGGCTCACGGCCTGCGGACCCGACGACGCCGGTGAGGGCGGCAGTGGCGGTGGTGACGACACGAACGCCGACCCGACCGCCGGCTCTGCGGCGATGGACCTGATCGAGGACGGCAAGCTCGCCATCTGCTCCGACGCCCCATACCCTCCGTTCGAGATGGAGGACCCCTCCTCGCCGATGGGGTGGACCGGCTTCGACATGGACCTCATGGCGCAGGTCGCCGAGGGCCTGGAGCTCGAGCCCGAGGTCCGTCCGTCCTCCTTCGAGGGCCTCCAGTCGGGCCTGGCCCTCAACTCGGGGCAGTGCGACATCGTCGCCTCGGCCATGACGATCACCGAGGACCGGGCGCAGAACCTCGACTTCACCGACGGCTACTACGACTCGCTGCAGTCGCTGCTGGTGGCCGAGGGCTCCGACATCACCGGGATCGACGACCTGGCCGGCAGGCGGGTCGGCGTCCAGCAGGGCACCACGGGTGCCGCCTACGCCGAGGAGAACGCCCCGGAGGCCGAGCTCGTCAGCTTCCAGAACGACCCGGCCATGTGGCAGGCGATCCAGGCCGGACAGGTCGACGCGCTGCTGCAGGACCTGCCGGTCAACCTGGAGCACACCCGCGAGGGCGACTACACCATCGCCGAGGAGTACTCCACGGACGAGCAGTACGGCTTCGCGGTGAAGAAGGGCAACACCGGGCTGGTGGACGCCGTCAACGAGCAGCTGGACACGATGCGCGAGGACGGCCGTTACGAGGAGATCTACGACCGGTACTTCGCCGAGGACGCCGAGGGCTGAGCCCCTCGTCGCGCGCATGAGGAGAACCACCAGGCGCCGGCTCACCCACGCCGCCCTGTACCTGCTGCTCGCCCTGGCGCTGCTGGGCGCGTGGTGGGCCGTGGACTGGCCCGCGGTGGCCAGCAGCTTCTTCCGGGTCGACGTCATCCGGGCCGTCTGGCTGGACTTCCTGCTGGTCGGGGCGGTCAACACGGTCAAGTACACCGCGATCGCTTTCGGCGGCGGCCTGGTGCTGGGGGTGCTGCTGGCCCTGATGAAGATGTCGCCGGTCGGGCTCTACCGCTGGCTGGCCACGATCTACATCGAGTTCTTCCGCGGCCTGCCGGCGCTCATCGTCATGCTGGCCTTCGCCTTCGGCGTGCCGATCGCGACCGGGTGGAGCCCGCCGGGCGGCACCGTGGGCGCCGGGCTGCTCGGCCTGGTCCTGGTGGCAGGTGCCTACATGGCCGAGACCCTGCGGGCCGGGATCCAGGCGGTGCCCAAGGGGCAGGCCGAGGCGGCGCGCTCGCTGGGCATGAGCCCGGCCTGGACGATGACCACCGTGGTGATGCCGCAGGCCATCCGGATCGTCATCCCGCCCCTGACGAACGAGTTCGTCCTGCTGATCAAGGACACCGCGCTGCTCTTCGTGGTGGGCCTGATGGTCGACCAGCGCGAGCTGACCACGATGGCCCAGGCCGGGATGAGCAGCGGCCCCGGCGCGGGGACCGCCACGACCCTGACCCTGGCCGCGCTGTTCTACCTGGCGATCACCCTGCCGCTGACCCGGCTGGTGGGCTGGCTCGAGGTCCGTCAGGCGAGGTCGAGGTGAGGTCGAGATGAGCACGATCAGCAGCAGCGGGGCACCTGCGCAGGCCGCCCCGGCCATCCAGGTGCGGGCCCTGCACAAGAGCTTCGGCGACAACGAGGTGCTGCGAGGCATCGACTTCCACGTCGACCAGGGCCAGGTGGTCTGCGTCATCGGGCCCTCGGGGTCGGGCAAGTCGACCCTGCTGCGGTGCGTCAACCGGCTCGAGGAGCCCACCTCGGGCCAGATCCTCGTGGAGGGGATCGACATCACCGACCCGGAGACCGACCTGGACAAGGTGCGGTCGCGGATCGGCATGGTCTTCCAGCAGTTCAACCTCTTCGCGCACATGACGGTGCTGAAGAACCTCACCGTCGCCCAGCAGCGGGTCAAGAAGAGGAGCGCCAAGGAGGCCATCCGGATCGCCCGGGAGAACCTGGCCAAGGTCGGGCTGGCGGACAAGGAGGCTGCCTTCCCGGCCCACCTGTCCGGCGGCCAGCAGCAGCGGGTGGCGATCGCCCGCGCGCTGTCCATGGACCCGGACATGATGCTCTTCGACGAGCCCACCTCGGCGCTGGACCCCGAGCTGGTCGGCGACGTGCTCGATGTCATGCGGGCCCTCGCCCACGACGGCATGACGATGATGGTGGTCACCCACGAGATGGGCTTCGCCCGCGAGGTCGGCGACAAGCTGGTCTTCATGGACGGCGGGGTCATCGTCGAGGAGGGTGACCCGGCCACGGTGCTGAGCAACCCCCAGCACGCCCGCACCCAGGCCTTCCTGTCCAAGGTGCTCTGAGCCCTCACGGTGCTCCGAGCCCGGCGGTGCCGGGGGGACGAATTCACCCGCCGTCCACGTGCTCGCCGCCGTGTCGCTGCCTCATCGGGAGGTGTTGGGCCTACCGTCGGAGGTGACGCGGGACACCCCCGTCCCGCCTCTCGGGAGGCCCACCACATGGAGCTCAGGCTCGCAGGCGGAGGGCCGGCACCGGCCCGCTGCCCCCGTGGCGAGGCCAGGTCCCGGTCCACCCACCGCCACGACACGCAGCAGCCGCACGTGTCAGCCAGGGAGTGAGCATGACCACCAGCCCCCAGAGCCGCGTGACCCAGACCCTCTCGCAGGACGGGTTCGGCCTCGACGCACTGCCTGACACCGGACGCAAGACCTACGTGCTGGACACCTCGGTGCTCCTGTCCGACCCGCACGCGCTGCTGCGGTTCGCCGAGCACGCCGTCGTGCTGCCGGTCGTGGTGATCACCGAGCTGGAGGCCAAGCGGCACCACCCCGAGCTCGGCTACTTCGCCCGGCAGGCGCTGCGCATCCTCGATGACCTGCGGGTCCAGCACGGCACCCTCAGCGAACCGGTGCCGGTCGGGGAGGCGGGCGGCAGCGTCCACGTCGAGCTCAACCACAGCGACCCGACGTCCCTGCCGGCCGGCTTCCGCCTCGGCGACAACGACACCCGCATCCTCGCGGTCGCCAAGAACCTGTCGGCCGAGGGCCACGACGTGTGCGTGGTGAGCAAGGACCTGCCGATGCGGGTCAAGGCCTCGGCAGTGGGTCTGGACGCGGAGGAGTACCGCGCCGAGCTCGCGGTGGACAGCGGCTGGACCGGCATGGCCGAGCTCGAGGTCGACGACGAGCAGATGCAGCAGCTCTACCAGGGCGGACGGCTGGAACACCCGTCCGCGCGCGACCTGCTGACGCACACCGGCCTCACCGTGCTGGGTCCCTCCGGCAGTGCCCTGGGGCGGGTCGCTGCCGACCACACCGTGCGGCTGGTCCGGGGCGACCGGGACGCCTTCGGCCTGCACGGTCGGTCGGCCGAGCAGCGGATCGCCCTCGACCTGCTCCTCGACCCCGACGTCGGCATCGTCAGCCTCGGTGGCCGGGCCGGCACCGGCAAGAGCGCCCTGGCGCTGTGCGCCGGTCTGGAGGCCGTCATGGAGCGGCGCCAGCACCGCAAGGTCATCGTCTTCCGCCCCCTGTATGCCGTGGGCGGTCAGGAGCTGGGGTACCTGCCCGGCACCGAGAACGACAAGATGGGCCCGTGGGCCCAGGCCGTCTTCGACACCCTGGGGGCCGTGGTGTCCACCGAGGTGGTCGAGGAGATCCTCGACCGGGACATGCTCGAGGTGCTCCCGCTGACCCACATCCGGGGCCGCTCCCTGCACGACGCCTTCGTCATCGTCGACGAGGCGCAGAGCCTGGAGCGCAACGTGCTGCTGACCGTCCTGTCCCGGATCGGGCAGAGCTCACGCGTGGTGCTCACCCACGACGTGGCTCAGCGCGACAACCTGCGGGTCGGCCGGCACGACGGGGTCGCCGCGGTGATCGAGGCGCTCAAGGGGCATCCTCTCTTCGCTCACGTCACGTTGACCCGCAGCGAGCGCAGCCCGATCGCCGCCCTGGTCACCGAGATGTTGGAGGGGCAGAACGGGCTGCTGTGAACTAATGTGACGGCTGAGGTACTCGACCTGCGCAGATGGCCGGGCCGGGTACCTCAGCCGTGCTGTGACCTTCGCCACTCCGGGGGGTCAGGAGTTGACCTGGGGGCGTCGGGGTTGGCACCGTGGGAGTGCTTGATCACGATTTGGTAACGCCGCCACGTCCCCCAGGCTCCCCTGACGCCCCTGTCCTGACAGGCCTGGCCGGTGGCGTGTCCCAGTCCCGTAGAACAGGAACATTCCCCCATGAACGATGCCCACTCCGTGGAGCCCACGCAGGAGCCCACGCAAGGTCGTCCCCGTCCCCGCCGCCTGTCCCCGGTGGCCACCGGGCTGACCGCGACCATCGCCGCCGGCTCCCTGGCGCTGGCCACCTACGCCGTCACCTCGACCGCTGCGGCCCCCACCGCGGACCACACCGCGGGGCTCGAGGCCAGCGTCAGCCGGGTCGCCCCGAACGTCGCGGCCGACGCGGTCGCCGCGCTCAGCCAGACGGTCGCCACCGACGCCTCCGGAGTGTTCGCCGACGCGCGCGCGCTGCGGGCCGAGCAGGCCGGCGAGGCCTTCGGCGCCTCCCTGGGGCTGCGGGGCGAGGGTGTCTCCGCCGTCCAGGCCCAGAACGAGGCGATCCGCGAGCGCAAGGCCGAGGAGGCGGCGGCGGAGCGCGCTGCCGCCGAGCAGGCCGCCGCTGAGCAGGCCGCCGCCGAGCGCGCCGCGGCCGAGCAGGCTGCGGCTGAGCAGGCCGCCTCCGAGCGGGCTGCCGCGGAGCAGGCCGCCGCCCGTGACGCCCAGCGTCCGCCCGCCCCGCAGCCGGCACCCCAGCCCGCGCCCCAGCCCGCCCCCCAGCCGGCGCCCCAGCCCGAGCCCCCGGCTCCGGCACCGCCGACGAACCCCGGCGGCAACCGCGGCATCGCCCAGGGCATGCTCGGCAGCTACGGCTGGGGCATGGACCAGTGGAGCTGCCTGGACTCGCTGTGGCAGCGGGAGTCCGGCTGGAGCCACACGGCGACCAACCCCAGCTCCGGCGCCTACGGCATCCCGCAGTCCCTGCCGGCCAGCAAGATGGCCTCGGCCGGTGCCGACTGGCAGACCAACCCCGCCACCCAGATCGCGTGGGGCCTGGGCTACATCGCGGGCCGCTACGGCAGCCCCTGCGGCGCCTGGGCGCACTCGCAGGCCCACAACTGGTACTGAGCCGACGCTCAGCCACGCTCAACCCCCGAGGCCAGTCCTCGCCTCACACCCCCGGTCGCGCCGCGACCGGGGGTGTGGTCGTCTTGGCTGCTGTGAACGACATCGCCCGCACGCAGGCCGGTCGCACCGCCCGCCAGCTCTCCGACCACCCCTGGCTGGAGCGGCTGGCGCGCATCGGTTTCCTGGCCAGCGGTCTGCTCCACCTGGTGATCGGGTGGGTCGCGGCCCGGATCGCCCTGGGGGGTGAGGGTGAGGCGGACCAGGGCGGTGCCCTGCAGGAGGTCCGCGACGCCCCGTTCGGGGGGGTGCTGCTGTGGGGTGCCGTGCTGGGGTTCCTCGCCCTGGCGCTCTTCCAGCTCCTGGACGGACTGGTCCGCCGCGGCGAGCTCACCGACCGGGTCAAGGCGCTGAGCAGGTCGGTGCTGTATGCCGTGCTCGGCGGCACCGCCCTCATGGTCGCGCGAGGGGGCAGCACGGACGGCGAGGAGACCACGACGGACGTGACCGCGACCCTGCTCCAGGCCCCGATGGGGCGGTTCCTGGTCGGGGGGATGGGCCTGGCCGTCGTGGGGGTGGCGATCTACCACGCCTACAAGGGCGGCTCGAAGAAGTTCCTCGAGACGCTGACCACGACCGGCTCGGGCGCGGTCGGCACGGGGGTCGTGGCCGCGGGGATGGTCGGCTACCTCGCCAAGGGGGTCGCCCTGCTCATCGTCGGCCTGTTCTTCCTCGTCGCCGCGTGGACCGCGGACCCGGAGGAGGCGCGCGGCCTCGACCAGGCCCTGCAGACGCTGGCGCAGCAGCCGTTCGGCACGGTGCTCCTGCTGGCCGTCGCGCTGGGGCTGGTCCTCTACGGCGTCTACAGCTTCGCCCGGGCCCGCTACGAACGGCTCTGAGCCGCGGAAGCCGCAGGCCGGTTACAGGCGACGCAGCCGCACCCGGTCCACCGTGTGGTCCGGGCCCTTGAGCAGGACCAGGGTGGCCCGGCTGCGGGTCGGCAGGATGTTCTCCACCAGGTTGGGGGCGTTGATCGAGTCCCAGATGTTCTCGGCGATGTCGGTCGCGGCGTCGTCGTCGAGCGAGGCGTAGCGGTGGAAGTGCGACTCGGGGTCGGCGAAGGCGGTGCGGCGCAGCTCGAGGAAGCGGTCGACATACCAGCGCTTGATGTCGCCCACGTGCGCGTCGACGTAGACGGAGAAGTCGAAGAAGTCGCTCACCGCCAGGCCGGCCCCGCCGTTCTCCTGCGCCCGCGGAGGCTGCAGCACGTTCAGCCCCTCGACCACGAGCACGTCCGGGCGGCGCACCACGGTGCGCTCACCGGGCAGGATGTCGTAGAGCAGGTGGCTGTAGACCGGTGCGCTCACCTCGCCCCTGCCGGCCTTGACCTCCGCCACGAAACGCAGCAGCGCCCGCCGGTCGTAGGACTCCGGGAACCCCTTGCGGGCCATCAGGTTGCGCCGCTGGAGCACGGCGTTGGGGTAAAGGAAGCCGTCGGTGGTGACCAGCTCGACCTGCGGAGCGGAGTCCCAGCGACGGATCAGCTCGGCCAGGATGCGGGCCGTCGTCGACTTGCCCACCGCCACCGACCCCGCCACCCCGATGATGAACGGCGTGCGCTGGTGCCGCTCACCGAGGAACTCGCCGGTGATGCGGTGCAGCCGGGCGACCTCCTGCTCGTAGAACGACAGCAGCCGGCTGATCGGCAGGTAGACCTGCTCCACCTCGGCCAGGTCCAGCCGCTCACCCAGGCCGCGCAGCCGCTCGACGTCGTGGGCGTCCAGGTGCATCGGGTGCTCCTCCCGCAGCCGCGACCAGTCACCCCGGTCGAGCTCGACGTAGGGCGAGGGCATGCTGGCACCGTTGCCGTGGGAAGCCATGGGCGCATTCTGCCAAGCCGCCCGCCGGCGCCGTGGGCCGGGATCCGGCTCCCGGGCCGTATCCTTGGTGACCATGTGTGGAATCGTCGGATATGTCGGCCCCCAGCGTGGCGAGAAAGCCCTCACCGTGGTCATGGAGGGTCTGACCCGCCTGGAGTACCGCGGCTACGACTCCGCGGGCATCGCGGCGGTCGGGGACGGCGCGGTCGAGACGCGCAAGCGGGCCGGCAAGCTGGCCAACCTGGTCAGCGCCCTGGGCGACGCCCCCCTGCCCGAGACCAGCACGGCGATCGGGCACACCCGGTGGGCCACCCACGGCGGCCCCACCGACCAGAACGCCCACCCGCACCGCGGCGGTCTGGACCGCAAGCTGGCGGTCGTCCACAACGGGATCATCGAGAACTTCCACGCCCTGAAGCAGGAGCTGCTCGGCCGCGGCGTCGCCTTCTCCTCCGAGACGGACACCGAGGTCGTCGCCCACCTGCTCAGCGAGGCCTACGCCCGCACCCCCGACCTCACCCAGGCGATGCGCGAGGTCGTCAACATCCTGCAGGGCGCCTTCACCCTGCTCGCGGTCCACGCCGACCAGCCGGACGTCGTGGTCGGCGCCCGCCGCAACAGCCCGCTGGTGGTCGGGCTCGGCCGGGGCGAGAACTTCCTCGGCTCCGATGTCGCCGCCTTCATCGGCTACACCAAGCAGGCCATGGAGCTGGCGCAGGACCAGATCGTGACCATCACCCCCGAGGGCTACGAGGTCGTCAACTTCGACGGCACGCCCAGCGACGGCAAGGTCTACGAGGTCACCTGGGACGCGGCCGCGGCCGAGAAGAGCGGCTACGACACCTTCATGGAGAAGGAGATCCACGAGCAGCCCAAGGCGGTGCACGACACCCTGCTGGGCCGCACCGACGCCGAGGGCCGGCTCACCCTGGACGAGGTGCACATCGACGTCGACGAGCTGCGCGCGGTCACCAAGGTCGTCATCGTGGCCTGCGGCACGGCCGCCTACGCCGGGATGGTCGCCAAGTACGCCATCGAGCGCTGGGCGCGGATCCCGGTGGAGGTCGAGCTGGCGCACGAGTTCCGCTACCGCGACCCGGTCATCGACGAGCACACCCTGGTGGTGTCCATCTCCCAGTCCGGGGAGACCATGGACACCCTGATGGCCGTCCGGCACGCCAAGGAGCTGGGCGCCAAGACGATCTCGATCTGCAACACGCACGGCTCGACCATCCCGCGGGAGTCCGACGCGGTCCTCTACACGCACGCCGGGCCGGAGATCGCGGTCGCCTCGACCAAGGCCTTCCTGGCGCAGATCACCGCGTCCTACATCCTCGGCCTCTACCTCGCCTCCCTCCAGGGCGGGGTCCCGGAGCAGACCGCCCACACCGTGATGGCCGAGCTGCAGGAGATCCCCCAGCAGATCGAGACGCTCCTCGGCAGCATGGACCGGGTCAAGGAGATCGCCTACTTCATGGCCGACTCCCGCGCCGTGCTCTTCCTGGGCCGCCACGTCGGCTACCCGGTCGCGATGGAGGGCGCGCTGAAGCTCAAGGAGCTGGCGTACATCCACGCCGAGGGCTTCGCCGCGGGCGAGCTCAAGCACGGGCCCATCGCGCTGATCGAGCCCGGTCTGCCGGTCTTCGTCGTCGTGCCGTCCCCGGACAGCGAGCACGGGCTGCACGGCAAGGTGGTCTCCAACATCCAGGAGATCCGCGCCCGAGGGGCCCGCACGCTGGTCATCGCCGAGCAGGGGGACGAGGACGTCGTCCCGTTCGCCGACGAGGTGATCCGGGTGCCGCGGACCTCGCCGCTGCTGGCCCCGCTGCTCACCGTCGTGCCGCTGCAGATCTTCGCCCTGCACCTGTCCACGGCCAAGGGCCTGGACGTCGACCAGCCCCGCAACCTGGCCAAGTCGGTCACCGTCGAGTGATGACGCGATGATCGTCGGCGTCGGGATCGACGTGGTCGACATCGCCCGGTTCAGCGCGCGGCTGGAGGCCAACCCGCGCCTCGGCGAGCGGCTGTTCACCGCGCAGGAGCTGGGGCTACGACCCCAGTCCCTGGCGGCCCGGTTCGCCGCGAAGGAGGCCCTGGCCAAGGCGCTGGGGGCACCCGTGGGTCTGCGCTGGACCGACGCCACCGTCGTCCGGGACCCCGGCGGCCGGCCGCGGCTGCAGGTCGAGGGCACCGTCGCGGCCCGGGCGGAGGAGCTGGGCGTGGCCCGCTTCCACGTCTCGTTGTCCCACGACGCGGGCATCGCCTCGGCCGTGGTGATCGCGGAGGGTGAGGGCTGATGCTGCGCGGGTATGCCGTGCCCGCGGTCCGCGCGGCCGAGGAGCAGGTGCGGGCGGGGCTGGCCGACGGAAAGCTGATGCTCCGCGCAGCCCGAGGCCTGGCGAAGGTGGTCCGCGTCCGTGCCCGGCAGCAGCGTGCCGCCCGCGTCGTGGTGCTGGCCGGGCCGGGGGACAACGGTGGTGACGCCCTGCATGCCGCGGCCCTCCTCGCCCGCACACACCCGGTCGCGGTGGTCGGCCTCGCCGCCCGCCTCCACGAGGGAGGCCTCACCGCGGCGCGGCAGGCGGGCCTGGAGGTCCGGTGCGTCGACCCCGCCGCCGCACAGCTGCCGGCGGAGGTGGTGGACCTGCTCGCGGAGGCGGACCTGGTCGTCGACGGGCTGCTCGGGATCGGGGGCCGGCCCGGTCTGGGCGGCGCGATGGACCTGGCCGTCGCGGCGGTGCCCGACACGGCATACCTGCTGAGCGTCGACCTGCCGAGCGGCGCCGACCCGGGTGGGCGGGAGCGACCGGGCCGGATGGTCTACGCCGACGAGACGGTGACCTTCGGCATGCTGAAGCCGGTGCACCTCCTGCCCGCCACCGAGCCCGCGGTCGGCACCCTGACGGTGGTCGACATCGGTGTCGAGATGGACGTGCCCCCTGTGGTGGAGCGCCTGGAGCACACCGACGTGGCGGGGCTGTGGCCGGTGCCCACCATGAGCGACCACAAGTACACCCGCGGGGTCGTGGGTGTCGTCGCGGGGAGCGTGGCCTTCCCCGGGGCCGCCGTGCTGACGACCACCGCCGCGGTCGGTGCCGGGGCCGGCATGGTGCGCTACCTGGGGCCCAGGCGCGCCGAGGACCTCGTGCTCGCCGCCTGCCCGGAGGTCGTGCCCGGGCCGGGACGGATGCAGGCCGCCGTTGTGGGGCCGGGGGTCGCGCCGCAGGGCTGCGACCACCCCGACCGCGACGACCACCAGGCCGACCACGTGCGCGAGCTGCTCGGCAGCGACCTCCCGCTCGTCGTCGACGCCGGCGCCCTGGAGCTGCTGGTCACCTGGGCGGGCCAGGGCCACCGGCGCACGGCTCCCACCCTGCTCACGCCGCACGCGGGGGAGCTGGCGCGGATGCTGACCGCCCTCGAGGCGAAGGCCCCCGAGGCGGACTCGCGCGAGGGGAGCGCGGGCGCCGGGACCAGCCGGGCAGACGTCGAGGGCGACCCTCTCGGCCACGCCCGGCGCCTGGCTGAGCAGACCGGCTGCACCGTCCTGCTCAAGGGGTCCACCACGCTCGTCGTGGACCCCGCCCCCGATGTCCCTGCCCGGAGCCAGGCCGACGCCCCCGCCTGGCTGGCCACCGCGGGTGCCGGGGACGTCCTGGCCGGTCTCGCGGGCACCCTGCTGGCCGCCGGGCTGACGCCCCGCGACGCCGGGTCGCTGGCCGCACTGGTCCACGGCGTGGCCGCGGACCGGGCCAACCCCGGCGGCCCGGTGCGCGCGCTGGCGGTCGCGCACGCCATACCGGAGGCGGTCGCGCACCTGCTGCACCGCTGATCAGGGGCCCTGGGGCGGCTGCAACGGCCGACGGATAAGGTCGAGTCATGGATCAGCGTCTGTCCCTCGTCACCCTCGGCGTGCAGGACCTCGACCGGGCGCGCGCGTTCTACGTCGCGCTCGGCTGGGAGCCTGGACCCTCGCCCGAGCACATCGTCTTCTTCCAGGCCGGCGGCATGGTCGTCGCGCTGTGGGAACGGGCGGCGCTCGGCGTCGACTCCGGGATCGACCTCGGCGAGAACGAGGACGAGGACACCCCCGGCAGCGGCGACGGCTGGGGCGGGATCAACCTGGGCCTGAACCTGAGCAGTGCTGCCGACGTCGATGAGCAGATGTCGCAGGCCCGCGACGCCGGCGCCACGATCCTGCGGCAGCCCGGCAACCGCTACTGGGGCGGCTACTCCGGCGTCTTCGCCGACCCGGACGGCCACGTCTGGGAGATCGCCTACAACCCGTACTGGACGGTCACGCAGGACGGCCTGACCCTGCTCGGGGACGGCCGCGGCTGACCTCTCCGGGGTGGCCTGCGCTTGCGCCTGCCGCGGCCCCGGGGACACAGTGGACATAGCGACGGACACACCGCAAAGCCACCGAGAAGCCACCGACGCACCATCGACTACACCATCGAACACCGACACCATCAGGAGGAACAGTGACCTACACGCTGCCCGATCTCCCCTACGACTACTCCGCCCTGGAGCCCGCGATCTCCGGCGAGATCATGGAGCTGCACCACAGCAAGCACCACAAGACCTACGTGGACGGCGCCAACACCGCGCTGGAGAAGATGGCCGAGGCCCGCGAGAAGGGTGACTTCGCCGCCATCACCATGCTGTCCAAGAACCTGGCCTTCCACCTGGGTGGCCACACCAACCACTCCGTGTTCTGGACCAACATGTCCCCGGACGGCGGCGACCGGCCCGAGGGCGAGGTGGCCGCCGGCATCGAGGAGTTCTTCGGCAGCTTCGAGGGCTTCCAGGGCCAGTTCGAGGCGGCGGCCAACACCCTGCAGGGCTCGGGCTGGTCCTACCTGACCTGGGACCCGGTGGCCCAGCGGATGCTGATCGGCCAGCTCTACGACCAGCAGGGCAACGTCCCGGTCGGCCAGGTGCCGCTGCTGATGCTCGACATGTGGGAGCACGCGTACTACCTGCAGTACAAGAACGTCAAGGCCGACTACGTCAAGGCCTGGTGGGACGTCGTGAACTGGGCCGACGTGAGCCGCCGTCTGGAGAAGGCCCGCTCGGCCACCTCCGGGCTCATCGTTCCCTGACGCACCCCGGCTGGTCGTGCCCCGGTGGCATGGCCGTCTGACCCACCAGCACCGCCCCGGCCGACAGGTCGGGGCGGTGCTGGTTGGGAGCCGTTGGTCAGTGCCGCGGCCGGTTGACCGCGCTGTTCACCGCCTGCAGTGCGGCCGTCACCGTGCTGGGGTGGATCCCGACCCCCCAGCGGACCTCCCCGTCGACGGCGCACTCGACGTAGGCCGCCGCCAGGGCGTCCGAGCCCGAGCTCAGCGCGTGCTCCTGGTAGTCCAGCACCCGGACGTCCACCCCGAGCGTGGACAAGGCGTCGGTGTAGGCCGCGATCGGACCGTTGCCGGTGCCGGTCACCTGCTGCTCGGCGCCGTGGACACTCACCCGTGCCTCGATGCGGTCGTGGTCCTGCTCCTCGTCGTGGCTCACCGTGTAGTCACTGCCGACCACCGGGCCGGCCCCGTGCAGGTACTCGGCCTGGAAGGCCGCCCAGATCTGCGCCGGGGTCATCTCGCCGCCGTCGGTGTCGGTCCGCCGCTGCACGGCGCCGCTGAACTCGATCTGCAGCCGCCGGGGCAGGTCCAGCTTGTGCTCGGACTTCATCACGTAGGCCACGCCGCCCTTCCCGGACTGGCTGTTGACCCGGATCACCGCCTCGTAGCTGCGGCCGATGTCCTTGGGGTCCACGGGCAGGTAGGGCACCTCCCAGCGGAACTGCTCCACCGGCACGCCGACCGCCCCGGCGTCCCGCTCCAGCGCCTCCAGGCCCTTCTTGATCGCGTCCTGGTGGCTGCCGGAGAAGGCGGTGAAGACCAGGTCGCCGCCGTAGGGGTGGCGCTCGGGCACCGGCAGCTGGTTGCAGTGCTCGACCGTGCGACGCACCTCGTCGATGTCGGAGAAGTCGATCTGCGGGTCCACGCCCTGCACGAAGAGGTTCATCCCCAGGGTGACCAGGCAGACGTTGCCGGTGCGCTCGCCGTTGCCGAACAGGCAGCCCTCGATCCGGTCCGCCCCCGCCAGGTAGCCCAGCTCCGCGGCGGCCACACCGGTCCCGCGGTCGTTGTGCGGGTGCAGGGAGAGGATGACGTTCTCCCGGTGGTTCAGGTGCCGGCTCATCCACTCGATGGAGTCGGCATACACATTGGGCGTGGCCATCTCCACCGTCGCCGGCAGGTTGATGATGACCGGTCTGTCCGGCGTGGGGACGAACACCTCCATGACCGCGTTGCACACCCGCACCGCATACTCCAGCTCGGTGCCGGTGTAGGACTCGGGGGAGTACTGGTAGTAGATCTCGGTCTCGGGGTGGCGGGCCCGGACCTGCTCCTCGTACTTCTTGCAGGTGCGGGCGCCCTGCACGGCGATGTCGACGATCTCGTCCTCGCTGGCGTTGAAGACCACGCGGCGCTGCAGGGTGGAGGTGGAGTTGTACAGGTGCACGATCGCCTGCCTGGCCCCCGCGATCGCCTCGTAGGTCCGCTCGATCAGGTGCTCGCGCGCCTGGGTCAGCACCTGGATCACCACGTCCTCCGGGATCAGGTCCTCCTCGATGAGCATCCGGACGAAGTCGTAGTCGGTCTGGCTGGCCGCGGGGAAGCCGACCTCGATCTCCTTGTAGCCCATCCGCACCAGCAGCTGGAACATCCGCTTCTTGCGCTCGGGGGTCATCGGGTCGATGAGGGCCTGGTTGCCGTCCCGCAGGTCGACCGCGCACCAGCGGGGCGCCTCGGTGATGGTGCGGCTGGGCCAGGTGCGGTCGGGCAGGTCGACGGCCGGGTATGCGGTGTAGCGGCCGACCGGCATACCGCTCGGCTGCTGGGGGTTGCGTCGGACCACGTGGGTCTGGGGGGCCTCAGCCTGCGTACGGGCGCCGGCGGGCGGGGCGGTGGTGATGATGCTCAAGGGTCTGGCTCTTCCTCGCTGGTGAAGGGGTGGTCCGCTGGTGCACAGCAGAACTCCGCAGCGAGGGCCGGACCTAGGAGGTCTCGCTGCGGCGTCGAAGGAGGAGCAGAGCAGTCATCGGCTCAGCACCTTACCCGGCCGGGGTGACCTCGCGTCAACGTGGGCCTCGTCACATGCGGTGCGATCGGGTTTCTTCTGGCTGGCCGCTGACGCGGCACCTGGATCTGTCCTATGGTGGATCGCGGTGCTCAACGGCGAGCACCACCTTCCACCCTCCGGGGACCCGGCGGCTACCGTGACGGGGTGGCCCGTCAGCTCCAGCTCGTCCGCACCACCCTCCGCCCGCGCCCCGCCATCCCCGGCCAGGGCATCCTGGACCCCTCCGTGCTGCACCTGCGGGTGCGGCCCGCGGACCTCGACGTCTACCTGCACGTGAACAACGGCGTCTACCTGCAGATGATGGATGTGGCCCGCAGCGCCTACATCGCCGACCTGGGCGGCTTCCCGCTGCTGAGGAAGCAGCGCTGGTACCCCGTCGTCGCCGCGCAGACGGTGAGCTATCGCCGCTCCCTGACCCTGGGCCAGCGATTCTCGATCACCACCCGGGTGGTCGGCTGGGACCCGCGGATGATCTACCTCGAGCAGCTCTTCACCCGCGGGGAGGAGCTGTGCGCCCGCGGCCTGGTCGCCGGCCGCTTCCTCACCCGTGGCTCCGGCGCACGGGTGCCGGCCACCGACGTCGCGGCCCTGCTCGCCCCGGGTGTCGACCCGCCCCCGCTGCCGAGCGACGTCGAGCAGTGGGCGCGTGCGATGGACGTGGCGCACCGGGGCTGACCGGCGCGTCATTGCGCCACGGCGGACGTCGCCAGCTGCTCGGGCCGCGCGAGGCGGCCGAACGTCCTACCGTGGGCGCAGGCGGCGGCACGGGGCCGGCGTGAGGGAGCCAGAAGACACGCAGGAAGGCGAGGGAGCCATGGGCACGGTGGCGGACGGGGTCGTCGAACGGCTCCAGGGATGGGGCGTGCAGCGGGTGTTCGGCTACGCGGGTGACGGCATCGACCCGGTGCTCGGGGCGCTGCGTCGCGCGCAGGACGACATCGAGCTGGTCACCGCCCGGCACGAGGAGATGGCCGCGTTCATGGCCGTCGGGCACGCCAAGTACACCGGGGAGGTCGGGGTCTGCCTGGCGACCCAGGGCCCCGGTGCGGTGCATCTGCTGACCGGCCTCTACGACGCCAAGCTCGACGGCAAGCCGGTGGTCGCGATCGTCGGGCACGTCGCCTCCACCGCGCTGGGCAGCGGCTACCAGCAGGAGGTGGAGCTGCCCACCCTGTTCAAGGACGTCTGCGCCGAGTACGTCCAGGTCGTGACCGCGCCGGAGCAGCTCCGGCTGGTCCTCGACAACGCCTTCCGGACCGCGGTGGCGACCCGCAGCCCCACTTGCGTCATCCTGCCCCACGACGTGCAGCAGGCAGACCTGCCGACGCTGGAGCAGGAGCACGGCGTGGTCGTGACCTCACCAGTCGTCGCCGAGCCCCGGGTGCTGCCTCGGGACGAGGACCTGGACCGGGCGGCCGCGGTGCTCGACGCCGGCCAGCGGGTCACGCTGCTCGTCGGGCAGGGAGCCCGCGGCGCCGTCGAGGAGGTGCGCCAGGTCGCAGAGGTCCTGGGCGCGGGCGTGACCACCTCGCTGCTCGGCAAGCCGGTGCTGGACGAGGCGCTGCCCTACCACGCAGGGGTGATGGGGCACCTGGGCACGACGGCCTCGGTCGACGTGATGGAGGGCTGCGACACGCTGCTCATCGTCGGCAGCAACGACCCGTGGACGGAGTACTACCCCAAGCCCGGTCAAGCGCGGGCCGTCCAGGTCGACATCGCCGCGCGCAACCTGGGGACGAAGTATCCCGTGGAGGTGCCCCTGGCCGGCGACGCCGCCGAGACGCTGCGGGCGCTGTTGCCCAGGCTGCGGCAACGCGACCGGCCCTGGCGTGCCGAGGTCGAGCGGGCCGTCGAGCGCTGGCGGGAGGTGGCGCGGCAGCGCTGCGCACCGGGCAGCGACCGGGTCAACCCGCAGTCGGTGGTCGCTGCGCTCTCCCAGCGTCTGCCTGCCAACGCCCAGGTCGCCGTGGACGTCGGCTCGGTCGTCTACTGGTACGCCCGTTTCCTGCGTCTGCCCGCCGGTGTGCCGGCCCACCTGTCGAGCACGCTGGCCAGCATGGGCTGCGGTATGCCGTACGGCCTCGCCGCCAAGCTGGCTCGTCCCGACCGTCCGGTCGTGGTCCTCGCCGGGGACGGGGCGATGCAGATGAACGGGCTCAGCGAGCTCATCACCGTCGCGCGGCGCTGGCGCGACTGGGACGACCCCCGCTTCGTGGTGCTGGTGCTGGACAACGGCGACCTGGCGGAGGTCTCGTGGGAACAGCGCGAGATGGAGGGCGAGCCGCGCTTCCCCACCTCCCAGGAGGTGCCGACCTTCCCCTACGACGGCTACGCCCGCCTCCTCGGACTGGAGGCATACCGGGTCGAGGCCGACGCCGACGGTGACGAGATCGACGAGGTATGGCGCACCGCCCTGGCCGCCGACCGGCCCGTGGTCATCCACGCCGTGGTCGACCCGGACACCCCGCTGCTGCCGCCGCGGGCGGCGCAGCAGAAGGTCGACCAGATGCTCGACGCGCTGCGGGAGGAGGGCAACACCCGGGCGGTCCAGCTGGTGCAGGACCAGCGCAGGCAGGAGGCCTGACCCGCGCGAAGGCGTCACCGACCCTCAGCCCGGCAGGAAGGCGTCCCCGAGGAGCGGCAGGTCCCGCACCCGCACGCCGGTGGCGTGGTAGGTGGCGTTGGCGATGGCGGCGGCGGAGCCGACGATCCCGATCTCGCCGATGCCGCGAGCACCCAGCGGCCCCGCGGCAGGGTCCTCCTCGTGCAGCCAGGACACCTCGATCTGAGGGATGTCGGCGTTCACCGGCACGTGGTACTCGGCCAGGTCGTGGTTGACGACGTGCCCGAAGCGCGGGTCCAGCTCGCTCTTCTCGTGCAAGGCCATCCCGACCCCCATCGTGATGCCGCCGATGAGCTGGGAGCGGGCGGTGCGCGGGTTGACGATGCGACCCGCGGAGAACACCCCGAGCATCCGGTCCAGCCGGACCTCGCCGGTGGCCTCGTGGACGCGCACCTGCGCGAAGTGGGCCCCGAAGGAGTGCAGCGCCAGCCTCTCGGAGGCCGGGTTCTTCCCCGCCGTGCCCTCGGCCTGCGATCCCGGGGAGGGGTCGGTGCCGTGATGGTCCCGGAAGGTCCGGGCGGCGTCGATGATCGCGGCGCTCCAGCTGGCCAGCCCGGTCGAGCCGCCGGCCACGGTGGCCCTGGGCAGGTCGGTGTCCCCGATCCGCACCCTGACCTGGTCGGTCGGGACGCCCAGCGCGTCCGCCGCGACCTGCGTGAGGGTGGTCCACGTGCCGGTGCCGAGGTCGGCGGCCCCGATCTCGACCTCGTAGCGCCCGCCGGTGAACGCCACCCGGGCGTCGGACCCGGGCTGACGGTTGGCCGGGTAGGTGGCCGAGGCGACTCCCACGCCGACCAGCCAGCCGCCCTCCCGCCGGGAGCGCGGGACCGGGTCGCGGTCGGCCCAGCCGAACCGCTCCGCCCCCTCGCGCAGGCAGTCGACGAGGCGACGTCGGTTGAACGGCAGGCCGGTGTCCGGGTCGGTCCGCGGGTCGTTGCGCGCCCGCAGCTCGATCGGGTCGAGGCCGCAGGAGACCGCCAGCTCGTCCATCGCGATCTCCAGCCCGACCATGCCGGGCGCATCACCGGGGGCACGCATCCATGACGGCACCGGGACGTCGAGCTGGACCACCCGCTGCCGGATGCGGCGGTGAGGGGCGGCATACATCATCCGCGCCGGCTTAGCCGCCTGCTCGGGGAAGTCCTTGGTGCGGCTGGACATCGCGACCGCGTCGAAGGACAGCGCCGTCAGGGTGCCGTCGGCGCGGGCACCGAGCCGGACGTGCTGCACGGTCGGTGCCCGGTAACCGGTGATGGAGAACATCTGCTGCCGGGACACGGCATACTTCACCGGCCGCCCGGGGGCGGCGAAGGCGGCCAGCGCGGCGAGGACCAGGTCGGCGTGCGGCACCCCCTTGGAGCCGAACCCTCCGCCCACGTGCGGGCTGATGATCCGCACCTGCTCGGGCTCCAGGCCCAGCACGGGCGCGAGCTTCCGGCGGGCCGGGTGCACACCCTGGGTCGACATCCACAGCGTGAGGGTGCCGCCCTCCCACAGCGCGGTGGTGGTGTGCGGCTCCATGGGGTTGTTGTGCTCCATGGGCGTGGTGTAGGTCGCCTCGTGGACCACCTCGGCCTGCCCGAGCGCCGCCTCGACGTCACCGGTGTCGACGTCGTCCTCGGCGTCCTCGGGCTCCTCCCTCCCCGGACGGCCACGGAAGTCGGCGTCGTGGTCCTCCGCCTCGTAGCGGACCTCGACCAGCCCGGCCGCCTCGCGGGCGGCCTCGGGTGTCTCGGCCAGGACCGCGCCCAGGTACTGGCCGCGGAACCCGACACGGTCGTCGCGCAGGATCGCGAGCTCCCGGTCGGAGGTGTCCTCCAGCGGTGGCGCGTTCAGGTGGGTGAGCACGTGCACCACCCCGTCGACCTTCTCGGCGGCCGCGACGTCCAGCTCGCTGACGCGCCCCCTGGCGATCTGCGCCTGGACCGGGAAGAGGAAGAGCGGGTCGTCCATCGGGTGCTCGTAGGCGTAGGGCGCCCGGCCGCGGACCTTGTCCGCACCCTCGAGGCGGACCGGGTCGGTGCCGATCGCGTGGGCCTCGAGCAGCTCCTGCGGCTCCTGCTCACTCATCATCGGCCTCCTCGACGGACTGGGTTCCGGTCAGCCCGGTCAGCTCTGCCAGCACGGTGGTGATCGCGCCCCGGGTCATCGGCACCTTGAACTCGTTGCCCTCCACCGGCTGCGCCGCCTCCAGCTCCGCGTCGGCGGCCCGGCGGAGAGTTTGCGGCGTGGCCCGGGCTCCGCGCAGCACCTCCTCGGCCCGGTGCGCCCGCCAGGGCTTGTGCGCGACGCCGCCCAGCGCGATCCGGGCCTCCCGGATCAGGGGGCGGCCACCGGCCTCGCGGGGGTCGTCCAGCTCCAGGACGGCCGCGACCGAGACCAGCGCGAAGGCGTAGGAGGCGCGGTCGCGGACCTTGCGGTAGGTCGACCGGCTGGGCGTCGGGGCGGGTGGGAGCTCGACCGCGGTGATCAGGTCGCCGTGCTCCAGGACCGTGTCCCGGTGCGGCTCGCCGCCGGGCAGCCGGTGCAGCTCGGTGACGGGCAGGCGGCGCTCGCCGTCGTGGCCGAGCACCACCACGCGGGCGTCCAGGGCGGCCAGGGCGACGGCCAGGTCGGAGGGGTGGGTGGCGATGCAGTCAGGCGAGGCGCCGAAGATCGCGTGGTAGCGGGTGTAGCCACCGATCGCCGAGCAGCCGGTGCCGGGCTCGCGCTTGTTGCACGGGGTCGTGGTGTCCTGGAAGTAGACGCAGCGGGTGCGCTGCAGGAGGTTGCCCCCGGTGCTCGCGGCGTTGCGCAGCTGTCCGGACGCGCCCGAGAGCAGGGCCCGCGAGACCAGCGGGTAGTCGCGCCGGACGCGCGGGTGGGCGGCGAGGTCGCTGTTGCGGACCATGGCCCCCACGCGCAGGCCGCCGCCCGGGAGGTCCTCGACGTCGGCGAGGTCCAGCCGGCTGATGTCCACGAGCAGCTCGGGGGCGGCAACCCCGAGCTTGAGGTGGTCGACGAGGTTGGTCCCGCCGGCCAGGTAGGCCGCACCCGGCGCGCCGGCGTGGGCCGCCAGAGCCGCCGCGGGGTCGGTGGCCCGCTCGTAGCTCAGTGCCCTCATCGTCGGCCCTCGGCGACCTGACGGACGGCGGCGACGATGTTGACGTAGGCACCGCACCGGCACAGGTTCCCGCTCATCCGCTCCCGGATCTCGGCGTCGGTCAGCTCGACCGGTCCCTCCAGGTCCTCGGTGACCACGCTCGGTGCGCCGTCCGCGACCTCCTGCAGGACGGCCGCCGCCGAGCACACCTGGCCCGGGGTGCAGTAGCCGCACTGGAAGGCGTCCTGCTCGAGGAAGGCCCGGTGCAGGTCGGAGAGCTTCCCGTCCTCGGCGAGCCCGTCCGAGGTGGTGACCTGCGCCCCGTCGTGGGACACCGCCAGGGCCAGGCACGAGTTGAGCCGGCGCCCGTCCACCAGCACCGTGCACGCACCGCACTGACCGTGGTCGCAGCCCTTCTTCGGCGACATCACCCCCAGCCGGTCCCGCATCAGGTCGAGCAGGGTGGTGCGCGGGTCGACGGTCAGCGTGTGCTCCTGACCGTCCACGACGAGGCGCAGGGGGTACGGCATACCAGGGCCTTCCGGTGCGGTGTGGACGTCCTGTCCGAACCTACGCGCGCCGGGTCGGCGTCGCCAGGTGGGCGACGCCGACTCGGCCTGGTCTGCTCAGCCCGGGACGATGACCGTGCCGACCTGACCGTCGACGGCGTCGGCGATGCGGGGGAGCGCGGTCACGACCGCCATGGGGCCGCCCTGCTCGACGAAGCGGGTGACGGCCTCGATCTTGGGCAGCATGGATCCCTCGCCGAACTCACCGGCCTCGATGTGCGTGCGGATCTGCGAGGCGGTGACCCGCTCCACCGGCCGGGCCTGCGGGGTGCCCCAGTCCAGCACGGCGTGCTCGACGTCGGTCGCGATGATGAGCAGGTCCGCCTCCACCTGCCGGCTGAGCAGGGTGGCGGTGAGGTCCTTGTCGATGACCGCCTCGACGCCCTGGTAGCCGCCGCGCTCGTCGGGCACCACCGGGATGCCGCCGCCGCCGGAGGAGACGACGAGGAAGCCCTGGGCGAGCAGCGCGGTCACCGCGGGGGCGTCGACGATCTGCTGGGGCTCCGGGGAGGCGACGAGCCGGCGCCAGCCCTTGGCGCCCTCGTCGCGCCAGGTCTGGCCCAGCGCGGTCTGGGCGGCCGCGTGGTCGGCGCTGTTGTAGGGACCGACGGCCTTGGTGGGCCGGTCGAAGGCCGGGTCGTCGGGGGAGACCTGGGTGCGGGAGACGAGGGCCGCCACGGGCTGGTCCGCGCCGACGGCGGACAGGGCCCGCTCCAGCGCGTTCATCAGGGTGAAGCCGATGGTGCCCTGGGTCTGAGCCCCGCACCAGTCCAGGCTGACCGGCGTGAGCTGGTGGGCGGACAGCTCGTTCTTCAGCAGGATGTTGCCGACCTGGGGGCCGTTGCCGTGGGTGAGCACGACCTCGTGCCCGTCCGCCACGAGCCGGGCGATGTGCTGGGCAGCCGTCTCGATGGCGGCCCGCTGGTCGTCCGGGTTCGACCGCCCGTCCGACGTGGTCATGGCGTTGCCCCCGAGGGCGATGACGATCCTCATGATGTCTCCTTCGACAGCAGCTGGGCCCAGGTCGTGGAAGGACGCCCGAGCAGGTGGGTCAGGGGTGCCGGGTCCACGGTGAACCCGGTCTGGTCGTAGGCCTCGAACATTGCGAGCAGGTCCGTCAGCGCCGAGCCCTCGGCCCCCGCACCGGGACCGGAACGCCACTGGGCGGTGGTGATCGCGGTGGCGGACACCGGCCGGCCCAGGACACCGGCAGCGGTCCGGGCCAGGTCCTCGACGGTCAGGTCCTCGGGTCCGCCGAGCACGTGCGTGCTGCCGGGCTCGAGGCGGCCGGACAGTGCCTGCACGGCCACCTCGGCGACGTCCCCCAGGTCGACGAGGCTGAACGGAGCGCTCACCCGGTACGGCACCGCCAGACGCCCCACCAGGGCGGCGCCGAGCAGGTTCTGCTGGTAGGCGCACGGGCGCAGGACCACGGCCTCGGGCCGCAGCTCCCGCAGGACGGTCTCCGCCCGCCCCTTGCGCAGATGGTGGGCCATCCGCTCGTCGTCCGGGTCGGCGACCGAGTGGTAGACGACCCGGTCCACGCCCGCCTCGGTCGCGGCCCGGGCCGCCTTCTCGACCATCTCCACCTCTGCGGGGTGGACGTTGGGCACGATCAGGTATGCGGCCTCCGCGCCGGCCAGTGCCTGGACCAGGCCGTCACCGGTGAGCAGGTCCGCGCCGTGCCAGTGGACACCGGCGGGACCGTCGGCAGAGTCAGGGTCGCGGGTGGTCCCGCGGACGGTCAGCCCCGCGTGCAGGGCCGCCGCGGCGACGGCGCCACCGGTCTTGCCGGTGGCGCCGAGCACCGCGACGGTCCCTGCAGGCACGGGTCGCCTCAGAGCCAGTCGACGTCGGCGGACGTGGCGCCGCCGGAGAGCCTGGCGTAACCGGGGCCACGGTCGAAGAACGGCTGCTCGCCGCGCTCGGCCCGGATGCTGGCCCGCAGCTCCTCGGTGGCGGCGGTGTCGATCGCCGGCTCGTCCTTGGTGCCGGAGGCGACCACGCCGTAGTCCTCACGGGCGCCGTCGAAGGAGACCTTGCCCCAGCGCAGGTCGCGCTCCACCTCCTCGACCGGGCGGTCCAGCGGGTCGCCCCAGCCGCCACCACCGGTGGTGCGGATGCGGATGACCTCGCCGGCCTTGACCGGCTCGGAGTCCACGAGGGCGTGGACCTCGCGCTCGTTCGGGCCGCCCGGGTCGATGGTGACCTGGAAGGGACGACCGGCCTTGCCGCCCTTGACGCCCCAGCAGGCCAGGATGGAGCGGTCGGCGATCGACATGAAGTTGCCGTCCTTGAGCATCCGGATGTGCTTCTCGTAGCCCAGGCCACCGCGGTAGCGGCCGGCGCCACCGGAGTCGACGGCCAGGCCCAGACGCTCCACCAGGAAGGGGAAGCGGGACTCGGTGAACTCGGTCGGCAGGTTGCGCGACTCCGGCACGACGTGGATCGTGTCCTCGCCGTCGGCGTAGTACCGGCCGCCGGAGCCACCACCGAGCACCTCACGCATGAGGTAGTCGTGACCGTCGCGGTCCTTGCCGTACACGCCGGTGTAGCGGATGGTCTCCTGGTCGGCCGGCATCTGGCCGTCCACCGCCTTGGCGACCACACCGGCCAGCACGCCCAGCAGGCGCAGGATGACGAAGGTGCGGGCGTTGGTCGGCGCCGGGAAGATCGGCGTGAGCAGGGTGCCCTTCTCCGGGAACTTCATCTCGATCAGCGGGACGATGCCCTCGTTGACGTCCAGCTCGGCCATCCGCTCGGGGGTGTCGGCCAGGTTGCGCAGGATCGGCGCGAGCCACTTCTTGAGGAAGTTGCCGTCGGCGTAGTCACCGCAGTGGTTGATCGGGCCCTTGGCCTGCGGGGCCGTCCCCGTGAAGTCGAAGACGAGCTTGGGGCCGTTGCCCGGCCCGCCGGTGCTCATCTTCGTCAGGGTGATCCGCTGGGTGTGCAGCTTGGGCTCGTCCACGCCGTCGTGCTCGGCGTAGTCCTCCCAGACGTACTCGCCGTCCGGGATCTTGGACAGGATCTCGCGGCGGTAGGTCTCGGTCGTCTTGTCCAGGATCGCCTGGAAGGCGGCCTCGATCGGCTCGCGGCCGTAGCGGCCGAAGAGCTCGGTGATGCGCTTGGCGCCCATCAGGCAGGCCGAGCACTCGGCATCCAGGTCGGCGGCCAGGGAGTCGGGCATCCGGGAGTTGCGGGTCATGATGCGCAGCGCGGCACGGTTCGGCACGCCCTGGTCCCACAGCTTGATCGGGGGGACCATCAGGCCCTCCTCGTAGACGCTGCGCGCGGCCGAGGGCATGGAGCCCGGGGTCGCGCCACCGATGTCGTCGTGGTGGCCGAAGGCCTGCACGAAGGCGACGACCTCGCCCTCGAAGAAGACGGGCACGGTCACGCACAGGTCCGGCAGGTGGCCGATGCCGCCCTCGGACTCGTAGACGTCGTTGTGGAAGAAGACGTCGCCGGGGCGCATGGTCTCCAGCGGGAAGTCCCGCACGACCGGCTGCACGAGGGCGCTGTAGGAGCGGCCGGTGAGCTTGCGCATCTGCCAGTCGTAGATGCCGGCGCGGAAGTCGTGGGCGTCGCGGATCATCGGGCTGCGGGAGGTGCGGCCGATGGCGGTCTCGACCTCCTGCTCGACCGAGGCCAGGGTGCCCTCGATGATCTCGACGAGGATGGGATCCACGCTCGGGGCGTCAGGTGTGCTGTCGCGGCCGGTGGCCGGGCTGGTGGTGGTGCTCATGTGTTGCTCTCCTCGTTCTGCGCGGAGACGGACTGGATGACGGGCACGTCGTCGGCCAGCGCACGGGAGTCGCCCGTGTCCGGCTTGGTGATGACGAGGTTGCCCCAGGGGTCCACCTTGAGGGTGAAGCCGGGGTGGACCGGGATCGTGGAGCCGAACTCCTCGATGATCGCCGGGCCCTCGACGGTGTCGCCATTGCGCAGGTCGGCCCGCCAGAAGACGGGGGTGTCGACGTAGCCGGCCTCGGCGTCGAAGCAGACCGGGCGGACGGAGGTGCGGGCCCGCTCGGGGTTGCCGTCGCCGTCGGCGATGGTCGGCACCTCGGGGCGGGTGATCGGGCCGACGCCGGTGACGCGCAGGTTGACCCACTCGACCGGCTGGGTGTCGTCGCCGCGGAAGTCGTAGCCGTACAGGGCCCGGTGCGCCTCGTGGAAGGCGTCCGCGACGGTCTCGGCGGCGGCGGCGTCCAGGTCGCCGTCCGGCACCGGCACGCGGACCTCGAAGGCCTGGCCGACGTACCGCAGGTCGGCGCTGCGCTGGTACTGGTGCTGGTCGGCGGCGAAGCCCTCGACGTCCAGGGCGTGCGCCGCCCGGTCGGTCAGCTCCGTGTAGGCCTGCTGCAGCGCGCCGAGGTCGAGCGCGGCGTGCTTGGTGACCATGGTCTGCACGTAGTCGTTCTTGACGTCCACGGTGAGCAGGCCGAAGGCGGAGACGTTGCCCGGGTTGAGCGGGACGATGACACCGGCCAGGTCCAGGATGTCCACCAGCCGGCAGGCCAGCAGCGAGCCGGACCCGCCGAAGGTGGCCAGCATGAACTCGCGCACGTCCAGGCCACGTTTGACCGAGACCTGCCGCAGGGCGTTGGCCTGGTTCCAGGCGCTGATCTCCAGGATGCCCACGGCGGCGTGCTCGACGCTGAGGTCGAGCTGCTCGGCGAGCTTCTCCAGACCCTCGCGGGAGGCCTGGGGGTCCAGGGGGATCTCGCCACCGAGCAGGTGGGCCGGGATACGGCCGAGCAGCAGGTGGGCGTCGGTGATGGTGGGGGCGCCGTCGGCGCCACCGTTGCCGTAGCACAGCGGGCCCGGGTCCGCGCCGGCCGAGTGCGGCCCGACCTTCAGCGATCCCTCGGGGGAGATCCAGGCGATGGAGCCACCGCCGGCTCCCACCGTGACCACGTCGATCATCGGGATCTTGGAGGGGTAGGCCCCCACGGTGCCCTCGGTGGTCAGGGTCGGCTCGCCGTCCAGTGCCACGCAGACGTCGGTCGAGGTGCCGCCGCCGTCACAGGTGAGCACCCGGTCGAAGCCGGCCTTGCCGGCGATGAGCGCGGCGCCCAGGGCGCCGGCGGCCGGCCCGGAGAGCACGGTGGTGATGGGCTGGTGCACGACCTCGTCGGCGGAGAGCACGCCGCCGTTGGACTTCATGATGTAGAACGGGACGGTGTTGCGGGCGTCCTCGTCGGCCTGGGTGTAAGAGTGCAGGCGCTCGGAGATGTTGGTCACGTAGGCGCTGACCTTGGGCTTCACGGCCGCGTCCACCAGCGTGGTCATCGAGCGCTCGTACTCGCGGTACTCCCGCAGCACCTCGCTGGAGACGGAGACCACGACCCCCGGGTGCTCCTCCTGGAGGATGGTCCGCATCGTCTGCTCGTGCGTGGGGTTGGCGTAGGCGTGCAGGAAGTTCACCGCCACGGTGGTGATCCCGCGGTCCTTGAACCACCGGGCGACCTGGCGGGCGCCCTCGACGTCGAACGGGCGGACCTCGTTGCCCTCGAAGTCCATCCGGCCGCCGACGGTCTTGACCAGGTCGGCGGGGGTGATGCGGTCGGGCTTGACCCAGAAGTAGGAGTTGCCGTAGCCGTCCGGGACGGACTGGCGGGCGATCTCCAGCACGAACTCATAACCCTCGGTGGTGATGAAGCCGACCGGCTCGATCTTGCCCTCGAGCAGCTGGTTCGTGGCGACCGTGGTGCCGTGCGAGACCGCGGTGATGTCGCGGCCGGAGGCGTCGAGCAGATCCAGGACCTTGTCGATGCCGTTGATGAATCCGTCCGCCGGGTTGCTCGGCGTGGAGGGGGTCTTGGTGGTGGTGATCGTGCCGGCGTCCTCGTCGAAGGCGACGACGTCGGTGAACGTGCCACCGGTGTCGATGCCGATCCGGATTCGGCGGTGCGTGTTGCTCATCCAGCTTCCCTTCGGGCCTGTTGCGTGCCTGGTGCGTGGGGTTGACCTGCGCGTGGTCGGGCGGATACAGGGTCAGGCACCCGACCACGCGCCTGCTTCGATTCAAGCCGGTCAACCCCCGCCCATCGTCGTCATAATCTGACGACGACCGGCAGGACCTTCAGCGAATGTTGCTAGATGGTGCGCGGGGATCAGCGACGGCGCAGCCGAGCCCCCAGCGCGACCCCCACCAGCGCCACGGCGGCGCCGGTCAGGATGGGCAGGAGCTGCCCGGGGGCGGACGCCGCCACCCCGGCGGGGGAGGGCAGCGCGGGGCGCGCTGCGCCACCGGCAGCCCGGAGAGCCGGCGCCTGCGCAGCGGCCTGCTCTCCGCTGCCTCCGTCGGCGGCGTCCTGGGCACCGTCGGACCCGCCCTGCCCTGCCGCCGCGGCCTCAGAGCCCCCGGCCGCCAGGTCCTTGTCGATGTTGTTGAAGAACTGCGTGGCCAGGCGCTTGGCGACCCCGGAGAGCATCCGCTGGCCGACCCCGCCCACGGGGCCCCCGACGACCGCGTCGGCCGTCCAGTCCAGGTCGGTCCCGCCGTCCTCGGCGGGGGAGAGGCGCACGTGCACGTCGGCGTCTACGGTGCCCGGCCCGCCGCTGCCGGTCAGGGAGAGCACGAAGCTCTCCGGCTCCTGCTCCTGGCTGAAGGTGGCGAAGCCGTCGTAGCTGCCCTTGATCGCCGCCACCCCGGCGACCACGGTCATCGCGAAGCGTCCGGGCTCCACCTCGCGCAGGCTCTGGGCGCCCGGCAGCGAGCGCTCCAGCACCCCCGCGTCGTGGAAGGCCACCCAGGCGGTCTGGGGGTCGACGGACAGGTGGTTCTGGCCGGTGATCTGCATGTCAGGCTCTCCTTCAGGAGGGATCGGTGGTGTTGCTGGCGTGCTGCTTGCGCAGCTCCCACAGCTCGGGCGGGGAGATCGGCATCCGCCGGATCGGGAACCCCTCGGCGTCCTCGACCGCCGCGGCGATCGCCGCCGTGGTCGGGATGGTGCCGGCCTCCCCGGCGCCCTTGATGCCCAGCGGGTTCAACGGGCTCGGGGTCTCCAGGTGATCGGTCTCGATGTGCGGGATCTCGGTGGCGAACGGCATGAGGAAGTCCATGAACGAGGCGTTCTGGAGCTGGCCGTCGGCGTCGTAGGCCATCCGCTCGTAGAGCGCGCCGCCGATGCCCTGCGCCACGCCGCCGTGGACCTGCCCCTCGACGATCATCGGGTTGAGCATCGGCCCGCAGTCGTGGACGACGCAGTAGCGCAGCACGGTGATGTCGGCGGTGTGAGGGTCGGTCTCGACGATGGCGGCGTGCATGCCGTTGGCGAAGGTGGTCCGCACCGGGGAGAAGAAGTCGCTGCCCTCCAACCCGGGGTGCTCCGCGTCGCCGACGGGTGGCTTGCTCTCGTCGCTCTTGCCGCCGAACTGGGTCGCCGCCCGGGCGGTCTCGTCGAAGGCGTAGCGCAGGGGGTTGGAGAGGACCGCCACCATCGGCAGGGGGATCTGGCTCTCGGGCGCGCCCTTGACCCGGACGATGCCGTCGACGATCTCCAGGTCGTCGGGGTTGGCCTCGAGGGCGTCCGCCGCGATCCGCAGCGCCTGCTCCTTGACCTTGCGGGCCGTCAGGAGCAGGGCGTTGCCGCTCATCACGGCGCCGCGCGAGCCCCACGTGCCGACGGAGTAGGCCATCCGGCGGGTGTCCCCGGTGGTGACGTGCACGTCCTCGATCTTGACGCCGAGCTCGTCGGCGACGATCTGGGCGAAGACGGTGGCGTGGCCCTGCCCCTGGGTGGTCAGCCCGGTGGAGACGTTGACCCGGCCGCTGGTCTCGATCTCGATGTGGCCGCCCTCGTACGGGCCGGCGCCGGTGCCCTCGACGTAGCACGCCAGGCCGATCCCGACCTGGCGCCCCTCGGCGCGGGCCTGCTCGCGGTACTCCTCGAAGTCGTCCCAGCCGACCAGCTCCTTGAGCTTCTCCAGGCTGGCCGGGAAGTCGCCGGAGTCGTAGATCCCCATCCGACCGTCCTGCAGCACCATGCCCAGGTCCCAGGGCATCTGCTCGGGCTGGACGAAGTTGACCGAACGCACCTGGGTGCGGTCCTTGCCCAGGTGCCGCGCGATGGCGTCCATGGTGCGTTCCATCAGGTATGCGGCCTGGGGCCGGCCAGCGCCCCGGTAGGGGGTGACGATGACCGTGTTGGTGTAGAGCGAGGTGAAGGTCACCGAGAAGTTGCGCATCCGGTACGGACCGGGGATGTGGGTGGCGGTGTTGAGCGGGACGATGACGCCGTAGGGCAGGTAGGCCCCGTGGTCGTGCCACACCTGGGCCTCCATGCCCAGGATCTGGCCGTCGTCGTCGAAGCCGACCCGGACGTGCTGCAGCTGCTGGCGCTCGTGCGCCGAGGAGATGAAGTGCTCGCGCCGGTCCTCGACCCACTTGATCTTGGTCTGCAGGCGCATCGCGGCCGCGGCGACCGCGACGTCCTCGGGCCAGGGGTGGTTGATCTTCACGCCGAACCCGCCACCGACGTCAGGGGTGATGACCTCCACGGCGGACAGCGGCAGGCCGAGCTTGGCGGCCAGCGCCGCCCGCAGCCCGGTCGAGGTCTGGGTGGAGGCGTGGACCTTCAGCCGCCCCTCCTCGGAGTCCCAGCGGGCCAGGATCCCCTTGCCCTCCATCGGCATGCAGGCGCTGCGCTCGATGTCCAGATCCAGCTCCAGCACGTGGGGGGCCGACTCGATCTGGCCGGCGGCGTCGCCGAGGTGCTGCTCGAAGTAGGCACCGACGTTGGCGGGGGCCTCCTCGTGCACCAGGTGCTCGGCCGCCCGGGCGGCCTCCACACCGACGACGGCCGGCAGCGGCTCGTAGGTCACCCGGACCCGCTGGGCCGCGTCCTCGGCCAGGTAGCGGTCCCGGGCCACGACCATGACGACGGCCTCGCCGACGTGGTGCACCCGGTCCTTGGCGAGCGCGTAGCCGGTGACGGGGTGCTCGATGCTCGGGTGGGGCAGGAGCATGGGCAGCGGCTCCTCCGCCGTGCCGCTGCCGGCCAGGTCCTCCCAGGTCCAGACGGCGACGACCCCGTCGACGTCGATAGCGCCGGAGGTGTCGATGTCGACGATGCGGGCGTGCCCGTGCGGGCTGCGGACGAAGGCGGCGGCCAGGGCGTCGTGCCCCAGGTCGTCGAGGTAGCGGCCGTCGCCGCGGACCAGACGCGGGTCCTCCCGGCGCTGGACGGGTGATCCGACGGTGCGGGTGCTCATCGCTGCTCCTCCTCCTGGGTCGGCGCTGGTGGTGTCTGCGTGCCGTCCGGTGCTGGGTCGTCGCCGCGGCGCAGCTCGGCGGCGCGGCAGACGGCCTTGACGATGTTCTGGTAGCCCGTGCAGCGGCACAGGTTGCCGGCGATGGCCTCCCGGGCCTCCTCGGGGGTGGGGTCCGGGTTCTCGTCCAGGTAGGCCGTGATGGTGGTGAGGAAGCCGGGGGTGCAGAAGCCGCACTGCAGGCCGTGGCACTCGACGAACGCCTGCTGCACCGGCCCCAGCTCGCCGTCCGGGGTGCTCAGGCCCTCGACGGTGGTGATCTCGTGGCCCTGCGCGGTCGCGGCGAACATCAGGCAGGCGCGCACGGGCTGACCGTCGAGCAGGACGGTGCACGCGCCGCAGACGCCGTGCTCGCAGCCGACGTGGGTGCCGGTCAGGCCGAGGTCGTGGCGCAGCGCGTCGGAGAGGAGCCGGCGGCCCGGGACGCGAGCGTGCCGCTCGGCGCCGTTGACCCGCAGGTAGACGTCGATCAGCTCCTCGGGCCGGGCGGAGCCGTCGGCGGGGTCGAACGAGGCGCGGGGCACGGTGGTCACGACGGTGCCGCGCACCGTCCTGGCCTCGGGCTGGGCGTCGGGGGTGCTGCTCATGCGATCTCCTCCTCGGCGGTGGCGCCCACCAGGGTGGACAGCAGGCGCTGGGTCTGCACGACGGCGAGGTGCCGTCGGTAGTCGGCGGAGGCGTGGATGTCCCCCACCGGGTCGACGTGGGTGGCGACCGCCTCGGACACGGCGTCCGCGAGGTCGGCCAGGTCGGCGACGGCGGCGCCGCCGACGACCGGGGTGAGGTCGAGGACGTCCGGGACGTCGGTGACGGACACGAAGCTGGCGCGGGCCGACGTCATCGTGCCCCCGTCAGGACCGTCGTCCAGGCCGACCGCGAGCGCCACTCCGGCCAGGGCGTAGTCGCCGTGACGGCGGGCGGTCTCGGTGAAGCCCGTGCGGGTGCCCGCCGGGAAGCGGCCGAAGACGGCCTCGACCGCGAGCTCGTCGTCGGCGATCGCGGACTCCATCGGGCCGACGAAGAACTCCGCGGCGGGGACCTCCCGCGCCCCGCCGGCGGAGCGCAGCCGGACGCGGCCGTCGGTGAGCGCCAGGACGGCCGGCATCTCGCCGGAGGGGTCGGCGTGCACGATCGAGCCCAGGGTCGTGCCACGGTTGCGGATGACCGGGTGGGCCACCCACTGCAGCGCCTGCCGCAGCAGGGGCTGGGCGGTCCGGGCGGCGGAGTGGGACAGCAGGTGCGCGTGGCGCACGAGCGCGCCGACGCGCACGGTGTCGTCGTCGGTCACGACCGCGTCCAGGCCGGGGACGTTGTTGATGTCGATCAGGTGGGCCGGGTTCGCCAGCCGCATGTTGAGCACCGGGACGAGCGACTGCCCACCGGCCAGCACCTTGGCCACCGGGCCGTACTCGGCCAGCAGGGCCAGGGTCTGGTCGAGGTCGGCCGGCGCGTGGTACGTGAAGGGGGCCGGTTTCATGGTCGGATCACCTGTTCTGCGAGCTCGGGGCTTGGGGGCATCGTGACCGCACCCGCCCGGCCCTCGGCCAGGCGGGTGCGGTCAAGGCTATGTGGTCAACCTGCGGTCGAACTGGTCAGCCGTCCCTGCGGTCAGGGTCGGTGCTGTGGGTCTGGGTCTTCTCCTCGACGATGAGGTGTCCGTCGGAGGTGCGGCCCAGGATGCGGTGGCCGTAGAGGCCGTAGTCGTCGGCCAGGCCGAGGTTCTCCAGGTTCTGGCCGCCCGGCACGTCGGCGAAGGTGGCGGTGCCGATCCGGTCGTCGTCCTTCATCGAGGCGGGCATCAGCAGGGCCACCAGGTGGTAGGCCAGGATCGTGACGATCGTGCCCAGGGCGATGCCGGCCAGCGAGAAGTTCCCCATCTCCAGGGAGGTGTCACCGATGGCGATGATGATGCCGGCGGCGACGGGCACAAGGTTGATCGGGCGGGAGAAGTCGACCCTGTTCTCCACCCAGATCTTGGCGCCGAGCAGGCCGATCATGCCGTACAGCACCACGGTGATGCCGCCCAGCACGCCGCCGGGGACCGCCGAGACGAGGGCACCGAACTTGGGGGAGAGGCCGAAGACGAGGGCCACCAGCGCCGCGACGTAGTAGGCCGCGGTGGAGTAGACCCGGGTGGAGGCCATGACGCCGATGTTCTCGGCGTAGGTGGTGGTGGGCGAGCCACCGACGGAGGTGGCGATCATGGTGCCGATACCGTCGGCGGCGACCGCCCGGCCCATGTACGGGTCCAGGTCGTGACCCGTCATCTCGGCCACGGCCTTGACGTGGCCGACGTTCTCCGCGACCAGGGCGACGACCGCGGGGAGCATCAGCAGGACGAAGGTCAGCTGGATGTCGGGCAGGTGCCAGCCGACGACGCCCGCGGCGTTGTCGGTGGCGGGCGGCAGGCCGATCCAGGGAGCGTCGAGCACCCCCGACCAGTCGACGCGGTTGTGGGTGTCGATCTCCCCGGTGCCGGCGTTGAAGGCGGTGATGGGGCCGGTGACGACGTCGGCCAGCCAGGACGCGACATACCCGAAGATCAGCCCGAGGAGCACCGAGACCCGTCCCCAGAAGCCGGGCAGGACGGTGGCGAGCAGGATGGTGACGATCATCGTGGCCAGGGCGATCCACTGGTCCTGGGGCCAGTAGGTGTTCGCGACGACCGGCGCCAGGTTGAAGCCGATGAGCATGACCACCGCGCCGGTGACGACCGGCGGCAGGATCTTGGTCAGCGTCGCGGCACCGATGAAGTGGATGAGGACGCCCGTCAGGGTGAGCACGACGCCGGCGACGAGGATCGAGCCGGTGACCTGCTGCGGGGTCCCGCCCTGGGAGATGACGGCGGCGACACCACCGACGAAGGCGGCCGAGGTGCCCAGGTAGGACGGCACCTTGCCCTGGACGATGAGCAGGAAGGCGATCGTCGCGACACCGCTCATCATGATCGCCAGCTGGGGGTTCAGGCCCATGATCAGGGGGAAGACGAAGGTGGCGCCGAACATCGCGACCACGTGCTGGGCCCCCAGGCCCGCCGTCTTCCCCCAGCTCAGCCGCTCGTCGGGTGCGACGACGTCACCGGGTTTGAGGGTTTTCCCGTCCCCGTGCAATTTCCAGCCGAATGCCGACACCGCAAACTCCTTCGTTCGTGGGGGGCGCTCACGGGCCCCGCAGGGTGAGGGTCGGGGCACGCCTCCTGTGCCCACCGACACTAAACCCCGTCCCCGAGGGACAGGACTGGCACTTTGTGACATGGGGTGCGGGAAGGGTTGGGCATCTCTTGCCGGGTATGCGGTACTCGCCCCCGGTCGACAGGCTCAGCCGTGGTCCAGCTGTCGCGCCTGCAGCGCCAGCATGATCGCGAACCGGAGCCGCGGGTCGGTGGTGAACGGGCCCAGGAGGCGCTCGAGCTTGCTGATCCGGTAGCGCAGCGAGTTGTAGTGGAAGTGCAGGGCGCGGGCGGTCGAGGCGACGTTGAGGTTGTGGTCCAGCAGCACGGTGAGCGTCGTGCGCAGGTCCTCCATCTCCTCGGAGTCCACGGCGGCCAGCGGACCCAGTGTCTCGCCGATGAAGCTGGCCAGCTCGGCACGGTCCTCGACCTGGGAGAGGAGCCGGAAGACCCCCAGGGCGTCGAAGTGGGTCACCGCCCGGTCGCCGTGCAGCCGGCGTCCCACCTGCGCCGCCTTGCGGGCCTCGGAGTAGGCCCGGGGCAGCTCGGCGAGGTCGGTGATGGTCCGGGAGATGCCGGTGACGAAGACCCGGCGGCCACCGCCGCCACGGCCGTGCACCTGCTCGGCCATCTGCCGGACGCGCTCGGTGATCGTGGTCGGGTCGTCGTCGGCCGGCACGCCGAGCAGGACGACCACCTCCTGGTTGAACCCGGCCACGGCCGCGGCCTCGTCGTCGGTGCTCGCGACGCGCTCCCACGCGGCGCGGAAGCGCTCGGGCAGGGTCCGCAGCACGGGGTCGTCGGAGGGCACCTCCTCGGCCTCGGCCACCAGCACGGCGAGGGGCCGGCGCAGGTCCCAGCCCAGCTCCCCGGCGTGGGCGGCGACCCGTTCGGCGTCACCGGCCCGGCCGAGCAGGGCGTCGCGCAGGAAGTCGGCGCGGTACTTCCCCTCGACCGCGGCCACCGCCTGCTGCTTGGTGATCGCCAGGGCGGCAGCGGTGGTCGCCTGACCGACCACGTGGTTGTCGTCGTCGGTGAAGGCGTCGTCGCGGAACAGGATCAGCCGGCCCAGGTCGGCCCTGGCCCCCGTGACCCTGGCGACCAGGCGGTGCACCCCGTCGAACTGCGCGGAGACCCCCGGCACCTCGGTCTCCACGACGAAGCGGCCGGTCGGGTCGAACCCCGGCAGGTCGGCGACCCGCTCCGGGACCGGCCCGGCAGAGGCCAGGACCCGGCCGTCCATGGTGGTGACCAGGCTGGTCCGGGCGAGGTGCCGGACCACGCCCTGACAGACCTGGTCCAGGTCGCCGCCGGCGATGACCACGCCCACCAGGTCCTGGAGCACCTGCTCGGCCCGGGCGAGGGTGTCCGCGCGCCGGTTGATCACCACGGTGAGCACCTGGGTGATCACCTCGTCGAAGCCCAGGTCGAAGGGGATGGCCAGGACCGGGAAACCCCGCCGGTCGGCCTCTCGCAGCGCCGCCTCCGGCAGCTCGTCGACGTAGCGGGCCAGCTTGATCGCCACACCGGCCAGCCCGTGGTCGTCGAGGTCGGCGATCCAGTCGGTGAGGTCGTGACCCTCGTGGGTGCGCAGCGGATAGCCGGTGGTCAGGAGCAGCTCGCGAGGACGCACCCAGGGCAGCAGGTCGGGCACCTCCATCACGTTCACCGTGGCCACCAACCGCTCCAGGCCCCGCTCGCCGGCCAGCACCGCGGTGCCCTGCATCACCGGCAGCCGCAGCACCTCGGAGACGGTGATCCCCGAGGTCGGCGAGGGGGGCAGCACGGGCGAAAGTTGACGATCCATGCCCGAATCGTTGTCAGGAATCACCGGCCTGGCAAACCGGCCCCCTGCATATCGTGGCGAGATGCAGACCACCGAGGCTCGTCAGGCAGGTGCGCGAGCCCTGCCCTGTGCGCCGGCGACGCCCCTGCGACCGGCGGCTGCCTCCACCCTCAGCCCCGCGTGGCTGCAGGCCCACCCGGCACCCGCCGAGGTGGTCGCGGTCTTCGACCAGGCCATCTACCTGCTGCGCGGGCAGGACGTGCTGCCGCTGCTGGCGCCCGAGGCGCTCATGCTCCCCGGTGCGGTGCGGGTCACGACACCGGCCGACCTCGATGCGCTGCGCGTGCGGGTCGGTGACGAGGTCCTCGTCGGCCGCGGTGAGGTCCGCACCGCCGGCGGCGGGCTGGTCGTCCGGCGGGTCTGGCGCCCCCTGCCCGTCCCGACGGCGCCCCTGTCCGAGGCAGCGCGGTGGGCCGCCTGGGCCGGGCTGGCCGGGCTCACGTCCCTGGACCATGACGATGTGTCGGGCGGCCGGCTGGCCGAGCTCGCCGCGGCGGTCCTCGACGGACCCGCCGCCCAGGTCAGCAGGCACCTGAACGGGCCTATCAGCACGGAAGCGGTGCACGGCTTGGTCGGGCTCGGCCCGGGCCTCACCCCCGCCGGTGACGACGTGCTGTGCGGGCTGCTGCTCGGGCTGCGCGCGAGCGGCCAGGAGCGGGAGCGCTCGCTGCTGGAGGAAGCGGTCCTCCCGCTCCTCGGACGCACGACCGCCCTCTCCGCCACCCTCCTCCGCCAGGCCGCCCAGGGGTATGCCGTCCCGCCCGTCGTCGCGCTGCTGCGCGCCTGGCACCGCGGCGCCGGCGTCCCCGCCCTCGCTTCCGCGGGGTGTCCGGTGGCTGAGATCGGGCACACCTCGGGCCCCGCCCTCATCCTCGGCCTGGCCACGGCACTGACAGCTGCGTCGACGACTCCGCTGACAACTGCGCTGACCCCTGCACTGACCACCGCGCCGAGCACGAAGCTCCCACCCCATACCGGGCAGGCCCGTGCCGGTAGCGCCGCCCCCCATCCCCGTCTGACCTCGGCCCCGGGCACCGGCCCGGCCGGCCGTCCTGCCCCCGTCCGTCCCCAACCCGCTCCGGTCCTGGTGGCCGGCGCCACGAGAGGAACGTCGTGACTGATTCGGTCGAGATCCGCCGCGGTGTCTACCACGACTCCGTCACCCTGATGCAGGTGTCCCAGCAGGTGCGCACCGCCCCCGGGGTGCACGACGCCCTGATCGGCATGGGCACCGAGCTCAACCTCGGGCTCATGCGCGAGGTCGGCTTCCAGGTGCCGGAGGAGGCCGGTCCCAACGACCTGGTCATCGCGCTGCGGGGCGAGGACGAGGACGCGCTCGCCGCGGGCCAGGACAAGCTCGTGGCCGTCCTCGCCGAGCTGCACGAGCGCTCCCGCGCCACCGGGTCGACGACCGAGGTCGCCCCCCGCACCATCGGCTCCGCCGCCCGCCGCGCCCCCGGCGGCATCGCGCTCATCAGCACGCCGGGGCAGTATGCCGTGCTGGACGCCCTGGACGCTGTCAACGCCGGTCTGTCGGTGATGCTCTTCAGCGACAACGTGCCCCTCGCCGACGAGGTGGCGCTCAAGGACGCGGCGGCCGCCAAGGATGTGCTGGTCATGGGCCCGGACTGCGGGACCGCCGTCGTCGGCGGCGCGGCGCTCGGCTTCGCCAACGTCGTGCGCCCCGGACGCATCGGGCTGGTCGCGGCGTCCGGCACCGGGGCCCAGCAGGTCATGACGCTCCTGGACCTGGCCGGGGAGGGCATCAGCCACTGCCTCGGCCTGGGAGGCCGTGACCTGTCCTCCGACGTGGGCGGCCGCTCGGCGCGGCAGGCGCTGAAGGCGCTCGCCGCCGACGAGGCCACCGAGCACGTCGTCATCGTCTCCAAGCCTGCCGCTGCGGAGGTCGTCACCGAGCTGGAGCAGCTCGCCGCCGAGCTGGGGGTGCCGGTCTCGTGGGCCACCCTCGGGCGCGGGCTGCCGGACCTGACGGCCGCCGTCGAGCAGACGCTCACCGCAGTCGGGGCGCAGGCGCCGACCTGGCCCTCCTGGGGGCCGACCGAGCCGCGCCCGTCCTCGGCGCCTTCGGCCGGTGACGCGCTCCGCGGGCTCTACTGCGGGGGGACCCTCGCCGACGAGGCGATGATCCTCGCCGAGGAGGCCCTGGGGCCGATCAGCTCCAACATCCCGCTGCAGGGGGCGCCGCAGGTCTCCGGCCACGACACCCTCACCGGCCACGTGGTCATCGACTTCGGCGACGACGAGCTCACCCAGGGACGCGCCCACCCGATGATCGACCCCTCGCTGCGCCTGGAGCGCATCCGCCAGCAGGGTGAGGACCCGACGTGCGGCGTGCTCCTGCTGGACCTGGTCCTCGGCCACGGCGCCCACCAGGACCCGGCCGGCGAGCTGGCCGAGGCCGTCCGCGCCGCACGCGAGGCCGCCGCCAACCGCGGCGGGGACCTGCCGGTCGTCGTCGCGCTGGTCGGCACGGAGTCCGACCCGCAGGGCCTGCAGGACTGCGCCCGCGTGCTGTCCACCGCGGGCGCCCACGTCTTCACCTCCAACGCCGAGGCGGTGCGCGCCGCACTGTCCCACCTGGCCGCACCCGCCGAGACAGCCAGCACCCCAACCAGCACCCCATCCAGCATTCTCGAGACCGGGAGGACCGACCGATGAGCACGACCGAGCAGCCGCTGCGCGGCCTGCTGACCCGCGACCCGTCCGTCGTCGCCGCCGGCGCGGGGATCTTCGGTGACGCGCTGCGCCAGCAGGCGGTACCGGTGACCGACGTCGAGTGGCGTCCGCCGATGGACGGGACGAGCGAGGCCCTCGCGAGGGTCCTGGCCGACCCCCGCCTGGCGGAGGCGAACGCCGAGGCCCTGCGGCGGATCACCGCCGCCGAGGCCGAGCTGGTCCGGATCGCCCCGGCCAGCGAGGTGCTCGGCCTGAAGCGCGGCGAGTTCCTGCACAGCGGTCCGCCGCTGACCTGGGAGCGGGCCTCCGGTCCGATGCGCGGCGCGCTCATCGGGGCCATGCTCTTCGAGGGTCTGGCGTCCACCCCGGAGGAGGCCGAGGAGAAGCTGGCCGGCCCGGACATCAGCCTGGCCCCGTGCCACAGCCGCGGCGCCGTCGGCCCGATGGCCGGTGTCATCTCCCCGTCGATGTGGGTCTTCGAGCTGCGCGACCCGGTGCACGGCAACGTGTCCCACTGCTCCCTCAACGAGGGTCTGGGCAAGGTGCTGCGCTACGGCGCCTACTCCGAGGAGGTCATCACCCGCCTGCAGTGGATGCGTGACGTCCTGGGTCCGGTGCTCGCCGACGCCGTCGAGCGGCACGGCCCGGTCGACATCCGGGCCTACCTGCCCCAGATGCTGCAGATGGGCGACGAGGGCCACAACCGCAACCGCAGCGCCACCCTCATGTTCCTGCGGGACCTGCTGCCGCACATCGTGTCCCAGACCGACCGGGACCCGGCCGACATCGCCGAGGTATGCCGTTTCGTCGGCGCCAACGACCACTTCGCGCTCAACCTGGTGATGCCCGCCTGCAAGCTGGCGATGGCCGCGGCCAAGGACATCCCCGGCTCCTCGGTCGTGGTCACCATGGCCCGCAACGGCACCGACTTCGGCATCCAGCTGGCGGGCACCGGCGACGAGTGGTTCACCGCTCCCGCCAACACTCCTGAGGGTCTCTTCCTCGGCTCCTACGGTCCGGAGGACGCCAACCCCGACATCGGCGACTCCGCGATCACCGAGACCGCCGGCATGGGCGGCTTCGTGATGGCGGCGGCACCGGCGATCGTGCGCCTCGTCGGCGGTGACGTCGACTTCGCGCTCACCACGACCCGCACGATGTACGAGATCACCCTCGGGGAGCACCCCTCCCTGCAGGTGCCGATCCTGGAGTTCCGCGGCGCCCCGATCGCCATCGACGCCACCGCGGTCGCCCGCACCGGTGTCCTGCCGCAGATCAACACCGGCATGGCCGGCCGGGTCGCCGGCACCGGCCAGGTCGGCGCGGGTCTAGTGACGCCGCCCGCCGAGGTCTTCGTCGACGCGCTCCAGGCGCTGGCCGACCGCGCACCCGCCGCCGGCTAGGCCACCGCAGCGCGCCGGGGCAGGACCCCGGCGCGCCACCACGGGTCCAGTCGGGCCCCCGCACTCCGTCCCCCCGTCGACGACGACGTCCCGAGAGGTCCACCATGTCCACCACCAGCCCCACCACGATCCGGTACGGACTCGACGACCGCCCACCGCTCCGGCGCGCGGTGCCGCTCGGCCTCCAGCACGTCATGGTGATGATGGCGAGCAACGTCACCATCCCGGTCATCCTGGCCACCGCGATCGGGGCCAGCCCCGAGGACACCGCCTTCCTGGTGCAGGTGGCCCTGCTCGTGGCCGGCATCGCCACGCTCGTGCAGACGCTGGGCATCGGCCCGGTGGGCGCCCGGCTGCCGATCGTGCAGGGGACCAGCTTCGGCTTCCTGGTCGTGTCCATCCCGCTGGCCCAGGACTACGGTCTGGGCGCGGTCTTCGGCGGTGCGCTCTTCGCCGGGGTCGTCCAGGTGCTCTTCGGTGCGGTGTTCAGCAAGATCCGCCGGTTCTTCCCGCCGTTGGTGGCCGGGATCGTCGTGCTCGTCATCGGGATCGGCCTCATCCCCACCGGCATCCAGCTCTTCGCCGGCGGTGCCGGGGCCGAGGACCTGGGGTCCCTGCGCAACTTCGCCGTGGCCACCTTCGTCCTGGTGGCGATCCTGGTGCTGTACCGGTACGGCCGTGGCTTCATCGGGGCGGCGGCGGTGCTCATCGGCATCATCGCCGGCTACGGGGTCGCCTCCGGGCTGGGGATGGTCGACTGGGGCCGGGTCGGCTCGGCGGCCTGGTTCTCGGTGCCTCAACCTCTGCAGTTCGGGCTCGAGTTTCCCGCGGCGGCCCTCATCGCCATGGGTGCGATGGCCGTGGCCACCTCGATCGAGACGGTCGGTGACATCTCGGCCCTGACCAAGGCCGGTGACCAGCGTCAGCCGACGACGAACGAGATGCGCGGCGGCCTCATGGGCGACGGTGTGGGGACGGCCGTGGCAGCGCTCTTCAGCGCGCTGCCCAACACCTCCTTCTCCCAGAACGTGGGTCTGGTCGCCTTCACCGGGGTGATGAGCCGCTTCGTGGTGACGATCGGGGCGGTATTCCTGGTCCTGTCCGGTTTCGTGCCCAAGCTGGCGATGGTCATCGCCGTCATCCCCCCGTCGGTCATCGGCGGAGCTGCGGTCGTGATGTTCGGCATGATCATCTCCGCCGGCATCAGCCTGCTGACCACGCGCCCGCTGACCCAGAACGACCTCATCATCATCGCGGTGTCCGTCGTGGTCGGCCAGGGCTTCGCCTGGCGGCCGGAGATCGCCGCCAACCTGCCGGAGAACCTCGCCGCGCTGATGACCTCCGGCATCGTGCCCGCCGCCGCGATCGCCATCGTGCTCTACTCGATGAAGCCACGGGAGGAACGACTCCTCGACGTGGACACCCCGCTGGCCGGGCACTTCGCCGAGGACCAGGAGCAGCCCGCCGGACCGGGCACCGCCGTGCGCCCCGCCTCCGCCACCGACGATCCAGCCCCCCGCCGCCCCGCCCCCGAGGAGAACGATCGATGAACAGCACCGCCCTGCACGAGCTGGGGCTCGTGGAGCTGCGTGACGCCCTGCGCTCCCGCACGGTCAGCGCCCGCGAGGTGGTCGAGGACCACCTGCGGCGCATCGACCAGGTCAACCCGCAGCTCAACGCCGTGGTCACGGTCGAGGCCGAGCGGGCGCTCACCGCGGCCGACCAGGCCGACCGCCTGGCCGCCGCGGGCGGCGACCTGCCGCCCCTGCACGGCATACCGATGACGCACAAGGACACCCTGGCCACGAAGGGCATGCGCACCACCAGCGGCAGCCCCCTGCTGACCGACCAGGTGCCCGAGCACAGCGACCTCATCATCGAGCGGCTGTGGGCCGGCGGTGCCATCTGCACCGGCAAGAACAACGTGCCGGAGTTCGCCGCCGGCTCGCACACCTACAACCCGGTGTTCGGCGCGACCGGCAACCCCTACGACACCAGCCGCTCGGTCGGCGGGTCCTCCGGCGGTGCCTCGGCGGTCCTCGCGGCCCGCATCCAGCCGCTGGCCGACGGGACCGACATGGGCGGCTCGCTGCGCAACCCGGCCGCCTGGTGCAATGTGGTCGGCCTGCGGCCCAGCCCCGGTGTGGTGCCGACCGTGCCCGCGGCCAACCCCGAGACCTGGCTGAGCCGGACCGGCCTGATGGCCCGGTCGGTCGAGGACCTGGCGCTGGGCATGTCGGTCGTCGCCGGCCCGCACCCGGCCAGCCCGCTGCCCAGCCCCGTGCCCCCGGAGGCGTTCACCGCGCTGCTCGACGACGAGGGACCCGCCGACCTGTCCGGCGTGCGGATCGGGGTCAGCATCGACCTCGGCGTCGGGGTGCCGGTCGCGCCGGAGGTCCGGCGCGCCATGCTCGAGCAGGCGGAGGTGCTCGCCTCGCTCGGTGCCACCGTGGAGGAGTCCGTGCCGCAGCTGGCCGACGCCGACGAGGTCTTCGACGTCCAGCGCGCCTTCGAGATGGCCACCAACCTGCGCCGCCTGGTGCGCGAGCACGCCGAGGACGGCACGATCAAGCCCGAGGTCATCTGGAACGTCAACCACGGTCTGCAGATGGGCGCCGAGCAGCTGATGTCCGCCGGCGAGGCCCGCGGCCGGCTGGACGCCGCCGTGCGTGAGTGGTTCGGCCAGTGGGACCTGCTGCTCACCCCCACCGTGCAGGTCATGCCCTTCCCGACCGAGCAGACCTGGCCGCGGGAGATCGATGGCGTGCAGCTGGAGACCTACGTGGAGTGGATGCGTTCCTGCTCGGTCATCTCCGCCACCCGGTGCCCGGCGGTGTCCGTGCCGGCCGGTTTCGTCGACGGGCTGCCGGTCGGGATGCAGCTCGTCGCCGCCCCCTACGCCGACGCCCGGCTGCTGCGCCTGGCCCGGGTCTACGAGCGCGCCACCCGGCACGCGGAGGTCGCCCCCCAGCTCTGAGCCGCCCCGGGCACGGGACAGACAACGTCCTGCACCTCATGCACCGTCGACGACGTGGTATGACGTGCAGGACGTTGTCTGTTGTCCGGTCCTGAGCCGGCGCCAGCGACGACGAGGACGACGAGGACGACGAAGGCGCAGGCCACCCGAAGGTGACCTGCGCCTTGTCTGCGCTGCTGCGAGCGTCAGTTCGCGGGCGGCACGTAGCCGGTCGGCTCCTCGCCGAGGTCGACGATGGCCGCGACGGGGCCACCGCCCTCGGGGCCCTGGTGGGCGGCCGAGACGGAGACGAAGACGGCCGGGTCACCGGTCACCGCGGCGGTCACGCCACCGACGGCAGCCTTGATCTGGCGGTGCCAGTGCACGTCCGAGTCGTCCAGCATCGCGTTGCGACGGCCGAGGACCTTGCCGTCCTGGCTCGACTCGCACTTGAGGAAGACGTTGACCAGACGGCCGGCCAGGTCGTCGCGGTGGGGGCGCTCGGGCAGGTCCAGCCCGGCGTCCTTGATCGCGTTCCAGATGCCGTCCTGGTCGAGGGCGTGCTCCATCACCGAGTGGCCGATGCGGTAACGACCGCCGACCCCCTTGGCGTTGCCCACGACGACCACCTGCGCGCGGTCCAGCTCGACACCGGAGGAGCAGGAGGCGACCGCGGAGTACTTGTCGCGCGAGCGCATGACGTCCTCGTCGCTCAGGTCGGTGACCTCGCCGAGCGCCTTGGCGATGCCGAGGCCGGTGGTGCCGTTGGAGACATCCATCGAGGTGAGGGTGTCCTCGGTGAAGACGTCCTCGCCGCGGCTGTGCGCGTCCCGGATGGTGTCGATGGTCAGCAGCGGGGTCTTGGTCTGCACGTAGTGCACGTCGTCCGTGTCGGTGATGCCGGCGCGCTCCATGGCGACCTTGACGGCGTCGGCGACCTTGTCGACCATGCCCATCCGCCCGATCTCCTCGGGCAGGATCGGCTCGCTCATCGCCATACCGACGGTGAGGCGGGGCTCGTCGGTGGCCTCGACCGTGGAGGGGTCCACGGTGGCGAAGATCGTCGCGTGCGGGCTGATGACACCGTCGGTGCCGCCGGACCACACGATCGGGATCTGCTTGACCTTCTCCTGGTCCACGCCCTTGGCCATCAGGGCCTCACGGAAGGCGCGGTCGGCGATGATGCGGGTGTAGTCGTTGACGCCGCCGTTGCCCTCGGTCTTGCCGATGATGGCCAGGACGCGGTCGGCCTCCAGGACACCCTCGTCGAGCAACCGGGTCAGCTCGCTGGCGTCGCTGACGGAGTGGATGGGGACCTTGCGTACCTCGATGGGGTCGGGCATGAGCTCGCACCTTTCTGCAGCTGACGGTCGGGAAGTGGCTCTCCGGTCGCCGCGGGCCACCCGCGCCGAGGTGGCGGCAGGGGCCGGGTTCGCGCCGGTGAGACACCTTCATCCCAGGCTAGGTGGCCCGTGGACGGAAGCTCCTGGCAGAAGTTGCCAGAAAACCCCGGGAGAGACGATAGGACCTTGTGTTCGCCGGTCACAGGTAGGCCTGATTGGGTGGACGGAACGCACCCCTGTCACCGACCGTCACGCCACTCCGTCCAGCCATCGTCCACAGCCACGCACACTCACGAAGTCCTCACGCCAAGGAGCGATCGATGACCGCCCACTCCGCCGACCACCCCGCAGAGCAGTCCTCGCAGGCCCAGGGGCCGCTGGCCGGGACGCTGGTGGTCGACCTGACCCGCGCCCTGGCCGGCCCGCACGCCGCGATGATGATGGCCGACCTGGGGGCACGGGTGATCAAGATCGAGGCGCCCGGCAGCGGTGACGAGACCCGCTCCTGGGGCCCGCCCTTCGTCGAGGGGCAGGACGGCGAGGACGTCGCGACCTACTTCCTGTCCTGCAACCGCAACAAGGAGTCGGTCGCGCTGGACCTGAAGTCCGACGACGGCCGCGAGGTGCTCACCGCCCTCGTCCGTCGCGCGGACGTGCTGATGGAGAACTTCCGTCCGGGCACCCTGGACCGCCTGGGCTTCACCGCCGAGCGGCTCGCCGAGCTCAACCCGCGCCTGGTGCTGCTGTCGATCTCCGGCTTCGGCCACGACGGGCCCGAGGGTGGCCGGGCGGGTTACGACCAGATCGCCCAGGGCGAGGCCGGGCTGATGTCGCTCACCGGTTCCGGGCCGGAGGACCCGCAGCGGGTCGGGGTGCCGATCGGCGACCTGCTGTCCGGGATGTACGGCGCCTACGGGGTGCTCGCGGCCCTGCTGGAGCGGGAGCGGACCGGGCGCGGCCAGGTCGTGCGCACCTCGCTGCTGGCCTCGATCGTCGGGGTGCACGCCTTCCAGGGCACGCGCTGGACCGTCGCCGGCGAGGTGCCGAGGGCCCAGGGCAACCACCACCCCTCCATCGCCCCCTACGGCCTGTTCCGTTGCGGCACCGGCTCGGTGCAGGTGGCCTGCGGCAACGAGAGCCTGTGGCGGCGGCTGTGCACCGAGTTCGGGCTCGACCCGGAGGCCGAGGGGATGGCCACCAACGCCGAGCGGGTCGCTCACCGTGACCGGGTCATCGCCACCCTGGAGGAGGCCTTCGCGCCCCAGACCGGCGAAGAGGTGCTGGCCCGCCTCGCCGCGGCCGGCGTGCCGGCCGGCAAGGTGCGGGACCTGCAGGAGGTGTACGAGTGGGAGCAGACCCGCTCCCAGGGCCTGCTGGTCGACGTGGAGCACCCCACCCTGGGCCGGGTGCAGCTGCCCGGGCCCCCGTTGCGGTTCTTCGGCCACGACGGGGGCGAGGTGACGCCGGCCGCGCACCAGAGCCCGCCGCTGCTCGACGAGCACGGTCCCGCCGTGCGGAAGTGGCTGCAGCATGGCTGAGCGGAACAGGCTCGGTGCCCTCGAGGTGCTCGAGGCGGTGCTGGACGAGGGCAGCTTCACGTCCTGGGACACCCCGCCGGAGCAGCCCGACCTGGGCCAGGAGTATGCCGATCTGCTGGCCCGGGCGCAGGAGCGCAGCGGCGCGGACGAGGCCGTCCTCACCGGCGAGGGACGGCTGGACGGGCGCAGGGTGGCGGTCGTGGCCGGGGAGTTCGCCTTCCTGGCCGGCTCGGTCGGCTCGGCCGCCAGCGAGCGGATCACCCGCGCGTTCGAGCGGGCCACGCAGGAGGGTCTGCCCATGCTGGCCTCGCCGTCCTCCGGCGGCACGCGGATGCAGGAGGGCACGCCGGCGTTCGTGCAGATGGTCAAGATCGGCCAGGCTGTCGCGGCCCACCGCCGGGCCAAGCTGCCCTACCTCGTCTACCTGCGCGACCCCACCACCGGTGGTGTCCTGGCCTCGTGGGGCTCCCTGGGCCACCTGTCCATCGCCGAGCCGGGTGCCCTCATCGGCTTCCTCGGCCCCCGGGTCCGCGAGGTGATCACCGGCTCGCCGTTCCCGCCCGGCGTGCAGGTCGCCGAGAACCTTGCCCGCCGCGGCGTGATCGACGGGGTGGTGCCGCTCGATCAGCTGCGCGGCGTCGCGGTGGATGCGCTGCGGGTGCTCATGTCACCCCAGGACCCGCAGGGCGAGCGCGAGCCCGAGCCCGACGAGGCCACGCTCACCGCGCGCGACGCCTGGGTGTCCGTCCAGGCGACCCGCCGCAGGGACCGGCCCGGTCTGCGGGAGCTCCTGCGCCACGGGGCGGAGACCTTCATCCCGCTGCGCGGCACCGGGTCGGGGGAGTCCGACCTGACCGTCATCATGGGCATGGCCCGCTTCCCCGGGTTCTCCTGCGTGCTGGTCGGGCAGGACCGGCGCGCCCAGCAGCACGCCTACCTCGGCCCCGCCGCCCTGCGGGTGGCCCAGCGCGGCTTCACCCTGGCCGAGGAGCTCGACCTGCCGGTCATCACCGTCGTCGACACCCCCGGCGCGGAGCTGTCCACCGAGGCCGAGCACGGCGGCATGGGCGGGGAGATCGCGCGCTGCCTGGCCGCCCTGGCCACCGTCCCGGTCCCGGTCGTCTCCGTCATCCTCGGCGAGGGCAGCGGCGGCGGTGCGCTGGCGCTGATGCCGGCGGACCGTACCGTCTGCGCCGAGCACGGGTGGGTGGCGCCGCTCCCGCCGGAGGGAGCCAGCGCGATCGTGCACCGCACCGGCGACCGCGCCGCCGAGATGGCCCAGCTGCACCGCATCCGCGCCGTCGACCTACGGACCACCGGGGTGGTGGACCAGATCGTGCCCGAGCACCCCGACGCCTCCAGCGAGCCCGAGCAGTTCTGCCGGCGCATCGTCGACGCGGCCGGGGCGCACCTGGGCGAGCTCCTCGCCATGCCGCGGGAGCAGCGGCTGCAGGCGCGGCACGACCGCTACCGCTCCATGCACTGACCCGAGGCCCTGTGACGAGGGCACGTCCAGGTCGGCGTCCGTCAGTCGACGGCGGTGGTGACGACGGGTTTCCAGGTGGGGCGGTGTTGTTCGTAGGTGGTGATGGCGTCCTGGTGCTGCAGGGTGAGGGAGATGTCGTCGTAGCCGTGCTCCAGGCGCCAGGCGAGGTAGTCGTCGATGGTGAAGGGGGCGGTGATGTCGGCGCAGGTGATGGTGCGTGCGGGTAGGTCGATGGTGATGGTGGTGCCGGGTGCGGTCTCGAGCTGTTTCCAGATGAGCTCGATGTCGCCCTGGTCGAGCTGGGCGGTGAGCAGGCCGCCCTTGCCGGAGTTGCCGCGGAAGATGTCGGCGAACCGGGAGGACAGGACGGCCTTGAAGCCGTACTGCTGCAGCGCCCACACGGCGTGCTCGCGGGAGGAGCCGGTGCCGAAGTCGGGCCCGGCCACCAGGACCGAGCCCTCCTTGTAGGGGGGCTGGTTGAGGACGAAGCCGGGGTCCTCGCGCCACCGGGCGAACAGGCCGTCCTCGAACCCGGTGCGGGAGACCCGTTTGAGGTAGTGCGCCGGGATGATCTGGTCGGTGTCCACGTCCGAGCGGCGCAGCGGCACCCCGACGCCGGTGTGGGTGGTGAACTTCTCCATCAGACCATCGCCTCCCGGGTCGAGGTGGGGGTATGCGGCCCGCCCGGGTCCAGAGGTCCGTCCAGGTCGGCCGGTGAGGACAGGGTGCCGCGGACGGCGGTGGCGGCGGCGACGGCGGGGGAGACCAGGTGGGTGCGGCCGCGGGCACCCTGGCGTCCTTCGAAGTTGCGGTTGGAGGTGGAGGCACACCGTTCGCCGGGCGCGAGCTGGTCGGGGTTCATGCCCAGGCACATGGAGCACCCGGCCAGCCGCCACTCACCCCCGGCGGCGGTGAAGACCTCGTCCAGGCCCTCGTCCTCGGCCTGCAGCCGGACCGCGTGCGAGCCGGGCACCACCAGCAGCCGCACCCCGGGCGCGACCTTCCGCCCGGCCAGCACCTCGGCGGCGACCCGCAGGTCCTCGATCCGGCCGTTGGTGCACGAGCCCAGGAAGACGACGTCGACGCCGACGTCGCGCAGGGGGGTGCCCGGGGCCAGGTCCATGTACTCCAGCGCCCGCCGGGCGGTGTCCGCGGCGTCGTCATCACCCAGGGCGTCGGGGTCGGGCACCGCGTCGCCGAGCTGGACCGACTGGCCCGGGTTGGTGCCCCACGTCACGAACGGGCTCAGCTGCGAGGCGTCGATGACGACCTCGGCGTCGAAGACCGCGTCGTCGTCGGTGCGCAGCTGTCGCCACGCCTCGACCGCGGCGTCCCACTCGGTGCCCTGGGGCGCGTGCGGGCGGCCCTTGAGGTAGGCGAAGGTGGTGTCGTCGGGGGCGATGATCCCGGCGCGGGCGCCGGCCTCGATGGACATGTTGCAGATCGTCATCCGCCCCTCCATCGACAATGCCTCGATCGCGCTCCCCCGGTACTCCAGGACATACCCCTGGCCGCCGCCGGTCCCGATCCTGTTGATCACCGCCAGGATGACGTCTTTCGCGCTCACCCCGGCCGGCAGGTCCCCCTCGAGGGTGATGGCCATCGTCCTGAACGGCTTCAACGGCAACGTCTGCGTGGCCAGGACGTGCTCCACCTCACTCGTGCCGATCCCGAACGCCAGCGCGCCGAACGCGCCGTGGGTGGAGGTGTGCGAGTCGCCGCAGACGATCGTCATCCCCGGCTGCGTCAACCCCAGCTCCGGCCCGATGACGTGCACGATCCCCTGCCCCAGCCGGCCCCGGGCGTGGTGCACGATCCCGAACTCGGCACAGTTCGCCCGCAGCGCCTCCAGCTGCGTCCGGGACACCGGGTCGGTCACCGGCCCCAGCGTGGTCGGCACGTTGTGGTCCTCCGTCGCCACCGTCAGGTCCGGACGACGCACCCCACGACCCGCCAACCGCAACCCATCGAACGCCTGCGGGCTGGTCACCTCGTGCACCAGGTGCAGGTCGATATACAGAAGGTCAGGCTCCCCCTGCGCGGAGCGGACGACATGCTGCGCCCACAGCTTCTCAGCCAAGGTACGGCCAGCCATAGCGGAACCCCTTCCCTTCGTGGACGACGGGTGCGTCAGAATGCAGCCACTGTAGTGCTCATACATTGACGTAACGTCATGGAGGTCCGTCATGCGCAGCCACACGTTGGCCGTCCTGCCCGGGGACGGGGTCGGCCCGGAGGTGACCGGGGCGGCGCTCACCGTCCTCGACGCCGCCCAGGACAGGTTCGGCTTCGGCACCGAGCGGACCGAGATCCCGCTCGGGGCCGACCACTACCTGGCCACCGGCGAGCTGCTGCCCGAGGACACGGTCACCGCGCTCGGCGACCACGACGCCATCCTCTTCGGTGCGATCGGCAGCCCTCGGGTCACCCCAGGCATCCTGGAGCGCGGGATCATCCTGGCTCTGCGCGGCGCCATGCGCCAGGCGATCAACCTCCGGCCCGTCCGGCTCTACCCCGGCGTGCCGACCCCGATCGCCGGGCTGACCCCGGAGCGCTGCGACCTGGTCATCGTGCGCGAGAACACCGAGGGGGCCTACGTCGCCCAGGGCAGCCGGGTGCATCCCGGCACCCCGGCGTGGACCGCGGTGCAGGAGTCGGTGAACACCTGGTATGCCGTGGAGCGCGCCGTCGACTTCGCCTACCGGCTGGCCAGGGTGCGCCGGGGGCGCCTGACGCTGTGCCACAAGACGAACGTCCTGGTCGAGGCCGGCAAGCTGTGGACCGCCGTGATGGAGACGGTGGGGGAGCGCTACCCCGATGTCGAGACCGACTACGTCCACGTCGACGCCATGTGCATGCACCTGCCGGTGAGCCCCGAGCGCTTCGACGTGGTGGTCACCGACAACCTCTTCGGCGACATCGTCACCGATCTCGGTGCGGTCCTGCAGGGCGGCCTGGGGGTGGCCGCCAGCGGCAACCTCAACATCGAGGGCAACGGCACCAGCATGTTCGAGCCCATCCACGGCTCCGCGCCCGACATCGCCGGGCGGGGCTGGGCCAACCCGGCAGGAGCCTGCCTCTCGCTGGCCCTCCTCCTCGGGCACCTGGGCGAGGGTGAGGCGGCCGCCGCGGTGGAGGCAGCGACGGCGGCCGTCCTGGCCGAGCTGCCGGCGCTGGCCGGTGCGGACATGGGTGCGAGCACCGACGAGCTGGGCAAGCGGATCGCCCGCGCCCTGACCTCCGGCGAGACCGGCAGCGGCCCGGTGCCCCCGCTGGAGGGCAGCCTGATGGGCCAGCTGGCGCAGGTCATGGCCGGCTCGGGATGATGGCCCGGTGAGGACGGCATGACGATGGCTGACGAGGGGACGCTGCGCGCGGAGGAGCTCTGGCCGGCGCGGGTGACCGTCGACCTCGGCGCCATCCGCGACAACGTGCGGGTGCTGCGCGAGCACGCCGGCGGCGCCGAGCTCATGGCGGTGGTCAAGGCCGACGCGTACGGCCACGGGCTGGTGCCCAGCGCCCGGGCGGCGCTGGCGGGTGGGGCCTGCGCGCTCGGCGTCGCCCAGCCCAGCGAGGCACTCGCCCTCCGCCGCGCCGGCGTCGAGGCCCCCGTGCTTACCTGGCTGGTCGCCCCCGGCGTGGACGTGCGACCACTGGTCGAGGCCGGGGTGGAGGTCGCCGCGGCCACGCCCTGGACTCTCGACGCGCTCGCCGCGGCCGCGCGGGCCAGCGGTGCGCCCGCCGTCACCCAGCTCAAGGCCGACACCGGCCTGGCCCGCAACGGCGCCTTCTCCCTGCCGGTGCGGCCTGGGGACCCCCGCACCGACTGGACCGACCTGGTGGACCACGCCGCCAGCCTGGTGGCCGAGGGTGTGCTGCGGGTCCGTGGGGTGTTCACCCACTTCGCCTACGCAGATGCGCCCCAGCACCCGACCGTGCGCGCCCAGCAGGAGGCCTTCACCGATGCGGTCGCCGTCGCCGAACGGGCGGGGCTCGACCTGCAGGTGCGGCACATGAGCAACTCGGCCGCCACGCTCACCACGCCGCAGGCGACCTGGGACATGGTGCGCCCGGGTCTGGCGGTCTACGGTCTGACACCGGTTCCCGACCTCGGCTCAGCCGCCGACTACGGCCTCCGCCCGGCGATGCGGGTCACGGCCAAGGTCGCGGTGGCCAAGCGGCTGCCTGCCGGGCAGGGCGTCTCCTACGGCCACACCTACGCACCGACGCGGGAGTCCACCGTGGTGGACGTCCCGCTCGGGTATGCCGACGGCGTGCCCCGGCACGCCTCCAACCTGGCCCCGGTGCAGGTAGGGGGTCGACGGTTCACCATCGCCGGCCGGGTGTGCATGGACCAGTTCGTGGTGGACGTCGGTGACCTGGACGTCTCCGCCGGGGACGAGGTCGTGCTCTTCGGTGCCGGGGACGACGGCGAGCCGACGGCCCAGGACTGGGCCGACGCGGTCGACACGATCAGCTACGAGATCGTCACCCGCTTCGGGCCCCGCGTACCCCGGGTCTACGTCAGCCCACCTGACCTCCCTGATCTCTCTGCGGTACCCGGCCCGCCCGGGGATCGGCCATGACGACCGAGATCACGCTCGACCTTCCCACCGCCGAGGACACGCGAGCCCTCGGCAGACGCCTGGGCGGCCTTCTGCGGGCCGGTGACCTGCTCGTGCTCACCGGTGACCTCGGGGCCGGCAAGACCACCCTGACGCAGGGCCTGGGCGAGGGGCTGGGTGTGCGGGGGCCGATCACCTCACCCACCTTCGTCATCGCCCGCGTCCATCCCTCGCTGCAGGACGGCCCGGCGCTGGTCCACGTGGACGCCTACCGGCTCGGGGACGGCGCCGAGCTGGACGACCTCGACCTCGACGAGTCGCTGGACGGGTCGGTGACCGTGGTCGAGTGGGGTGCAGGAGTGGCTGAGCAGCTGAGCGAGGAGCGGCTGGAGCTGATCTTGGTCCGCTCCGGCAGCGCGGCCGAGGACCAGCAGGGCCGCAGCGCCCGGCTGCGCGGCATCGGCACCCGCTGGGACGCGCTCCTGCGGCAGGTCAGCCGACCCTGAGGCGCCGCGCACGAGCCGACGCGCCGAAATTGTCCAGAACACTGGACGTGGGACGGCAGCGCTGGTTAACTGTCCCCAAGCCTTCCGGCTGACCCGGCCTCTGCACCGTGACGTAGAGGACCTTCGCACCGTGACGCGAGGGATTCGGGGTCGCCGGAGCGACAGATGGGAAACCCGTGCATACATCTGTGGAGGTGCAGCGAGGCAGTGTTGCTCTCGCCCCCGCACCGAAGGAGAAGAAGGACCGCAGGCCCCCGCTTGCGGTCGTGTCCACCACCGACCGTGCCGTCGAGGAGCGACGCTCCGCGCACCCCGCGCGAGCCAGACGCTACCTGCGGCCCTACCTCCGCGCCGTGCGCGTGCTGGACCTGGCTGCGGTCTCCACCGCGATCGCCCTGGCCCTGCTCCTGCGCTTCGGCCCGGCCCCGCTCGAGCCCGGACCGGGGGAGGTGAACTACTCGCTGATCGGCGTGGCCCTCGGGCTGGCCTGGATGATCTCGCTCCACGTGCAGAACGCCTACGACGGTCGGCTCGTCGGCCACGGCGTCCAGGAGTACCGGCAGACCTTCCACGCCTCGCTCTGGCTGTTCGCCGGGCTGGCCATCCTCGCCTACTCCTTCCAGCTGGACTTCGCCCGCGGCTTCGTCATGCTCGCCTTCCCGCTCGGCACGCTGCTGCTGCTGTTCGGCCGGTGGACCGCCCGGCGGTGGCTGGTCCAGCAGCGCAAGGAGGGCCACCTGTCCGACCGCGTCCTGCTCGTCGGTGACCGGGAGCACGTGGCCAGCCTGGTGACTGCGCTGAAGCGGACCCCCGACGCCGGTTACAAGGTGCTGGGTGCCTGCGTGGACCACGCCAGGTCGGGCAAGGTCGCCGGCGTCCCGGTGCTCGGCCCGGAGACCGAGGCGGTGGCGAAGGCCATGGAGCTCAAGGTCGACGTCGTCGCTGTGTCCTCCTCGACGGGTCTGGGCCAGCTCGGTCTGCGCCGCCTCGGCTGGGCGCTGGAGGGCACCGAGATCGACCTGGTCGTCGCTCCCGGGATCATGGACGTCGCCGGGCCGCGGGTGCTCACCCGCCCGGTCCAGGGGCTGCCGCTGATCCACGTGGAGGCCCCGACCTTCGCCGGCCCGCAGCGGGTGCTGAAGTCGATCCTGGACCGGACCGGGGCCTTGCTGCTCCTCGTGGTGCTGTCGCCGGTGCTCCTGGCCACCGCGTTCGCGGTGCGCATGGACGGCGGGCCAGCGCTCTTCAGGCAGGAGCGGGTCGGCCGGGACGGACAGTCGTTCAAGATGATCAAGTTCCGCAGCATGGTGACCGACGCCGAGGACCGGCTGCCGGAGCTGCTCGACGCCAACGAGGGTGCCGGCCCGCTGTTCAAGCTGCAGACCGACCCTCGGGTCACCAAGGTCGGCTCGATCATCCGGCGCTACTCCATCGACGAGCTGCCGCAGCTGCTCAACGTGCTGCGCGGCGAGATGAGCCTCGTCGGGCCGCGCCCCCCGCTGCCCCGGGAGGTCGCCGAGTACGAGACCGACACCCAGCGTCGGCTCCTGGTGCAGCCGGGGATGACCGGTCTGTGGCAGGTCAGCGGTCGCAGCAACCTCTCCTGGGAGGAGTCGGTGCGGCTCGACCTGTACTACGTCGAGAACTGGACCCCGGTGCTGGATCTGATGATCATGTGGCGCACCTTCCAGGTGGTCATGCGCCCGGGCACCGCCGGCGCCTACTGACACGCTCGGGGGCTCCGCCCCCGAGTACCCCCGCTGGGGCTCCGCCCCAGACCCCGGAGCGCTCGGGGGCGGAACCCCAGGAACCCCCGCTGGGGCTCCGCCCCAGACCCCGGAGCGCTCGGGGGCGGAACCCCAGGAACCCCCGCTGGGGCTCCGCCCCAGAGCTCAGGACCCGCCCCGGTAGGGTGCGGGCGTGAGCTCCCGCATTGCCTACCTCGGCCCCGAGGGCACCTTCACCGAGCAGGCCACCCGGCAGTGGGACCGCGAGGGCGCCCACGAGCTGCTCCCCGTGCCGACGGTGCCGGCCGCGCTGGCCGCCCTGGAGGCCGGTGAGGTCGGTGCCGCGGTCGTGCCCTTCGAGAACTCCGTCGAGGGCTCGGTCCCCGCGACCCTGCAGGCGCTGCAGGAGACCCAGGACGTGCGGATCGTCGCCGAGGAGCTCGTCCGGGTCCAGTTCAGCCTGCTGGTGCGACCCGGGTGGGGGCAGCGACCGATCCGCACCGTGGCGACCCACCCGCACGCCGCGGCCCAGGTCCGCGGCTGGTTGGCCAGCCGCCTGCCCGAGGCCCGGATCGTGCCGGAGACCTCCACCGCCCGCGCGGCGCAGGCCGTCGGCGAGGGGCAGTACGACGCCGCGATCGCCGCCCCCGGCGCCGCCCGCGCCTACGGGTTGGACGAGGCGGCCGAGCACATCGCGGACCGCGAGGGCGCCGTCACCCGGTTCGTGGTGCTGCGTGCCGGCGTACCGGTGCCCCCGCCCACCGGGGCCGACCGCACCACGCTGCTGGCGCTCATCTGGGCCAACCGGCCCGGTGCGCTGCTGGAGCTGCTGGAGCAGTTCGCGGTGCGCGGGATCGACCTCACGCGGCTGGAGTCCCGGCCCACGGGCGAGGGCCTGGGGGAGTACCAGTTCTGGATCGACGCCACCGCGCACCTGACCGAGGCCCGGATGGCCGAGGCCCTGCTCGGGCTGCGCCGCACCTGCCGGGACGTGCGCTTCTTCGGGTCCTACCCGCGCGCCGACGCCCAGGCGACCCCCGTCCCCGAGCACGCGGACGAGCAGACCTATGCCGCGGCCGCTGCCTGGGTCCGCAGCCTCAGCGGTCCAGCTGGAGCCAGCGCACCCAGCCGCCGTTGAGCACCAGCCAGGCGATCAGCCCGTAGCCGGCCTGGCCGGGGTGCACCGTGTCGCCGGCCGCGAGGTCGGACTGCCACTGGTCGTGGTCGACCAGCGGGGTGAAACAGTCGACGAAGGGCACGCGCCGCCGCCCGCAGACGTCGGCCTGCGCCTCGGAGAGCACCCGCAGCCGGGCGTTGACCTCGGCGTCCAGCGTGGGCGTCGGGCCGACCACGAAGCTGGCGATGCCCGTGGAGCTGGCCTCGTCCAGGATGTTGGCCAGGTTGAGCCGCGACCGGGCCATGGTCACCTCCTGGGCGACATCCTCGGCGCCGACCCCGATGACGAGCCTGCGCTCGCCGCGGTCCTCCCACCGGATCGCGCACTCGGCGCGCCAGCGGCTCATCGTGTCCGCCGAGCTGGAGCCGCGCACGCCGAGGTTGTAGCTGGTCAGGTCGGCACCCTGGCGGTCGGTGCGGCCCACGACCCGGCTGACCCAGCCCAGCGCCTTGGGGTCGCCGTACCCGGCGACGAAGCCGTCGCCGACGAAGCACAGGCCGATGTCGCGGGGCCCTTCGCCCACGGTGAAGTGGGGGCTGGGGGCAAACTCCAGCGCTGCGGGGTCGATGCTCTCGCCGGTGCTCATGGCTCCTGACCTGCTCTCTGCTGTTGGCTCACTCGTCGTCGTCCCGGGCCAGCCAGGTGGCTAGCCGGTCGACCGGCACCTCGAACTCCGGGTTGAGGTCCACGAAGGTGCGCAGCTGGTCGGCCAGCCAGGCGAGGGTGACCTCCTCCTCGCCCCGACGGGACTCCAGCTCCTCGATGCCTCGGTCGGTGAAGTACACCCCGTCAGGCTATCCCGCTGCAGGTCCGGAGCCGTGATCCGGTCCCGCGTCTGCGACCAGCTCCCGGTGCCAGGACTGCGTGGTGTAGCGGGTGCGCCAGCCCATCGAGGTGTAGAGCCCGTCCGCCCCCGTGGGGGAGTCCGCGTCCACCTCGAGGCCGACCGAGGCCCGGCCGCGCAGCGCGGCGTCCTGGATGACCGTGCGCAGCAGGCCCTTGGCCACGCCGCGTCCCCGCGCCCGGCGATGCACCCCGATGTACTCCACGTAGGAGGAGTCGGGCCGCGCCCTGCCCTCCTCGTCCACCCGGCCGGTGAGGGTGGTGGCGACCAGCGCACCGGCCGGCTCCCCGTCCACGGTGGCCAGCCACCAGTGGTCCCAGCGGTGGCCGGGGTCCTCCCGGAGCCGGGACACGAACTCCTCGAAGGTCTCACGGTAGGAGTTGAAGTGGTCGGCGAAGGAAGCCTCCAGCATCAGGTGCACCGCGCGCAGGTCCGCCTCGTCCGGCAGCCCGACGCCGTCGTCGCGGCGCACGCGCCGGATGACCACGCCCTCGCGCAGCTGCGGCGGCTCGGCGTCAGTCTCCCGGTCGACCGGGCGGGACATCTGCCACCAGTCGCGCACGTGGGCGTAGCCGGCGGAGGCGAGCCACCGCTGCTGCCGCGCGTCGTCGCAGAACGCACCGGAGTCCAGCTGGGTGCGCTCCATCCCCCTGCGGTGCAGCACCTCACGCCCGAGGTCCTCCGCCCGGGCGAAGCCGTACACCGCCAGCGGGTCGGCCTGCTCGTCGGGCAGCTCCGGAGCCACGGTCACTCCCACCAGGACCCGGCCGGCCGCACGGTCATGGCAGTTGATCCACGCCTGCAGCTGGCCGTCCGCGTCACGGACGACCTCGTGCAGGTGGGTGCTCGCGCCGCGGCCGGTCACCTCGGCGGCGACGGTCTGGCTGTCCGCACCCGGCCACCCCCGCGCCTGCCGCTCGTGCCGGCGCAGCAGGCGGACGAGCTCGTCGATGTCGTCGACCCCAGGGGGGTATGAGGTGTATCCGGCGGGCAGGAGCGGTTCGGCGACGCTTCTGGGCATGGGGGGATTCTTCCAGACGGCCCGAGCCGCACGGGCGGCTCCCAGGTCCGCGGTGAGGTTCTCCGCTGCGTCATACCTGAGTCCACGCCGCTGCGCTACGTCGGGCCGTCCTCGGTGCTGCGCCAGAGGCGCAGCAGGACGGCGTTGAACGCCTCGGCCGCCAGCTGCACCTCGTGGCCCGCCCCCGCCACCACCTGGTGCTGGGCGCCCAGCAGCTCGGCCAACGCCTCGCAGACGGCCGTGAAGCCAGGATGGTGGGCGCCGGAGACGACGACGGTGGGGAAGTCCGCGGCGACGAGCTCGGCCGTCGGCAGCGGGGTCTCCCACGGCTGGCGCGCCCCGCGCAGTGCGGGGGTCATCGCGGACAGCTCCTCGACGAGCTCGGACGGCAGGTCGGCGGCGTCGGTGCCGACGAGCCGCAGGAAGTCGGTGAGGAACTCGCGGTCACCGACCGGACGGGCCAGCAGCTGCACGAGCCCCTCCTGCAGTGCTGCCGCCGCCGGGTGGTCCGTGGCGTCGAAGAGGGGAGGCTCGGCGAGCACGAGCGAGTGCACCGCCTCCGGACGCTCGTGGGCGGCGACGAGCGCGACCAGGGCGCCGTAGGAGTGGCCCACCAGGTGCGCGCCGTCGCCGAGGAGCCCCGCGATGTCCTGCCCGTCGGCGAGGAAGTCCTCACCCAGATCCAGCGGGTGTCCGGATCCTGCGGTCGCGTACGCCCGCCGGGTGGGCACCACCAGCTGGTAGCCCTCCTCAGCGAGGGGGCGCTGGGCGTCCCACTCCAGGGGCCCGGTGGCCAGCGACCCGTGCACCAGCACCGCCCGGGCACCGGAGCCCCAGGTCTGCACCGGGACGGCCGGCATCACGGCCGCGCCCATCCGGTGGGCGCGGCCGTGAGCTCACTCGGCGCGGTGGAAGACCTCACCGATCAGCGCCTGCTGCTCGACCTCGTGCACCTTGGCCGACCCGGTCGCGGGCGAGGCGGACGCGGGGCGGGCGATGACGCGCAGCGGGCGGTCCTCCCCGTGCTGGGCCAGTGCCTGCGGCAGGTTGAGCGCCATGAACGGCCAGGCGCCCTGGTTCTCCGGCTCGTTCTGGACCCACACCAGCTCGGCGTTCGGGTACTGGGCGGTCAGCTTGGCCAGCTGGGCCCCCGGGACGGGGTAGAGCTGCTCGACCCGCAGGATCGCGGTGCGGTCGTCGTCGCGCGCCCGGCGGGCGTCCTCCAGGTCGTAGACGAGCTTGCTGGAGGCCAGCACGACACGGTCCACCTTCTCCTGGTCGAGTGCCACCCGGTCCGGCAGCACCGGCTCGAAGGTGCCGGAGGTGAAGTCCTCCGGCGCGCTGGCTGCGGCCTTCAGCCGCAGCATCGCCTTGGGCGTGAAGACCACCAGGGGCCGGCGCGGCCGGGCCGTGGCGTGCGCCCGGAGCAGGTGGAAGTAGGACGCCGGCGTGGAGGGGTAGGCCACGCGCATGTTGTCCTCGGCGCACATCTGCAGGTAGCGCTCGATCCGGGCCGAGGAGTGGTCCGGGCCCTGGCCCTCGTAACCGTGCGGCAGCAGCAGCGCGACGCTGGAGCGCTGGTCCCACTTCTGCTCCGAGGAGGAGATGAACTCATCGACGATGGTCTGGGCGCCGTTGGCGAAGTCACCGAACTGGGCCTCCCACAGGACAAGGGCGTCGGTCTTCTCCACCGAGTACCCGTACTCGAAGCCCATCGCGGCGTACTCCGAGAGCAGCGAGTCGTAGACCTCGAAGGGAGCCTGGTCCTCGGAGAGGTGGTGGAGGGGCGTCCAGTTCTCGGCCGTCTTGTTGTCGGTGAGGACGGCGTGCCGCTGCACGAAGGTGCCGCGGCGGCTGTCCTGGCCGGCCAGCCGCACCGGCGTCCCCTCCACGATGAGGGAGCCGAAGGCGATGAGTTCGCCCATGCCCCAGTCGATGCCGCCCTCGCGGGTCATCTGCTGGCGCGTGCTGAGCAGCTTGGCCAGCTTGGGGTGGACGGTGAAGCCCTCCGGCGGGGAGCCGAACGCGTCCCCGATGCGGTGCAGCGTCTCCTCGCTGATCGCGGTGGGCCGCTGACGGGTGGCCATGTCGCCCTCGTCCTGGGCCTGCGGACGCTCCAGGCCGTGGGTGCCGTCACCCTCGCCCTTCAGCGCCGCCTTGGTCTCGATGAAGACCTGCTCGAGCTGCTTCTGGTAGTCGCGCAGCGCGGCCTCGGCGTCGTCGACCGAGATGTCGCCGCGGCCGATGAGGGACTCGGTGTAGAGCTTGCGGACCGAGCGCTTGGCCTCGATGAGGTCGTACATGAGCGGCTGGGTCATCGACGGGTCGTCGCCCTCGTTGTGGCCCCGCCGGCGGTAGCAGACGAGGTCGATGACGACGTCCTTGCCGAACTCCTGACGGTACTCGTAGGCCAGCTCGGCCATCCGGACCACCGCTTCGGGGTCGTCGCCGTTGACGTGGAAGATGGGCGCCTGCACGGCGCGGGCCACGTCGGAGCAGTACACCGAGGACCGCGAGTGGTGCGGGGCCGTGGTGAAACCGACCTGGTTGTTGATGATGACGTGCAGCGTGCCGCCCGTGCGGTAGCCCGGCAGCTGGGACATCTGCAGCGTCTCCAGCACCACGCCCTGGCCGGCGAAGGCGGCGTCACCGTGCAGCAGCACGGGCAGCACGGAGGAGGCGGGTCGGCCGGCCTCGCGGGCGAGCCGGTCCTGCTTGGCCCGGGTGATGCCCTCCAGGACCGGGTTGACCGCCTCCAGGTGGGAGGGGTTGGCAGCCAGGTAGACGCGGGTGGACTTGCCGTGCTCGCTGATGAACTCGCCCTCGGTGCCCAGGTGGTACTTCACGTCGCCCGAGCCCTGGACGCTCCCCGGGGCGGACTTGCCCTCGAACTCGCGGAAGATCTGTCCGTAGGACTTGCCCGCCAGGTTGGCCAGCACGTTGAGCCGGCCGCGGTGCGGCATACCGATCGTCACCTCGTCCAGGCCGTCCTCGGCCGCCCGGTTGAGCACCTTGTCCAGCAGCGCGATGACTGACTCGCCGCCCTCGAGGCTGAACCTCTTCTGGCCGACGAACTTGGTCTGCAGGAAGGTCTCGAAAGCCTCCGCCGCGTTGAGGCGACGCAGGATCCGCAGCTGCTCGGCCGGGGCCGGCTTGGCGAAGGGCACCTCGAGCTTCTTCTGGAACCAGGCCCGCTGCTCGGGGTCCTGGACGTGCATGTACTCCACGCCCACGGTGCGGCAGTAGGAGTCGCGCAGGATGCCCAGGATCTGCCGCAGGGTCAGCCGCGGCTTGCCGCCGAACCCGCCGGTGGGCACGTCCCGGTCCAGGTCCCACAGGGTGAGGCCGTGGTTGTTGATGTCGAGGTCCGGGTGCCGGCGCTGGCGGTACTCCAGCGGGTCCGTGTCCGCCATCAGGTGGCCGCGGACCCGGTAGGAGTGGATGAGCTCCTGGATCCGGCTGGCCTTGGAGATGTCGTCGTCGTGGGTGGCGGTGATGTCCGGTGCCCACCGGACCGGCTCGTAGGGGATCCGCAGCGAGGTGAAGATCTCGTCGTAGAAGCCGTCCTGGCCCAGCAGCAGCTGGTGCAGGACCCTCAGGAACTCCCCGGACTGGGCGCCCTGGATGATCCGGTGGTCGTAGGTGGAGGTCAGGGTCAGGATCTTGCTGACGCCGTTCTCGGCGATCCGCTTGGTGGAGGCGCCCTGCCACTCGGCGGGGTAGTCGAGGGAGCCGACGCCGAGGATCGTGCCCTGCCCCTTCATCAGGCGCGGCACCGAGTGCAGCGTCCCGATGCCACCGGGGTTGGTCAGGCTGATCGTGGTGCCCTGGAAGTCCTCGATGGTCAGCTTGCCGTCGCGGGCCTTGCGGACCAGGGCCTCGTAGGCGGCCCAGAACTCGTGGAAGGTCATCTCCTCCGCGCCCTTGATGCTGGGCACGAGCAGCTGGCGGGTCCCGTCCGGCTTGGGCACGTCGATGGCCAGGCCGAGGTTGATGTGGGCGGGCTGGACGAGGAACGGCTTGCCGTCCTGCATGGCGAAGCCGTTGTTCATCTCCGGCATGACCTGCAGCGCCTTCACCATGGCGTAGCCGATGAGGTGGGTGAAGCTCACCTTGCCGCCGCGGCTGCGGGCCAGGTGGTTGTTGATCACCGTGCGGTTGTCGATGAGCAGCTTGGCCGGCATGGCCCGGGCGCTGGTCGCGGTGGGCACCTCGAGCGAGGACTCCATGTTGGTGACCACGCGCGCCGTGGCACCCCGCAGCGGCGTGTGGGTGACGTCGGTCTGCGGTCCGGCCGACCTCTGCGCCGGGGCGTCCCGTGCCACCGGCGTGGCCTGCGGCCCGGCGTTGCCGCCGCCGTTGCTGCTGGCGCCGCCGGAGCCGCTGCTCGAGCCACTGCCGGAGCCGCTGCTGGACTTCTTGGGACTCGCGGCCTTCTCGTCGCCCTTGTTGCCGGCGCTCTTGGTGCCGGAGTTCTTGGGGGCCGAGCCGCCGGCCGCGCCGCCGCTCTGGGTGGAGCTGGCGGCCGAGGGGCGGCGTGGCGGTGCCGGAGCGACCTTGTTGCCGCTGGTCGGGCGCGGGGTGGTGGCGGAGGTGGACGGCGAGGACGACCCCGACCCTGAGGTGGGTTTGGCGGTCGACGTAGAGGTAGAGGCGGCACCCGGTGCCGAGGTCCGGTCGGACCTCGCACCACCGGTACCGTTGCTGGGCTGTCCGTTCTCGAAGTAGCTGCGCCACTCCGGTCCCACCGACCCTGGATCCTGGTCGAAGCGCTCTCGCATCTCCTCCACGAGCCACTCGTTGGCTCCGAAGTCGGCAAGAATCTTGTCGCTGCTCGGGGGGTTGGCCACTGGGTCTGCGCCTTCTCTCACATCCGGGGGGCTACCAGGCATGGTGCGATCGCCGCACACGTCCCCGTCTAGCCTAGCCGGTGACCACCCCGGTCGCCGCCGCGGGGGAGCCCGTCCCCCGCGGCCTCGCCGACCTCAGCTCACGTCCCGCCGATGGGTCAGGAACCAGCCCACGGCGGTCATCACCGCGGCATACCCGGCGAGCACCAGAGCGGCGATCCACCAGGTGAGGGTGGTGCCGGAAAGGCCGAACATCTGCTGGGTCTCCTCCGGCATGCCGGAGTAGGCGTCGACCGTCGCCAGGGACACCTGCGCGGGCAGGTAGCTGGCCAGGGTCTCGCCCCAGGTGGCCAGCTGGATGAAGACCCCCAGCAGGGGCTCGATGATCCACACGATCGCCACGCCGACGAAGAGCGCCACGACCTGGTTGGGGATGAGCACGCCCAGGCCGAGTCCGATCAGGCCCCAGAGGACCAGCACCAGGATCACCCGCAGGAAGACCAGGCCGAGCTGACCGGGGTCGGGGAAGATCTCGTGCCCGGCCGAGCCGAGCAGGACGGCACCGGCCAGCACCGAGCCGGCAAGGTGGGCCAGCGCGATGACCGTGGAGGTGATCGCGACGGCGACCACCTTGGCGAGGATCATCGATCCGCGTCGAGGGGCGGCCAGCAGGGTGCCGGTGAGGGTCTTGTGCCGGTACTCGCCGCCGATGACGATGATGCCCATGACGAAGGTGAGCAGGTAGCCCATCGAGATCGACTGGGTGTAGATCATCCGCGCCAGCGAGACGTCGTCCATCGACTCGGCGAGGCTCAGGCTCTCGCCGTTCGGCATCGGGATCGACCCGTGGACCATGAACCAGCCGGAGAGGGCGGTCAGCCCCGCGCCCAGCAGGAAGGCGGCCAGGGTGAGGCCCCACCACATCCGGACGGTGAAGAACTTGCGCAGCTCGGAGCGCACCAGGCCGGTCATCGGGCGTCCCCCTCGGTCGTGATCTCGGTCGTGCCGCCGGCGACAGGCGTGTCGCCCAGGTTGCGGTTGCGGTGCTGCGGGGAGTCGGTGAGCTGCAGGAACAGCCGCTCCAGGTCGGTCCGGCGGGGGCTCAGCTCGCTGAGGGCCACCTGGGCCTCCAGTGCGACGCGACCGATCGCGGCCAGGTCACCGCTCGCGGCCTCCAGCGCGCCCTCACCCTTCTCGGGCAGCGGGCGGGCGGCGATCCCCGCCCGGTCCAGCGCCGCGGCCAGCCGCTGCGGGTCCGCCGACCGCACCAGCGCGGCAGGCTCACCGTGCAGCTCGTCCATGGTGCCGCTGCGCACCATCCTGCCGTTGGCGATGATCACGACGTCCTCGACGGTCTGCTCCACCTCGGCCAGAAGGTGGGAGCTGATCAGCACCGTCTTGCCCTGGTCGGTCGCCAGGTGTCGCAGGAAGCCCCGCATCCAGCGGATCCCCTCGGGGTCCAGTCCGTTGCTCGGCTCGTCGAGGAGCAGCACCTGCGGGTCGCCGAGCAGTGCCCCGGCCAGGCCCAGGCGCTGCCGCATCCCCATCGAGTAGCCCCCCGCCCGCTTGCGTGCGGCCGCCGGGATGCCCACCAGCTCCAGCAGCTCGTCCACCCGCGCGTCCGGGATCCCCTCGGTGGCCGCGAGCGCCCGCAGGTGGTTGCGGCCGGAGCGGCCGGGGTGAAAGCCGGTCGCCTCGAGGCCGGCCCCGACCGTGCGGATCGGCTGCTCGAGGTCCACGTAGCGCTCGCCGCCGATCAGGGCCTCCCCGGAGGTCGGCCGGACCAGTCCCAGCAGCATCCGCAGGGTCGTGGTCTTGCCGGCACCGTTGGGCCCGAGGAAGCCGGTGACCCGGCCGGGCTGCACATCGAAGGTGAGGTCGTCGACGGCCCGCAGGCTGCCGAAGGTCTTGGTCAGGCCCCGGACGCTGATGCCGAGCCCCTCCCGTGGTCTGTGGTCGGTCCCCGCTGAGGTCATGGCAGGTAGCCAACCAGGACCGACGGAGCTCCGCATCGGCCGGGTGGGGGAGATCGTCCTCCGTCGCAGGTGGGAGGAGATTCGCTGGCAGCCGCGGCGGGCTCGCCGACGTGGAGGAAGAGCGTCCCGGGAGGCGAGGGTATGCAGCGGGTCATCGGATGACCCGCAGGTGGCGGAGGCGGACAGGAATCGAACCTGCCAACGACGTCGAACGCCGTTCCGCGGGGTTGAAGCCCGGGGGGCCCACCAGGAACCCAGACGCCTCCCCGTGCGGTCGTGCTGCGCGCCCCCGGCAGGATTCGAACCTGCGCTCCCGCCTCCGGAGGGCGGTGCTCTATCCCCTGAGCTACGGGGGCAACAGCGAGACTGTAGCAGCCGGATACCGCTGGCCAAGAATCCGTTCCGGGAGCGGTCACGGCCTTGACTAGACTGCGCCGGGTGACCCCTGAGCAACTCGCCGCTGCACTGCATACCGTCCTCTCCCAGGCCGTCGCCGACGGTCACCTCGCCATCGAGGTGCCCGCCGAGCAGGCCCTGCGGGTGGAGCGACCGCGCAGCCGCGAGCACGGTGACTGGGCCACCAACGTGGCCCTGCAGCTGGCCAAGCCGGCCGGTATGCCGCCGCGCCAGCTGGCCGAGCAGCTCGCCGCCCGCCTGCGCGAGGTGGACGGGGTGGCTGCGGTCGACGTGGCCGGCCCTGGCTTCCTCAACATCACCCTCGACGCCGCGAGCGCCGCCGAGCTGGCGCGCTCCATCGTCGAGGCGGGGGAGGCCTTCGGGCGGGGCAACGCCGCTGCGGGGGAGCGGATCAACCTGGAGTTCGTCTCCGCCAACCCGACCGGACCGATCCACCTGGGGGGAACCCGGTGGGCCGCGGTCGGCGACGCCCTGGCCAGGGTGCTCGAGGCGAGCGGGGCCGAGGTCACCCGCGAGTACTACTTCAACGACCACGGCGCCCAGATCGACCGCTTCGCCCGGTCGCTGGTCGCCTCGGCGCGCGGTGACGCCGCCCCCGAGGACGGGTATGCCGGGGCCTACATCGACGACATCGCCACCGAGGTGCTGCGCCGCCGCCCGGACGCGCTGCAGCTGCCCGAGGAGGAGGGCCAGGAGGTCTTCCGCGAGGTGGGCGTCAACCTGATGTTCGAGGAGATTCAGGCCTCGCTCGCCGACTTCGGCGTGAACTTCGACGTCTTCTTCCACGAGAACTCCCTCCACGAGACGGGGGCCGTCCAGCGGGCGGTCGACCGGCTCACCGAGCAGGGTGCGATCTTCGAGCAGGACGGCGCACTGTGGCTGCGGACCACCGCCCACGGTGATGACAAGGACCGGGTCGTCATCAAGAGCGACGGCCATCCCGCCTACATCTCCGGCGACCTCGCCTACTACCTCGACAAGCGCGAGCGCGGCTTCGACCGCTGCATCATCATGCTCGGAGCCGACCACCACGGCTACGTGCAGCGGATGATGGCGATGTGCGCCGCCTTCGGTGACGAGCCGGGGGTCAACCTGGAGATCCTCATCGGCCAGATGGTCAACCTGGTCAAGGACGGCCGCCCCGTCCGGATGTCCAAGCGGGCGGGCACGGTCGTGGTCCTGGAGGACCTCGTGGACGCGGTCGGCGTCGACGCCGCCCGCTACGCCCTGACCCGCAGCTCGACCGACTCCCAGATCGACATCGACCTGGACCTGCTGGCCAGCCGCACCAACGAGAACCCGGTGTTCTACGTCCAGTACGCCCACGCACGCACCTCCAACGTCGCGCGCCTGGCGAACGAGGACGGGGTGCACCGCCAGGACGGTTTCGACCCGGGTCTGCTCACCCACCCGACGGAGGCGGTGCTGCTGGCCATCCTCGGCGACTTCCCCCGCGTCGTGGCCCAGGCCGCCCAGCTGCGCGAGCCGCACCGGATCGCCCGCTACCTCGAGGACCTCGCCGGCCGGTTCCACAAGTGGTACGACGAGTGCCGGGTGCGCCCGACCTCCGCCGAGGAGGAGGTCACCGACCTGCACCGCTCCCGGCTCTGGCTCAACGACGCCACCCGTCAGGTCCTCGCCAACGGGCTGTACCTGCTCGGCGTCTCCGCCCCCGAGCGGATGTGAGTGCCGTGCCGTCTCCTGTGCGCGTCGCCCTTCTCGGTTGCGGCACCGTCGGATCGGCGGTGGCCCGTCGTCTGCAGGACCGGGGGGAGCGGTATGCCGACCTGCTCGGCCGACCCCTGGAGCTGGTGGGTGTCGCGGTCCGCGACTCCTCGGCTCCCAGGGAGGGTGTCGACCCGGCGCTGCTCACCACCGACGCCGAGTCCCTGGTGGGGCGGGCGGACGTCGTGGTGGAGGTGATGGGTGGGATCGAGCCGGCTCGCTCGCTCATCGAGCAGGCCCTGCGGGGCGGGGCGCAGGTGGTGACCGCCAACAAGCAGCTGGTGGCGCAGCAGGGGGAGGAGCTGCACGCCGTCGCCGACCAGCACGAGGTCGGCCTCGACTACGAGGCGGCCGTGATGGCCGCCGTCCCCGTGCTGGCGGTGCTGCGCGACTCGCTCGCCGGGGACGAGGTCACCTCGGTGCGGGGGGTGGTCAACGGATCGACGAACTACGTCCTGGACCTGGTGGCCCGTGAGGGTGTGCCGTTTGCCGAGGCGGTGCGGCAGGCCGGGGAGCTGGGTTATCTGGAGGCCGACCCCACGGAGGACCTGGAGGGCCTCGATGCGGCCGCCAAGGCGGTCATCCTGGCCCGCACCGCCTTCGGCGTCCGGGTGGGCCTGGGCGAGGTCGACCGGATCGGGATCACCGGGCTGACCGACGACGACTTCGCGCATGCCGCGCAGAGGGGCAGTGTGATCAAGCTCGTGGCCTCTGCCCGCCCCGCCGGTGACGGCGTCTCGGTGTCGGTACGGCCAGAGGTGCTCCCGGCGCACGACCCGTTGGCCGCGGTCCAGGGCGGGACGAACATCGTCGTCATCGAGGCCGTGTCGGCGGGGGAGCTGCGCCTGCAGGGCGCGGGCGCCGGAGGTGACGAAACCGCCTCCGCGGTGCTGGGCGACATCGTGCGGGCGGCCCGGCGGGTCCGGTAGGGAGCACTACCGCCCGCGTGTTATGTTGGGGTCGCTCCAGGAGCAGGGTGGGAGTTCCCTCCGCACGCTGGGGCATCCTCGGTGCGGGCCTCAGTCACCGGTGACAGCCGTCGCTGGCTGACCTGGACCCGAGACACTCGGCCCGCGCCCACCCCTTGCAGCCCTGCCACCCGTTACGGACAGGACTGACCCACACCTGAGACCCCAGGCACGGCGAGGACCTCGCCGGGGCCGAGGGGGAAGGACATCTACGTGACCGAGACCACTGACGCCGTGCCCACCCGGACCGGTTCGCTCAGCACCCTTCGGCTGGCCGAGCTGCAGCAGCTGGCCAGCAGCATGGGCATCACCGTGAACGCCAAGATGCGCAAGGCCGACCTGGTGTCCGCCATCCGGGAGGAGCGCGGTGCGCGCCCCGCCGGCCGTTCCGCCGCTCCTGAGCAGGAGACCGCCCCGCAGGAGGGGCGCGAGCCGGCCCGGCGCGAGCAGCCGAGTGCCGAGCGCGTGAAGAACGACCGGGACACTGAGCAGCGGAGCGGCCAGGACGCCCGGGGGCAGGCCCGTGACCAGGCGCCGAAGCAGGCGGAGGGTTCCTCCGTGGCCCAGGACGCCGAGCCCAGCAGCACGGTTTCCGACCCCGCGGACAGCCTCGAGGCGGCCCTGGACCGGGCGCAGGCGCAGCGGGACGCGAGCCAGGGTGGTTCCCGGACCCGCCGCAGCCGTCGTGCCGGCTCCAGCGCAGGCGCCCCCCGGGCAGCCGAGTCCGCCCAGGGCCGGGACCAGCAGCAGGACCGCACCGAGCAGCAGGCCTCCGCCCCGCAGCAGGACCGCGAGGAGGCGTCGGACCGTGGGCCTGCGCGCGGCCAGCAGGACCGCGATGTCCAGCAGAGCCGCGACGGCCAGCAGGACCGCGATGGTCAGCAGCAGCGCGAGGGCCGGCAGAGCCGCGACGGCCAGCAGGACCGCGACGGTCAGCAGGACCGTGAGGGTCAGCAGCAGCGCGAGGGCCGGCAGAGTCGCGACGGCCAGCAGAGCCGCGACGGGCAGCAGGACAGCGATGGTCAGCAGCGCGACGATCAGCAGCAGGACGACATGGACGGCGACGACGACGGTCGTCGCGGCCGGCGGCGCAGCCGTAACCGCAACCGTGACCGCAAGCGTGGGCGCGTCCCGGGCGGCCCGGCGGCACCCGGAGGCCAGCAGGACGACCAGGAGGGCTACTCCGAGGAGGACGTGCTGGTCCCGGTCGGCGGCATCCTGGACCTGCTCGACAACTACGCCTTCATCCGGACCACGGGATACCTGCCCGGACCGACCGACGTCTACGTGCCGATGGGCATGGTCAAACGGCACGGGCTGCGCAAGGGCGACGCGGTCCAGGGCGCGATCAAGGCGCCCCAGGACGGCAGCGAGATCGGCCAGCACACCGTGCCCTCGACGAGCAACAAGCGCGACCGAGGCAAGTTCAGCGCGCTGGTGCGCCTGGACAAGGTGAACGGCCAGGAGCCGGACAGCGCCCGTCGCCGCCCGGACTTCGCCAGCCTGACCCCGCTCTACCCGCAGCAGCGCCTGCGCCTGGAGACCGAGCAGAAGAACCTCACCACCCGGGTCATCGACCTGGTGGCGCCGATCGGCAAGGGTCAGCGTGGCCTCATCGTCTCCCCGCCCAAGGCCGGCAAGACGATGGTGCTGCAGGCGATCGCCAACGCGATCACCACCAACAACCCCGAGGTCCACCTGATGATCGTCCTGGTGGACGAGCGTCCGGAGGAGGTCACCGACTTCCAGCGCAGCGTCAAGGGCGAGGTCATCTCCTCCACCTTCGACCGGCCGGCCAGCGACCACACCCTGGTCTCCGAGCTGGCCATCGAGCGGGCCAAGCGCCTGGTCGAGCTCGGCCAGGACGTCGTGGTGCTGCTGGACGGCATCACCCGCCTGGGCCGCGCCTACAACCTGGCTGCTCCCGCGTCGGGCCGGATCCTCTCCGGTGGTGTGGACTCCGCCGCGCTCTACCCGCCCAAGAAGTTCTTCGGCGCCGCCCGCAACATCGAGAACGGCGGCTCGCTGACGATCCTCGCGACGGCGCTGGTCGAGACCGGCTCCAAGATGGACGAGGTGATCTTCGAGGAGTTCAAGGGCACCGGCAACATGGAGCTGCGGCTCTCCCGCCAGCTGGCCGACCGCCGCACCTTCCCGGCCGTCGACGTCAACGGGTCCGGCACCCGCCGCGAGGAGATCCTCATGGGCGGCGACGAGCTGAAGATCATGTGGAAGCTGCGCCGGGTGCTCTCCGCCCTCGACCAGCAGCAGGGAATCGAACTGCTCATCGACCGGTTGAAGAAGACCAAGCACAACTACGAGTTCCTCACCCAGGTCCAGCAGACCAGCTCGACCCGGCTGGACGACGAGGACTGACACGCTCGGGGGGCTCCGCCCCCCGAGTACCCCCCGACGTCACTCACGCTCGGAGGTTCGGACCGCACTCCATAAGACGGTAGAATAATCCGTCGGCCCACCGGTTCACGCCCCCGCAGCCGCGGACGGCGACCCGGGGAGAACGCCATCTTGCGAGGAGAGAGCATGAAGAAGGACATCCACCCGGAGTACGCCGAGACCCAGGTCACCTGCACCTGTGGCGCGACGTTCACCACCCGGAGCACCTCCGCGTCCGGCCGCATCAGCGCCGACGTCTGCTCCAACTGCCACCCGTTCTACACGGGCAAGCAGAAGATCCTGGACACCGGTGGCCGCGTGGCTCGCTTCCAGGAGCGCTACGGCAAGAAGGCCGCCAAGTAGGACCCCTGACGCCGGTTCCGCGAGCTGCTCGCGGGACCGGCGTTCGCCTTCCCCGGCGCAGACCGTGTCCCCGGTCGGCGCAGACCGTGTCCCCGGACGACGCAGACCGTGTCCCCGGTCAGTGAGAGATGAGAGGTATGGCAGTGGCCGCGAACCAGGCCTTCGACTCGGCCCTGCCATTGCTGGCCGAGCACGCCGACATCGAGCGGCAGCTCTCCGACCCCGCCGTGCACGGTGATCCCGGGGCCCTGAAGAGGCTGAACAAGAGGTATGCCGCGCTCGGTCCGACGGTGAGCGCCTACCGCGCCTGGGAGCGCGCCGCCGAGGACCTCGGGGCGGCCCGGGAGCTCGCCGCCGAGGACGCCTCCTTCGCCGAGGAGCTGCCTGCGCTGGAGGCTGCCGAGGCGAAGGCTGCCGAGCACCTGCGCCACCAGCTGGTCCCGCGGGACCCCGACGACGACCGCGACGTCATCCTGGAGGTCAAGGCCGGCGAGGGTGGTGAGGAGTCGGCCCTGTTCGCCGGTGACCTGCTGCGGATGTACCTGCGTTACGCCGAGCGCCGCGGCTGGCGTACCGAGCTGCTCGACACCACGCCGTCCGACCTGGGTGGTTACAAGGACGCGCGGCTCTCCATCAGCGCCATCGGCACCCCGACGCCGGGCGAGGCGCCGTGGGCGCGGCTGAAGTACGAGGGCGGCGTGCACCGGGTGCAGCGCGTCCCGGTCACGGAGAGCCAGGGCCGGATCCACACCTCCGCGGCGGGCGTGCTGGTGATGCCCGACATCGACGACCCGGCCGAGGTGGCGCTGGACCCGAACGACCTCAAGATCGACGTCTTCCGCTCCTCCGGCCCGGGCGGCCAGTCGGTGAACACCACCGACTCTGCGGTCCGGATCACCCACCTGCCCACCGGTGTGGTCGTCTCCTGCCAGAACGAGAAGTCGCAGCTGCAGAACAAGGAGTCGGCCCTGCGCGTGCTGCGGGCCCGGCTGCACCAGATGGCGGTGGACGAGGCCCAGGCGGCGGCGAGCGAGCAGCGGCGCAGCCAGGTCCGCACGGTGGACCGCAGCGAACGGATCCGGACCTACAACTTCCCCGAGAACCGCATCGCCGACCACCGCACCGGCTTCAAGGCCTACAACCTGGACCAGGTCCTGGACGGCGACCTCGACCCCGTCCTGCAGTCGGCGGTCGACGCCGACAAGCAGGCCCGCCTCGCGGCGGCAGGGGAGCGGTGAGGGCCGGCACGAGCGCCGACATCGACCGCGCCGTCCGGTGGGGCATCGTCGAGCTGACGCGGGCCGGGGTGCCCAGCCCCGCGGTCGATGCCGAGCAGCTGCTCGCGCACGCCACCGGCCGCGACGTGGGCGAGCTGAGGCGGGAGCGGCTGCTGGGCCGCGACCTCGACCAGGCGACGTTGACGGCATACCGGGCGCTGGTGGAGCGCCGCTCCGCCCGGGTGCCGCTGCAGCACCTCACCGGGACGGCGCACTTCGCCGGCCTCGACCTGAGCGTCGGGCCCGGGGTCTTCGTCCCACGCCCGGAGACCGAGACGCTGCTCACCCTGGCCCTCGCCGACCTCGAGGGGCTGGCGCGACCCGTCGTGCTCGACCTGTGCACCGGCTCCGGGGCGGTCGCGCTGGCCCTGGCGGCGGCCAGGTCGGACGCGCGGGTGGGCGCCGTCGAGCTCTCGCCGCAGGCGCACCGGTATGCGGCTACCAACCTCGCCGGGCACCCCGCCGGGCGGTCGGTGGACCTGCGCCTCGGCCGCGCGGAGGAGGCCTTCCCCGAGCTGCTCGCGAGTGTCGACGTCATCACCTGCAACCCGCCGTACATCCCGCCGGACGCCGAGCCGGTGGACCCGGAGGTGCGCGAGCACGACCCGGAGCTGGCGCTCTACGGCGGCGGGGCGGACGGGTTGGAGGTGCCCCGGCAGATCGCCGGCTGGGCGCTGCGGCTCCTGCGCCCGGGCGGGGTGCTGCTGATGGAGCACGCGGACGCGCAGGGGGAGAGCCTGCCGGCGGCGCTGAGCCAGCTCGGCTTCGCGGAGGTCGCCGACCATCCCGACCTGGGGGGCCGACCACGGGTGAGCCGAGGCGCCCGCCCCTAGCCGGTCTGGGCGTACAGCGCAGGGGCTGCCTCGCGCAGCGCCGCGTCCAGCGCAGGAGCCAGGGTCGTGGCGAACGAGGCCGACAGGTGGGAGTGGTCGTGGTAGGCGATGATGTTGCCCACCACGGCCTGGCAGACCTCGGGAGCGCACACGTGGTCGGTGAGGTCAACGAGCCCGACGTTGTCGGGCACCATGTCCGGGGTCAGGGGCGAAGGGCCCGGCACGCGGGGGGTGTCGCACACCGATGGGTCGGCCAGGTTCTCCGCGACGCAGGCGGGCACGTCGCTCTGCATCCGGAAGATGTCGCGGATCGCGACCACGTCGATGTCGTGCTCGGCGAGGTGCTCGAAGACCTCGACGAAGCCGCGCGAGGCCTTCTCCCCGGTCGTCTCCGCCTGTGCCGTCGTGGTGCCCAGGGTGAAGACGACGTCCGGGTCCAGCTCCACGAGCTCGGTGAGGGCCCGACGGTTCCACTCCTGGCAGGAGGCGTTGGGCACGAGGTCGGTCTCCACGGGGAACTGGCCGGTGCTCGTCGTCAGCTGACAGCCGGCCTTGACCATGACCAGGACCCGCCACCCGTGCTCGGCGGCCAGGACCCGCCAGGCCGGCTCCCACATCGCCCCGTGCGAGCCGCCGGTGATGACCACCGTGGCCACCGGGTCGGGCACCTCCGTGCCGGGTGGCTCGGGGCAGAGGAGCACCTCGGCCAGCTCGGGGCGGTCCTCCGCGGCCTGCCAGCAACCCTGGGCGTCGTGCGGCGGCAGGTCGGCGTCCGCCTCGGTCGGGTCGAGCAGCAGCGGCGCCTCCGGCACCGGTCCCCGGTCCGGCCGGAGCGCCAGTGCCCCGGGGTGGTCGCGGCTGGTGCCGTTCAGGACCTGCTGGGCGAGGCTGGCGCGGGCGTCCTCCGCCTCCTGCCGGGCCCGGGAGTCCAGCACGAGGCCCGACCCGCCCAGGACGAGCGCCGGCACCACCAGGACCACGGCCCCGGCCCTGGCCGTGCGGAGCGGCGACGGCCACCGCCGCAGGTCGCCGAGCGGACGCTCGAGGAGCCGGTGGGTGGCGTGGGCCAACCCCACGGAGACCGCCAGGACCACGGCCGAGAGCATCGGGTCACCGGCCGGCCGCGGGCTCAGGTGCAGGGCGATGATGAGCAGCGGCCAGTGCCACAGGTAGAGGGCGTAGGAGATGTCACCCAGCCAGCGTGCCGGGCGCGCGGTCAGCAGCCGGTCGGCGCTGCCCGGCGCCCCGGTGTCGTCGGCCAGGAGGAAGAGCACCACGCCCAGCACGGGCCACAGGGCCCACGGGCCGGGGAAGAGCGCGGCGCCGTCCAGGACGAAGCCGCAGGAGACGATCAGGGCCAGCCCGGCCCAGCCGAGCCCGGCACGAGCCGCGCGCGGCAGCCGTCGGTGTCCGGCGCTCAGGGCCAGCAGGCCGGGCAGGGTCAGCTCCCACAGCCGGGCCCCGGTGTGCAGGTAGGCGACCTGCTGGTCGAGGCGGTGCAGATGCACGGCATACCCGAAGGAGGCCGCGGTGACCGCGAGCACCACCACCGCCAGGGCTGGGCGGGCGGGCAGGCGCAGGCGGCGCAGCAGCCACCACGCAGCGGTGAGCACGACCGGCCAGAACAGGTAGAACTGCCCCTGGACCGACAACGACCAGAAGTGCTGCAGGGGGCTGGTCTGCACGCCGGCGGCGTCGTAACCGAGCTGGGAGCTGATGAGCTGCCAGTTCTCCACGTAGAGCAGGACCGCTGCCGTCTCCTGCCAGGTCTGCGCCCGCATCGGGGCGGGCAGCAGCACCAGGCTGGCCAGCACCACGACGGCGAGGACCGGCAGGATGGGTGGCAGCAGCCGGCGCACCAGACGGGCCAGGTAGGCGGAGAGGTCCAGCCCCTCGCCGGTCACCCGGCGCAGGATCAGCCCGGTGAAGAGAAACCCGGAGATGGCCAGGAAGACGTCGATGCCGCCGGAGACGCGCCCCGCCCCGAAGAGGTGGAAGAGCACCACCAGGATGACGGCCACACCGCGCAGGCCGTGCAGCCCCTCGCGGCGGGCGCTCGGTGCAACCATCCCCTCGACCTTCGATCATCGTCACGGCCGCCGGACCGGGCAGACCGTCGTTCACCGTACCCCGGTCCTGCCTCCTCACGGCGAAGGCCTGCCCGTCGCTCTCGCGAGGGGCAGGCCTTGTGCTGACCGTCTACCGAGCTACGGTCAGGCGCGCTGGGTGATCCAGATGATCAGGGCGACGATCAGCAGGATGCCGACGATGGTCCAGATGAGTCCGCTTCCACGCAAGAGTGACTCCTTTCCTGGTGCGGTGCGTCGGGCAGGGCCACGACGGGGGTCGAGTCAGGTCTGCAACAGGGTCCAACTCGGGTCCAAGGGTGCAACTGGTCTTCTCAGGGCTGCTCAGCGCTCAGGGTCGACGCTGGAGACCTAGAAGATGAACATGATCAGGGCGATGATCAGCAGAATGCCGACGATGGTCCAGATGAGTCCGCTACCACGCATGGGGGTGGCTCCTTTCCTGGTGCGGCACGGGCGCCGTCGTGCGGCCCGTGTCTGTGAATACTCTGGGCCGAGCGGCAGCGCCTCGCAACTCGAAAGGGGGCAAGTGTCACCCGCCTGGCGTGGGAAGATGACGCCCTGACCACCATCCTGACCCACCCTCGAGCCGGACCGGAGGACCCATGGCTGGCACGCCGTCGCCCGATCGGCTGCTGGACTGCAGCGACCCGGAGAGCCGTGCCACCGCGGTGGGGCACGCCGCCGAGGTGGTGCGCCAGGGAAGGCTCGTCGTGCTGCCGACCGACACCGTCTACGGCGTGGGTGCCGACGCCTTCGACGAGGTGGCGGTGGCCATGGTGCTGGCCGCCAAGCACCGGGGCCGGGAGATGCCCCCGCCCGTGCTCGTCCCGCACGCGCGGACGGTCGACGGACTCGCGGTCGAGGTCCCGATGTACGCCCGCATCCTGATGCGCCAGTTCTGGCCCGGACCGCTGACCCTGGTGCTCCGGTCTCAGCCGTCGCTGCAGTGGGACCTGGGAGAGACCAACGGCACCGTCGCCCTGCGGATGCCCGATGACGAGGTGGCCCTCGCCCTGCTCGAGGAGGTCGGGCCCCTGGCCGTCACCAGCGCCAACGTCACCGGGCAGCCTGCCGCCACGACGGCCCAGGAGGCCCTGGACCAGCTCGGCGGCGCCGTGACCGCCTACCTCGACGGTGGCCCGCGCACCGGCGGGTTGCCCTCCACGATCCTGGACTGCACGGGCGAGGAGCCGGTCGTCCTGCGTCCGGGGGCGCTCGAGGCGACGCAGATCCGGGCGGTGCTCGGCACCACGGTCCTGCACGACCAGCCACCGGCCCCGGTCGAGCCGCAGACGGAGCCCGCCGAGGGGGAGGGGTCAGGAGAGATCGGTCAGGACGATGAGCCCGACGGGGCCGCCCTGGTGGGCAGCGTGCGCCCCAGCGCGGTGCCCGTCCCGAGCTCGGCCTACCGTGTCGTCCCGGCAGCTTCGCACCGTTCCTGACCCCGCACCCGGGGACGCCCTAGAGTGGCCCCATGACGACAGCCGTGACCCCCCAGAGTTACTACGGACCGCACTTCGGTGCCCTGGTGGAGCAGGACCCGCAGATCGCGGAGCTGCTGGTCTCCGAGCTGGACCGCCAACGCGCGGGGCTGCAGCTCATCGCCAGCGAGAACCAGACCAGCCCCGCGGTGCTCGCCGCCCTGGGCTCGACGCTGTCCAACAAGTACGCCGAGGGCTACCCGCACGCCCGCTACTACGGCGGGTGCTCCGAGGTGGACAAGGTCGAGGACCTGGCGATCGCCCGCGCCAAGGAGCTGTTCGGCGCCGACCACGCCAACGTCCAGCCGCACTCGGGCGCCAGCGCCAACCAGGCGGTCTACGGGGCCTTCACCGCACCCGGTGACACTATCCTGGCGATGTCGCTGGATCACGGCGGCCACCTGACCCACGGCTTCAAGGTCAGCTTCTCCGGCAAGTGGTTCAACGCCGTGCACTACGGCGTCGACCGCGAGACGGAGGACATCGACTACGACCAGGTCGAGGCGCTCGCCCGCGAGCACCGGCCCAAGATGATCGTCGCCGGCGGCTCGGCGATCCCCCGGCTGATCGACTTCGAGCGGTTCCGGGCGATCGCCGACGAGGTCGGCGCGATCTTCTGGGTCGACGCGGCCCACTTCATCGGCCTGGTCGCCGGCAAGGTCATCCCCTCGCCCGTGCCCTACGCCGACGTGGTCTCCTTCACCACGCACAAGGTGCTGCGCGGACCCCGCGGCGGCGCGATCATCTGCAAGGAGGAGCACGCGAAGAAGATCGACCGCGCGGTGTTCCCGATGATGCAGGGCGGCCCGCTCATGCACGGCGTGGCCGGTAAGGCGGTCAACTTCGCCGAGTGCATGACGCCGGCCTACCAGTCCTACGCCCGGCAGGTCGTCGAGAACGCCTCGGCCCTGGCCGCCGGGCTGGACCAGCACGGGATCCGGCCGATCACCGGCGGCACCGACACCCACCTGTCCCTGCACGACCTGCGCGGTGTCGGGGTGACCGGGCGGGACGCCGAGGCCCGGTGCGATGCAGCCGGCATCGTGCTCAACAAGAACGCCATCCCCTTCGACCCCGAGAAGCCGAACGTGGCCTCGGGCATCCGGGTCGGCAGCCCCTCCGTCACCACCCAGGGGATGGGCGCGGAGCAGATGCGCACGGTCGCCGACCTCATGCACCGGGCGATCACCCAGACCGACGGCACGCCGGAGCACCCCGTCGCCCGGGAGATCCGCGCCGAGGTGACCGAGCTGCTGCAGGCCTACCCCGCCTACCCGGAACCGCACGCCGGCTGACGCCGCACCCCCACCGTGCGCGAGTTCCTGATGGTGCTGCTCACCGCAGCCATCGTCACCTACCTCGCCACCCCCCTCGTCCGCCGGCTGGCGCTCGCGGTCGGGGCGATGACCGCGGTGCGGGACCGGGACGTGCACTCCGTCCCGATCCCGCGCATGGGCGGGGTGGGGATGCTGCTCGGCTTCGCCGCCGCGGTCCTCCTCGGGTCCCGGCTGCCCTATCTCGGCCAGCTGTTCTCCAGCACCCCCGCGATCTACGGCGTGCTGGCCGGGGCGGCGATCATCACCCTGCTCGGGGCGGTCGACGACCTGCACGACCTGGACTGGCTGACCAAGCTCGCGGGGCAGGTGCTCGCCGGTGGCGTCATGGCCTTCTTCGGCGTCCGCCTGCTGCAGCTGCCCATCCTGGGCGTCACCGTCCTGCCGGAGCCGGTGATGGTGATGCTCACCATCCTCGTGGTGGTGATCTCCACCAACGCGGTGAACTTCATCGACGGGCTGGACGGGCTGGCCGCCGGGGTCGTGCTCATCGCCGCCAGCGCCTTCTTCGCCTGGACCTACCTGGTCAGCCGCGCCTTCGACCCGCCGAACGTCTTCCACCAGGCCACCTTCATCAGCGCGGCCCTGATCGGCGTCTGCCTGGGCTTCCTGCCGCACAACTTCCACCCGGCGCGACTGTTCATGGGTGACGCCGGCGCGCTGCTGCTCGGGCTGCTCCTGGCCGCCTCCACCATCTCGATGACCGGCTCGGTCGATCCCCACTCCTCGCTGGCCAGCGCCTCGGCCGCCACCGCGATCCTGCTGCCGGTCCTCATCCCGCTGGCGGTCATGGCGCTGCCCTTCCTCGACGTCGTGCTCGCCGTGCTGCGCCGCACGCGCCGGGGGCAGCTGCCGTGGAAGCCGGACCGCGGCCACCTGCACCACCGGCTCCTGGACATCGGGCACAGCCACCGGGGAGCGGTGGTGCTGCTGTACCTGTGGTCGGGGCTCATCGCGCTGGGTGCGGTGTCCTTCGCCTATCTTCCGGTGTGGACCTCGGTCGTCGGTATCGTGCTCCTGCTGGCGCTGGCCCTGGCCCTGACCTGGCAACCGTCGCGGCCGGCGGCTCTGCGGGGGCGGCGCTGACCGGCGGGTTCGTGCTGACCGGAGTGCTTGTGATAACTTTCACAAGCAACCCACCCCTCTTTCGCCTAGGACGTCCATGACCTCCAGCAGTGCCGAGGCGCGCTCGTCGACCGGGTCCACGATCCGGTCGTCACCGACCCGGCTCATGCTGCTCTGGGCCGTCCCGGCCGGGCTGGCGATCACCGTGGCCGGGGCCCTGGTGGCCTGGCTGGCGGTGGACGGTATGGCAGCTCTGTCCGCCCTCGTCGGGGGCGTGCTCTCCCTCGGGGTCTTCGGGCTGGGGATCGTGGCCATCCGCGGCCTGCTGTCGGGGCCGGGCCAGATCGTGATGTCGGGGGCCTTCTTCGTCTTCCTCGTGCAGATCGCGCTGACGGGGGGCGTGCTCTTCCTGCTCAGCCGGTCCGACCAGGTCAGCCTGATGGCCCTGGGCCTGACCTTCATCGTGGTCGGCCTGGCCGTCCAGGCCGGCACCGTCGTCGGTGCGCTGCGGGCGCGCGTGAGCCTGGACGTGGACCCGGGCGCGGCCCCGTCTGTTAGCGTCGCCCCGACCACGAAGGGAGTCGACCGTTGAGCCAGCCCACCGGCCCCTCGGACCTGCCCCAGAGCCACCCCTCCGGGTACTCCTCGCAGATCAGGCCGTCCTCGCACAGCGAGTTCGTGCACGGTGCCTACCCGGCCGTGTCGGTCATCGCCTACCTGGTCGCCGGACCGTTGACCTTCGGTCTGCTCGGCTGGGGGGTCGACCAGCTGCTCGGCACCGAGTTCCTGCTCGTGGTCGGGCTGCTCTTCGGTATGGGGCTGGCGTTCTACGTCATCTGGCTCCGGTACGGTAAGACATGAACGCCGCGGAGACGGGCTGTCCCGGACCGAGCACCGACCGGCAGTTCTTCAAGTGTGTGATCCAGTCCCCTCGTCCTCGTGACCTGTGTGAGGAGCAGCAGTGAGCCTGACCGCCCTAGCAGGGTCTGTCGTCGCGGCCGATTCTTCCTTCCCCCCGACGCCGTCGACCTTCTGGCAGCCCCTCGTGGTCTTCGGGGAGGTGCAGCTGTTCGGTCAGCAGATGACCATCGCGCTGACCCGCCCCATGGTGGTGCTGGCCCTGTCCATGGTCGCGATCGCCGTCTGGCTGCACCTGAGCACCCGCAAGGTAGCGGTCGTGCCGTCCAAGGGCCAGTGGGTCACCGAGCAGGCGCACGGCTTCGTCCGCGAAGGCGTGGCGCGGGACATGATCGGCAGCAAGGACTTCCTGCCCTACGTGCCGTTCCTGTTCTCGATCTTCATCGTGATCCTGTTCAACAACTGGGCCGGGATCATCCCGGGGATCAACCTGCCGACGTTCGGCCGGGTCGGCATGGCCGCCGGTCTGACCCTGATCGTCTACGTGCTCTACCACGCGATCGGTTTCAAGCGGCACGGCCTGCTGGGCTACTTCAAGTTCATGGTGCCTCCGGGCCTGCCCAAGGTCATGGTCCCGGTCGTCTTCGTGCTGGAGCTGATGACCTTCTTCATCACCCGGCCGCTGACGCTGGCGCTGCGACTGTTCGGCAACATGTTCGCCGGCCACATGCTCGTCCTGGTGCTCACCCTGGGTGCCTGGGAGATGTTCCAGAGCGGCGGGTGGCTGACCGTCCTGGCCTTCCCGGCCTGGATCGCGAGCCTGGGTGTGTTCGTCTTCGAGATGCTCATCCAGGCCATCCAGGCCTACGTCTTCGTCCTGCTGTCCGCCTCCTACATCGGCGCAGCGGTCGCGGACGACCACTGAGACCCTGACGACCCCTGACGACCGCTGACGACCACTGACCCGTTCCACCGCACGACCCCGAACTCCGGCGGCGCCCGCCTCCGGAACCGACAGAGAAAGAGAATGCTGAAATGACTGGTGACATCACCCTCCTCGGCTACGGCCTGGCGACCCTCGGCCCGGCGCTGGCCGTCGGTATGATCTTCGCCGCCTACCTCAACGGTGTGGCCCGGCAGCCCGAGTCGGCGCCGCTGCTGCGTCCGTTCACCATCATCGGCTTCGCCGCCGCTGAGGCGCTGGCCATCTTCGGTCTGGTCCTCTTCTTCATCGCTGGCTGACCCAGCCCGCTCCGCAACTTCTTGCGCGGCATACCGCGCAGCACCACGAGGAGACCACAGTGCAACCCATTGCCGAGGCGGCGTTGATGGCGGTGTCGGACTACCCCGAGTACCACGCCAGCCCGATCGTGCCCTACATCCCCGAGCTCGTCGTCTCGATCGTCTTCTTCCTGATCTTCCTCTGGTTCGTCACCAAGGTGATCAGCCCGCGGCTGGAGAAGGTCTACCGCGAGCGGACGGACGCGATCGAGGGCGGGATGCAGCGCGCCGAGCAGGCCGAGGCCGAGGCTGCCGCCGCCAAGAAGCAGTACGAGGACCAGCTCGGCGAGGCGCGGGCCGAGGCGGCCCGCATCCGCGAGCACGCCAAGGAGCAGGGCGCGCAGATCATCGCCGAGCTGCGCGAGCAGGCCAACACCGAGGCGGCCCGCATCACCGAGACCGCGCACAAGCAGATCGCGGCCGAGCGCCAGCAGGCGATGATCGCGCTGCGCGGCGAGGTGGGCCGGCTCTCGACCGACCTGGCCAGCAAGATCGTCGGCGAGTCGCTGCACGAGGAGACCCGTCAGCGGGGCATCGTCGACCGGTTCCTGGCCGACCTGGACTCCGGGGCGATCACCCCCGAGCAGGTGGGCAGCAGCGGGCAGGGTCGTTGATGACGTCGTCGATGGACAACGCCTTCCGACGGTCCTACCACGGGGCACGCGCGGCGCTGGAGCAGGTGCTCCAGCACGAGTCGGGCACCGACGCGGCCCACGTCGGCGACGAGCTCTGGGCCGTCGCCCGGCTGCTGGACGGCAACCCGACCCTGCGGCGCAGCCTCGGCGACCCCTCCCGTGAGGGTGCCGACCGCTCCCGGCTCGCCGAGCGGCTGCTCAGCGGGCGCATCGGCGAGGGGGCGCTGCAGGTCACCCGGGCCGTCGCGGCCGAGCGCTGGGCAGGTCCGGGCTCCCTCGTGGACGCCCTGGAGCGGCTCGGCGTCGAGGCGGTCCTGGCCCACGCCGAGCGCCACGGTCGTCTCGGTCAGGTGGAGGACGAGCTGTTCCGGTTCTCCCGGATCGTCGAGGGCGACGTGGAGCTGCAGGCCGCGCTGAGCAACCGCCGCGCAGAGCCGGCCGCCCGGGTGAAGCTGGTGGACCGGCTGCTGGCGGTCAAGACCGCCCCGGAGACGGTGCGCCTGGCCCGCCAGGCGGCGAGCGGCCTGCGGGCGCGCCGCTTCGACCGGACGGTCGCGGCCTACCTGGAGCAGGCCGCGGAGCGGCAGCAGCAGGTGACCGCCACCGTGATCAGCGCCGTCCCGCTCACCCACGAGCAGCACGAGAAGCTGGTCGGTGCACTCAGCCGCCAGTACGGCCGCCAGGTGCACACCAACGTCGTCATCGACGAGAGCGTCGTCGGTGGCATCCGGGTGGAGATCGGTGACGAGGTCATCGACGGCACCGTCAGCCACCGGCTGGAACAGGCCCGGCGCCGGATGACCAGCTGACAGCCCGTCCGGCCACCCCTCCACCCCTTACCTACCGCGACAGACCACCGGCCCGCAGCACGGGCAGACGAGCAGGAGAGATGAGATGACGGAGCTTTCGATCCGTCCCGAGGAGATCCGGGACGCACTGGACAGTTTTGTCCAGTCCTACGAGCCGAGCGCGGCCTCGCGCGAGGAGGTGGGCCGCGTGGTGGACGCCGGTGACGGCATCGCCCACGTCGAGGGCCTGCCCTCGGTCATGACCAACGAGCTGCTGCAGTTCGAGGACGGCACGCTGGGCCTGGCGCTGAACCTCGACGTCCACGAGGTCGGTGTCATCGTCCTGGGCGACTTCTCCGGCCTGGAGTCCGGCCAGGAGGTCCGCCGGACGGGCGAGGTCCTGTCCGTGGCCGTCGGTGACGGCTACCTGGGCCGCGTCGTCAACCCGCTGGGCGAGCCGATCGACGGCCTGGGCGAGGTGGCCACCGACGGCCGCCGCGCGCTGGAGCTGCAGGCGCCCGGCGTGATGGCGCGCAAGTCGGTCCACGAGCCGCTGCAGACCGGTATCAAGGCGATCGACTCGATGATTCCGGTCGGCCGGGGTCAGCGTCAGCTGATCATCGGTGACCGGCAGACCGGCAAGACCGCGGTCGCGATCGACACCATCCTCAACCAGCGCACCAACTGGGAGTCCGGCGACCCCGAGAAGCAGGTCCGCTGCATCTACGTCGCGATCGGCCAGAAGGGCTCGACCATCGCCTCGGTGCGCAGCACCCTGGAGGAGGCCGGCGCGCTGGAGTACACCACGATCGTGGCGGCCCCGGCCTCCGACTCCGCCGGCTTCAAGTACCTCGCTCCCTACACCGGCTCGGCCATCGGCCAGCACTGGATGTACCAGGGCAAGCACGTGCTCATCGTCTTCGACGACCTGTCCAAGCAGGCCGAGGCCTACCGCGCCGTGTCGCTGCTGCTGCGTCGCCCGCCGGGCCGCGAGGCCTACCCGGGCGACGTCTTCTACCTGCACAGCCGGCTGCTGGAGCGTTGCGCCAAGCTGTCCGACGAGATGGGTGCCGGCTCGATGACCGGGCTGCCGATCATCGAGACCAAGGCCGGTGACGTGTCGGCCTACATCCCGACGAACGTCATCTCCATCACCGACGGTCAGATCTACCTGCAGGCGGACCTGTTCAACTCCAACGTCCGCCCGGCCATCGACGTCGGTGTCTCGGTCTCCCGGGTCGGCGGTGCGGCGCAGATCAAGGCGATGAAGAGCGTCTCGGGTCGCCTCAAGGTCGACCTGGCCCAGTTCCGCGAGATGGAGGCGTTCGCGATGTTCGCCTCCGACCTGGACGCCGCGTCCAAGGCGCAGCTGGAGCGGGGTGCCCGCATGGTGGAGATCCTCAAGCAGCCGCAGTCCTCCCCGGTCCCGGTCGAGGAGCAGGTCGGCATCATCTGGGCCGGCACCAACGGCCACATCGACGACGTGCCCGTCACCGACGTGCGCCGGTTCGAGTCCGAGTGGGTCGACTACCTGCGCCGCGAGCAGAGCGGCCTGCTGGCCGGCATCCGGGAGACCGGCAAGCTGGGCGACGACGGCGAGGCCGTCCTGGGCGAGGCGATGGCTGCCTTCAAGCAGGAGTTCTCCCCGGACTCCAGCCACGAGATCCACGCCACCGACGAAGAGGTCGACGGTCGCGAGCACGACGACCAGGCCCAGATCACCGTCCAGCGTCACTGACCGTCCGGTGCTGCCGCGCCCCGCCCGAGCCGGGTGGGGCACGGCATACCCGATCAGCACCACCCACGAACGAAGTAAGAGAGGCGAGATATGGGAGCGCAGCAGCGGGAGTACCGCCAGCGCAGCCGGTCCGTCCAGTCGACGAAGAAGATCACGCGGGCGATGGAGCTCATCGCCGCCTCGCGGGTGGTCAAGGCCCGCCAGCGGGTCGCGCAGACGTCCCCGTACGCCGGGGCGATCACCCGCGCCGTGTCCGCCGTGGCCAGCAACGCCGAGCTCGAGCACCCGCTGACGCTGCAGCGCGAGAACCCCACCCGGGCCGCCGCGCTGATCATCAGCTCCGACCGGGGTCTGGCCGGCGCCTACTCGGCCAACGTGCTGAAGCGCTCCGAGCAGCTGCGTGAGCACCTGCACGAGCACGGTATGCAGACGGTCCCCTTCCTCACCGGGCGCAAGGCGGAGAACTACTTCCGCTTCCGCGGCCGCGAGTTCGCCGAGTCCTGGAGCGGGTTCTCCGACGCGCCGGTGTTCGAGGTGGCGCAGGAGATCGGTGAGCGGCTGGTCTCGGAGTTCATCACCGGCTCCGAGGAGGGCGGGGTCGACGAGGTGCACCTGGTCTACACCCGGTTCGTGAACATGGTGACCCAGGAGGTGACCGTCACCCGACTGCTCCCGCTGGAGGTCGTGGAGGACGAGCGTCCGCGCACCGAGTTCGCGCACCCGCTGTACGAGTTCGAGCCCGACCCGCAGGAGGTGCTCGACGCGCTGCTGCCCCGGTACATCACCTCCCGGGTGTGGAACGCGCTCCTGCAGTCCGCCGCGTCCGAGCTGGCCGCCCGCCAGCGCGCGATGAAGTCGGCGACGGACAACGCCGAGGAGCTCATCAAGACCTACACCCGGCTGGCCAACCAGGCCCGCCAGGCCGAGATCACCCAAGAGATCAGCGAAATCGTGGGCGGCGCGAGCGCCCTCGCCGACGCCAAGTGAAGAAGGACGAAACCATGACTGCTACCACGCAGGCTCCGCAGACGGAGCAGACCCAGGGTGCCGTCGGTCGGCTGGCCCGGATCATCGGCCCGGTCGTCGACGTCGAGTTCCCTCCGGGGAGCATGCCCGCGCTCTACAACCTGCTCAAGACGCAGGTGACGCTGGACGGTGAGACCAAGACCATCAACCTCGAGGTCGCCCAGGACATCGGCGACAACATGGTGCGCGCGATCTCGCTGCAGCCCACCGACGGCCTGGTCCGCGGCCAGGGCGTGCACGACACCGGTGGCCCCATCACCGTGCCGGTCGGCGACGTCACCCTGGGTCACGTCTTCAACGCCACCGGCGACGTCCTGGACCTCCCCGAGGGCGAGACGCTGGAGATCACCGAGCGCTGGGGCATCCACCGTCCGGCCCCGGCCTTCGACCAGCTGGAGCCCAAGACCCAGATGTTCGAGACCGGCATCAAGGTCATCGACCTGCTCACGCCCTACGTGCTCGGTGGCAAGATCGGCCTGTTCGGCGGCGCCGGCGTGGGCAAGACGGTGCTCATCCAGGAGATGATCGCCCGCGTCGCCCGCGACCACGGTGGTGTCTCGGTGTTCGCCGGGGTGGGCGAGCGCACCCGTGAGGGCAACGACCTCATCGTGGAGATGGAGGAGGCCGGCGTCCTGGGGCAGACCGCCCTGGTCTTCGGCCAGATGGACGAGCCGCCGGGCACCCGCCTGCGCGTGGCGCTGTCGGCACTGACGATGGCGGAGTACTTCCGCGACGTGCAGAAGCAGGACGTGCTGCTCTTCATCGACAACATCTTCCGGTTCACCCAGGCCGGGTCCGAGGTCTCCACGCTGCTGGGCCGCATGCCCTCGGCCGTGGGCTACCAGCCGAACCTGGCCGACGAGATGGGCACCCTGCAGGAGCGGATCACCTCCACCCGTGGTCACTCGATCACCTCGATGCAGGCGATCTACGTGCCGGCCGACGACTACACCGACCCGGCCCCGGCGACCACCTTCGCCCACCTGGACGCGACCACCGAGCTGTCCCGCCCGATCGCCTCGATGGGTATCTACCCGGCCGTGGACCCGCTGACGTCGACCAGCCGGATCCTGGACCCGCGGTACATCACCCGGGAGCACTACGAGACCGCGGTGCGGATCAAGTCCATCCTGCAGCGGTACAAGGAGCTGCAGGACATCATCGCGATCCTGGGCATCGACGAGCTGTCCGAGGAGGACAAGATCCTCGTCGGCCGGGCCCGTCGCATCCAGCGCTTCCTGTCGCAGAACACCTACGTCGCCAAGCAGTTCACCGGCATCGAGGGCTCGACCGTGCCGCTGGCCGACACCATCGAGGCCTTCACCAAGGTGGCCGACGGCGACTACGACCATCTGCCCGAGCAGGCGTTCTTCATGTGCGGTGGCCTCGACGACGTCGAGCGCAACGCCGCCGAGCTGGAGAAGAACAGCTGACCGGCTGCTGAGTCGACCCTCGAACGGGCCCGGTGCACCTGCACCGGGCCCGTTCGTCGTCCCAGATCGCTGTGCAGCGGCGGGTCGCCGCACGTTGGCTGGCCTGCGGTGGCGGCGAGCTCACCTCTCAGGCCAGGCCCAGGTGGTGAGCCTCCTCCCACAGCTCGTCCCGGACACGCGGGTGGGCGCAGTGGTCGATGAGTCCAGCGGCCTGGTCCTGCTCAGAGTGGCCCCAGATCAGGGCCGTGCCGTGCTCGGTGACGACCGCCGACTGCTGGACGGAGGTCACCGGCTCGTCGAGCAACGGCACGATGGTGGACACATCGGCCTTGGGGTGCCAGGAGCGCAGGGCGATCATCGCCTGGCCGCCGGGTGAGTGCAGGGCACCGACGATGAAGTCGGTCTGGCCGCCGGTGCCGCTGTGGATGCGGGCGTCGATGCGCGAGGCGTTGGCCTGGGCGAAGAGGTCGACCTCGAGCGCGGTGTTGATCGAGGTCATCATCCGCTGCCGGGCGATGAGCGCCGGGTCGTTGGCGCGCTCGGTGCGCAGCATGCTGACCCGTCGGTTGCCGTCCACCCAGTCGTAGAGCTCCTGGGAGCCGAAGAGGAAGGAGGTGGTGAGCGGGTGGCCGTCGTCCAGGGCGCCGGCGCGGTCCAGCGCCAGCACCCCGTCGGAGAACATCTCGGTCCAGATCCGTAGCCCGCGGTGGCCCGTGAGCGCCGCCAGCGCGGCGTCCGGCACCGCCCCGATCCCCATCTGCAAGGTGGCGCCCTCCGGCACCCGCTCGGCGACCCGACGGCCGATCTCCAGCGCGTCCTGGCCGAGAGGGGCCGCGGCTCCGGCCGCCACCAGCGGTGCGGAGGTGTGCACGGCGTAGTCGACCTGCTCGAGCGGGACGAGGGCGTCGCCGTAGGTGAAGGGCATCTGGTCGTTGATCAGCGCCACCACGATGCCGCCCCGCTCCCGGACCATCTCGTGAGCGGCGGGCAGGACGTTGACCTCCAGGCCCAGGGAGAGCACGCCGTCCCGCGGGGGAGCGCAGTGCAGCAGCACGGCGTCCGGCGGCAGGGTGCGCCGGAACAGCATCGGCACCAGCGAGAGCCGGGACGGTACGTAGCGCAGGCGTGGGCTGCGCCGCTGCCCGGGGCCGACGAAGCTGGTCTCCAGGGTCACCCCCTCCCGGTCAGGCAGGCCCGCCGGCCCGTTGAGCGCGTGCAGCGTGTAGCGCTCCAACGTCCGGTCCACGACCTCGACCAGCTCCCACGGGATCACGTGGTTGCCGGACACCACGATGCGGGGGTTGTCGGGAAGGGTGTGCAGCGCCTGGCCCAGGCCAGACGTGTCGACGGTGATCACTCCCTCATCCTGCCGCCGCGCACCCGGCTAAGACCAGCCGGGTCCGGTCCGAACGCGCTGTCGGGGCCGTTAGACTGGAAAGGTCGCACACCTTTGAAAGGGATCAACTCGTGAGTGCACTCCACGTCGAGCTCGTCGCCGCCGATCGCAAGGTCTGGGAGGGCGAGGCGCAGCAGGTCAGCGCGCGCAGCACCGACGGCGAACTGGGCATCCTGCCGGGCCACAGCCCGCTGCTGGGCGTGCTGGTCGCCGGCGAGGTGCGGATCAAGACCGGTGGAGGCGCACAGACCGTCACCATCGACGGCGGCTTCCTCTCGGTCGACAACGACCGCGTGGTGATCGTGGCCGAGCGCGTCGACGCCGGCAGCCTCGCCTCCACGACCGGTTGACCCGACCATGACCGAGCTGCTGTCCCCGGTGCTGCTCGCCGTCCTCGGCGGCCTGCTCCTGCTGGGACTGCTCCTGCTCGGCTACCGCATCGTGGAGCAGCGTCAGGCCGCCACGATGTCCATGCCCGCCGCCTACCGTGCCGAGGGCGAGAGCCAGTGGCGCCGCGGCACCCTCCGCTTCATCTCCGGCCGCCTGGTCCTGCGAGGACCAGGCGGCCTTTCCGTCGGCCCGTGGCAGCGCGGCAACCTCGACCTGGGCATCTCCACCCCTCTGGACGAGGACGCCGAGCGGGCGTTGGACCGGCACGACCAGATCCAGGTCCCGGTCACCTACCTCGGCTCACGCTTCGAGCTGGCCCTCGCCGAGGACCACTACACCGCGCTCCGGGCCTGGATCGAGGCCGTGCCCCCCGGCTGGAACAGCCAGGTCGCCTAGCAGTACCCCTAGCGCCGCCGGCGCTTCTCCGGCGCCTGCTCACGGCCGCCGCCGGGCTGCCACAGGACGTCGCCCTCGCCCGCCGTGTTGGCCACGCGGCCCAGGATGAAGAGCAGGTCCGAGAGCCGGTTGAGGTACTTGGCCGCCAACGGGTTGACGCCACCCTCGCCCTTGCCCGCACCCTCACCGGCGGGCTGGTCGCCATACGTCTCCAGCGCCTCCCAGGCGGAGCGCTCGGCCCGCCGGGCGACCGTGCGGGCCACGTGCAGGTACGCCGAGCCGGGGGTGCCGCCGGGCAGGATGAAGCTGCGCAGGTTCGCCAGGCCCTCGTTGTAGTGGTCGCAGTCCGCCTCGAGCTCCTCGATCCACTCGGCCTTGACCCGCAGCGGCTCCCAGTCATAACTGCTCCGCAGCGGCATGCACAGGTCGGCACCCACGTCGAAGAGGTCGTTCTGCACCCTGGTGAGGGTCTCCCGGACCTCGGGCGGCAGGTCACCGAGGGCCAGGGCCACCCCGAGGACCGAGTTGGTCTCGTCCGTGTCGGCGTAGGCGACCAGGCGCGGGTCGGTCTTGCGGGTGCGTCCGTTGTCGCCCAGGGCGGTGGTGCCGTCGTCGCCGGTGCGGGTGTAGATCTTGGTGAGGTTGACCATGGCCCCGATCGTGCCAGATGACCGGTCCGGGTCTGCTGGCCGCCACCGGACGCGCGTCCGGTCGGCGCAGGTGGCGCGCTGGGTCAGGTGACGAGGGTGGCGGCCTCGCGGCGCGGGTCGGCGGCGGCGAGCAGGCCGCGGCGGGGCGAGAGCATGGCGGCACCGACGCCGCCGAAGTACATGGACAGGGGCGGGTGCTCGTGCCGCACCATCCCCGCGGCGTCCAACGAGGCGGCGATCGCGGCGTCCTGCTCGTGGTCGATCCGGGTGCTGCCGTCGTCGAGCCGGCGCGGGTGCATCCGGGGACGGTCGATCGCGGTCTGCAGGTCCTCGCCGTGCCGGGCCAGGTGGGTCAGCACCTGGGCCAGGGCGGTGGTGATCCGGTCGGCGCCCGGGGTGCCGATCGCCAGCACGCCGCCGTCGCCGCGACGGGCGGTGGTGGGCGCCATGTTGGAGGCCAGCCGGGCCCCAGGAGCGAGGGCGTGCAGGCCGCGCCGGTTCAGCTCCAGCTCGCCGAGCGCGTTGTTGGCGATGAGGCCGGTCCCGGCGATGGTCATGCCCGAGCCGTAACCGGCCGAGGCCGTGAGGGCGCACGCCATACCGTGCTCGTCCACCACCGAGACGTGGGCCGTGGAGGGCGAGGTGGGCAGCCCCGTGTCCCCGATGTCGTGCAGGGTCTGGAGCAGCTCGGCGCCGGCGGCGGCGAGGTCCTCGGCGGTGTCGATCCGGTCCAGGCGGATGTCGAGGACGTCCCGCATGACCTGCGCGGCCTGCGCCGGGTCGATCTCGCCCTCGACCGCGCTGAGCAGCCGGAGCAGGGCGGTCAGCACCGGTCCGCCGATCGAGGGTGGGGGGTTGCAGGCCAGGTCCCAGTCGCCGAGCGTGCTGCGCAGCGCCCGGCGGGCCACCGGCTGGTAGGCCTGCAGGTCGGCGAGGGAGAGCAGACCGTCGCGGGCCCGCATGTCCGCGTCGATCGCCCGGGCGACGTCGCCGCGGTAGACGTCGGCCGCCCCGGCCTGGCCGATGTGCTCCAGGGTCTGCGCCAGCTCGGGCTCGACGATCCGGTGGCCGACCTGCAGGGCTTGCCCGTCGTCGGTGAGCAGGGCTCGCGTGGCGGGGTCCCAGGCCAGGATGGTCCCGGTGACGAGCGTCAGGTAGGACTGCGAGATGCGGCCCAGGGGGAAGCCGGACCGGGCCCGGTCGGCGGTCGGCTGCAGCAGCTCGCGCCAGGGTGCCCGGCCGAACTGACGGTGGGCGGCGCCGAAGGCGGCGAACATCCCCGGGGTGGCGACCGACCCGGGCCCGACGTAGGTGACCATGCCGCCGCCGTACTCCGAGGCCGCCTCGATCAGCCCCCGCCCGCGTGCGTCCTCGGTCATCGCCCGCCCCGGCATCTCGACGTTGCCGTCGATGACCACCGGGTCACCTGTGTGGGGCCAGACGTTGATGAAGCACCCGCCCAGCAGGGAGACGATGCCCGGCTCGGTGTGGGCGGCCATCAGCATGGCCGCGATCGCCGCGTCCACGGCGGTGCCGCCCTCGGCGAGGGCGTGCTGCGCGGCGTCCGTCGCGTAGGCGTTGGGGGCGGCGATCGCGGCGCGGCTGGTCATGGTCCCGATTCTGCCTGACCGTCGCGGCGGGAGGTGAGGACCAGACGCGTGAGCAGGAAGGTCACCGGCACGGCGGCCACCGTCATCAGCAGGGTCGCCCAGCGCTCGTCGACCCAGCCCCGCTCCACCAGCAGGACCGAACCCAGGGTGACGACCAGGAAGTTGGCGAGGGTGGTGGAGGGAAAGACCAGGAAACGGCGCCAGGTGGGGCGCACCCGGAAGGTGTACAGGGAGTTCGCGAAGAAGGAGAAGACGATGCCGACGCCGTAGGCCAGCAGGTGGGCGGGCAGGTAGGCCAGGCCGAGCAGGAGCAGTCGGTAGACGAGGTAGTAGACCAAGGTGTTGGCGACGCCGACGACGAGGAAGCGGACGAGGGCGGTCATGGGGTCGCCGGGCTCAGAAGAGCCGGGACTCGGCGTCGTCCAGCCCCCGCAGCGCCTCGTAGTCGAGGGTGACGCAGCGGATGCCGCGGTCGACGGCCAGCACCTTGGCCTGCGGCTTGATCACCTGGGCGGCGAAGACGCCGTCGACCGGGGCCAGGTGCGGGTCGCGGTTGAGCAGCTCCAGGTAGCGGGTCAGCTGCTCGACGCCGTCGATCTCGCCGCGCCGCTTGATCTCGACGGCCACCGTGCGCCCGTCAGCGTCCCGGCACAGCAGGTCGACCGGGCCGATGGCGGTGGGGTACTCGCGCCGCAGCAGGGTCCAGCCGTCGCCGAGGGTCTGGACGTGCTCGGCCAGCAGCGCCTGCAGCTGCGACTCGACCCCGTCCTTGACCAGCCCGGGGTCGATGCCCAGGTCGTGGGAGGAGTCGGAGAGGACCTCGTGCAGCCGGATCCGCAGGGTGTCCTCACGCTTGCCGTGACGGACCAGCCACACCGACCCCACGCCCTCCTGGCGCTCGAGGTCGTCGGGCTCCTGCTCGACCATGGTGCACGGCGGGGCCATCCAGTTCAGCGGCTTGTAGGAGCCTCCGTCGGAGTGGATGAGCACCGACCCGTCGGCCTTGACCATGAGCAGGCGGGTCGCCAGGGGCAGGTGCGCCTGGAGCGCACCCTGGTAGTCCACCGAGCAGCGGGCGATGACGACACGCACCCGGCAACCCTAACGGACCGCATACCTCGCCCGGACCGGTCGTCTCGGCGTCTGAGAGGATCGGGCCATGCGCGAGAGCAGCCGTCAGAGCAGCCGTCAGAGCAGTCGTCAGATCACGACCGTCGGGGTCATCGGCCTGGGCACCATGGGTGCCGGCATCGTCGAGGTCTTCGCCCGGGGAGGGCTGCGGGTCATCGGCGTGGAGACGACGCAGGAGTATGCCGACCGTGGGCGCGGCATCCTGCAGGCCTCCACGGACCGGGCCGTGGCCAGGGGCAAGCTGGACGAGGCCGGGCAGGCGCAGATCCTGGACCGGATCACCATCAGCACCGACCTGGGGGACCTCAAGGACGCCGACCTGGTGGTCGAGGCGGTCCCGGAGGTGATGGGCCTCAAGCACGAGGTGTTCGGCAAGCTCGACGACATCGTCGCCGAGGACGCGGTGCTGGCCTCCAACACCTCCAGCCTGTCGATCACCTCGATCGCGGCCGGGACGCGCCACCCGGAGCGGGTCGTCGGACTGCACTTCTTCAACCCGGCGCCCATCCTCAAGCTGGTCGAGGTCATCACCACGGTCCGCACCGACCCCGCGCTCACCGACGCCGTCGTCGCGCTGTCCGAGCAGATCGGCAAGAAGCCGGTCGTCGTCGGTGACCGCGCCGGGTTCGTGGCCAACTACCTGCTCTTCGGCTACTTCGTCTCCGCGCTGCGGATGCTCGAGCAGGGGCACGTCAGCCGGGAGGACCTGGACACCGCGATGCGGGTCGGCGCCGGTCTGCCCATGGGCCCCTGCACGCTGATGGACCTCGTGGGCCTGGACGTCTGCCACCACATCGGCGACGTCATCTACTCCCACACCCGCTCGCAGATGCACGCGCCCAGCCCGATGCTGGAGCGGATGGTCACGGCGGGGCTGCTCGGCCGCAAGAGCGGACGCGGCTTCTACACCTACGCCAAGGCCGGGTCCGGCCAGGTCGTCGAGGACGAGCAGACGCCCGCCGCGCCGGAGGGCTCCGGGCTGAGCGCCGTGGGCGTGCTCGGTGCCGGTGAGGTCGCGGACGAGCTGGCCTCGCGGCTGCAGGAGGGCGGGTATGCCGTCACCCGCGTCACCGACCCGGGCGAGGACGCGGAGCTGGCCAGGTTGGCCGACGTGGGGCTGGTCATCGAGGCCGTCGCGGCGCCCGAGGCACCCACGGACGAGGAGCTGGAGGACGGGTCGCTCTGGGTCGAGGAGGCCGACGACGACCTGTGGGAGCGCCTCGGGGAGGCGGTCGGTCCGGACACGGTGCTGGCCGCGGTGAACCCGGACGCCGCGGTCGTGGTCGGTGCCCTGTCAGGCCGCCCGGAGAAGGCGGCCGTGCTGAGCATCCACGCCCCCACCAACAACGGCCAGGTCGTCGAGATCGGCCGCTCGAGCGCCACCGACGACGCCACCGTGGCCCTGCTGCGCGAGGTGGTCACGCGGATCGGGGCCGAGCCCGTGGTCTGCAAGGACCGCGCCGGCCTGGTCGTCGACGCGCTGCTGATGCCGCACCTGGGTGACGCCGTGCGGATGCTGGACGAGGGCTATGCCAGCGTCCAGGACATCGACACCGCCCTGCAGTACGGCCTGGGCTACCCGGCTGGACCGTTCGCGATGATCGACCACATCGGTGCCGAGGAGGTGCTGACGGTGCTGGAGGAGCTGCGCGCGGCCGGCGGGCTGCCCGCGGACGCGGTGGCCCCCTCGCCGCTGCTCGTCGAGCACGTCCTGCTGGACCGCTCGTTCGCCGGCTGACGGCCACCGGGACGCGCTCGGTGGGCCGTTCCAACCGTCCCCGCCGCCACGGCCGGCCCCGCAAGGGCGCGGCCGGCGGCGGCCTCCCGCCGGCCGTGCAGCGCGGCGGCGTCGACGAGGTGCGCTACGCGGGACAGCTGTGGTCGGTCCGCCAGGTGCGCCCCAACGACAGCGGGCGTCGCTACCTGTGCCCGGGCTGCCAGCAGGACGTGAGCGCCGGGACCGCGCACACCGTGGTCTGGCCGAGCGAGTCGATGCTGGAGGTGGAGAACCGCCGCCACTGGCACACGGTCTGCTGGTCGGCCCGGGAGCGGCGCCGCCCCGGCGGGTCGTTCGCCTGACGACCCGCCTGGCACGGTGACGGACGCGCCCGCCGGACGCGTCGCCTGACACAGAGTCGTCCCTCGGCCGGTGGTCGCGGTGCCTTACCGTGCTGGGGTGAACGCAGCCACCGCACCGGACCAGTCCCGCTCGTCCGAGGCACCCCCACAGGCCCAGCAGGCCGAGATCGTCGAGCAGGCCTTCCAGCTGGTCCTCGGCCAGCAGGGTGACCCCTCCACCGCGTGCGCCTACCTGGGCACCACCGCCGACGGCCTGCGGGCCGAGCTGGACGACCTCGACGTGCCCTGGCCCGAGTCCTTGCGGGTCGGCGTCGAGGACGACCGGGTGGTCGCTGCGGTGCTCGTGGAGCACGACGAGGAGACGGGTCGCAGCTGGGTCCACGGCCCGTGGACGGCCGACGACGCGGCCTGGTCCCGGTGGGCCGACGTCCTGCTGGACGCCGCCCTCGCGCAGACCCCTGACGGGGTCGACGACCACGAGTTGTGCGCGGCGCCGGCCAACCGTCGCGTGGCGGCGCTCGCCGCCTCCCGCGGGTGGCCGGCCGGCGATGTCAACATCGTCTACGTCGCCAGGTCCGGCGACGGGTGGCCGGCGTCCCACGAGGCTGTCCGGAGCGCCATCCCCGAGGACCTTGCCGAGCTGACCCGGCTGCACGACGACGCCTTCCCCGGCACCTACGCCACCGCTCGCCAGCTGCTGACGGACCCCGACCGGACCACCCTCGTCCTGGACCGCGACGAGGCAGTCCTGGGCTACGCCTCGGCGGAGGTGCAGCCGGACGGGGCGGGCTACCTCGACTTCGTCGCGATCGCCGCCACCTCCCGGGGCCGCGGCCTGGGCAGGGCCCTGGTCGCCGACATCGCCCGGCAGGTGCTGGCGCGTCCCGGCGTCGACGCGGTCCGGCTCACGGTCGAGGGCTCGAACACCCCGGCGGTCGCCCTCTACGAGTCGCTCGGCTTCGTCCGCGAGGCCGAGCTGGTCGGGTACCGCTCAGCTCGCGGGCTCGACCAGCTCGACCAGCACGCCGCCGGCGTCCTTGGGGTGGATGAAGTTGATGCGTGATCCGGCGGTGCCTCGGCGCGGCTCGTCGTAGAGCAGCCGCAGGCCTCGCTCGCGGAGCAGCGCGCTGGCCGCCTCGACGTCGCTGACGCGGTAGGCCAGCTGCTGCAGGCCGGGACCGTTGCGGTCGAGGAACTTGGCGATCGTCGACTCCGGCCCGGTGGGGGCCAGCAGCTGCAGCATCGTGGTGCCGTTGCCACCGTGCGACTCGGGGTGGCCGACCGCGATCATCGCCTCGCGCACACCCTGCTCGGTGTTGGTCTCCTCGTGCACGAGCCGGTGGCCCAGCACCTCGCAGTGGAAGGCGATGGCGGCGTCCAGGTCGGGCACCGCGATGCCCACGTGGTCGACGCACAGCAGGAAGGGCGACAGGTCGTCCGCGAGGCCCTGGTCGCTCGGCCGGCCCTCGGGCCGGTCCAGGGTGCCTCCGGTGGGGGTGGTGCTCATCTGCGTCTCCTCGGGTGGATGGGCCGTCGGCGGCCTCTGCACCACGGTAGGGCCCGCGCGGGGACGGCTGGCTCCCGGGGCTAGCATGCGCGCATGCCAGACCTCCTCGTGCGCGACGTGCGCCTCGTCGCCCTCGACGCACCCCGCCCCGGGCAGCCTGCCGTCGCAGGGCAGGCCGCGGGGGAGCCCGTCGACGTCCTCGTGCGGGACGGGGTGATCACCGCGGTAGGGGAGGGGGTCCGGGACCGGGTGGAGGCGCTCGGCATACCCGTGCTGGACGGACACGGCCGGTATGCCGTGCCGGGGCTGTGGGACATGCACGTCCACATGGTGCAGTGGGGCCTGAACCGCACCCGGCTCGACACCTCCGGCACGACCGGGCCCCAGGAGGTCATCGACCGGGTCGCCGAGCGGCTCGCCGGCGGGCTCGACACCCCGACCGGGATCCTGGTCGGCTACGGGCACCGGACCGGCAGCTGGCACGAGCGTCCGACGGTCGCGGCCCTCGACGCGGTGACCGGGCAGGTGCCCGTGGCCCTCATCGCCGGCGACGCCCACCACGGCTGGCTGAACACCGCCGCCCTGCGCCTGGTCGGGGGGCCGATGGTGACCGGCGTGGTGGCCGAGGGCGCCTGGTTCCCGCTCTACGACCGCCTGCAGCGGCTCCAGGGCGCGGCGCAGGAGGCCGAGTTCGGGGTGGCGCAGGCGGTGGCCGACGCGCACGCCCACGGGATCGTGGGGATCGTCGACCTGGAGTTCGGTCAGCCCTGGCTGCAGTGGCGGGCGCGGACGGCCGGGGAGACCCCGCCGCTGCGGGCGCGCACGGCCGTCTACCCCGAGGGCCTGGACGCGGTGATCGCCGCCGGGGTGCGCACCGGCGACCCGATCCGGGCCACCGACGGGCTGGTCACCATGGGTCCGCTGAAGGTCATCACCGACGGCTCGCTGAACACCCGCACCGCGTGGTGCTGCCAGCCCTACGCCGACGCCGCCGACCCGGACCTGGCCCACGGCGCCCCGAACCTGCCCGCCGACGAGCTGGTCGAGCTGCTGCAGCGCGCCCACGACGCCGGGCTGGAGGCGGCGCTGCACGCGATCGGCGACGCCGCCGTGTTGACCGTCCTGGACGCCTTCGCCACCACCGGTGCCCGCGGCTCCGTCGAGCACGCCCAGCTGGTCGACCTGGCCGACCTGGAGCGGTGGTCCCGGCTGCCGGTCCGGGCCAGCGTCCAGCCCGCGCACCTGCTCGACGACCGGGCGGTGACGGAGCAGTGCTGGCCGGAGCACACCCACCGCACCTTCACGCTGCGCAGCTTCCTCGACGCCGGGATCGAGCTGTCGCTCGGCTCCGACGCCCCGGTCTCCCCCCTCGACCCGTGGCTGGCGATGGCGGCGGCCGTGCACCGCGGGGCCGAGGGGGAGGAGAGCTGGCACCCGGAGCAGCGGATCAGCCCCCGCGAGGCGCTGGCGGCGTCCGTGGACGGCCGGCGGATCCGGGCCGGAGACCCAGGCGACCTGGCACTGCTCGACCTCGACCCGCTCGGGGCCGACGGCCCGCAGCCCACCTCGGCGGAGCAGGCGGCCCGGCTGTGCGGGATGACGGTCTCCGCGACCGTGCTGGACGGCCAGGTCGTGCACGGGGCCTGAGCGCGCGCACGCGTGCACGACCGACGGCGTGCTGCACAGATGGCCGGTCACCGGACCGACCTAGGGTCAACGCGCAAGCAGGACTACAGTGGCAAGCAGGCATACCGTCCCTCACCGTCGCTGGAGGCTGCACCACCATGTCCGACACCACCTCTGTGCTCGTCGCGGGCGCCCGCACCCCGATGGGTCGCCTGCTCGGCTCTCTCTCCGGCTTCTCCGCCGCCGACCTCGGCGGGATCGCCATCAAGGGGGCCCTGGAGAAGGCCGGCATCACCGGTGACCAGGTCGACTACGTGATCATGGGCCAGGTGCTCACGGCCGGGGCCGGTCAGATCCCGGCCCGTCAGGCCGCCGTCGCGGCCGGCATCCCGATGGAGGTGCCCGCCCTGACCATCAACAAGGTCTGCCTGTCCGGGATCAACGCGATCGCGCTCGCCGACCAGCTCGTGCGCGCCGGCGAGGCCGACATCGTCGTCGCCGGGGGGCAGGAGTCGATGAGCCAGGCGCCCCACCTGCTGCAGCGCTCCCGCGAGGGCTACAAGTACGGCGACGTCACGGCGCGCGACCACATGGCCTACGACGGCCTCTGGGACGCCTTCACCGACCAGGCGATGGGCAACCTGACGGAGGCGGCCAACGCTGCCGACCTGGAGTTCAGCCGCGAGGAGCAGGACGCCTACTCCGCCCGCAGCCACCAGCTGGCCGCGCAGGCGTGGGAGAAGGGCCTGTTCGACGAGGCGGTGGTCCCGGTGTCCATCCCGCAGCGCAAGGGCGACCCGATCGAGTTCAAGAACGACGAGGGCATCCGCCCCGACACCACCGTGGAGTCCCTGGGCAAGCTGCGGCCCGCGTTCCGCAAGGACGGCACCATCACCGCCGGCTCGGCCTCGCAGATCTCCGACGGCGCCTGCGCGGTCGTGGTGATGAGCAGGGCCAAGGCCGAGGAGCTCGGCCTCGCCTGGCTCGCGGAGATCGGGGCCCACGGCATGGTCGCCGGACCCGACTCCACTCTGCAGACCCAGCCCTCGCGGGCCATCGTGGCCGCCTGCAAGAAGGAGGGCATCGAGCCCTCCGACCTCGACCTGGTCGAGATGAACGAGGCCTTCGCGGCGGTGGCGCTGGCGTCCACCAAGGAGCTAAGCCTGGACCCCGAGAAGGTCAACGTCAACGGCGGCGCGATCGCGATGGGCCACCCGATCGGGATGTCCGGCGCCCGGATCGTGCTGCACCTGGCGCTGGAGCTGCAGCGCCGCGGTGGCGGCACGGGCGCGGCGTCGCTGTGCGGCGGCGGCGGGCAGGGTGACGCGCTGATCGTGCGCGTCCCGCAGGCCCAGGGCTGAGCCCGGCCACCCGGTATGCGGTCCCGCCGCACGGTCGACGTCCCCGTCCTGGTCGAGCAGGCCAGGGCGGGCTCGCCGCGTGCCCTGGGTCGGCTGATCACGCTGGTCGAGAACGCCCACCCCGCGCTGCGAGAGGTGATGGGGCTGCTGGCCCCGCACACGGGGCAGGCCCGGATCATCGGGCTCACCGGCAGCCCGGGTGTGGGCAAGTCGACCAGCACCTCGATGCTGGTGCGCGCGCTGCGCCAGCGCGACCTGCGGGTCGGGGTGCTCGCGGTCGACCCCTCCAGCCCGTTCTCCGGCGGCGCGCTGCTCGGTGACCGGATCCGGCTGGGTGAGCACGCCCTCGACCCCGGTGTCTTCATCCGCTCGATGGCCTCGCGGGGGCACCTCGGTGGCCTGGCCTGGGCGACGCCGCAGGCCCTGCGCGTGATGGACGCCGCGGGCTGCGAGGTGATCCTCGTCGAGACCGTCGGTGTGGGCCAGAGCGAGGTGGAGATCGCCGGGCTGGCCGACACCACCCTCGTGCTGCTCGCACCGGGGATGGGCGACGGCGTCCAGGCCGCCAAGGCGGGGATCCTGGAGGTCGGTGACGTCTTCGTGGTCAACAAGGCCGACCGGGACGGTGCCGACGCCACGGTCCGCGAGCTGCGGCAGATGATCTCCCTGGGGGACCGCACCGAGCCCGGCCTCTGGCGCCCGCCCGTGCTCAAGACCGTCGCCGAGCGCCACGAGGGCGGCGAGGAGGTGGTCGAGGCGATGGACAAGCACCTGGCCTGGATGCAGGAGCACGGCGAGCTCGAGCGCCGGCGCCGCACCCGCGCGGCCCGGGAGGTGGAGGCGCTCGCCCTCGCCCGGCTGCGCGCGCGCATGGGTGAGGTGCTCGGCGACGGGGCCCTCGCGGAGGCCACCGAGCAGGTGCTGGCCGGCCGGGTCGATCCGTATGCGGCCGCCGACCAGGTGGTCTCCCAGGTCGCCGGCTGAGCCGGCCACCGCTGGTAGCGTCGCTGCGCATGACCCCCGCCCTGACCCCCAGCAGGAGCAACGCCGAGGGCTACCTCATCCGGCGCCCGACCCGGAGCGACACCGTCCCGTTCTCCACGCTGCACGTGCACATCTGGCGGTCGACCTACCGCGGTCTGATGGAGGACCGGGTGCTCGACGCCCTGGAGCCGTCGAGCTTCGCGGCGACCTGGATGGCGGTGGGCAGCGGCTACGACGAGGGGACGATCCCGGACGACGGCCGGGGCTTCTGGGTGGCGACCCTGCACGGGGAGCCCGTCGGCTTCATCTTCTTCGGGCCCGGCCGCGACGCGGACCGGCCGGTCGAGCGCCAGCTCTACGCCCTCAACGTGCACCCCGAGCACCACGGCCGGGGGATCGCCCAGCGGCTCCTGGACGAGGGCCTCGGACCGGGCGCGGCCTACCTGTGGGTGGCCAGGGGCAACGGCCGGGCGATCCGGTTCTACGAGCGCAACGGCTTCGCCCTGGACGGCACGGAGAGCGCCGACCAGCACGACGGGGTGGTCGAGGTCCGCATGGTCCGGTCCTGAGCCGGTCCCTCATCGGACGACCCGACGAGGGCGAGCATCAGCCGACGACCCCGACGAGGGTGAGCAGGAACAGCACGGTGAAGCCGGCCAGGAAGACGAGACCGGCCCACGACAGCCACCGCAGCGCGGGGGAGAGCCGCGACCCGCGGCGGACCAGGGAGAAGTTCAGCCAGGCGAAGACGGGTGCCGTGACGAAGGCGCTGATCATCGCGTAGCGCAGCATGTCGGCCAGCTCGGCACTCATCCACACCACGATCGCCAGGGCCGCCACAGAGATGCCGGTGATCCAGGCGTTCTTCTCCCGGCGGCTGAAGTCGGGCCGGCCGCGCAGCAGCCGCAACGACTCGGCGCTGGCCCGGGCATACCCGTCCACCACCGTGATCACGGTGCCGAACATCGCGGCGAAGGCGATGAGTGCCATGAGCGGCACGGCCCAGCTGCCGATCGCGGCGCCGTACATGGACATCAGCTGCGGGATGTAGGCACCGCCGGCCATCGCCAGCTCCTCGCCGCTGCCGTACTGCACGAAGACGCCGAGCGCCACGAAGATCACCGCGAGCACGGTGGAGACGACGAAACCGAGGTTGAAGTCGAAGATGATGTCCTGGGGACGCACAGTGCGGTCCTGGGCCTTGGCCCGGATCCACAGCGAGTTCAGGGCGCTGACCTCGATCGGGGCCGGCATCCAGCCGATGAGGGCCACGAGGAAGGCCAGGGTGGCCAGGTTCCACGGTGAGGGGTCGACGAAACCCGGTTCGCGCACCGTCCCCTGCGAGGCGGCCATCACGACCGCGACCACGGTGGACAGGGACAGCACGACCAGGATCACCTTGGTCACCGCGTCCAGGGCCTTGTAGCGACCACCGACGAGCAGCGCCCAGGTGATGCCCATGAGCAGGGTGGCCAGGAGCGGCACCCCCAACCCCCAGCTGGCGGGCAGCAGGTAGGCGAGGATGACCGTGCACAGGAGCGCCACGCCCGCGGCAGAGACCACCGAGGAGTAGATGCAGAGCACGAAGAAGACGATGAGGTAGCCCCGACCCTTGCGGGCGTAGCCCTCGACGAGGGAGAGCCCGGACTCCGCGGTGAACTGCGGTCCGAACCGGAAGAACGGGTACTTCAGCACGTTGGCCACGAGGAGCAGCCCGACCAGCTGCCACCCGAACAGGGCTCCCGCCTGGGTGGAGGCCACCAGGTGGGAGGCGCCGATCGCGGCCGAGGCCATCAGCAGGCCAGGACCGACAGCGCTCCACCGGGACCCCGCCGCGTGGTCCGGGGTCGTCCTCGTCGACATGACCGGGCAGAGTACCAGAGGGGTCACGCCGGAGAGGGCCGGATAGAGTCTGAGCGTGCATGAACGCCGCGGCTTCTACCCCGAGATCGAGCCCTGGTCCACCCAGATGCTGCCGGTCGGGGACGGGCACGAGGTGTATGTGGAGCAGTCCGGCAACCCGGACGGCATACCGGTGATCTTCGTGCACGGGGGACCGGGCAGCGGCACCAGCCCGCGCCAGCGTCGGGTCTTCGACCCGGAGCGCTACCGCATCGTGCTCTTCGACCAGCGCATGGCGGGGCGGTCCACCCCGCACGCCTCGACCACGGTCGCCCCGGACGTCTGGGCCACCAACACGACGGCCCACCTCGTCGCGGACATGGAGCTGATCCGCGAGCAGCTGGGGATCGGCACCTGGCAGGTCTTCGGCGGCTCCTGGGGGTCCTTCCTCGCGCTGGCCTACGCCCAGGCCCACCCGGACCGCGTCACCGCCCTGGTGCTGCGGGGCATCTTCACGCTGCGGCGCCGGGAGCTGGCCTGGATGTACGAGCGCGGACACCTCGAGCACGTCTACCCCGACCTGTGGGCCGAGTTCGTCGCGCCGATCCCCGCCGAGCGCCACGGCGACCTGCTGCTCGCCTACCACGAGCTGCTCTTCGACCCTGACCCCGAGGTGCACCTCGCGCCGGCCCAGGCCTGGAGCGGATGGGAGGCACGCATCATCACCGTGGAGCCGGACGACGAGGGCTACCGCAAGGCGGTCGAGCCCCGGCAGGCGCTCTCCTTCGCCAGGATCGAGAGCCACTACTTCGTGCACGGCGGCTTCGTGCGGGAGGGACAGCTGCTGCAGGAGGCGCCCCGCGTCGCGCACATCCCCACGGTGATCGTGCAGGGACGGCTGGACATGTGCACCCCCGCCCGCACCGCCTTCGACCTCGCCGAGCGGCTGCCCGAGGCGGACTTCGTCGTGGTCCCCGACGCCGGGCACGCCTTCTCCGAGCCCGGCACGCTCGACGCCCTGGTGCGGGCGACGGACCGGCTGGCGGGCCGCCAGGGTGGCTGACCGGCCTTGCCGGGTGACTGCGCGCCTGTGGCGCTGGTCACGCCCGAGCTGCGTCTTCCCTGCAGGTCAGCGACCTTCCGAGGCGTCATCCGAGCACTGCAGCTGCCATGCTGGGCGTTCCCTGATTTCCCCTTGACGCCAGGAAAGTTTACCGTTTCGTTATGAAGTTCTCCCGTACGATCCTCGCGGCCACCCTGAGCTCGGCCCTCGTCCTGACGGCCTGCTCGGGTGAGGACCCCGCTGAGGAGCAGGGTTCCGGCCCCGCGACCCAGACCACCCAGACGTCGGACGGCGACAGCGCCACCGCCGGCACGACCGACGACGGAGGGACGACCGCCGGGGACGACGCCGCCCGCACCGACCAGGCGGGCACGACCGCTGGTGCCGCGGACGAGGAGTCCGCCACCGAGGTCGCCATGGCGACCGAGGAGGTCACCGCGGCCCTCCCCCTGGAGGAGGCGGAGGAGGTGGCGGCCACCGTGCTCACCGCCCGGTTCCAGGCCGACCAGGGTGACAGCGACGACATCACCGACCTGCAGCGCAAGTCGATGATGGGCAACGTCCGGACCGCCCACGAGGCGGCCGACCAGCTCGAGGCGGTCAACGGTGAGCCGCCGCAGGTCGACCTGGCGGACGCACCGGTCGAGCCCATCGTGCTGGCGATCAGCAAGGACGACGGCGAGCTGCCGATGTTCCTCCTGGTGCAGACCGTCCCCGAGGAGGGCGGCGTGCCGCTGCTGCACCTGCTCGAGAGCCGGACCGGCGAGAGCGCCGACTTCCGGATCAGCTGGGAGGCCCCGATGCTGCCCGGCACCGAGCTGCCCAGCTTCGACCGTCGCTCGGTCGGCTCCCCGGTGCTGCGCTCGGGCTCCGGCGACCTCACCACCGCTCCGCGGGACCTGCTGAAGTCGGTCGCGACCTACATCAGCTACCCCCAGCCCGAAGACGTCCCGGACTACCGCACCCACGGGTACGCCCCCGCGGTGCGCAGCTCGGCCCAGGCCCAGGCCGACGCGGTCGCCGGCCAGGCCACCCTGCAGGAGAAGAACTGGCTGGTCTCCGAGGACACCAAGACCCTGCTCTTCGACGACGGCAGCGCCTTCGTCATGGGCACCCTGCTGCGCGACACCCAGTTCCAGGTCGACGACGGCGCCGAGCTCAACCCGCCGGACACCTTCCGGGTGTTCCAGGACACCTCGGTCCTCACCGACGAGGCCGTGCTGCGCACGATGGTCTTCATCGGGATGCGGGCGCCCTCGGAGCAGGTCGAGTTCAAGCCGGAGATGATCGCGGCTCGCGAGCAGCTGGTCGACGCCTGGGGCGAGTGACCGGGCGAGCGGGCGGCGACTGACGGCGACTGAGCGCGCCCAGGTCCCCTCGCGTCAGCCGTGCGGAGCTCCGAGCAGGGGCCGGAGCGGGTTCGTCCCGCCCCGGCCCCTGCGCATACCCTGGGACCATGACCCAGCAGCCCTTCAGCCCTGCCGCCCTGCGCGGCGCCGTCGACCTGTCCAGCCTGGGCGCGCGACCGCGTGGCGGAGCGCAGCAGCCCCCCGCAGCGTCGTCCGCGCCGGGGGCGGCGCCCACGGACACCGCTGCCGTGCCTGGTCGCCGCGGCGCCATGGTGCCGACGGATGACAGCAACTTCGAGTCGGTCGTCAACGCCAGCCTGACCGCGCCCGTCGTGCTGGTCCTGTGGTCACCGCAGGTGCCGGAGTCCGTCCAGCACCTGCGCGAGCTGGTGGAGGCGGCGCGCGACTCGGGCGGACGCTTCCAGGTGGCGGCCGCCGACCTGGGTGCCAGCCCGGGGGTCATGCAGGCGTTGACCCCGCTGCTGCAGCAGGCCTTCGGCCAGGTCAGCGCGCTGCCCGTCGTCATCGGGCTGCTCAGCGGGCAGCCGATGCCGTTCTACGTCGGCGTGCAGCCGATGGCGCAGGTGGACCAGCTGCTGACGAAGTTCCTGGAGGCGGCCGTAGCCAACGGGATCGCCGGCCGCGTCGACGTCGGTGCCGACGCCCCGGACGAGGACGAGGGCGAGGAGGGGGAGCTTCCGCCGCTGCACCAGGCCGCCTACGACGCCATCGACCGGGGCGACTGGGGCGGTGCCATCACCGCCTACGAGCAGGCGCTGGAGCAGGACCCGTCCGACGAGATGGCCCGGCTGGGGCTGGGGCAGGTCCGGCTGCTGGAACGGACCAGCTCGCTCGACCTCGCCGCTGTCCGGACCCGCGCTGCGGCCGACCCGTCCGACGTCAGCGCCCAGATCGAGGCGGCCGACCTGGACGTGGTCGGAGGGCACGTCGAGGACGGCTTCGCCCGCCTGGTGGACACCGTGCGCCGGACCTCCGGCGAGGACCGGGACACCGCCCGCACCCACCTGCTCAGCCTCTTCGAGGTCGTCGGCCCCCAGGACCCGCGCGTGCAGAAGGCCCGCTCGGCGCTGATGAGCGCGCTCTTCTAGCCCGACCGGCGACACGTCCTGCCCCCGACCGACCGAGCGCACCGTTCTCACCGACCGAGCGCACCGTTCTCACCGACCGAGCGCACCGTTCTCACCGGCGGGCGCAGAATGGGCGGGCCGGGAGGACTCCCGGTCGGTGAGAACCGCGCGCTCGGTCAGCCGCGCAGAGCCTCGTCGACCACCTGCTGCGCCTCCGCCTGCACCTGGGCCAGGTGCTCGGGGCCACGGAAGCTCTCGGCGTAGATCTTGTAGACGTCCTCGGTCCCGGAGGGCCGGGCGGCGAACCAGGCGTGCTCGGTGGTCACCTTGACCCCGCCGATGGCCGCGTCGTTGCCGGGGGCCTCGGTGAGCACCGCGGTGATCTGCTCCCCGGCCAGCTCCGTGGCGGTGACGTCCTGCGCGGAGAGCCTCTTAAGACGGTCCTTCTGCTCGCGGCCCGCCGGTGCGTCCACCCGTGCGTAGGCCGGGTCGCCGTGCTCGGCGACCAGCTCGGCATACCGCTGGGAGGGTGTGCGCCCGGTGCGCGCGATGATCTCGGCGGCCAGCAGGGCCAGGATGATCCCGTCCTTGTCGGTGGACCACACCGACCCGTCCCGGCACAGGAAGGAGGCGCCGGCGGACTCCTCGCCGCCGAAACCGACCGAGCCGTCCAGCAGGCCCGGGACGAACCACTTGAAGCCGACCGGCACCTCGACGAGCTGCTGCCCCAGGCCCTCGGCGACCCTGTCGATCATCGAGGAGCTGACCAGCGTCTTGCCGATCGCGACGTCCTGCGGCCAGTCCGGACGGGCACCGCCGTAGAGGTAGTCGATGGCCACCGCCAGGTAGTGGTTGGGGTTCATCAGCCCGGCGTCCGGGGTGACGATGCCGTGCCGGTCGGCATCAGCGTCGTTGCCGGTGGCCACGTCGAAGCGCGGCTGTCCGCCCTCCTCGCCCCGCATGGTGTCGATGAGCGAGGCCATGGCGTCGGGGGAGGAGCAGTCCATCCGGATCTTGCCGTCCCAGTCCAGCGTCATGAACCGCCAGGTCGGGTCCACGTCCGGGTTGACCACGGTCAGGTCCAGCCCGTGCTCGCGGGCGATCGCCCCCCAGTAGTCGACGGCGGCACCGCCCAGCGGGTCGGCGCCGATCCGCACGCCCGCCTCACGGATCGCGTCCAGGTCGAGGACGCGGGGCAGGGCCCGGACGTACTCGCCCATGAAGTCGTACCGGGTGGCGGAGGCGTGCGCCTGCTCGAAGGGGACCCGCTGGACGCCGTCCAGACCCGCGCGCAGCAGCTCGTTGGCACGATCGGCGATCCAGCCCGTGGCGTCGGTGTCGGCCGGTCCGCCGTGGGGCGGGTTGTACTTGAAGCCGCCGTCGCGCGGCGGGTTGTGGGAGGGGGTGACCACGATGCCGTCCGCCTCGCCCCCGGCCCCCGGGGTCTCCCGGTTGTGCTGCAGGATCGCGCGGGACACGGCGGGGGTCGGCGTGTAGCCGTCGCCGCTGTCGATGCGCACGTCCACCCCGTTGGCGACCAGGACCTCCAGCGCGCTGCGCCAGGCCGGCCCGGACAGGGCGTGGGTGTCCCGCCCGAGGAAGAGGGGACCTTCCGTGCCCTGGTCCCGGCGGTAGTCGCAGATGGCCTGGGTGGTGGCCAGGATGTGGTGCTCGTTGAACGCGCCGTCCAGTGCGCTGCCCCGGTGGCCCGAGGTGCCGAAGGCGACCTGCTGGTCGACGTCGTCCGGGTCGGGCTCGATCTCGGTGTAGGCGGCCAGCAGCTGGTCGACGTCCACGAGGTCCTCTGGCCGGGCCGGCTGCCCGGCCCGCGGGTGCCGTCCGGCGGCGTCGGACCCGGCGGCGGTCTCCTCGTCCGCAGACTCCTCCTCCGGCTCCGGGTCGGGCACGAGGTAGATCGCGCCCATCGGCGGCACGGTCACCAGGGCCGAGAACGGCTGGTGCTGGTGGGGGTGGTCGTAGGCCTGGACGTAACCCAGGTTGCCCTGACCGGACCCGCCGTAGACCTCGGCGTCGGTGTTCAGCGCCTCGCGCCAGCGACCGCCGTAGGGCAGGCCGACGTGCACCTGGTGCTGGGGGATGCCGCTGAAGTTGACCAGCACGACCACGGCCGAGCGCAGCCCGTCGGGCCCCTCGTCACCCCACCGCAGGAAGGAGTAGAGGTTGCGCGAGGCGTCGTTGGCGTCGAGCCAGCGGAAACCGTCCTCGTGGTGGTCGATCTGCCACAGGGCGGGCAGCTCGTGGTAGAGCCGGTTCAGGTCACGGACCAGGGACTGCACGCCTGCGTGCTCGGGTCGCTGGGTCAGCTCCCAGGACAGCGAGCCCTGGTCGGCCCACTCGCGCACCTGGGCGAACTCACTGCCCATGAAGAGCAGCTGCTTGCCCGGGTGGCTCCACTGGTAGGCGAGGAAGGCGCGCAGGGTGGCGAACTTCTGCCAGGCGTCCCCGGACATCTTGCGCACCAGCGAGCCCTTACCGTGCACGACCTCGTCGTGGCTGATCGGCAGGATGTACTTCTCCCCGAAGGCGTAGATGAGCGAGAAGGTCATCGTGTGGTGGTGGTGCGCCCGGGCATACGGGCTCTGCCCCAGGTAGTCGAGGGTGTCGTGCATCCACCCCATGTTCCACTTGAAGCCGAAGCCCAGGCCGCCCTCGTCCACGGGCGCGGTCACGCCGGGCCAGGAGGTGGACTCCTCGGCGATCATCACAACGCCGGGGCTGCGGCGGTAGGCCGTGGCGTTGGTCTCCTGCAGCAGGGCGACCGCTTCCAGGTTCTCCCGGCCGCCATACCGGTTCGGGACCCACTGGCCTGCCTCGCGGGAGTAGTCCAGGTAGAGCATCGAGGCCACGCCGTCCACGCGCAGGCCGTCGGCGTGGAACTCCTCGAGCCAGTAGGTGGCGTTGGCGACGAGGAAGTTGCGCACCTGGGGGTGGCCGAAGTCGAAGATGTAGGAACCCCACTCCGGGTGCCAGCCCTTGCGCGGGTCCGGGTGCTCGTAGGTGGGGGTGCCGTCGAACCGGGCCAACGCCCAGGGGTCGGTGGCGAAGTGGCCGGGCACCCAGTCGAGGATGACCCCGACCCCGGCGCAGTGCAGGCGGTCGATGAGGTAGCGCAGGCCGTCCTCGTGCCCGAACCGGCTGTCCGCGGCGAAGTACCCGGTGACGTGGTAGCCCCACGAGCCGCCGTAGGGGTGCTGCATGACCGGCATGAACTCCACGTGCGTGAAGCCCAGGTCGGAGACGTAGTCCACCAGCTCGTCGGCCAGCTGCTCGTAGGACAGCCCCTGCTTCCAGCTGCCCAGGTGCATCTCGTAGATGCTCATCGGGCCGTGGTGGATGTCGGTCTCCGAGCGCCGCCGCAGCCACTCGGCGTCGCCCTCGCTCCAGCGGTGCCGGCTGACGGTGACCACAGAGTTGTTGAAGGGCGGCACCTCGGTGGCCCGCGCCATCGGGTCGGCCTTGGCCCGCCGTACCCCGTCCGGGCCGGTGATGTCGTACTTGTAGTGGGCGCCCTCGCGCACACCAGGCACGAACAGCTCCCACACCCCCACGGTGTCGTGCGCCCGCAGGGCGTGGGTGGTGCCGTTCCAGCCGTTGAAGTCGCCGATGACGTGCACGGCCAGCGCGTTGGGTGCCCACACCGCGAAGCGGGTGCCGGTGACCGGGCCCAGCTCGTCGCGCACGGTCATCACGTGCGAGCCGAGCGCCCGCCAGAGCTCCTCGTGCCGGCCCTCGCCGATGAGGTGCAGGTCGGTCTCGCCCAGGCTGGGCGCGTGCCGGTAGGCCTCGTCGACCAGCTGCGCGCCGTCCGCGCCGGCCACCTGGAGCCGGTAGGCCGGGACCTGCGGCTCGGGGATCACCGCGACCCAGATGCCGCCGGTCTCGTGCCGCATCGGGACGGTGCGGCCGTGGCCCAGCACCACCTCGACCGACTCCGCCTCCGGCTGCAGGGTGCGGATGGTGACGTGTCCCTCGTGCGGGTGGGCGCCCAGCAGCGAGTGCGGGTCGCGGTGCAGGCCGTGGACGACGTCGGTCGCCTCCTCCAGGTCGAGGGGGCGGGTATGCGGTGCAGCGGGCTCGGTCGGCCCCTCCAGCGTGCGGCGCACCACCGGGGTGCCGGCCCGGACGCCGCTGGTCGCGGCGTCCTGGTCGGAGTCGTCCCCGGGTAGGCCGTCCGGCACCAGTCGGCCGGTGACCACGTCGGGGGAGCCGATGGCGTCCCGCCAGGCCCGGTCCCGCGAGGCCGCGGGGTCGACGTCGACGACGCCCGACCAGCCGGAGGCGCTCAGGGCGCGCTGCTCGCCCGGGGTCAGGGTCCTGTCGTCGGCACCAGCCGCAGGGGTGTCGGCCGGGGTCTCGACGGTGTCCGCGGAGCGGTGACCCACCGGTGCCAGCGGCGGCAGCTCCAGGTCGAAGGCTCCGCGCGGCGGGGTGACCGGTGCGTGCGGGACCCCGCCGCTGGCCAGGCCGCGGGCGCCGGGGTGGGTCACGTCCGGCTGCACGTGCTCGACCTCGATGAGGCTGGAGCCGTAGTCGTCGTCCGGGATGCTGGCGTCGGGGGTCTCGGCCTCCTCGCCGGTGCTCTCCTCGACAGCCACTGCAGTCTCCTCGGTGTCCTCGGTGTCCTTGGTGTGCTTGGCCTGGTCGGTGTGCCCGGTGTGCCCGGTGTGCCCGGTGTGCTCAGCCTGCTCGGCCTGCTCGGTGCGCGCGACCTCATCGGTGCTCCGGACCGGGGCTGCGGCTCCGGAGACGGTGACGGCCGGAGCTGCGTCGAGGGACGGCGCACCCTCCGGGTCGGTCACGCCCGCCAGGGGGCTGCCGGTGGCTGTCCCGGGTGTCGCGTCCTCAGACCCGACGACCTCGTGCTCGACGACCTCGTGCTCGACGACCTCGTGCTCAGGGGCCGCGTCCGCACCCGGCGCAGCCTGGTCCGCTCCCGCGACGAGGCGGTGCACCGCGGCCACGGGGATCGGGAGCCAGTCGGGGCGGTTGCGGGCCTCGTAGCTGGCCTCGTACAGCGCCTTGTCCAGCTCCAGGGCGTCCAGCACGTCCTGCTGCGCCGTGAGGTCCTCCCCGGACTCCTCGGCATACCCCTCCAGGAAGGCGGCACGGGCCGCGCGCGCCCACCCGGCGCGCTCCCCGGTCGGGGAGACGGAGGCCGCCGCGTAGTCGAAGGAGCGCAGCATGCCCGCGACGTCCCGGAGCGCCAGGTCGGGGGCCGTCCGCTCGGGCAGGGGGCGCAGCGGCTCACCCTCGAAGTCCAGGAGCACCCAGCCCCGGTCCGGCACCTGCAGCACCTGACCCAGGTGGTAGTCGCCGTGGATGCGCTGCAGGGTCGGCAGGGGCTGCGACTCCAGGCGTGCGTAGACCGCCTCGACCTGGTCGCTGAGCCCGGCCAGCTCGGGAGCGTCGGCGTAGGCCTCCTGTGCGCGGCGGCGCATCCGGGTGACGAGCGTGCGACGGTGCTCGTCCTCGGGCTCGGTGGTCCCGAAGGCCTCGCGCAGCGCCCGGTGGACAGCCGCGGTGGCGGCACCCAGGGTGCGGGCCGCGGGGGTGAAGTCGACCTCGTCCTGGCAGGCCTCCAGGGCGGTCTGCCACGCGTCCCGCGTGTCCGGCAGGAACTCCTGGGCGAAGACCAGGTGTCCGCGGGCCTCGCCGTCCTCCGTCGACCAGCGACCCTCGACGTAGCCGATCGGGCTCGGCACCTGGCGGGACCCGGTGGCGCTGATGGCGGCCTGGACGATCACGTCCGGGTTGTCCCCGTCGGCCAGGACGCGGAAGACCTTGATGATGACCGGCGCGGCCTCGCGGTGCAGCTGCACCATGATCGAGGTGTTGGACTGCTCGCCCGTGAGCACCCGCGCGGTGCGCAGGGCCGGCACGGTGTCGTCGGCCGTGAGCCGGCGGGTGTGCGCCGAGGGCACGTCGGTGCCGGCATACATGTGGTGCAGCAGCACCTGGGCGAAGACCGGGTCGTGCGTGGCGTCGTACACGTAGCGGGTGCCCAGCTCGCTGTGCTCCGCCGTGCCGACCAGGCCGGCGGACATGAACTCCACCGCCTCGGCCCGGTACGACAGCGGGATCTGGTAGACGACCTGCTCCGGACCGGACTCGTCGACGACGATGTGGACATCGAGCCCGACCTCGCCCAGCGGGTCCTCCCACCGCACGGAGCCGACCCGGCGCAGCCGCGGTGGGCCCCCGGCCGTCTTGCCGCGGAACCACCGCTGGCGCGCGACCCAGCCCGGCAGGAACTCCTCGAACGGCGGCGTCAGGGTGGACATCAGGACTCCTCGGTGACGGCGGTGACGTCGGTGACCTCAGGTGCACCAGGGGCCGTGGCTGCGGGGACGGCCGGGGTCAGACCGAGCCAGTAGAAGCCACGGGACCCGAGGGTGAGCGTGACCGTGCCGTCGGCGGTGACGTCGACGAAGCCCTGGCCGCCGAACAGGTCCTGGACCTGGGCGCCCTTGAACTGCTCGGGCAGGACCACGGTCGCCGCCTGCGGGCGGGAGGACAGGTTGTTGACGCACAGCACCGCGGGCACGCCCTCGCGCGGGTCGTGCTCCGCGGCCTCGGGCAGCACCCGGGCGAACGCCAGCACCGTGTCGTTGTCGGCCTCGCAGGGGACGTACTCGCCCACCCCGAAGACCTCGTGGGCCGAGCGCACGTGCAGCATCCCGCGGGTCCAGTGCAGCAGGGAGGAGCCGCTGGCCATCTGGGCCTCGACGTTGACGTTGTTGTAGTGGTAGACGAGCGAGCTGACCACGGGCAGGTAGAGCTTGCCCGGGTCCGCGGTGGAGAAGCCGGCGTTGCGGTCGGGGGTCCACTGCATGGGGGTCCGGACCGCGTCGCGGTCGCTGAGCCAGATGTTGTCGCCCATCCCGATCTCGTCGCCGTAGTACAGGCACGGAGAGCCCGGCAGGGAGAGCAGCAGCGCGTTGATGAGCTCCAGCTCGCTGCGGGAGTTGTCCAGCAGCGGAGCCAGCCGACGACGGATGCCGATGTTGGCCCGCATCCGGGGGTCGGGGGCGTACCAGCCGTACATCGCCGCCCGCTCCTCGGCGCTGACCATCTCCAGGGTCAGCTCGTCGTGGTTGCGCAGGAAGGTGCCCCACTGCGTGCCCGCGGGGATGGGCGGGGTCTCGTCCATCACCCGGATGATCGGCTCGGCCTTCTCCTCCCGCAGCGCGTAGTACAGCCGCGGCATGACCGGGAAGTGGAAGCACATGTGACACTCGGGGGCGTCCTCGGTGCCGTAGTAGTCGACGACCTCGGCGGGCATCTGGTTGGCCTCGGCCAGCAGCACCCGGCCGGGGTACTCCGCGTCGACCATGGCCCGCAGCTCGGCGAGGAACTCGTGGGTCCGCGGCAGGTTCTCGCAGTTGGTGCCCTCCTCCTCGAAGAGGTAGGGCACCGCGTCGAGGCGGAAGCCGTCGATCCCGAGGTCCATCCAGAACCGGACGACGTCGAACATGGCCTCCTGGACGGCCGGGTTCTCGAAGTTGAGGTCGGGCTGGTGGGAGAAGAAGCGGTGCCAGAAGAACTGCCGCCGGACCGGGTCGAAGGTCCAGTTGGAGGTCTCGGTGTCGACGAAGATGATCCGGGCGTCGGCATACTTCTCGTCGGTGTCGGACCAGACGTAGAAGTCGCCGTACGGCCCCTCCGGGTCCGACCGGCTGGCCTGGAACCAGGCGTGCTGGTCGCTGGTGTGGTTCATCACCAGGTCGGTGATGATGCGGATCCCGCGCTCGTGCGCCTGGCTGATCAGCTCGCGGAAGTCCGGCAGGGTGCCGAACTCGGGCAGGACCGCGGTGTAGTCCGCCACGTCATACCCACCGTCGCGCAGGGGGGAGGCGTAGAACGGGGGGATCCACAGGCAGTCCACCCCCAGCCACTGCAGGTAGTCGAGGCGGTTGATCAGGCCGGTGAAGTCGCCGGACCCGGACCCGTCGGAGTCGTCGAAGGCTCGGACGAGCACCTCGTAGAAGACGGCCTTGCGGAACCAGTCAGGGTCGTGCTTGAGGCCCGGCTGGTGCAGGTTCAGCCCGCGCATCGTGCTCCTTTTCTCAGGCCGTGTTCAGGCTGTGGTCGCGTGGACGATGTGGACGGGCTCCCGCCCGTAGCCGGGGCCGAGCTCGACGTAGGGCGCATCGTCCCAGATCCAGTCCGCGCCGGTCACCAGGTCGTGGGCGCGGAAGCGCTGGCCAGGGTGCTCGCCCAGCCCCAGCCCCAGCGCGCCCAGGTCGAGGCGCAGCCGGGAGCCGTGGATGCCGAAGGGGTCGAGGTTGGCCACGACGATGATCGTGTCCTGGTGCGAACCGTCGTCCGCCCCGCCGCCGTGCTTGGAGAAGACCAGCAGGTTCTCGTTGTCCGCGTGGTGGAAGGTGATGTTGCGCAGCCAGTGCAGGCTGGGGTGCCCCCGGCGGATCCGGTTCAGCAGGGTGAGCCACCCGGTCAGGTCGGCCCGGCCTGGGATGGCTTCACCCCACCTGCGGTCCTTGTACTCGTACTTCTCGTTGTCGATGTGCTCCTCGGCGCCCGGCCGGGGGACGTTCTCGACGTGCTCGAAGCCGGCGTAGATGCCGTAGGTGGGCACCAGGGTCGCGGCGAGCGCGGAGCGGACCAGGTGCGCGGTGACGCCGCCGGTCTGCATGTAGGGGGTCAGGATGTCGTGCGTGGTCGGCCAGAAGCTCGGGCGCATGTAGGGCGCGGTCTCGGTGGCCAACTCGGTCACGTACTCGCGCAGCTCCTCGGCAGTGTTGCGCCACGCGTAGTAGGTGTAGGACTGCTGGAAGCCCACCTTGGCCAGGGTGCGCATCATCATCGGCTTGGTGAACGCCTCGGAGAGCCAGATGACCTCGGGGTGGTCCACCGCCACGTCGGCGATCAGCCACTGCCAGAACTCCACGGGCTTGGTGTGCGGGTTGTCGACCCGGAAGATCTTGACCCCGTGGTCGATCCAGACCTGGATGACCCGCCGCACCTCGGCGTAGATGGTGTCGGGGGCGTTGTCGAAGTTGAGCGGGTAGATGTCCTGGTACTTCTTCGGCGGGTTCTCGGCGTAGGCGATGGAGCCGTCGGCCCGGGTGGTGAAGAACTCGGGGTGCTCCCGCGCCCAGGGGTGGTCGGGGGAGGCCTGCAGCGCCAGGTCGAGGGCGACCTGCAGCCCCTCCTCCTCCGCGCGGGCGACGAAGGCGTCGAAGTCGTCCCAGTCGCCGAGGTCCGGGTGGAGGGCGTCGTGGCCGCCGTCGGGCGACCCGATGGCGTAGGGGGAGCCAGGGTCGTGCTCCTCGGTCGTCAGGCTGTTGTTGCGGCCCTTGCGGTTCGTGGTGCCGATGGGGTGCACGGGAGTGAGGTAGACCACGTCGAAGCCCATCTCGGCGATCGCCGGCAGCCGCTCCGCCGCGGTCGCGAAGGTGCCGGTGGTCCACAGCCCGGTCTCCGGGTCGAGGGTCGCGCCCTCGGACCGGGGAAAGATCTCGTACCAGGCGCCGGTCAGGGCCAGGGGGCGTTCCACCCACCAGGTGTAGGTGGGGCTCGCGCTCACCGCGTCGCGCAGCGGGCTCCTGGTCATCACCTCCCGGACCTGGGGGGAGATGCCGGCCTGCAGGCGCTCCTCGGCGGACAGCTCCGCGCGGCGCAGCAGGTCGACGGCCTCCTCCAGGACGCTCCGGCCCGCGTCGGTGTGGTCGACCTCGTCGATCGCCCGTTCCAGGACCCGGGCACCCTCCTCCAGCATGAGCTCCACGTCCACCCCGGCGCGGACCTTGATGGTGCCGTCGTGCTCCCACGTGCCGTACGGGTCGGACCACCCCTCGACCCGGAAGCTCCATACCCCCTCCCGGTCGGCGTGCACCACGGTGCGCCAGTGCGAGAGGCCGGGGTTGGTGCTCACCATGGGGACGTGCCGCTCGCGGCCGTCCGGGTCGACGAGCACGGCGGTGGCGTTGACCGCGTCGTGCCCCTCCCGGAAGACGGTGGCGGAGAGGGTGAACAGCTCCCCGACGACGGACTTGGTGGGGCGCCGTCCGCCGTCGACGACGGGCTCGACGTCCAGGACCGGTATGCGGCCGATCGGCTCCTGCCCGAGCAGGGCCAGCACGGAGCGGTCCGGCGCGGGCGTGGACGACGTGGGCTGGGCGGGCGTGGTCGAGTGCTCGGTCACGCGCCCCACGCTACCCGGACCGGGCCATCCCGACCACGCGGTCGTCAACGCCCCGGCGGAGAGTGCTCGACCCGGCCCACCAGCACGGTGAACGAGGTGGCTCCGGTGGGGCGCACCTCGCCCTGACCCACCACCCGCTGCAGGTCGGCAGGCTGCTCCTGGCTGTCGGCCGCGGCCGGGCGTTCGCTGGTCCAGCGGACGGTCCAGTCGAGCACCCTCTCCAGGGTCGGCAGCCTCACGTCGATGCGGTCCGGCCCGGCGTGCAGCACCAGGGCCACCACCTGGGGGGTGGTGTCCGGGGCGTTGCCCGTCCCGTCGGCGTCCTGGTGGAGGGAGTCGTAGACGGCGACGACCGTGCGGCGCCAGGGGTCCTGCCAGCCCTGCTCGGTGACCTGGTGGCCGTGCTCGTCGTACCAGCGCAGCCGGCTCCGGCCGGGCACGGCGTCGTGCAGCGGGAACTCCGCCGGGCGCAGCACGGCCAGCTCACGGCGCAGCTCCGTCAGGGAGCGGGCGTCGACCAGGACCTCTCGCTGCCAGGGCTCCAGCTGCCAGTCGACCCAGGTGAGGGGGCTGTCCTGGCAGTAGGCGTTGTTGTTGCCCTCCTGCGTGCGGCCCATCTCATCGCCCCCCAGCAGCATGGGCACGCCGGTGGAGAGCAGGACCGTGGCCAGCAGGTTGCGCACCGAGCGCTCGCGGGAGGCCCTGACCAGCGGGTCGGTGCTCGGGCCCTCGACGCCGTGGTTGAAGGACCGGTTGTCACCGTGGCCGTCCCGGTTGTCCTCGCCGTTGGCGTAGTTGTGCCGCTGCTCGTAGGCGGTGAGGTCGGCGAGGGTGAAGCCGTCGTGGCTGGCGACGTAGTTGACCGAGGCCGTCGGGCCGCGGTCGTCGTGGCCGAACAGGTCGGCCGAGCCCGCCAGCCGCGGGGCCAGGTCCCGGATGCCGTGCCCGGGTATGCCGTTCAGCTGCCGCCCGACGTCGGCGAGCCAGAAGCTGCGCACGCCGTCGCGGTAGCGGTCGTTCCACTCGGCCATCGGCCCGGGGAACTGGCCGGTGCGCCAGCCGTGGACGCCCACGTCCCACGGCTCGGCGATGAGCTTGACCTGCGACAGCACCGGGTCGGTCTGCAGGGCGACGTGGAAGGGGTGGTCGCGGTCGTAGGCGTCGTCGCGCCCCCGGGCCAGGGCTGGCGCGAGGTCGAACCGGAAGCCGTCGACGTGGTAGCGCTCCACCCAGTGGCGCAGGGAGTCCAGGACCATGCGGGCCACCATCGGCTCGCGCAGGTCCACCGTGTTGCCGCAGCCGGTCACGTCGATGTCCCGCCCCCGCCCGTCCAGCCGGTAGTAGCTGCGGTTGTCCAGGCCACGCCAGGACAGCGTGGGTCCCTCCCCGCTGCCCTGCTCGGCGGTGTGGTTGTAGACGACGTCGAGGATGACCTCCAGCCCCGCGGCGTGCAGGGCCTGCACCGCGCCCTTGACCTCGTCCACGACGGCCTGGGGATCCTGCGCCGCCGCATACCGGGGGTGGGGGGCGAAGAAGCCGAGGGTGTTGTATCCCCAGTAGTTGCTCAGCCCCTGCCGCACCAGCCTCGGCTCGGAGGTGAAGGCGTGCACCGGTAGCAGCTCGACGGTGGTCACCCCGAGCTCCACGAGGTGCTCGACCACCGCGGGGTGCGCCAGGCCGGCGTAGGTGCCGCGCAGCTCCGGCGGGACCTCCGGGTGGCGCATCGTGAGCCCGCGCACGTGGGCCTCGTAGATCACGGTGTCGGTCCAGGGCACCCGGGGCAGGGTGTCGCCGGCCCAGTCGAAGCGGTCGTGGTCGACGACCACCGAGCGCGGCACGTGGGGTGCTGAGTCGCGGTCGTCGCGCACGCCCGGGTCACCGGCGAGGTGCCCGCCGCCACGCTGACGGTCGACCCGGTGGCCGTAGACCTCGGGCACCCAGCTGACCTCACCCTCGACGGCGCCGGCGTAGGGGTCCAGCAGAAGCTTGGCCGGGTTGTGGCGGTGGCCCTGCTCCGGGGCCCAGGGGCCGTCCACCCGCAGCCCGTAACGGGTGCCCGGGAGCAGCTGCGGCACGCTGTCCCACCAGATGCCGTAGGCGTTGCGGGTCAGGGGGACCGTGGCCGCGTGCGCGCCGTCGTCGCCGAAGACCTCGACCTCCACGGCCGTGGCGTGCCGGGCCAGCACCGCCAGCTCCGGTCCGGCCTCCGTGCGGGTCAGCCCCAGGGGAGGGGGACGGTCCGTGCGGCGGCGCGGACGGCTCAGGGGTGGCATGGCCCCCAAGCCTAGGCGGGCGCACCGGCCGGGCTGCGCGGGCCCGACGGGGAGTCGGTACGTTGGGGGTATGAGCGATCCCACCGCACTCCCGAACTTTCCCCCTCCGCCGGAGGAGCATCCCCTCAGCGGGCGGGTGCTGGACGCGCTGCAGGACCTGCAGATGTCGCCCAACCTCGACCCGCAGGGCGATGTCGCCTTCGAGCTGCGCGGACAGAAGCTCTTCGTCAAGGTCATCGAGGGTGACCAGTTCGACATCATGCGCGTCTTCGGGCAGTGGCAGATTGCCGGCACCGTCCCGGACGACCTGGAGACCCGACTCAACGGCTGCAACGACGTCACCCTGGGGGTGAACCTGGTCAAGGCCGGCATCGCCAACGGCAACCTGGTCCTCGCCGTGGAGCAGATCATCGCCCGCCAGGAGCCGCCGAAGGCCAAGGTCCAGATCGCGACCGGGCTGATCCTGCAGGCGCTGCAGCTGTGGCACCGCAACGTCATCGCCAAGGCGGCCGTGGAGCGGGGCGAGGAGCCCGAGCTGCCCGCCGACGCGCCCGAGGGCACCGAGGTCGGCCCGTGGCTGTCGCTCGGGTCGCAGGGCCGGCAGGGGCAGCAGGGTCAGCAGGGTTCCGGCGGCGACGCTGCCGGTGGCCAGACCGGCCCCGGTGGGGAGCCGGAGGGCCAGGCGTGACCAGGACCGTGCAGACGGCCAGCGAGTTCGTCCGGGTCGAGGTGGACTCCGGCATCGCCACGATCCGCATCGACCGGCCCAAGATGAACCCGCTGTCGATCGAGGTGCAGGACGCGCTGGCGGAGGCTGCGCGGATCGTCACGGCCGACGACCAGGTCGCTGCCGTGGTGATCTACGGCGGCGAGAAGGTCTTCGCCGCCGGGGCGGACATCAAGGAGATGCAGACGATGGGCTACACCGACATGGTGCAGCGCGCGGGCATCATCCAGGACTGCTTCACCCAGGTCGCCCGGATCCCCAAGCCGGTCATCGCCGCGATCGAGGGGTATGCCCTGGGCGCCGGCAACGAGCTGGCCATGTGCGCCGACTTCCGGGTCGCCGCCTCCGACGCCAAGCTTGGGCAGCCGGAGATCCTGCTGGGCGTCATCCCCGGCGCCGGCGGCACCCAGCGCCTGGCCCGCCTGGTGGGCGTCAGCAAGGCCAAGGACCTCGTGTACACCGGTCGGATGATCGAGGCCGACGAGGCGCACGAGATCGGCCTGGTCGACAAGGTTGCTGAGCCGGGTGCGGCCTACGCGACCGCCGTGGAGATGGCCCAGCGCTATGTAGGCGGCCCCGCTTTCGCGCTCCGCGCCGCCAAGGAGGCCATCGACCGCGGCCTCGACGGCGACCTGGAGACCGGCCTGGCGATCGAGGCGATGCAGTTCGCCGGCGTCTTCGCCACCAAGGACCGCGAGATCGGGATGACCTCCTTCGTCCAGGACGGGCCAGGCAAGGCGACCTTCGAGGGACGCTGACAGGACACGCGATAAGTCCGCACAGGACACGCGATAAGGCCCGACAGGACACGCGATAAGGGCCCCACAGGACACGCCAGAAGTCGCAAGAGAGCACGCGAGACGGGCCATGCCACCGGGCACGGCCCGTCTTGCGTGTTCAGTCAGGGCTTTCGGCGTGTTCTGTCGAGCCCTTTGCCGTGTTCTGTGGGGCCTTTTGGCGTGTGCTGTCGCAGGGGGCGGCTAGGTGGTGAGGGCGGCTAGTTGACGTGGCTGACTAGTCTGCAATACGATCTAGTCATGAACACGGAACAGTGGCCGAGCGAGTGGCTGCGCGGCGTGCTCGGGGTGTGCGTGCTGCGCATCCTGCTCGACGGGCCCAGCTACGGCTACGCGATCACCCAACGCCTGGCCGAGGCCGGCCTGGGCACGGTCAAGGGGGGCACCCTCTACCCGCTGCTCGGCCGACTCGAGGAGGCGGGACACGTCGAGGTCGAGTGGCGGCCCGGCGACGGCGGCCCCGGCCGCAAGTACTACGCCCTGACCGAGCAGGGGCGTGCAGAGGCCGGCGAGCAGTCCGCTCGCTGGGCCGACTTCACCAGCACGACGCGCGGCCTCACCGATGCGGCCATCGCGCAGCCGACAGGGAGGAACTGACATGGACGCCAGGGACACGAGACATACCAGCGACACCAAGGGCACGCGGGCCACCGGACCGATCGTCGAGCGCATCTTCGGGGACCCGGGGAGCATCGCCCCCAGTGTCGAGAAGGCCTGGCGCGACGACTTCATCCTCGAGCTGCGACTCCGCTCGGTCAACGGCCAGGCCATCGGCGATGCGCTGATGACGGTCGAGACCCATGTGGCCGAGTCGGGGGCGAGTGCGCACGAGGCCTTCGGCCAGCCCAAGGCCTACGCCGGCGAGATCGCGTCTGCCACCGCTGCAGCAGGCAGTGGCTGGGCCGTGAGTGCGACGACCATCGCCGGGTCGCTGCTGGGTCTGCTCGGGATGTTCTTGAGCGTCGCGGCCTTCACCGGCTGGCTCGAGGGTGAGCCGGTCGAGGTATCGACGGGCGGGCTCGTCGGCTTCGGCCTGGTGATCCTCCTCGCCTCCACCGCCTTCTTCACCGCCACCCTGCGACTGCTGGCGGAGCATCGCTGGATCGTGCTGCCGATCCCGGCCCTGCTCGTCGGGGCGCTGGTCGGCCTCTTCGTCCTGCTCGAGGAGCCGCTCTTCGAGCTGCCCGTCCCGGCGGTGGCAGCCGCGGGGATCATCCTGCTGGTCGCGAGCGTCGCCCTCAGCTGGGCCGAGCAGCCGGCCGACCTGGACCAGGTCAGCGCGCCTGGCCGGAAGCCGTCGGTCAGCACCTTCTCCCAGGTGGCGGCGGCCGCCATCTTCCCGCTCATGACCCTGGTGCTGCTGCTGCTCACCTGGGTCCTCCACCTCATCGTCACCTGACCAGAGAGCGAGTCATCATGAACATGACAGACAGCGGGCACCGTCAGGGCGCCCCGCACGCCACCACCGACCCCGCCGGGGACACCCTCGATCCCCAACGTCTGGCCCCCCACGTCGAGCAGGACTGGGTCGACGCCTTCATCCTCGAGCAGCGGCTCCTCGGCATCCCCGGGGACCGGATCGGCGACGCGCTCGCCGAGGTGGAGAGCCACGTCAACGACTCCGGCGAGGGCGCCCTCGACGCCTTCGGTGACCCCGTGGCCTACGCCCGGGAGGTGGCCGCCGGGCCGCGGGTCGACGATGACCGCGACCCGTCCTGGATCTTCGGCCTGGGACTGGGCCTGGCCGGCATGAACCTCACCCTGTTCAGTACCCACGCCTGGATCGACGGGGAGGGTCGGATGGCGCTGACGGCGGGCCACCTGGTGGTGCTCGGACTGGTGGTCGCGACGCTCGCCCTCCTGCTCCTGCGGTCCGAAGCCTTCCTCCGGTTCGTGCTCCAGCGGCCGTGGGTCTCGCTCGGCCTGTTCGTCCTGCACTTCTCCGCCATGGTCGGAGCGCTGTTCCTGCTGTCGACCCCAGTAGCGCACGTCCCGACGGGCCTCGTCGGCGCCGCAGGGGTCCTCGCCCTGGCCGCAGGCACGATCATGGAGTGGCGCAGCCGGACCGCCGGACAGCTCGAGGACCCGATCCTCGGCCCCGGCGAGAGTCGCCCGGCCCGCGGAGGGCTCGGCTGGTTCGGCTGGCTGACGATCCTGCTCTTCCCGCTGATCACCCTGGCCATGGTCGGCCTCAGCCTGCTGGTGGCGCGACTGTCCTGACGACCCGACCGGACCGCATACCGCCGCCCGCCCCGACCACCGACGTCGGGGCGGGCGGCTGCGCGGGCGGCTGCACGGCAGAGGGAAGGCAGGTGCAAAGATGGGCAACGACCCACAATCTCCTGAACGAGGACGTGAGACGTGAACATCGTCGTGTGTGTGAAGTACGTGCCGGATGCCCAGGCCGACCGCACCTTCAAGGCCGACAACACCACCGACCGCGAGGCGGTGGACGGCCTGCTCTCGGAGCTGGACGAGTATGCCGTGGAGGAGGCCCTGAAGATCGTCGAGGCCGGTGAGGGGGAGATCACCGCGCTGACGATGGGTCCGGACGACGCCGTCGCTGCGGTCAAGAAGAGCCTGCAGATGGGCGCCCACAAGGGCGTGCACGTCAACGACGCGGCGATCGCCGGCTCCGACGCCGTGGCCACCTCGCTGGTGCTGGCCAAGGCCATCGAGAAGATCGGCAGCGAGAGCGGTCCTGTCGACCTGGTCCTCACCGGCCTGGGCTCCACCGACGGCGTGATGTCGGTGCTGCCGGCGATGCTCGCCGAGCGGCTGGGCCTGCCTCAGGTCACCTGGGCCTCCGAGCTAACCGTCGAGGGCGGCACCGCCCGGATCACCCGGCACAACGAGGCGGTCACCGAGACCATCGAGGCGAGCCTGCCGGCCGTCGTCTCGGTCACCGACCAGATCAACGACCCGCGCTACCCCTCGTTCAAGGGGATCATGGCGGCGAAGAAGAAGCCGGTGGAGGAATGGAGCCTGGCCGACCTGGGTGTCGACGCCGCCGAGGTGGGCCTGGGCGCGTCCTGGACCAGCGTGGTCAGCGCGGAGGCCCGACCGCCCCGCCAGGCCGGGGAGATCGTGACCGACGAGGGTGACGGCGGGGCCAAGCTCGTCGAGTTCCTCGCCTCCCGGCGTTTCGCCTGAGCCTGCCCGACAGACTTTCCAGAAGGAGAAGACGACATGAGTGATGTGCTGGTACTGGTCGACCACGTCGACGGGCAGGTCCGCAAGGCGACCTTCGAGATGCTCACCGCGGCGGCCCGCCTGGGCGAGCCGGTGGCGGTCTGGGTCGGGGCCGGCGCTGACGCCGCCGCGGGCGACCTGGGACGGTACGGCGCCACGGGCCTGCTGGTGGCCGACGACCCCGCGTTGACCGACTACCTGGTGGCGCCCCTGGCCGAGCTGCTGGCCGAGCTGGTCGCCCAGCGGTCCCCGGCCGCGGTCCTGGTCGCGTCCACCAACGACGGCAAGGAGATCGCCGGCCGGCTGGCCCTGAAGACCTCCTCCGGCCTGATCACCGACGCCGTAGACGTGCAGCCCGGCGATGGTGGGGTGCAGACCACCCAGTCGGTGTTCGCCGGCAACTACACCGTGGTCTCCCGGGTCGCCAAGGGCAGCCCGGTGGTCGCGGTCAAGCCCAACAGCATCCCCGCGCAGGAGACCGGCGGGTCTGCGCCGGCGGTCGAGCAGGTCTCGGTGCAGGTCTCCGACGCCGCCAGGGCCGCCCGGATCACCGGCCGCACCGCCAAGGAGCAGACCGGCCGCCCGGCGCTGACGGAGGCCGCGATCGTCGTGTCCGGTGGCCGCGGCACCGGCGGTGACTTCGGCCCGGTGGAGGCCTTCGCCGACAGCCTCGGCGCGGCCGTGGGCGCCTCCCGCGCCGCCGTGGACGCCGGCTGGTACCCGCACTCCCACCAGGTCGGCCAGACCGGTGTCCAGGTCTCGCCGCAGCTGTACATCGCCGCCGGCATCTCCGGCGCGATCCAGCACCGGGCCGGGATGCAGACCTCCAAGACGATCGTGGCGGTCAACAAGGACGCCGAGGCCCCGATCTTCGAGCTGGTCGACTACGGCGTCGTCGGCGACCTGTTCACCGTCCTGCCCCAGGCCACCGACGCGGTCAACCAGCGCAGGGGCTGAGCCACCGCGTCATCCCGCAGTCCGGGGCCGACCCGGTCGTGGCGGAGCCCACGCTCTCCTCACCTACCCTGGATGGCGTGAGCACGACCACCTATCTCGACCACGCCGCCACGACCTCGGTGCTCCCCGAGGTCGTGGAGGTCGTGGCCCGCGTCATGGGCCAGGTGGGCAACGCCTCGTCCACCCACGGCCCGGGCCGCCAGGCGCGCAGCACCGTCGAGGAGTCCCGCGAGGACATCGCCGACGCCCTCGGCGTGCACCCCACGGAGGTGGTCTTCACCTCGGGCGGGACCGAGTCGGACAACATCGCCGTCACCGGCTCCTTCCTGGCCCGCCGCGCCGCGGACCCCACCCGCACCCGCGTGGTGACCACCGGCCTGGAGCACCACGCCGTCCTCGACTCCGTGGAGCACCTCGTCGCCGACCACGGTGCCCGCGTCACCTGGGTGGAGCCCACCGTCGAGGGCGCCATCACCCCCGAGGCCCTGCAGGCCGCGCTCGACCAGGGCGAGGGCCCCGCCGACGTCGCCGTCGTCTCGGTGATGTGGGCCAACAACGAGATCGGCACGGTCCAAAACATCCCCGCGCTCGCCGAGGTATGCCGCGCCGCCGGGGTGCCGCTGCACACCGACGCCGTGCAGGCGCTCGGGCAGGTCGAGCTGCCGCTGGACGACCTCGGCAGCGGCAGCGCCCCCGACCTGGTCGCCCTGACGGGGCACAAGATCGGCGGGCCGGTCGGTGTCGGCCTGCTCCTCGCCGCCCGGGGGCAGTCGCCGGAGCCCGCCCTGCGCGGCGGTGGCCAGGAGCGCGGGCTGCGGCCGGGGACGCTCCCGGTGGCCTCGATCGCCGGGCTCGCCACCGCGGTCCGGTATGCCGTCCGGCACCGCGCCGAGCACGCCGCCCGCGTGGCGGCCCTGCGGGACCGGCTCATCGAGGGCGCCCTCGCGCTCGACCCCAGCATCGTGGTGAGCGGCCCCTGGGCTCCGGGCGACACGGCACGACGCCTGCCCGGCAACGCCCACCTGCAGGTGCCGGGCGCTGACAGCGACGCCCTGCTCTACCTGCTCGACGCCGCCGGGATCGCCTGCTCGGCCGGCTCAGCCTGCACCGCCGGCGTCACCCGGCCCAGCCACGTCCTGCTCGCCTGCGGCATCCCCGAGGACCGGGCCCGCGGTGCACTGCGGCTCTCGCTGGGGCGCACCTCGACCGAGGACGACGTCGAGCGCCTGCTCGCGGCCCTGCCCGACACCCTCCAGCGGGCCCGCCTGGCCCGGGCGGCGTCCTGATGCGGGTCGTCGCGGCCATGAGCGGGGGAGTGGACTCCGCCGTCGCCGCCGCCCGCATGCTCGACGCGGGCCACGAGGTCGTGGGCGTCCACCTCGCCCTGGCCCAGTCAGCGGCCACCCTGCGCGAGAGCGCCCGCGGCTGCTGCACCATCGAGGACGCCGGTGACGCCCGGCGCGTCGCCGACCGCCTCGGGATCCCGTTCTACGTCTGGGACATGGCCGAACGCTTCAAGGCCGACGTCGTCGACGACTTCGTCGCCGAGTACGCCGCCGGCCGCACCCCCAACCCCTGCCTGCGCTGCAACGAGAAGATCAAGTTCTCCGCCCTGCTGGACAAGGCGCTCGCGCTCGGCTTCGACGCCGTCGCCACCGGCCACTACGCCCAGGTCGTCGAGGTGCCCGACCCTGCCGTCCCGCAGGAAGTGCGCCGGGAGCTGCACCGGGCCGTGGACATGGCCAAGGACCAGTCCTACGTGCTCGGCGTGCTCACCGAGGACCAGCTGGCCCGCGCCTTCTTCCCGCTCGGCGACACCACCAAGCCGCAGATCCGGGAGGAGGCCAGGGAGCGCGGGTTCTCCATCGCCAAGAAGCCGGACTCCCACGACATCTGCTTCATCGCCGACGGCGACACGCGGGGCTGGCTCGGCGCCCGGCTCGGGGAGCGTCCCGGCCCGATCGTCGACCACGAGGGACAGGTCCTGGGCGAGCACGGCGGCGCGCACGGCTACACGGTCGGGCAGCGCCGGGGCCTCGGCCTCAAGGTCCCCCCTGCCGACGGCTCCAAGAGGTATGTCGTGTCCACCGACACGCGGTCCAACACCGTGGTCGTGGGCCCGGAGGAGCTGCTCGGCGTAGACCTCATCGAGGGTGCCCACCTGCGCTGGTGCGGCCCCGCGCCGACCGGCGAGGTACGGGTGGGAGCCCAGGTGCGGGCGCACGGACAGGAGCACCCAGCCACCGCCCGGGTCGAGGACGGCCAGCGGCTCGTCGTCCACCTGGACGAGCGCATCCGCGGCGTGGCCCCCGGCCAGTCCGTGGTGCTCTACGACGGCACCCGCGTGGTGGGGTCCGCGACCATCAGCGGCACCGGTCGCAGGTCGGGCACGGGAGGGCCGACGCCCTGAGCCGCTGAGCGGCATACCGGTCAGGCTCCCCGCCCCGCACCCCGCGGCGGGCTAGCCTGTGCATCGCCGACCGTGCGTCGGCCCAGGGACCGATCCGCCGACGAAGGAACACCACACACCATGAGCTACCAGCCCGCACCCGGTATGCCGAGCGAGGGCTACGGGACCCAGGCCCCGACGGCTGCCAAGCCTGGCAGCGTCGCGCTGGCGGAGAAGCTGATGTACGGCGGCGCCGCGCTCACGCTGATCAGCGGGCTGCTCGGCCTGTTCACCGACCAGGACGTCCTGCGCGAGACGTTGCGCGACCAGCTCGAGGCGGCCGGTCAGGCCGCCGACGAGGCCTCGCTCGACGCCGCACTGCAGCTGGGCACGATCACCGGGATCATCTTCGCGGTGGTCGGGACCGTCCTCTGGGCCCTCCTGGGCTGGCTCAACGGCAAGGGGATCGGCTGGGCCCGGATCGGGGCCACCATCTTGGGTGTCCTGGGCGTGGTGGTCACGCTGCTCGGTCTGCTCGCGCCCGCCCTGGTCCCCGGGGCCACGACGGAGGCGCTGCCGTTGGTGCTGTCGGTCCTCACGGGCCTCATCGCCCTGGCGGTCGTGGTGCTGCTCTGGCGTCCGGAGTCCAACGCCTTCTTCTCCGCCCGCGCTCGCCGCTGAGACGGGGGAGCGCAGTGACAACCGGGTCGCAGTCCGAGCTTCTTCCTGCAGGGGTGGTCGCCACGGGCATCGGCTCCTGGCCGGGCCACGATGTGCGCGAGGCGTTGCGCGTGGTGCGGGGAGAGCTGGCCCCCGACGCGGCGCCCGACGGTGTCGCGGCCCTGCCCTACCTGCCCGAGCTCCCGGCCCGGGGTCCGGGGGCCGACATGATCGGTCGCACGGCCCAGCTCCTGGTCGACCTGCCGGTCGACCTGCAACCGCAGGGCTGGCGACTCGTCGACCGGCCCGGGAGGGACGCCGAACGGGCGCGGTCGCTGTGGCGCCAGGACCTCGATGAGCTGGCCGAGGTCTTCGACGGTTATGCCGGCCCGCTCAAGGTGCAGGTCGTCGGCCCGTGGACGATGGCGGCCGCGCTGTGGAAGTCGCTCGGTGACAAGGTGCTCGGCGATCCGGGCGCCACCCGCGACCTCGCCGACTCCCTCGCCGAGGGGGTCGGCACCCATCTGCGCCAGGTGCGTTCGCTGGTCCCGGGGGCGCAGCTGGTCCTGCAGGTGGACGAGCCCTCGCTGACCGCCGTGCGGCAGGGGCACATCCGCTCCGAGTCGGGTCTGCGGGTGCTGCGCACCCCCGAGGCCGAGGAGCTGGTGCAGCTGCTGGCGCGCACCGTCGAGGGCGCGCGGACCGCCGGGGCTGTTCGGGTCGTGGCCCATTCCTGCGCGGCCGGCGTGCCGGTGGAGGTGTTCCAGCAGGCGGGGGCGGACGCCGTGAGCCTGGACGTGACGCTGCTCGACCGGCGGGGCTGGGAGGCCGTGGGCGCCCTGCTGGACGGGGGTATGTCGTTGTGGGCCGGCGTCCTGCCGGTCGAGGGGGGAGCCGACGCGACCAGTGGACGACCTCGAGGGCAGGAACGGAAGGAACGGCGTGATCAGCGCACGCGGCTGGAGGATCTGGTTCGTACCTGGCGGGAGCTGGGGCTGCCGCTGGCCGACCTGAACCGCCTCGGCGTCACGGTCCCCTGCGGCCTGGCGGGGCTCACTCCCGATACCGCCCGGAGGACGACTGTCGCGACGGTGCGCGCCGCTGAGTGGCTGGCCGGGGCCAGCGCCTGATCAGCGGGCGACGTCGCGGTCGTGGCGGCGGTCCCCGTCCTTGTCCCGCGGCCAGAGGGCGATGGCCAGACCGGCGACGGTGCTGGCCAGGTGCAGCCAGTTGTCGGCCCAGTTCAGGTTCAGGAAATTCAGGTCGGAGTTGTCGACCGCGAAGAGTCCGTAGATGAACGTGGCGCCGTAGCCGATGGCGAGCAGCCAGCCGTACAGGCGGGCGCGGGCGTCGGTGCTCCACAGGACCAGGCCGGCGACGCCGATGATGATGTGGACGACGTTGTGGAGGGGGTTGACCGCAAACCCGACCAGGGTCTGGTCGTGGTCATGCTCGGTGAACCCCTCGAAGCCGGTCACGAAGAAGCCGGCGATCCCCACCAGGGTGAAGACGATGCCGATCGCCAGGGCCAGGTACTGGTGGGGGCCTCGGGATCTGGTGCTGGTCGTGGTGGTGGGTCGGGTGGCCATGAGTTCCTCCTGGGTGGTGTGAACAACTCCCGTCTCAACAGTCCCACCGGCAGACCTCCCGGGCGCGCCGAACACCCATAGCGACGGACCCCTCCGGTCGGGCGAGGGCCTGTCGGAGATCTTTGCCAAGATGGGGCGGTGAGCCAGAGCAGCCCGGACGGCACCGCGTCCACCACCCCCAGCCCGGTCGAGGACGACGTGCCGGAGCAGGCCAGGCACTCCTGGACCGACCTCGTCGAGCGCATTCGTCAGCACCAGTTCGCCTACTACGTCAAGGACGCTCCCACCGTCAGCGACGCGGAGTTCGACACCCTCCTGCGCGAGCTGCAGGCCTTGGAGGAGGAGCACCCGGGGCTGCGGGTGCCGGACAGCCCGACGCAGGTGGTGGGCGGCACCTTCTCCACCGAGTTCACGGCGGTCGACCACCTGGAGCGGATGCTCAGCCTCGACAACGCCTTCAGCCTGGAGGAGCTGGACGCCTGGGCCGAGCGGGTGGAGCGAGACGCCGGGGGCGCCGCGGTGCACTACCTGTGCGAGCTGAAGATCGACGGACTGGCCGTCAACCTGCTGTACGAGGACGGCCGGCTGGTCCGGGCCCTCACCCGGGGCGACGGGCGGACGGGCGAGGACGTCACCCTCAACGTACGCACCATCGAGGGGGTACCGCTCCAGCTGCGGGCGCCGGAGCAGCAGCAGGCCGAGGGGGTGGCTGAGGAGGCCGCCGTGGTCGAGGGCGGGGCCGAGGAGGTCGAGCCGGTGCCCGTGCCCCGGCTGGTCGAGGTGCGGGGCGAGGTCTTCCTGCCGGTCAGCGCCTTCGAGGAGATCAACGCCGCGCTGGTCGAGGCGGGCAAGGCCCCCTACGCCAACCCCCGCAACACCGCAGCCGGCTCGCTGCGGCAGAAGGACCCCCGCATCACCGCCCAGCGCGGCCTGCGGATGCTCGTGCACGGCATCGGTGCCCGGGAGGGCTTCGAGATCACCCGCCAGTCCCAGGCGTACGAGCTGCTGGCAGCCTGGGGGCTGCCGGTCTCCGACCGGGCCACGGTGCTCTCGTCCATGGACCAGGTCCGGGACTACGCCACCTACTACGGCGAGCACCGGCACGACGTCGAGCACGAGCTGGACGGGGTCGTCGTCAAGGTCGACGAGGTCGCGGTCCAACGCCGGCTCGGGTCCACCTCCCGAGCCCCCCGGTGGGCGATCGCCTACAAGTACCCGCCCGAGGAGGTCACCACCAAGCTCCTCGACATCCGGGTCGACGTCGGCCGGACCGGCCGGGTGACTCCGTGGGGCCTGATGGAGCCGGTGCTCGTGGCCGGCTCGACCGTGGAGCGGGCCACCCTGCACAACCAGTACGAGGTCGAGCGCAAGGGCGTCCTCATCGGCGACACCGTCGTGCTGCGCAAGGCCGGTGACGTCATCCCCGAGATCCTCGGGCCCGTCGTGGACCTGCGCGACGGCTCCGAGCGGACCTTCGTCATGCCCACCCACTGCCCCTCGTGCGGCACCGAGCTGCGCCCGCAGAAGGAGGGCGACAAGGACTGGCGCTGCCCCAACGCCAAGGAGTGCCCTGCGCAGCTGCGTGAGCGGCTCTACTCGCTGGCCTCCCGCGGTGCGTTCGACATCGAGGCGCTGGGGTCGGAGGGGGTCAACGCACTGCTGGACGCGGGCGTGCTGACCAACGAGGCCACCCTGTTCTCGCTCACGGCGAAGGACGTGGCCACGGTGCCGATCTACACCCGCGCGGCGAAGAAGACCGACCCCGAGGACGCCGTCGTGGACGGCCGCGTGCTCTCCGCCAACGGGCAGAAGCTGGTGGACAACCTGGAGCAGGCCAAGCGCCAGCCGCTGTGGCGGGTGCTGGTGGCCCTGTCGATCCGGCACGTCGGCCCGACCGCGGCGCGCGCCCTGGCCACCGAGTTCGTCTCGATGGACGCCATCCGGTCCGCGTCTCTGGAGCAGCTGGCCGCCACCGAGGGCGTGGGCCAGGTGATCGCCGAGTCGGTCAAGGAGTGGTTCGCGGTCGACTGGCACGCCGAGATCGTCGAGCGGTGGGCCGTCGACGGCGTCCGCATGGCCGACGAGCGCGACGAGTCCGTGGAGCGCACCCTGGAGGGCCTGACTGTCGTGGTCACCGGCTCCCTGGAAGGGTTCTCCCGTGACGAGTCCAAGGAGGCGATCATCAGCCGCGGCGGCAAGGCGTCCGGCTCGGTGAGCAAGAAGACCGACTACGTCGTGGTCGGCGCCAACGCCGGGTCCAAGGCGGACAAGGCCGAGGAGCTCGGCGTCCCGGTCCTCGACGAGGCCCAGTTCGTGCGCCTGCTTCAGACCGGCAGCCCCGACGAGACCTGACAGACTGACCTGATGCGCTGGCTGTGGATCCCGATGCTCGCCCTGGTGGCGGTCGTCACCGGCTCTGCGGTCCGCGACGGCGACTACGGCCTGGCCGCTGCCTATCTCGTCATCGGGCTGCTGCTCGTCTGGTGGCTCTCCCCCTTCCGCGGCGGCCGTACCACCACCCATCAGGAGGTCTTGGCCATGTCCGACACCGATCGTCCCGTCGTCATCTACTGGCGCCCCGGGTGCGGCTACTGCGCCCGCCTGAAGTCCTCGCTCGGGGCCGGGGGCGACAAGGCCGTCTGGGTCAACATCTGGCAGGACGAGGAGGCCGCCGCCTTCGTGCGCAGCGTCAACGACGGTAACGAGGTCGTGCCGACCGTCGTCATCGACGGCACGCCGCACACCAACCCCGACCCCGCGCTGGTCAAGGACCGGCTGTCGGAGGTCTGAGCTCCCCGTCGACCTCGTGCAGGTCGTTGACGAAGCGCAGGCCCATCAGGTGTCGTCCAGCGCCATCGGGTCGTCGTAGTCGACGACGAAGGAACTGGGCCGCTCCAGCACCAAGCCGTCAGGCCGCCGGACCGGTTCGACCTCCGTGGGTGGCGTGCGCGGGCGCGAGGCCCAGACGGTGCTGGTGTAGGGCGGCTCGGTCTCCCTGCCTACCCGACCCTCGTGCCGGGTGGTGAGCTGCCACGGCCGGCGCAGCCAGGCCTCGACCCGCGTGGTCACCTCGGCCGGCCGCTCGAAGGGAGCCCGCCGGTGCGTCCAGTGCAGGGTGCGGAACCGCCACGGCGAGCTGCGGGCGAGAGCGCGCAGGTCGTCCGCGTCGGGGATGCTGGTCAGGCTCCGGCTCACCGCTCCATGCTCACCCCGGTGTCAACCAGGGTGGCCGGGGCAGCGACCGGAACGGCCTCCGGCGGCACCTAGACTGGCCCGCATGTCCAACCTCTCGCGCGACGACGTCGCGCACGTCGCCATGCTGGCTCGCATCCAGCTCGAGGACCACGAGCTCGACCGCCTCGCCGGCCAGCTCGACCAGATCGTCGACTGGGTCGGCCAGGTCAACGAGGTCGCCGCCGACGACGTGCCGCCGATGTCCCACCCCCTGCCCCTGGTCAACGTCACCCGGTCCGACGAGGTGCGGCCCAGCCTGTCCCAGGAGGACGCGCTGGCCAACGCGCCCGCGGCGGAGGACGGCCGGTTCGGCGTCCCGCGCATCCTGGACGAGGAGTGAGGATGGAGAGCACCGGCATGACGACCGCTGGCAACACCACCGGTGACCTGACCCGGCTCACCGCCCTGCAGATGGCCGACGCCCTCGCCGCGGGCGAGGTGACCTCCGTGGAGCTGACCCAGGCCCACCTGGACCGCATCGAGGCAGTCAACCCCAGCCTCAACGCCTTCCTGCTCGTCGACGCCGACGGCGCCCTGGCCACCGCCCGCGAGGTCGACGAGGCCCGCGCCCGCGGCGAGGAGCTGCCCCGGCTGGCGGGCGTGCCCGTCGCGGTCAAGGACATCGCCTGCACCAGGGGGCTGACCACCACCGCCGGCAGCCGGATGCTGGCCGACTTCGTCCCGCCCTACGACGCGACCATCGTCGCCAGGCTGCGTGACGCCCGGATGCCGATCCTCGGCAAGACCAACATGGACGAGTTCGCGATGGGCTCCTCCACCGAGCACTCCGCCTTCGGGCCGACCCGCAACCCCTGGGACCTGGACCGCATACCCGGCGGCTCCGGCGGGGGATCGGCCGCCGCGGTTGCCGGCTTCCTGGCGCCCCTCGCGATCGGCTCCGACACCGGCGGCTCGATCCGCCAGCCCGGCGCCGTCACCGGGACGGTCGGCGTCAAGCCGACCTACGGCGGGGTGAGCCGCTACGGCGTCATCGCCCTGGCCTCCTCGCTGGACCAGATCGGCCCCTGCGCCCGCACCGTCGCCGACGCGGCGCTGCTGCACGAGGTGCTCGGCGGGCACGACCCCCTGGACTCCACCAGCATCGACGCACCCGTCCCCCCCGTGGTCGCCGCCGCGACCGGGACCCGCGACCTGACCGGTCTTCGGGTCGGCGTCGTCCGGGAGATCGGCGACACCGGGGAGGGCTCGGCCTTCCAGCCCGGCGTCATCCAGCGCTTCGAGGAGGCCCTGGACCAGCTCCGTGAGCTGGGCGCCACGGTCGTGGAGGTGTCCTGCCCCCACTTCGTCTACGCGATGGCGGCCTACTACCTCATCCTGCCCTCGGAGGCCAGCTCCAACCTGGCCCGCTACGACGCCATGCGCTACGGCGCCCGCACCACCCCGGAGGGCAGCCCCAGCGCCGAGCAGGTGATGGCCGCCAGCCGCGACGACGCCTTCGGCGACGAGGTCAAGCGCCGCATCATCCTGGGCACCTACGCGTTGTCCAGCGGCTACTACGACGCCTACTACGGCCAGGCCCAGAAGGTCCGCACCCTCATCGCCCGGGACTTCCAGGCCGCCTTCGAGCAGGCCGACGTCCTGGTCAGCCCGACCGCGCCGACCACCGCCTTCCGCATCGGCGACAAGATGCAGGACCCCATGGCGATGTACCTCAACGACATCGCCACCATCCCCGCCAACCTGGCCGGCGTCCCCGGCATGTCCATCCCCTCCGGCCTGGCCGAGGAGGACGGGCTGCCCGTCGGCGTCCAGATCCTCGCCCCCGCCATGGAGGACCAGCGTCTGTATGCCGTGGGCGCCGCCCTGGAGGAGGCCCTCCGGCAGGCCCAGGGCGGCTACGTCTTCGAGAAGGCTCCCGAGATCGAGGTGAGGTCATGACGCTCTCCACCCGCCCCGTCCACCAGGAGGACACCGTCCCCTACGAGCAGGCGCTCGAGCGGTACGAGCCGGTCACGGGCCTCGAGGTCCACGTCGAGCTCAGCACCGCCACCAAGATGTTCTGCGGGTGCGCCACCGGTTTCGGGGCCGAGCCCAACACCCAGACCTGCCCCGTCTGCCTCGGCCTGCCCGGCGCCCTGCCGGTCGTCAACGCGGCAGCGGTCGAGTCGGCGATCCGGATCGGCCTGGCGCTCAACTGCTCCATCGCCGAGTGGTGCCGCTTCGCGCGGAAGAACTACTTCTACCCCGACATGCCGAAGAACTTCCAGACCTCGCAGTACGACGAGCCCATCGCCTTCGACGGCTGGCTGGACGTCGAGGTCCCCGCCAACGAGAAGGGCGAGCCCGCCTTCACCTTCCGCGTGGAGATCGAACGCGCGCACATGGAGGAGGACACCGGCAAGTCCACCCACATACAGGCGGACGGCCGCAGCAGTCGTATACATGGCGCCGACTACTCGGTCGTCGACTACAACCGGGCCGGCATCCCGCTCATCGAGATCGTCACCAAGCCGATGCTGGGCGCCGGTGACCGCGCTCCCGAGGTGGCCCGCGCCTACGTCGCGGCGCTGCGCGACCTGCTGCTGGCCCTCGACGTGACGCACGGGCGGATGGAGCAGGGCAACATCCGCTGCGACGCCAACGTCTCCCTCATGCCCGTCGGCTCCGAGGTCCTCGGCACACGGACCGAGACCAAGAACGTCAACTCCCTGCGCTCGGTGGAGCGCGCCGTCCGCTACGAGATCACCCGGCACGCGGCGATCCTCGACGCCGGGGAGGAGGTCTTCCAGGAGACCCGGCACTGGCACGAGGACACCGGCATCACGACCGCCGGGCGGCCCAAGTCCGACGCCGACGACTACCGCTACTTCCCCGAGCCCGACCTCGTCCCTGTGGCCCCCAGCCGCGAGGACGTCGAGCGGCTGGGCGCGACCCTGCCCGAGCCGCCGGCCGAACGCCGCCGCCGGCTGCAGGCCGCCTGGGGCTTCTCCGACCTGGAGATGCGCGACGTCGTCAACGCCGGTGCCATCGAGGTCATCCAGGACACCGTCGCCGCGGGGTCCACGCCGGCCGCCGCGCGCAAGTGGTGGTCCGGTGAGCTCGCCCGCCGCGCCAACGCCGACGGCGTGGCCGTCACCGACCTCGGCGTCACGCCGGCCGACATCGCCGAGCTGGACTCGCTGGTCGGCGCCGGTCGCCTCAACGACTCGATGGCCCGGCAGGTGCTCGAGGGCGTCGTCGCCGGCGAGGGCACGCCGACCGAGGTCGCGGACGCCCGAGGGTTGGAGCTGGTCCAGGACGACTCGGCCCTGCAGGCCGCGGTCGACACAGTGCTCGAGGCCAACCCCGACGTGGTCGAGCGGATCCGGGGCGGCAAGGTCCAGGCGGTCGGTGCCCTCATCGGCCAGGTGATGAAGCAGATGCGCGGACAGGCTGACGCCGCGCGCGCGCGCGAGCTGATCCTGGCCACGCTCGAGGTCGAGGGCTGAGCGCCATCGCCGGCTCAGACCCTCGCCCCGGACCTATGGTCGCAGCCGTCCCGGAGGAGCTGCGTGACCTGCTGGAGCCGCTGACGGGCGTCGAGGTGCGCTTCTACGACCCGCGCGACACCGGCACGGTCCCCGGCGGGGGCGTGGACGTCGACGTCTTGGCGCTGCCGATGATCGCCGGGCCGTGGCTGGAGCGCCTCGACGAGGTCCCCGGGCTGCGCGCGGTCGTGCTCTCCTCCGCCGGCTACGAGCACGCGCTGCCCTCCCTGCCGGCCGGGGTCGCCCTGGCCAACGCGGTCGGGGTGCACGACACCGCGACCGCCGAGCTGGCGCTGACGTTGATGCTTGCTGCCCAGCGGTACCTGCCCAAGCACGTGCTCGCCCAGCAGGCGCAGACCTGGGACCGCTCGACGCCGGGGGGTATGCCGTGGCGCTCGCTGGCCGACTCCACCGTCCTGGTGCTGGGGTACGGCGGGATCGGGCGGGCGCTGACCCGGCGCCTGCTGGCCAGCGAGTGCGAGGTGCTCGCCGTGGCGAGCACGGACAAGCCGGGGGACGACCTGGTCGACCGGGTGCACGGCATCGACCGGCTGCCCGAGCTGCTGCCGCGTGCCGACGTCCTGGCCATCAGCGTGCCGCTCACCGAGCGGACCGCCGGACTGGTCGGGAGGGAGGCACTGGCGTCCATGCCCGAGGGCGCCCTCGTCGTCAACGTCGCCCGCGGCGGGGTGGTCGACACCGATGCGCTAATGGCCGAGTGCGCCTCCGGGCGGCTTCGCGCCGCGCTGGACGTCACCGACCCCGAACCGTTGCCCGACGGGCATCCCCTGTGGTCCACCCCCGGCGTGCTCGTCGTGCCGCACGTCGGCGGAGCCTCGCCGGCCTCGATGCCGCGGATGGCGCGCTACCTGCACAGCCAGCTCACCGCATACCGGGACACCGGGCGCCTGCAGCACCTCGTCGTGCCGTAGCCCGCAGGGCGCGGCTAGGGTCCGGGACCATGAGCCACCGACTGGTCCTGGTCCGGCACGCGCAGGCTGCGGACGCCGATCTGCGCGGGGACCACGAGCGGGTCCTCACGGCGCAGGGGGTGGCTGACGCGTCCCGGCTCGGTGCATGGCTCGCGCAGCAAGGGCTGCGGCCCGACCACGTCCTGGTCTCGACCGCCGAGCGGGCGCAGCAGACGTGGGAGGCGCTGCGGGGGGCACTGGGTGACGACGCGTGGGGTGCGGAGCGGGTGTGGTCCGAGCGTCGGGTCTACGACGGCGGCACCGACGGGGTCCTGGCCGCGGTCCGCGAGGTGCCGGACGGCACAGGGGTGCTCTGGGTGGTGGGTCACGAGCCGGTGATGTCCACCACCGCGGCGGAGCTGTCGGACCGTGCGTCCGCGGGCGAGACCGGTCGGCGGCTCGCCAGAGGCTTCCCGACGGCGACCGCCGGCGTGCTGCAGGTGACCGGGGACTGGGCCGGGCTGCCGACCGGAGAATCGCGTCTCCTGGCCCTGCACACCGGCCGGGCAGAGAGGTGCTGACGCCCCACCCTTCAGTCTGAGTTCAGGTGAGGTACGGTCATAGCGCGACGTCCACGGGGGCCGTCGCACACTTCACCAGCGCCAACGGGGGACATCCCGTCCTGCTTGCGGCGCCACGACACTGAACGGGGTACAACAGTGCAGCATCAGAAGAAGAAGGGTGTCTCCCGCGCCCTTGCGCTCGCGGCCGGGCTCAGCCTGGTCGCCGGCGTCCTGCCGGCCGCGCACGCGGTCGGCGGAGCGGCACCCGCCGCACCGATCACCGCGAACGACGCCTTCGAGGACGGCAGCTACATCGTCGTCCTGAAGGACCAGCCGCTCGCCACCTTCCCGGCCACCGCCGGCTCGGCGACCTCGAAGGTGGACACCACCTCCGCGACGGCGATCTCGCACACCGAGCGCCTGCTCTCCCAGCAGGCCGCGGCCCTCGCCTCCGTCGAGGCCGAGGCGACCCACAACTACACCGTCGCGCTGAACGGCTTCTCCGCGAAGCTGACCGGTGAGCAGGCCGCCGCTCTGGCTGCCCGCGGCGACGTGGTCTCGGTGACGCCGAGCAAGATGCGCACCCTCTCGGAGGGCGAGACCTACCAGCTGCCCGACGGCGTGAACGTTCCCGCCACCGAGGAGTCCCCGGACTTCCTGGGGCTGCGCGGCGAGGGTGGCGTCTGGGAGCAGGTCGGCGGACCGATGGAGGCCGGCCGTGGCATGGTCGTCGGCGTCATCGACACCGGCATCGCCTACGACAACCCCTCCTTCTCCGGTGAGGGCATGCCGGACGCGCCCGAGGGCTGGGCGGGCGAGTGCGAGCCCGGCGAGGACGGGGGCCTGCCGGCCGACGCCTGCAACGGCAAGATCATCGGTGCGACCTACCACGTCGAGGGCCTGCGCGCCGCCGGCTTCGAGGCCGAAGAGGCCGTGAACCCGATCGACAACAACGGTCACGGAAGCCACGTGGCCGGCACGGCTGCCGGTCGCGAGATCACCGTGACCGGTGGCGGCGAGCAGTTCGACATGGCCGGTATGGCGCCGGGTGCCCACCTGTCCAGCTACAAGGTCTGCTGGGACTTCGAGTACGAGGGCGGCGTGCGTAACGGCTGCTTCGACGAGGACTCCGTCGCCGCCATCGACCAGGCTCTGGCCGACGGCGTCGACGTGCTGAACTTCTCCATCAGCGGCGACCCGACCCTCTACAACAACCCCGTCGACATGGCGTTCAAGAACGCCACTGCGGCAGGCGTCTTCGTGGCCGCAGCCTCGGGCAACGAGGGCGAGGAGGGTGGCACGGCCAACCACATCGGCCCGTGGATGACCACGGTCGGCGCCGCCACCCACCGCGGTGACGACGCCCCGGTGATCGCTCCCTTCTCCAACCCCGGCCCGGTCGCCGTGGCGGACGAGGAGCAGACGGTCCTCAAGCCCGACCTGGGCGCCCCCGGCGTCGAGGTCCTGGCCGCGATCTACAGCGAGGACGGCACGCCCAACTGGGCCTACCTGTCCGGCACCTCGATGGCCAGCCCGCACGTGGCCGGCCTGGGCGCCCTGCTCGCCGGTGAGAACCCGGACTGGTCGCCGATGGCGGTCAAGTCCGCGATGCAGACCTCCGCGCGTGACTACACCGACGCCGAGAGCAACGCGGCGTTCGAGGGTGGCACGGGCTTCGTCGAGCCGCGCAGCTTCCTGTCCCCCGGCCTGGTCTTCGACTCGACCGAGGCCGACTGGGACGCCTTCCTGGCCGACCCGGCCAACGGCTACGAGCTGAACACCGCCTACGTGGTCGTCCCGGCGCTGGGGACCACCCCGACGACCGTGACCCGCACCGTCACCAACCCCGGTGACGCCGAGGCCACCTTCACCGCGGCCTACGAGGGCCCGGAGACCCTGCAGGTCGAGGTCAGCCCGGCCAGCGTCACCGTCCCGGCCGGCGGTTCCGCCGAGGTCACCATCACGGTGGCCAACACCGGCGCGGCTGCCGACGCCTGGCAGGAGGGTGACATCTCCTGGACCGCCGGCGAGACCGTCGTCGAGATCCCGGTCGTCGCCCGCGGCGCCGTCGCCGACGTCGAGCCCGAGCCGGAGCCCGGCCCGGAGATCGACCGGGTCTACGGCGCTGACCGTTACGGCACCGCCGCCGGTGTCTCCGCCCTCTTCCCCGAGGGTGTCGACACCGTCTACGTCGCCTCCGGTCAGGGCTTCGCCGACGCGCTCGCCGGTTCCGCCCCGGCCGCCAGCGGCCTGCTGCCGCAGGGCGTCCTCGGCACGCAGAACACGCCGGACGGTGACCCCGCCCCGGTGCTGCTGACCCGCAACGACGAGCTGATGGACGAGACCGTTGCCGCGCTGGACGCGTTGGAGCCCAGCAACATCATCATTCTCGGTGGCGAGGGCGCGATCAACGCCGACGTCGCGGAGGATCTGGGCGAGTACGGCGAGGTCTCCCGCGTCGAGGGTGCCAACCGGTACGAGACAGCCGCCAACCTGGCGCTGATGTTTGACGACGTCGACACCGTCTACGTCGCGTCCGGCGATGACCGCGCCTACGCAGACGCCCTGGCCGGCGCTGCCCGGGCCGGTATGGAGAACGCTCCCGTCATCCTGACCCGTCAGGACGAGCTGCACTCCGCCGCGCAGGAGGCCCTGGAGACGCTGGCTCCCGCCAACGTCGTCATCCTCGGTGGCTCGGTCGCGATCAGCGACGACGTCGAGACCGCGCTGGGCGAGTTCGGCGAGGTCGACCGGCTCGCCGGTGAAGACCGCTACGCCACGGCGGTGGCGATCTCCCAGGTCCACGACGCCGACGCGTCCGTGGTCTACATCGCCTCGGGTCAGAACTACCCGGACGCGCTGGCGGGCTCCTCGCTCGCCGGTTACGAGGGTGTCCCGGTGCTGCTGACCAAGCAGGACCGTCTCTCCAGCGTGACTGCGGACGAGCTCGAGCGCCTCAACCCCGAGCGCATCGTCGTTCTCGGTGGGTCCGTCGCGGTGTCCGAGGACGTCGTGAACGAGATCGAGGACATCTGGAACGACTGAGCTGAGCACATCAGCGACTGATCGCTAGATCGATCGAGCGGAGGGCCGGGGCGTACGTCGCCCCGGCCCTTCGTCGTCCCACCCGTCCCGAGCCCTTCCCGCCCGTTCGCACGGGCGGGAATACGGTTTGGGTCTGTCGGAGGCGAGGCCTAGAGTTCACGTCCGTGACGCAGACCAGCGGGGCACCCGTGATCTCGGCCACGGGGCTGAGCAAGACCTACGGCGACTTCACCGCCGTGGACGGCATCGACTTCGAGGTCCAGCCCGGGGAGAGCTTCGGCCTGCTCGGCCCCAACGGCGCCGGCAAGTCCACGACGATGCGGATGATCGGCGGGACGCTGGACCGCTCCGGCGGCCAGCTCCAGGTCCTGGGGCTGGACCCGGGCACCCACGGGCCCGAGGTCCGCGCCCACCTGGGCGTGATCCCGCAGCAGGACAACCTGGACGAGGAGCTGCGCGTCCGGGAGAACATCATCATGTACGGCCGCTACTTCGGCCTGCCCCGTTCCTACCTCGTGCCCAAGGCCGAGGAGCTGCTGGAGTTCGCCCAGCTGCAGGCCAAGGCCAAGGAGAAGGTCACCAACCTCTCCGGCGGGATGAAGCGCCGCCTCACCATCGCCCGAGGGCTGGTCAACGAGCCGCGCATCCTGCTCCTGGACGAGCCCACCACCGGGCTGGACCCACAGGCACGGCATACCCTCTGGGACCGCCTCTTCCGGCTCAAGGAGGCCGGGACCACGCTGGTGGTGACCACCCACTTCATGGACGAGGCCGAGCAGCTGTGCGACCGGCTCATCGTCGTCGACCACGGCGCGATCATGGCCGAGGGCTCACCCCGCGAGCTGATCCGCGACTACTCCACCCGCGAGGTGGTCGAGGTCCGTTTCGGCTCCGACCGCAACGCCCGGGTCGTCGACCGGCTCGAGGGCGTGGGCGAGCGCAACGAGGTGCTGCCGGACCGGATCCTCATCTACACCCACGACGGCGAGGCCGCGCTGGAGGAGATCGGCCGCCGCGACCTGCACCCGGTGACCTCGCTGGTGCGCCGCAGCTCGCTGGAGGACGTCTTCCTCCGGCTGACCGGGAGGTCGCTCATTGACTGAGCGACCAGCCACCACTCCGGGCACCTCCACCCCTGGTGCCTCCACCCCTGGTGCCTCCACGCCCATGACCGAGCCCGACCCCACGTCGCTCGCCTACTCCGGGCGCATCCCGCCGCACGCCCAGATGGCGCAGCGCGCCCGCCGGTTCGGCTGGTGGTACTACGCCGAGGCCTACCTGCGCGGCATGCGCGCGTATGCCGTGCCGATCGCCTTCTACGCCGTCGGTCAGCCGGTGCTCTACCTGGTCGCCATGGGCATCGGGCTCGCCTCGCTGGTCAGCGGCGGTGTGGGCACGGTCGACGACGTCGACTACCTGACCTTCGTCGCGCCCGCGCTGCTCGTCTCGACGGTGGTGATGTCGGTGAGCGGCGAGATGACCTACCCGGTGATGAGCGGGTTCAAGTGGCAGCGGCTCTACTACGGGCCTGCTGCCAGCCCGGTCTCGGCCGGGCAGATCGCCGTGGGGCACTTCACCGCCGTCGCGATCCGGTTCACCCTCCAGTCGGCGATCTTCTGGGCCGTCATGCAGGCGTTCGGTGCCTCCACGCAGGTGCTGACCTCGCTGCTCCTGGTGCCGATCGGGGTGCTCGCGGCGATGGCCTTCGGTGCGCTGCTGCAGGCCTATGCCGCCACGGTCAAGGACGAGGGCTTCCAGTTCTCGTTCGTGCAGCGGTTCGTCGTCATGCCGATGTTCCTCTTCGCCGGGACCTTCTTCCCCCTCAGCGTGATGCCGGTCTACCTGCAGTGGATCGGGTGGATCAGCCCCGTCTGGCACGGGACGCAGCTGGCCAGGGTCGCCTCCTACGGCGCCGAGGTCGACCCGTGGCTGATGGCCGTGCACCTGGTCTTCCTGCTCGCCTGCATCGTCGGCGGCCTGGTCGCCGGCGTCCGGGTCTACCGGCGGAGGCTGGGCGCATGAGCACGCAGCAGACCCCGGCGGCCGGGGAGGCGCGAGCGCTGGCCGCCCGGCCACACCGCATACCCGCCGGGTTGGCGTCGTTGTCCTCGGGCAACGTACGGGCCGTCCTGGAGCGCGGCTTCACCGTCATCCGCAACCAGAACTGGCTGATCCTGGTCTCCGGCTTCTTCGAGCCCGTCTTCTACCTGCTCGCGATGGGTGTCGGTATGGGGATGCTCGTCGGCGAGGTGGAGGGACCGGGCGGCGCACCGATCACCTACGCCGCCTACATCGCGCCGGCGCTGCTGGCGACCTCGGCGATGAACGGCGCGATCTACGACTCGACCTGGAACGTCTTCTTCAAGCTGCGCTTCGCCAAGCTCTACCAGGCCATGCTGCAGACCTCGCTCGGGCCGCTGGACGTGGCGCTGGGCGAGATCCTGATGGCGCTCTTCCGCGGCTTCGTCTACGCGCTGGGCTTCCTCGGCGTGCTCGCGGCCATGGGTCTGGTCACCTCGTGGTGGGCGCTGGCGATGGTGCCCGTCGCGGTGCTGATCGCCTTCGGTTTCGCGGCCCTCGGGATGGCGGTCACCAGCTATCTGACGAGCTTCCAGCAGATGGACCTGATCAACTTCCTCATGCTGCCGATGTTCCTCTTCTCGGCCACCCTCTACCCGATCACCGTCTACCCCGAGGTGGTCCAGTGGCTGGTCATGGCGATGCCGCTGTGGCACGGGGTCGAGCTCATGCGCCAGCTGTCGGTCGGCCACCTCACCGGCGCCACGCTCGTGCATGTCGGCTACTTCGCGGGCATGACCGCCCTCGGCCTGTGGCTGACGACGGTCCGCCTGCGCGCCCTCTTCCTGCGGTAGGCCGGTCAGGCACGGTGAACGATCGAATGCTGCGGATATGCACGCAGATCCGCCAGATCGCGTGCATAGGTGCGGCACTCGGTGGGTTCCCGTTCGGCGAGCCGCTCGAGACCCTCTGGAGCCTGCGCCCCTCGGCCACCTGGGACTTTCGGCCGGGTGCCCTCTCAGCTGGCCACCGCCCGGTCGCGGCCGGGGAAGTAGCGCCGCCACTCGTCCTTGCGCGGCCCCACCCGGACCCCACGGCTGGCGAGCATCGTTGCCATCCGCTCGATGGTCGCGCCCGGGTGGACGAAGATGTCCTGGCTCACCAGCGTCATGATGCGCCACTCCTCGTTCTCGAGCTCCTCCCTGCGCAGCACGTCCGACTCCCACTGCGCGACCCGCTCGACGTGGTGGCGGCCGTCATACTCGATCCCGCTCCTGGTCGCGCGGTCGCCGGCGTCGATACGTCGGCGGAGATCGCCGTTGGGCCAGTGGAAGCGGATGTCCGTCTCGAGCTCCGGCAACCCCGAAAGCACCCGCAGCATGCGCGAGCGGGTCTCCATCGGTGAGTCAACCCCGATCCGCACCAACCCCGCCGCCCTGCGCGCCAGCCCTACACCACGACCGGTGGCCTGTTCCGTCGTCTCGACCAGTTCCGCGGGGGTCACCCGCCGCTTCTTGACCAGGCTGTCGCCGAGGATGACGAGGTCGAGCAGGTTGAGGTGGGCGGCGAGGTCCATGAAGGTGTCCACGGGTGAGGTGGTCGGCACGCCCCTGAAGCGCACCGGGGTCCGCGACGACGATCCGGTCCGCAGGTCTGCCCGCTGCTTGCGACCTCGACCTGCAGGGACGCTCACGTGAGCCAGGTGGCTGTGCGGGACGATGCCGCCCCACAACCGGGCGGCGGTGTGCAGGGAGGCGAAAGCCCCTGGCTGCGCGGCAAGCACCGCGGCCTCCGCCTCGACCAGCGGGTCTATCCGCGCCTCTGCGCTGATGTAGACGTTGCAGAGCAGACGTCGGTAGCGCGCCGACTCCAACGTCCGGCGGCTGATCCCCGCCTCCCGTCCCTGCCGGTAGGTGAACGGCCGATGCTCATCGAACCCCATACCCCCAGCCTGCCGATCGCGACGGACCGGACCAGAGGTTTTCCACAGGCGGACGGTAGGTGGGTCCGGCGGCTCCCGCGTCAGGGCTGGGGGTCTCCCCACGTGGCCGTGCTGGCACATCACCGAATGCTGTGGTCATGCACGCGTTTCGGCGCTCCTGCGTGCATGGGTGCAGCACTCGACCACGGTGCAGCACTGGACCACGGTGCAGCGCTCGACCACCAGTGCAGCGTTCGACGCGGTCCGGCCAGGGCTCGGCGCCCGTGATGCTGGTCCCGCGGTGCCCAGACCTCCTGCCCGAGCCTGGGTCCCTCCACTGGTCGGTGTCAGGGGCGACTTTCGTAGGCTGGGGGAGTGAGCAGCCTGCTGGACCCGGAGTCCGCCGACCTGACCCTGCTCCAGGACCGCCAGGTGGCGGTGCTGGGGTATGACGCGATGGCGGCGGCGCACGCGCTGAACCTGCGCGACAGCGGCGTGGACGTGCGGGTGGGCATCGACCCCGACAGCAGGGCCGCGGCCCGGGCCGAGCTCGACGGCCTCATGGTGCTCACCCCCGCGCAGGCCGTCGCCGCCAGCGACATCGTGCTGATCGCGCCGGAGGACGGTGCCGTCCCAGGGCTCACCGAGCAGGACCTGCGTGACCTCCTGGCCGAGCACACCGAGCCCGGCGACCTGGTCATCGTCACCGGGGCAGACGCGCCGCCACCGGTGCCCGACGGGGTCGACCTGGCGATGCTCGCGGCCGTCGGTGACGGGGACCGGGTCCGCGAGGAGTACCTCGACGGACGCGGCAGCCCGGCGCTGGTCGCCGTGGCGAGGGACCAGTCCGGCGCGGCGTGGGCGACCCTGACGGCATACGCCGCAGCCATGGGTGCGCTGCGCTCGGGTGCGGTGGTCACCACCCTGGAGCACCAGGCGCTGGCCCAGCAGGTGTCGGAGCAGCGGGTGCACCGGCCCCTGCTGCAGGCCCTGACCGAGGCCTTCGACGAGCTGGTGGCGCAGGGCGTCGAGGAGGAGGTCGCCTACCTCGCGGTCGTGCACGACCTCAAGACCCGCGTGGACCAGATCTACGTCGCCGGGCTCGCCGCCCAGCACGGACCGGACGGGCACCCGGGCGAGCAGCCCCTGGACGGGGTCCGTTCCCGTCGGGAGGCGGCCCGGGCGGCGCACCCGCTGGAGCGTGTCGGCCAGCGGGTCCGGGCGATGATGAGCTGGATCCGCTGAGCTCCGCGTGGCCGGTGACACCGGTCACGAGTCGCATGACGTGGACGGTAACCTGACGTGCATGACACAGACGTCGTCGCCCACGCCCTTCGAGATCAGCCTGCGCAGCGACCGTACCGGCGCCGACGAGATCTCCCAGCTGCTGGAGAGCCCGGGGTTCGGTTCTCTGTTCACCGAGCACATGGTGCTGGTCGAGTGGGACCGCGATCAGGGCTGGCACGACGCCCGGGTGGTGCCGTACGGCCCGATCCCGCTGGAGCCCTCCGCGGCGGTCTTCCACTACGCCCAGGAGATCTTCGAGGGGATGAAGGCCTACCGGCACGACGACGGCTCGGTCTGGACCTTCCGCCCCGAACGCAACGCCGAGCGGTTCAACGCCTCGGCCCGCCGGATGGCGATGCCCGAGCTGCCGCCGACCATCTTCCTCGACGCGATCCGGGCGCTGGTGCAGACCGACGAGGGCTGGGTGCCGCCGGCCGGCACCGGGGAGACCTCGCTCTACCTGCGCCCGTTCATGATCGCCACCGAGGAGGCGCTCGGGGTGCGCCCCTCCAACCGCTACCTGTTCTCAGTGATCGCCTCCCCGGCCGGCTCCTACTTCGCCGGCGGCCTCACGCCGGTCAGCCTCTGGGTCAGCGACCAGTACGTCCGCGCCGCCCCCGGCGGGACCGGCTCCGCCAAGACCGGCGGCAACTATGCCGCCTCCCTGGCCAGCCAGGCGGAGGGCATCGAGAACGGCTGCGACCAGGTCGTCTTCCTCGACGCGGTCGAGCACCGGTACGTCGAGGAGCTGGGCGGGATGAACCTGTTCTTCCTCTACGCCGACGGCCGGGTGGTCACCCCCGAACTGTCCGGCACGATCCTGCCGGGAGTCACCCGCGCGTCCCTGCTGGACCTGGCGCGCGAGCGCGGCCACGTCGTGGAGGAGCGCCGGTTCAGCATCGACGAGTGGCGCGAGGGCGTGGCCTCCGGCGAGATCGTCGAGGTCTTCGCCTGCGGCACCGCGGCGGTCATCACCCCGGTCGGCAAGCTGGCCTGGAACGGCGGCGAGCTCGACATGCCACAGGAGCACACGCTCACCATGGAGCTCCGCCAGGAGCTGCTCGACATCCAGTACGGCCGGGCCGAGGACCGGCACGGCTGGCTCTACCAGCTGGTCTGACCGACGTTCGCGTCCTGAGCGTCCTGAGCGTCCTGAGCGTCCGGAGCGTCCGGAGCGTCCGGCGCGGCGAGGTCTATGCCGAGGTCCAGCACGTCCAGCAGCTCACGCCGCAGGGCGTTGCTCCGCACGGTGAAGGCGCGCTGCGCCTCGACATACTCCGCCTTGCCCTGCGGCGTCTCGATCCGCACCGGCTCGTAGCCGAGCTCGCGCAGGTCGTAGGGGGCGGCGCGCATGTCCAGCTCCCGGATGTCCCTGGCCAGGACGAAGGCACGCAGGGTCAGCTCGCTCGGCACGAGCGGGGAGAGCTTGTAGCACCACTTGTAGAGGTCCATCCCCGCGTGCAGACACCCGGGCTGTTCCGTCGCGACCTGGCCCTCACGGGTGGGTGAGAGCGTGTTGCGCGGGGCGGCCTGCGGGGTGAAGAAGCGGTACGCGTCGAAGTGCGAGCAGCCGATCTGGTGCGACTCCACGACCGCGTCGGTGCCCTCCGCCCCCAGGCGCAGGGGCCAGCCCTGGTGCCGGACCTGCCCCTCGTCGGCGCGGTAGACCATCGCCCACTCGTGCAGCCCGAAGCAGCCGAACCGGCCGGGCCGGGACAGCGTCGCGGTCAGCAGCTCCCGGACGAAGTCGAGGGTCTGCCCGCGCCGGTCCCGGAAGGCGTCCAGGTCGAGGTATGCCGTCCCACCGGGCAGCCCCTCACCTCCAGGGCCGCGGTCGGTCCCGTCGGTGACGCGGTAGAACGACCACGTCGCCCGCTCGGAGGCGCCCTCGAGCGCCATACCGGGTCCGGGGTGCCAGCGGGAGAGCTGGGCGGGGCGCAGGGAGTAGTACTCCCAGAGGAAGTCGTCGACGGGGTGCTTGCGGCCCTCGACGCGGCGGGCGAGGCGGTCGGCGGCCAGCTGCTCCACGGCAGCGGCGTGCCGCTCGGCGCGGGGACGCCACTTCGACTGGGGAAGGACCTGCACGGGGTCCCAGCGTAGGTGCTCCACCTCCGGAGGCCGCTATAGCCGTCCGGGACCGAGCGGGAGGACCCGGCTGGTGGGGCTCGAAGGTCATCGGCAGACTGGCCACATGACCCCAGCCCAGAGCCTGATCAGCGAGGAGCTGCGCGAGCAGCTCGAGGCCGACTATCGCCACCTGCACGCCCACCCCGAGCTGTCGATGCAGGAGCACCAGACGGCCGCCTACGTCGAGGCGCGGCTCACCGAGCTGGGCGTCGAGCACTTCCGTTGCGGCGGAACGGGTGTCGTGGGCGTCATCCGGAACGGGGAGGGCCCCACGGTCGCCTACCGCGCCGACACCGACGGCCTCCCGATCGCCGAGGACACTGGGCTCGACTGGAGCAGCCAGGCCACCGGGACTCTGCCCGACGGGACGCAGACCCCGGTCATGCACGGGTGCGGCCACGACACCCACGTCGCGGTCGCACTGGCCCTGACGCGCGCGCTCGCCGAGCGCCGGGAGGCCTGGGCCGGGACGGTCGTGATGGTCTTCCAGCCGGGGGAGGAGATCGCGGCGGGCGCCGAGGCGATGGTGGCGGACGGGCTGTGGGACCGCGCGCCCCGCCCCGAGGCGGTCTACGGCCAGCACGTGATGCCCCACCTGACCGGCACCATCGGGCTACCGGTCGGCACCGCGATGGCGATGGGCGACTCGTGGCAGGTCACCCTGCACGGTCGCCAGGCGCACGGCTCCCAGCCGCACAACTCGATCGACCCGATCGTGCTGGGCTCGCACGTGGTGACCCGGCTGCAGAGCGTGGTCTCCCGCAGCGTGGACCCCCGCGACATGGCCGTCGTCACGGTCGGCACCTTCCATGCCGGCACCAAGGAGAACATCATCCCGCAGACCGCCGTGCTCGGGCTGAACGTCCGTACCTTCAAGGAGCACGTCCGCGACACCGTGCTCTCCGGCATCCGCCGCACCGTCGAGGGGGAGGTGCTGGCGTCCGGCGCGCCGGAGGCCCGGATCGAGGAGCTCAACCGCTTCCCCGCCTGCGTCAACGACCCGGAGGAGAGCGAGCGGGTTCTCGAGGTGCTGCGGGCCGAGCTCGGCGAGGACCAGGTGAAGGTCATCAAGCCGGTGTCCGGCAGCGAGGACGTCGGGGTGCTCGCGACCGCGATCGGGGTGCCGCTCGTCTACTGGTTCAACGGTGGCCACCCGCAGGAGGTGCTCGACAGCGACCAGCCGGTGCCCGGCAACCACAGCCCGCACTTCGCCCCCGTCCCTCAGCCGACGCTGGACACCGGGCTGCGGGCGGCGCTGGCGGTGCTGCTGAGCCGGGTCGGGGTCTGAGGCCGCCCGTCGCCGATCCGCACCAGGGTCTCGAGAACGACCGGTGCCCGCGCGTGGGTCAGGGCTGGTGGACGGCATACCCTGATCTCCATGCGCATCTGCCGATTCACCACCGGTGACGACCCACGGTTCGGTCTCGTGGACGGGGCCGGCGAGAAGATCGCCGAGATCACCGGCGACCCGCTCTACAGCCGCATCGAGCTCACCGGCGAGACCCATCTGGTCGACGACGTGCGCCTGCTCGCGCCCGTCATCCCGCGCAGCAAGGTGGTGGCGGTCGGGCGCAACTATGCCGACCACGCCCGGGAGATGGGCAACGAGGTGCCCGCCGAGCCGATGCTCTTCCTCATCCCCAACACCTCGGTCTGCGGGCCCGGCGACCCGGTCGTCATCCCCTCCTTCGTCTCCGAGGTGTCCTACGAGGTCGAGCTGGCCGTCATCATCGGCCGGATGTGCAAGGACGTCGCGGCGGAGGACGCGCGTGGGGTGATCTTCGGCTACACCGTCGCCAACGACGTGACCGCCCGTGATCTGCAGCGCGGCGACGGGCAGTGGGCTCGGGCCAAGGGGATGGACACCTTCACCCCTCTGGGCCCGTGGATCGAGACCGACCTGGACGTGACGGACGTGCGCCTGACCAGCGCCGTCGACGGCGAGACCCGGCAGGACGGCACCACGGCTGACATGGTGTTCACGATCGGGCAGCTCATCGCGCACGCGTCCGCGGCGTTCACCCTCCTGCCCGGTGACGTGCTCCTGACCGGCACCCCGGCAGGGGTCGGTCGGATCACCGCCGGCCAGCGCTGCGAGGTGACGGTCGAGGGCATCGGCTCGCTGACCAACCCGTTCGTGGCTGCCGAGGCCGCGGGCGCCGACCCGGTTGCCGACGACGAGGGCTGAGCCGGCCGTGCCCCAGTCCCCGATCGGGGTCTTCGACTCCGGCTTCGGCGGGCTCACGGTCGCCCGGGAGATCCTGGACCAGCTGCCGCAGGAGTCGGTGCTCTACCTCGGTGACACCGCCCGCACCCCGTACGGCCCGCGGCCGATCGCCGAGGTGCGCCAGCTGGCGCTGCAGTGCCTGGACCGGCTCGTCGACCACGGGGTGAAGGCCCTTGTCATCGCCTGCAACAGCGCCTCGGCGGCGGTCCTCGCCGACGCCCGGGAGCGGTATGACGTGCCGGTCGTGGAGGTCATCCGCCCGGCTGTGCGACGGGCCATGGCGGTGACCCGGTCCGGACGAATCGGGGTGATCTCCACGGAGGCCACCCACCAGTCCCGTGCCTACGTCGACTCTTTCGTCGCCGCCCCGCCTCACGTCGAGGTGTTCTCCCAGCCCTGCCCCCGGTTCGTCGAGCTGGTCGAGGCCGGCGTCACCAGCGGGCCCGAGGTGCTCGACGTCGCTCGCGACTACCTCGCCCCCCTGCAGAAGCAGGAGATCGACACCCTCATCCTGGGCTGCACGCACTACCCCCTGCTGGCCTCGGCGCTGCAGTACGTCCTGGGTGAGCAGGTCACGCTCGTCTCCTCGGCCGCGGCCACGGCCGCCGACCTCTACCGGGTGCTGACCGAGGGAGGGTTGCTGGCGCCCCAGGACAACGAACCGTCCCACCAGTGGCTGACGACCGGCGACCCGCAGGGCTTCACCTTCCTGGCCCGCCGGTTCCTGGGGCCTGAGGTCGAGCAGGTGCACCAGGCGTTCGTCGGGCGGGCCGAGGAGCGGGTATGACGTCGGCGGACTTGCCGGGCCGCCGCGTCCCGGTCGTAGGGTGATCGACATGGTGACGAGCCTCTGCGTTGACCACCTTCCCGCACTCAACGCGTGCCCCGAGCCGCGGGCTGCACGATGACGGACGCCGACGGGCGGCCGCCTGCGGGCGACGCGCACGTGGGGGTGATGCACGGGGAGCCACCCGAGGCGGCGCTGGAGTCCACCCCGGGGGAGTGCCCTGTGGTGCGCCTCAAGGACGGGACGTGGGCGGTGCGTGGCCACGCTGATGTGCTGCGCGTCGCCACGACTCCAGAGGTGTTCTCGAGCGCGGCGCGGCGGCACCTGCACGTGCCGAACGGCATGGACGGCGAGGAGCACCGACGGTTCCGAGCCGTCGTGGACCGACACCTCGACGACAGCCAGATCCTCCCGCTGGCAGCCATGATCACCGAGGTCGCCGACGTGGCTGCAGCCGAGCTGATGGGCAGGGGTGACGGAGGCTCTGAGCGACGGGTCGAGGTGCTGCACGACTACGGCAGGCAGATCGCGGTGCGGGTGCAGAGCCGGTGGCTGGGGTGGCCGGAGTCGATGGAGGAGGAGCTCCTCGGCTGGATCGACGACAACTTTGCGGCGGCACGGTCGCGCGACCCGCAGCGCAACGCCGAGGTGGCTGAGCACTTCGACCGGATCGTGGACCGTGTCGTGCAGGAACGGCGCGATCTGGAGGCGCGCGGCGAGCCGCTGCTGGACGACCCGACGAGCCGGCTGCTGCGCGACGAGGTTGAGGATCCCGGGGCGCCCGGCGGTCGCCGACCGTTGACCGGGCCAGAGCTCGTGTCGATGCTGCGTAACTGGACGGCCGGAGACCTGGGTTCGATCGCTGCCTCCATCGGCGTCGTGGTGCACCACGTGGCCGCGCACCCTGCGCTGCAGGAGCACCTGCGCGGGCTCTCTGGCGAGGAGGCGCGGCATACCGACGAGCTCGATGCCGCCGTGGACGAGATGCTCAGGATCAACGACCCGTTCCCGTCCAACCGGCGGATGGTGACCACCCCGGTGGAGCTTGCCGGTTACACCTTCCCTGCCGGCACACCGGTCGCCATCAACTGGACGACCGCCAACCGGGACGAGCGGATCTTCGGCGACCCCGACGCCTACCGGCCGCAGGAGAACCGAGCCGCGAACATCGTCTACGGCGCCGGCCCGCACATCTGCCCCGGGCGGGTGCTGTCGACCCTCCAGATCCGCGGCGCGCTGGCGGCTCTCCTGCGGGCGACGACCGAGATCCGTCTCGACCCCGACCTCGAGGCGACCCGGGAGGACTGGCCCTCGCGCGGGTTCGACACCGTGCCTGTCGTGCTGCGTGAGGTCCATCGCACGACTGCTCCATGAGGTCTGTCGCACCCCTGCGCTGGAATGAACCTGCGCTTGTGTTGCGGAGGTGCCAGCGAACCACGTACGGCGGCCACTCAGCAGCATCGGCAACCGCGGAATTCTTGGTTTCCACATCCTCGGAGCGGCACTGCGGATTGGTGACGCGCTGTGGATAAGTCGAGGGTGTGTCGTACTGGTGTTCTAGTATGTGGGTGTCGGTCACGACCCGTCGGGAGGGGGAGTTCCGGGCGGGGGTGCCGGGCCGGTTGTGGGCCCACTGGAGAGGGGGTGGTTGGGGATGAAGCGGGATGGGTCTCGTGAGGGTGCGGGGGCTTCGGCCGTCCCTGGCCTGCGGGGTGAGTTGGAGGCGGTGCTGGCGCGGGCGGGCCTGGATGCGGGGGCGGTGGCGGTGTTCGCGGACGCGGTCCTGCTCGCGGGGGCGGCGACGGCGGGTCGGCCGGTGGCGGGGGTGGAGGCAGGGTTTGTGCCGTTCTCCAGGCCGGCCCTGCCGGAGGGCATCACTCGTCAGTCCGATGAGGCCGGGGGTGAGGAGGCGGGGTCGGTGGATGGGTTGTGTGCGGTGGCGGATCGTGCGCAGACGGCGGTGGAGGCGGTGAACCAGGTCATTGCCCGCCTGGAGCGGGTGCGGCTGGTGGCGGTGGCTGAGGGGGTGAGCGCGATGGGCCGGGCCGAGCTGGCCCGTCGTGGGGTGTTGGACGTGGGGGAGTTGTCGGCGACGGGTCGGCAGCGGTGGCGGTGGCGGACCAAGGCGCGGGTGCGGCAGGACCTGACGCCGGCCACGGGCTGGTCGCGGGCGGAGACCGCGACCCTGGTCGGGGTGGCGACCGCACCGGTCGCGTTCCGGACCCCGGTGAACAGTGCCCTGTCCCGCGGGACCGTCACCTGGGCCCTGGTGCGTGGCCTGTGGCGGGCGTGTGACAAGGCGAAGCTGTCCGCGGCTGATGCCGCGCACGTGGCGAGCGTGATGCTGGCCGATGAGGCGGGCACGTGCGTCCCCGAACGCCTGGAGGCCGATGGGACCGTGACGAGGGCGCCGTGGGGGCATGGGGTGTTCTGGGCGGTGCTGGAGCGGGAGGTGGGCAAGGTCGCGGCCTGTCCCGACCCGGGCGACCAGGCGTCGGTGGAAGCGGCGGAGGCGGCGCGGGCGGCGCGGGAAGCGGCGTACCGGGCCCGGTCGATGTGGGTCCGGGTCAATGAGGACGGCACCGCGCAGGTGTGTTTCACCGGCACTGCCCTGAAGGTGCTGGCGTTGGGGGACCGGTTGGACAAGGCCGCGCGTGCTGCCCGCGGCGCCGGTGATGCACGGTCGGTGGCGCAGCTGGCGAACGATATCGGGATCGCCTTGTTGGGGCATGCGACGATCGGGGCGCACGAGCTGCCCGACCTGGACATCTTCAAGTCGACCCAGCCCGCGCCGGAGGATCTGGTCGCGGCCGGGTGGACACCACAGGTCATCGCGGCCCTGTCCGCCCTGCCCCCGGCGATCCTGCAGGTGATCGTGCCGCTGTTGGCGTTGCACGACCCCGCCACCGCCCACACCCTGCCCGGCGTCCACCGCACCACCACGACCCAGGACCCGCACGGGCACGCGGGCCAGGGTCCCGACGGGGCGTACGGAGCGACGGGCGATGAGGGCGGCGGCGCGGCGGGCGAGAGTGTCGGGCCGCCGGGTGAGGCAGTTGGCGGGGCGGCCCAAGAGGCAAGCGAAGGCTCCGGCGGTACAAGCATTGAGGCTGGGCATACGGGCGCACCGGGCTGCCCCGCCTGCCTGCCCTCGGTCCGTGCCGCCCGCAACCACGACATCGACCACGCCAGCAGGGCAGCCCGACAGGACCCCGGGGAGGACTCCGCCCACCGCGAGTGTCTGGGAGAGGACTCTGCCCGTGGCCGGGATCCGGACCGTGGGGAGGACTCTGCCCATCACCAGGGCCAGCGGAGGGTGCCGCGGGTGGCGTGGGTGGGTCGGGTGCTGGGCAAGCAGCCGAAGTTCCTCGGACCGGACCTGGTGCGGCGGCTCGCGTTGTCGCCGGGGAGCACGTTCGTGCGGCTCCTGGTCGACCCGGCCGACGGGCGGTGCCTGGAACGGTCGACCACGGCGTACAGCTTCGATGCGGCGATGCGGGCCCAGCTGGCCGCGGCCGACGTGACCTGCCGCGCACCGGGGTGTGACCACCACGCCGGCAGTTGTCAGGTCGACCACGTCATCCCGCACGGCACCGGCGGCCTCACGAGGGAGACCAATGGGCAGGTGTTGGACACCTGGCACCACGACCCCAAGACCGCGAAAGCCTGGGACGCGGTGCTGCACGCCAACCGTGACGTCACCTGGACCACCACCCTGTCCCGCGTGTACCGCACCCGGGTGCATGACTACCGGGAGCTGGTCACCCTCATGGTCGACGCCCTCGACCGCGTCGCCACCGTCGATGAGGACGACGTGGCCGGCCAGATCAACCGCGAGGTCTACCAGGCCCTGTGCTACCGGGGCGCCGGGGAGCGGTTGAACGAGGGCGATGACGACACCTGCGACGAGGCGCACCTGGCCCGGTTCGGGGGCGACATCACCATCGGCCTGTCCCACCGCGACCCCCTCACCGGGCGCCGTACCCCCGGCCCCGCACCCGCCGCCCGCGACCGGGCCGACGCCGCAGCAGCCCTCGCCCGCACCACCCCACCCAGCACCGCCCCACCCAGCAACGCCCCACTCAGCGCCGTGCCCGGCGATACCCGTGCAGGAGGCTCGTCCGGCGGTGACACCACCCCCGGGGACGGGGTGGCCGTCCAGGGCAAGACTTCCCCGGGCAGCGGACAACGGCAACCGCCTGCGACCAGTGACCAGGACAGGCCCCGCTACCCCGGCGGCCGCCGGTGGGGGCTCACCGACCGCCCCAAACCCGACCAGCAGGACCGGCAGACACCCTGGAGCCAACGCAGCGACGACGGCCCGCCACCCTTCTAGGTGCTAGGCCCGTCCCACACCACTTCTCCGTGGTCAGTCAGTCGAGCGCCTTCGCTCACCGGGTGGTCGGTGAGCCGGGAGGTGTGCATGAGGTGGCGGGTCGGGACGGCATACCGGAGGGTGGCGACATCGGCGACGATCCGGCGGTGGCACCGCCACCAGACCGCCTCGCTGCACATGATCACCGTGCACCGTGCCGCTGCGTCGGCGAGCAGCGCCTCCATGGCCTCGGCGTAGGTGGACGTGCGGGTGCCGGCGGCATAGGCGCGAAACTGGTCGACCCGCCACCACGGGTCAGGGCTTTGCGCGTCCTCCTCGGCGGTGAGCCGGCGACGCCCGCCGAGCCGTTCGTCCCAGCGGTAGTCGATGCCGCGCGCAGGGAGCCACTCCTCCAGTGCCTCTCGGCGGGCGTCCGGGTTGTGCCGGCTCCCGGGGAAACGGCGGACGTCGACCAGCAGCTGGACCCCTGCCTTCGTCAGCAGGTCACCGAGGCCTTCCCGGTCGAGAGTCCCGTGGCCCACGGTGAGCAGGCTTGGCCGGTCCTTCATGCCGGCCCATCTTAGGGAGCGGTCGGAAAAGTGTCGTCGCCGTGCGTCCCGTCTCGCATCTCTGCTTCGGGTCCTCATAGCGCGCAACCCCGATGCCCTCGCAACCCGATGCCCTTGCGCCCCCGGCCGCAACCCCACGGACCTTCGGCGCTTCCAGGACCTCGCAAACCCCCGAACTTGGCACCATGGGCGGATGGAACTCACCATCGTCGGCTGCTCCGGTTCTGTGCCCGGCCCGGACAGTCCCGCCAGCAGCTACCTCCTGACGGCCTCCGACGGCACGAGGGACTGGCGCATGCTGCTCGACCTCGGCTCGGGGGCGTTCGGGGCACTGCAGCGGCACATCGATCCGGACACCCTCGACGCGGTGGTCTTGTCCCACCTGCATCCCGACCACTGCCTGGACCTCACCGCACTCAAGGTCTGGCGCAGCCATGGCCCCGGCGGGTCTGGCGCCGACCTCCCTGTGTACGGACCGACCGGCGCGGCGGAGCGGATGGCTCGCGCCAACGGGGTGGACAAGCCGTCGCCGATGTCCGGTATGACGTTCCGCACCCTCTCGGATGGGCAGGCCTTCACCCTCGGGCCGTTCGGGATCACGCCCTACCGGGTGCGGCACCCCGTCACCACCTTCGGGCTGAGGGTGGAGGCGGACGGCGCGGTCTTCGCCTACACCGGGGACACGGACACCTGTCCCGGACTGGTGCCGCTCATGGCTGGGGCGGACCTCGTGCTGGCGGAGGCAGCCTTCGTCGAGGGGCGGGACACGGCGCGAGGCCTGCACCTGACGGGACGCCGCGCCGCCGAGGCTGTGGTCGAGGCCGAGGAGCGAGGCCCGGTTGGTCGGCTGCTGCTCACCCATCTGCCGCCCTGGACCCCGCCGGAGGTCGTGCTCGGTGAGGCCCGGGAGATCTGGGACGGCCCGACGGAGGTCGTGCGGCCCGGCGAGACCTACCGGGTCGAGCCGACGAACGGCACGCGCGGGGCAGCGAGAGTGCCGTGACCCCGCACGGTGTGGTGGTCGCCGCGTCCGGCAGGCTCGCAGGGTCCGTGGCCGTGTCGTGAGCGCGACGGGGCGGGTGCCAGTGACATGACCGGGACGGTGCAGGCATCGGTGTCGTGGGAGCAGGCGCTGTCGTGGCGGCTGTCGCGGCATCTCCTGGACCCCGCCGGCGCCGAGTCTGCCGCCGGAGTGGTGCGTCGTCTCGGCGCGGTGCTCTCGATGGACGAGACGCTTGCCGAGCTCGCCTTACGCACCCGCAGCGCAACGATCCCGCCTGGCGGGCTCGGGGCCGCGCTGGCAGCAGGCGAGGTGATCAAGGCTTTCGCGTTCCGTGGTGCGGTGCACTATCTCTCGCCCGAGGAGGGCGGCGTCTACCTGGCTCTCCGCGCGGCGGGCCGCCAGTGGGAGCTGCCCAGCTGGGTCGAGCACTACCAGCTCACCGCAGCCCAGTGGCCGGACTTCCGGGCCGCGGTGCAGGACGCCGTCGCCGACGGGCCGTTGACCTCGCGCGAGATCGGTGAGGTGCTCGCCCGGCACCGGGACTACCGGCACCTGCAGCCAGTCTTCGACGAGGGCGCCGCCACCCTGATCAAGCCGCTGACGTGGCAAGGAGACGTGAGCATCGGTCCTCCACGCGGCGGCAGGCTCACGCTGCAGCGGCTCGACGGCAACCCGCGCTGGGCAGGCATCCCTGACCTGGACGACGCAGGTCCGCGCGCGATCCTCGCCTACCTCGGCACCTACGGCCCGGCGACCTTCGACCACATCCACTACTGGCTGGGCGCCGGCCTCAGCGCGGGCCGGCGACGGCTGGTGGCCTGGTGGGACGGCCTGGCCGGCCGCCTCGCCGAGGTCGACGTCGCAGGGACCAGGGCGTATGTCGTGCGGGAGCAGCTCGACGCCATGCTGGCCGCGCGGCCCTCGGAAGCGGTCCGGCTCCTGCCGGGCCATGACCAGTGGGTCATCGGCCCGGGTACCCGGGACACCCCCGTCACCCCGACGTCCCTCCGGCAGCTCATGACCCGCAAGGCCAACCCGGTCGTCCTCGGCGGCGTCGTCCGCGGCACCTGGGTCCGCAAGCACGACCGGCTCACCGTGCACTGCCTCGACGGCGGGCCGGCGCCGACGGAGGAGCTGCGGCAGGAGGCGGACCGGCTGGCCGGGATCCTGGGCGTCGACCTGCAGCTGAGCGTGGTCGCCGGGCACGGATGACGACGTGCCGGTGCCGGACAGCCGCATGGGACCGGACAACGTCCAGGCTTGAGGTGGACACTGCAGCATGGACACCCGCACCGTGCGCCGTGCGCCCGACTCCCGTGCCGCGGGCCTGAGCGGCGTCGCGGCCGGGGCCATCACCCTCGGCACCGCCGAGCTGCTGGCCGCAGCCTGGTCCGGGCCGCTGGCCAGCGCGGGCACGCCCTCACCCCTGCTGGCGGTGGGCGCTGCGTTCGTGGACCGGACGCCCGCCTGGCTCAAGGACTGGGCCATCGCCACCTTCGGGACCGCGGACAAGCTCGCGCTCGGGATCGGTATGGCGCTCGTCCTCACCGCTGCCTGCGCTGCCCTGGGGCTGCTCGCAGCACGCCGCAAGACTCTGGCCCAGGTCCTCTTCGTCGCGGTGGCTGCCCTCGGCATGGCCGCGGTGCTGAGCCGGCCGGACAGTGGGCTGCTGGACGCCGTGCCGACCGTCGTGGGGGCAGCAGTCGGCACCTGGCTGCTGGGGAGGCTGAGCGAGAAGGATCAGACGGTTCGGCATCCCTTGGCCGCAGCCACGCCTGTTGCTGAGCCCATGCCGGTCGGCGCACCCCGTCGCGAGGTGTTCCGCGCCGCGGGCGGCCTGACCGCGCTCGGGCTGGCCGGGATCGCGGTCGGCACCGGCGGCAGCGGCGTCCTGCGGACAGCCGGCCCCGCCACACCGACGGTCCCGCTGCCGCGTCCGAGCCGCTCGGTCAGCGTCCCGGACGCCGCGGTGAGCAACACGCCGGGGCACACGGCATACCTCACCCCGAACGACGCCTTCTACCGCATCGACACAGCCTTGCGGGTGCCCCGGGTGAACCCGGAGAGGTGGACGCTGCGGGTGACCGGCCTGGTCGAGCGGGAGCTCGAGATCACGTATGCCGACCTGCTGGCGGAGGAGCACGTCGAGGCGCTCGTCACGCTCACCTGCGTGAGCAACGAGGTCGGTGGCGACCTGGTCGGCAACGCCCGTTGGCAGGGATGGCCGGTGCGTGAGCTCTTGGCGCGGGCAGGGGTGGCGCCCGAGGCAGACATGGTGCTCTCCCGCAGCGTCGACGGATGGACGGCCGGTACCCCGCTCGAGGCGCTCACCGACGACCGCGACGCCCTGCTGGCGGTGGCGATGAACGGGGAGCCGCTGCCCGCACGGCACGGGTATCCCGTCCGGCTGGTCGTGCCGGGGCTCTACGGCTACGTCTCGGCGACCAAGTGGGTGACCGAGCTCAAGGTGACGCGGTTCGACGCCGACGAGGGCTACTGGACGCCGCGCGGCTGGTCGGCCCTCGGGCCGATCAAGACGGCCTCGCGGATCGACGTGCCGCGCTCCGGTGCCCGGGTCCCGGTGGGGGAGGTGGTCGTCGCCGGGGTGGCGTGGGCCCAGCAGCGCGGCGTGGAGCAGGTCGAGGTGCAGGTCGACGACGGCCCGTGGCAGGCCGTGGAGCTGCTGGCGGAGCCGTCGGTGGACGCCTGGCGGCTCTGGCGCTGGACGTGGCCCGACGCGACACCGGGCCGGCACCGGCTCCGGGTGCGGGCCACCGACGGGACCGGCGAGGCGCAGACCGACCAGGTCGCCCGACCCGCGCCGGACGGTGCCAGCGGGTGGCACGAGGTGAGCGTCCGCGTCGCCTGACCGAGGCCACAGATCAGCGCGAGCTGAGCTCCGGACGCTGCGGCACCGGCTCACGGCTGGGCCGCGCGCGGTCGGTCCGGGTGAGCAGGCGGTAACCGAAGACGGCGAACGCACAGGCCAACGCGGTCGCGCCGACCGACACCGCGAGAGCCGGCCGGTGACCACCGAGGTCGGCGAGCCGGCCGGCGAGGGCGGCGCCCACGGCATACCCGGTGCCGGTGGACGCGGCAAGGATGGTCATCGCCGCGCCCAGCCGCTCAACGGGCGTGGCCCGCTCGGCGAGGGTGAAGGTGGTGATCATCGACGGCGCGATCGCCACGCCCAGGCCGAGCAGGGCGAAGGCCAGGCCGACCAGGGTGTCGACCAGCAGCAGGGGCAGGGCGAGCACCAGCATCGAGACGGTGAACACACGCAGCCGCTGGGGGTAGGCGAACCGCTCGGGCAGGGCCACCACCAGCAGGCCGGCGATGACGCTCCCGACGCCGAGCAGGCCGTGCAGCAGACCGGTAAGGCCGGGCTCGCCGGCCTGGGTGGCCAGCACGGAGGTGCCGGTCTGCACCGAGCCGAAGACCATGCCGACGGACAGCTGGGTCGCGGCCAGGAGCAGGAGCGCCGGGGTGAGCAGTCGGCCCCGACCCGCTCCGGTGAGCGCCGAGGGGGTGACCAGGGCACCGGTCGGGTGGACGGCGAACCAGGTGGCGAAGACGCCCAGCAGGACGGCGGCCACGGCCAGCGCGGCCATCGGGTTGAGCAGCGCGGCGATGACGCCGACGACCGCCGGGCCGAGCACGAAGGAGGCCTCGTCGGCAGCGCCCTCGTAGGAGAAGGCGGCGTCCATGACGCGGGGATCCTCGCTGCCGGCCGCGCGGCTGATCGGCCGCCAGCGCACGCGCGCCATGGTGCCGACCTGGGGGATGAAGGCGCCGCCGAGGGCCGCCACCACGGGCAGCGGCCACCACGGCTCACCCTGGACGTGCGAGGCGGTGAGGACGGCCAGCACGCCCAGCCCGATGGCGCCCACGATGCTCTGGACGAGCAGGACGGGGCGCTGGCCGACCCGGTCGGTGAGGGAGCCGGCGATGGGCGCCCCGATCGCGTTGGCGACCGCCAGGGCCCCGGCGGTGGTGCCCCCGGCGCCGTAGGAACCGGTCGCCGCGGTGACCGCGAGCAGTGCCGCGATCTGCGACATCGCCAGCGGCAGGCGGCCGATGAAGGCGACGGCGACGTAGAGGGGGCCGGTGAGACCGAACAACCGGCGGTAGGACTGCGCAGGAGACATCCGGGAAGGAGACCTTTCGGGGCAAGGGTCCGTCGAAGGAGGTGTGCGTCGTCCCTGCCTCCCGACGCACGGGACCCTTTCATTGCAACTTCTGATGGTACCCCACCCGCGCAGGCCCGGGAGAGGCTCGACATACGCTTCGCCCATGACGAGCCATCGACACGGGCGAGGGGCTGCCCGGGCGGCCGACCCACGCCGCCAGCTTCTGGCACTGGGTCCGCTGGAGCAGCTGCGCGCCGGGCGGTTGGGTCTGCGGATCCCGCAGCTGATCCTGGGGCTGGTGCTCTACGGCATCTCCATGGCTCTGCTCATCCGCGGTGCGCTGGGGGTCATGCCCTGGGACGTGCTGCACCAAGGCCTGGCCCGGCACGTGCCGCTGACCTTCGGCCAGATCGTCATCGCCACCTCGCTGGTGGTCCTGCTGATCTGGCTGCCGCTGCGCCAGTCGCCCGGCCTCGGCACCGTGGCCAACGCGGTCATGGTCGGGCTGGTCGTCGACCCGGTCCTGTCCTGGTTGGACCAGCCGGAAGGCTGGGGGTCCCGGATCGTGCTGATGGCAGCCGGGCTCGTGCTCAACGCCCTGGCGACCGCGATGTACATCGGTGCCCAGCTGGGACCCGGGCCCCGCGACGGGCTGATGACCGGCCTGGCGAGAACGACGGGCCGCTCGATCCGGCTGGTGCGCACCCTCATCGAGGTCGGGGTCGTCGTCGTCGGCTTCCTCTTGGGCGGGGTCCTCGGCGTCGGGACCGTGCTCTACGCCCTCTTCATCGGTCCGCTGACCCAGGCGATGCTGCCGTGGCTCGTGGTGCCGATCCGGCCTCCCCGGCAGGAGCCCGCCCCAGGTCTGCCTCAGCCACCACGGTGAGGAAGTCCCAGTCCTGACGCACCTGGCCGTCCTCCGGCTCGGTCTCGTGCAGCCTCTGCCGCAGCCGGCGGACGACGGCCTCCAGCTCCTCGACGAACTGGTCCATCTCCGCGCGGGTGGCGCTCAGGGTGCCCAGGCTGAGCGCGGCCCGCTGCACCTCGTCCCGCCCGCTGCTCCACTCCACCGCCCAGAGCATCGCGTTGCGGACCAGCTGCTGCAGGTCGATGCCGGCCTGGTCGAGGTACGCGCGCAGGGCCGGCTCGTCCTCCTCGCCCAGGGTGCCCGGGTCGGGGACGCTGAAGCCGTCGCCCGCCGCGACCCAGACCCGGTCGCGGCGGTCCCGGGCGTGCTCGGGCGCCTCGACGATCATCCCGGCCTCGGCCAGCGTGCGCAGGTGGAAGCTCACCGAGTTGGCCGGCACGTCCAGCTGTCGGGCCAGGTCCACGGCCCGCATCGGCTGGTCGTGCCGCATCAGGCTGACGATGCGACGGCGCAGGGGGTGGGTCATCGCCTTGAGCATGGGGGAGGTCATCCGCACGTGGTCGGCCATGCGGGCAGGGTAACCGGCGGACCACCCAGGTGCGCAAGAACACTTGCGCAATTCTAGTTGCGCAATATATGTTGCGGGTATGTATCGACCCGCCCCTCCGGCAACGCCCTCGCTGTGGCGCCAACCGCGCTACCTGACCTGGCTGCTCACCGACACCGCGGTGGGCCTCGCGACGCAGGTGCAGTCCTTCGTGCTGCCCCTGATCGTCATCCTGCTCACCGCCGACCCGGCCCTGGCCGGGACCGTGGCCGCCCTCGGGGTCGGCGCCCGGGTGGCGACGACCCTGCTCGGCGGCGTGCTCGCCGACCGTCACGACCTGCGCCGGCTCATGGTCCTCAGCGGCGCGCTCGGCGCCGGGCTGGTGGCGCTCATGGCGCTCGCCTACGCCGCGGGGCTCGGGGTGACGGCGCTCGCCGTGCTCAACGCCCTCGCCGGCATCCGCGCCGGTCTGTTGGGCGTGGCCTCCGACGCGGCCCTGAAGCAGGTCGTCAGCAGCGCCCAGCTGCCGGTCGCCTCCAGCGCTAACCAGGCGCGGGACGCCGCCGTCCAGCTGGGGGCCGGGCCGGCCGGGGGTGCGCTCCTCGTCCTCGGCCCCGTGGCCGCGCTGCTCTCCACCGCGGTGGTCTTCGCCACCAGCGCCCTGTCCGCGCTGGCGCTCAGGGGCGACTTCCGGCCCGACCGTGACCCCTCGACCGCCGGCTCGGCCTGGCGGGAGGCGGCCGACGGGGTGCGCTGGCTCTGGGGGCAGCAGGTGCTGCGCCGGATCCTGTGCGTGGCGATGCTGCTCAACCTGGGGCTGACCAGCGGCGTCACCACCCTGGTCTACGGGCTCGGCGTGCAGGGGCTGGACCCCGCCCGGATCGGCCTGGTCACCACCGCGATCGGCTCGGCCATGCTGCTCGGCGCGGTGGCCGCGGCCCGGATCGTCCAGGACGTGCCCTCGGGCATCGTCGCGACGGTCGGGATGGCGATGGCGGGCCTGTCCGTGGCGGCGCTGCCGTTCGTGCCGGGCTTCTGGCCCACGCTGGCCGTGCTCTTCGTCGGCACCCTCGGCGCCCCGGCCTGCAACGCGGCCCTGATGAGCTACTTCATGCACCTGGTGCCGCGCCGGCTGCTCGGGCGCGCCCTCAGCGGCGCCACCCTGCTCACCACCGGGGCGGTCCCGCTCTCACCGGTCATCGCCGGCCTCGGCCTGGCCTGGGTGGGGCTCACCCCGACGCTGATGACCGCCGGGGCGATCTGCCTGCTGGCCGTGCTGGCCCTGCTCGTGGACCGTGGCCTGCGCACGCTGCCCCGTCCGGCGGACTGGCCCGAGCCGCAGGCCTGAGGGCTCAGTGGTTGCGCAGCGCGTCGATGAGCTCGTCCTTGGTCATCGAGGAACGCCCCTCGATGTCGAGCTCGGCGGCGCGCTTGCGCAGCTCCTCCACCGTCCGGTCCTCGTAGCTGCCGGCGTCGCCACCGCGCTCGCCGACCTCGCTGCGGGAGCTGTTGGCGGCGGCGTTGGCGATGCGGGCGGCCTTCTCCTTGGACGCCCCGTCGTCCCGCAGGGCCTCGTACATCTCCGGGTCCTTCACGCTCGGGCCCGGGTCCTCCTTCGTGTTCTTCTGCGCCATGAGCCCGACGGTATGCCGTCTCGTCCCGCGCGGCAGGCTGAGGCGGCGGGAGGGAACCGCATACCCTGAAGGGCATGACCCGCCACGACGGCCGCACGCCCGACCAGCTCCGCGACATCCGCTTCACCCGCAACTGGCTCGACCATGCCGAGGGGAGCGTGCTGGTCGAGTTCGGCCGCACCCGGGTGCTGTGCGCCGCCAGCTTCACCGCGGGGGTCCCGCGCTGGCGCAAGGGCAGCGGCAAGGGCTGGACGACGGCGGAGTACGCGATGCTGCCGCGCGCCACCCACACCCGCTCCGACCGCGAGTCGGTCCGCGGCCGGATCGGCGGGCGCACGCACGAGATCAGCCGGCTCATCGGCAGGTCCCTGCGGGCGGTCGTCGACCTGGACGCGCTGGGGGAGAACACCATCCAGATCGACTGCGACGTGCTGCAGGCCGACGGCGGCACCCGCACCGCCGCGATCACCGGTGCCTACGTCGCGCTGGTCGACGCGATCGAGAACGCCCGCGCCAAGGGCCTGATCCCCAAGGGCAAGGAGCCGATGACCGGGTCCGTGTGCGCGGTCAGCGTGGGGGTCGTCAAGGGCGAGCCGGTGCTGGACCTGGACTACGTGGAGGACGTCGACGCCGACACCGACATGAACGTGGTGATGACCGGGGACGGCCGGTTCGTCGAGGTCCAGGGGACGGCCGAGGGGGTGCCCTTCGACCGGGAGCTGCTCGACGCCCTGCTGGACCTGGCGGCCGAGGGCTGCGCCGAGCTCACGGCCCGGCAGGCGATGGCCTTCGGCGGGGACGACATGGGCGGGGCCGACTCGCACGAGTCGGGCGCCGCCATCGACCTCGGCCCGCCCACGTGGTGACCCAGCGTCGCCTGGTCCTGGCCACCCGCAACGCGCACAAGGTCGGCGAGCTGCGCGACATCCTCGCCGACGTGCTGCGGTCCACCGGGCTCGAGCTGGTCGGGCTGGACGCCTTCGAGGGCCTGGAGGACGTGGTCGAGTCCGGCGTCACCTTCGCCGAGAACGCCCTGCTCAAGGCCCGGTATGCCGCCGCGGCCACCGGACTGCCGGCGCTCGCCGACGACTCGGGGCTGGCGGTCGACGTCCTGGGTGGCGCGCCCGGTGTCTTCTCCGCACGGTGGTCCGGGCCGCTGGCCGAGGCGACCGGAGTCGCCAAGGACGAGGCCAACAACCAGCTGCTCCTGGCCCAGCTCGCCGACGTGCCGGACGAGCACCGGGACGCCGGTTTCGTCTGCGCCGCGGCCCTGGTCGTGCCCGGCCGGGAAGGGACCAGCGCCGGCGCCAGCGCCGGCGACACGGCGGAGGTGGCGGACATGACGGCGGTGGTCCGTGAGGGCACCTGCCGCGGGGTGCTCGCGCACGAGCCCCGAGGAACCCAGGGTTTCGGCTACGACCCGCTCCTGGTCCGTCCGGACGGCCGGACCCTCGCCGAGCACACCGCCGAGGAGAAGAACGCGATCTCCCACCGCGGCGCCGCCTTCCGCGAGCTGGCCGGAGACATTGAGCGGCTCCTGGGCTGAGCAGCAGCTCGTCCACCTCACCGACTGCTGCGACGGTGCACGCCCGGACGCCTTGAGGCGTGCACACCCGCGTCACTCGGGAAGGCCGAGCTGACCGACCACGCCCCAGCCCCCTGCCGAGCCGCGGTTCGCTCGGTGGGGGCCCACCCCATACCCTTGCCCTGACCCCACGGCACCTGCAGAAGAGGAACCCATGGCGCACCAGTGGCGCGGCGTGATCGCCGAGTATGCCGACCGGCTGCCGGCCGGCCTCACCGAGCAGGTCGTTACCCTGCGCGAGGGCGGCACGCCGCTCATCCCGGCCGAGCACCTCTCCGAGCTGGTGGGGGCGCAGGTGCACGTGAAGTACGAGGGGCTGAACCCGACCGGGTCGTTCAAGGACCGGGGGATGACCGCGGCGATCAGCGACGCGGCCCGCAAGGGTGCCCGCGCTGTGATCTGCGCCTCGACCGGCAACACCTCGGCCAGCGCCGCCGCCTACGCGACCAAGGCCGGCATGACCTGCGGCGTGCTGGTGCCCGAGGGCAAGATCGCGATGGGCAAGCTCTCCCAGGCGATCGCGCACGGTGCCACGCTCATCCAGGTCGACGGCAACTTCGACGACTGCCTGACCGTGGCCCGCAAGCTGGCCGAGGCCTACCCGGTCGAGCTGGTCAACAGCGTCAACCCCGCCCGGATCGAGGGCCAGAAGACCGCCGCCTTCGAGATCGTGGACGCGCTCGGCGACGCCCCGGACATCCACTGCCTGCCGGTCGGCAACGCCGGCAACATCACGGCCTACTGGCAGGGCTACCGGGAGTATGCCGACGCCGACGCCCCGGGAGCCGGTGGGGTCGCGGTGGCCACGCGGCGGCCGCGGATGTTCGGCTTCCAGGCCGCCGGGGCGGCCCCGCTCGTCCTGGGTCACCCCGTGGACGAGCCGGAGACGGTCGCGACGGCGATCCGGATCGGCAACCCGGCGTCCTGGGACCAGGCCGTCGCGGCGCGCGAGGAGTCCGGGGGCCTGATCGACGCGGTGACGGACGAGGAGATCCTGTCGGCGCACCGTCTGCTCTCCTCCCGCGAGGGCATCTTCGTCGAGCCGGCGTCGGCAGCCTCGGTCGCCGGGCTGCTCAAGGCGCACGACGCAGGGCTGGTGCCCGCCGGCTCGACGGTCGTGTGCACGGTGACCGGCCACGGTCTGAAGGACCCCCAGTGGGCGCTCCGCAACGCCGACGGCGAGGAGGTCGAGCCGGTGCGGGTCAGCGTCGACGTGGTCAGCGCCGCCGACGCGCTGGGGCTGGGGTGAGCCGAGGATGACCTTCGCCCTGCGGGCCGGGTCGTCGGTGTCGGTGCGGGTCCCGGCCAGCTCGGCCAACCTCGGCCCAGGCTTCGACACGGTGGGGCTGGCGCTCGGGCTGCACGACGAGTATGCGGTGCAGGTGCTGCCGGAGCCCGGTCACCTCGAGGTCCTGCTCGAGGGGGAAGGGGCGGGGCAGCTCCCCACCGACGAGCGGCACCTGGTGGCCACGCGGCTCCGGGAGGCGCTGGAGGCCGGTGGCATCGGCTGGCTGGACGGCTACGGGCTGCGGCTGACCTGCCGCAACACCATCCCGATGTCCGCCGGTCTGGGGTCCTCCGCCGCGGCGATCGTGGGCGGGTTGGGCCTGGGCTTCGCCCTGGTCCGGGGCGGGGACCTCACCGAGGCGGACCTGGGGCTGGTCAACACGCACGCCGGGGTGGCGGAGGGCCATCCCGACAACTCCTCCGCCTCCGTCTACGGCGGCCTCACCGTGTCCTGGATGCCGTCGCCGCAGGTGGTGCGGACCGCGCGGCCGACGCTGCACCCGGACGTCGTCCCCGTCGTGCTGGTCCCGGCCGGTCGCCGCCTGGACACGGCCCTGGCCCGCTCCGTCCTGCGCCCGCAGGTTGCGAGGGCCGATGCGATCCGCCAGGCCGGCCGGGCCGCCCTGCTCGTGCACGCCCTCACCACCGAGCCGGCGCTGCTGCTGGACGCGACGGAGGACTGGCTGCACCAGGAGCAGCGGCGGCAGGTCTACCCGGTGACGATGGGAGCGGTCGAGACGTTGCGGGCGCTCGGCCATGCAGCGGTCGTCTCCGGCGCCGGGCCGACCGTGCTCTGCCTCACCACGCGCGAGCTGGCCGACGTCGTGATCGGGGAGGCCCGCTCGTGGGGTCGGGACTGGAAGGTGGTCGCCCCCGGGGTGCCGGCCGTGGGGCTGCAGTTGGTGTGAGCGGAGGTCTCCTCCGGTGGTGCGAGGATGCACGGCATGACCACGCAGACCCCGCCCACCACCTTGCGCTTTTCCCAGGTCGACGTCTTCAGCGGCAGCGGGCTGCACGGCAACCCGGTCGCCGTGGTCCACGACGCCGACGGGCTGTCGGAGGAGACGATGGCCCGGTTCGCCCGCTGGACCAACCTGTCCGAGACCACCTTCCTGCTGCGCCCGACCGACCCCGCCGCCGACTACCGCGTCCGCATCTTCACCACCGGCGGCGAGCTGCCGTTCGCCGGCCACCCCACCCTGGGCAGCGCCCACGCCTGGTTGGAGGCGGGCGGGGTGCCGCGGGACCCCGACCGGGTCGTGCAGGAGTGCGGGGTCGGGCTGGTGCCCGTGCGCCGGGGCGAACGGCTGGCCTTCGCCGCGCCGCCGCTGCTGCGCTCGGGGCCGGTGGACGCCGAGCACGCCGCCCGGGTGCGGCAGGCCCTGGGCCTGAGCGAGGAGCAGGTGCTGCGGATGGCCTGGGTCGACAACGGCCCCGGCTGGGTCGGGATCGAGCTGGCCAGCGCCGAGGAGGTGCTGGCCGTCGAGCCCGTCCTGCACCTCAGCGGGCAGCTCAAGGCGGGGCTCGTCGGCCGCTGGCCAGACCCCGAGGCGGCGGGCAAGGACGTCGAGGTGCGGGCCTTCTACGGCGACGGCGCCGACTTCATGGAGGACCCCGTCACCGGCAGCCTCAACGCCGGGCTGGCGCAGTGGCTGATCGGCGAAGGGCGTCTGCCCGAGCGGTATGTCGCGGGGCAAGGCTCGCGGTTGCGTCGCGACGGCCGGGTGCACGTGGAGAGGGAGGCTGGGGAGGTCTGGGTCGGCGGCGACGCCACCGTGACCATCAGGGGAGGGGTCCTGCTCCGGTGATCGTCCGCGTGACCGCGGGCCGGTGGCCCGGTGGGCGTCACCGCAGGCGGCTGGGGTTGATCTGCGAGCGCAGCGCCACGCCATAGGCGTGCTGACCCTCCGCCGTCGGGTGCAGGGGAACGGGCTGGTCCAGGCCGGTGAGCCAGGCGTCGTGGGCGTTGACCCCGTGACCGGTGAACCTGCCGGTCACGTCCACGAACTCGAAGCCGTGGTCCGCTGCGGCGTCCGCGATGACCGTGTTGAGCAGGTCGGCGCCGGCGTTGAGCAGCCCCTGCTCGGTCACCGAGATCGTCGCCGACAGCTGCGGGAGGGGGATAAAGTTGCCGTGCTCGGGGGAGAAGAGGCGGGGGTAGCCGGTGACGACCACGTGGGCGTCCGGGGCTGCGGCACGGACCTGGGTGTAGGCGGTGTCCAGGGCGGCCGGGAGCTGCTGCTCGATCGTCTGTGAGGTGCCCTGGACGGCCTGGGCGCACTGCGCCTCGGTCCCCACCAGGCAGGCGGTGACGGCCGCCGACCAGCCGATGTCGTTGCCCCCGATCGAGACCGTGACCAGGTCGGTGCCGGGGCTCAACGCAGTCATCTGCGTGGCCAGCATGCTGGGGATCGTGGCGCCGGCGCAGGCGGCGAAGTCGTCGAGGTCGATCCGCATCCGGCCGTCGAGGACGTGCGGGTGGGCCACGTCGGTGCGGCCGCAGTCGTCCTGGGCCGCCGCCGCACCCGAGCCCGCGGCGAACGAGTCGCCCAGGGCGTCATAGACGAACCGGTGCGGGGAGCCCGTGGCGGGGAAGGCGCTCGTCGCGGCGAGGGCCAGACCGCAGGCGGCGACTGCGAGGAGAGGACGGCGGCGCTGGGGAACGGTCTCCATCCTCGGAGGCTAGTGCGTGCGCCCTCCGGGTGCACGCCTCGACGGGTGCCGGGCGACGGGTCGTTAGGCTGACCCTCACGCGCTCGTGGTGGAACTGGCAGACACGCAGGATTTAGGTTCCTGTGCCTTCGGGTGTGCGGGTTCAAGTCCCGCCGAGCGCACCGACCGGACGCACCGTCCTCACCGACCGGACGCACCGTCCTCACCGACCGGAGGCACCGTCCTCACCGACCGGACGCACCGTCCTCACCGACCGGAGGCACCGTCTGCACGCACCGCACGTGAGTTTCATGCGCTTGGTCGGTGAGTTTTGTGCGCTTGGTCGGTCAGGCCGGCAGGTCGACCTTGAGCTGCTTGGCCAGGGAGGCCACGTGGCCCGTGGCGCGCACGTTGTACTTCGCCAGCTCGACCACGCCTTGCTCGTCGATGACGAAGGTGCTGCGGATGACGCCGACGACGGTCCGGCCGTAGTTCTTCTTCTCCCCGTAGGCGCCGTAGGCGGTGAGCATCTCCTTGTCGGGGTCGGAGAGGAGGGGGAAGGGCAGCGACTCCTTCTCGGCGAACGTGGCCAGCTTCTCCGGTGCGTCGGGGGAGACGCCCACGACGGCATACCCGTGCTGCTGGAAGACGGACTCGTTGTCGCGGAAGTCGCACGCCTGGGTGGTGCAGCCGGGGGTCATCGCGGCGGGGTAGACGTAGATGATCACCTTGCGACCGGCGAAGTCCGACAGGCTCACCGTCCGGCCGTCCGCATCGGACAGGCTCCAGGCGGGGGCGGGCTGGCCGGGCTCGAGTCGGGACATGGGGGTGACCTCCGAGAGTCGTCTTGGGGCAAGTTGGGTTATCGTCTCAAACGGACCGCTCATCTTCTCCACTGGAGGACCCGTACATGGCCGACACGCAGCCCGACCGCTCCATGAAGGAGATCGAGGCCGACATCGCCGCGACCCGCAACCGGCTGGCGCGCACCGTCGACGAGCTGGCCTACCGGGTGAGCCCCCAGACCCTCAAGGCCAAGGCCATCGCCGACGTGCAGGGCCGGGTCCAGGACGTCGCCGACCGGGCCAAGGACAAGGTCGTTGACCCTGACGGGGAGCCGCGCTACGAGAACATCGCCAAGGCGCTCGGCGGGGTCGCCGCGACGGCACTCACCCTGGGGAGCCTGCGCAGGCTGTTCAACCGGGGCTGAGCCGGACAGCGAGGCCACCTGGGGAGAGGGTCAGCCGACCTCGTCGCGCGCGGCGATGAAGGCGTCGACGCAGGCCCGGACGTCGTCCTCGGAGTGCGCGGCCGACAGCTGCACCCGGATCCGGGCCCGGCCGCGGGGGACGACCGGGTAGGAGAAGGCGATGACGTAGACGCCCTTGACGAGCATGGCGTCGGCGATCTGACTCGCCGTGCGGGCGCCGTCCTCGCCAGGGAACATCACCGGCACGATCGCGTGCTCGCCGGGCAGCAGCTCGAAGCCGGCCTCCGTCATCAGCTGCCGGAACAGCTCGGCGTTGCGGCGCAGCACGCGGCGGGGCTCGTCGGAGTCGCGGGCGAGCTGGATGGCCTTCAGCGAGCCGGCGACCACGGTCGGGGCGACCGCGTTGGAGAACAGGTAGGGCCGGGCCCGCTGCTTGAGCAGGTCGACGACCTCCTGGTGGGCGGCGACGAAGCCGCCGGACCCGCCGCCGAGGGCCTTGCCGAGGGTGCTGGTGATGATGTCGACCCGACCCATGACGCCGCAGGCCTCGTGGGAGCCGCGGCCCTTCTCGCCCACGAAGCCGGTGGCGTGGGAGTCGTCGACCATGACCATCGCACCGAACTCCTCGGCCAGGTCGCAGATCTGGGCCAGCGGGGCGAGGTAGCCGTCCATCGAGAACGCCCCGTCGGTGACGATGAGGATGCGCCGGGCCTCGCCCTCGCGCGCGGCCTCCAGCTGGGCCCGAAGGTCGTCCAGGTCGCGGTTCTGGTAGCGGAACCGCCGCGCCTTGGACAGGCGGACACCGTCGATGATCGAGGCGTGGTTGAGCTCGTCGGAGATCACCGCGTCCTCGGCGCCCAGGAGCACCTCGAAGATGCCGCCGTTGGCGTCGAAGCAGGAGGGGAAGAGGATCGAGTCCTCGGTGCCGACGAAGTCGGCGATCGCCCGCTCGAGGTCGCGGTGCTGGGTCTGGGTGCCGCAGATGAACCGGACCGAGGCCATCCCGAAGCCCCACTCGTCCAGGGCGTCCCGCGCGGCGCCGACGATCTCGGGGTGGTCGGCCAGCCCCAGGTAGTTGTTGGCGCAGAAGTTCAGCGCCTCGCCCTGGGTGGTGGCGATGTGGCTGCTCTGCGGCGTGGTGATCAGCCGTTCCTTCTTGGTCAGCCCGTCCGCCTCGATCTGGGCCAGCTCCGCGCGCAGCTGCTCCTTGACTCCATACATGTCTCTCTCCTCAGCTCCAGTCCATGATGACCTTGCCGACCTCGCCGGAGCGGGCGGCCGCGAAGGCGTCCTCCCACTGCTCGGCGGGGAAGCGGTGGGTGATGACCGAGCGGATCCGGTCGCGCAGCAGCTCCGAGGTCTGCAGCATGGCGGTCATCTTGTACCAGGTCTCGTACATCTCCCGGCCGTAGATCCCCTTCAGCGTGATCATGTGCGTGATCACCTTGCCCCAGTCGATCGCGTAGGGCTCGGCGGGCAGCCCCAGCATGGCCACCTTCGCGCCGTGGGTGCAGTTGTCGATGAGCTCGCTCATCGCGTGCGGGCTGCCGCTCATCTCCAGCACCACGTCGAAACCCTCGGTCATGCCCAGCCGCCGCTGCGCGTCCGCGACCCGCTCGCGGGAGACGTCGACGGCCAGGTCGGCACCGACCGCCCGCGCCTGCTCTAGGCGCGGTGCCGAGACGTCGGTCACCACGACATACCGGGAGCCGGCGTGCCGGGCCACCGCCGCGGCCATCACGCCGATCGGCCCCGCACCGGTGATGAGCACGTCCTCGCCCTCCAGCGGGAAGGACAGGGCGGTGTGCACGGCGTTGCCGAGCGGGTCGAAGACGGCACCCAGGTCCGGGTCGATGAGCTCGGGCTGGACCCAGACGTTGCTGTGCGGCACGACCACGTAGTCGGCGAAGCAGCCGTCGCGGTTGACCCCCAGGTTGGAGGTGTTGACGCACATGTGGCGGCGCCCGGCGCGGCAGTTGCGGCAGCGCCCGCAGATCACGTGACCCTCGACCGAGCAGCGTTGACCGACCTGCAGCCCGTAGCGGTCACCGGGCACCCCCTCGCCGAGCTCGACGATCTCGCCGTAGAACTCGTGCCCGACGACCAGCGGTGGCACGAGCATGGATGCCGCCCAGTCGTCCCAGGCCTCGATGTGCAGGTCGGTGCCGCACAGCCCCGCGCGCAGCACCCGGATCTTCACCTCGTCCGGTCCTGGGGAGGGCTCGGGGACATCGGTGAGGACCAGGCCGGGCCCGGCGCTGGGCTTGACGAGCGCGCGCATGGCCACCATCCTGACGTATCCGTCAAGGCGGATCACGGTCTGGGGTGGTCCGGTGACCTGCCGCTACGGTGGCGCGGTGGAGGCGAACGAGGATGACGTCGCCCGGGTGCTGGCCGCCGTGCGGCGGCGGCAGGCACGGGCGGGTGAGGCAGGGCAGGAGCAGGGGTATGCCGAGGGGTATGCCGCCGCCTCGCGCGGGCCGCTGGTCGTCGCCGTGGACGGTCCGAGCGGCTCGGGCAAGACGGTGCTGGGCACGGCCGTCGCCGCGCGGCTCGACGCCCCGCTGGTGCACATGGACGATCTCTTCCCGGGCTGGGACGGGCTCGTGGAGGCGCCCGCCCTGCTGGCCACCCAGGTGCTGGAGCCGCTCGCCCGGGGGGAGCGGGCGGCATACCGGCGCTGGGACTGGCACCGGGACGGCTGGGCGGAGGAGGTCGAGGTGCCGAGCACGCAGCTCCTCGTCGTCGAGGGGTGCGGCAGCAGCGTGGGGCCGGCGGCGCGGTACGTCGCGGTGGCGGTCTGGGTGGAGGCGGAGCGGGCCGAGCGGATGCGGCGAGGGCTGGCCAGGGACGGGGAGAGCTACCGCCCGCACTGGGAACGGTGGGCCGCCCAGGAGGACGTCCTCTTCGGTGCCGACCGGACGCGGGAGCGGGCGGACGTGCTGGTCCGCACGGGGTGATCCCCTGCGCCGGACCCGCGGATTCGTCGTGCGGCCGCACCGGTGGTAAAGTCGTTCGCTGTTGCGCGCTCATAGCTCAATTGGCAGAGCAGCTGACTCTTAATCAGCGGGTTCGGGGTTCGAGTCCCTGTGGGCGCACCATCGCACGACAGCAGCACGGGGCGGGTCCGGTTCGGGCCTGCCCCTTCTGCATCCCCGTGTCAGACTGCTGGACGTGAGTGACAGCCAGCATCGGGACACCATCGAACGCGGCAAGGACGACGGGAAGTTCGACCGGGCCAAGGACAACGCCCCGGACAACCCGAGCGACCTGCCCAAGTCCGACTGGAAGAGCGTGCTGAAGCGCACGATCTCCGAGTTCGGCAAGGACGGGGGGTCCGACCTGGCGGCGGCGCTGACCTACTTCGCCGTCCTGTCGCTGGCACCGATGATCCTGGCGCTGTCGACGCTGCTGTCCTTCTTCGGGCAGTCCGCGGCCGGGGAGGAGAACGGTGCGATCAACGAGGTGATCGACCAGCTGGGCGGGGAGCTGGGGGTGCAGCAGGACACGCTCGAGACGGTGAAGAGCTATATCGCCAGCATGGGCGAGTCCCAGGGCGCCGGCATCCTGCTGGTCGTGGGTCTGCTCGGCGCGCTGTGGTCGGCCTCCAACTACGTCAACGCCTTCAGCCGGATGATGAACAAGGTCTACGAGGTCGAGGAGGGTCGGCCGGTCTGGAAGCTGCGTCCGTGGCTGCTGGGCGTCACCCTGTTCCTGCTCCTGGGTGTGGTCACCATCATCCTCTCGGTCACCCTGTCCGGCGCCGTGTCCGAGGCGATCTTCGGCGCGATCGGCCTCTCCGGGACCGTGAACACGGTCTGGAACATCGCCAAGTGGCCGGTGATCGTGCTCATCCTCATGCTGATGGTCGCGGTGCTCTACTGGGCCACCCCCAACGTGAAGCAGCCGTCCTTCAAGTGGCTCTCGCCCGGAGCCGCGCTCGCGGTCATCGTGGCGATCCTGGCGGCGGCCGGGTTCTTCTTCTACCTCACCGGTTTCGGTGGCGAGGAGAGCTACAACGCCACCTACGGGGCCATCGGTGGTGTGATCATCCTGCTGCTGCTGATCTTCATCATCAACAACGTGCTGGTCCTCGGCGCCGAGCTGGACGCGGAGCTCGAGCGCGGCCGTGAGCTGGCCGCCGGGATGCCGGCGGAGGAGGACATCCTCCTGCCGCCCCGGGACATCAAGGGCACGGAGAAGAAGCAGGCCAAGCAGGCCGACCTGGTCCAGGATGCGCGCGAGCAGCGGATGACGGCCGCCGGCGAGCTGCGTCAGCAGGGCAAGGACGTCGGCCTCGAGGGTCGGGGCAAGGACTGAGGGAGCTTCGTCCAGCAGTCCCGGCGGGCGTCAGCGCCGGGTGGACTGGGCACGGGCGTTGATCACCGGGCGGGACGCGGTGACGTGCGCAGGCACGACCACCGCGACCGTCTGGGCAGGCTGGAGGTCGGGGGAGACCCACACCCGGTCTCCACGCCGGAAGCCGGTCGTGCCCCGGGGCAGGACCACGCTCACGTCTCCCTGTGGGCCGCCCTGCAGGATCATCTCGTCCTCGGTGAGGTGCCCGACGGTCGCCCTGGTCACCCGCGTCTGCCGGGCACGGACCCAGCGCGGCATCTGGACGAAGTACGCGAGCACCGCCACCAGAGCCATCAGGGGCAGCGCCCGGCTCGCGGCCTCACCCACCGGACGCTCCAGCCACAGGACGCTCACGGCCACGTAGAGCAGCACCGCCACCAGCAGGCCCATGGCGCCGAGCACGAGCAGCCGTCGGGCCTCGGCCCGGACGATGTCGATCGCCTCTGACTCGGAGATCGCGCCTCGGTTCATGCTCTGCATTGCATCACGGCCGACGCGGTTCGGAGCAGTCCGGTGCACGATGTAGGATGGTCGGCGTTGTCCAGGCGGCTGCGGTCGCAGGGCACCGATGGTGGGTGTAGCTCAGCTGGTAGAGCGCCGCGTTGTGGTCGCGGATGTCGCGGGTTCAAGTCCCGTCACTCACCCGGAGCGGGTTGGCGTGATCCACGTCACGCCAGGTCAGGCCCCGGATTCCGCGTCACGGCGCGGAATCCGGGGCTTTTCACGTTGTGCAGGTGTGAGCAGGAGTAGGCTGGTGTCAGCACCGAAACTGACACACAGCTGACACACCACAGGGTGGTGGTCGGGAGGTGGGCATTGTGGGCACCAGCCAGACCAAGGGTCAACTGCCGCAGGGGATCGTGCGCTTCCGCGACCGCTACCGGGTGCGGATGAACCACGACGGGAAGACGCACTCCTTGGGTGTCTACGACACGCTCACGGATGCCAAGGCTGCGTTGAGCATCGCCAGGGCCGACGCAGCGCGAGGCATCTTTATCCCACCTGCCGCCCGTCGCGCCGCACATCAAGCCGAAGCCGAGCGTCAGGCGGCGGAGAGTATGACGCTACGTGAGTGGTCCGAGAAGTGGCTGGCCGCGCTGGAGGCCAACCCGGAGAGGTCCGGGGGGACGATCGTCGCCTACCGATCCGTGCTCAAGAATCACATCGTCCCTCAGCTCGGAGAAGTGCGGCTCGTCGACCTGACCACCGAGCGCGTGGCCGAGCACCTGGCCGCCCTGGCCCGGTTGCCCAGCAAGCGGCACGCCGGTGCGCGGCGCAACGGCATCGCGCCCAACACGGCAATCGTCCTTCGCTCCTGCATCAACGCAGCCGTCAAAACGGGCGCGGGTGGACTGACAGCGTTCACGTTCCCCGAGGCACCGAAACACCGTCGGGTCCGGCCGGAGGACGAGCAGGGCGATGTCGCGACCCCGGACGAGGTCAGGGCGTTCACCGAGGCTATGCCGGAGCACCTGCGGCTCGCGGTGCCACTCGCAGCATGGTGTGCCCTACGGATGGGAGAGGTGTTGGGGCTCCAACGACGGGACCTGCAGCACCTTGAGGATCCCCTTCGGGCCACCCTGCATGTTCGTCGTCAATGGAACAGCCAGGCTGGGGCTCTCACTCCACCGAAGGCCGGCAGCGTCAGAAGCATCGCCATCCCCGCCGCGTTGCTCCCCCTGCTGGTGACGCATCTGGACAGGTACACAGGCCCTAAACCGACCGACCCCGTTCTGTGTGGTCCGCGAGGCGCAAGAGTCAGCCAGTCCACCCTGGACCGGTACTGGCGAGAATCCCGGGACACGGCGGGGCGACCCAGCTTCCATTTTCACAACCTTCGTCATACCGGGTTGAGCGCTTACGCCGTCCAAGGGGCCACTCTGGCCGAGCTGCTGCATCGGGGCGGCCACACCGACGTGACGGTGGCGCTCCGGTACCAGCATGCAACCGCGGCGCGAGACAGGGCATTGACCGAACGGCTGAGCCGGGAGATCTCGCTTTAGCTGTGTCTCGAAACGGTCGGTATGCGCGTCAGCAGACGGTCGACGTCCTGAGGGTCCACTCGGATGATGCGTGACCCGCTGCGGTAGGCCGGCAACCGCCCCTCGGCGATCCTGCGGCGTAAGGTGTAGGTGCTCAAGCCCGTCCGTTCTGCTGCCTCAGCCAACGACTCGAACTGCCTTCTGACAACCGTTTGAGTGAATGGGGTGCGCTTGCTCATGTCCCCTGATGCGCGGCGACCAACTTCCGGGTCTCAGCGTGGAGCAGGGGTGGAGTTCCAACTCTTAGGGCTGCTGACACGCCATGGCCGAGGATGCCATCGCTGTCGCCGTCGCTGACGAACGGCTGCCTGAGGGTAGAGACGTCGGGCTCACAGCCGTGAGCGATGTCCGTCAAATAGGCGATCCCCCTCGTCATCGGGCTCTGCTTACTCTTCTTCCTCGGCGCCTCAGCCCTTGACGCATTGGCGTCCCAAGGGTGGCGAACGGCCCCGGAGCATCCGCGACCAGCGGCATGGCAGTGCGTCCCGACTGACGGCACCCGCGAGGTCGAGGGTCGCCTTGTCGGTGCTGGGTGGTACGCAGTGCGTATGAATGACGTGATCGTCCTGCCGCCGTTCCAGGTGTCCCAGTCAGCGATCCAGGCCATTGAAGATCTCGGCGGGGCCGTGCGAATCGATCTAGAGGATGGCGGTTGTTGCGGAACCACCTACGTCTTCGCGTTGGTGGACCCACAATCCGACGCCGTAGCCCAGGACGCCCGATACGGCTGCCCAGGCGCATGGCTTTTCGTGTCACCCACCGCCGGGCCTCTTCTCGACGGGGCAGTGTTCGACTACGGAGCAACGCTGAAGCCGCCGCGCTTTCGGATTCCCCGCAACCCCAACGTGGGCAACGTCCGCGCCTGCCGACGTTCGTTCGGCGATCCGTGGCCCGGACCACGTCAGCCGACATGTCGGTCATACGCGCCCATGCCCTGGGACGACGAGTACGAACCGCCGCGAGCCTGGCGCCGGCAGACTGGATGGACAGCGCCGAGCCAGCCGTCCACGGAGAGGTAGTCACGTCGACCAAGAGACACGGACGCGACAGGTCTGAGATGTACGCGGCAATAGCGTGCGACCACGCTCCTGGCGGCAATAGCGTGCGACCACGCTCCTGGCGGCAATAGCGTGCGACCACGCTCCTGGCGGCAATAGCGTGCGACCACGCTCCTGGCGGCAATAGCGTGCGACCACGCTCCTGGCGGCAATAGCGTGCGACCACGCTCCTGGCGGCAATAGCGTGCGACCACGCTCCTGGCGGCAATAGCGTGCGACCACGCTCCTGGCGGCAATAGCGTGCGACCACGCTCCTGGCGGCAATAGCGTGCGACCACGCTCCTGGCGGCAATAGCGTGCGACCACGCTCCTGGCGGCAATAGCGTGCGACCACGCTCCTGGCGGCAATAGCGTGCGACCACGCTCCTGGCGGCAATAGCGTGCGACCACGCTCCTGGCGGCAATAGCGTGCGACCACGCTCCTGGCGGCAATAGCGTGCGACCACGCTCCTGGCGGCAATAGCGTGCGACCACGCTCCTGGCGGCAATAGCGTGCGACCACGCTCCTGGCGGCAATAGCGTGCGACCACGCTCCTGGCGGCAATAGCGTGCGACCACGCTCCTGGCGGCAGATGGGGACGTTTGAGAGGTCTCCCAGTGAGTGCATAGTCATGCAGTCGGAGGTCTCAGTCGACATGGCCTACGGCGGTTCGACTGGGGGTCGGTTCGGCCAGCACGTCTGGCCGCGCGCCTGTCTGACGATGTGTCCGCAAGGGGATCGCTGAATGGGACGGTGCTCCTGGAGGGCCCGAGGGCTCACCGGCTACTTACCCACTCGGTGGGAGTTGTCCCGACCAGATGACCTGCGTGGCACCGCTTGACGAACGCCGTGTGGACAACCGAACGCCGCCTGACTAGTTTTGTCACCGACCCCCGGGGAGCGCTGGGAAGAGCGCTGAGAGTGCGGAAAGTCCGCAGACCCGTACACCTGATCCGGTTCGTACCGGCGTAGGGAGCAGGGCACTCGCCGTCGTCGGACGATGGCGGGTCTCGTCGAGGTACCCTCGGGCCCGAGAGAGGGACCGTGATGAGCACGTCGACCACCCGGCCGAGCCGGCCGGCCACGACCACCGCTGGAACCACCGCAGGCGCCACCCCGGCCGAGCTCGGGATCGGCTTGCGGTTCAGCATCCATCCCCACACCGACGACTTCGTCGACGTCATCCTGGGCGCGCTCGCCGACGTCGCGGCGGCGGGCCTGACCAAGGGCCTGGTTAGTGAGACCGACGAGGTCAGCACCTACGTCGGCGCCAAGGACTGGCCCGCCGAGCAGCGCCTGGCCGCCTACCTGTCCGCGGTCATCCCGGCGGCCTACCGCCGCTCCGGCGGCGGGCACGTCGTCGCCCACGCGCTTTTCTCGCGTGGCTGCCCGGGCGAGGTCGCCTGCGACCTGTCGGTGACCGGCCTGCCCAGCCCGGCGCCCGTCGAGCTGGAGCCGACCGGCATCCGGGCCGCGGCCCAGTGGTCGCTGTACCCGCTGCTCGACGGCGGCAGCGACGCGGGGGACCACATGGCGCACATCGAGTCCGCCATCGCCGCCGCCCACGATCGCGGGACGGCGGCGTTGCCGAACCACTACGCCACCAAGCTCACCGGTGACGTGTCCGAGGTGCTGGCCACCGCCGTCGACGCGTGGGCTCAGGTCGGGGCCCACGTCCCGCACGCCGTCACCCACCTGACGATCTCGGTCGGCTCGCCGAGCCAGGCAGAGGGCTGAGCGATGACCAGCACCGACAAGACCGGCGACGGCAGCGTCGGCGCCGGCGCGCCGCGCACCGGCCGGACGCCGAGCGCCCGCCAGGGCTGGGCCATGAAGGACCTCGTCCTCATGGTCGTGCTGGGCGTCGTCTTCGGCTTCGTCTACTGGGCGCTCGTCCAGGCGTGGAACGGCCTGGCCGTGCTCATGGGCCCGGCTGGCGACCTGGCGCAGCACGTCCTGCTCGGCGGGTGGCTGATCGTCGCGCCGATCGCCATCGCGATCATCCGGCGCCCGTTCGCCGGCATCATCGCCGAGGTCATCGCCTCCGTCATCGAGGTCGTCTTCCTCGGCTCCCCCGTGGGGCCGCTGCTGATCCTCGCCGCCGCGATCCAGGGCGCGGGCAGCGAGCTGCCGTTCGCGCTCATCCGGTACCGCCGCTTCGGCTGGGGCGTCTTCGCCCTGTCCGGGCTGCTCGGCGCCTTCCTGGTGTTCTTCTACTCGGCCTTCCGCTCCGGCTGGTACGGGCAGGACATCTTCCCGTTGCGTCTGATCATGCAGTGCGTCTCCGGCGTGGTCCTCGGCGGCCTGCTCGCCAAGGTGGTGGTCGACGCGCTGGCGCGCACCGGCGTCGTCGACAACTTCGCCATCGGCCGCGCCGCGCACCGATGACGACGCCGCCCGGGCCGCCCGTCGTCACGCTCGACGGCGTCAGCGTCCGGTTCCCGCGCCGCGCCACCCCGGTGCTGCGGGACGTCTCCCTGCGCCTGGCGCCGGGCGAGCAGGTGGTGATCCTCGGCGCGTCCGGGTCCGGGAAGTCGACGGTGCTGCACACGATCACCGGCGTCGTCCCGCACACGGTCCACGCCGAGCTGGACGGCGAGGTCACCGTCGCCGGGACGACGACGGCGGCGACCACCGTGGTCGAGCGGTCCCGGTACCTCGGCGTGGTGGCGCAGGACCCCTCCTCGGCGGTGTGCCTGCCGGACGTGGAGCAGGAGCTTGCCCTGCCGCTGGAGAACCACGCGGCCGACCGCTCGACGATCGACCGCCGCATCGGCGATGCCCTCGCCGCGGTCGGCGCCGGCCACCTGCGGCGGCGGGCGACGGCCGCGCTCTCGGGCGGGGAGTCGCAACGGGTGGCGCTCGCGGCCGCCCTGGTGACCGAGCCGGACGTGCTCCTTCTCGACGAGCCCACCTCCATGCTCGACCCCGACGGCGTGGCCGCGGTCCGCGGTGCCCTCGTCCAAGCGGTGCAGCGCTACGGCCCCGCGGTGGTGCTGGTCGAGCACCGGCTCGACGAGTGGGCGAGGGCCGACGGGGCGGCTGGGCTGCCCGCCCGGGCGCTCGTGCTCGACGAGTCCGGGACCGTGCTGGCCGACGGCCCCACCGCCGTCGTCCTGCGCGACCAGGCTGCACGGCTGCACGCAGCCGGCTGCTGGCTGCCGCTGGACGCCGAGCTGCGGGCGCTCACCGGGGCCGACGGCGGCCTCAGCAACCGCGAGAACGTCGCGTTCCTGGACTCGCTGGCCGCCGACTCACGAGAGCAGGCTGCGGAGGCAGACGAGCCGGTGCTGGCCGCGCGCGGCCTTGCCGTCACCCGGTCGACGGGCCGACGGCGCCGCCGGGACCCAGAACCGCCGCCGCTGCTCACCGGCATCGACCTCACGGTCCGGGCCGGCGAGGTGGTCGCCGTGCTCGGCGCGAACGGCGTCGGGAAGTCGACACTCCTGCTGACCCTGGCCGGGCTCCTGCGGCCGCGGACCGGCACGGTGACCGGGCCGCGCTCCGGCCTGGTGTTCCAGAACGCCGAGCACCAGCTCGTCGCAAGCACGGTCCGGGCCGAGATCGCTCACGGCCTGGCCGCGGACAGGAGCGAGCCGATCGTCGACCGGCAGCTCGAGCGACACCGCCTCACCCACCTCGCCGACCAGAACCCGTTCCGGCTATCCGGCGGGGAGAAGCGCCGCGTCAGCCTGGCCGCGATGCTCGCCCACGACCGGCCGGTCCTCCTCGCGGACGAGCCCACCCTCGGTCTCGACCGCCGCGACGCGATCGCCACCGCCGAGACGCTCCGCGACGTCGCCGACGCCGGTGGTGCCGTCGTGCTGGTGAGCCACGACCTGCGCCTGGTGGCCTCCCTCGCCACGCGTGTCGTCGTGCTGGGCGAGGGCGGCGTCCTCGCCGACGGCCCGACCGCCGACGTGCTGCGCGACGGCGAGACCCTCGCCCGCGCGGGCCTGCGGCTCCCAGCCCTGGTCTCCTTGCTCCTCGAGCACCACCGCGACCACCTGCGCACGGTGCTGCGCCGGCTGGACGACGCCGTCGGACGCCGAGAGCAGCGAGTTGCGCCAGAAGCAGGCGCCCAAGCACCTGCTTCTGGCGCGGGAGCCTGCTCTCGGCAGGAGGTGGCCGGATGAGCACCCTGACCGCGCCGGCGGTCGCCGACTCGCCCCTCGCCCGCCGCAACCCCACCGTGAAGCTGGCGCTGCTCCTCGCGATCTCGGTCGTCGCCGTGTTCCTGCTGGACCCGGTGACGCCCGCCGTCCTCTACCTGCTCGCGCTGGTCGGCGTCGCCGCCACAGTGCGCGCCCCGGCCCGCACCCTGGCGCTCGCGCACGTGCCGTTCGTGCTCTTCGCGCTCGGCGTGCTGATCGTCAACACCCTGGCCCGGCCCGGGGAGGTGCTGTGGCAGGGCGGTCCGCTGCGCGTGACGGTCGAGGGCCTCGAGATCGGCGGGGCGCTCGCCGCCCGGACGCTGCTCATCGGCATCCTCGCCATCGGCTTCCTGCTCTCCACCGACGGCGTCGCCCTGATGACAAGCCTCCACCAGAACGCCCGCCTCGGCCCGCGGATCACCTACGCCGTGCTCGCCGGCTACCGCATGCTGCAGGAGATGCCGCGCGAGTGGGCGACGATCCGGGCAGCCCATACGGTCCGCGCCCCGCTGCGCCCCGACGCGACCGACGGCGCGGTTGCGCCGCGCGGACCCCACCACCTCGCCGGGGTGATCTTCACCCTGCTGGTGGTCTCGGTCCGCAAGGGCGAGCGCATGGCGCAGGCGCTCGAGTCCCGGGGCCTGGGCCTGACCCCGCGCACCACCTGGCGGCCGGTCCGGGTCACCGCGGCCGACTGGCTCATGTTCGCCGGCGTGAGCGCCGTCGTCGCCCTGGTGGTCTCGGCCAGTGCGTGGCTCGGTCACCTGGAGGGCCCCGGTGCGCTCTTCGCGTGAGATCCCGCTCGTCGCGATGGTCAACCCGCCGACGAGCCAGTACTCCGAGAACTGGCGTCATCCGCTGGCGCGTACCGACTGGTTCGACGCGCGCTTCTACGCCGACCTCGGCCGCACCCTCGAGCGCGGCGGCTTCGCCATGATGTTCATGCCCGACGCGCTGGCGATCCCCGAGGACGGCACCGGCAGCTACGCCACCACGGTCCGCACCGGCGGCAAGGGGACGATCTACCTCGACCCGGTCGTGGTCGCCTCCGTCGTCGCCGCCTCCACCTCCCACCTGGGGATCGGCGCGACCATGTCGACGACCTTCCTCCCGCCCTACGCCATCGCGCGGACCATGCTCAGCCTCGACCACCTCTCCGGCGGCCGCACGGCCTGGAACATCGTCACCTCCACCACCGACGCCGAGGCGCGGAACATGGGGATGGCGGCGATCCCGGGCAAGGCCGAGCGCTACGACCACGCCGACGACGTCGTCCGCACCGTCCTCGACCTGTGGGCGACCTGGTCGCCGGACGCGCTCCGGCTCGACGGCGACGCCCGCGTCTTCGCCGACCCCGACCTCGTCTCGCGCGTGCCCGACCGGGGCGGCCGTCAGCTCAGCCGGGGACCCATCACCCTGCCCCGCAGCCCGCAGGGCCGACCGGTCCTCATGCAGGCCGGCGCCTCCGAGCGCGGCCGGACCTTCGCCGCGCGCTGGGCCGAGCTGGTCTTCGTCGTCGCCGACAGCCCCGACACGATGCGGTCCCTCCGCGCCGACCTGCGCGAGCGGGCGCGCGCGGCGGGCCGTGACCCGGACGCGATGCTCGTCCTGCCCGCCGTCCAGCCGGTCGTCGCCGCCACGGACGACGGCGCGCGCAACCGGCTCGCGGAGCTGGAGTCCTTCCTCGACGAGACCGAGGTCCTGACCATCCTCGCCCGGCTCCTCCACGCCGACCCGGCCACGGTGGACCCGGACGGGGACGCCGTCGCCCTGATCGAGGCGCACCGGGGCGCGACGGGCAGCGACGGCTTCGAGGAGATGCTCATCCGGGCGTCCCGGGCCGAGGACCTGACGGTCCGGGGGCTCGCGTTCCGGCAGGCGATGAGCCAGCTCAAGCCACAGCCCACCGGCTCACCCGCCACCGTCGCCGATTACCTCTGCGACCTGGTGGACTCGTGTGCGGCGGACGGGTTCGCCATCATGCCGGCCCTGTACCCATCCTCGGTCGAGGACTTCGTCGACGGCGTCAGCCCGGAGCTACGCCGGCGCGGCCGGCTGCCGACGACGCCGACGGCCGGGACGTTGCGGGACCGGCTCGGCCTGCCCGCGTGACGACGACGGACGTCGCCGGCCACGGCCGCGACCACCACCCGACGGCCTCCTCAGGCAAATACACCGTGGCGCTGTCAAGCTGGCGGTGCAGCACGCTGACGAACCCAGGTACTCCGGCGCCTGATGAGTGGTCCGGAGCGCCGACGTTCCGTAGGGATCCTTGAACGGAACACGTCTATAAGCGCTGAACCGCGAAGCTCGAGGTTCGGTCTGAAGGGCCGGAGGGGCCACCGGCTACTTACACCACTCAGTGGGGCGTCACCCGGCGAGCTCCGGTTCGAGATGCGCGCTGCGGGGCAGTCGTGGTGCCATGGATGTCCGGCCGGGACTGTCCTGGCACCAGCACAGAGAGGTGATGAGCGCGATGACCGTTCTCGATCCGTTCCGTGAGGTCGAGCGCCTGCTCGGCTCGGCGTTGCGTCAGAGCCCGTCCGCTGCGCTGATGCCGCTGGACCTGTACCGCTCCGGAGAGGAGTTCGTGGTCAAGATCGACCTGCCCGGTGTGGACCCCGGCTCGATCGACATCGACGTCGAGGACCGCACGCTGACGGTGCGCGCCGAGCGGCACCCGCAGCAGGAGGGGCGAGGCCCAGTGGCTGGTGCGAGAGCGCCCCGCGGGGACGTTCGCTCGCCAGCTCACGCTGGGTCAGGGCTTGGCGGTGGACCGCATCCAGGCCGACTACGCCGACGGTGTCCTGACGTTGACCATCCGGCTGGCGGAGGAGTCCAAGCCCCACAAGATCCAGGTCACCGCCTCCGGCGGGCAGAAGACCATCGAGCAAGGCGGCCAGCAGGGTTCTGCCGAGGGATCCGGCCAGGCACAGTGACGTCGTCGCGGGCGCCGGCGCCAAGCGGCGGCGCCCGTGGCCGGTTCGGAGGTAAGCCATGACCAGCGGGTTCGGGTTCGACTCCCCCTTCGATGACCTGATCAACCAGTTCTTCGGCGGACGGGACCCCTTCAGCTTGCTCGGCGCCCGTCAGACCACGGCGCCGTCGATGCAGCGGGTGGACATGTCGCGGTCCTTGTCGGCGGAGGCGCGAGCTTTGATCTCGCGAGCAGCGGCGCAGGCGGCGCAGTGGGGCAACGGCGACGTCGACGCCGAGCATCTGCTGTGGGCGGCGACCCAGGAGCCTGCTACCCGGACGTTGCTCGAACAGGCCGGGGTGGACGTCGCCGCGTTGGCCTCCCAGCTGGAGCAGGCGGTTCCGCACGGTGAGCCGGCACCTCAGGGTGAGGGGTTGTCGCTGACGCCGGCCGCGAAGCGGGCGCTGCTAGATGCGTACCGGCAGGCGCGGGGTGCGGGGTCGGCGTCGATCAACCCAGAGCACCTGCTGCTGGGACTGGCCGCGAACACCGAGTCCGTGGCTGGGAGGCTGCTCGCCCGGGCGCTGCCGGACACCGACGCGGTCCGCCCGACCAGCCCGGCCGGCGCCGAGGGCCCGGCCCGGTCGGGCCGGGCGCAGTCGAGCACCCCGACCTTGGACGAGTACGGCCGGGACCTGACCGAGGCCGCCCGTGAGGGCCGCCTGGACCCGGTCGTTGGCCGGGACAGCGAGGTCGAGCAGACCCTGGAGGTGCTGTCCCGGCGCACGAAGAACAACCCGGTGCTCATCGGGGACCCGGGGGTGGGCAAGACGGCCATCGTCGAGGGCCTGGCCCAGCGGATCGTCAACGGCGACGTCCCGGACACCCTCAAGGACCGGCGGGTGATCGCCCTGGACCTGGCCGGGATGGTGGCGGGCAGCAAGTACCGCGGGGAGTTCGAGGAGCGCCTCAAAGGCGTGATCGATGAGGTCACGGCCGCCGAGCGGGAGGTGATCGTGTTCATCGACGAGCTCCACACGGTCGTCGGCGCGGGCGCCGCGGAAGGCTCGATGGACGCCGGCAACATGCTCAAGCCGGCCCTGGCCCGCGGTGAGCTGCAGGTCGTCGGGGCGACGACGGTCGATGAGTACCGCAAGCACATCGAGAAGGACCCGGCCTTGGAGCGCCGCTTCCAGCCGATCCTGGTGCCCGAGCCGTCGGTGGAGGACACGATCGCGATCCTGCGCGGCCTGCGCGACCGGTACGAGGCGCACCACCAGGTCCGGATCACGGACGAGGCGACCGTGGCCGCAGCCACGCTCTCCGACCGGTACATCACCAACCGGTTCCTGCCCGACAAGGCGATCGACCTGATCGACCAGGCCAGCGCACGGGTCCGGCTGCGGGCCCGCACCGCCCCGCCCGACGTCCGGGACCTGGAGGAGGACGCCGCCCGGCTGCAGCGGGACAAGGACGCCGCCGTCGCGGTCGAGCACTACGAACGGGCAAACACCCTCAAGGCCGAGCTGGATGCCGCCCGCACCCGGCTGGAGGAAGCCCGCAGCCAGCGCGGCCCCGTGCCGGAGGTCACCGCCGAGGACATCGCCGAGGTCGTCTCGCGCACGACCGGCATCCCGGTCGCCCAGCTGACCGAGGAGGAGAAGGAGCGCCTGCTGCGGCTGGAGGAGACCCTGCACGGCCGGGTGGTGGGGCAGGAGGAGGCCGTGGAGGCGGTCGCCGAGGCGGTCCGGCGGGCCCGCGCCGGGCTGTCCGACCCCAACCGGCCCGTCGGCTCGTTCCTCTTCCTGGGCCCGACCGGCGTGGGCAAGACCGAGCTCGCCCGAGCCCTGGCCGAGGCCCTCTTCGGCGACGAGGCCCGGATGGTCCGGTTCGACATGAGCGAGTTCCAGGAGCGCCACACCGTGTCCCGGCTGATGGGCGCCCCTCCGGGGTACGTCGGCTACGAGGAGGCCGGCCAGCTGACCGAGGCCGTCCGCCGTACCCCGTACACGGTGCTGCTGCTCGACGAGATCGAGAAGGCCCACCCCGACGTCTTCAACACCCTCCTGCAGCTCCTGGACGCCGGCCGGCTCACCGACGCCCAGGGCCGCACCGTGGACTTCTCGAACACGGTCGTGATCATGACCAGCAACGTGGGCGCCGAGCGCATCCTGGCGGCCACCCAGGCCGGCCGCTCCATGGAGGACCTACGCGAGACCCTCATGAACCTGCTCGGCCAGTCCTTCCGGCCCGAGTTCCTCAACCGGATCGACGAGATCATCATCTTCCACGGCCTGGACCGCACCCAGCTGCGCAAGATCACCACCCTGCTCCTGGAGCAGACGCGACGGCGGCTCCGCGCCCAGAACATCACCCTCGACATCGAGGACCAGGCCCTGGACTGGCTCGCCAACCGCGGTTTCCAGCCCGAGTTCGGCGCCCGCCCGCTCCGGCGCACCATCCAGCGTGAGCTCGACAACCAGCTCTCCCGCCTCCTCCTGGCCGGCGACCTGAGCCCGGGTGACACCGTCACCGTCACCATCAGCGACGGACGGCTGCACTTCGCGACCACCCGGGACACCGCAACCGATAGCGAACCGCCGCACGGCCAGATGACCGGGCCCGAGATGAGCGCCGCCCACGAGACAGCACAGGACACCGGCGCCGGAGCCCCTCAGGAAACCGCGGGCTGACGTCCCGCTGCGGGGCGACAAGAGGCGCCCGGAAGGGCAGCTACCGCGGTGACTCGTACGAGATGACAGGGCGCTCGTCGAGGGCGAGGGCCGCGTCACCGGAACCAGGGGAGGATCGCCCGGCCCAAGCGAGGAACGCCGCTCAGACGAGGTTCGCGACTCGCTGCGCCTCCGCGAACTGCGTGCTCGCGACCTCGACGTGGTAGGTGCTCGCCTGGAGTGTGCTCACGCTGGTGAAGTCGCGCCGTCCACCGGTGGCCGCGTGGTCGATGAACCCGAAGATCGCGCCGAAGACGGCACCGATCAGGGCGCTGAGGAGGAGCATCCACAGCCAGAACCAGCCGCCGATGACGAAGATCGAGAACAGCAGACCGATGAGCAGGCCGAACCAGGCGCCTCCGGCGGCACCCCGCAGAGCCGCCTGAGCGTTCGTCTGCCGGCCGGTGACCTGTTCCACCGACCGCATGCCGGTCCCGACGATGCGGACGTTCTCCACAGGGAAGCCGCGATCGGAGAGGAGATCGACGAGGCGTTGGGCGCCCGCGTAGTCGGGGAACTCCGCCAGTGTGCGGTAGTCCGCCCGGCCACTGGTTGCTGGGTTCTGGGTCATGGCGATCTCCAGGGAGCCGGTCCGGCGCCGAGCCCGACTGACCGTACGCCCCTGACCCGCGACGTGCACCTCGTCAACAAGCCCACTGATCCCGTGCACGGGCTACGGCACCGCCGGCCCTCGGCGCTGGATGACCCTGATCGCACCGGCGCGGGCATCGATCTCCCCGCCGTCATCGCGATCCCCGAGACTTGGCCCGTGCCACATCCCGCTCAGCCGCCCGCCGCCCGCCCGCTCACGCTGCACCTCGGTGTCGTGCTCGAACCCCGCGCGGCCGAGCTCGTGCGCTCGGCACTCGAGACAACCCTGTCCGAGCGCCTGGCCGCCCGCTTTCCCGGGACCCGGTGGACGGTGTCCGTGGCCCACGAGGTCCTCACCCGGCCACCGGCCGGCCGCACCGAGCTCCTCGAGGAGACCCGGGACCGCATGCTCGACGCGGACTGGGACCTCGCCGTCGTCCTGACCGACTCCCCACTACGCGACGGGCACCGCACCCTCGCCGTCGTCACCAGCCCGGTGCACGGCGTCGGCCTGGTCTCCGTCCCGGCGCTAGGACCAGTGCGAGTGCAGCGGCGGGCGGAGGAGACCGTCGTCGGTGTCGTGACCACGCTGCTCGGCGCGGAGGCCGAAGGGCGCTCGCCAGATCGGCGGCTGCGTCAGCTCGCGGCCGACACCAAGGACCATCCTGGGGACAACGCGGTGGAGTTCGCGGCCCGCGTGCTCGGCGGGAACCTCTGGGTTCTGCTTGGGATGGTGCGCGCGAACCAACCATGGCGCCTCGCCCTCCGACTGTCGCGCTCGCTCACCGTCGCCGCCGCCAGCGGCGTCGCGGCGCTCGTCACCTCCGACCTGTGGTCGCTGTCCGCCTCCTACGGGTCGCTCAGACTCACCGGCCTCGGGGTGCTGTCGGTCGGCGCCCTCACCCTCGCGCTCGTCCTCGGCGGCGGCCTGTGGGAACGCGCGCGGCACCGCCGGGAACGCGAGCAGGTGGTCCTCTTCAACCTCGCCACCCTCGCGACCGTCGTCATCGGCGTGCTGGTCTACTACCTCGCGCTGTTCGTCCTGGCATGGCTCGGCGCGCTGCTCCTCGTCCCGGAGTCGGTGTATGCCACCTCGGTGGGCACGGCACTTGGCGCAGCGGAGTACGGGCGCCTTGCCTGGCTCACGGCGACGATCGCCACGGTCGGCGGCGCCCTCGGCGCGGGCCTGGAAGACTACGACGACGTGCGCGACGCCGCCTACACCCACACCAGCGAGGCAGTCCAGCCGGTGGGCCCGACACCAACCAGGACGGACCAACACACACCTGACCACGGCGGCTGAGCCGAGACCGGGGCCGCGCCCAGCCCGTCGCGACTCCCAACTCGCACCGGCCCCCTGCCCGATACCGCGCCAACGCGCCCTTTCGCCGCGAGACGGGCCACATGCAATACCCGCTGGTCCGACCCTCACCCGGGCTCTGAAGCGCGCCGTGCCATCCCGCAGCCATCGTCCCGTAAGACCATCCCCTAACGGACAGCGTTAGATGGCCCACGGCGCCCAGCACGTGTCGCGCCCGAGAGCCCCTGGACGACACCTGCCGGTGTCGTCCCTGCGCAGGGGGACTGTCGAAGGGTCGCTACCGTGAATCTCGTGGACACAGCGAGTATCGCGATCTCGGTAGCAAGCTTCCTTGCCGCCGTGGCCAGCGTGGCGGTCGCTTTCCGCGCCCGAGGCGATTCCAGGCGCTCGGCCGATGCAGCTGAGGCGGCCGAGCACCGCGCTGCGAGACCGCGGCTGCTGGTCGAGCCCGAAGGGGCCGTGCCGCACAACGCAACGGAGGTGATCTACCGCGTTCACAACCTCGACGGTCCGAACCTGGCCTCTGTCGTTGTGCACCGTCCCGTCGTTGAGCCGGCTGACCGCGGCGGTGCGATCTATCCAGTGGCCGCAACGGGAAGAGGCGACTACGGCGATGACGCCGAGATCGGCCCCATCCCGCTCGCGGGCTACAGCCGGTTCACCTTCAAGCTGGGCTCGCGTGAGTCGTTGCCGGACTTCCGTGTGAAGATCACCTACCGCACTTCCACGGGCACCCCTTGGGAGGTCTCCGCGCCGTTGACCACTCCGCGCGGGCCAACTCAGCTGCAGGCCGCGCGCGAAGTGCGGCAGCGTCAACTCGAGGAGCGTGTTGCGGCCGATCAACGGATTCTCGAGCAGGCCCGGCGGGTGAGCTATCAGTTGCACGGCGGGGGCGGTCACGGCGGCGACGGCCCCAACTTCGTGATGACGTCGCTGCACGTGACCGTTCGCAACGACTCTGACCTTCTTGCGACGGATGTGCGGCTGGTGGTGGGCGAGAACGACTTCACTTGGTCACCGCAGGGAGGTGATCCTGTTTCGCCGGGCCAGCAGATCTATGAGCTGGCGGACCTCCCCCGCGGGGCTCTGCAGGGTGCTCTTCACTCGGAGGCATCTAGGAGGCCGTTGCGCTCTTACCCGTCGCGGTTGGAGTACAAACTGGACGGCCGACGGTTCACCCGCTCCGGGGAGGACGACCCGCCCCTTCCCGCTGGGTAGATGACCACCCGGGGAACGAACCCGCTACTGCGACGTCATCGCGGTATCAGTAGCCGGCGCCGGCGTCCAGGAGGGGATCCCTCAGGGGTGCAGAAGTCTCGCTCGGTCAGGAAGCTGCAGTTCTCCTGGAGTGTGATTCGGTGTACCTGGCCTACCTCTTCTTCAAGTTCAGGTTGTACGTTTGGCACGCGCAGCGCAGCGACTCCTCAGATCCCGGCCTACCGCTGACGGTGATCCAGGATTCGCAGTCGGGATTGTCGCACCGGAAGAGCGACAGAAAGTCTCGGGCGGCGGCGAGGACTGGCCTGAAGTCGGCCTCTGTGCCGTTGGCCCAGTCGTTGTTGTGGACGAGTTTGTTCAGGAGCCATGACTCAGCGGCTTGCTCGGGGATGACGGCGTTGCGTCGTTGCTTGAGTTGTTCGACCCGTTGGGCCTGCTGATGGTTGCCCCATGACTGCGCTGAGCTTGCGGCGATGCCCAAGAGCTTGCCATGTCGCCCCTTGATTGAGTCGAGGAACACCGAGAGATCGTAGGAGGCGTCGCTGCGATAGGTCACTGGGCCACCGATGCTCTCCGTGATGTCCGAAGTGCTTGCCTCAAGTGCTCGACGGAGCTTGTGTGCGGCGCCGGCGATGTCGCCATCACCGAGGTCAGTCTCGATGGCGGTCCACGCATCGCCGGCGCCGTGTGTCGGGCCGGCGTCGACGGTCCAGCCGTAGAACCGTGCCATCGAAGCGGTCTTGACCAAGCCGGCCGAGCGCATTTGTCGCGCCCAGACCTCGTCGTGGGTGGTGATAATGAACTGGACGCCGGGGAACTGCATCTTCAAGAGTTCGGCGAAGCGGCGTCTGTGATTCGAATCGACGGACATCACGACGTCGTCGAGCACTGCGTACTTGAAGTTTGAGCCAAGGAGTTGCTTGACCAGAGCGAGGTACAGGCAGACGCCCATCCCGTCCTGGTGACCTTCGCTGTGGTAAGCAACGGGCGGGAACATGCCGAGCTCGTAGAAGTCGACCTTCAGGTCGAGGCTTCCCGCGCTGGGTACCAGTTCGGCGCGGAACGCTTCCTCGTCATCGGAGTTGAGGAACTGGTAGTAACGGCTGAAGTCGTGCTCGACAGTTGCGTAGAGCGTGGAGAGTGCCTCGTCGGCGGCGGCGCAGTAGAGATCGTAGGCGGCTTGTGCCGCCTTGCTAACGGCATCCGCCTTCTCAGCGCCGACGCGCGCGAGACGTACCCGCGTCCATCGGTCTTTGGCCAGGTCGAGGAAGGTGCGGGCGGCATCCTCGTCCGACTCATCGGGAATCTCGTCAAGCGACTTGGCTAGGGAGCCGAGTGCCTCCGTCAGTGCCTCCGAGGGAACGTGCGCAGTCGCTGAGTGCGCAGCGTCCTCCGCCGTCACCGCTTCGAAAGTGCCGAGCGATCCTTCGAGGGCGGACAAGGAGTCTGTCCAGGACTTCAGAAGGTGAGGGAGCTCCCCCGACCCAAACTCGCGTGCGGCTGGTCCGATTCTCTCGACTTGCTCGCGCAGCCCCCGAAGGGTGGCTCGATAGGAACTCGCCGCTGCGACGACTTCTTCGCGAAGCGCTTGAGCAGTCTCCGTAGCGGTGATGCGTTCGGTGACGTGCGCTTCAAGGCTCTCGCGCGATTCCCACGCCCGGTCGCAGAGCGGACAGGACGCTCCTTCGATCGCGGCTAGCCCCAGATCTAGGAGTTGTCGGTGCCGAATCGCGTCCATCATCGAAGGGGAGTCGGCGAAGGTCGCGACTTTGCCCTGAAGCCGTTCGCGAGCTGTCTTGATCGCCGCATCATCGGTGATCGCGGTACGCAGCGTGGTGAGGTCTCGTCGGGCGCTCTCCAGATTGAGGTAGGTGGTCTTTCGCTTCTCACCCGAGGCATGCAGCACGTCGGTATCGACGGTGAGTTCGGTTAGTGCCGCCAGCCCCAGCGTCTCGCGTCGCTTGTTGATTTCTCGCAGGACCTCGGTGGACAGCAGCGAGGTCAAGCCGAGATGCTGTTGGAAGCTCTGTTCTGCGAGGGTGCGTTCGGAGGCGGCGGTCTTTGCGCCTGCTGTTGCCTTGGACGATGTGGCCTTGAGCGATCTGCGCAACGCTTCGACCCGGTCGAGCTTCAGGAGCGCCTGTACCTCCGCAGCGCGCTGGCCGGCCTTGGCGACGATGTACTTGATCAGCTCGCGGCGCGACAGGGTGAGTTCAGGATGGTCCATGGCTTCTTGCAGCGCCTTGCGCATGGCCGCCGTGTCGGGTTCGAGTGTGAAGGTCCCGGCCGTCTTGATGCTGCGGGTGATCGTCGCGATTTCACCTGTTTCGGTGTCCTTGACTGCGAGTACGACCTTCGCCGCTGCGGGGTCATTGCGCCGATGCACATGCGGCCCGTGGTTCAGAAGGGTCACGCCGCCGGTTCCGTCACCTTCGAGCCGGGCGATGCCCCCGGTGAGTGCGAAGTCAATAGCGTCTACGACACCGCTCTTCCCGGACCCGTTCGGCCCGTAGACGACAAACGACTCGCCGGCGAGATTCAAGTAGATGGAGCGGATGCCTCGAAACTCTTCTACGTGGAGGTGCTCAAGCTGGATCATACCGACTGGTCCCCCACGTTCGCCTTGAACGTTTCCAGCAGAGCCTCGGTCGTAGGGGCGCGATCGCCGCGGGCGTGCACCATCAACTTCTGGACCAATCCAACCGGGATCAGGTCGGAAGCCGTGAGGCGCTCCTCAAAGTCATCAAGAATCTCACCCTCTAGCGGTGTGGGCACTGCTACCTCCTCCGGACCGTCACATCCCCCATTATCGCCGAGCTGATCACTCCGCCGCAGTCACGACAGGCGGGGCGATGAAGTCCGCCTTGTGCTCACTGTGACGCTGTCCCGCAGTGGGGCTGAAGGTACGGCGTCGACCTGCCTCGACCGAACCGTCCCGTAAGACGAACCTTGAACGGGAACGATGCAGGTCAGCGAGTGCATCTCTGTGCGGGTGTCCCACAAGACCCGCCCGAGAAAGAGCCCGGTGAAGGGGTGATGAGTGGGACAAGGCCGAGGAGGTCCAGACCGGGGTGCGAGGTGACCGTCGGGCGCGTGCGCGTCCTGTCGGCCGCCAACGGTTCGCTCTGTGACCGACGCTCCACCAACGGTATAGCCATCCCCACTAGTGCATGTGTATGCCATCTAGCAAGAGCGCGCACATCGGCGGATCCGGTCTGTCACGCACCTCGACTGGGGGATGTGCGGTTGAGTCGGCGCGGCTAAGGTATCGGCCCTTCGTGCCGTTGCACGCCATGACCGGCCGCCGGTTCGTCTTCGAGACGTGGGCGTGCCGGGTGGTGTTGGGAGCTGGGGCGGCCGAGCGGCATCACGTTTGTCCTATCGGGGACGGGCGTGGCGGGGGCGAGCAGGCGTGGTCTGCCTGCCGCGTGGGCGGTGGCGGCCAGAACGAGGAGGAGCAGTTCGTCGTCGAGGCCGGTCAGGTCGTTGGACAGGTCGACGGGGTGCTTGCTGGAGCCCATGGAGATGGCGATGTTGAGGAAGCGTCGTTCGCCGCCGGAGAAGACGCCGAGCTCGTCGTGGAGTCGGTCCCAGTCGACGCAGCAGAGCGAGGACGTGGGCCAGGGCCGTTCGATCCATGGTTGGGTGTCGCGGGCGAAGCGCCCGCCTTTGGCTCTGATGAGCAGCTCGACGGCTGCCTCGGTGGGGTGGTCACTTTTGGCCCATGCCCTGAGCTCTTGTGCGGGGACAGTCATGATGCTGACTCCTTCTTGGATGGTGGATTTTCTTGGTCACCGCGGTATGCCCCTGGAGCGGTCATGCTCGGGGCTGAAACTGCGGTGGTCTTCGTCTCGTCCCGGAGCCCTGCTGCTTCTCGTGGGGAGGAGGGGACCGGGCAGGGGTGTGGTGGCGTGGGCGGCGAGGCGGTAGCGCAGTGACTGTGCCGGGCGAGAAGACACCAGGGGCTCGTCGGTGATGCTGGCCCGCGCCAGCGATTCGACGTCCTGGCCTTCGTCGTGCAGGTCCTGCATGGTGCGGGCCAGGGCGGGCCAGTCGTCTTGGGCGGTGAGGCGGGGGTCGAGCCGGTCGGCGATCGGTGCCCAACGCTGTTCGGGCGCCTGCGCGGTGGCTTCGATTCGGGCACGCACGTCTCGGGTGGCCTCTAGCTGCTGCGTGGTTACCGCGCGGGGGTTGTCGTGCCAGGCACGGACGGCCAGGTAGAGGGCCCGGCGGGTGGTCGCCTCGTCGGTGCCGAGCCGGTCGGCGATCTCGGTGCAGGTGCGGTCCCAGCTGGACGGGTCGGCGGTGGCCAGCACCCGCGCGGCCGACTCGAGCGCCTCGTCGACGGCCAGATTGGTCAGCCGCTCTTGCAGGAGGGCCTCGGCTAGCGGCGAGCAGGCCAGCAGCGTGGTGGTCACGGCACCGGGGCCCTGGTCGTGGAGCAACTGGGCAGGGTCGGTGCCCTCGGGAAGGGCCGCGGCGAAGGTGGGGACGTTGTGCTGGGCGAGGAGCCAGTGGGCGCGTTCGGCAGCCATGCGGCCGGCTAGGTCGGCGTCGGTGGCCACAATGACCGGACCGCCCAGCTGGGCTAGCTGCGCGGCCTGGTCACTGGTGAGGGCGGTGCCCATCGGAGCAACCCCGACGTACATCGCGCGGGTGGCCAGGGTGATGGCGTGGGCGTCCATCGGCCCTTCGACGAGCACCGGGGTGGCCCCGGCCTTGAGCAGGCTGGTGTCGGCACCGTAGAGATGGTTGCCCTTGGCGAACAGGGGCGTGGTGGGGGTGTTGAGGTACTTGGGCCCCGCGTACGGCGAGTCATCGCCGAGACTGGGGTCGCGGCGACCGATGAAGCCCAGTACCTGCCCGCGGGTGTCGGTGATGGGGAACAGGACCCGGTCGCGGAACCGGTCGATGAGGCGGCCGTCCCTGGTAGTGGTGGCCAACCCGGTGGTCCGAAGCTCAAGGTCGGTGACGCCTCGGGCGCCCAAGTGGTCCAGCAACCGGGTCCACCCGGCTGGGGCGTACCCGGGACGGACGTGCCGGTGGCCGGCCACATCGCGACCGAACCGGCCGGCGAGGTAGCCGGGCGCCCAGCCACCGTTGGTCAGCTGCTGCTCGTAGAAAGCCAGGGCCATCGCGTTGACCTGCGCCAGCCGGTCCAGAGGGACCGGCGAATCCTGCGCCTGCGTCCAGCGGTCGTAAGCCCGGTCCAGGTCGGCGTCGCTCGGCTCCAGCGGCCCCATGAGCTGGCGGTACCGCGCAGCCAGGGCCAGGCCGACGTTCACCCGTACCGGGTCAAGGTCGGCGTGCTGGTCGGCGGGGTCGCTGGCGGGGGAGTGGGTGGTGATGGTGTCGAGGTACTGGCGGTACTCAGCGTCGTTGGCCTGCACCGAGTGCGGGTGCGGGTCAATACCGGACGGGGCCAGCTCGAGGCCGTCCTCGTGGGGGCACACGGATTGGTGCAGGTGGGTTGGGTCGTCCATGAGGGTGCTGATGGTCCAGGTCATGGCCGCGGCGTCGTCGACGTCGGTCTCAGGGGCGGGGGCGGTGGCTGCGAGGTCGTCCAGGGACCAGCCGCGTTGCAGGGCGTGGTCGACGGTGGTGACCAGGACCGGCCACCAGGTGCTGGCCTGCATGGCGCGGGCCCGGTCGTCCCCGAGCCGCTGGGCCAGGGTCGGCACCCACGTCGTGGACAGGAGCTGGTCGGTCCGGGCGGTCGTGTCTACGGCCGGGGACAGGTGCTCGGCGACGCGCCACCACAGCGCGGCCGCGGCGTGGTCATCCGGCAGGGCCCGGGTGCCGGCGGCGTCCCGAACCAGGGTGGCCGCGTCGATGCCGGCCCGGGTCGCGGCGGCTAGCCGCTCGGCCAGGACCGGGACGAAAGCGTCCCTGACCGCGTCCGGTGCGACGTCGGACAGCAACGGTCCCCACTCCGCGAGGGCGGGAGAGCGGTTGCCCTGGAGCTGGGATCGCAGCGCCCGCTGGTAGATGGCCGCGGCCTTGGAGACCTGTTGCGGACCGGTGGGCCGCAGATCGGCCGAGTCGACCTGGGTGGCGGCCCGCCAGATCGCCACCTTGGCGAGGACGTCGTCGGCTGGGCGGGCGGTGCCCTGTGTCGCCCACGCAGGGGTGGGGGCGGTGACCGCGTGCTCGGCGACCTCCTGGGTCAGGTCGGTGACCCGCTGGGCGCGGGCGGTCAAGTAGGGCCCCCAGGTCGGGTCGGAGGCCAGGGCGGGCGGGATGCCGGGAAGCCACGGCAGCGGTCCGGGGGCAGTGTTGCGCATCCCGGTGTCGTCCAGGCGCCAGTCGAGCACGGCGGCAGGGTCGGCGGCGCTGTCGACCTCCCGGCCGGTGGCCGCCTCGGACAGCACCTGCACCGGGTTCTGCCCTTCGGCGGCGAGAAGGGTCAGGTGTGCCCGCAGGGTCGGCCACGCCGGTGCTTGCGTCATGCCGAGGACGAGGTGCTCGGCCGCCTTGTCCAGACGTTCCAAGTTCTCGGCGCCGACCGTGGTGGCGGCCGCGGTGTAGAGCGCGTCGACGTACCGGGCGGTGGCCTGTCCCAGCAGCACGGCCGGGTCGTCCAGGTCGCGCAGCAGGGTGGACGCGGATGCGGGGGCCTCGTCCCGGGTCAGGATCGTCTCGAGCAGGTCGGTGGCGGTGCGCGGGCTGACTGTGTCGGGCTTGACGGCGTCGTGCTCGTCGCCGGTGCCGACGACCTGCAGGTAGACGTGGTTGGCGTCCCGGCCGCGGGTCATCATCGTGTACAGCTGCTGGCGCGACTCGGCCCCGGTGGCCAGGGCGTGGGTGGCATCGACCGACACGCCTTGGGCGGTGTGCACGGTGGAGGCGTACCCGAGCTCGACGGACTTGTGGACGTAGTCGGCCGGCAGGGTGATCTTGCGGTGGTGCTGGTTGTGCTGGACCACCAGGGCGCCGTCGCGGCCAACTTTCAGGACCGTCCATCGGTCGCCGTTCTTGACGAAATCGCTGCGGGCGACCCTCAACCGTCGGTCGTTGGAGCGGCTGATCACCACGTCCCCGACCGATGCTTGGTTCCCGTCGGCCAGCACCACCTGCCGACCGACCTTGGCCTGACCGGTGAGTCGGTGGTCGCGGGCCCGCTGATTGAGCTCGGCGACAAGTTCCCGGGTGGGGGCGAGCATGATCGCGTCCCGACCCCGGGCGCGGTCCGCGCTCCAGGCGGCGAAGACTTCTTCGGTCATGGTGGCCAGGTCGCCGACGTGGACCCGGCCCGCGTCGAGATAGAACCCCAACGCTGAAGGCTTACCTTCGCGCAGTTCCAGGGAAGCACCGGCTTCGGCGGTCCCGCTGAACCGCAGCAACTCGGACAGGTGCAGGGCGCCGTGGGTGGCGCGGATGTCGCGTAGCACTCCACCGGCGCCGATCGCGCCGAGCTGCTGGTCATCACCGATCAGCCGGACAGAGGCGCCCTTGCTGAGCAACCAGGTGATAGCGGTGTCCAAGGACAGGGTGTCGGCCATGCCGACCTCGTCGATAAGGACCAACGTCGAAGGGCCGATCTTGCTGGCCCAGGCCAGGCCGTCCAGACCGACGCAGTCGAGCCGGAACACCAACTGGGCCAGCGTGTCGGTGGTCGAATCGGTGTGCTGGCGCAGCTGGCCCGCGGCCGCGGCTGACGGGGCCAGTCCGATGACGGTTCCACCAGAGGCCTCCCACGCCTTGGTCAAGGCCCGCATGGCGGTGGTCTTGCCCGACCCGGCCGGCGCAATGGCCAACTGCACCCGCGCACCGGAGGTCGCCATGCCCTTGACCAAGGCTGCCTGCCCGGCGTTCAACTCGACCCCGTTGGCGACCGACTCCAGCAGCGCTATGTCGATGTCCTGCTCGCAGGCGCGGCGCCCGTCGAACCGGCCGGCGGCGTCGACCAGCCGCTGCTCAGCCGCCAGGACCGCTGTAGAGGTGAAGAGTTGCGATCCGGCGACGCTGTAGACGCTGGACCCGTCGGCACGGCGCAGCGGCCCCGGCTCGGTGATCGTGTCGACCCTGGCCGACGTCAGCGCCGTGCTGCGGGACAGCGCCTCCTGCGTGAGCTGTTCGACCAGGGCCTCGACCTGCTCCAGCGGGACGTCCGCGGCGCGGACGCGACGTTGCGCCTCGGCGCGCACATGCCACACCTGCCACGTCGACCGGGACGCCTGCACCGTGTCGACCACCTGCGCGGCGGTCCGCTCCACCCAACGCTCATCGACCCGCTCGCCGAGCCCGTGGGTGTCGGCCCCCGCCTGGGCAGCGTCGACCATCGAGGACAGCGCTTCTTGGCCGCCGAGCACCGCCAGCGCCTCGGAGCGCCAGGTCTGGCGCTGCTGCGCCTCGGAGCGGGGTTCGTGCTTGGCGTCGCGGGTCTCCAGGGTCGCCTGCTGGGCCAGCTGGATCGACTCCACCGGCGTCGGTGGGCGGCCGTGCTGGGCCTGGAACGCGCGGGCCAGCTCACTGCGTCGGGCCTGGATGCTGGCCCGCCGGGTCGACCAGGCCTCGTTCAACCGGGGATCGACACCGACGATCTCTCGCACCGGCCGCTTGCCAGGGTCACCTTGATCGGTGCGGGCGGCGAAGGTGAGGCCCAGCGGACGTAGGTGCTTCTCTAGGGCCGTGTTGTAGGTCTCGGAGGCGGAGACGGTGGCCTTGTGCAGCAGCCGGCTGTCGATGGAGAGCCACCGACCATCGGTCACGGTCTGGACCTTGTTGGCAACGGCGACGTGGGTGTGCAGGTCGGGGTCCCCGGCGCGGGAGTCGCGGTGGGTGAAGGCTGCCGCGACCAGACCGCGGACGTCCACCTGCTGCACGCCGTCCTTGCCGGTGCGGGTGTACAGGGCGTGCTTCTCGATGTAGCCGAGTGCGTCCCGGACCGCCGCTTGGTGCGCGGCCTCGATTTGCCGAGCCAGGGGACGATCGGCCACCGCCCACACCGTGGAGACCGACTTAACCGGGGAGAAGGTCAGGTCGAAACCAGCCACAGCGGTGGTCCGGGGCCGGGACTGCTTGGCGATGAGTCCCGCCAGCTCCCGCTCATCGAACGGCTCGCGGCCGTGCTCGGTACGGAACATGTCCAGGGCGACCTGGGTGCGGATCCTCGCGCGTTCCTCGACGGAGATCGGGTGGCCCACCGACAGCCCGAGAGCCTTGTTGTGCTTCTCGAACCGGCGCGCCACCACGATCCGGAAATCGGTGACATCATCGCGTCCGGCGTAGACGCGGAAAGGCTGGCCCAGGCTGTGCCCGGCCTCGTCACCCAGCGGGTGCTCCCCGGTGCCGAACAGGCGAGTCATGTGGACGGCGGTGACCTCATCGCCGACAGACAGTCCGGCGATGTCGGCCATGCCGGCGCCGACCCACACGCCCGGAGCCTCACCTTTAGCGGTGTAGTAACTGGCCAGTCCGGAGTGGCCTACCTCGGTGGCGTCATGACGCGCGACCTGCCGGGTCAGGTAGTCATAGCCCGACCCGGCCGTCAGCCGGTGGATCGTCATCGCCATGCCTACACAAGGCGGAGATCCGAGCCTTCAGGGACTCACTTCTGAGCAACTTTCTCGTCTCGATTGAAAGTTTGGCGGCCTGGAGACCTTCGAGCGCCCAAGGTGGGGACGCGCAAGTTCGGCGGCGTGGTCCCGGGGGAGGGCTCCGTCGATGCCAGAGGTGTATGGGACATGAGCGGGGCGGTTTCGGTCAGGCTCAGGATCGGTGAGTCTGCGCGGGCGGTGCTCGGTCAGGGGTCGGTGAGCTTGCTCGGGGCATGCTCGGTTCGGTTGATCGGGGCGGTGATCTGCGCGGGGGTGAGTCCCTGGCGTGTCTCCGTCCGCTTGGGTGATGTCAGGAGTTCGTGCTAGATCGAGGAGAGGCGCACGGGTGCAGAAGCAGACGGTGAGGCAGCAGGCACGGGCGCGTGCTCGGCAGGCCAGGGTGAAGGTGCGCCAGGAGCAGGCGGAACGGCAGAGGCGGCTGGCCAGGTGCGGCGAGACGGTGGCCGTGGCGCTGGCTGAGCGGGACGCGGTGATGGCTGACTGTGATCAGCGAGCAGGGCGGGCGCTGCGGTCCCTCATCGAGAAGGAGGGTCTGAATACGCAGGAGGCGTTGGCGTGGTGCGGGGCGGACTCGCTGACGGGACGGGAGGTCTACCGGCTCATCCGGGGCGTCGTTGACGAGGACGAAGGCGGCACCGGCGGTCATGAGGATGAGGGTGAGGACTCGCGCGAAGATGCGCCGGCCTCGGCGAGGCCGGCTGAGAGCATGCCGGGGTGAGTACGCACGGTTGCGTGGCCGGTCTGGTGGCGCTGGGCGACCTGGGCACGGTCAACCGCTGACGTTGCTGATCGTCTCGTGCGACAGTTCGGTGCCCAACGCGGCCTCAAGGTGGTGCTCGATGTCGTGGATCGTCATCCCGCCGGCGTACAGGGAGATGGTCATGTCCTCCGGCCCACCCAGGCGACGAGCGCCCTTGGGCACCAGCTCCAGGACGGACGCAATCATCTCTGGCAAGAACCCGCCTTCGACCGGTCAGCGACAGGCCACGCTGGAGCGTGGCAGCCACGAGTTTGTGGGGCATGCGTCTTCGAACCAGCCCTTGGGGCGGGCGTGTCGCCCTGTGAGATGGGTCACCCACAGGCTGGGAGTTTGGTCAAGTCGGAGCGCATCCTTGCAGGTCAGCCCGTCTGTGACAGGTGTGGCACCTCGCGGTTGTGCACACTTTCGTTATCGTTACGTGACATTGGCCGAGCCTCGTGTGTATGTTCAGCCCTGGCCTTCTCCCCTGGAAGACCTACCTAGGTGCGCAACTGCCGAGTCCTGTCGGCGTGCCCGGGCAGAACAACTCACCGTACCCGTGACAGGAACGGGGGAACCACCTCTGGCGCCGTCCTGGCTCCTTGGGGCGAAGTGATCCGGCGCCCACCGGATCCGGAGGTTCTCCACCTCGAGCCCGACAGCTCACCCCGTAGGCGTTGGAGGAACACATGACCATGCGCATCATCGGCCGTCACCGGCGGCCCGGTCGTCTCAGCACGGCCACCAACAACCTGACCCGCACGGCTGCGATCGCTGCCACGTCGACGGGTCTGCTCGCCGGCACTGCCGTGAGTGTCAGCGCGATCCCCGAGGTCGGCCAGGAGCCCGTCTCTTGGGTCCAGGAGCCGGCAACGGGTCCGACCGAGAGCCTGCAGCTGCTGATCGACGCGGGCCTGCTCACCGACCGGGCCACCACCTTCGACACCCCAGCGCGCGCCGTGTCCGCCCCGGACGATGCCGAGGGTGCCGACTTCGGCACCAGCGGCTTCACCGCCGTGACCCGGGTGGCCGAGGCCGCCCCGGTGGCGGAGCCCGAGGCCGCCCCGGCGGCGGAGCCCGAGGCTGCCCCGGCGGCCGAGGCGCCCTCTGCGGCCGAGTCCCAGGCCGCTGCTGCGGTGGAGTCCCGGACCGAGACCTCCGCGAGCCGCAACAACGCACGCACGGCCCCGGCCACCCCGGCACCCCAGCCCGCCCCGACCCCGGCACCCCAGCCTGCCCCGTCGCCTGAGCCCGCCCCGGCTCCCGGGGCCGGCGGCGTCCTGGACGTGGCCGCGGCTTACACCGGCTACCCCTACCAATGGGGCGGCGCAAGCCCGGAGACCGGCTTCGACTGCTCCGGCTACACCTCGTTCGTGTTCGCCCAGGTGGGCATCTCGCTGCCGCGCACCGCGGCCGCCCAGCAGGCCGCGGCCACCCCGGTCAGCAACCCGCAGCCCGGCGACCTGGTGTTCTTCGGCTACCCCGCCTGGCACATCGGCATCTACGCCGGCAACGGGATGATGTACGACTCGGGCCGCCCCGGCATCCCGACGCAGTACCGCGCAGTGTTCTCCGGTGTGTCCGGCTACGGCCGGGTGCTCTGACCCGACCCGCGAGTCGAACGCGCAGAGGCCCCCACCGCTTTCGGTGGGGGCCTTTGCGCATTCTCACGGGTAGTTATGGGGGCGGGCTCTGGACACATTCTAGGCCTCTGGCCTGCAGGGGGCTGCGGTGATCAGCACTGGTGACCCGATTTGAACTCCCAGGCCGGGGGCGACGCCGTGACTCTATGGTGCGGAGGCGCTGGACCTTCCCCGCATGAGAACTGCGGGATATTGCTGATGATGGTGGCCTGCTCAAGGGTGAGCAGCGAGGGTGCGACAGTCTCGTGTGTGACGTCGATAGTGCCCGGTCCGTGCTCACGACCTCAACGATCGGATGGGTATGCCTAGATCGAAGGCGAGTCTCGCTCGGCCTGCTTGGTGACGCGCCACGCGTGGGCGGCGTGCTCGCGTGGGAGGTGCGCTAGCGCGAGGTCGGATTGGGCCAGGCGGTGGCCGAGCGGGAGGCGGTGGTATCTGACTGGCCGGTGGGAGGTTCACAGGTCCAGCGGCCCCCCTCCTCACGCGGGAAGGCGCGCCAGCCCTCGCCAGCCGCTTGTTTCAACGCTTGCCGCAATACCCCTAGCGGGTATAAGGTATGCATGCCCCTACCGGGTATACGGAAGGAAAGTGCATGACGACCGCATCCACCTATGGGGTGGCTGGTCTGAGTTGTGGACGTGAGGGCGTGGTGGGCGCGGAGGTATCCCTGGCCCCGGCCGCACTGGCAAGCCACATCGGCGCAGTCACAGGCCGCCTGACCACCGTGACAGTTGGCGATCAGATGACGACTTCGCGGCCATCGTCGCTGTCAGCGGGTGCCTGTCACGATGCGACCAGGATCTGACGTGAAGGCACTTGGGCGGCTCGGTCTGTACGGACTGGCTCTCGGGGTCGTGCTCGCCGGCGCGGCAGCCACGGCGAGCGTGGTCGTCCCCGAGGAGACCGTGCGGAACTGGACTGCAGAAGCGACTCCGGACCATCACTCAGGAGAAGACGGCTTGGCAACAGGCGGGCACGACGGTCACGATGATGAGCTGTCCTCGCTGGGGCTGGGAGTGGCGCAGGGTGGATACCAGCTCACTGATGTGAGCGCCCCCGCTGAGTCCGGCGCCGAGGGCGAACTCTCCTTTGCGGTGACGGGTCCCGACGGGAACCCGGTGACCGGCTTCGAGCTGGACCACGACAAGGAACTGCATCTGATCGCGGTGCGCGCTGACGGGCAGCACTTCCGCCACGTGCACCCCGACATGAGCGAGGACGGTGAGTGGTCGATCCCGTGGCAGTGGGAGCAGGCCGGAACTTACCGGGTCTTCGCCGACTTCGTTCCGTCCGAGATGGGCGATGGCATGACTTTGTCCACCGCGGTGCAGGTGGCCGGGCACTACGCCCCGGAACCGGCGACTGAGCTGGTCACGAGGACCACTGTCGATGGCTTCGACGTCAGCGTCGAAGGTGGCCTCAGCGCCGGAGAATCCTCGGAACTGACAATCACCATCACCCGCGACGGGCAGCCAGTCACCGAGCTTCAGCCATATCTGGGTGCCTTCGGGCACCTGGTGGCCCTGCGGGACGGCGATCTGGCCTACCTGCACGTCCACCCCCACGGTCACGAGCCGCAGACCGGTGAGACCTCCGGGCCGGAGATCGTGTTCGAGGCCACCGCACCGACACCGGGACGGTATCTGTTGTACCTGGACTTCCAGGTCGATGGACAGGTGCACACCGCGCCCCTGGTCCTCGAAGCGAGCGCTGCGGGCTCCGGCGCCCGTGACAGGGACGGTCGCGAGCATTCCGAGAACGAGGGCGATCAGGAGGACGGAGGCGGCGATGACCACGGCTGAGAACACCGCCAGCACCGGCCCCGGCAGCATCGAGCTGCAGATCGGGGGCATGACGTGTGCCTCGTGCGCGAACCGGATCGAAAAGAAGCTGAACAAGCTCGATGGCGTCACCGCGAGCGTGAACTACGCGACCGAGAAGGCCAGTGTCAGTGGGCCAGCGGACCTGGACGCGCAGATGGTGATCGCGGAGGTGGAGAAGACCGGGTATACCGCCGTGCTGCCGGCCCCACCGAAGGGGTCGACCGAGGCGTCGCAGGACGAGGCCGAGACGGGCGAGGATGCCGAGCTGCGCAACCTGCGCCAGCGGCTCATCGGTGCTGCCGTTCTGTCGGTCCCGGTCATCGCGATGGCGATGATCCCGGCGCTGCAGTTCGACTATTGGGGCTTCGCTTCCCTGGTCCTTGCCGCCCCGGTGGTGGTGTGGGCCGGCTGGCCTTTCCACAAGGCGGCGTGGACGAACTTCAAGCACGGCGCGGCCACGATGGACACACTCATCTCGATTGGCACCACCGCAGCCCTGCTGTGGTCGATCGTGGCGCTGTTCTTCGGCACCGCGGGGCAACCCGGCGTGGTCCACCCGTTCGAGCTGACCATCTCTCGCACGGACGGCCTCGGGCACATCTACCTCGAAGTCGCAGCCGGTGTAATCACCTTCATTCTGCTCGGACGCTACTTCGAGAAGCGTTCCAAGCGTCTCGCCGGTGCCGCCCTGCGCGCCCTGCTCGAACTCGGCGCCAAAGATGTCGCGCTCCTGCGCGACGGCACCGAACAGCGCGTCTCCATCGACGAGCTGACTGTCGGCGATGAGTTTGTCGTCCGGCCGGGTGAGAAAATCGCCACCGACGGTGTGATCACCTCCGGCAGCAGCGCCATCGACGCCTCCATGCTCACCGGCGAGTCCGTGCCGGTGGAGGTCAGCCAAGGCGATGCGGTCACTGGCGCGACCGTCAACGCCGGCGGGCGCCTGGTCATCCGTGCCACCCGGATCGGCTCGGACACCCAGCTGGCACAGATGGCCAAGCTGGTCGAGGATGCCCAGTCCGGCAAGGCCGAGATCCAGCGACTGGCGGACCGGGTCTCGGGAGTGTTCGTCCCGATTGCGATCGCGATAGCCGTGGCCGCCCTCGGGGCTTGGCTCGGCGCCGGGTTCCCGGTCTCGGCCGGTTTCACCGCGGCCGTGGCGGTGCTGATCATCGCCTGCCCCTGCGCCCTGGGACTGGCCACCCCGACCGCCATTCTGGTCGGTACCGGACGGGGCGCCCAGATGGGTGTGCTCATCAAAGGCCCCGAAGTGCTCGAATCTACGAGGAAGATCGACACAATCGTGTTGGACAAGACCGGCACCGTCACCACCGGCAAGATGACGCTGAGTGATGTCATCACCGCCGAGGGTGTGGACCGGGCCGAGCTATTGCGGTTGGCGGGTGGCCTGGAGGATGCCTCCGAGCACCCCATCGCTCAGGCCATCGCCAAGGGTGCCACCGCCGAGGTCGGCAATCTGCCCACGCCGGAGTCCTTCCAGAACCTCGAAGGTCGCGGCGTCCAGGGCATCGTCGACGGGCACGCCGTCGTGGCGGGTCGAGAGACGCTGTTGGCCGAGCGGTCCCAGCCCCTCGACGACGACCTCCTCGCCGCCAAGCGGGCCGCCGAGGTTCAGGGCAAGACGGCGATCGCGGTCGGCTGGGACGGACAGGCGCGCGGCGTGCTGGTGGTCGCTGACCAGATCAAGCCCACCAGCGCCCACGCGATCGCTCAGTTCAAGGATCTGGGGCTGACACCGGTGCTGCTCACTGGTGATAATCGGGCCGTGGCCCAGCAGGTCGCCGCCGAGGTCGACATCGGGCAGGTCATCGCCGAGGTCCTTCCGAAGGACAAGGTCGATGTTGTTGCCCGTTTGCAGGACGAGGGCAAGGTCGTGGCCATGGTCGGTGACGGCGTCAACGACGCTCCCGCCCTGGCCCAGGCCGACCTCGGTCTGGCCATGGGCACCGGCACCGATGTCGCCATCGAAGCCGCCGACATCACCCTGGTCCGCGGCGACCTGCGGGCAGCCGCCGATGCCATCCGGCTTTCCCGGCGGACGCTGCGGACGATCAAGACCAACCTGTTCTGGGCCTTTGCCTACAACACCGCAGCTATCCCGCTGGCCGCCTTCGGACTGCTCAACCCCATGCTCGCCGGCGCGGCTATGGCCCTATCCAGCGTCTTCGTCGTCTCCAACAGCCTGCGCCTGCGCAGCTTCAAGTCTCGAGCCGACGAGGGGCCAGCGAACGTCGCGTCAGTTAGGCGGGAGCGCGAACGGGCCCCTGCCTGAGAGCACCACACCACAGACCTGAGAAGCACCCACTACAGAAGGGACCAGCGCATGACTGCGCATCACCACCATGGGCACAACCACGGTGACAGCGAGGCTTCCAGCGGGGGAACGTGCGGCCGACATGCCCCCGCAGCGGACGCTGTCGGCCGAGCCAGCGCCGAGGAGATCACCGAATGCCCGGTGATGATCGGTACGACCGTGATCAAGTCAGAGGCTGAGGACGCGGGCCTGTACCGAGACCACAACGGCCAGCGCTACTGGTTGTGCTGCGATGGCTGCGGTCCGCTCTTCGATGCAGACCCCCGACGCTACACAGCCGCCTAGCCCAGAGCTTCACGCCAGAGGAACCCGGCTCGTACAGTGCGCGGCCGCCCCACGCGCCGGTTCCGCCATCACCCGCATTACGCCCATACCGGATTGCAGACAGGAGCATCACGGTGCGCCCCAATGACAACAACCCGCCCCCCTCCTCGGGGCCCGAGAAACACGCGGACCTTCCCGGCACGCATTCTGGCCACTCGGACCACAACGAGATGAACGCAAGTCACGAGGGCCACGCCGACAGCCATCGGACGCATGCCGATCACGGTGCTGCTGACCATGACCCTGCGCACGGTGACGAGCACGCCGACCACGACGGCGGTCATGCCGGCCAGCACCACGCCGGGCACGAGGACCACGGCGGCCACGCAGGCCACGGCGACCACGTCGGGCAGTTCAGGAGACTGTTCTGGATCATGCTCGTCCTGGCGGTACCGGTGGTGGGCCTTAACGAGATGTTCGCCCGCCTCCTCGGCTACGAACTCCCCGACGCCGCATGGGTATGGTGGGTCTCCCCGATCCTGGGCACCGTCATCTATGTCTGGGGCGGCCGGCCTTTCCTGACCGGCGCGGTCTCCGAGATCCGCGCCCGCCAACCCGGCATGATGCTTCTCATCGCCCTGGCGATCACCGTGGCGTTCATCGCCTCCTGGGGCGCCAGCCTGCGCATCTTGGACCACGAGCTGAACTTCTGGTGGGAACTGGCGTTGCTGGTGGTCATCATGCTGCTGGGCCACTGGATCGAGATGCGCTCCCTGGCACAGACCACGTCAGCACTCGACTCCTTGGCGGCCCTGCTACCCGATGAGGCCGAGAAGATCGACGGCGACGACGTCGTCACGGTCGCCCCGGCCGACCTGGTCGTCGGTGATGTCGTGATCGTCCGTCCCGGGTCCTCGGTCCCCGCCGACGGCAAGATCGTCGACGGGTCCGCATCCATGGACGAATCGATGGTCACCGGCGAGTCAAAGACGGTCCGCCGTGAGATCGGCGAACAGGTGGTCGCCGGCACGGTGGCCACCGACTCCGGGCTGCGCGTCGAAGTGACCGCGATCGGCGATGACACGGCGCTGGCCGGCATCCAGAAGCTGGTGGCCGACGCGCAGGCATCATCCTCGCGCGCCCAGCGCATCGCCGACACTGCCGCCGGCTGGCTGTTCTGGTTCGCCCTGGGGGCGGCCGCGATCACCGCCATCGTCTGGAGTGTCCTCGGGATGCCGGACGCGGCGGTGGTGCGCACGATCACCGTGCTGGTGATCGCCTGCCCGCACGCGTTGGGCTTGGCTATCCCGCTGGTGGTGTCCATCGCCACCGAGCGGGCAGCCCGCGGTGGAGTGCTGATCAAGGACCGGCTCGCCCTGGAATCGATGCGCACCGTCGATGCCGTGCTCTTCGACAAGACCGGCACGCTGACCAAGGGTGAGCCCACCGTGACCGCCATCGAACCTGCCGGGAACCGCAGTGCCGAGGACGTGCTGGCCTTGGCCGCGGCGGCGGAGTCCGACAGCGAGCACCCGCTGGCCCGGGCCATCGTCGGCGCAGCTGGTACTCGTGACCTGCAGGTTCCGAAGGCGCGGGACTTCTCCTCCTCCCCGGCGGTCGGGGTCAAGGCGACAGTGGACGGCTCTGTGGTCGAGGTCGGCGGCCCCTACCTGCTCGAGGAGCACGGGCTGAACGAGCTGCCCATCGCTGACCAGTGGCGTCCCGAGGGCGCAATCATCCTCCACGTCCTGGCCGACGGTGAGCTCATCGGGGCGTTGCGGTTGGCCGATGAGATCCGCTCGGAGTCCCGTGACGCCGTCGACGCCCTGCACGCTGCGGGCGCCCAGGTCGTGATGATCACCGGCGACGCTCAGGCCGTGGCCGACACCGTCGCGAAGGAACTGGGGATCGACCGGGTCTTCGCCGGAGTGCGACCCGAGGACAAGGCCGCCAAGGTTGCCGAACTCCAAGACGAGGGCAAGAAGGTCGCCATGGTCGGTGATGGCGTGAACGACGCCCCGGCGTTGGCCCAGGCTGATGTCGGCATCGCGATCGGAGCCGGCACCGATGTAGCCATCGGATCCGCCGGGGTCATCCTGGCGAGTTCGGACCCACGCTCGGTACTCTCGATCATCGATCTTTCTCGGGCTTCCTACCGAAAGATGAAGCAGAACCTCTGGTGGGCCGCCGGCTACAACCTCGCGGCGGTCCCCCTGGCCGCCGGAGTCCTCGCACCGATCGGGTTCGTGCTGCCGATGAGCGTCGGCGCGATCCTGATGTCTGCCTCGACCGTCGTCGTCGCGCTCAACGCTCAGTTGCTCCGCCGCCTCGACCTGACTCCTGAGGCGAGCGCGGCCAAGTTCCTCGACGGGAACGCATCTACATGACTCATCCGCGACCCAGGGCGGACACCACACGAACAGGAGAAACACGATGGAAACCATCGCCACGCCAACGGCCGGAGCCGACCACGGCTACATCAGCGACAAGGACCGCTACCTTGCCCGTCTCAAGCGCATCGAGGGACAAACCCGCGGCATCCACCGCATGATCGATGAAGACACCTACTGCATCGACATCCTCACCCAGGTCAGTGCCGTCACCTCTGCCTTGGAGAACGTCGCCCTGGCACTCTTGAACGACCACCTCAGGCACTGTGTGGTCGCCGCCGCCAAGGCCGGCGGTCCCGACGCCGACAGGAAGATCCACGAGGCCACCAGCGCCATCGCCCGGTTGGTCAAGTCGTAAGGGGTCCGCCCGACCTATTTTCGACCAAGGGTCCCCAGGCTGAACCCACCGGAGCGGCGGTCGTCGGCAACGGAGGTGACGCTGCCCTGGTCCCAGTCGACCTCCAAGGCCTGCAGCGATCCGAACTCACTGCGCCTGGAGGGGTCGAGCACCCTGACGACATACCCCAGTTCTCGCATCTCCTCGGCGAGGTCGGAGTTCTCCAGCAACAGCTCGCCGCCGACGTGCAGGAAGCGGGGTGCGGCCACGAGGTCCTCCAGCTCCTCTCCGTGCAAGGTCCAGCGCAGCACGGCCGAGGCGATGGTGTTCGGGATCTGCTGGCCGCCGGGGGTACCCAGAACCAGGACCGGCCGGCCGGCGTCGTCCAGGACCATCGACGGTGCACTCCAGCTGACCGAGCGCCGACCGGGTGACGGGTTGTTGGCGTCGGTGGTGCCGATCGCTTCGAATCTCTCCAGGTGGTTGTTGAGGAAGTAGCCGTCGACATAGCGACCGCTACCCCAGAAATAGGTGATGGTGTTGGTCATCGAGACCGCACCTCCATCAGCATCGACCACGGAGATGTGCGTGGTGTTGCCGCTGCCCTGGTAGGAGGTGCCGGCCGCCATGGCAGGAACGTGCCCGTCGTCCTCGGGGCCGAGGGCCAGCACCTGGTCGGCGAGTGCGGCGTTGACCACGGGGTCGATGAGCCGATCCACAGGAACGTCGACGAAGGCGGGGTCGCCAAGGACTGTCTGCACAGACTCCTCCGCGACGCCCCACGCTTGCGAGGTGAGGTCGACGAACTCGCGGGAGTAGGGCTCCACGTCCGCGATCCCCCCGGACTCGGCGATCTGCACCAGTTGGATGAGTGCGGCACCGGGCAGGGCGGGTGCGGCTGAGAGCAGCGTGTAGTTCCCGATCTCACCGGACGGGGCCGGCAGAACTTGCACGTCGTAGCCCGCTACCGTTGCCGCATCGAGCCCGGGCACCCGCAGGAGCTGCTGAGCGAGGCTGCCGGTATACAGAGCCTGCGGGCCCTCCTGGGCGAGCGCGGCCAGGGTATTGGCCAGGTCCTGCTGCACTAGGAGGTCATCTTCGAGCAGCGGGCTGCCGTCCGCCCCACGGAAGTGGTCCAAGCCGGTGGTGGCGCTCTGGCCGTCGGGCAGCGCGAGCGTCATCGCCAGGAAGCCGGAGACGGGGACTCCGTCCTGTGCCGCGATCAGTGCCGGTTGGAGCAGGTCGGCCCACGGCAGCGAGCCGTGGTCCTCGTGCAGGCGGGCCATGCCGGCCACGAAACCTGGAGCGCCTACGTGGTCGGCCGGGATGGTCCCGTCGACACCAACCACCTCGCGGTAGTCGTAGCTGTCGGCAGCGCCGTCTGTGAGCACGATCGCGGCCCCGCCACCGCCGATGCCGGAAGTTGCCGGGTGGAGGACGGAGTCGGCGAACGCGGCTGCGATGGCTGCGTCCACCGCGTTGCCTCCTTGTTCCAGCATGAGGGTGCCGGCCTCGGCCGCACGGGGATGGCCCGCTGAGACCCCATAAGCGCCGAGTTGGTTGTCCTGCACGGGCTGGCCCGGTGCTGTTGTGACGTCCGCGTCGCTGGGGTGGGGGTCCGTCTCCTCGGGCGCCTCGGTCGTGGCCGGTGCGGACGGTGGGGGTGTGTCGACCTGGGTGGGGACAACGGTAGTGATCTCGGGGGTTCCCTGGCGGGCAGTCTCCGAGGGCTCGGTGCACGCCGCGAGCCAGGGGAGGGACAGCATGAGGGCGCAGCCGGTAGCCAGACGTGCGGTTGAGCTCGTCATCAGAGATCTTCCTGGGCGGGCGGGGGCTGGAGATCGGCGGGGGTCGGGCGCAGCCTCGGATGCGGAAGAGGCCCACCTGGGCGTGAAGCGTGGCCCGGTTCCGGGCGAACTTTAGACAAACAACAGGCTGTAACGACCATGCTAACGAGCGCCACGGCATTCCTGAGGCCAGCCCGTCCTGACCTGCGCCTTGACTGTGGCCAGAGCGGGAAGTCAAGGTTGACTGCCGGCCGCTGGTCAGTCACGTCCAGTTCCAGGAGGAGTGGGATCGCCGGACCCCAAGGTGTCCGGTCACGGTCGCGAGGCGGGGCTGCGGGGTCCCATGAGCCAGGGTTTCCTGAGCAGCCATTCCAGCGGTCCTGGTCGTCCTGTCTTGCTCCAGAGACCAGCTGCGCCGACGATGACAGCGTTGAGGGCTGTGGCGACGAAAATGCCGCCGCCTGGGGTGAATCCGTCGGCGGGCATGATCAGGGCCAGGATCACCACGTGCAGCACGTAGGCGGTAAAGGCGAAACGTCCGGTGTCTGCCAGGACGCTCCTGATCCGGGGGGCGGCGGTCTGCCACCGTAAGCACGCCCCGATGACCAGCACCGCACCGCCCACGCTCGAGATGAGCCACAACGGCATCTGCCCGTGCGCGACGCCGGTCAGCAGGCGCAACGGTCCGGTGTCGGCGCGCTCACCCAGGACGGCGTAGTTCGCGTAGGCGACCGCGGCACCACCCACGGCTGCGACAGCACCCCATACGACCATCCGCCACGTGGTTTGGGCGCGACGCAGATCGACCCGGGCGAGCAGCAGCCCGACGATGAAGGGCACCGTCCAACTGGCCAACGGGTAAGGCCCGGACAAGGTCAGGGAGAACACCAGATCGTCTGGGGGAGTAGTCACGGATACGCCCTGCAGTCCCTTGTGCCACGGGTGCACGAGGTCGTGATAGACGATGAGGCCTGGCCCGAGCACCATGACGATTGCCGCTACCGCGGCCAGGGCGCGAGACGGCAGACGCCATAGCAACGGAGCGAACAGGAACAGCACCGCATAGGTCTGCAGGATGATGCTGACCCGGTCGGTCATCGTCTGCAGGGCCAGCCCCAGCGTGAACAGCAGGACGACCCGCCACAGCAGATCCGGCCAGAGTCGATCCCGGCGGCTCGTCAACAGGTACCCCATGCCCAGCCCGGCGACAGTGACGAAGAGTACTGAGGCCCGGCCGTATGGGAGGAGGTAGAGGCGGTGGAGAAAGGAAGTGGCAGGCAGCGGCCCCACGTTGACGATGATCATGCCGAGGATCGCCAAGCCTCGTGCCACGTCCAGTCCTACCAGGCGGGGTCGCTTTGCACCCCTGACGTCGTCTGTCCTGGGGACAGCATGGCGGCGCGGCATGATGTGAGGGTATCCAAGGTACGAGACGCAATCTTCAGGCCCGCAGCTGGACTACCCTCAAGGTTCACCCGGTACACCTTGCCGGATCAGCCCCGCTCGTGGTGTTGGCTGAGCTCCCGTCGATCACCGTCGGCACGAGCGTCTGGTGGGATGCCTGCCTCTCTGGTCATCGGTGACGAGCGGGCCCTCTCAGTGAGCTAGCAATCAGCCAACCGGCGCACGCCCTCTCGACCGTATGAAGCGGCGCACGGACTTCGGTCCCAGCCTGGGCAGGCAGACAGACCTCGCTGGCCGAGTGGAATCACCGACGCGGTCATCACGGGGCTGGACGTCGGCGCAATTGTCCTCCTGTTACCCGTCCGGTCGAGCAGACCTGGGGCTGTCCCTGGCGCCCTGTCTGTGCAGGCAGTTCTCAATACGTGTGTGGCTCGGTGCCGGTCACCTCGCCGGTGACGTGCTCGGCGTGGGAGGGGGCCTCGGTGAGGAGGCGGCGGACCTGGGCGGCTGCAGACGAGGCCGACCAGGCGCAGTTTGGTTCAGGTGCTGGCTGATGGCGGAGGGGGCGGCGTCAACGAGCTGGGACATTGTGGTGACGTTGGCCTCGCGCCGGAGTAGGACCCACAGGATCATCAACCGGGTGGGGTCGGCGAGCATGCGGAAGGCCTCGACAGCAGCTGGGCGTGCTCATCGGTGGGGATGGAACTCGTGTTCGCGGGACGCTGCCTTCTCTGGTTGCCGCGGCCGCCCCTTCCCGCGGTAATGAAGTGGTTTGGCACGCCCACCCAGCAAGGACCGCCCGGACCGGGCCGTTGAACACCGTGGACTCGCCCAGCTGCGGTGGTGCGGTGGTGTGCGCTGCCTCAAGCCAGGACGGCCAGCGTGAGCAGAGCGGCGGTGAGTCCGAGGATCAGGGTGAGGAGGAGGTATGCGGCGGCGACCCCAGGGGTGTGACGTCCGAGCTGTGCCGTCTGCACTGCCAGCGTGCTCCACGTGGTGAGGGCACCGCACAGCCCGGTCCCCAGGAGGAGAACCATCACCGGCGACTCCACAAGGGCTACCACCGCGCCGAGGCCTGCTGAACCGACCGTGTTGACGACCAGCAGGCCGCGCAACGGTCCCCAAGACGCGGTGGTGAACAGGTGACGCAAGAGGGCTCCGACCGCACCGCCGACCGCCACGGCAAGGACCGCCCAGCCCCAGGTGACGCTGGGGTCTGTCACGGCAGGTTCCAGAGCTGACGCACCAAGGTGGCAGCCAGACCTGCCCCGGTCACGCACAGGAGTGGTGTCGCCACCAGATAGGTCAGGGCGACCGCCGGAGCGGCGTCCGTCAGGAGAATGACTTGCATTGTGTACGTGGAGAAGGTGGTGAACCCACCGAGCACACCGGTTGCAAAGAATGCCCGGTGCACTCCCGAGCCGACGCCACTATCGAGCACCACCACGACGGCCCCAAGCACGGCCGAGCCGAACACATTGACCAGAAGGGTCCCCCACGGAACCGACCCTGGAGTGACCGGCAGCAGCAGATCGACGACCCACCTGAGCAGGCTGCCAGTGGCGCCGCCGAGAGCGACCGCCAGCAGGGTGCGGGCCGCGGTCGTCACCCCGGAAGCGTAGCGACCGCTGACCCTCCCGGCACACCCGCAGCCGAACCAGTTCACCGTCAGGGCGGTGGTCATCGCGCACTGGGTGCCCGCATCGACGCATCACCGGCGTGCTTATGGGCGCCCTCATCATGCCCCGTGCCGCACCAGCCTGCGCCAGGACGGCATGGGCGCCCAGCACCGCCAGGCCGGTGGTGATGGTGCACGTGTGCAGGTCGTGCACGCCCCGCACGTGCGGTCCTGGACGATGAGTGCTTCACCGACGGTCACGCCGCGAGATGCTCCAAAGCTTCGGGACGGCGTCGCCGCCTACTTCACCGTCAGCATCGACCAGGGGAGATCTCACCGATGGCCTTGTTCGATGAGGGCCCCGGCACCTGGGTCGGGTGCCGGGGCTGCGCCCGAGGGGAGGGTCAGGGCACGATGACGGTCTTGCCCACCGCGTGACCGGTCTCGACGACGGCTAGAGCTTGGCGGGCTTGGTCCAACGGGTATTCCCCGCTGATCCGCGGAGTGATCACCTCGTATCCGATCACCGAGGTGATCTTCATCAACGTCTCGGGGTCACGCGAGCGGCCCGCACCGCCCAGCTCGATCGCAGTCTCGGGGTCGGCGGCAGAGACGATCCGGTCCGGTGTCGTGGCCAGCGGCGCGACATCCCGCAGCGCCTGACCTCCGACGAGGTCGACGATGAGGTCGACGCCCTGAGGGGCGAGTTCGCGGACGGCTGCGGGGGCCTCTTGGCCGGCGGCCACGAACGAGGCCCCGGTCGATTCGACGAGGTCACGCTTGTCCGGTGAGGCGATCCCGATGACCCGGAACTCGTGCAACAGACCGATCTCGGCCGCCAGGTGGCCGACGCCGCCACCTGCCCCGAGGACAAGCATGGTCTGACCGGTCTCGAGCTCGATCTCGTGGGTGAGGTCGTATGCCGTGGTCCCGGCGACCGGGATGGTGGCTGCCACGGCGAACGAGATCGCTTCTGGCTTGGCGACGGCCTGGTCGCCGCGCAGCAGGGCATGGTCTGCGAACCCGCCCTGTCCCGGCGCGACCGGCCCCAGGACCTCGTCGCCCTCGGCAAACTCCTCGACTTCCGGTCCGACCGCGGCGACGACGCCGGCGACCTCGCGGCCCATCGGGGCTGGCAGTTGTCCGTCCCGCCCGAGGTGGCCATCGCGGATCTTCCAGTCCACCGGGTTCACCCCGGCGGCGCGGACCTCGACAAGGAGCTCACCCGCCCCCGGCTCGGGGATGGGGCGTTCTATCAGCTCCTCCCCTTCGGGACCGCCGTACTGGTTGAACACGTACACCCGTGACATCTCTTTTCTCCCTTCTCTCAATCTTGACGTAAGTGCCCGAAGTTGCTCAGTGCGCGGGTGGTTCGTCGTGGCCCTCCGCATGGGCCCGGTCGGCCTCCTCCTTGGTGGCGAAGGCAGCCTGCGGAGAGTGCTCGGGCGGGGCGTAGATGGTGTAGAGCACCAGTGGCTCCTGGCCGGTGTTGCGGAAGTTGTGCTCCGCTCCGGCCGGTACGGCGCACTGGTCGCCCGCCTCGACGGGGTGCGTGTGACCGGCGAGGTCCGCGTGCCCGGTCCCGCTGATGAAGGTCAGGATCTGGTCGCCGTGCTCGTGCACCTCGGCACCGATCTCCTCACCCGGTGGGATGGTCATGATGACGATCTGGGCGTGCTCACCGGTCCACAGGACCCTGCGGTAGTCGGGGCTCTCCTGCGCGGCGTCGGCGATGGTGAAGTGCTCGATGTTCTGACCGAGGGAGAAATTCTCCTGAGTCATGGTGCTCCTTTCGTGTCCGTTGCGGACGTTGTTGTCGGTAGGTGGCAGCCGCGCGGGGCCCGGGTCATTCAGGGCCGCCGCGCGGCAGTTGTTGGGTTCACGCGGGCTGCGGGGCGCGCTCCTGGGCCTTGACGGTGGCCGGGGTGCTCGGGCCGCTGCCGGTGGCCTGGGCGGCCGGGTCCTCCTTGCGGCGCAGCAGGCGCATCGCGTTGACGATGACGATGAGCACGGAGGCCTCGTGGACGAGCATCCCGATGGCCATCGTGACGCCGCCGAACAGGACGCCGAACATGAGGACCGCCACGGTGGCGAGCGCGATGACGATGTTCTGGCGCATGTTGTTCACGGTGCGCTTGGCGAGGGAGACCGCTTCGGGCAGCTTGAGCAGGTTGTCGTTCATCAGGGCGATGTCGGCGGTCTCGATCGCGACGCCGGTGCCGGCGGCACCCATCGCCACGCCGATGTCCGCGGTGGCCAGGGCGGGGGCGTCGTTGACGCCGTCACCGACCATGGCCACGGTGTAGCCCTGCTGACGCAGCTCGTCGACCGCCTGCAGCTTGTCCTCGGGCAGCAGCCCGGCCCGGACCTCGTCGATGCCGACCTGGGCACCGACGGCCTGGGCGACCGGCTCGATGTCGCCGGTGAGCATGACGACCTTCTTGACACCCGCGTTGTGCAGCCGGCGCACCATCTCGGGGGCGTCGGTGCGGATCTTGTCCGCCACGGCGACCACGCCGATCGCTCGGCCGTCGCAGGCGACGACCATCGGTGTGCGGCCCTTCGCGGCCAGGTCGGCCACGACCTGCGCGGCCCTGCCGTGGTCCCGCACGCCGTCGCCCACCTCGGCCTGGAGCAGGGCCAGGTTGCCGACCGCGACGCGGTGACCGTCCAGCGTGGCCACGATGCCCTTGCCGGGGACCGGCTCGGTGTGCTGGGGCAGGCCGAGCACCGGCAGACCACGCTCTGCCGCAGCCTCCAGGATGGGGCGGGCCAGCGGGTGTTCGGAGCCGGCCTCGGCGCGAGCGGCATACCGCAGCACCTCGTCCTCGTCGACCGGCGGGTGGTCCGGACCGAGATCGGTCTCGAGCACGACCACGTCGGTCAGCTGCGGACGACCCTCGGTGAGGGTGCCGGTCTTGTCCAGCGCGACGGCGTCGATCTTGGCGGAGGTCTCGAGGAACTCGCCGCCCTTGATCAGCATGCCGTCCTTGGCGCCGCGGCCGATGCCGGCCACGATCGAGACGGGGATGGAGATGACCAGCGCGCCGGGGCAGGCGATGACCAGCAGGGTCAGGGCCAGGACGACGTCCTGGGTGACGAGGCCGAAGACGATCGCGAGCACGATGATCGCGGGGGTGTACCAGGAGGAGAAGCGGTCCATGAACTTCTGCGTCTTCGCCTTGGCGTCCTGCGCCTCCTCGACCCGGTGGATGATCCGGGCCAGGGTGGTGTCGGCGCCGACCCCGGTGGCCTTGACCTGCAGGAAGCCCCCGGTGGAGATGGTGCCGGCGAAGACCTGATCGCCGGTGGTCTTCTCCACCGGGATCGACTCGCCGGTGATGGAGGCCTCGTCCAGCGCGCCGGTGCCGCCGGTGACCTTGCCATCCACCGGCACCTTGGCGCCGTTCTTGACCAGGACGATCTCGCCGAGCCCCACCTCGTGGGCGGGGACCTCGACCTGCTCGTCGTCCCGCAGCACGATGGCCACGTCGGGCGCGACCGCGACCAGCTCGGCCAGCGCCGAGCGGGTCTTGTTCAGGGTGGCGTCCTCCAGGGCGTGGCCGATGGCGAACAGGAAGGTCACCGCGGCGGCCTCCCAGTACTCACCGATGATGACCGCGCCGATGGCGGCGATCGAGACCAGCAGGTCGATGCCGATCACCTTGACGCTGAGCGCGGTGACGGCCTTCTTCACCACGGGGGTGCCCGCGACGACCGCGGCGGCGACCATCAGCAGGTCACCCCACAGCTGGTTCTCCCAGATCCGGCTGGTCGCGACCGACGCCAGGATCAGCAGCCCCGAGACCACGGGGACGGCCCAACGGCCGAACACCCACGTCTGGACCTTGTTCATGCGTTCTTTCCTCTCAAGACTGATGGGTATGTGGCGGGCTGCCGGTGTTGGTGCACGGCTCAGGGCCCGCCCCTGGGAAGGGGGCGGGCCCTGACGCTGTGCGTGTGGCGAGCTCCCCCGGGTGGACTGCTCAGAAGGCGGCAGGCGTGGCCTTGTAGCCAGCCTTGTCCACCGCGGCGACGAGGTCGTCGGCGCTCACTCGCGCGGGGTCGTGGGCGACCTCGACGCGGGAGGAGGCGAAGTGGACCTTCACCGACTCCACGCCCTTGAGGCGGCCGACCTGCTTCTCGATCTTGGCCACGCAGCTGGGGCAGGAGAAGCCCTGCGCGCGAAGGATGGTCTTCTTGGTGGTGGCGGTGCTCATGAGGTGTCCCTCCGGTTGTCTGTGGTTCCCCCTCGTGGGGCTGTTACTGACAACGTACGGAGAATGCGGACAGGGTTCCTTGACGCAGGTCAAGTCCCGGGCCCGGGAGCAACACCCCAGCGTGGGGCGATGCCTCTTGCGCTGCGGCCGTTGGGTGGACAAGGTGGGGCCATGTCTGCCGAGCCGAAGACCACGCCCGCCACCCTGGACGACAGCGACGTCGCTGCGGTCGACGCCTGGTGGCGTGCCGCCAACTACCTGGCCGTGGGCCAGATCTACCTGATGGACAATGCCCTGCTGAAGCGTCCGTTGGTTGACGAGGACGTCAAGCCCCGGCTTCTCGGGCACTGGGGCACATCCCCGGGGCAGAACTTCCTGTACGCCCACCTCAATCACCAGATCCGAGAGCACGATCTGGACATGATCTACCTCAGTGGCCCCGGCCACGGTGGTCCCTCGCTTGTCGCAGCGGCGTGGTTGGAGGGCACCTACTCCGAGGTGTACTCCCACATCGGCCCGGACGAGCGTGGCCTGCAGCGACTGTTCCGGCAGTTCTCCTTCCCCGGTGGCATCCCCAGCCATGTGGCGCCGGAGACGCCGGGCTCGATCCACGAGGGTGGGGAGCTGGGTTACGTGCTCTCGCACGCCTACGGTGCCGCGTTCGACAACCCGGACCTGATCGCGGTCGCGGTGATCGGCGACGGCGAGGCCGAGACGGCCCCGCTGGCCACGGCCTGGCACAGCAACAAGTTCCTCGACCCCCGGGTGGACGGGACGGTGCTGCCGATCCTGCACCTGAACGGCTACAAGATCGCCAACCCCACGGTCCTGGATCGGATCCCGCGTGCGGAGCTCGAGGCGCTGATGGTTGGCTACGGCCACCGGCCGTACTTCTTCGAGGGCGGCTTCGACGACGAGGCCCCTGCCGACACGCACCGGCGATTCGCCGCCCTGCTCGGTGAGGTGTTGGCGGAGATCGCGACGATCCGTGCCAGCGCGCGGGACGGCATACTCACCGAGCGCCCGCGGTGGCCGATGATCGTCTTCCGCACGCCCAAGGGGTGGACGGGCCCGGCGGAGGTCGACGGGCTGCCGGTCGAGGGCACCTGGCGTAGCCACCAGGTACCGATGGCCGCGGTGCGCGGCAACGAGGAGTACACGCGCCTGCTGGAGGCTTGGATGCGCAGCTACCGCCCGGAGGAGCTCTTCGACGAGGACGGCAGGATCGTGTCGCTGATCGCGCGCAACAACCCCGAGGGCCTGCGCCGGATGAGCGCCAACCCGCACGCCAACGGCGGGATGCTCACCCGAGACCTGGACCTGCCGGACTTCCGCGGGTATGGGGTGGACGTCCCGTCCCCGGGTGGAGCCACGGCTGAGCCGACGCGGGTGCTGGGGACGTGGGTCGCGGACGTGGTGGACCGCAACCGGGAGACGTTCCGCGTCTTTGGGCCGGACGAGACGCACTCCAACCGCCTCGGCGCCGCGGTCGAGGCGGGGGGCAAGACGTGGCAGGCGCAGGTGGTGGACACCGACGTGGACCTCTCGCGCACCGGGCGGGTGATGGAGGTGCTCTCCGAGCACCAGTGCCAGGGCTGGTTGGAGGGCTACCTGCTCACCGGGAGGCACGGCCTGTTCAACAGTTACGAGGCGTTCGTGCACATCGTCGACTCGATGTTCAACCAGCACGCCAAATGGCTGGACGCGTGCCGCGACATCCCGTGGCGGGTGCCCGTCCCGTCGCTGAACTACCTGCTCTCCTCGCACGTGTGGCGCCAGGACCACAACGGCTTCTCCCACCAGGACCCTGGCTTCCTGGACGTGGTGATGAACAAGACCGCCGACGTCATCCGGATCTACCTGCCGCCGGACGCCAACACGCTGCTGTCGACGTTCGACCACGTCCTGCGCAGCAGGAACTACGTCAACGTCGTCGTCGCCGGCAAGCAGCCCGGTCCGCAGTGGCTGACGATGGAGGAGGCCGTGCTGCACTGCACCCGTGGAATAGGGATCTGGGACTGGGCCGGCTCCGAGATGCCCGGGGAGAAGCCCGACGTGGTGCTCGGCTGCGCCGGCGACGTCCCCACGATCGAGGCCATCGCCGCGGCGAAGCTCCTGCGCGAGCACCTGCCCGACCTGCGGGTCCGTGTCGTCAACGTCGTCGACCTCATGCGGCTGCAGGACGCCAAGGAGCATCCGCACGGGCTGGACCACCGCGACTTCGACGCGCTGTTCACGACCGACCGGCCGGTGATCTTCGCCTTCCACGGCTACCCCTCGCTGGTGCACAAGCTCACCTACCGGCGGACCAACCACCCCAACATCCACGTGCGGGGGTTCAAGGAGGAGGGAACGACCACGACGCCGTTCGACATGCTGATGCTCAACGACCTGGACCGGTACCGGCTGGTGGCCGACGTGATCGACCGGGTGCCCGGGCTGGCGGAGCGTGCGTCCGTGCTGCGTCAGGAGATGCTCGACACCCGGGTGCGCGCCCGGCAGTGGACGCGGGAGCACGGCGAGGACCTGCCCGAGGTGGCGCAGTGGGTGTTCCAGGACCGGGACAACACGCAGGGTTCCGGCGCGCCCGGCACGGACACCGGCGGCGACAACGAGTAGCACCCGGCGCCTTGTCGGTAGCGGCGGGAGTTGAGCGGGCTGCTCGGACGGTTCGGGCCTGCTCAGGCCACGCCGGAGTAGGAGTGCAGGCCGGTGATCAGCAGGTTGACCACGGTGTAGTTGATGATGACGCAGAGCATGCCGATGAGCGCGACGTAGGTGGCCTTCCGCTTGGTCCAGCTGCTGGTCGCTCGGGAGTGGAGGTAGGCGGCGTAGACGACCCAGATGACGAAGGTCCAGACCTCCTTGGGGTCCCAGCCCCAGTAGCGTCCCCAGGCGACCTCGGCCCAGATGGCGCCGGTGATCAGGGTGAAGGTCCACAGCGGGAAGGCGAAGATGTGCATCCCGTAGGTCATCGTCTCCAGCTTGTCTGCCTGGGGCAGCGCGGCCAACCAGCCGCGGACGCGGTTGGTGCGTTCGGCCGAGTCGCGCAGCAGGTAGGTGACCGCGAGAGCGGCGCCGATGACGAAGAGCGCGACCGACAGGGTGGCCAGGGTGACGTGGATGGACAGCCACATGGTGTTGTCGAGGGCGGGCATGAGCTGTGAGGCATCGGTGTACCAGATCTTGCCTGCGATGAGCACCACCATGACGGGAAGCACCACGAAGGGGCCGAGCCAGAGCCGGTCCTGCCGCAGGCTCCAGGCGCAGAAGACGACGAGGGCGAACGTGGCGGCGACGATCGCGAACTCGTACATGTTGCCCAGGGGCCAACGCTGCACCGACAGCCCGCGCAGCACGGTGCCTGCGAGAACTGCGAAGGTAGCCAGCCAGGTCAGCTGCATACCCAGGACGCCCCAGCGGCGGGTGACGCCGGCTGGGTGGTCGACAGTCGGCGGCTCCAGCGCTGCGGAGGTCGGGGTGGCGTCCGGGGAGGTGTCCGATGGGTCCGCCCCGCGACTCGTGCGCCGGGCGCCCACGGGCAGGGGGGTGTGCTGCAGGACCGTGTCGTCGGACTGGCGTTGCCGGGCGGCTCCGGTGATGGCCAGGTGGGCGGAGAAGGAGATGAGAGCCAGGGCGAGCACGGCCAGGCTGGCCCAGATGGCGATGTCGCTGGCCAGTGCGAGCTGCGGGTCGGTCATGGGGTGTCCTCGTGGCTTCCTGGGGTGGGCGGATGGTGTGTCGCGGAGGTGGCGGCGATCCGGGCGAGCACGTCGTCGACGATCCGCTGGAGGGCGGGGTCGGTGCCCTTGGGCAGACCGCCGACCGTCACCACGACCTGACCTGTGGCGGCCGCCGTGGAGTCGTCGGGCTCGATGCGCACGTAGATCCGGCGGTGTCTGACGCCGAGCATCAACGCCAGCCCGGCGCCGGCTGCTAGGGCGAAGGCGAGGGCCGGCATCCGGCCCGGGTCGTGCCGGACGAGCAGGCCGGCCCAGCGGATGACGCCCTCGAGCTCCACGGTGGTGCCGTCGGGCAGTTCGAAGTACTCCCCGGGACGCAGGAGCATCGCGACGGGGGCACCCTCGCCGTCGGTCATCTGTGTCATCTGCTCGGTGTCGATGGTGAAGATCGACTGGGGCCGGCCGTCGGCGAACAGGTCGCCCTCGAACGCGGTCAGTACCAGGGCAGGGTCGGCTAGGCCGGGGAAGGAGGAGGTCATGCCGAGCTCGGGGTCGAGCCGTAGGGTCGGCAGGAAGCCGCCGACCAGACCGAGGCCGGGGTCGCGGGCGGTGACCTTGATGGCGCCCTCGCTGGCGTAGTTGTTGTCCTGGGGCAGGAACGTCACGGCGTCGGAGTACAGGAGCTGCCCGTCCGGGGCGCGGATGGTCACCACGGGCGCGTAGCCGTTGCCCAGGAGGAAGATGGAGTCGCCGTCGACGGAGACGGGGTGGTTGACGGCGAACTGCTGCTGCTCGGGGGCCTGTCCGGGAATGTCGACGGTGGCGAGCCCGTCGAACTTGCGCGGCTGGCCGAACTGGGCGCCGTCGGCCTGGGTCTCGAACGCCACATCGAGCCGGTCCAGCTGCACGGTGAAGGTTGGGATGTTGTCGGTGCTGGCCAGGGGTCCGAGGTTGAGGGTGTCGAAGCTGGCCGGGCCGGCGGTCCAGGACTGGCCCTCCTTGATGATGATCTCTCCCCGCCAGCCGAGCAGGTGCCCGGCGGCGAACGCGACGATGACCCCCAGCATGGCCAGGTGGAAGAGCAGGTTGCCGGTCTCCTTCAGGTACCCCTTCTCTCCGGTGAGGGACCGGTCGCCGGCCCCGGCCTGGCGCAGCCGATACCTCTTGGCGGCCAGGACGTCCCGGGCCGTTGCCAGCACGGAGCCCGGGGCGCCGGGAACGGTCGCCTGGGCCATCGCAGGCAGCCGGCCCAGACGACGCGGCGCCCGTGGAGGCTCGGCCCGCAGGGCCCGGGCGTGTTGCGCGGTCCGCGGGATGATGCAGCCGAGGAGGCTGATCATGAGCAGCAGGTAGATCGAGGCGAACCAGGGGGAGGAGAAGACGTCGAAGAGGAACAGCCGGTCCAGCCAAGGTGCCAGGTCCGGGTTGTCCTCCACGAAACGTCGCACCTGTACCGGGTCAACTGAGCGTTGGGGGAACAGCGAGCCGGGGATGGAGGCGGCGGCGAGAAGCAGCAGCAGCATGATCGCGGTGCGCATGCTGGTCAGCTGGCGCCAGCCCCACCGGGCCCACCCCCGGGGGCCCAGACGCGGGCCGCCCACGGTGGTGCGGTCCTTGGGGTAGGCCGGCTCGATCCGCTGCGGCGTCTGGGTGTCGGGCACGTCAGATCACCGTGGTGAAGTTGCCGGTGAGCCGGGTCTGCACCCAGGCCATCGCCTCTGCCCAGACCCCGAAGATCATGAGCAGACCGAGCAGGACGAGCAGGGCACCACCGGCCCGCTGCACGGTCAGGTAGTGGCGTCGTAGCCAGCGGGAGCCACGCCTGACCGATCCCATGCCGGCGGCGACCAGGACGAAGGGCAGACCGAGGCCGGCGCAGTACGCCAGGGCGAGCACGACCGCTCGGCCCAGCGCGCCGTCACCGGGCAGGATCGAGGTGCCCAGGGTCTGGATCGCGGCGAGCGCGGGCCCGGTGCAGGCGGAGAAGCCCAGCCCGAAGACGACGCCCAGCAGGGGGGCCCCGGCGAGCCCGGACGCGGGGCGCCATCGCAGGGAGAAGGAGGGCGAGACCTGCAGCAGCATGACCAGGCCAAGGCCGGTGACGATGAGGCCACCCACGCGCAGCAGCAGGCCTTGGTTGGCGGCCAGGACCAGCCCGAGGGAGGAGATGACCACGCTCATCGCGATGAACACACTGGAGAAGCCAGCGACGAACAACCCGGAGCCGAGGACCGGGCGCCACCGGGGTGGGGCTGGAGCCGGGGTGGCGCCGCCCGTCATGCCGGACAGGTAGCCGATGTAGCCGGGGACCAGCGGCAGCACGCAGGGGCTGGCGAAGGACACCAGACCCGCCAGGGCCGCGATCGCGGTGGCGAGCAGCAGGGGGCCGGTGAGCACGACCTCACTCATCGCCGGCCTCTCTGGCCAGCACGTCGTCGATCAGTCCGCGCAGTGTGGTGGCGTCGACCGCGCCGCTCACGCGCGCGGCGACCCGGCCCTGTGGGTCGAGCAGGATCGTGGAAGGTGTGGCCACTGCGAGGCCGCCCAGCTGGGCACGGGTGCGGCCACCGTCGTCCTGCAGGGAAGGGTAGGGGATGCCGTACCTCTCCTGGAAGGCCAAGGCGCTGGGCACAGAGTCGCGAGAGTTGACACCGACGAACTGCACCGGCTCACCGGCCTGGTCCAGGTCGGAGGCGACCTGGACCAGGTCCGGGGTCTCCTCGATGCATGGTGCGCACCAGGACCCCCAGACGTTGATGACGACGGCCTGGCCCCGGTGGTCCGCGGCGGACCACGGATCGCCCTCCAGCGTGGTGCCCTGCAGGGTCAGGACGGTCTGGCGCTGCTCGGGAGGCAGGGACTCGATCGTGCCGTCCCCGGCGACGTAGCCCTTCTGGTCACCCTGGCGCATCTGCTCGGAGATGTTCGGGCCAGACTCGCCGCAGCCAGCAAGCAGCAGGGCGAACGCCGCCACGAGCGCGGCTCTCCGGTGGGTCCGTCTCACCGGTACTCACCCGTCGTGCGTGGACGGCCCTGGCACGGCCGAGGGCGGCGCCTGGTCGGTTCCGGCCCACGGGCAGAGGTGGCGGCGCGCTCTCGCTCCTGGCATCCGGTGCGAGAATCTGCCGCGCTCCGGGTGGTGGAGGTGGAGGAGCTCTGGTGGCGGTGCTGGCCGGTCATGGCGCCGTTCACCGCAGCTGCAGGGTGGTCAGGCAGGTGGGGGCGTCCGCGCCGGTAGTGATCGGCGTGCTGGCTCTGCGACCCTCGTGCTCGACCGTGAGGGTGGCCTCCATGTCTGCCGGGAGCCACAACCCCGCGAACCCGTTGTCCTGGGTCCGCACGGTCTGGTCGAGAACGACGGCGCCATCCTTGTCGCTGACCACGCGGACGGTGATGTCCTCGTTCCCGAGCTCGCCGCGGCAGGTGGTGAGGCTGTGGAAGTGGCACTCGTGTGTCTGCTCCAGGTAGGGGGCCACCGAGAGGTAGAACGCGTCATCGGGCAGCGGCAGCCGCTCCTCGCGGCCCTCGACGTCGGTCATCAGCACCGACTCCGGTTGCACCGAGGCGATCAACCCGGGCGGACGTTCGGAGACGGGGGTTGCCTCCAGCCGGTCGATGACGTCCCGGGCCTCCAGGCCATCCAGACCGTGCTCGGTCACCAGGTCCTGCTGGCCACCGTCCGTCGTGGCGGTGCTGCACCCGCTGAGGACCAGCAGGAGGGCTGTGAGGAGCCCGGCGAGGGGTGGGACGAGGGTGGGTCGAGAACGCATGCGAGACACCGTAACAACCCCTACCGGGTGGGGGTATGAAGGGTCTTCCTTGCCGTGCTCGTCGCCCTGACGGGCGGCGCGCGGTCACTGGGACACCCGCCGCAGTTGCCTCATCCCGATGTTAGAGGTTGCTCAGGATCTGCTCCATCGTGGCAATCTCGGCACGCTGGTCGTCGATAATTTTTTCGGCCAGGTCCAGTGCCTGCGGGTTGCGCCCGTCCTGCAGCTCAGACTCCGCCATCTCGACGGCGCCCCGGTGGTGGGCGATCATCAGGTCCAGGAAGCGTCGGTCGAAGTCGGTCCCCGAGAGAGACTGCAGCTCGGCCATCACCTCCTGCTGGTCCATGCCGTCCATCTCCATGGCGCCCATGTCCATGTCGCCCTGGCCCATATCGCCGTGGTCCATGCCACCGGTCCCGCTCGCGGGGGCGGGCTCCTCGCCCCAGGCACTGAGCCAGGACTGCATCTTCTCGATCTCGGGCCCCTGGGCTGCGGAGATGTCCTCGCCGAGCGCACGCACCTCCTCCGAGTCGGCCTTCTCCACCGCGAGGTCGGCCATCTCGATCGCGCCCTCATGGTGCACGATCATCATCTGGGCGAAGGTGGTGTCGGCGTCGTTGTGTGCCCCGTCGGCGGTCGTCTGCGTGGCGCCGGGCGCGGCCCCTCCGCTGACAGTGTCAGATGGTGGGCTGGCGTCCTCGGTACTCTCTCCACACCCGGCGAGGACCAGGGTGAAGGTGGCGATGGCGACAGGGAGCAGAATTTTGTAGCGGGTCATCATGAGCCTCCGTGCGGTATCAGGTGGGCGACCGTCAGTCCCCGCGTTGCCGTGCTGGACGCAGGGTCGGACGAACACTTCTTTCTCACCGACGCTAACCGCTGTGGAATGCAGGCAAGACCACAACGGGTTGGGTGCGGGACATCTCCATCAAGTCTCCATAATTCCTCGGTCGTCCCGCACGAACCGGCCCGAAGGCCCGCATGCTGGGCCGCCGTCCATCAGCCTGTCGAGCCTTCGCGACGACCTGGACTGCTCTGCGTTCTCGGGGCTCCAGCGCCGGAGTGCGCCTACCGGTGCTGGCGAGGACTCCACTCGCCCCGGACGACATCGAGGACTTCACCGGATCTCCACCGTTCCGGTGTCGGACCCAGACCATGTGTGTGGTTTGGTTGAAGGGAACTGGTACCCCCCTGGGGTTTGGAGGTTGGCGATGGCGGTGACACGGACCTACTGGGTCTCTGGTCTGACCTGCGGTGCCTGCCTGGCCCTGGTTCTGGACGCCGTGCGGTCGTTGTCCGGCGTGGGGCCGGTGGGGGTGGATCTGGTGCGTGGGGGTGGGTCCCGGCTGGTCATGACCGCGACGAGGGAGCATCCGGTCGAGGCCACCCGTGCCACGGTGGAGCTAGGGGTTTCGCTTTGGTCGAGCCTGTGGGAGTCAGGTCCGGGTCCGGCGCGCCGCCAGCAGGCACCGAGCACGCTCAGCAGGCCTTGGCTGTTCACGTCCCTGCCGCCTTGGGTGGGGTGTGAAGGAGAGGCGGGGGCCGGAGTTCGAAGACCGAGCAGGAAGTAGACCCGACCAAGGAAGAAGACCGAGAGAGAAGAGTGGAGATTTCAATGAATGTGCGAGTTGCGGTCAACGGTTACGGCGTGATCGGGAAGCGGGTCGCGGACGCGGTGCGGGACATGCCGGACATGGACCTGGTCGGCGTCGCCGACATCGCTACCGACTGGCACGTGCGCACCGCCGCCGGCCTGGGGATCCCGGTGTTCGCGGCGACCGAGGAGGCACGCGCCGCGATGGGCGATGCCGGGGTGCCGGTGGCGGGCTCGCTGGCCGACCTGCTGTCGCAGGTCGATGTCGTGGTGGACACCACCCCCAAGAAGGTCGCCGCCACCAACCTCGAGCTTTACCGAGATGCTGGGGTCAAGGCGGTGCTGCAGGGTGGGGAGTCCCACGCCACTACCGGCCACTCCTTCGTGGCGCAGGCGAACTACGCCACCGCGGTCGGTCGGGACGCCACCCGGGTGGTGTCCTGCAACACCACCGGCACCGTCCGGGTGCTCGGCGCGTTGCAGGACGCGGGTCTGCTGGCCCGCGCCCGGGGAGTGCTGATCCGGCGGGCCACCGACCCGGTGGAGTCGCACCAGGGCGGCATCATGAACACCGTGGTCCCCGAGGGTTCTATCCCCTCCCACCAGGGTCCCGACGCGCGTACGGTGCGCCCGGAGCTTGACGTGGTCACGATGGCAGCCAAGGCGTCGCACACCCAGACCCACAGCCACTTCTGGACGTTGCAGCTGACCCGCCCTGCCAGTCGTGGGGAGCTGCTGGAGGCGCTGCGGGCCGCGCCCCGGATCGCCTTTGTCCGGATGGCCGACGGCGTGACCGCACTGAACACCACCGTGGAGCTCATGCGGGACCTGGGCCGGCCACGGGGGGACATGTGGGAGGTCGCAGTGTGGGAGGACGTCCTGACCGTAGAGGGGGATGAGGCCTACCTGACCTACCAGGTCGACAACGAGGCCATCGCCACTCCCGAGACCATCGACGCGATCCGGGCATTGGCTGGGACCGTGACCGACGGCGCCACCTCCATCGCGATGACGGATGAGATCCTGGGCATGCGCCGGGAGTTCCTGCCCGCCCCGGCCTCGGCACCGATGGACTAAGGGCACGGGGGCAACGTGGGCCGTCAGGGGACCGGTGCTGACCGCGCCCGTCCCGGTCGGCATCCGGTGACCAGGGCTGGCGTGGACGGCCTTGGGGGCACCACTGCGCTGGCCGCGCCGGTGACCGGGGCATCGCAACGGCCGCAACCGGTGCGGATGCTGTGGATCACGGCGGCCTGGGGGGCGTGCTTCGTGGCGATCGAGTGGGGCCTGCGCGACGCCCCGTTGCTGTGGTTCGCCGCATTACGGGCGGTGGTGGCCGGCGCCGCCCTGCTGGCCCTGGGTGGTCTGCAGCACCGCCTCGCCCCCAGCGGCCCGCGGGCCTGGGGGATCATCGCCGTCCTGGGCTTGGTCAACGTCACGGTCGCCTTCGCCGCCATGTTTGCCGGCGTGGCCGGCGGCGCTGCCGGTACCGCGGCGGTGCTGGCCAACGCCCAACCGCTGCTCATCCTCCTGCCGGCCTGGTGGATGTTTGGCGAGCAGCTTTCTCTGCGTACGGCTGCCGCCCTGGTGCTGGGGTTCGCCGGGCTCGTCCTGGTCGCGCTGCCCGCGGGCGGGGGCAGCGGTGCCGCACTGTCGCTGCTCGCAGCGGTTGCCGTGACGGCAGGCACCCTGCTCTCCCGCCGACTGGCCGGGCTGGACCTGGTTACTGCTACGGCGTGGCACCTGCTGATCGGCGGGGCGGGTCTGGTGCTGCTGGCTGCGGCCGTGGAGGGCGCGCCGGTGATCTCCTGGACCCCCCGCTTCATCGTCATGCTCCTGTTCCTGGCCCTTGTCGGTACTGCGGCAACCACGGTGGCGTGGTTCGCCGAGGCCCGCCACAGCCGGCTCGACACGTTGGCCACGTGGACGTTCCTGACCCCGGTCTTCGGCATCGCGCTGGCCGCGCTCGCCCTGGGTGAACGCCCAGATGGGTTGACCGCCCTCGGGCTGACAGCGGTGCTCATGGCCATGTGGGCCGCTCTGCACGCACCACCCCCCACGCCAGCGCCTGCGGTGCGCGTTCCAGGCCCTGACAGCCTCGGTGGCGACCCCCACCATGATCCGGCGCACCCGCGGCCGCCCTCCCGGTCGTGTCCGGGCCCCTTTGGCAGCCCGCCCTCACCGGCGCGGTCTCCCCGGTAGGAGGCGGTGATCTTCGACCTGGACACTGTGGTGACCCGACAGCGCCACACTGCACGCCCAGGCGTGGCGGCAGTTCTTCGAGGAGGTGCTCGCCGACCCGCGTGCTGGCGAGTATGTCGCCCACGCGCCGTTCGACGAGGTGGGCGACTACCGCCGCTACGTCAACGGGTGCTCCCGCGATGACGGGGTCAGGAGGGGTCGGCCCGCCACCCCCTCGCAAGGACTGCCGAAGGACCGAACCGTCCCCGTGCCTGTGACGCGGGGACGCTGGTACCGGCGCGCACCGACGGTCTGAGCCTGGGACCGCCCGGTTCCCCGCACGTTTCCGCTGGTCCGGTTACGACTGAGACGGTCCCCGTCGCTGCGTCCACCGCGGGGCAGGAGCCCTGTACCGCTCCGTGCCCAGCGTCCGCTTCGAGTTCCGGGCCAGGTAGGCGCCCAGCACGCCGAGGGCGCCGGCGCCGGCGACGACCAGCGGTCCCTGCAGCGGCTTCCCCCGCCCGGTGCTGGCAGCCACGATGTGCCCGACACCATCGATCAAGGCTGCGGCGATCACGCCTGCGATGACCCGGTTGCCGATGCGGTCGGCCTCCCGGATGACCTGGTGCAGGTCGGCGGTGCGCAGGTGGACGTCGAACCCCCCGCGCTCCAGCACCTCAGCCAGACCGCGAAGGCTTCTCGGGGTCTGAGCCCCCGCGTCCAGCAGGTCGCGTGTCACCTGGATGATCCGCTCCACCAGGGCGTCGGCTGAGTGGCGTCGCAGGGCAAGACATTCGGCGTACGGGGCTACCACGGTACTGAGCTGGAACTCCGGGTCGAGGCGCCGCCCCAGCCCTTCGGCCATGAGCAGCATCTTGAACAGTAGTGCCAGGTCGGTGGGCAGACGCAACTGGTGGTGTCGCACCAGCGCCAGCACGTCGGTGATCAGTCCGGTCAGCGCCAGGTCCGCCAGCGGCACCCCGCTGAACCGCTCGACCAGGGGCCGCAGCCCGTCCCGCAGGGCTGTCCTGTCGACTCCCGGCGGGTCCCCGACCAGGTCGAGCATCGCCTGCGTCGTCCGATCCAGGTCCCCTCGCAGGAGTGGAACAAGCAGAGCGACCAGCCGCTCGCGCAGGTCGTCGTCGAGCTCACCCACCATGCCGAAATCGATCACCGCCAGACCACCGTCGGGTGCGACGAAGAAGTTGCCCGGGTGCGGGTCAGCATGGAAGAAGCCGTCCTCGAAGACCATCTGGCACAGCACTCCGGTCGCACGCGCCGCGAGCTCTCGACGGTCGATGCCGGCGGTGTCGAGGGCCGCAACGTCGTCGATCTTCATGCCGTGGACGCGTTCTAGAGTCAGAACCCGGGAGGTCGTCGTCTCCCAGAACACCGTGGGGATCTGTACGAGGGGGTCGTCGGCGAAGCTGGCCGCGAACCGCTCGGCGTTGTGGGCCTCAGCGAGGTAGTCCAGCTCGGCAAGCAGCGTCGTGGAGAAGTCCTGCACGATGCCGACCACGTCGTGGCCGCGGGCGACCTCTGAGTGGCGGGTCGCAGTGACGGCGAGGTTCTGCAAGACCTCCAGGTCGGCCCGCACCGTCTCCACCGCCCCCGGCCGGCGGACCTTGACCACGACCTCTGTGCCCACGAGGCTCGCGGAGTGCGCCTGACCGATCGACGCGCTAGCCAGCGGCTCGTGGTCGAAGCGGTCGAACACCCCCACGTTGCCGAGTTCCTCGGTGAGCGTCTCCACGATCATCTTGGTGGGCACGGCGGCCGTGTCGTCCTGCAACTTGGCCAGCTCCGCGGTGTACTCGGCAGGCAGGAGGTCGGAGCGGGTCGACAGGAGCTGACCGAGCTTGACGAACGTTGGACCCAGTTCCTCCAGGGCCAGGCGCAGGTGTTCCGGCTGGGTGTACGTGCGACCCTGTTGGTGCCCGGGTAGGCCCCGTCGGAAAAATAGGCGCCCCTGCAGACCTACGGCCCCGACGGTGAACCCAAACCCGTGGACCGAGAGGGTCTCCACGATCTCGCGATACCGTTTGCGGCGGGAACTCACGCCTCACCTCCACGAATATCGGCCCTCGTCTTCCTGTCCAAGGGGCCAGACGCACGCTACGCGAGGGCGTAGGTGAGGGCAAGGTGTTGCGGGTGCCTCGGCGCGCCGAGTCAGTACTGCCGGGTCAGTACAGCCGGGACCGTGCGGCCCGATCGACAGCGGGGTGCTCTCGGGCGGGCAAGTCTTCGTCAGATCACCACAGAAGAGCACTCTGATCGTCGTGTCCGAAGGGCACGCTAAGTCCTGTCAGGACGACGCACTGCGGTATCGAGCGCGCAGTCGAGCGCGGAGCGCCCCAAGGGTTGGGGAGAGAAGGAATGATGATGAACCACAGCGGTACCGGTCACCTCAAGGGAATGGCCCTGCTCGTCGCAGGAGCCTTCGTCGTTCTGCTGCTGCTTGGCCGGCCACCGGGGGAGGCCCTGCTTTACGCCGCGATCCTGGCCTGCCCGCTGATGATGATTCTGATGATGGTCGGGGGCCACGGCGGGCACGGCGGGCACGTGGGGGACGATCGTCGACGACGCGATGAGGACGCCTACCCGGTGGACCAGACGGCCCCTGCGGGCACGCGACCAGACGCCGAATGGGGACGGAGCACGCAGTGACCTCCACCGGTGGCGAGCGCACGCGCTGCAACACGCAGGCCTCACTCGCCACCCACCGTGCAACAGTTGACCCCCGTAGCCCGTGTCGTGTGACCTGGCCCGCGTAGACGACGTAGGGCACTCGTTGACGGCTTCCGGAGATAAACCCCAGGGGGGTATGATGGCCGCGGAGCGAAGGAGGAGCCACGATGGTTCTTGAGGAGAGGACCGCGAGACCGGCAGGTCCCGGGTACGTGAACAACAAGGACGCCCAGGGCAACCGGCTTCGTCGGATCGAGGGTCAGGTCCGTGGCCTGCAGCGCATGGTTGACGCCGATGCGTACTGCATCGACATCCTTACCCAGGTTTCCGCCGCCACCAAAGCCCTCGAAGCGGTAGCCCTCGGCTTGCTCGAGGACCATCTGCGTCACTGCCTCGCGCAGGCGAACGATGACCCTGCACAGCTGGACCAGAAGGTGACCGAGGCCTCCGCGGCCGTCGCCCGACTGATCCGCTCCTGAAACCCCGCCCTGACAACGACCGAGAGAAGAGCCACATGGACATCGCGAACACCGCGAGCACCCAGCTGCCGATGGCCCAGGCCGACGGCTGCGCCTGCTGCGCAGCGCCCGACAGCAGCACCACTTCCACCACAGTCCAGGAGGACACGATGAACAGCCAGACCCTCGCCGTCGCCGGTATGACCTGTGGTCACTGCGCCAGCGCCGTGAGCACCGAACTACAGAGCCTGCCCGGTGTGACCGACGTGACCGTTGACCTGGTCGCTGGCGGCACGTCCACCGTCAGGGTCGCCAGCCAGACGCCGCTGGCTCAGGCAGACATCGCCGCAGCTCTGGACGAGGCCGGCGACTACCAGCTCGTCAACAGCTGAGCACCGGTGCGCCAGCCCGCGGCGGACGAGCAGGCCGACCGGTGTTCCAATGAGACCGGTGTTCCAGTCGGGTGCCGGCTCAAGTCAACCGAGGTCGGCGAGCAGTTCCGGCGCACGCCGTTTCGCACCGTCGGCAAGCGTCGGCGTATACCTGGCAGTGCTCGTGCATCTGGGCATGCTGAGCGCACTCCTCGGCGCAGACTCGGCACGCTTCCCGGCACGCCTCAAGCAACGCCCGGGTGGTCTCGATGTTGACACCAGTCTGGCGAGACAGGACGTTGCCGGGTGGCCGCCGCGCAGACATCGGCGCAGTCGAGGTTCTTGCGGATGCAGGTGATGAGCTCAGCCACCATGTCCTCGCCCAGGCAGGCGTCTGCGCAGGCGGTACAGATCTGGGCACACTCGAAGCACGCCGCGATGCATTCCGCCACCTTCTCTTGGTCTATCGAACCCAGGTCTTTGGGGTGAGTCTCCAGCATCCTGGTCACCTGGTGAGTCATCAGTCCCTCCTTCGTCCGGACTGCGTCTTGGCCCTGTTCAGGGCTCGTGAGGGCAAGCCCAGGAAGGCCTACCGCTTCTGCGACGGTAGGGAATGCTGCTGAGCCTGCCACCGATGACGCACCCGTGACCGGGAGCGGAAGCAACGTCCATGGCTGACGGTGAGGGGCACTGGCAGGTTGCTTTTGCGACGCGATGGGAGTTCGGAGTCTCAGGCGGGCTGGGGCGGGGCGGGCAGGCTGACGCTGAAGGTGGCGCCCTGCCTGGGTCCGTCGCTGCTCGCGGTGATGGAGCCGCCATGGGCATCGATGATGGCCTTGCTGATCGTCAGGCCGATGCCGGAGCCGGAACGTTCCCGGTTGCGTGCGCTGTCACCTCGGTAGAACCGCTCGAAGACGTGCGGCAGTTGCGCCGCGGTGATCCCTTCGCCGTCGTCACGGACGGTGAGCACCACCTCTGAACCGTCGCGGTAGGCAGCAAGCGACACGGTGCCTCCGGTGGGGGTGTGGCGCAAGGCGTTGGTGAGCAGGTTGGTGAGGACCTGGCCGACCCGGCCGGGGTCGACCTCGACGAGAACGTCCTCCAGGACGCGGGAACCCTCGGTCTGCAGATGAACGCCCTTGGTGGCGTAGGGCTCGCGCAGGGCGTCGGCGGCGGCGGAGTACAGCTCGGCCACGGAGACGGGGCGGCGGTCGAGGACGAGGCGTCCCTCCTCGGCCCTAGACACTTCGTCGATGTCGTCGGCGAGCCGGGCCAGCCGGGCGGTCTGCTCGGTCAGGACGGCTCTGGCTTCGGGCCCCAGGTCGATGATCCCGTCGGTGAGGCCTTCGTGGTAGGCGGCGAGGGTCGCGATCGGGGTGCGGAGCTCGTGCGCGAGGTCGGACAGCAGCCGTCGGCGGGTGTCCTCCACCCCCTCGAGGCGGACGGCCATGACGTTGAACGCGGAGGCGAGGGTGTCGAGCTCGGTGCCGGATCCGGTGATGGACACCCTCGCGGCGTAGTGACCGCGGGCGAGCTCGCGGGCGGCGTGCGTCAGCTCGGTCAGAGGGCGGCGCAGGAGACGGGCGAGGACCCAGGTGACCGCGCCGGCCGCGAGAAGGGAGATCAGCAGTCCCCAGCCCAGGGAGATCCGCGAGGCGTCCTGGTAGGCAAGCTCGATGTGGGCCAGCTCGGGGGAGCCCTCGGGGTGACCGGCCTGCAACAGGTGGTTGCGGAAGATCGGCGGGCCGACCACGGCGGCGACGAGGCCGACCGTCAGGGCGCCGGCGAGCAGCACGATCGTCTGGCCGATGAGCAGCCGCGTCGCCAGCCCCCGGTGCATCAACGGTCGACGTGACCCGCTCATCCCTGGCCCATCCGGTATCCCACCCCGCGCACGGTGGTGATGTAGCGGGCTGTCTCGGGGTCGTCGCCGAGCTTGCGGCGAAGGTGTGCGATGTGGGAGTCGACCAGGTGCTCATCGCCGACCCAACCACCGCCCCATACCTCCTCGATCAGCTGGCGCCGGGAGAACGCGTTGCGGGGGCGGGAGGCCAGGGTGATCAGCAGGTCGCGCTGGATCGGCGTCAGGTCGACCCGTTCGCCCGCCAGGTGGACCTCGAGGCCGGCCGAGTCGATGTGCAGGTCGCCGAAGACCCAGACCGGCTCGTGGGCGTAGGCGCGGGCGGCGGAGCCCGTGCGCGGTCGGCGCAGCACGGCCTGCACGCGCGCGACGAGCTCGCGCATGCTGAACGGTTTGGTCACGTAGTCGTCGGCGCCCACGGACAGGCCGATGAGCCGGTCGACCTCGTCGGAGCGGGCGGTGACGACCAGGATGTAGCAGTCGGAGAAGGTCCGGATCTGTCGGCACACCTCGATGCCGTCCAGCCCCGGAAGACCGAGGTCGAGCACGACGACGTCGGGCGCGTGCTCACGCACGGCGGTGAGGGCGTCCGGCCCGGTGTGGACCACGGTTGTCTCGTAGCCGGCCTTGGAGAGATAGGCCGCTACCATGCCGGCCAGGGCGCGCTCGTCCTCGACGACCAGGACCCGGGCGGCCGGTGCTGGGGTGTTCGCAGGTGCCATGGCCGCATCCTCCCCTACGGGCCATCGCCCGCGGCCAGCGCGGGCCCCTGGTGGGTCAGAACTTCACCAAACCTCCATGAACTGTGCGCCGGGTGCCAACCATGGGCGTCAAGACTGCAGAGGAGAGGTAACCGGAGGCGGGAGGTCGACATGCTGACGCACAGCATGGGCTGGGGCATGTGGCTCCTGATGGCGGTGAGCACGGTGGCGTTCTGGGGCCTGGTGCTCCTGGTCGTCCGGGCACTGCTCGACGTGCCGAGGGGAGCTCGCCCAGACAGCTCCGCACCCTTCCTGCTGCTGCAGGAGCGCCTGGCCAGGGGAGAGCTCACCCCGGAACAGTACGAGCAGCACCGTCGTCTCCTGGTCGACGGGCACTGACAGATGCTCCGACCTTTCCTGGACGGAACCATGATCCGTCCCTCACGACGTCAGGTGCTCCTCGCCGGCCTTGGCCTGGGCGCCTCGGCGGCCCTGGCCGCCTGCTCCGGCGACGCCTCGGCGACGCGCCCTGCTGCGGCCTTCCCGCCCCCCGAGCCCGTGCCACCCTTGTCCGGACAGTCCGTCATGAGCGCCCGCCTGACCGCTCGTCCGGTCACCCTGGACCTGGGCGGCAGGACGGTGCAGACGTGGGCCTACGGGGACGCCGCCCCCGGCCCGACGTTGCGGGCGAACGCCGGGGACCTGCTGCGGGTCACCCTGGACAACCAGCTGCCTGCCGATACCACCGTCCACTGGCACGGTGTCCGGCTGGGGCAGCAGGCTGACGGCGTCCCCGGCCTGACGCAGGACCCGGTACGGACGGGGGAGAGCTTCCTGTACGAGTTCACGGCCCCCGACCCGGGCACCTACTTCTTTCACCCCCATGTCGGTACCCAGCTTGACCGCGGCTTGTACGCGCCACTGATCATCGAGGACCCGGCCGAACCCGGTGACTACGACCTGGAGTGGGTCGTGGTCCTGGACGACTGGATCGACGGCACCGGCACCACGCCCGAGGAGGTGTTGGAGCAGCTGGTCGCCGACGGCGCCTCCGGCACCGGCGGCATGGACCACGGGGCGATGGCCGGTATGCACCACGGCTCGATGTCCGTAGGGCTGGGCGAGGCCCCCTGGGGTGCCGACACCGGTGACGTGACCTACCCCCACTACCTCATCAATGGCAAGCTGCCCAGCGACCCGCCGGTCCTGCAGGCTCGGGCCGGGCAGCGGGTGCGGCTGCGGATCATCAGCGCCGCGTCGGACACCATCTTCGCGGTCGCCCTGGGCGGGCACCGTATGACCCTCACCCACACTGACGGCTGGCCGCTCACACCGGTGCAGACCGACGCACTCTACATCGGCATGGGGGAGCGGTATGACGCGGTCGTCGCCCTGGAGCCGGGGGTGTTCCCGCTCGTGGCGCGGCCGGTGGGAAAGAGCACGGGCGGGCAGGGGCTGGCGGTGATCCGCACGGGCACCGGTTCTGTGCCCGCGGCCGACGTGACCCTGAGCGAGCTGGGCGGGAGGGTTCTGGCCGGCTCGCAGCTGGAGCCGGACGACGCGGTCCGGCTGCCTGCCAAGCGTCCCGACGTCACGGAGGCGTTGAGGCTCGGAGGGTCGATGGCGCCCTACCTGTGGACGATCAACGGCGCGGCGTACGGGCAGAACGAGCCGCTGCGGGTGGCGGCCGGGCAGCGCCTGCGGCTCAACGCGGTGAACATGACGATGATGCCGCACCCGTTGCACCTGCACGGGCACACCTTCGCGCTGCCCAACGGGCTGCGCAAGGACACCCTGTTGATGGCGCCTATGGAGTCCGTGTCGCTCGACCTCGACGCCGACAATCCTGGCGACTGGCTGGTCCACTGTCACAACATCTATCACGCCGAGGCCGGGATGATGATCGACCTGAGGTACTCATGAGCGCCCGCGCGCGGCGCACGCACCGGGGTCTCGCGGCGGCGGCCGGGATCCTTGGCCTCGCCCTCGCGGGGTGCTCCCCGACGGCCGACAAGAACCCGACGGAGGGGGACGCGCAGGAGATCGCGATCACTCACATCCACGCCGCCGTCCGCGACCCGGGCAGTGGGGACCTGCTGCTTGCCACGCACGAGGGTCTCTTCCGCCAGGTCGGCATCGACCTGGTCGCCGTCGGCCCGGTCATGGACCTGATGAGCTTCGCCGTTGACGCCGACGGGACCTACTACGCCTCCGGCCACCCCGGCCTGCAGACCGACCTTCCCGAGCCGCTGGGGCTGCTCACCTCCGCGGACGGGGGGATGACCTGGACCGTGGCCTCACGCGGCGGGGAGTCGGACTTCCATGCCTTGACCACCTCCGGCAGCACCGTGGTCGGCTACGACGGGACGTTGCGCACCTCCTCCGACCGCCGCACCTGGCACGAACGCTCGATCACCGCGCCGCCCCGCGCTCTCGCTGCCTCCCCGGGCGGGACGCTGCTGGCCACCACGGCCGCAGGCCTGCTGCGCAGCACCGACGACGGTGCCACCTGGGACGCCTTAGCCCCGCCGGAGCCGGCCGTGCTGGTGGCCTGGGCCGACGCGAGCACCGTGGTGGCCCTGACCACCGGCGGCAAGGTCGCTACCAGCACCGACGAGGGGCAGAGCTGGTCCCTGGGGGCGGCCGTGCTCGGCGAGGCAGCGGCCCTGTCCGCCAGCCGTAGCGACGATGGATCCCTGGAGGTGATCGCCGTGGTCGGTGACAGCGTGATCCGCACCCTGGACGAGGGCGTCACCACTGAGGTCCTCGTGCAGTAACCGCATACATGACCAAGGAGAGCGGCACTCATGCGACACCACGACCCCCCGGGCACCCCACGTCCCACCCTGGACGAGCCGCCTCCCGTGCTGCCGTCGCCGGACCACGCAGGCCAGGGGTATCAGCACGGCCAGCTGATGTGGCTCATGTGCGTGCCCATGCTTGCCCTGGTCGGCGTCCTGATCGCCACCGGGGCATGGGGAACCGGTGGCGTCGTCTATGCGCTGGCCTGCGTGGCAATGATGGTGGGCCTGATGCTGTGGATGAGGCATGGCAGCGGGCCGAGGGGCCGTTGACCGGCTTGACGGCAGAGTCAACCTAAGTTCGCTGGCCATGCACCGCCACCGAATCTCCACCTTTCAACCACTGGACCAACACACGGGTGGTTGTATCTTCTAGGTATACCCCCCAAGGGTATTGACGCTTACCAAGCGGGCTTCGACGAGTCGCCGAGAGGAAACACGATCATGGATGTCCTGTTGACAGTGGCCACGGCCACCGTGCTGACGGTCTTGACGGGCTGGTACTTCTTCGGCCCCAAGAAGTCTCGGCGCGCGGAGCTGGAGGGTGGGCGTCAGGTCGTCACAGTGACCGTCAAGGGCGGCTACAGCCCCGATCTGGTCGAGGTTGTCCAGGGCGTGCCCGTCCGCCTGGTCTTCGACCGGCAGGAGAGCGGCGACTGTTCCTCCCGGCTGGTCCTTCCCGATTTCCGGATCAACCAGGCGCTTCCGGCATACGCCAGTACCACAGTGGACTTCACCCCCCAGCAGACCGGAGAGTTCGGGTTCGCCTGCGGGATGAACATGCTCCAGGGCAGGGTCCGGGTGGTGGCCGGTGACACGGCGGAGCCGGGGGACGGGCCTGCCGCGCCGCCTCGTATCGACGGGGAGCCTGAGTCGGCCGATTCAGCCGAGCCAGGACCGCAGGATAGCTCCGACCTCGGGTTGACCGAGGACGCGGAGGCAGCCGAGCGGGCCGTCGAGATCACGGACCTGCGACGGCGGGTGATCGTCGGCGTGATCTTGAGCCTTCCCCTGGTCTTCGCGGTGATGGCGCACGAGGTCTTCGGCGCCACCTGGGTGCCGGACCTACTGATGAACCGCTGGTTCCAGCTGGCCTTGGCCACGCCGATCTTCTTCTACACCGGCTGGCCGATCCACCGCACCGGCTGGCTGGCCCTGTCCCACCGCACCGCCGAGATGAACTCGCTGATCACGCTGGGCACCATCGCGGCGTACGGCTACAGCGTCGTCGTCACCTTCGTCCCGTGGGTGCTGCCCGACATCGCCCAGGAGGTCTACTACGAGGCCGTCGCCGTCATCATCACGCTCATCCTCCTTGGCCGGTTGATCGAGACCAAGGCGAAGGCCGGCACCGGCGAGGCGATCCGGGCGCTGATCGGCCTGCAGCCGCGGACCGCTCGGGTCATCCGCGCGGGCCAGGAGCTGGAGGTGCAGATCGACGATGTCGTCGTCGGCGACGTCGTCGTGGTCCGCCCGGGGGAGAAGCTGCCGGTCGACGGGGAGGTCCTCGAGGGCTCCTCTGCGGTGGATGAGTCGATGGTCACCGGTGAGCCGATCCCGGTCACCAAGACGGCCGGCGACACGGTCATCGGTGCCACGATCAACCAGACGGGCGCGTTCCGGTACACGGCTACCAAGGTCGGTGCGGAGACGATGCTCGCCCAGATCATCACGTTGGTGCGCGAGGCTCAAGGGTCCAAGGCCCCGATCCAGCGGGTGGTGGACAAGGTCTCAAGCTACTTCGTGCCGGCCGTGATCATGATCGCCATCTGGACCTTCGCCATCTGGACGCTCGTGGGCCCGCCGCCGGCAGTGATCTTCGCACTGGTCGCGATGGTGTCGGTGTTGATCATCGCCTGCCCGTGCGCGCTGGGGCTAGCCACGCCCATGTCGATCACCGTCGGCACCGGCAAGGGTGCCACGAACGGCATCCTGATCCGCTCCGCAGAGGCGCTGGAGAACGCGCACAAGCTCGACACCGTGGTGCTCGACAAGACAGGCACCATCACCCAGGGTGCCCCCTCATTGACCGATGTGCTGCCGGCCCAGGAGTTCTCAGCCCAGGACCTGCTCACACTGGTCGCTGCTGTCGAGGCATCCTCGGAGCACCCGTTGGCGTCCGCGATCGTGACCGGGGCCTCACAGCGTGGTCTGAACATTCCTGAGGCAACAGCCTTTGACTCCATCACCGGCCAGGGCGTGCGCGGGCTGGTGGCCGGGCGGGAAGTGCTGGTCGGCAACGACAGGCTGCTGTCCATCGCGGGCATCGACGCGGCTGCGTTGCATGCCGACCTCCGGCGCTTGGCCCAGGAGGGCAAGACCCCGATGCTGGTCGCGGTGGACGGTCAGGCCGCGGGCGTCATCGGCGTGGCTGACACCGTCAAGGACGGTTCCGTAGACGCGATCGCGGCCTTGCAGAAGCGCGGCCTCGAAGTCGTCATGATGACCGGTGACAACCGCGACACCGCAGCGGCTATCGCTCGAACGGTTGGCATCACGCGGGTCCTCGCCGAGGTCATGCCCGAGCACAAGGCGGCCGAGGTCAGGCGTCTGCAGTCGGAGGGAAAGGTCGTGGGGATGGTCGGCGACGGCATCAACGACGCCCCGGCGCTGGCCCAGGCGGACGTCGGTTCAGCCATCGGCACGGGCACGGACGTGGCCATCGAGTCCTCCGACATCACCCTGATCTCGGGCAGCCTTCCGGGGGTCGTCACGGCGGTCGACCTGTCCAAGGCCACGATGCGCAACATCCGACAGAACCTCGTCTTCGCCTTCGGCTACAACGCCATCGGCATCCCTATCGCCGCCGGAGTGCTCTACCCCGCCTTCGGTTTGCTGCTGAGCCCGATCATTGCCGCCGCGGCCATGGCGCTCTCCTCGCTGTCGGTGGTCGCCAACGCCAACCGGCTGCGTGCCTTTACCCCCACGCCGCTGCCTACCGTCACCCACGTCCCGACCACGGACCCGGTGGTCGAGCTCGGCGAGGACACCATCCAGGACGACACCATGACCCAGCTCGCGCATGACCGCGGGCAGCAACGTGTCGCCACCGTCACCGACCCGGTGTGCGGCATGAGCATCGACCCGGCCACCGCCGCGGCCACCCGCGAGCACGACGGAGCCACGTTCCACTTCTGCTCCGGGCACTGCGCCGAGGCTTTCGAGGCCGACCCCCACCGGTACGGACAGCCCACCGGCGCCAGTGACGAGCACCGAAGCCACGAGGGTCAGGCAGGAGCAGGTCGATGAGTTCCGTCACCCGCAGCCCGGTCGCGCTCCAGGTGCGCCTGCGCCGGATCGAGGGACAGGTCCGCGGCATCAGCGGCATGGTGGCGGGCGACGAGGACTGCATCGACATCCTCACCCAGGTCGCAGCGACGACCCGGGCACTACAGGCGGTCGCCCTGCTGCTGCTCGACGACCACCTGCACCAGTGTTTCGAGCAACCCGGTGATGCCGCCAGCCCACACGTGGACCAGGTGGAGCAGGCCTCACGAGCGATCGCCCGGCTCGTGCGGAGTTGATGACACTGAACATCTGCGTCCCTGAACGAGGAGGAGTGACATGAATCAGAGCGGCCACGGCGCCCACGTCCCCGGCGGAGGTGACCGAAGAGCGCTGGTGATCTCCGGTTGGCTCACCGGCGTCTACTTCGTGGTCGAGCTGGCCGTCGGGCTCTGGACCGGCTCGGTGGCGGTGCTCTCCGATGCGTTCCACACCTTCTCGGCCGTCGGCGGGGTGCTCATCGCCCTTGTCGCGCAGCGGCTGAGCCGACGGCCCGCGTCCGCGCAGGAGACCTTCGGGTGGGGTCGGGCGGAGATCCTCGGCGCCCTCTTCAACGGGGTGTTTCTAGCCCTGATGGCGGCCTACGTGTTCTGGATGGGCGCGACGCGCCTGGCCGACCCGGTCGAACTGTCCACTACCGTCATGCTGTGGGTGGCCGCCGGCGGGATCATCACCGAGGTGATCGCCTTCCGGCTCCTCTACCAGCGGCAGAAGACCGACCTCAACATCAGGGGGGCCTTCTGGCACATCCTGCAGACCTTCGTCGGCAGCCTGATCATCATCGTCTCGGCCGTGGTCATCCGCTTCACGGGGTTCCTGGCCATCGACCCGCTGCTCGGCATGGCCTTCGGCGTGGTGCTGCTCTGGGCGTCCTGGAGCATCATGCGCTCAGCGTTGCGCATCCTGCTGCAGGGCACCCCGGACGGCCTTGACCTTCACGCGGTGATCACCGCCCTGGGCCAGGTGCCTGGTGTTCGCGACGTCCACCACGTGCACGCCTGGACCATCACCACCGGGCGCACCGTCTTCTCGGCGCACCTGCACGTCCCTGAGGCAGCACGTGATGGCGAGGCGGTGCTGGAGCAGGCCAGGACCCTCCTGAGGGACCGGTTCGACGTCTACTTCTCCACCCTGCAGGTCGAGCGGTCCTGCGACACCGAGGACGCAGCCGACCTCGACATCACACCACCGACCCGGCCCGTCCCTCCGCCCGCCGGACAGCGGGACGCGCGCTCGTAAGCATGCAGTGGCCCGGCCGCACACCATCACGCCGGGGGTCTTGCCGCGACCTCGCTACGCGATCGTGGACCGCAGCGCAGGCGCACACGCACCAGGCCCGGCAGCTGGGCCCGTGCGTGACCATGGCCAGCTCGTAACGTAGTACTGCCGCGGCCTGAAACGCCGTCGGCTGGGCAGCCGATCCCGACCAGACGGTCCTCATGGACCGGTTCGACGATCTCATCACCCACAACGACCTCGGGCGGTCCTCTGCCCAGGAGGTTTCAGTGATGCCCGTCGTGCTCGGCAGGCGTCGTGACCGAGGGGGAAGGAATCGCGGGCGTCGGAGCGGGGGCGTCGGCCCCGCCAAGCCGTGGGCCCACCACGAACGCGGACAGGGCGAACAGGGCGGTGAACAAGGCGACTCCCAGGGCCGGTGCCCACCCGGTGCCGAACCTGGAGCGGAGACGGCGCAGCAGGGGGATGCTCAACAGCAGCCCCACGACGTAGAGGACACTGTTGCCCAGCGCACCGGTCAGCACCGCGGCCCCGGCGATCAGGCCGACGTGGTGCAGGACGTGAGGCACGAGACCCAAGGCCGCTCCGAAACCGGCGCGGACCGTTGCCCACCAGGTACGCGGCCGTCGACGGGGCGGAGTGGGCAGCTCAAGCGTAGATGTGGCCATAGCCACCACTGTGCAGGCACCCGCCCGGTCTGCCGACGCCAGTTCTGTGGAGATCCGATGGCGAACTCCCAACGACGACACCAAACCTCCATAAAACGGCGACGGCAGCCACAGGCCGCGAGTGTGAGGCTTGGTCCCGTCATTCCGGTGCAGGAAAGGAACCCCCGTGACCACAGTTTCGCGACCAGTGCAGGTCGCCGTCGTCGAGAACCCCGGCTGCCACTTCTGCGACGACGCTCACGCCGTGCTCGCCGGGCTCGCCCGGGACGGCCACCCCATCCAGGTGACCTCGCTCGATGCCCGCGCTGCCGACGGACAGGCCCTGATGCGCCAGCATCGGGCCGCGATGACTCCGCTGGTGCTGGTCGACGGATCGTTCTTCAGCCAGGGCAGGCTGCCGCGCCGCAAGCTTCTGCGCCTGATCGGGGCCTGAGATGGGTGAACTGCTCACTACCGGCTCCGTCCTGGCTGCCTTCCTCGCCGGCGGTGTAGCCCTCTTCGCCCCCTGCTGCATCGTCTTCCTCGCCCCCAGCTACCTCGCCGCCGCCGTGAAGAACCGGCGGTGGCGGCTGCTGCCGCTCACCTTCCTCTTCGCAGCCGGCCTCGCGCTGGTGCTGGTCCCCATCACCCTGGGCATCAGCTTGGTGGCCTCCGCGGTGGCCAACTACCACACGCCCCTCTACTACGCCGGCGGCGCGCTGATGCTGGCCCTCGCCGCGCTGAGCCTCTCCGGCCGCATGCTCACCCTCCCCGCCTCCCTGCGCGCCCCCGACACCAGAGGCGGTGACGGCCTGAGCTTCTTCAGCCTCGGCGTGTTCTCCGGCATCGCCAGCGCCTGCTGCGCTCCCGTCCTGGCCGGCGTCATGACCCTGTCCGCGCTCTCCGGGTCGGCGGTCGGTGGCCTCACCCTGGGTCTGGCCTACACGTTCGGCATGGTCTTCCCCCTGTTCCTCATCGCCCTCGGCTGGGACCGCTTCCGGCTCGGCGAGCGCAAACTGCTGCAGGCACGGGCAATTCGGTTCCGGCTGGGCACCCGCGTGCTGCACACCAACTCGATCAACCTGGTGGTGGCTGCCGGGTTCGCCGCGATGGGCGTCTTCGTCCTCTACCTCGCCGGCACCGGCACCATGACCAGTGGCCCCGCGATCCAGGTCGCGGCCGGTCGAGGCCTGGCCGGCTTCTTCAGCCGGCTGGAGCAGTGGACCTCCCCGGTGCCAGAGCCCGTGCTCGGCCTCGCCGTGCTCGGCCTCGCCGCCGTCTTCGTCGTTGCCACACTCCGCGACCGCCGCCGACCCGGAGCCGATGCCCCCACGGACGAGGACACAGACGCTGCGGACCCCGCCGCCCAGGGCTGCCACCACGGCGTGGCAGCGCATACCCCAAGCGTCCCCACCAATGATGCACGCAACTGAAGGAGCCGACGTGTCCACCAGATCAGCCCGTGAGAACCGACTAGCCCGGATCGCTGCCGAGGCGCGGTCCGAGGAACGCTCTCGCCGAGTCCGCCGGTACGGCCTCGTCGGCACCGCCCTAGTGCTCGTCGCCATGGTCGTCACCGCCATGCTGCTCACCTCCCGACCGGCGTCCACCGAGCTCGCCGACGCTGCGCCCGAGTTCACTCTGAGCGACACCGCAGGCGGCACCGTCAGCCTGGACCAGTTCCGCGGCAGCAACGTGGTCCTGTACTTCAACGAGGGAGCTGGCTGCCAGTCCTGCCTCGTGCAGATGGCGGAGATCGAGAGGAACGCCGCGCTGTTCGAGGGGCTCGACATCACCTTCCTTCCCGTCGTGATGAACACCCGCGAGCAGATCACCCACGACATGCAGCTCAACGGGGTCCGCACCCCGTTCCTCCTGGACGACGGCACCGTCTCCCAGGCGTACGGAACCTTGGGCAATGGTATGCACGCCGGATTGCCGGGTCACAGCTTCGTCCTCATCGACCGCGAAGGTCAGCGACGGTGGTATGGGGAGTACCCCTCCATGTGGCTGTCACCGGAAGACTTGCTCGCTCAAGTCGAGAAGTACCTGCCGGCTTGAACGCGCCAGAACGCGTGGAAGGCCCTGCCATTCGTCTTCGGGCAGAAGCCGAGTCAGACACGTGTGCGGCAGCTGGTGGCTCCTACGTCGCAGGGGCATATTTCGCCGAGCGCCGGACGGGGACCAGCGAACGGCGGGGCAGTCAAGTCCATCGACACAACGTCCCTTCGCCGTCGGGGTCGGGTTGGCCCCCCCGACCAACTCGGGAACAGATGCTGGCAGGACGCTCATCAGTGAACGTGCCTACCGGCTTCCGACGGACACGATCAGTCCGAGTCTGACCGGCGCCTGGCACGAGAGGTAGGCGTGGCACGAAGCCGTCTCCACGCGGAACGGAGCAATCATGGTTCCAGCTGGTGACACGAACTGGACCAGTTGACCGGCCAGGTCCAACTGGCTCGCGTTTGCTTGCGAGAGCGCGGAGAGCGGACTCGGACTTTCCCTCGTGCATCGCGCCGTCAAAGTCGCACACGAAAGGGTCCCTGAACCGCTGCATTACCTCGCGCGGTGATCGCTAACCAGAGTTACAGGGAGGATCCGGGGCGCGGCAGCAAAATGCGTTGCTGGTCGGCGCACGGGGGTGGGTTAGGAACCCTCCGCGAACCGTTGCAGTTCCTCTACCTCGAGTTCCTCACCCGTTCTCGTCAGAAGTTCCTGCAAGTCAGAAGCGAAGGGCAGTTGCGGCGGGGATGTACTCGCTTCCGCATCGGCATAGAGGGCGACGCCAGGGTGCAAGACAAGCAGAAGAAGAGCGACCTGGATGTCTGATGCGTCGCATTCTTGTGCCCCACGGAACCGTGCAACGGTCGACGCCGTGATCAGCAGGCTCCGGGCCTTCCCTGTGAGGCGTCGCATGGTCTCCTCGAGGTCCTCGGGCGTCGCGCTGCCCATAAGATAAGTTACCCCGAAATCCGCCACGGTCTCAGGGCGACATGATCGGACGAGCGTAGCCGTCCTCAGCGCGTCTACTAGTTCTATTTGACCTCAGGATCGGTGCTCGGCCAGGCTCGGTCCAGGTGGTCGGGGTGGTCGCTCGTCCGCGGCTGTCCATCCTGGTGGTGTGACTCTCATTTGGCTTGCGCTACCCCGGCCGCCGACATGGTCGGGAGAGGCTGAAGAAGGGAAAGCTCAGCTGGTAGTAGCGGTGCCCTCCTGACCGACCCAACATGTCGAGGTCATCAGGAAGGAACAGCTCAGGGACGAGCAGGAACCGGCACCGCGCCGGTAGACGCTTCCTCTGGCGACGACGTGCGCCAAGGGCTCTCCCGGGGCGGGAACCGGCACATCAACCAGGTGCTGCACATCATGGCCACCGTCCAGCTACGCACCCGGACGACCCAGGGGCGGGCCTACTACGACCGGAAGGTCGCTGCCGGCAAGACGCTTAACGCGGCGATGCACTGCCTGAAACGGCGCCTGTCCGACATCGTCTACCGCACCATGCTCAACGACATCATCACCACGGCCGGGACGGGCCCGGGAGGACACCGGGGCGCGTCACTGTCATCCCGCGCGGCCGGCTCACAGCCCCACACCGACACTTCAAATCAGTCACTTCCCGGACCCGCCACCACCAGGGATAGGACCCTCTCAAGACCCCCGCTTGACACAGAAGGGAGCCAATAGAGGATGTCAGAGAATGCTGGTGTGGAGTTGCTGAGTCTGTTGATGCTGACCGTCAACGGGGAACCTTCAGGGCGTGTGCCCTCGCGCAACAGCAAGAGTGGCCCAGCCGGTTCCATCCGGCGAGTGGGACACCCGAGGTAGCAAGCGGTTATCACTGAAGTGATTGCTTCTTCCCGGGGGGGGGGGGCTCGGGGAGCGCCGTTCTCATGTGTGTTCGCCGAGTGCAAGTCTCGCGCCGGCGGACGTCAACGTGGCGGGCACTGACGCTCGGCTGGTTCCTGGTAGTCGGGCATCGGTCGTTCCTGGGCTTCCTCGGTCGTCGTGGCCAGGCCATTGCGCTTGATGTCCTGGATCAACCAGTCCATTTCGAAGATCTCCCGGCGTTGGGCCTTGCTGATCTCGACCGCCAGCTGACACACGCGCACGTCCTCGATGGCGGCGTGTTCTGCCCGGGTGATCGCCATGGAGTGGTGGGGGATCATCGCGCTCATGAACGCACTGTCATCGACGGTCGTCTGGCTGCGGTCCAGGAAGGCGCCGCCTCCGAGTAGCAGGAGGCTGACGGCGACGATGGTCAGGTTGGCGACGGTGTTACGGTACATGTTCAGCATCCACCCGAGCATGATCAGGCCCATGGTGCCGCCCATGGTGAGGGCCATGAACATGCGACTCTGACTCCAGCGGATGTGGCTCCACTCATAGGAGCTGACGAACATGACGGCATACATCACCACCATGGCTGTCAAGATCATCGCTGCGAACCGCAGGTACATGCCCATGCCGCGACCGGAGCGGTCATGGCCGGCCTCGGGTCGACCCCGGTTCTGGTCGCCTGTGTGGTCGTCCTGGTTTCCGGCGTGTGCGCCGTTCATCGCGTTCTCCTTCTGGACGAGTCGAGTCCGCCCGCCGCAGTGCGTCGGGCGGCCTCGATGTGAGCGGGTCAGCTGATGGTGGCAAGCAGTTCGTTGCAGGCCTGTTCGCAGGCGCGGCAGGACTCTGCGCAGACCTGGCAGTGCTCGTGCATGTCGGCGTGCTGAGCGCACTCATCACCGCAGGCCTTGCACGCGGCGGCACAGGCCTCCAAGACGGCCCGCGTGACGTTGGCGTCGTACCCGGTGCGTCGGGACAGGACGTTGCCCGTGGCGGCGCACACGTCGGCGCAGTCGAGGTTGAAGCGGATGCACGTGGTCAGGTCGGCGACCATGTCCTCGCTCAGGCAGGCGTCCGCGCAGGCGGTGCATGCCTGAGCGCACTCGAAACAGGCCTGGATGCAGGCGATGAGCTTGTCCTTGTCGATGCCACCAAGGTCTTTCGGATAGGTTTCCAGCATCTGGGGCACGGTGGTGTGCATGGCTGTTCCTTCCCAGTCCCGCTCGCTGGCCGACGGGGTGTCGAGCATGTCAGGCGGCGCGACCCTTGCTCACGTTACCCGTAAGAGCGTACGGGTGTGCATGTGAAATGAGAGGATGATGGCGATGACCGACGCCGAAGACTTACACCCGGTGGATCCGCAACGCGTGGCTCACGCCAAGGAGCGGCTCCCGCACCAGTCGCAGGTGGAGCGGCTGACCAGTGTGTTGACGTTGATGGCGGACCCGACCCGAACTCGTCTGCTCTATGCGCTCGATGTGGCCGAAGAGCTCTGCGTTGGTGACCTGGCCATCGTCTTGGACGCCAGCGAGGACGCGGTCGGTTATGGGCTGCGGGTGCTGCGTACCGCTGGCCTGGTCTCTCGTCGTAAGCAGGGCCGGATGGTCTACTACCGGCTGGCGCAGGGGTTTCCCCAGCCATTGCGGGAACACTGCCTGTACCAGCTCATCCAACTGAGCACCGAAACCGATGGTGGCGGGGACTGAGCCAGGCGGGCCACCCAGCTGGCTGGCCCGCGCACACACGCTCACAAAGGCATCCAGGAACATCCGACTCTCGGCGGAGTCGTGCTGTCACGACCCTCTCCAGCGAGGGGCGGTCAAGCGGCGGGGGGAGGGCGACGGTAGGCCATGGGCGGAAGTACTGGTCCCGTAGCCGACGACCAATGAATGCATCCTTGACCTGGGGTTATGCGCCGACGGTGATGTCGAGCGTGTGTGTCCCATGTGGGCAAGTCCCCCTCCGGACACGCTCGGCGACACTCGCTCGACAGCATTACCCATCTGTCACGCAGCTGACACAGCCTCCCGAATCGTGGCGTCGTCGCAGGTCAGCGCGTGTTGAGCGAGATTCCCGTCACTCACCCCAGCGCACGATGACCCCGGCCCTCAGGGCCGGGGTCATCGTCGTTGGGGCAGGCCGTCGTCCGGGCGAGACGCAGGCGTCAGAGGCTGCCGGTCCGCATCTGCTCCAGGAGGTGCTCGGCCTGCCGCATCGCCAGGGCCACGATCGTCAGGGTGGGGTTCGCGGCGGCACCCGTGGTCATCACGGACCCGTCGCTGACGAACAGCCCGGGCACGTCGTGCGCCCCGCCCCACCAGTCCAGCGGCCCGTCCTCTGCGCTGGCGGCCATCCGGCAGGTGCCCAGGTTGTGCGTCGAGGGGTAGGGCGGGGTGTGGTGGACGCCCAGGGCTCCGACGGCGCGGTAGAGCGTGTCCGCGGCCCGGTAGGCGTGCCGCCGCATCGCGGCGTCGTTGGGGTGGTCGTCGAAGTGCACGTTCGGCACCGGCAGCCCCCACTGGTCCACGACGTCGGTGTTGAGGGTGACCCGGTTGGACGCCTGGGGCATGTCCTCGCCCACGATCCACATCCCCGCGGTGTGCGAGTAGGCCTCCATCAGCGCGGTGAACTCCGGTCCCCACGACCCTGGCTCGACGAAGCTGGCGAGGAAGGCGGGACCGAGGGACAGGGTCTGCATGTAGTAGCCGCCCGCGAACCCGCGCGCGGGGTTGTGGGACGCCTCGTCGGCGATGATCCCGGCCATCGTCTCGCCGCGGTACATCCGCACCGGCTGGTCGAAGCGGGCGTAGGCCGAACCGGTGAGGTGGCGCATGTAGTTGCGGCCCACCTGCCCGGAGGAGTTGGCCAGCCCGTCCGGATGCAGGGACGAGGCGCTCATCAGCAGCAGCCGGGGTGTCTCGATCGAGTTGCCGGCCACGCACACGACCCGGGCGGACTGCTTGTGCAGGTTGCCCTCAGCGTCGAGGTACTCCACCGCGTTGGCGCGGCCGGCGTCGTCGTGCAGGATCCGGACCGCCTGACACTCGGGCCGCAGGTCGAGGTTGCCGGTGTCCAACGCCCGCGGGATCTCCCGCACCGCCGTGGACCACTTCGCGCCGGACTTGTCGCCCTGGAAGTTGAAGCCGTCCTGGATCGAGGCCGGCCGCCCGTCGTAGGGCTCGGCGTTGGTGCCGTAGGGCCGGTCGCGTAGTAGCGGTAGCCCACCTTCTCCGCGCCGTTGGCGAAGACCTTGTAGTTGTTGTTCGCCGGCAGGGGAGGGCGCCCGTGCCGGTGGGTGGACCCGATCGCCTTCTCGGCCCGGTCGTAGTAGGGCTCCAGGTCGGCCAGCTCGATCGGCCAGTCGAGCAGGTTGGCCCCCTCGATGTCGCCGTAGGTGGTGCGCGCCTTGAACTCGTGGGCCATGAACCTCGGCGTCGCGCCGGACCAGTGGGTCGTCGAGCCGCCGACGGCCTTGACGATCCAGCTGGGGAGGTTGGGGAAGTCGCGAGCGACACGCCAGGAGCCGGAGGTGGTACGCATGTCGAGCCAGGCCATCTGGGTGAAGGCCTCCCACTCGTCGTTGACGTAGTCCTCCTGGGTCAGGAAGGGTCCGGCCTCGAGCACCACGCACCGCACGCCCTTGGTGGCCAGCTCGTGGGCCATGGTCCCGCCGCCGGCCCCCGAGCCGATGATGACGACGACCGCCTCGTCATGGGGGATGGGCCGGCCGTGCTGCCGGGTCTGCGTCCCTGCGCTCATGCCGTCGCCTCCTTGCTGTCCTGGGCGTCGATGATCTCGGCCCGTGGCTCACCGTCGTACTCCTCGATCCGCACGTCGGGCAGCCAGTCGAGGTCGTCGAAGCCCCGGTGCAGGTAACCCCCGTGGTCGAAGCTGGGGCCCTCGTAGCCGAGCAGCTCCCACACCTCGTGGTCGTCGTAGAGCGCGACGACGGCGATGCCTCGGATGGCGCGGAAGTACGGCTCGTCGGCGTACTCCCGCAACGCCATCGTCGCCTCCTCCTCGCCCACGGCGAGGAAGTCTCCGCCGGCGAGCACATCGAGGTGGTCCAGGTCCGGCCCCAGGGTGCGCGCCAGCCGCTGATCGTCCGCGGTGGCCGCGACGACGGCGTCGGCGGTGCGCTCGTACGGGCCGTCGGGGAAGGATGGGTGGGGGTAGGCCACGCGAAGCAGTCTGGTCAGGACCGCGCGCTGGCGGTCAGTCAGCTGGGCGGGCCCGCCGGCCAGCGTCGCGCTGGTATCGCGCTTGATGTCGTCGGGCGCTTTGCTGCCTTGTCGGCTCTCGGGGATGGTGTCGCTCACGAACTGGCCTCCTCGCAATGTCCTCACCTCAGCGTGAGATGGCTGACACGGTAGAGGGATGCCGGGCGGTCGCCAATGCGACTTCTCACTCCGTGAGAAGACCACGCCGGAAATATGCGGCGACGGTCCCCGCCGTAGCCCGCAAGGTGCGCTCGACCCCGGGGTCCGGCCCGTCGAAGCGCTCGGCCTGTGCCGAGATAGCCACGCACCCCAGCAGTCCGCCGTCCGGGCGGCGGACCGCGACCGCCGCGCACGTGCTCCCCTGGAGGAACTCCTCGAACTCCCAGGCCACCCCGCGGCGGGCCACCCGGGCCAGGTGTGCGTCCAGCTCGTGCTCGTCGGTGATGGTGCGGGGGGTCAGGCGGTTGAGCCCGTGCCGGGCGAGCTCGACGTGGCGCTCGGCCCCGTCCAGGTCGGCGAGCAGGATCTTGCCGAAGGCGGTCGCGTGCGGTGCCTCGTCGAAACCGAAACCCATCGGCTGCAGCCGCGGGCACTCGGGGGAGTCGGCGACGAAGACGAGGGCGAGGGTGGAGCCGCGGCGGACGGTGAGGTAGGCGGCATACCCGGTCTGTCGGTGCAGGTCCACGATCTGGGTGCGCACCTGGGAGGAGAGCCCGATCTGCCGGTGCAGGGCCAGACCGAGGCGGTGGGGCTTGAGGCCGAGCTCGAAGCGGTGCTCGGCCTTGAGGTGCACGAGGTAGTCCTGCTCGACCAGGTCGGCCGCCAGGCGGTAGACCGTCGGGAGGGGGAGGTCCAGCTGCTCGGCGAGCTCGCGGGCGCTGGCGCCACCCTGGTCGGCGACCGCTTCCAGCAGCGCCAGGGTGCGGCGGACGGTGCGGTTCGGGGTCGTCATCGTCACAGCATGGCCGACGCCGAGCCAGTCTGCGCTTGACGTGGCCGGATGTCCCCACCAGCATCGGCGCATGTACTTCATCGTGGTCAAGTTCCCCGTCAAGCCCGAGTCCGCCGACCGCTGGATGGACATCGTCGCCGACTACACCAACGCCTGCCGCGCGGAGGAGGGCAACATCTTCTTCGAGTGGTCGCGCAGCGTCGAGGACCCCCACGAGTTCGTGCTGGTCGAGGCGTTCACCGACGAGGGCGCCTCCGCCCACGTGGCCAGCCCGCACTTCCAGCAGGGCATCGACGCGATGCGCCCGCACATCACGGCCACCCCCAAGATCGTCTCCCGGCAGGTCGACGGCGACGGGTGGGACGAGATGGGCGAGCTGAAGATGGACTGAGACAGCCCGCCGCTGCAGGTGCAAGGATGCGCACATGACGGTGGTCGAGCCCAGCACTGAGCCGCGCGACCGGACGGACCGGCTGCTCGCCCGGCTCGGTCGCCTGGGTCCGGACGTGGCGACCGACCGGCCGCTGGAGCGCCACGCGTTGGCGCACGACGCGTCGCACTACCTGCTGGTCCCCAAGCTCGTCGTCCGGCCGCGCAGCACCGAGGAGGTCGCCGCGGTCCTGCGCGCCTGTGCGGGGGAGGGTATGCCGCTCACCTTCCGTTCGGGAGGGACGAGCCTGTCCGGCCAGGCCGTGACCGAGCACGTCCTGGCCGACACCAGGCTGCACTTCGCCCGCGACGTGGAGGTGCTCGACGACGGGGCCAGGGTCCGGGTCGCCCCCGGCGTCACGGTCCGGCAGGTCAACGCCCGGCTGGCGCCGTACCGGACCAAGCTCGGCCCGGACCCGGCGAGCGAGGGCGCGTGCACGATCGGCGGGGTGGTGGCCAACAACTCCAGCGGCATGCACTGCGGCACCGAGTTCAACACCTACCAGACCCTGGACTCCCTCGTCGTGGTGCTGGCCAGCGGCACGGTCCTGGACACCGGCGCGAAGGACGCGGGGGAGCGGCTGCGGATGCAGGAGCCCGCCCTGCACGAGGGGCTGCTCCGGCTGCGGGACCGGGTGCGCGGCAGCACCGAGTCGGTCGCCACCCTCCGCAGGCTGTTCTCGCTGAAGAACACCATGGGCTACGGCCTCAACTCCTTCCTCGACCACGACGACCCGGTCTCGATCCTCGAGCACCTCATGGTCGGCAGTGAGGGGACGCTCGGCTTCATCGCCTCCGCGACCTTCCGGACGGTCCCGGTGCGGCCCCGGGTCGCGACCGGCCTGCTGGTCTTCGACACGGTGGGCGCGGCCACCGGGTCCGTCCCGCAGATCGTCGAGGCGGGGGCGGTCACCGCCGAGCTGCTGGACGCGGCGTCGCTGCGGGTCTCTGCCCTCGCTCCGGGCGCTCCCGCCCAGATCACCGGGCTGCGGGTGGACGAGCACGCGGCGCTGCTGGTCGAGTGGCATGCCGACACCACCGAGGAGCTCACGGAGGCTACCGGCACGGCGCAGCGGGTCCTCGACGCGCTGCCGCTCACCGCGCCGGCCGTGCTCACCGGTGAGGCCGCTGAACGGGCAGCGCTCTGGACCGTGCGCAAGGCGCTCTACTCCGCGGTGGCCGGTGCCCGCCCGACAGGCACCAACGCCCTGCTCGAGGACATCGCCGTCCCCGTCGACGTCCTGGGCGCCACCTGCGTCGACCTGACCGCGATGTTCGACCGGCACGGGTATGAGGAGTCGGTGATCTTCGGTCACGCCAAGGACGGCAACGTCCACTTCATGCTCAACGAGAGGTTCACCGACCCGCTGGCGCTGCAGCGGTACGCGGAGTTCACCGAGGACATGGTCGAGCTCGTGCTCGCCCGGGGAGGCACGCTCAAGGCCGAGCACGGGACCGGGCGGATCATGGCCCCGTTCGTCGAGCGGCAGTACGGCCCGGAGCTCTATGCCGTCATGCGTGAGCTGAAGGCGCTGTTCGACCCCGCGGGTCTGCTCGGCCCCGGCACGATCCTCGGGGATGATCCGCAGGCCCATCTCAAGGACCTCAAGACCGCGCCCGTGGTGGAGGAGGAGGTCGACCGGTGCGTGGAGTGCGGCTTCTGCGAGCCGGTCTGCCCCTCCCGCGAGCTCACCCTCACGCCGCGCCAGCGCATCGTGCTGCGCCGGGAGATGGCCGCGGCGGTCGAGCATGGCGACCACGGGCTCGCGGCGTCCCTGGAGGACGACTACGACTACCCCGGGCTGCAGACCTGTGCCGTGGACGGGATGTGCATGACGGCCTGTCCCGTGCAGATCAACACCGGTGACCTGGTCCGTCGGCTGCGTGCGGAGGGGGCGAGAGCGGTCGGCCAGCAGGGCTGGGCCGCCGCTGCCCGGGCATGGGGCCCGGCCAGCCGCGTCGCCGGACTGGGCCTGTCCGTGGCCGACCGCCTACCGGGCCCGGTGGGGGAGACGGCCACCGGCCTGGCCCGCCGGCTCCTGCCGCACGACGTGGTCCCCGCCTACGACCGCGAGCTGCCCGGTGGTGGGCCGGCCCGCCCGACGCTGGACGACCCGGCCCCGGAGGCGGTCCTGTTCGCCGCCTGCGTGGGGTCGATGTTCGGTCCGGAGGAGGGCAGCCCGGGCGCGACGGCCGCGCTCGTCCGGCTCGCGGGACGCGCCGGTGCGGCCCTGCGGACCCCTACCGGCCTCGCCGGGTTGTGCTGCGGCACACCGTGGAAGAGCAAGGGCATGACGCAGGGGTATGCCGTGATGGCCGCCCGGGTGCTGCCGGCCCTGTGGGAGGCGAGCGACCGTGGGCGGTTGCCGGTCGTCGGCGATGCCGCGTCCTGCACCGAGGGTCTGGCGCTGATGGTCGCGCACGCGGCGGAGCACGGGCACCCGGAGTGCGCCGGCATCACCGTCGTCGATGCGGTCGAGTGGGCCGCCACCGCACTGCTCCCGCGGCTGCCGCAGCCCCGCCGGGTGCCCCGCGTCGTGCTGCACCCGACGTGCGGGACGCAGCTCCTCGGGGTGACGGCCTACCTGGAGCAGCTCGCGGCCTCGGTGGCCGACGAGGTCGTCGTCCCCACCGCCTGGGGCTGCTGCGGCATGGCCGGCGACCGGGGGCTGCTGCACCCCGAGCTCACGGCGTCGGCGACGGCGCCGCAGGTGGCCGAGCTCTCCGACCGTGGGTTGCTGGCCGCCCACCCCCAGGAGACCGTCTTCCTGTCCGCCAACCGCACCTGCGAGATCGCGATGACCCGTGCCAGCGGCCGCACCTACCGGCACGTGCTCGAGGCGCTGGAGGCCGCGACCCGCTGAGCCTCCCCTCAGCCGCCCGTCAGGGGCGGGACGGCGGAGCCGTCTGCTCCGGTGGCGGCGGGGTGGTGTGCCGTGCGGCGATCGCGCGCAGGCTGGTGCTGTCCAGGCCCGGCTGGTCCCGGAAGACCGCCTCGCGGTAGTAGCGCAGCTCGGCGATGCTGTCCTGGATGTCGCCCAGCGCCCGGTGGCCACCGGTCTTCTTCGGCGCGGCGAAGTAGGCGCGGGGGTACCAGCGGCGGGCCAGCTCCTTGATCGAGGAGACGTCGACGATGCGGTAGTGCAGGTGGGTCTCGAGCTCGGGCATGTCCCGGGCCAGGAAGGTGCGGTCGGTGCCGACGGTGTTGCCGCCCAGCGGCGCCTTGCGGCCCTCGGGGACGTGCTCGCGCACATAGGCGAGCACCTGCTCCTGGGCGTCCTGCAGCGTGGTGCCGTCCGCGAGCAGCGGCAGCAGCCCGGACTGGGTGTGCATCTCCCGGACGAAGTCGCCCATCTGGTGCAGGGCCTCCTGCGGGGGCCGGACCACGACGTCGACCCCCTCCCCGAGCACGTTCAGCTCGGAGTCGGTGACCAGGCACGCGACCTCGATCAGCGCATCCGCCGTGAGGTCCAGCCCCGTCATCTCGCAGTCGATCCAGACAATCCGTTCACCAGGCACGCGAACAGCGTAGGGGTTGCCGACCGGCGGGATAACCTCGCCTCCATGTCGCACGCGCCCCTGCCGCCACCCACGGGTGACCCCGTGCACGCCGGGTGGCACCAGCTGATGACCTACCAGCCCCAGGTGCCGGCCCCGGCGAACCCCACCCGGCGCCCGGTGCTGCGGGGCATCGTCGTCTGGAGCGCCGTCGCGGTCGTCTTCGGGCTGGCGGCCCTGGCGATGACCTTCGTGGTGACCACGGCGGTCGGCCCCCGCGCCGCCCTGCTGGCCCTGGTGAGCTCGGCGATCGCGCTGGGGATCGTCATACCCCTCTTCCTGTGGGTCGACCGGCTGGAGTCCGAGCCGCCGCGCCTGCTGTGGTTCGCGTTCCTGTGGGGCGCGCTGATCTCCACGCTCGGGGCGCTCGTGCTGGGTGAGCTGGGCCTGGCCTTCTTCGGCGGGCTGGACGCCGACCCGACGGTGGTCGGCGCGGTGCTCGTCGCGCCGGTGACCGAGGAGGTGCTCAAGGGGCTGGGGGTGCTGCTGCTCTTCCTGCTGGCCCGCCGCGAGTTCAACGGGGTCATCGACGGCATCGTCTACGCCGGCATCGTCGCGGCCGGCTTCGCCTTCGTGGAGAACATCCTCTACCTCGGCACCATGTACGTCGACGGCGGCGTGCCGGGCCTCGTCGCGATCTTCGTGATGCGCTGCCTGGTCAGCCCGTTCGCGCACCCGATGTTCACCATCTGCATCGGGCTGGCCCTCGGGCTGATCGCGCACCGCCGCCGCTGGAGCTCGGCCTGGGTCGTGCTGCTCGGGCTGGCCGGCGCGATCTTCCTGCACGGGCTGTGGAACTACAGCGCGGTCGTGCAGTCCGAGGCCTACCTGCTGATCTTCGTGCTGGTCCAGATCCCGCTCTTCGTCGGCTTCCTGCTGCTGCTCTGGTGGGCCCGCCGCCGGGAGTCCCGCCTGCTGCGCGACATCCTGACCGGCTACGGCCTCAACGGCTGGTACACCCCCGCCGAGGTCGCCATGCTCGCCGACCCGGGCGAGCGCCGACGGGCCCGGGCCTGGGCCCGAGGGGTCGCGGGCCGGCGCGCCCAGCAGGCGATGCGGGCCTTCCAGGACGAGAGCGGGGAGCTGGCCATGGTGCGCAAGCACCTGGTGCACGACGGGACCGGGGCCGACCCGCAGTGGCTGGAGCACGAGCGACGCCTGCTGGAGACGGTCAGCGCCCACCGCCGGGTCTTCGTCCCCGGGGCCTGACCCAGGAGCCTGACCCAGGAGCGTGACCCGGCCAGCGTCGCCTGAGGAGCGTGGCTCAGGACTGGCGGGGGCCGCTGTAGACCCCCCGGAGGCGGAACCGCATACCGGGCTCGCGCAGCTCCTCGACCGCGTGCGCGGTCCAGCCGGCCGTGCGGGCGCAGGCGAAGATCACCGGCCCCGCATCTCGCGGCAGGCGCAGGGTGCACACCAGGAGCGCGAGTGCCACGTCGACGTTGAGCACCCAGCCGCGTCGCTCGAGCAGCTCTGCCTCGACGGTGCGCAGCGCCGCCAGCTCGGCGCGGTCGCACTCCGGCTCCAGCAGATCGAGCAGGAGCTGGGCCCGGGGGTCCTGCTCGGTGTAGACCACGTGCCCGAAGCCGGGTGGACGTCGGCCGGTCAGCGCCGCGTCGATGGCCGCCTGCGGGTCGTGGAGCGCCCCGGTCAGCCAGTCCAGCGCCTGCAGCGAAGCGGTGAGGTGCAGCGGACTGTCGGCCGCGGCGAGCCCGGCGAGGAGCGCGCTGTAGGGGTCGGCGCCGGAGGAGACCGCGACGCGGACCGCGGTGGTCGACACGGCGAGGTCGTGGTCGGCCAGGAGCACCAGGGCCGCGTCCAGCAGGTCAGCCGGGGAACCGGCGAGGTATGTGGTCAAGGTCGCCGCCAGGGTCGGCCCGCCCGTCGGCGCGGGGTGGGCACCGGGGAGAGACAGGCCCATGAAGGCCGCTGCCCGCGCGCCCGCCCGGGCGAAAGCCGTCGGGCTGCGGTCATGCCGTCCCAGGTCGGTCGTCCCGGCGACGAGCACGGCATGCTTGAACCGGTCCATGACACCGGTCCGGTCCGGCATCGCGCCGGTGAGGGTCGTGAGGGACTCCCGCTCGCCCCGGCCCGGCCAGGGTGCCTCGGACGGCATGCCGACCAGCAGCTCCCGGACCTGCTCGAAGGTGTGCGTGCCGGCCAGGTCGGCGACGTCGTGGCCGCGGTAGGCCAGCCGGCCCGCGGTGACCTCGGTGACCTGGGTGCGGACGTCGTCGCTGGCGGCCGGACCGCCGCGTCGCCCGGCGCGTCCGCCCTGGAGGAGTCCACGCACATCGGTGAGGGCGAAGAGGCTCCCGGTGCCCGGTGCGCGTCGGACCGGGGTGAGCACCCCACGGCTGACGTAGGCGTAGACCGTCTGCACCTTCACCCCGAGGTAGTCCGCCACCTGCGTCGTGGTCAGCTCACCGTCCATCCGTGCGTCCATCCGTGCGTCCTTCTGTGCGTCCATCTGTCCACCCATCTCCCCGTCCATACCGCCATCATATTGATGTGATCAACGTTGACATGACGATCAACACTGCGTCACGCTCACGGCATGGACCAGACCCAGAACGGCACGTTGACCACCCCGCCCGGCCTCAAGGGCGTCGTCGTCGCGGACACCCGCACCGGCGACGTGCGCGGCGAGGAGGGGTTCTACCACTTCAGGGAGTACTCGGCGGTGGAGCTGGCCCGGTCCCGCAGCTTCGAGGACGTCTGCCACCTGATGCTGGAGGGCACCCTGCCCACGGCCGCGGAGTCGCAGGCCCTGCAGGACCGCATCGCGGAGGCAGCCGTGCTGCCGCACGCGCTGCTCGAGGTCCTCCTCGACGTGGCGCGCTCCGGGCCGGACCGTGCCTCGCTGGCCCGGCTGCGCACCGCGGTCTCGCACCTGGGCGCCATCGAGGGCTTCGGGCCCACCTACGGCGCCGACCCTGCGCAGGTCCGCGCCGACGTCCTGCGCCTGGTGGGGGCGGTACCGGTGATCCAGGCCGCGCTCCACCGGCTGCGCCAGGGCCTGGAGCCGCTGCCGGCCCGGCCCGAGCTCGGCGCGGCCGGCAGCTGGCTGTGGATGCTGACCGGGGAGGAGCCGAGCGCCCAGCACAGCCGCGCGATCACGGCATACCTCACCAGCACGGTCGACCACGGCTTCAGCGCGAGCACCTTCGCCGCCCGGGTGGTGACCTCCGCGGGCTCCGACGTCGCCTCGGCCGTGTGCGCCGCGATCGGCACCTTCGCCGGGCCGTTGCACGGTGGCGCCCCCGACCGCGCGCTGGACTCCCTGGACGAGATCGGCTCGCCGGAAAGGGCCCGCGCGTGGGTGCGCGACAAGGTCGCCGCCGGGGAACGGATCATGGGCTTCGGGCACGCCGTCTACCGGGTGATGGACCCCCGGGCGGCGATGCTGCGCGAGATCGCCCAGGAGCTGGGCGGGCCGCTGGCCGACCTGGCGGTGCGGGTCGAGCGGGAGGTCGTGGAGGCGCTCGCCGAGCTCAAGCCCGGCCGCGCGCTGCACACCAACGTCGAGTACTACGCGGGCGTGGTGATGGAGCAGTGCGGCATCCCGCGCGAGATGTTCACGCCCACCTTCGCGACCGCGCGGGTCGTCGGCTGGGGCGCGCACATCCTCGAGCAGGCGCAGGAGAGCAAGATCTTCCGTCCGGCGGCACGGTATGTCGGTCCCGAGGCACCCGTCCCGGTGCCGGACGCCGGGGCGTAGCTGGGCCCTAGAGTCTCCCCATGCGACTGGAGAACATCGTCATGCAGGCGCGGGACCCCGAGCGGACGGGAGCCTTCTGGTCCGCAGCGCTGGGCCTGGTCGACGGTCGGCCGCCGCACGAGGGTGACTACGAGGGCCGGTTGACGATCCCCGGGGGGCCCTGGCTCGACATCTGCATCGAGCCGGTCCCCCACCCGCCGCCACCGGGCTGGCGGCTGCACCTCGACCTGCTCGGCGGGGTGCGGCAGCAGGAGGTGGTCGACCGGCTCCTCGGCCTGGGTGCCCGGCGGATCGACATCGGCCAGCGCGCCGTGCCGTGGGTCGTCCTCGCCGACCCGGACGGCAACCCGTTCTGCGTCATGGACGAGCGTGCGCCCTACCAGGACACCGGGCCCATCGCGGCGCTGCCGCTGGACAGCGCGGATCCGGAGCGCGACGGGCAGTTCTGGGCGGCGGTCACCGGCTGGGTGCCGGCCGACGGTATCGGTCCGGTGACCCTGCGCCACGCCAGCCTCCGCGGCCCGCTGCTCGAGCTGTGCCATGAACCGGAGCCGAAGGCGCGACAGAACCGCACCCACCTCGACGTCCGACCCGAGCCGGGCGGCCCGGACCAGGTCGAGCTGGTCGAGCTGGCACTCTCCCTCGGCGCCACCCGGGCCACCGAGGACTGGGCCCAGGGGCACCCGTGGGTGGTCCTGCGGGACCCGTCCGGCAACGAGTTCTGCGTCCTGGCGTCCGGGTAGCGGTCTACAGCGAGGCGCGGTCCTGCTGGTGCTGCCGACTCGCTGCCCGGAAGCCGGCCTGGAACCGGGTGCGGCTGTCGAGCTGGGTGAAGAGGGCCTGCAGCTTGCGTTGGAGCGTGCGCGTGCTGATGCCGAGCTGGCGGGCTACTGCGTCGTCCTGCATGCCACTGGCGAGCAGCGAGACCATGTCCTGCTCCAGGGCGTCCGGGTGGGTCGCCCCCGGGGTCGCCGTGGCGAGGTCGAGCGGGGCGGCCGTGCGCCACAGCACCTCGAACAGGGAGATGAGTGCATCGAGCAGGGCGCTGGAGTGCACGATCAGCGCACTCTCGACCGTCACCGACCGGGAGGTCAGGGGGAGGAGCGCGAACTTGTCGTCGATGACCGTCAGCTTCGTGGGGATGTCGGCGATGCGGGCGATCTCGCCGTGGGCCGTCGCGCGCTGCACATTGGCCAGCATGCTCGGTGAGTCGAAGGAGGTCGGGCAGTAGATGCACCGTACGGTGACTCCTCGGCGCATCGCGGCTTCCTGGGTCACGTTCGGTCGGGAGGTGTCGATGGCGAAGGGTGGCTTGACCAGACCCAGCACCTGGTGCTGTGCCGCCTCGTGCAGCTGGTAGAAACGCTGGGCGATCACGTCGCCTCCGGTGACCACCTCCAGGAGCTCCTCGGGGCGTTCGACGGTGTGGACTGCCGCCTCGGCCATCAGCACGCTCGCCGCGGCCCGGCTGGAGGCGACCTCGTCCTGGCGCCGGGCAGCCAACGCGTCGAGCGCCACGCCCGGAGGGGTCGCGGTGAGACGCAGTGGTCTTCCGGGCAGCCTGCTGACCAGACCGAGCTCTTCCAGGCTCGGCAGCATCCGGCGCAGCGACTCCCTGGACAGCTGCGCCCGCTCCGCCAGGCTGGCCAGCGTCGAGGGGCCGCTCCGGAGCAGGGCACGGTAGGTGGCCTCCTCCGTCCCGGACACGCCGAGCCCTCCGAGCAGGAGGTTTCCGTGCTCCGCCATTTCTTCGCCTCGTCAGGTGGCTAGTTGTCGACATGGCGAGGGTACGCCACCGCAAAGCATTGACATGGCTCTCGGCGCCGGAATCCAATGGGCTACCCCTACCGATCGAGGAGCCTCAATGCCATTCCAGCCTGCCCACGCGGCGCGGCGACGCCTGCCCGGAGCGCGACGACTAGCCTACGGCGTCCTGGCCACGCCGCTGGTCCTGTCGCCGCTCGCGACGGTGGCGCAGGGTATGGACGGACCGAACCTGGCCGCGGTGGCGGCGACCGACCGGACCGGAGCGCCCGAGACGGCCGCGGGTGCAGCGGGAGAGGGGGCAGAGACGGTCACCCTGATCACGGGCGACACGGTCCAGCTCACGACGGGACCGGACGGCCGGCAGCTGGCCAGCGTCCGGCCCGCGCCCGACGGCCGGGCGAGCGGATTCTGGACCCACCGCGACGATGGCGACCTCTACGTCGTGCCCAACGGCTTGATGCCGCTGATCCCGGAACGGCTCGACCCCGCGCTCTTCAACGTCACCGACCTGGTCGAGGCGGGATACACCGACGCCCGGATGGACTCGGTGCCGCTCATCCTCACCTACGAGGAAGGTACATCGGTGCCGGCGGCGGCCTGGGCCGTCGACGGTGACGTCGACGGTGACGTCCAGCAGCTGGAGAGCATCAACGGTCTGAGCATCACGCTGGACAAGGACGACGACACCGCAGAGCTGGCCACGGCGCTCGAGCAGCTGGCCAGGGGCCGACAGACCGGGCAGGGCCCGCTCGCCGGCCTGGACAAGGTCTGGTTGGACCACCCCGTCGAGGCGATGCTGGAGCACAGCGTCCCTCAGATCGGTGCGCCGACCGCGTGGGAGCAGGGGTATGACGGCAGCGGGGTCACCGTCGCGGTGCTCGACTCCGGCATCGACGACGAGCACCCGGACCTGGCCGGCCAGGTGGTCGCCAGCGAGAACTTCAGTGACTCGGACACCGCCAAGGATCGCGACGGTCACGGGACGCACGTCGCCGCGACCGTCGCGGGGACCGGGGCGGCTTCGGACGGCCGGTCCGTCGGAGTCGCTCCCGGAGCCGGTCTGCTCAACGGCAAGGTGCTCGACGACTTCGGCAACGGCACGACGAGCGGGTTGATCGAGGGCATGGAGTGGGCGGTCGAGCAGGGCGCCGACGTCGTGAACCTGAGCGTCGGCGTGCGGGGCTTCTACTCCGACGGGACCGACCCCGGCAGCATGGCCGTCAACGCACTCGTCGAGGAGCACGGCACGCTGTTCGTCATCGCGGCCGGCAACGACGGTCCCGGGGAGAGCACCGTCACCGCACCCGGCTCGGCGGACCTCGCGCTGACCGTCGGGGCCGTGGACCGGAACGAGGACATCGCCAGCTTCTCCAGCCGGGGGCCCCGCTTCGGCGACCACGCGGTCAAGCCGGAGATCACCGGTCCCGGTGTCGACATCGTGGCCGCCCGGGCCGCCGGCACGTGGGCCGGGTTCCCGGTCGACGACAGCTACACCTCGATGTCCGGCACCTCGATGGCGGCCCCGCACGTGGCGGGCGCGGCTGCCCTGGTGGCCCAGGCGCGTCCGGAGCTGACCGGTGTGGAGCTCAGGGCGCTGCTCGTCGGCACGGCGGTGCCCAACGAGGACCTCAGGGTGCTCGACCAGGGCGCCGGCCGGGTCAACGTGCCCACCGCGCTGACCGGTGAGGCCATCGCCGAGCCGGTGGCACTGCACCTGGGCAGCTACGGCTTCCCGCACGAGCAGGTGCAGGTGGAGGAGACGGTCACCTATCGCAACCTGGGGGAGGAGCCCCTGACGCTGGACCTGGTGGCCACGGCACGCAACGCCGAGGGAGAGCCTGCGCACCAGGACGCTGTCTCGGTCAGCCCGACGAGTCTGACGGTGCCCGCTGGGGAGAGCGCCTCGGCGACGGTCACCCTCGACACCGCCGCACCCGGCGTGGGCCAGTTCGGCGGCGCCGTCGTCGCGACCTCGGCGTCGGGTGAGACCGTGTCCACCCCGCTGAGCTACTACAAGGAGCCCGAGCGCTACGACGTCGTGGTCGAGGGCATCGCCCGCGACGGCCGTCCGGCGCAGGGCAGCTTCACGGTGCTGGACGTGGCGGACGGAAGCGTGTCGGCCACCCGCAACTGGGGCACGGACGACAGCTCGTGCACGACCGACTCCTGGGCCATGAGCAACTGCATCCGCCTGGAGCCCGGGACCTACTCGATCTCCGGTGTCGTGTTCACCATGCCCGAGGGCCAGTCCTCCACGGCACCGCCCGCCTTCGACGAGTACGCCCTCAACACCTCGCTCGTCGCAGACCCGGAGGTCACCATCGACGGGCCGACCACGCTCACCCTGGATGCCAGGGACGCGGTCGAGGTCCAGATCCAGACCCCCGAGCACGAGGCCCGTCCGGCGACCGGTTCCGCGCTGCACGTCGGCCTGGACCGGGTCGCCCAGGACGGTACGGCGCTCAGCCAGGGGCAGTTCATCACCCCCCGGACGATGGTCGAGTCACGGCTGTTCATGACGCCGACCGACGACGTGCAGCTCGGCGAGCTGTCGGCATACACCCAGTGGACGCTGGAGGCCCCGGACGTCGCCCTCCAGGTGGCCGGGAACGACGCACTCTCCCTGGACCCCCACTACTTCGACCCGTACTACTTCAGTGACCACAGCTGGCAGTTCCCGCGGCTCGAGGGGGAGCACTCGCTGCCGGTCATCGACGTGGGGACGGCGACGGCGGAGGAGATCGCCGGAACCGAGCTGACCGGGGCCCTCGCCCTCGTCCGCAGCTCCGACGCACTCTCCGCCGGTGAGCAGTCCAACAACGCGGCCGAGGCGGGAGCGGCGATGGTGGCGGTCTACCACGACACCCCGGGCTCGGACCCCCACCCGGGAGCCACCGGCATCCTGCTGGAGGTGCCCACGGTGCGGCTCTCGCACGCCGAGGGGACCGGCCTGCTGGAGCTGCTCGGTCAGGGACCGGTCACGGTCCTCGCCGCCGGTGAGCCCGCCAGCCCCTACCGGTACAACCTGCGACTGACCGAGGAGGGCGGCATCCCGGCGGAGCTGGAGTATGTGCTCGACACCGATGAGCTCGCTGCGGTGACCAACGGGTTCCACAGCCAGCTGAGTACCGAGGTGACCCTGACCGAGACCTGGTACACGCAGCGCGTCGGGGACAACTTCGCCATCACCTTCCCGACACCGACGCTGGGCGGGCCGCGCGAGCGGGTGGACTACTACGTGGCCGACCCCGGACTGGAGTACATCCAGGGCATCGAGACACCCGAGAACCAGTACAACTACCTCTGGCCGAGCGACCCGCAGGCGCGGATCTACCTCGTCAACCAGCCGCAGACCTTCGGGCCCGGGGAGCGCCTCGAGCGCTCCTGGCTCCAGGCACCACTGCGACCCGGTCTGTGGCCCGAGCGCTCGATCATGCGGACCGAGGACTTCCTGGACATCCGGCTGGCCGCCTTCGTCGACGGCGAGGGAAACACCTCCGAGGGCTCGACCTCGTACTTCGACAACGGGTTCGACGTCACGATGAGGCTGTTCGCCGACGGTGAGCTGGTGATGGAGAGCGACTACGCCAACGGCCGGTTGGACCTGCCGCCCGACGCGGAGGACTACCGCCTCGAGTACGAGGTGGACAACCATGCGCCGTGGGCCGAGCTGGCGACGCACACCATCTCGGCGTGGACCTATCAGTCGACCCGTCCGCAGGGCGACCAGACCCGCATCGAGCCGTTGCTGACCGTCGACTACGACCTCGACGTCGACCTGCAGAACAGGCTACGTCCGGCCTCACCGACCGACGGTCCGGCCACCATCGAGTTCACGGTGAGGCACCAGACCGGTGCGTCGCAGTCCCAGATCCTGCCCGACGCCTCGTTGGACATCTCCTACGACGGCGGGACCACCTGGAGGTCGGTCGAGAACCTGCGCGAGCTCGAGAACGGGCGCTTCGCAGGCGATCTGCCGGCCGAGGTCCCGGAGCAGAACGACGGGACGCTCTCCCTGCGGATGAGCGCCCAGGACGCAGCCGGCAGCACGGTGGAGCAGGAGGTGCACCGGGCCGCCGGGTTGCCCGAGCCGGTCGAGGGCGAGCCGGTGGAGGTCGACCGGATCTCCGGCAAGCACCGCTACGCCACCGCGGCAGCGACCGCGCTGGCGTTCGGGGAGGTCGACACGGTCTACCTGGCCAGCGGCCAGCAGTTCCCGGACGCGCTGAGCGGCGTGGCCCCCGCCGTCCGTGACGGGGCCCCGGTCCTGCTCACCAGGGCGGGGCAGCTGCCGAGCGACACCAAGGCAGCCATGGTCGAGCTGGCCCCGGAGACCGTCCTCGTCCTGGGTGGCGACCAGGCGGTCAGCGACACCGTGCTCGACGAGGTGGGTTCGTTGACCGGGGCGAAGGTCTCGCGAGTCGCCGGTCGGGACCGCTACGGCACAGCCGCGGAGCTGGCGCTCGAACGGTTCGTCCCGGACGACGTCGACACGGTCTACGTCGCCTCGGGCCGGGAGTTCGCGGACTCCCTGTCCGCTGGTCCGCTCGCCGGCCAAGGCGGTGACCCGGTGGTCCTCACCAAGCCTGACGACCTGCCGTCCGCCACGATCCAGGCCCTGACGGCACTGGCTCCGGAGCGGATCGTGGTGCTGGGCGGCGAGGTGGCGGTCGACGACGCGGTCTACAGCGAGCTGAGGGGCTATGCCGACACCGTCGAGCGGCTGGCGGGTGAGACCCGGTACGAGACCGCGGCGTTCGTCGCCGAGCGGGTCGCACCGACCGGCCGCGAGTTCGTGGCCTCCGGGCAGGAGTACGCGGACGCCCTCTCCGGTGGCGCGCTGGCCGGCCTCCACGGCAGCCCGGTGCTGCTGACCAAGGCGGAGGAGCTGCCCTCGGTCACCGGTGACGCGCTGACGGAGCGTGAGCCCTCGCAGGTGACCCTGCTGGGTGGCGAGCTCCGGATCCCCGATGCGGTGCGCGCCGCGATCGAGGAGCTGTTCCGGCCCTGATCGCCGTCCGTCGACCAAGGGGCGCCGGTGGTCCAACCACCGGCGCCCCTGGCGTCAGGCACACTCCCGGCGCGCCCCCGGCAGGACTCGAACCTGCAACCTACGGATTAGAAGGCCGGTGCTCTATCCATTGAGCTACGGGGGCCGGAAGGTCACAGTGTAGGTGGGCCGTTCTAGGATCGACCGAATGACGGACAGAGCGGGCGCGGAGCAGCCGCTGGACGCGCTGCGCGGCCAGATCGACGAGGTGGACCGAGAGCTGGTGGGGCTGCTGGCCCGCCGGCTGGAGCTGGTCTCGCAGGTCGGGGAGGTCAAGGGACAGCACGGCCTGCCGATCTACGCTCCGGAGCGTGAGGCGACGATGATCGCCGCCAAGCGGGCCCTCGCCGAGGAGCAGGGCGTGCCGCCCGGTCTGGTGGAGGACGTCCTGCGCCGGTGCATGCGCGAGGCCTACACCCACGAGAAGAACATGGGTTTCACCACGCAGGCGCCCGACCTCGGGCCGGTCGTCGTGGTCGGCGGGGCCGGGCGGATGGGCGCCCTCTTCGGGCGCATGCTGCGCCTCTCCGGGTATGAGGTGCGGGTCGTCGAGCAGGAGCACTCGCCCCAGGAGGTGGCCGAGCTGGTCGAGGGTGCCGGGATGGTGCTGGTCTCGGTGCCCATCCACGAGACGGTCCGGGTCGTGCGTTCGCTGCCGCCGCTGCCCGCGGACTGCCTGCTCGCGGACCTCACCTCGACCAAGCGGGCCGTCATGCAGGCCATGCTCGAGGTGCACCCCGGGCCGGTGCTGGGGCTGCACCCGATGTTCGGTCCCGACGTGGACAGCTTCGCCAAGCAGGTCGTCGCCTACGTCCCCGGGCGGGATCCCGGTGCCAGCGACTGGCTGCTGGAGCAGATCCGCCTGTGGGGTGCCCGGCTGCACCGGGTCGACGCGGAGGAGCACGACCACGCCATGGGCCTGATTCAGGCCCTGCGGCACTTCTCCACCTTCGCCTACGGGGCCCACCTGGCCCAGGAGGACCGGGACCTGCCGACCCTGCTGGCGCTCTCCTCGCCGATCTACCGACTGGAGCTGATCATGGTCGGGCGGCTCTTCGCCCAGGATCCCGGGCTCTACTACGACATCATCACCGCCTCGCACGACGCGCTCGAGCTGGTCTCCCGCTACCACGAGCGCTACGGGCAGGCCATCGAGCTGCTGCGCAGCGGCGACCGCGAGGCCTTCGTCGCCCAGTTCGAGCAGGTCGGGGAGTGGTTCGGCGACTACGCCCAGCGCTTCCTCGCCGAGTCCGCGGCCCTGCTGGCCCACGCCGACGCCACCCGTACGTAACCGGCTCACCCCGCCCCGCGCCGAGCGGCTCACCGCCCTGCCTGGCCCTGTGGCCTGTCAGTTCGTCTTGGTCACCGGCACCAGTGCGGGGGAGACTGGGCCGGTGACCGACACCGACCCCGCGCAGCTGCTCGCTGCCGTCGAGCGGCTCCGGGACTCGGCCGACCGACTGCACCTGCCCCTCGCGGTCGCCAGCGCCGAGCCGGCCCGGGTCACCCGTCGCGAGCTGGTCCAGCAGCTGGACGACTACGTGCTGCCCCGGCTGCGTTCTCTCGACGCGCCCCTGCTGGCTGTCGTCGGGGGCTCCACCGGCAGCGGCAAGTCGACCTTGGTCAACTCGCTGGTCGGCCGGCAGGTGACCCGTCCGGGGGTGATCCGCCCGACCACCCGCGCCTCGGTCCTGGTCCACACCGAGCAGGACACCCGCTGGTTCACCGGCCGACGGGTGCTGCCGGACCTGGCCCGGGTGGTCGATGAGGCCGGCGCCGTGGACGACCCGGGTTCGGTCCGCCTGGTGGGCACCGACGCGCTCCCGTCCGGCCTGGCCCTGCTGGACGCTCCCGACATCGACTCGGTCGTCCAGGCCAACCGGCAGCTGTCCAAGCAGCTGCTGGCGGCGGCCGACCTGTGGCTGTTCGTCACCACGGCCGCCCGGTATGCCGATGCCGTCCCGTGGGACCTGCTGCGGGAGGCTTCGGAGCGGGGCACCTCGGTCGCCGTCGTGCTCAACCGGGTCCCCCCGGAGGCGCTGCGGGAGGTCCGGGTGCATCTGGCCACCATGCTGCGCGAGCAGGGGCTGGGCAAGGCACCGATCTTCGCCGTGCCCGAGGTCGACCTGGAGGACGGCCGCATACCGGAGCGGGAGGTGCAGCGGCTGCGCGGCTGGTTGCACTCCCTGGCCGGCGATGCCCGGGCGAGGTCGTTGGTCGTCCGCCGGACGCTGAGCGGGGCGCTGGGCTCCCTCGCCGGACGCGCGCAGGAGATCGCGGGGGCGGGGCGTGAGCAGGTGGCTGCACGCGAGCAGCTGCAGGAGGTGTCGAGGGCGGCCTACGCCGACGCCCTGCGCAACGTCGGCGAGGGCGTGCAGGACGGCTCGCTGCTGCGCGGGGAGGTGCTCGCCCGCTGGCAGGAGCTGGTGGGGACCGGGGAGTTCCTGCGCTCGGTCGAGGCCGGCGTGGGACGGGTCCGGGACCGCATCACCGCCTTCTTCACCGGCAGGGAGGTCAGCTCCGAACCCCTGGAGGAGGCGCTGCAGACCGGGGCCGCGGCGCTGATCACCTCGCACGGACAGGTCGCCGCCAGCACGGCGGCCCGGGCCTGGAGACGCAGCCGAGCAGGGGAGCCGTTGGTGCGCGAGCACCCGGAGCTCGGCAAGGCCACCCCCGGCTACCCGGAGGAGGTGGAGCGGCTCATCCGCGACTGGCAGCACGACATCCTGGAGATGGTGCGCGAGGAAGCCGGGTCCCGCCGCTCGACCGCCCGCTACCTTTCCTTCGGGGTCAACGGGCTGGCCGTGCTCCTGATGGTCCTGGTGTTCAGCGCCACCAGCTTCATCCCGACCGGGGCGGAGGTCGCCATCGCCGGCGGCTCTGCCGTCCTGGCCCAGCGTCTGCTGGAGGCGGTCTTCGGCGACCAGGCCGTGCGGGAGATGTCCCGCAAGGCGCGCACCGCCCTGCTGGCCAGGGTGGAGGCCCTCTACGAGCAGGAGCAGGCCCGCTTCGACGCGGTCCTGGAGGAGGTTCCCGTGCCCGAGCACGTCATCGGCGAGCTGGAGGCGGCCGCGGCCCAGGTGGAGGCGGCCCGGTGAGGCTGCGCCGCGGTGCACGAGAGGGAGCGGGGACGGTATCCGTCGCAGAGCGGGCCGACGCCCTGCGCTCGGCCCTCGACATCGGCGGGGACGAGCTCGACCCTGCCGCGAGCGAGCAGGCGCGGGCCGTCGTGGACCGGGCGGTCGAGCGCTCGGCACTGACCGGGGGCCGCACGGTCGTGGCCCTCGCCGGCGCCACCGGCTCGGGCAAGTCCAGCCTGTTCAACCGCCTGGCCGGCGGCGAGGTGTCCACGATCAGCCCCCGGCGCCCCACCACGGCCGAGGCCGGAGCGGCCATCTGGGGCGAGGAGGATGCCAGCGAGCTGCTCGACTGGCTCGGTGTGCACAACCGTCACCACGTGCCCGCCAGCGCCGAGGACGTCGACCTGGACGGCCTGGTGCTCGTGGACCTGCCCGACTTCGACTCCCGGGAGCTGCGGCACCGGGTCGAGGCCGACAAGATCCTGGAACGGGCCGACGTCTTCGTCTGGGTGACCGACCCCCAGAAGTATGCCGACGCCCGGCTGCACGACGACTACCTACGGCCGCTGCGGCACCACGACACCGTGATGCTGCTCGTCCTCAACCAGGCCGACAGGCTGCGGCAGGAGGGCGGCGTCGACCAGGTCGCGGACGACCTGCGGCGCCTGGTCCGCGAGGACGGTGCCGGTGACCACGAGGTCATCGTCACCTCGGCCCGGGTCGGCACCGGCCTGGACGAGCTGCGCAGACGTATCGGCCAGGTCGTGAGCGCCCGGAACGCCGCCGAGGCGCGGCTCGTGGCGGACCTGCGTACCCGGGCCGAGCAGGTCGCCGAGGGCGTCGCGCCGAGCACCCCGGACCTGGGAGAGGGTGTGGACAGGCGGTTGCACGAGACGCTCAAGGTGTCCTCGGGCGTGCCGGTCGTCCTGGACGCCGTCGAGCGCGACTACGTCCGGCAGGCCGCCCAGCGCACCGGTTGGCCCTTCACGCGGTGGGTGTCCGGGCTGAGGCCGGACCCGCTGCGCCGGCTCCGGCTGGGCGATGACCGGCCCGGCCCCACCGGCATCGCGCCCTCCGACGTGCGCGCCGTGCTGGGCCGTTCCTCGCTGCCGGCCCCCACCCCGGCGGCCCGCGCGAACGTCCAGCTGGCCACCCGCCGGCTCGGCGAGGAGGCCGGCGCCTCGCTGCCGCCGCGGTGGGCGGAGGCCGTGCTCGAGGCGGCCAGCCCGAAGGAGGACAACCTCGCGGACGCGCTGGACCAGGCGGTGGTGGGTGTCCCGTTGCGCAAGCGGGCCCCCCGTTGGTGGTCGGTCGTCGGCGTGCTGCAGCTCATCCTCGCGGTGGCTGCCGTGGTCGGCCTGGCCTGGTTGACGGTCCTGGCGGTCCTCGGGTGGTTTCAGATCCCGGCAGAGGCGCTCTTCTGGGGGCCGGTGCCGGTCCCGCTCGCGCTTCTCGTCGGCGGGCTGCTCGCGGGGCTGCTGGTCGCGGTGCTGGCACGGATCGCCGCCAGGGTCGGCGCCCGGCGACGGCGACGGCACGTCGAGCACCTCCTCGACGAGGCGATCGATGAGGTCGCCTACCAGCACGTGCGGCGGCCGATCACCACCGTCCTGGACCGGCACGACCGGACGCGCGAGCTGCTCTCCGTCGCCGCGTCCTAGCGCCCGGCTCGACCGACCCGTCGCCCTCCACATCCCCCGCGTCCGCCCGGGGTTGTCCACAGATCGCCACGGACCTCTGGTCGGCCTGCCAGGGCTCCACCACGGTGGTGTCAGGACCCGTCACCCGACGGGCCGGACAAGGAGGGGAGCATCATGGCCCAGACCATGCTGACCATCAGCGGCCGCGTCGCGCAGGAGCCCAAGATCAGGCACGGCAAGACCACCGGCGCGCCGTTCTGCGTCGTCTCGGTGGCGGTCAACAACGACCGCTTCGACAAGGAGCAGGAGAGGTGGGTCAACCTCGACACCACCTTCTACGAGCTCGTCTGCTTCGGGGGGCTGGGCGCCAACGTGGCTGCCTCGCTCAAGGTGGGTGACCCGGTCGTCGCGCTCGGCCGGTTCAAGGTGAGCAGCTGGGAGGGGGAGACCCAGCGCTCCCAGACGCCCACCATCACCTGCGAACACCTCGGCCCCGACCTGCGGTTCGGCACCGCGGCCCTCGTCCGGGGGCAGGCCGGCTACGGCCAGGACCGGGTCGACCAGGACGTCGACTTCCGGGAGATCACGGCCGAGCGGGAGGCCGCCGCGAGCGGGAGTTCGGCCAGGTCGCCCGCAGCGGACGCGCGGGACCTGGACGCCAGCCCGGGGCCGGACGCCGACGAGGACGGTGTGGTGAGCGAGGAGGACGCCGAGGAGTTCCTCGCCCGCAGCGCCTGACGTCCACCCGACCGGCATCGACCGGCACCGACCCCCGAGGTTCGGGACCCGGATCAGCCCCCGCGTCGGCGGCACGGCCTTCCCTGCCCGCCGAGCCGTCGGCGCGGGCCCCTGGGGGCGCGGGCGGTCCTGCCCAGCGGGTAGAACGCCGCCGGCGGCCAAGGATTCGGCCGCCCACGGTCCCCGGACTACCCTGGGATCCATGGCCGAATTTATCTACACCATGACGCGCGCCCGCAAGGCGGTCGGCGACAAGGTGATCCTCGACGACGTCACGATGTCCTTCTACCCCGGCGCGAAGATCGGCGTGGTCGGTCCCAACGGCGCCGGCAAGTCGACCATCCTGAAGATCATGGCGGGGATGGACCAGCCGTCCAACGGTGAGGCCCGGCTGAGCCCCGGATACTCGGTCGGCATCCTGCTGCAGGAGCCCCCGCTGAACGAGGAGAAGACGGTCCTCGGCAACGTCGAGGAGGGCGTGGGCGAGATCAAGGCCAAGCTGGACCGCTACAACGAGATCTCCGAGCTGATGGCCGAGCCGGACGCCGACTTCGACGCGCTCATGGCCGAGATGGGCCAGCTGCAGGAAGAGATCGACCACGCCGACGCCTGGGACCTCGACGCCCAGCTCGAGCAGGCGATGGACGCCCTGCGCTGCCCGCCGCCGGACGCCGACGTGACGGTCCTCTCCGGTGGTGAGCGCCGCCGGGTCGCGCTGTGCAAGCTGCTGCTGTCCAAGCCCGACCTGCTCCTGCTCGACGAGCCCACCAACCACCTGGACGCCGAGTCGGTGCAGTGGCTGGAGCAGCACCTCAAGGACTACCCCGGCGCCGTCCTGGCGGTGACCCACGACCGGTACTTCCTGGACAACGTGGCCGAGTGGATCGCCGAGGTCGACCGCGGCCGGCTCTATCCCTACGAGGGCAACTACTCCACCTACCTGGAGAAGAAGCGCGAGCGCCTCGCCATCGCGGGCAAGAAGGACGCCAAGCTGGCCAAGCGGCTGGAGTCCGAGCTGGAGTGGGTGCGCTCCAACCCCAAGGCCAAGCAGACCAAGAACAAGGCGCGTCTGGCCCGCTACGAGGAGATGGCCGCGGAGGCCGAGAGGACCCGCAAGCTGGACTTCGAGGAGATCCAGATCCCGCCGGGCCCGCGACTGGGCAGCCAGGTCATCGAGGTCAAGGACCTCGAGAAGGGCTTCGGCGACCGGGTGCTGATCAACGGCTTGTCCTTCACCCTGCCGCGCAACGGCATCGTCGGTGTCATCGGTCCCAACGGCGTGGGCAAGACCACGCTGTTCAAGACCATCGTCGGCCTGGAGGAGGCGGACTCCGGTGAGGTCAGGATCGGTGAGACGGTCAAGATCTCCTACGTCGACCAGTCGCGGGAGAACATCAACCCCGAGAAGTCGCTGTGGGAGGTCGTCTCCGACGGCAACGACTTCATCCAGGTCGGTCAGGTGGAGATCCCCAGCCGTGCCTACGTCAGCCAGTTCGGCTTCAAGGGCCCGGACCAGCAGAAGAAGGCCGGCGTGCTCTCCGGTGGTGAGCGCAACCGGCTCAACCTGGCCCTGACGCTCAAGGAGGGCGGCAACCTGCTGCTCCTCGACGAGCCGACGAACGACCTGGACGTCGAGACCCTGGGCTCGCTGGAGAACGCGCTGCTCAACTTCCCCGGCTGCGCCGTGGTGATCAGCCACGACCGGTGGTTCCTGGACCGGGTGGCCACGCACATCCTGGCCTACGAGGGCGATGCCGAGGACCCGGCCAGGTGGTACTGGTTCGAGGGCAACTTCGGCGCCTACGAGGAGAACAAGGTCGAGCGGCTCGGCCCCGACGCCGCCCGCCCGCACCGGGTCACCTACCGCAAGCTCACCCGCGACTGACCCACCCGGGTCAGCCGGTGCCACGCCGTCCCCGCCCCCAGCCCCCGTTGCCGCCGCGCGACGGGCTGGGGGCGGCCCGCGTCCGGATGCCGCACACTCCGCCTGAGTGCCCTCCTGGTCACCCCGCAGACTGCCCGGGCCGGGGGCCGTTCGCGACCGTCGTCGACTTCCTCGTCCACCTCACCGGGGACGCGGACGCGGTATGGCGCCGCGTGCGGGCTGGCGAGGTCCGGCTCACCGACGGGACCCGGGTGGACGCGGGGACGGCCTACCGGCCTGGTGGCGCCGCATACCTCTATCGGGACCTGCCCGAGGAGGTGCCTGTGCCAGGGGAGCTGACCGTGCTGCTGCGCGATGACGGGACCGGCCTGCTGGCCGTGGACAAGCCGCCCTTTCTGGCCACCACGCCGCGAGGCAGCCACGTCGCCGAGACCGTGCTGGTGCGGCTACGGCGCCAGCTCGACCTGCCCGACCTGGCGCCGGTCCACCGACTCGATCGGCTGACCAGTGGCGTCCTGCTCCTCGCCATGCGGCCGGAAGCCCGGGCCCCCTACCAGCGCATGGTGCAGGCGGGAGGTCTGACCAAGACCTACGAGGCGCTGGCCCCGCTGCGCGCCGACCTCCTGCTGCCGGTGACCGTCCGCAACCGGGTGGTCAAACGCCGGGGGAGGCTGCAGGCCCAGGTCGAGGACGGGGAGCCGAACGCGGTGACCCGGGTCGAGCTGGCCGGCATGGAGCAGGCAGACGGTCGGCGGCTCGGCCGCTACCGGCTGACCCCGACCACCGGGCAGACCCACCAGCTGCGGGTCCACCTGGCCGGTCTCGGGGTCCCCATCGTGGGCGATCCCCTCTACCCGCAGGTACGGGACGTGGCGCCGGGCGACTTCTCCAGCCCGCTGCAGCTGCTGGCGCATGCCCTGCGCTTCACCGACCCGGTCAGCGGGGAGGACCGGCAGGTCGTCAGCCGTCGCGAGCTGCCGATCAAGCCCCGCTAACCCTTCTGGCGGCCGCGCAGCAGGCCCAGCACCGGCGAGCCGGCCCCGAGCAGGAAGCCCAGGTCGTACCAGGTGCCCATCCGTTCCACGTCGTAGACCGGGAAGCGTTCCCAGGCGCCGAAGACGTGCGCGATGAAGACGATCCAGGCGGTGATCCCGTTCCAGAGGCCCCACAGCAGGTCCTGCCACCACATCGCTGCACCCTTCTCACCCGACGGCTGTCGCCTCGACAGGCCCAGACTACGGTCCGGAGGCCCCAGCCGGCGGACACGACGCGGGCCCGCCTCCCCGGAGGGAGACGGGCCCGGATCGGGTGACCTGGCGGCCGGGCCGCTCAGGTCGACGCACCTACGGCGTGACCGTGACCACGGTGTGGCCGGCCTCACCGTCACCGAAGTCGTAGCCGATGGCACCCAGGTAGCGGGTGCCGGCCTCGAGCCCGGACCAGGCTGCGGTCAGCTCGACCGGCACGCTGGAGACGACCTCGACCGGCGACGGGGAGACGTCGAGGTTGCCCTCGTCGCCCACCGGCGCGTAGGTGTGCAGCGGTCCCGTCGCCGCGTCTCCTGCCTGACCGTTCCAGTAGTCGATCGCGAGCAGGTACTGACCGGGGGCGGGGTCGACGAGGGTGATGGCCTCGTCCGAGCCGCCGGCAGCGCTCTGCGCGATGACCTGGCCGTCCGGCGTGGCCAGGAAGAGGTCGAGGTCCAGACCCGCCGGGGTCCACTCGTCCTCCCAGACCTCGGCGCGGAATGCCGCGGCACCCTCCGGGATGGTGACCGGGACCACCAGGTCGGTGATGCCAGGACCGCCGTCGGGGCCGTCGGAGATCACGGTGACCTCCTGGGTGCTGGCCGGGGTCAGGCCGTGCACCACCGAGGTCATGGTGCCGGACGTGCCGGGCACCACCTCCCACGTCGCGCTGCCCTCGACACCGCTGATCACCAGGTCGGTGGGCGCGGCGACGGCGACCGGGTGGACCGCGATCGGGCTGCGGACGTCGGAACCCTCGCCGGACCAGGTGATCGACCCGAAGGCCCACTCGCCGACCGGGGCACCGTCGTTGGTGATGGTGACCTCGAACTCGGCGGACCCGCCCTCGGCGACCTCGATGGTGGCCGGGGTGACGACGACGGACATACCCTCGGGCGCCTCGACGCTGGCGGTGTAGGTGCCGCCGGCGCCGGTCGCGGTGACCGTGCGGGTGACGGTCTGGCTGCCGGCCAGCTGCCCGATGGCGATGCTCGGGTAGTTCAGGTCGCTCGGGTCGGGGATGCCGCCCAGGATGTCGCTCACCTGGTCGCAGACCCCCTGCCCGCCGACCAGCTGGAGCTGGCCGATGGCGCAGGTGTAGGCGTACCAGTCGATGAAGTCCGACTCGTACACCAGCGGCGTGCCGTAGGACGCCGCGGGCTGGACCTCGCCGGAGCCGTAGTGCAGCGGGCTGGCCGGGGCGCCACCGTAGTGGATCGGCTCACCGTTGCTGTTCAGCGGGTCGGCGGTGGTCATCATCGCCGACTTGACCGCCATCGGGCTCCAGTCGGTGTACTTCGACATCATCAGGGCAGCCAGGCCCGCGATGTGCGGGGCCGACATCGAGGTGCCGGACAGCGCGTTGAAGTCAGTCCCGGGGTCACCCGCCGGTGAGACTGCGGCGATGACGTCGACACCCGGAGCGGTGATGTCCGGCTTCAGCACGTCGCCACCACCGGCGATCGCCGGGCCGTAGGAGCTGAACCCGGCCATCTCGGGGACGACCAGCTCGCTGTCAACCTCGCCCGTGGCGGAGATGAATGCGGTCGGGTTCGGGTCAGACTCCTCGTAGGCCTTGATGGCCGCCCCGGCGGTGCCGTTGACGTGGATCGAGGGGATGACGTGGAAGTCGGCGTTCAGCGACTCGTTGTCGTTGTTGTTGACCAGGACGATGCCGATGCCGCCGGCGTCGGCGACGACCTGGCCCTTCTCCGCGCGGGCGTTCTGCCCGCGGGTGCAGATGACGATCTCTCCGTCGATGGCGTCCTCGTCGAGCGAACCCGGGAGGCAGAGGGCCGCGTCGGCCGCGGTGCGGCCGTCCGCAGGGTAGTCCTCCGAGTCGATCAGCGGGGCGGGGCCGACGGCCTCACCGGCGCCGACGCCCTCGAAGCTCAGCGCCGGGGTGTTGAAGGCATCCTCCAGCGTTGACTCGACCTGCTCGCTCAGCGCGTTCTCACCGCCGAGGACGTTGACCCACTGCGGGTCCATCGAGGCCATCGAAGACAGGACGCGACCGGGCACGTCAGCCGGGCGGCTGAGCATGACCGGGACCTGCTGCCAGCCCGCGAGGGCGGAGGCGGCCAGCGCGTCCGGGTAGTCCGCGCCGGTCGCGAGGTGGACCACCGGGACGGGGTTCTCCGCCGAGTAGCCGAACTGCTCGGCGATGGCCACGGAGGTGCCGTACCGGTCCTTGCCCGCCAGGCGCTGCGAGGCGCCGAGCTCCTCGAAGACCGTATCGCTGACGGCGTTGGGACCGCCGAGGACGATGACCTCCGGGTCACCGAGGGCAGACAGTGCCTCGGTCACCGCACCGGGGACGCTGTCGTCGCGCACCAGGAGCACCGGAGTGCCCTCGGCGCCCGCCAGGGCGGAGCCGGAGAGAGCGTCGGGGAAGTTGTTGCCCACACCGGTGGCCACGTAGACGTGGTCGACCTGACCGTAGGCCTCGGCGAGCATGGCGGCCGTCTGGTAACGGTCCGTGCCGCTGACCCGGACGACGTCTCCGTAGGCCTCGAGCTGACCCTCGACCTCCTCGGAGACCGCGACCGGCCCGCCGAGGATGACGATGTTGGAGGGCTGGAGCTCCTGCAGCGCAGTCACTGTCGCGCCGGGCAACGAGTCGACGCGGGTCAGCAGCACCGGGGCCGGGTCACCGTCGGGGGTGGTCATCGTGCTCCGCGCGTCCATCGTCATACCGCGGGCGGCCGGAGCGGCACCCACGAGCGCGTCGGCGAACTGGTTGCCCGTGGCGATGTAGACGGTGTCCACGTCGTCGTAGCCCTGCAGCGCGATCTGCGCGGCGGTGGCGTAGCGGTCCTTGCCGCCGATGCGCTCGACGATGTCCTCGCCACCGAGGTCGACGTACTTCCTGCTGTCCCGGTCATGGGTGGAGGCCGCGACGGTCATCACCCACGGGGAGTTGTGGGCGACCGAGCCGGCGCCCACGGTGTCGCCGGAGTTGCCAGCCGAGGCGGCCACGAAGACGCCCGCGTCGGCGGCGTCGAAGAAGGCCAGCTCGATGGAGTCCACGACGTACTGGGAGGACCCGGACACCGAGTAGTTGATCACGTCGACGCCGTCGCTGACCGCGTCGTTGATCGCGGCCAGTAGGCCGGCGGTGGAGCCGCTGCCGCCACCGTCAGCCGTCCGCCAGAGGGCCTTGTAGGCGGCGATCTGAGCCGCCGGGGCCATACCGGAGCCCGAACCCATCTCCGTGCCGTGCACGACCATGTCGACGCCGTTGTTGCCGGCTGCGGTGCCGGCGGTGTGGCTGCCGTGGCCGTCGGTGTCACGCGGGGACAGGAAGTCGTAGTCAGTGTTGTTGCCCTGCGGGTAGTAGCGGGCACCGATCAGCTTGCTGTTGCAGGTGATGTTGTCGTCCGGGTCCGGGTCATCACCCTCGATGCAGGCGCCGTTCCAGGTCGCCGGCGGTGCCGGGTTGCCCGGAAGGTCCGCGAAACTGGGGTTCTCGGGCCAGATGCCGGTGTCGATGACACCCACCACGATGCCCGCGCCGGCATTGGCGTCGCCACCGAACTCGGTGTCCCACACGCCACCCTCGCCGCGCAGGCCCAGGTAGTCGGGGGTGGAGACGGTGTCCGCGTGGCGGACCTCGTCCTCCCAGACGTAGGCCACGTCCGGGTGCTTGCGCAGGCTGCTGACCTGCTGGGCGGTCAGCTCGGCGGCGAAGCCGTTGAAGACCGTGGTGTAGGAGTAGCTGCTGTCCGCGCCGCTCAGGCCGACGTCGGTCAGGACGGCTTCCTGCTGCGCCTCCAGGTAGGCGCTGTAGCGCTGCGCCGCGGAGCTGGTGGTGTCCAGCTTGTCGCCGGTCGTGGCCCGGGTCGCTGGGATGCCCTGGACCCCGCCGGTGTATCTGGCGACGGAGTCGTCCTTGAGCATGACGATGTAGGAGCCGTCCTCGGCGACCGAGAGCTCTGGTGCTGCCCATGTGGCGGGCAGCCCGAGAGCCATCGGGGCCAGGACGGCGCCTGCGCCGGCCAGCGCGACGAGGCGCGTCCTCCGGCTCGCAGGTGTCTTCGGCACGGTGATGTCCTTTGCTTCGAAGGGAGGGACGCCAGTGTCCTCGCACCAGGGCAGACTGTCCTGACTTCGACGGTCGCTGGCTCTCGGAGTATCTGTCGCCCGGGCCGGGGTGTCCATGCGCCGAAGGAGGCCGTGACCTGATCGTTACCTGGCTCAGCCCTTGAGTCGCACCATTCCCTCCTGTCCCACGGTCGCGACCAGGGTGCCGTCGGCGGCATACATGTGCCCGAGGCCGAGCCCGCGGCCGGCTTGCGCGGACGGGGAGGACTGGGTGTACAGCACCCAGTCGTCGACCCGCACCGGACGGTGGAACCACATCGAGTGGTCCAGGCTGGCCGGGCGCAGCCGGGGGTCCCCCCAGCCGATGCCGTGGCGGCGCAGGACCGGCTCGAGCAGCACGTAGTCGGAGGCGTAGGCCAGGATCGCCGCGTGCAGCAGGCTGTCGTCGGGCAGCTCGCGGGCGATGCGCAGCCAGACCGACTGCTCGCTGGCCCCCGGCTCGCCGGGCGCCAGCAGCAGCGGCTCCACGTGCCGGATCTCGACGGGGCGGCTGCGGGCGGTGGCCTGGGCCACCGGGTGCGGGACGCGCTCCATGATCTCCTTGTCCGAGCGCAGCCCGTCCGGGCCGGGGACCTGGGGCATGTCCAGCTGGTGGTCCAGCCCGTCGGCCTCCTCCTGGAACGACATGATGATCGACATCAGGATCCGGCCGTCCTGGATGGCGTGCACGCGCCGGGCGCTGAAGCTGCGGCCGTCGCGCATCCGCTCCACCAGGAAGCGCAGCGGCCGGTTGGCGTCGCCGGGGCGCAGGAAGTAGCCGTGCATGGAGTGGATGTGCCGCTCGGCGGTGTCCGAGCTGTTCTCCACCGGTGTCACCGTGCGCCCTGCGGCCACGAGGCACTGCGCGAGCACCTGGCCGCCGAAGACCCGACCGTGGGGCATCGGCTGGCTGCGTCCCACGAAGACGTCGCCGTCGGAGTCGGCCAGGTCCTCACCGATCCCCTGGGGCGAGGCCACATGGATCGAGGTGGACCCCTCACGCTCCAGATCGAGCACGTCCAGCAGGTCATCGATCGGGTCGGGCAGGGGTGCGTGGTTCACCCGCCTGAGCCTAGTTGCTGGACCCGCCCCCACGAACGGTGGTCGCCCCGGCCGGTGCGCCGCGCGGGGGCACGGATCCCTGCTACTGTCCGGTCGCCCGGTGCAAGGTCGCGTCGTGGTGAGGAGGTCCGGTGACGGCAGTCGATTCGAGGGGAAGACAGCGGCGCCGGCACGCGCCCTGGCCGTGCTGGGCGGCCTGGGTGCTGCTGGGGCTCGTCGTCCTCCTGCTGTCGCTGCTCCTCCCGCCCAGCGGTGACGACTGGCGGCGCATCGACTTCGCCGACCACACCCTCTCCGGCTACCTGGACCGGTCGTGGCGCTTCTACCGCGAGCACAACGGGCGGGTCCTGGGCAACCTGCTGTCGTTCCTGCTCATGGACCCGTGGTGGCTGCGCGCCCTCGTCAAGGCGGTCACCGTGGTGGGTCTGGTCGCGGTGCTGCAGCGGGTGACGGGAAGCCGCAGGGTATGGGGCGTGCTGCCGGCGGTCCTCGGCGTCCTGCTGGTCCCGGCCCCGGTCTTCCGGCAGGCGCTCGCCTGGTCCACCGGCTTCTTCTACTACGTCCCGCCGGTGCTGGGGCTGGTCCTGCTCGCCGGCACCGTGGCCGGCTGCTGGGACGGGCGGCGGCCCGCGCACCCGAGGTGGAGGCCATGGCGGACCAGCTGGTGGACGCTGCCCGGCGCGGCGCTCCTGGGCATGATGACCTGCCTGTTCATCGAACCGGTCACGGTCGCCGCGGTGGGACTGGCCGTCGGCGGGGCCGTGGTGGCCGTGCTGCGTGGGCGGCACCTCTCGCTGGCGCTGGTCGGGTGGGTGGTGGGAACCCTGGCCGGAACCGCGGTGATGCTGGCGTCCCCGGGACTGCGGCAGAGCCTGTCCGGCGGCAGCGACTACTACGGCGCGCCAGGGGAGAGCGTGGTGGGGACGGCGGTGGTCAACTACTCGCTGGTCACCGGCTCGTTCGTGCTCTCCTCCGTGACCGTCCTGGGGATGGTGCTGCTCGCCTGCCTGGCGCACGGCGGGAGGGCGGCCCGGCGTGGTCGCCCCGTGCTCGGGCGGCTGCTGGTCGCCGGGGCCGTCCTGGTCGGCGTGTATGCCGTGCCGCGCCGGCTCCTGCTCACCGAGCGGCTGACCTGCCGGGACCGCACGCTCGCCGACTGCGACCTGCCGGTCCTGGCGTTCGACCTCGGCATGCTGGTCCTGCTGCTGGTGCTCGTGGTCACGACCGGGCTGCTGGCCACGGCCCAGGCCGGCACACGGGGAGCCGGTCGGGACCGCGCGGTGTGGGTCGCTCTGCTGGTGGCGACGCTCCTGCTCCTCGGTCCGTTGCTGGTCGTGGAGCCGATCGGGCCACGCAACCTCTACGCGCCGCTGGTGACGCTGACCGGGATGGCGATGGTCACCCTGCGCCCGTGGGTCGACGGCGAAGACGGGACCGGCCGCGGTGGCGTGCTGGTCGTGCGCGCGGGTCTGGCGACCGTGACGGCCGGCTCCTTGGCGCTGGTGGGTGTGGTCGCGTGGGCCAACGCCCAGGTCTTCGCCGACCGGGTGAGTCTCATGGAGGAGGCGGTGGCGGAGGGACGCGACGAGGTCGAGCTGCCGCCCTACCCGCACCCGCGGTGGGTGCACGGCCCGGACGACGACCGGATGGGCTACCACTACTACCGCGACGAGCGCTACGACATCGACATCCGGTTCGCGGGGCCGTGAGCCCGACGCCGCCTCTTGACGTCCGCCGACTCCTGCAGGTCAGGGCTCGAGGATGATCACGTCCAGGGTGCGGGGGCCGTGCACGCCCTCGACCCGGTCGAGCTCGATGTCGCTGGTGGCGCTGGGACCACTGACCCAGGTGAGCGGACGCAGCGGGTCGACCCGTTGCACCGCGTCCGGGACGTCGTGCACGACCTGGTCGGCACGGATGACGCACACGTGCTGGTCGGGGACCAGGGTCAGCGCCCGCCGGCCCTGATCCGTGTCGTGGTCCAGCACGATCGTGCCCGTGGTGGCGATGCCGACGCGGGCCGCCGTCACCACGGCGTCGACGTCGTCCAGCTCGGCCGCCGTGAGCGGCCCTCCGTCCGCCCCACGGTCGGGGACCAGCCGGATGCCGCTGTCCCGCAGAGGCTCCACCCAGGACGCGTCGAGGCCGTCGGGGACGACGATGCGATGTGCCCCGCCCCGCACGAGCGCCGCGGCGATCGAGGTCGCCACGTCCTGGGGCGAGCACCGCTCGACCCGGGCCCGGTAGTCGGCGACGTTCTCGGCGAACAGGTCCAGGGTGCGGGCGGGCGACGCCGAGACTGCCGCGATGACGGGTGTCTCGCCCCGCGCGCCCCGCGGCGTCGGGACGTCGCGGGTGGCGGCCCGCAGGCGGGTCAGGATCTCCTCGCGCGCGCTCACGATCCGTCCTCGTGCTCGGGGGCCTCGGGAGTCGGCTTCGCCCCGTGGGTCCGGCGCCACCACTGCCGGAACGTCTCCTTCGGCGGGGTGGGCACGTCACGGGCCTGGGTCCACGCGCCGAGCCCTGGCACCGAGCGCACCGTGCGGTCGCCCAGCAGCCGGCCGCCCAGGCTGGCTGCCCGCTGCGCGGCCTCCAGCCGCCGGTGGTCACCGAAGGTCCAGGCCGCGGCCTTCATCCCCAGGGCCTCGGTCGAGCGCCCCGACGCCTCGTCGACCACCTGGGTGCGCATGTGCACGAGCAGCTCGGGGATGTCGATGCGCACGGGGCAGGCCTCGAAGCAGGCCCCGCACAGCGAGCTGGCGTAGGGCAGCGACTTGTCGACCTCGGAGCCGGTTCCGCGCAGCAGCGGGTTGAGCACCGCCCCGATCGGTCCCGGGTAGACCGAGCCGTACGCGTGCCCGCCGGCGCGCTCGTAGACCGGGCAGACGTTGAGGCACGCCGAGCACCGGATGCAGCGCAGCGCCTGCCGCCCGACCTCGTCGGCCAGCACGCGGCTGCGGCCGTTGTCGACCAGCACCACGTGCACCTCCTGCGGCCCGTCCCCGGGGGTCACCCCGGTCCACATCGAGGTGTAGGGGTTCATCCGCTCGCCGGTGCTCGAGCGCGGCAGCAGCTGCAGCATCGTGCCCAGGTCGGCGAAGGAGGGCAGCACCTTCTCCACCCCGACGAGGGAGATCAGCGTCTTCGGCAGGGTCAGGCACATGCGGCCGTTGCCCTCGGACTCGACCACGACGAGGGTGCCGGTGTCGGCGATCGCGAAGTTGGCGCCGGAGATCGCGACCTCGGCGCGCATGAACTTCTCCCGCAGGTGCAGCCGGGCCGCCTCCGCCAGCCGGGCCGGCTCGTCGGTGAGGTCCTCGGGCGCCGGCCGCCCGACCTCGCCCATCTCGCGCAGGAAGATCTCCCGGATCTCCGCCCGGTTGCGGTGGATCGCCGGGACGAGGATGTGGCTGGGCCGGTCGTGGCCGAGCTGGACGATCAGCTCGGCCAGGTCGGTCTCCCAGGCGTGGATCCCCGCCTCCTCGAGCCGCTCGTTGAGCTCGATCTCCTGGGTGAGCATCGACTTGACCTTGACCACCTCGTCGGCGCCCTTGTCCCGCACCAGCCCCAGCACGATCGCGTTGGCCTCGTCGGCGTCGCGGGCCCAGTGCACGGTGGCTCCGCGCGCGGTGAGGTTGGCCTCGAGCTGCTCCAGGTAGTCCGGCAGGTGGTGCAGGGCCTCGTCCTTGGCCTCCGCCCCGGCCAGCCTCAGCTCCTCCCACCGGTCGACCTCGCCGACCACCCGTTCCCGCTTGGCGCGGATCGTGGCCGTGGCGTGCGCCAGGTTGCGTCGCTGCTGGGTGTTGGCCAGGGCGTCGCGCGCGGCCCGCTGGAAGGACGGCATACCGAGGAAGATCGGCGAGGTGACCTGCAGCGGGACGCCGTCGTCGGTGCGCCCCCCGTCCGGGTATGCCGTGGGTCCGGTGCCGACGTCGCCCGTCGGCAGGGAGGTGGGGCCGGCGCTCATGCGGGGTCCTCCTCGGTCGAGGCCAGCACCTGGGCCAGGTGCAGGGTGCGCACGCCGCTGCGCTGGCGGCCGAGCACGCCGCCGATGTGGGCCAGGCAGGAGTTGTCGCCGGCGACCAGCACCTCGGCGCCCGTCCCCCGCACGTGGCGGGCCTTGTCGGCGCCCATCGCGATCGAGGTGTCGGCGTTCTTCACCGCGAAGGTGCCGCCGAAGCCGCAGCACTCGGCCGCTGACGGCAGCTCGACCAGGTCGATCCCGCGCACCGCCCGCAGCAGTCGCAGGGGGCGGTCGCCCACGTGCAGCATCCGCAGGCTGTGGCAGGTGGGGTGGTAGGTGGTCCGGTGCGGGAAGTACGCACCGACGTCGGTCACGTCCAGCACGTCGACCAGCAGCTCGGAGAGCTCACGCACCCGTGGCGCGGTCTGCTCGACCGCCCGGGCCAGGCCAGCGTCCCCGGCCCGGCGGGCCAGCGTCGCGTGCTGCTCCCGGACCGAGCCGACGCAGGACCCGGAGGGGGCCACGACGTGGTCGAAGCGCTCGAAGGTGTCGACGAACTTGCGCACCAGCGGGGTGGCCTCGTCGGCATACCCGGTGTTGGTGAACATCTGCCCGCAGCAGGTCTGCTCACGCGGGAAGACGACCCGGCAGCCGAGCCGCTCGAGCAGGACGACGGTCGCGCGGGGCGCCTCCGGCCAGAGCGTGTCGTTGAAGCAGGTGGCGAAGAGCGCCACGGTCAGGCCGGCGCCGGGCAGGGCGGACGTGCGCTCCGGTCCGGCGGACGGGGCGGGCTGGCTGCTCGTCATCGGGCTCCTGCTGGCTCGTCGTGCTCTCATGAGGCCGTTGAGGACGACAGTAGGCCCGCAGGTGGTGCCCGTCCACCGCGACACCCGGGTTCCTGCCCGGCCGGCGGGTCGCGACGGGCGGCGCACCTGCCACGATGGAGCCCATGAGCCCCCTGCCGGACGTCCCCGAGGTCGCCCACGTCTTCCCGATCACCGTCCGGTGGTCCGACATGGACGCCTACGCGCACGTCAACAACGTGCAGTACCTCCGGCTCTTCGAGGAGGCCCGCGTCTACGCCTTCAAGCGCTGGTTCGGCGCCGACCGCGACCTCATCGACGAGGGGATGCTGGTCGTGTCCCAGTCCATCGACTACCGGCTGCCGATGGGCTTCGCCTACGCACCTGCCCGGGTAGCGGTGTGGTGCAGCGCGGTCGGGGCCGCCAGCTTCGACCTGGGGTATGCCGTGGCCGGGCCGGACGGGGACGACACCGTCTACGCGCGGGGCCGGGTCAGCCTCGTCGCGTACGACCTGGTGGAGCAGCGTCCGCGACGGCTGGGCGACGTGGAGCGCGCGGCGCTGCAGGAGGTCTTCGCCGAGACGCCCCTGCTGCGCAGCGAGGCCAAGGCCCTGCACACTAGGGGGCGGTCGGCATGAGGCTGACCTTCCCCGACGGGGAGACGCTGGCCGACCTCGGGACCTACGTCGCCCGGGCGCGCTCGCTGGAGGCCGAGGGCGCGATCCGGCTCCAAGCCGTGGGCGGGGTGCTCGCGGCCTGGGTCTGCGTGGTGCCGGGACAGGGGCTGACCGGGTCCGGCACCGTCCTGGGGCTGCGCACGATGGCGCTGGCCGGTGCGCACGACCTGGACGTCACCGTGGCGCTGGCTGCGATGGGTGACCGCTTCGCCCGGCGGTCGGCGAACGGTGAGGCAGGGACGACCCTGGAGGTGCCCCCGGCCGAGGTCTCGCCCCGTTGGGCCGGGGTGCTGCCGCCGCGCGGGGGGTGGGAGCCGGTGGGGACCGTGCGCATCACCGACCTGCTCGCCGCCGCCGACGACGGGATCGCCGAGGTGGCCCAGGGTGCGCCGGAGGGGGCGGGGGCCGCGGCCGTCGGCATGCTGCGCGCGCAGGTGTGGGCCCGGGACGTCCTGGACGCTGCCGGGACCCCGACCGGCGCCCCGGCGGGGGCGGGGCTGGCGGCCAGGGCGCTCGGCTTCGCCCGGGCGGGGGACCTGCGGTCGGTGAGCGTCCACCGGCAGGGCGCCTGGACGCGGGTCAGCCTGCCGGCGGGGTATGTGCTGTCCCGTGGGGCTCAGGGCATGGCCTAGGCAGGTGGCCACCGACCGACCCGCCCTGCAGGCTGTCCTGGTCGTCGTCCCGGCGCGCGACGAGCAGGACCTCATCGTGGACTGCCTCACCGGGATCCAGGCCGCAACTGCCGCCGCCGGCCATGGCCTGCCGCTCGTCGTCTCCGTCGTCCTGCACCGGTGCGCGGACGCTACCGCCGCCCGGGTCGAGAGGTTTCTCGAGGGTGCCGCGGCCCGCGGCCCGAGCGGCTGGGTCGTCACGGACAGCGACGCGCGGACGGTGGGTGAGGCCCGTGGGGAGGGTGTGTCGCGCGCCCTGGCCCATGCTGCCCTGGCCGACCTCGACCCCGCCGCGGTCTGGGTGGCCTCCACCGACGCGGACTCGCGCGTGCCGCCGACGTGGCTGGCCGTCCAGCGAGACCTCGGGGACTCGGGGGTGGACCTGGTGCTCGGCACGGTGGAGCCCGAGGACGACGCCTCGGCGGCGGTCGGGTTCTGGCGCGCGCACCGCCCGGTCCAGGGACACCGCGGCGTGCACGCGACCAGTCTGGGCGTGCGGCTGTCGGCCTACCATCGGGCCGGCGGGTTCCCGGCGCTCGAGGTGGGGGAGGACGCCCAGCTGGTGCACGCGGTCCGGCACGGCGTTGGGCTGCCCTGGACGAGCACCCATCTCATCCCCGTCGTCACCTCCGCACGCCGCGACGGCCGCCGGCGGCGTGGCCGGCAGTCACACGGGGTAGCCACCTTCCTGCGCCGCCTCGACGCCGCACTGGCCGACCCCGACGAGGCGCCCGGCCTGCGGGAGCGGCTGCGGGAGGAGGTCCTGCGGCTCGCCGAGGAGAGGGGGACGGGCAGGACGCTGTGCCCCTCCGAGGCCGCCGGTGCGGTCGACCCGGCGCGACGCCGGGAGCTGACCCACCTGGCGCGGGCGGTCGCGTGCACGTTGGCCGACGAGGGGCTGGTCGAGGTCACGCAGCAGGGGATCGTCGTGGACGGACGACGAGCGGTCGGCCCGGTGCGGGTCCGGCTGGTGCCGCCGCAGACCGGGTGACGGTCAGGGGCCCGGGTGAGCGACCTCCCCGCTGCCGAGGGAATGCCACCAGGGCTGAGACGCCATACCGGTCAGGTCTGCGGTCAAGCACCCCGGACATGCCACGAGGCCCCGCGCCAGATGCGCGGGGCCTCGTCGTGTCCTGGGGTGGACTCAACTCAGAGAGGACGAACCTTCTCAGCCTGCGGGCCCTTGGGACCCTGGGTCACGTCGAACTCGACCTTCTGGCCGTCCGAGAGCTCACGGTAGCCCGACGAGTCGATCGCCGAGTAGTGAACGAAGACGTCAGCGCCCCCGCCGTCCTGCTCGATGAAACCGAAGCCCTTCTCGGAGTTGAACCACTTCACGGTGCCTGTTGCCACTGGTGCTGCCTCATTCTTGATCGTTGACGGGGCCCACGTGCGCGGTACCTCCGGACTGCCCTGGTGCGCCTCCACGTGGTGCCCCCGATCGGTCGGGAGCACGCAAGGGTCGCGGACGCTCACCGGACAGGTAACGCCTACGCTAGCACTGGTTGGGCCCTGGTGTCGCACCCTGACGGCGGGTCGCCGTCTGTGTCGATGTGCTGGGGTCCGGATGCAGGGCGACGAACAGCGACCATGGGTCGGCCTCCGGGTCCCGCGGACGCGCTGCGAACTCCTCCAGCAGGGCCGTCAGGCGGGCGCGGAACTCCTGCATCTGGGCAGGGGGCAGACGCAGCCCGAGCCGGGTCAGGTCGTGCTGCTCCGGAGGGACCTGCTCGATCTCGTCCAGGAACGCCTCGAGCACCCGCCCGGCCGAGGCGGGGGTCTGCAGCCACCACGACTTGCCGGTCGCCAGGTAGGGGATCTCCCGCGCCCCCCGCCGGCCGCGCCGGACCTCCTGCGCCTGCAGGAAGCCGGTGTCGACCAGGGTGCGCACGTGGTGCAGCACGCTGGCGGGGTTCTTCCCGAGTGCCTCGGCGATCTCCCTGTTGGTCAGCGGCTCGTCCAGGCACAGTCGCAGGATGCGCAGTCGCAGACCGGAGGCCAGCGCCCGCGCCTCGGCGTCGTCAGCCATCCGGCGCTGCGGTGCGGCAGGGGACATGACGCCACCGTAACAGTGATTGACAAAGCCCTACCGGTCGTCGACGATGACTGATAGAGGAAAGTCAATCACTTGTGGTCAGGGGTCACCGTGTCGTCTACGTCCGTCGCGCCGCCGAGGCGCAGCCTCTTTCGCCACCGTGACTTCCGGCTGCTGTGGATGGGGGACACCGTGTCGGTGTTCGGCATGCAGTTCGTCGGGCTGGCGCTGCCGCTGCTGGCGGTGCAGCTGCTGCACGCCGACGAGTTCGAGATGGGGCTCCTGGCGATGCTCGAGTCGCTCGCCTTCCTGCTCATCAGCCTGCCGGCCGGGGCCTGGGTCGACCGCTGGCGCAAGAAGCGGATCATCGTGGCCGGCGACCTGCTGCGGGCCGTCCTGCTGCTCACCATCCCGGCGGCCTGGCTGCTCGGCGCGTTGACCATGACCCAGCTGTTCGTGGTCGTCTTCGCGGTCGGCTGCATCACCGTCTTCTTCGACGTCGCGAACCAGTCCTACCTGCCCCAGATCGTCGAGCCCGAGCAGATCGGGGAGGGCAACGGCAAGCTCCAGGCGAGCCAGCAGACCGCGATGGTCGCCGGACCGGCCGCCGCCGGTGCCCTCGTCCGGCTGGTCGGCTCGCCGCTGACCGTCGCCGTCACCGCGGTCTGCATGGCGCTGTCGTCGCTCTTCGTCAGCCGGATCCGCCACCAGGAGCAGGCACCCGACCCCGAGCTGCGGCGCCCGATGCGGCTGGAGGTCAAGGAGGGGATGGCGTTCGTCCTGGGCCAGCCGTTGCTGCGGCGGATCGTGGCCTGCACCGGCCTGACCAACCTCGCGTCCGCCGCCGTGATGGCCCTCTTCGTCCTGTATGCCGTCCGCACCCTCGACCTGGCGGAGACCACGCTCGGCCTGGTGCTGTCGGCCGCCGCCGTCGGGGGCCTCCTCGGAGCCGTGACGTCAGACCGGTTCGCCCGGCTGGTCGGGGAGGGGCGCTCGATCCCCGTCTCGGCGCTGCTGGGCGGGGTGGCCGTGCTGTCGGTGCCCGCGGCCGCGACGCTGCCCGCCGTGCCCACCCTCCTGATCGGTCAGTTCGTCCTGTCCTGGGCGGTCGTGGTCTACAACATCGCCCAGGTGAGCTTCCGGCAGCGGCTCTGCCCCAGGCCGCTGCTGGGGCGGATGAACGCCTCGATCCGGTTCCTGGTCTGGGGACCGATGCCGGTCGGGGCTTTCCTGGGCGGGCTGCTGGGCCGCGAGGTCGGCGTGGCCCCCACCCTGTGGGTCTTCGCCGCACTCAGCGTGGCCGCCGCGCTGCCGGTGGTGGCCAGCCCGCTGATCTCCATGCGGCAGCTGCCCCGGGAGCTGGACGCACTGGCCGGGCCGTCCGGAGCGGAGCCACGCCGCGAGAGCTGAGGGAGCCCACCCCCTACCCTGACCGGCATGGACACCACCCTGCTGGCGAACATCGCCCTGGTGCTGCTCTTCATCCTGGTCGGCGGCGTCTTCGCCGCGACCGAGCTCGCCATCGTCTCGCTGCGGCCCAGCCAGGTCGACGAGATCGAGCGCTCGGGCAGGAGGGGCGCCCGCACGGCGCGGCTGGTGCGCGACCCGAACGTCTTCCTCTCCGCGGTCCAGGTCGGGGTGACCGTCGCCGGCTTCTTCTCCTCCGCCTTCGGCGCGGCCACGATCGCGCCCTACCTCTCCCGCTGGCTCGTGCGCCAGGGGATGGTCGCGGACGTCGCGGACCCGGTGTCCCTCGTCGTGCTGACCCTGCTGATCGCCTACTGCTCGCTGGTCCTCGGCGAGCTGGTCCCGAAGCGGCTGGCGATGCAACGGGCGACGGGGTTCACCAAGGTCCTGGCCCCGCCGCTGGACCTCTTCGCCCGCGTGCTGCGGCCCGTCATCCGGCTGCTGTCCGCCTCGACCAACCTGGTGGTGCGGCTGCTCGGGGGCGACCCTGACGCGCGGGGGGAGGAGATGTCCTTGGAGGAGCTGCGCCGGGTCGTGGAGGACAACCGTGACCTGCGGCCCTACAGCCGCCAGATCCTCACCGACGTCTTCCGGGCCAGCGAGCGGACCCTCGGCGACGTGCTGCGGCCGCGGCCGGACGTCGACTTCCTGCGGGCCGACGACAGCGTCGCCGACGTCGACTCCTTCCTGCGCAGCACCAGCCGCAACCGCTACCCGGTGCTGGGGCAGAACGTCGACGACGTGCTCGGGTACGCCCACATCCGGGACCTGCTCGGCGTGGCCGACAGCCGGCGCGCCGACACGCACGTGCGCGAGCTGGTGCGCGAGATCGCCGCGCTCCCGGTGGTGCTCGGGGTGCTCCCTGCGCTGCGCGTGCTGCGCGAGCACAAGCAGCACATCGCGCTGGTCGTGGACGAGCACGGCGGGACCGAGGGCATCGTCACCATCGAGGACCTGGTCGAGGAGTTGGTGGGCGAGATCTACGACGAGTTCGACACCACGCTCGACCCCGAGGACTTCGACGTCACCGACGACGGCAGCGCCGAGGTCTCCGGCAGCCTGATCGTCGAGGAGCTCGAGGACGCCCTGCAGGTCAGCCTGCCGCGCGGTCCCTACGAGACGGTCGCCGGGCTCATCCTCGACCAGCTCGACCGGGTGGCCGAGGTCGGTGACCGGGTCGAGGTGCCAGGGGTGCGCCTGCGGGTGACGCAGATGGACGGCCTGCGCATCACCCGGGTCGCGGCCACCCGAACGCAGCCGCTGACCGACCCACCGACCGGGTAGGCGGTCGTCGCGTGAGGCGGTCCTGCGCTCTCGGTCCTGCGGATGTCGTGTGATGGCACCAGATTCGCAGGACCGGAAGCGCAGGACACCCCCGGCGGTCGACGACGGGACGGCGCCCCCGAGCATGGGGACATGAGCATCATCAAGATCAATGCGATCACCGTGCCCGCCGACAGCGGCGACGAGCTGGCCCACCGGTTCGCCGCCCGCGCCGGAGCCGTCGACGGCCAGCCCGGTTTCGAGGGGTTCGAGCTGCTGCGCCCCACTGACGGACGCGACGTCTGGCTGGTCCTCACCCGCTGGGCCGACGAGGAGTCGTTCGAGGCGTGGCGGTCCTCGGGCAGCTTCGCCCACGGCCACGGCCACGGCGGGCCGGCCGCGGACGAGGCGGGTGCGGCGCCGCGTCCGGTCGCCGTGTCGGCCGAGCTGTGGTCCTACGAGGTCGCGGGCGGCTCGGCCGGCTGAGCCGGGCGAGCCCACCCAGCGCGGCTGAGCCGTCCTGGGGACGGGCGCTCAGGCCAGCCAGACGGTGGTGTCCTGGTGGATCGCACCGCCGTGCAGCAGGCCCGAGCAGGCCAGGACCTCCATCGCCTCCGGCAGCGGCACCGGGTCGATCCCGAGGTTGGCCACCACGGTCACGTCGGCCCCGTCGGGACGGGTGTTGCGGAACGCGAGCACCTCCGGCCCCAGGGGAGCTCCGGCGACCTCGGTCAGCCACTCCAGGGCACCGACGCCCAGGTCATGGTGCCGGCGCAGCGCCAGCAGCTCCCGGTAGAGCTCCAAGGTCGACCCCGGGACCCCCTGCTGACGGTCGACGGCATGCATCCCGTAGAGCAGGGGCTGCGGCAGCCACGGCTCGGACTCCTGCCCGGCACTGAAGCCGAAGCTCGGCTGGGCCGCGTCCCACGGCAGCGGGACCCGGGCGCCGTCCCGGCCGGTCTCGGCGTCCGCCGTACCGCGGGTGCGGTGAAAGGACGGGTCCTGCCGCACCGCGTCGGGTAACCCCGTGTGCTCCGGGAGGCCGAGCTCCTCGCCGTTGTAGAGGTAGGCGGAGCCGGGCAGCGCCAGCATCATCGTCGTGGCGGCCCGCGCCCGGCGCAGGCCGAGTGGTGCGTTCGGCTGCGGGTCCTGCGGGCCGATGCCGGTGGGCCGGCGCGAGCCGATCGGCAGGCCCAGCCGCGAGGCGTGCCGCACCACGTCGTGGTTGGACAGGACCCAGGTCGTGGGCGCACCCACGGCGTCCGCGGCGGCCAGGGAGATGTCGACCACGCGGCGCAGGTCCGTGGTGCGCCAGGTGCCCTCCAGGAAGTGGAAGTTAAAGGCCTGGTGCATCTCGTCGGCGCGGACGTAGCGCATCGTCCGCTCCTGCGTGGGCAGCCACGCCTCGGCGACGAGGATGCGGTCCAGCTGCGGGTCCGCGGTCGGGTTGTACTCCTCGAGCACCCGCCGCCATCCGCGGTAGATCTCGTGCACCCCGTCCTGGTCCCACATCGGCCCCAGGTTGTGCTCGGCGTCCCCCTCGCTGCCGGCCATGACCGCTCGCTCGTGCCAGTCCGGCATACCCTCGTCCTTGACCAGGCCGTGGGCGACGTCGACCCGGAAGCCGTCCACGCCGCGGTCCAGCCAGAAGCGCAGGATGTCGTGGAACTCGGCGACGACCTCGGGGTGGCGCCAGTTGAGGTCGGGCTGGGCGTCGTCGAACAGGTGCAGGTACCACTGTCCCGGGCTGCCGTCCGCCTCGGTCACGCGCGTCCACGCGCTGCCGCCGAAGACCGAGCGCCAGTTGTTCGGCGGCTCGCCCCCGTCACGGCCGGTGCCGTCGCGGAAGAGGTAACGCGCACGCTCCGGCGAACCCGGACCGGCCGCCAGGGCCTGCTGGAACCAGATGTGCTCGTCGCTGGTGTGGTTGGGCACCAGGTCGACGATGACCCGGATCCCCAGCGCGTGCGCGCGCTCCAGCAGGGCGTCCGCGTCGGCGAGGGTGCCGAAGATCGGGTCCACCTGGCGGTAGTCGGCCACGTCATACCCGGCATCGGCCATGGGGGAGACGTAGAACGGGCTGACCCAGATCGCGTCCACGCCGAGGTCGGCCAGGTACGGCAGCCGGGCGGTGATCCCCGGCAGGTCACCGATCCCGTCGCCGTTGCTGTCGGCGAAGCTGCGCGGGTAGACCTGGTAGATGACGGCGTGGCGCCACCAGGCGGCGTCGTGGGACTGGGGAGAGTCTGAGGTCACGACCGTCGAGGGTATGCGGTGCGGGCGGCGCGGGCGAACCGTGTCGCCGGAGGCGAGCAAACCGTGTCGCCGGTGGCGGGCAAACCGTGTCGCCGGTCGGGCTCAGGCCTCGGGGTCGTCCAGGGTGTTGACCATCGCCTGGGCGGCGTGGGCCATGTAGTCGCGCATGACCTGCTCGTCCATCGGACCGAGCCGGTCGCAGATCGTGTCGATCGCGGCGTTCATGTGCCGCAGCCAGCGGTCGCGCTGGGTCGGCGTCACCCGGTAGGGCGCGTGCCGCATCCGCAGCCGCGGGTGGCCCCGGGTCTCCTGGTAGGTGGTCGGGCCGCCCCAGTACTGCTCCAGGAAGAGCAGGAGCCGGTCCTGCGCCGGGCCGAGGTCCTCCTCGGGGTAGAGGTCGCGCAGCGGCGGGTCCTGCGCGACGCCCCGGTAGAAGGCGGCGACCAGGTCGACGAACGTCTCGTGGCCGCCGACCCGGTCGTAGAAGGTCTGCTGGGTGGTGGTCATCGAGCACCATTGTCCCAGACCGGTTCCAGGGCCAGCACCGTCGCGGTCGGGTGGCCCGGCACGGCTGGGAGCCAGACCCGGGGGGTGCGCTGGGCCTCGCCCACGGTGCCCGCGTCCGTCGCCGGCACGGTCAGGTCCTGCTGCACCCGCCAGGGGTCCAGCCGTCGGGGGCCCCAGCTGCCGACGTCCGGGGCACCGGGGGCGAGGGGGAGGGGCTGCACGACGACGCGCCCGTCCTGGAGGTGCTGGACCAGCCCCCAGCCCTCGTCCCGGTCGGGCGCGGACCCCACGGGGGCGGCCCCGGTGAAGGCGACCAGCTCGGCCCCTCCCGGGAGTTCCGGCCCGCCCTCGAGCCGCAGATCGTGGCCCAGCCCGTCCTGGGGGACGCTCCAGGCCCCCACGAGGCGGTGGTCCCCGGTGTGGTCGGGGAAGTCGGCCGCAGCGCGCAGGTCGAGCGGGATGGCCTCCTCGGCGGCCGGCCGCGGCTGCCCCGGCTCCGCCCGCGTGGCCAGCACCTGGACGTCCTGCTCCATACCCTGGGTGAACACCTCGACGGTGACCGTCCTGCGCTGCCCGTCCGGAGGCCGCAGCCGCTCGGGCAGCGGGAACGTCCGGGACGTGCCCGGGAGGTAGACGACCCACCGGCCGTCGCGCAGGTCGAGCTGCTGACCACGCCAGCCGGGGTCCTCCGCCGCCAGGTCCCCGTCGTCGGTCACCGGCAGCCCGTCGACGAAGACGCTCACGCTACCCGCCCGACCCGCCCACACCTGCAGCTCGCTCCCGGCCGAGACGACCAGCGACTCCGCGAGGCGGGTCCGCCCCTCCCAGTCCCGGGGCACCAGCACCTCCTCGACGGCCGCCGCACCGGCCGGGACCTCCGGGGGCTCGGCCCCGCCCGCCTGACCGGGCAGGGGCAGGGTGCCGCTCAGCGCACCCTCGCGGTAGAGGGCCAGCGTCGCCCCGCCGGCGCGAGGCAGGTCACCGAGCAGCTCCACCTGGCCAGGACCGCTGACCGGTACGGCGGTGACCTGGTGCACCGGCGGCCCTTCGGTGCGCCCGGCGCACGGCAGGTCGACGCTCCCCGTGTCGGTGGTCAGCCGGGCCGAGGGCTGCTCGATGTGGGGGTCGGACGGTGGCAGGTCGCACCAGAGGACGGCGTAGGCGGCCGGCCCCCCGGGCAGGACGTGCCCGGCGTCCCAGGTCAGCTCGCGCACGGGAACGGCGTAGGGCAGGTCGACCACGCTCTGGCGCTGCAGGCCCATCGCCACGACCGGGGGCTCGCCGTCCTCGCCCAGGTGCCAGCCGTAGGGGGTGAGGTCCGGAACCTGACCGTCGGCATGGGCGTCGGCATGGTCGTCGGCGTTGGGCGGGGTGTCGGCCCTGGCGTCGGGCTGGGCGTCGGGCTGGGTGAGCAGCGACCAGAGCAGGATCGCGACCCCGGCCGCGGCCACGACCAGCAGCCGCGCGCCCCGTCGACGCGGCCGCTGCGGGCTGCCCGCAGCGGGGGTGCTGGCCTGACCCAGCGCGGCCGGCACCTCGGTTGCGGTCAGATGGTGCCGCTCGGCGACCGCGTCGAGCGCTCGCTCCAGACCCGGCACGCCGGGCAGGAGCGCCTCCGCTCGACGGGGGGTCAGGCCCACCGCGGCGGCGGTCGCACCAACGTCCCAGCCGTGGGCGACGCGCAGGACCGTGACGGCACGGGCGCGGGGCGGCAGCCCGCGCAGGACGTCGTAGGCGTCCGCGTCCCGGTCCCGAACGGCTGCCGTGAGGACGTCCTCCTGGCCAGGGCCGTCCGGTCGGCCGGCCGTGCGCAGAAAGACGCGCACGAGGTCGGCGCGGAGGGAGGTGAGAGGGTCCAGCAGGTCGGGCGGGTCGGGCGGCGGAGTGGCCGTGGCGCGCCGGCGCTGGTTGAACTGTCGGGACTGCCGGGGCTGCCTGGGTTGGCGCAGCACCTGCCCCACCAGGTCGAGAGCGAGGTCGGCATCGGCGGTGAGCATGACGGCGGTGCGGTGCAGCGCACCGAGGTCGGGGCTGACGCCGCCGGTCATGGGGCCATCCTCCCGCCCCCGGAAGGTCGCGCGCTAGATCTGGGTGTCCCCGAAGCGGAAGGCGGGGCCGCGGACGCCGGCGGCGTCGAAGGCCGCCTTGGCCCGTTCCCGGATGACGCGGGGGATGGCGAACTGCTCGCCGGGGCGGCACTTGGCGAAGATCCGGATCGTCATGGTGCCCCCGGTGACGGATTCGACGCCGGCGACGGTGGGGCGCTCCAGCAGCTTCTCGGCCAGCTCGGGGTTCTCGTACACATCGCTGACGACGTCCTGGAGGAGGTCGATGACCCGTTGCGGGGACTCGTCGTAGGCGACCGAGATGTCGATGCTGGCCTGCGCCCAGCCCTGGCTGCGGTTGCCGATCCGCACGATCTCCCCGTTGCGGATGAACCACACGACACCCGTGGCGTCGCGCAGCCGGGTGACGCGCAGGGTGACCTCCTCGACGGTGCCGATGGCCTCACCGGTGTCGATGACGTCCCCGACGCCGTACTGGTCCTCGATGATCATCATGATCCCGGCCAGGAAGTCCTTGACCAGCGACTGAGCCCCGAACCCCAGGGCGACGCCGCCGATGCCGGCGGAGGTGAGCAACGGGCCGAGCGGCAGACCGAGCTCGGCCATCACGGTGAGGATCGTCAGGGTGACGATGAGGAAGGTCCCGATGCTGTGCAGCAAGGAGCCCATGGTCAGGGCCCGCTGGCGGCGCCGCTCGTCCCCGACGTGGGCCGACTGGTCGGTGGCCGTGCGCTCGTGCTCGTCGGCGCGGGCGACCGCCTTGGCGACCACGGTCCTGATCCCGCGGTTGACCAACCAGCGCAGGAGGAACGCCCCCACGATGATGAGCACGATCCGGAGCGGGGCTCCGAGCAACCAGGCCCGGGTGGACTCCCACGTGTCGAAGGGCAGGTCCACGTCGAGGGCGAGGATGGGCAGCGGCATACCTCCATTGTCCGGGACGTGGGATGGGGACAGGGGAGGGGACGGGCACGAACAGACAGCGGACAGGCAGCGAGGCTGCGCGACCGGCGTTCCGGGTGAAACCTGAGAGACTGGACGCCGTCGTCCTCCCACCCCTCGAGAGGTTGGTCACCCGTGACCGAGCTGCACCCCCGACTGTCCCAGCTGGCCGCCGCGTACGGCGTGGCCACGGAGTTCTCGGACTGGCAGGGCCGCCATACCCCGGCGACGGCCGAGAGCGTGCTGGCCGTGCTCGGTGCGCTGGGCGTGGACGCCGACGGCGAGGAGGCCGTGGAGCGGGCGCTCGCGGACGTGGAGAGCACGCCGTGGACGCGGGTGCTGCCGCCGGTGATGGTGGCGACCGAGCGCGACCGGGTGGTCGTCCCGGTCCGGGTCGGGCGGGGGAGCGGCTTCGACGCCGAGCTGGTGCTGGAGGACGGGACCAGGCAGCCGCTGGAGGTGACGCCGGGGGAGCGGGAGGCCAGGGAGCTGGGGGACCGGACCGTGGAGCAGACCGACCTGCAGCTGCCGGCCGGGCTGCCGCTGGGCTGGCACACGGTCGAGGTGCGTACCGGCGCCGACACGCGGCAGATGCCGCTGGTGGTCACCCCGTCCCGCATCCAGCTGCCCGAAAATCTGCAGGCGCCGGAGGCGCAGAGCTGGGGGCTGATGACCCAGCTGTACGCGATGCGGTCCTCGGCGTCCTGGGGCACCGGGGACCTGGCCGACCTCGCCGACGTCGGCGCGTGGGCCGCCGGGCTGGGTGCCGACTTCGTGCTGGTCAACCCGCTGCACGCGGCCGAGCCGGTCGGGGAGATGGAGCCCTCGCCCTACCTGCCGACGAGCCGCCGCTTCGTCAACCCGATCTACCTGCGGGTCGAGGACGTGCCCGAGGTCGCCTATCTGTCCGCTGCCGAGCGGCAGCTCGTCGAGTGGCACTCCGACGACGCCAAGCGCTACCTCGACCTGGACATGCTGGAGCGCGACGCGGTCTGGCGTGCGAAGGAGTCGGCGCTGCGGCTGATCTTCCGGCAGCGGCGTTCTCTGCGCCGCACCCGCTCCTTCCAGGCCTACGTCGAGCGGGAGGGGCGCGGCCTCGTCGATTTCGCGACCTGGTGCGCCATCGCCCAGGAGCACGGCGCCGCATGGCGCAGCTGGCCCGCCGAGCTGCAGGACCCGACCGGCCCCGCCGTCGAGGCGTACCGGGAGCAGCACGCCGAGGAGGTGGAGTTCCACTGCTGGCTGCAGTGGAACCTGGACGAGCAGCTCGCGCAGGTCCAGCGGGACCTCCTCGACACCGGGATGTCCCTGGGCGTGATCTCCGACCTGGCCGTCGGTGTCCACCCGGAGGGCGCGGACGCGTGGGGCTTGGGCGACGCGCTGGCCCGCGGGGTCACCGTGGGGGCGCCGGCCGACCAGTACAACCAGCAGGGGCAGGACTGGAGCCAGCCGCCGTGGCGGCCGGACAAGCTGGCCGAGCTGGGCTACGCGCCATACCGGGACATGGTGCGCGCAGCCCTGCGGGACAGCGGGGGCCTGCGGGTCGACCACGTCATCGGGCTGTTCCGGCTGTGGTGGATCCCGGAGGGCATGAAGCCCTACCAGGGCACCTACGTGCGCTACGACCACGAGGCGATGATCGGCATCCTGCTGCTGGAGGCGCACCGGGCCGGGGCCGTCGTCATCGGCGAGGACCTGGGCACGGTCGAGCCCTGGGTGCGGGACTACCTCGCCGACCGCGGCGTGCTGGGCACCTCGATCCTGTGGTTCGAGCGCGACTGGGACGGTGGCGGGGCGTTGCTGCCGCCGAACAGCTACCGCGAGCTGTGCCTGGCCACGGTGACCACCCACGACCTGCCGCCGACCGCGGGCTACCTGCAGGGGGTGCACGTCGACCTTCGGCACAGCCTCGGGTTGCTGGAGCGCTCGCTGGAGGAGGAGACCGCCGAGGAGGAACGCTCCCGCGACGAGGTCCTGGCTGACCTGCGCCGGCGGGGGCTGCTGCGTGAGGGTGCGCCGGTGGCCGAGCAGGTGGAGGCGCTGCACGCCTTCCTGACCCAGACCCCGGCCAAGCTCGTCGGCGTCAGCGTCAGCGACCTCGTCGGCGACACGCGGGTGATCAACCAGCCGGGGACCGACGAGGAGTACCCGAACTGGCGTATCCCGCTCGCCGGTCCCGACGGCAAGCCGGTGCTGCTGGAGGAGCTCTACACCTGGCCCTCTGCCCGCAGCCTGGCGCGCACCGTCGACCGCAACCCTGAGTGACAGAGCACGTCGAACGGCCCGACAGGACACGTGGAAGGGTCCGACAGGACACGTGCGCGGGTAGACCCGCGAGTCAGGCGGCACGGCGTCGACGGCGGCGAACCTTGAGGGTCTCCATGTTGACGCTCGGCGTGTCGAGAGCGAAGGGGATCCTGCGCCGGTGCTGCTCCCACTCGGCTCGGGCCATGGTCACGTCGGGGCCATCGCGCATGGCGGCCCAGACCCGTCCGGCGACCAGGTCCGCCTGGCGAAGGATCTCGTCCGGGGTCCATCTGACCCCGCGGAGGCCGAGGCTCTCCAGCCGAGCGTGCCGTATCCTCTCCTCCTCGAGCTTGCGCCGGACGGTCTCCTCCACGGACTCGTCGGGCCGGCCGTCGAGGAAGTACTTCCCGCTCCCGTCCGCCTCGAGGAAGACGCCCTTCTCGCAGAGCAACCCGTCCGGTCGACCCACGAACTGTCCGCCCAGGTCGGTGATGGTCGGCTGAGCCAGCGGCAGGGGGACGCCCAGCTCGTGCAGCCGCACGAACGAGAAGGACTCGAGCCAGGTCTCCCGCCGAGGATCGCTCAGCGTCACTGCGGCCATGGCCCTCGGTCGACCTCGCCACCGCCGCTGGCCGTCCAGCACCGCCAGCACCTCATCAAGTGTCAGCAGGCCCTGGCGCCGCGCCGCGTCGAGCAGCGCGGTCCCGTGCGGCAGTCCGCGGGTGCGCAGGGTGTCGGCGACCGTCCGCGCCAAGGTCGTGACCGGCATACCGTGGACCTCCGCCACCGGGACGTCGTTCTCGTCGCAGTGGTGGAGTATAACGTCGCCCTCCCGACGCGATCGTGGCTCGCGCTGCAGGCAGGTCAGCTCGACGGGCGAGTCGGGCGAGATCATCAGCTCGAGTCCGTGGATGACTGCTGCGGAGGAGTGGCTGGGCACGTGACCAGGGAACCTGCGCAGCGCTACCCTCAGCCGGTCCAGGTGGCGGTGCACGGTGACGTCCCACGGTGTGCCCTCGAGAGGGGATGGCCGCGCCCGGTACTGACCGTGAGCGACCCGGTCGACCTCGCCTCTCTGCAGCAGGTCCAGGAGCTGCGCCCGGGTCAGCCCGACAGCGCGCGCCTGGGACGGGGAGAACGGGACGGGTAGTCGGGAGAGGTCCATGCCCGCACCCTGCCGAGGGCCGCACGACCGGTCCAGGCCCAGGATCCGGCGGTGTGGACAACTCGCTGGTCCCCTCAGGGATGTGGACGGGTGTCCTGCCGAGCCCTTTGGCGTGTCCTGTCGAGCCCTTTGGCGTGCTCTGTCGAGCCCTTCGACGTGTCCTGTGGGGCTCTTTGGGGTGTCCTGTCGGGCTCTGTGGCGTGTCCGCTCAGGCGGTGGCGTCGGTGGCCTGGGCCTGGAGGGCGCGGGCGACGGTGTCGCGGTTCTCGGCCACGGTGCGACGCAGGGAGTTGGAGGCCTCCGGGTGGGTGTCGAGCCACGCCTGGCTGGCCTCGAGCAGCTCCGGGGAGGCCACCGCGAGGGGGTAGAACCCGACGGCGAGCGACTCGGCGATGTGGTGGGTGCGCTCATCCCAGACCCGGGCAACCACGTCGTGGTAGCGGGCGACGTAGGGCTCCAGCAGCAAGGTGTCGTGCACGCGGCCGAAGCCGAGGGCCATCGCGGCCAGCAGCGAGTTGGAGAGCCCGTCGGTCTCGACCGCCTCGACCCAGACCTTCTCCTTGGCCTCGGGGGTCGGCACCGCGGCCCTGGCCCGGGCCGCCTTCTCGTGCCCGGTGGCGGTGTTGTCCCGCTGGCGCTCCGCGACGACCTCTGCCTCGTCGGCGGCGCCGGCGGTGACCAGCGCCGTGAGCAGGGTCCAGCGCATGTCCTGGTCGACATCCAGTCCGGGCCAGGAGCGGGAGCCGTCCAGGAGCCCCCGTACCTCGGCGACATCCTCCGCGGACTGGACGAACGAGGCCCATGCCGTCACCAGCTGCAGCTGGGCGTCCGAGCCCTGGTCCGCGGTCTGGGCCGTCGTGCGCAGGCCGGCGGTCAGCTCGGCCACGACCGCGTCCCGGTGCGCGGGGGCGGTGTAGGTCAGTGCGGCCGCCGTCACCTGCTGGACCAGGACCCGCAGCAGCGTCGAGTCCTGCTCGCCGGGCAGCGCGCCCAGCACCAGCCGGACGTAGGCGCTGGCCGGCATCTCGCCGTCCCGCGTCATGTCCCAGGCGGCGCCGAGGACCAGCGCCCGCGGCAGCGATGACTCGAAGGCCCGGATGTGCTGCAGCGCGGAGCCCAGCGACCGCTCGTCCAGACGGATCTTGGCGTAGGCGAGGTCGTCGTCGTTGACCAGCAGCAGGTCGGGCATCGGCTCACCGACGAGCTCGGGGACCTCGGTCCGCTCACCGGCGACGTCCAGCTCGACCCGCCGCACCCGGCGCAGCACCCCGTCCTGCAGGGAGTAGGCGCCGACCGCCAGCCGGTGCGGGCGCAGCGTCGGGTGCTCCTCGGGCGCGGTCTGCACGATCTCCAGGGCCGCGATCCGACCGTCCTCACCGACGGTGACCTGCGGCGTCAGCGTGTTCACCCCGGCCGTCTCCAGCCAGGCCTTCGACCAGTCGCGCAGCTCGCGGCCGCTCGTCTGCTCCAGCTCGACCAGGAGGTCGTCCAGGGTGGTGTTGCCCCACGCATGCTTGCGGAAGTAGGCCCGCAGCCCGTCCCGGAACGGCTCGCGCCCCACATACGCCACCAGCTGCTTGAGCACCGAGGCGCCCTTGGCGTAGGTGATGCCGTCGAAGTTCACCTCGACCGCGGCGAGGTCGACCATGTCCGCCGCCACCGGGTGGGTGGAGGAGAGCTGGTCCTGCTTGTAGGCCCAGGCCTTCTCGGCCGTGCCGAAGGTGGTCCAGGCGTCGGTCCACTGGGTCGCCTCCGCCTGGCAGGCGGTCGAGCTCCACTCGGCGAACGACTCGTTGAGCCACAGGTCGTCCCACCAGCGCATCGTCACCAGGTTGCCGAACCACATGTGCGCCAGCTCGTGCAGGATCGTCAGCGCCCGGCGCTCGACGATCGCCTCGGTGACCTTGGAGCGGAAGACGTAGCTCTCCACGATGGTCACGCACCCCGCGTTCTCCATCGCCCCCATGTTGTACTCCGGCGTGAAGATCTGGTCGTACTTGGTGAACGGGTAGGGCTGGTCGAACTCCTCCTCGAAGAAGGCGAAGCCCCGCTTGGTGACGTCCAGGATGTTGTCGGCGTCGAGGTGCTCGCGCAGGCTGCGGCGGCAGAAGACGCCCAGCGGCACCTCGCCCGCACGGGTGCTCACGCTGTCGCGGACGACGTCGTAGGGACCGGCGACCAGGGCCGTGATGTAGGAGGAGATGCGGGGCGTCGCCGGAAAGACCCAGGTGGCGATCTGGTCGGCGGCGACACCGTCGGCGTTGCACGCGTCGGGGGCGTGCTGCGGCTCCGGGGTCGGCTCGTTGGAGATCACCTGCCAGTGCGCCGGCGCGGTCACCGTGAAGGTGAAGGTCGCCTTGAGGTCGGGCTGCTCGAAGACCGCGAACACCCGGCGGCTGTCGGGCACCTCGAACTGGGTGTAGAGGTAGACCTCCCCGTCCGCGGGGTCGACGAACCGGTGCAGCCCCTCGCCGGTGTTCATGTAGGCGCCGGTCGCCTCGACGACGAGCTCGTTGTCGGCCGCGAGGCCGTCCAGCGTGACCCGCCCGTCGGCATACACCTGCGCGGGGTCCAGTTCCGTGCCGTTGAGCAGGACCCGCTCCACCGAGCGTCCGACGAAGTCGACCCAGGTCGACGCGCCCGGCTCCGCGCAGGTGAAGCGCACGGTGCTGGTCGTGGCGAAGGTGTCGGGCCCGCAGGTCAGGTCCAGCACGACGTCGTAGGAACGGGTGTCGACCAGGGCGCTGCGCTGCGCCGCCTCGTCGCGGGTCAGGTTGGTGCCGGGCATGATGCGGGCTCTCCTCGAGGGTCACGGACGGTCCCGTCGAGGCAGGCGTCCGAGGTATCGGGTGGGGCAGGTCACGACGCCCGCTCCGGCGAGTGACACGATGGTGCCATGACACAGACCACCGCACCTAGCCGTGAGCGCGCCGAGATGTTCTTCGACCCCGTCTGCCCCTGGGCCTGGATGACCTCTCGCTGGCTGATGGAGGTCGAGCAGGTCCGCGACATCGACGTGACCTGGTCGGTGATGAGCCTGTCGGTGCTCAACGAGGGCCGCCATCTCGACGAGGGCTACCTCGCCATGCTGAACCGCTCCTGGACCCCCGTGCGCGCCATCATCGCCGCCACCCAGGACCTGCCCGAGGACGAGGCCAACGTCCTGCGCAAGAAGATGTACGACGCCTTCGGCCAGCGCATCCACCTCGACGGCCGGGGCACGGAGCACCTGGACCAGGTCCTCGCCGAGGTCGTGGAGGAGCTGGGCCTGGACCCGGCGATCAACGACGTGGCCGCCACGACCGACGTCGACGAGCAGCTGCGGGCCAGCCACCAGCGCGCCATGGACCTCGTCGGTGACGACGTCGGCACCCCGGTCATCTCGGTCAACGACGTCGCCTTCTTCGGGCCGGTCGTCACCCCAGCCCCCAAGGGCGAGGCCGCCGGCCAGCTCTGGGACGGCTGCGTCCTCGTGGCCGCGACGCCGGGCTTCTTCGAGCTCAAGCGCACCCGCACCACGCACCCCGACTTCTCCTGAGAGGACCCACCGATGCGCGTCCACCTCGGCGGTGACCACGCCGCCTACGAGCTGCAACGTGACCTGGTCACCTGGCTGGCCGAGCAGGGTCATGACGTGGTGGACCACGGACCGGTCGACTACGACGCCCAGGACGACTACCCCGTCTTCGTGCTGCGTGCCGCACAGGCCGTCGCCGACGACCCCGGCTCTCTCGGTGTGGTCCTGGGCGGCTCGGGCAACGGCGAGCAGATGGCCGCGAACAAGGTGGCCGGGATCCGCGCGGCACTGGCCTCCACCCCGCAGCTCGCCCAGCTCTCCCGGGAGCACAACGACGCCCGCGTGCTGTCCATCGGCGCACGGTTCGTCTCGGTCGAGGAGGGCCGGGAGATCGTCCGGGTCTTCCTGGAGACGCCGTTCTCCGGCGAGACGCGCCACCAGAGGCGCATCGACATGCTGACCGCCTACGAGACCGACGGCACTCTCCCGCCGATCCCGTGACAACGCCGTGACCTTCCCGTGACACGGGGGACCGCCCGGTGAGGCGCGCCGACCGCCGCCGGCAGGAGGCCGGGCTGGACCGGGCGGCGCGGGCCCTGCAGCGTGCCCGCTCGGGGGACCTCACCGGGCTGCGCGCGATCCTGCACGGTGCCGACCTGCCGGTCGTGGTGGACGAGCTGGAGCGGATGGCGCCGGCCCAGCGGACGACGGCCTTCCGTCTCCTGCCCCGGGCCAGCGGCGTGCGGGCCTTCCAGATGCTCGCTCCCGCCGTCCAGGCCGACCTGCTCGGCGAGCTGGGCTCTCGCGACGTGAGCAGGTTGATCGCCGACCTCGACCCTGACGACCGTGCGCGGACCCTGGACGGCCTGGACCCGGACCTGGCGCGCCGGCTGCTGGCGGGTCTGCCCGAGGACGAGCGCATCAAGACCCAGGAGGTCCTGGCCCACGAGCCGGAGACGGTCGGGCGCTGGGCCACGCCGGAGCTGGTCAGCGTGCCGGAGGACGCGACGGCGGGTGAGGCGCTGCGGGCGGTCCAGGAGGGGATCGGCGCGGCCGAGACGGTGTATGTCGTGCCGGTCGTCGACGCGGAGCACCGGGTGGTCGGGGTGGTCTCCCTGCGCCGGCTGCTCGCCACGGACCCGGAGGTGCCGCTGTCGGGCGTCATGCGGGAGCCGATCAGCGTCTACGCCAGCGACGACCAGGAGATCGGGGCCAACGTGGTCCGCGACCACGGCGCCCTCGCGGTGCCGGTCCTGGACGACCAGCACCGGCTGGTGGGGCTGTTCACCGTCGACGACGCCATGCGCGTGCTGCAGCTGGAGGAGGACGAGGACTCCGCCCGCACGGCCGGGACCAGCCGGCTGGCCAAGCCCTACCTGTCCACGTCCGTGGCCTCCCTGGTCCGCAGCCGGATCGCCTGGCTGCTCATCCTCATCGTCGCCGCCACCCTGACCGTCAACGTGCTCGACTACTTCGAGGCCAGCCTGGAGCAGGTCGTCGCCCTGGCGCTGTTCATCCCGCTGCTCATCGGCACCGGGGGCAACGTCGGTGCGCAGGCTGCGAGCACGATGATCCGGGCCGTCGCCGTGGACGACGTGCGCTTCGCCGACCTGCCGCGCGTGCTGACCAAGGAGCTCGCCACCGGGGTGGCCCTGGGCGCGGCGTTGGCCATCGTCGCCTACGTCCCCGCCTGGTTCTTCACCGACGGACAGGTGGCGCTGGTGATCTGTCTCTCGCTCGTCGTGGTGTGCGCCCTGGCCGCGACCGCCGGCGGGCTGATCCCGCTGCTGGCCAGGCGCGCGGGCGTGGACCCGGCGGTCGTCAGCGCGCCGTTCATCACCACCTTCGTGGACGCGACCGGCCTGGTCGTCTACTTCCTCATCGCCGGGGCGGTCCTGGGGCTCTGAGGTCTCGCTCGGCGCGAAGGACGAAGCCGGTGAGACAGGGCGGCCAGACGGGCGGCCGCATCGGGCGGCCGCATCGGGCGGTCACATCGGGCGGCCAGGACGAGGGCTACCCTCGGGACGCAGCGCCCAGCTGATCTCGACCACCACCTGCACCTCCTGGTCGGCCGGGTCCACGGCCGGGCCGCCCGAGGCCAGCGCCGTCCTGGCGTCACCAGCCTCCCAGGGTCCCGGTGAGCGGTCCCCGACCTCCCGCGCCCAGAGCATCGGCCCCAGGCCGCGGTCACACAGCTCGGCCAGCTGCTCGGCCCGGCCGCGGGCATCCTCGACCGCCCGTTGCCGCGCGAGCTGCTCCAGCGCGCCGGTCTCGCTCACCTCCGGGCGCAGCCCGTTGACGCCGAGCGCGGACCCGGTCGCCTGGGCCAGCCGGTGCACGAGCTCACCCGCCCGCGTCGGGTCCGGGGTCCGCACCTGCAGCGCCTGGTATGCGGTGTGCCCCACCTGGCGCCCCTGGTGGTCGTCGCGGGGATGCAGCCCGAGCCCGTGGGTCCGCAGGTCGTGGTCCGGCAGCGCTTCTCCCGCGGCGGCAGTGGCCTCGGTGAGCGCGTCCAGGGCCTCGGAGACGGTCGACCCGTGCCCCTCCAGCTGCAGGTCGAGCACGAGGGAGTCGGGGGCGGCGCCGGCCCGGCCGGTGCCGGTGACGACGACGGTGTCACGCGGGTCCATGGGCCGATCGTAGGCCGATCGCACGCCGTCTGCCGAGGCTTCTCCCGGGACTGCTGGAGCCGGCTCGCGGCGCTGCGTGGGGACTGCTGGAGCGGGTGACGGGAATCGAACCCGCGTAGCCAGTTTGGAAGACTGGGGCTCTACCATTGAGCTACACCCGCGTGGTGGCCTTGCCCCGCTGGTGTGGGATCCGATGGGGATCGGATGCGGGATCGGGCCGACCGAACGGATAGTCTAACCCTCTGTCCCCGGGTGCTCCGCGCACCGGGGCAGGCGCGGGGTATGGCGCAGCTTGGTAGCGCGTCCGCTTTGGGAGCGGAAGGCCGCCGGTTCGAATCCGGCTACCCCGACGACTTAGCATGGAGTCGACTGCCCGGTCGTGCACCCCCTTCAACAGGCACGGCATACCCCCGAAACCCCTCTGGAGCACCCGCAGTGAAGAGCGCTGTCGAAAACCTGACCCCGACCCGGGTCAAGCTGACCGTCGAGGTCCCCGCCACCGACCTCAAGCCCCGGCTGGACGCCGCCTACAAGAGCATCGGTGCCAACGTCCAGATCCCCGGTTTTCGCAAGGGTAAGGTCCCCGCGCGGATCATCGACCAGCGCTTCGGCCGCGGCGCCGTGGTGCAGGAGGCGATCAACGACGCCCTGCCGGAGTACTACACCCAGGCCGTGCAGGAGCACGAGCTGCGCCCGCTCGGACAGCCCGAGGTCAACCTGACCTCGCTGCCGATGGAGGACGGTCAAGACTTCGTCTTCGAGGCCGAGGTGGACATCGTCCCGGCCTTCGAGCTGCCCGACTTCTCCGACATCGAGGTCACCGTCGACGCGGTGCAGGCCAGCGAGGAGGACGTGCAGGCCCGCCTGGACAACCTGCGCGAGCGCTTCGGCACCCTGAAGACGATCAAGCGCAAGGCCAAGACCGGCGACCACGCCACGATCGACCTGTCCGCCAAGATCGGCGACGAGGAGATCGACTCGGTCACCGGCGTCTCCTACGTGATCGGCTCGGGCACGATGCTCGAGGGCCTGGACAAGGCGCTGCGCGGCACCAAGGCCGGAGACACCGTGGAGTTCGCCAGCCCGCTGGCCGGCGGCGACCGGGCCGGCGAGGAGGCCGAGGTCACCGTGACGGTGCAGACGGTCAAGGAGCGCGAGCTGCCCGAGCTGGACGACGACTTCGCCCAGCTGGCCAGCCAGTTCGACACCATGGAGGAGCTCGAGGCCGACCTGCGCAAGCAGGCCGAGCAGGGCGCGAAGTTCGAGCAGGGCATCTCCGCGCGGGACAAGGTCCTGGACGCGATGCTCGAGCGCGTGGACATCCCGGTCCCCGAGAGCCTGGTCGAGGCCGAGGTGCACCGGCACCTGGAGGACGAGAACCGCCTGGACGACGACGTGCACCGCGCCGAGGTCACCGAGTCCACCACCAAGGCGATGCGCACCCAGTTCCTCCTCGACGCGATCGTCGAGCGCGACGAGGTCCAGGTCGACCAGGGTGAGCTGATCGAGTACATCATGATGACCGCCCAGCAGTACGGGATGAACCCCCAGGAGTTCGCCCAGCAGATCGACCAGGGCGGCCAGGTGCAGTCCATGGTCGCCGAGGTCGGCCGCCGCAAGGCGCTGGCGTCCGTGCTGGAGGCCGCCAAGGTCGTCGACGGCGAGGGCAACGTCATCGACCTCAACGAGATCGACCCGGACGCCGAGGACGACGAGGACCTCGAGGAGCTTGACGACCTCGAGACGGTCGAGGACCTGGGCGAGGAGGCCGAGGTTGCGGCCGACGCCGAGTCCGGCGAGACCGAGGTCGACGCGGCCGGCTCCGAGCAGCACGCCGACGCCGACGCGAAGGCCTGATCCACCCGAGCGGCCGCTCGGCCGCTCCCCATACGAGACGTGCGGGTGCCTGCGCTGCAGGCACCCGCACGTTCGTCTCGGGTCACTGGTCCGGGTCTCCGACCTCCTGGGCGCCGTCGGCGCCGTTGTGGACGTCAGGGTGCGTAGCGCAGGATGCCCGCCGCCTGGGCTTGCCCGGGCAGGTCGTCCGTGCGGACGGCGAGCACGCGCGCACCGGTGCCGATCGCGCGGGCCGCGATCTCCTCGAGCACGTCCTGATCGCTCTCGCCGAGGGTCAGGGTGCCGTCCTCGGAGATCCTCCCCTCGACGTGGGCGTCCATGTCGACCAGCAGGGTCGCCACCGCGCCGATGGTGACCGCGCGGGCCAGGTCGGCGAGGTCGTTGGTGGCCCGGCCGTTGGCCTGACGGTCGCCGAAGGTCTCGTGCAGCCCGGCCAGCTCGGCGGCGTAGGTGCGGTCCAGGATCCCCCGGGCGGCGTCCGCCAGCTCGGCCTCGGAGAGCGTGTCCGGGTTGCCGTCGATGCCCTCCGGCGCCAGCTCGCCATACCCGGTGAGGTTGCGGAAGATGCTGGCGAGCGGCTCGGCCGCTGCCAGGATGAGCGGCAGCGAGTCGCCCCGCAGCACGGGCCGCAGCGTGCGGTCGACCTCGCGGGCGTACTGGGTCAGGCGCACCTTGATCCCCTCGTCGCCCTGGCGCCGGCCGCCGGGCGCGGACCGGGCCAGGTTGTCCACCCCGAGCCGGCTGGCAGCGTCGGCCGGCATCCCGGGCACGCGGACCTCCGTGGCCGGGCCGTCCGCGTTGACCCGGACCAGGCGCGCCCTGTTCTGCGAGAGGGCCAGGACGTAGGCGGCCTGGGGGAAGGTCACCGCACGCAGCAACGGCGTGATGGTGAACCGGTCACCGACCGTGGCCTCGGCCGACAGGAGGTTGGGCAGCCGGTAGGAGGTGGTCCGGGTGGGCGTGGCGAAGATCGCCAGGCTGCGGCCGAGCTCGCGGAAGAAGCCGGTGTCGTCGAGCAGGTCTCGCAGGTTCTCCTCGACCTGGGCGGCGGTCCGCTTGTCCGCGTGCTCCCGGACGGTCGCCAGCGCCTCGTCCACCAGGGCGCGGGCCTGCAGCCGGTCGTGCTCGGCGTCCGGCGGGGTGCTCGTGGGCAGGTAGATGCTGAGGCTCAACGGGTCGCGGGCGGCGGCGAGCCGCTCGATGTCGCTCCTGGTCGGCATGTCGATGTGCACGGTGTGCTGCCTTTCTCCCGAGGGTGATCGGTGCGGTCCTCCCACCATCTCAAGGCAGCGGGCGCGGCACCACCAGGGGTATGCGGCGGCACGGGTCCGACTGCTAGCGCGTCACCGGGGCGCGGGTGCGGGCGACGACGGCCGGTCGCGCGGACCGTTGCTCGTGCAGCGAGAGGCAGACCACGGTGACCAGCACGATGCCTACGCCCACCCACTGGCTGGCCTCGGGCCGGCTGCCGAAGGCGACCACGCCGATGAGCGCGGCCGTGAGCGGGAAGGCCAGCTCGGCCAGGGTGGCCCGGGAAGCCGGTGTGCGCCCCAGGGCAAGGTAGTAGAGGACGAGCGCCAGCAGCCCGGGCAGGAGCGCGAGCAGGATCACCTGGGGTGCGGCGGACCAGCTCAGGGCCAGGGGTGTCCGGGTGACGCCGGCGACCACCGCCAAGGTGGCCAGGCCGATGCTGAAGCGCAGCGCGGTGAGGTCCTTGAAGGAGAGCTCCGCGCTGGCGAGGCGGCCGAGGACGGTGCCCGCGCCCCACAGCGCGGCCGCGCCCACGGCCAGCAGCGCCGCCTGGGCCGAGGCCACGCTCACCGCGAGCGGGTCGGGGAAGGTCAGCAGCCACGCACCGACGAGGGCGGGAAGCAGGAAGGACAGGTAGCTGCGACGCAGGCGTTCACCGAGCAGGAGCGCCGCCAGGGCGAGGGCCAGCAGCGGCTGCAGCTTCTGCAGGACCTGCGGGGTGATGGGGTCGCCGACGGCGAAGGCGAGGGTGAACAGCACGGTCGCCAGCGCCGAGGACCCGGCGCCGATGACCAGGACCGCGCCCTGCGTACGGCGGGACGCCGCCAGCACGCGGCGCACGGCAGGGAGAAGCCAGGGCAGCACGAGCAGGGTCAGCACCAGGTGCTCCCAGAAGACGATCGCGAGCGAGGGGAACTGCGCAGTCAGCGGCCCGCGCCACAGCGCGGACAGCCCCCACAGGGAGGCAGCCAACGCCACCAGCCAGGTCCGGTCCCCTCGAGAGCCCACGTCAGTCACCGGGCCAGCGTGCCAGACCCCCTCCAGCGCCAGGCACGCACACCATCGATCCCGACCGGACACGGCGAAGGGCCCGACCGGACACGGCGAGGAGCCCGATCGGACACGGGGAGGGGCCAGCCTTTCGGCGCGCTCCGTCACCCCTTGCGCTCACGGCGAACACGCCCGCCCCGCGGGACTAGGGCGCAGGGGGTGGACGTTAGGGTCGACAACAGGTGTCCCGCCGCCGCCCCCGTCGCCCGGCGAGCCGGGACACGGCATACCTCGCACGAGAAGAGAAGAGGGAACATGACCGATCACGGCCCCGCCCGCACCTCCGCCACCACCCCCGTGGTGATGGCCGATCGCCCGATGGGCGGCCTGGACGACCAGATCTACAACCGTCTCCTCCGGGAGCGCATCATCTTCCTGGGCTCCGACGTCCGCGACGACAACGCCAACGCGATCTGCGCCCAGTTGCTCCTGCTCTCGGCTGAGGACCCGGACAAGGACATCTGGCTCTACATCAACTCCCCGGGTGGCTCGGTGACCGCCGGCATGGCGATCTTCGACACCATGAAGTGGATCCCCAACGACGTGGCGACCGTGGCGATGGGCCTGGCCGCGTCGATGGGCCAGTTCCTGCTCTCGGCCGGCACCAAGGGCAAGCGCTACGCCACCCCGCACGCCCGGGTGATGATGCACCAGCCCTCCGGCGGCATCGGCGGCACCGCCTCCGACATCAAGATCCAGGCCGAGCAGATGCTGCACATCAAGAAGCAGATGGCCGAGCTGATCGCCGAGCACACGGGCCAGAGCGTGGAGCAGATCGAGGCCGACTCTGACCGCGACCGCTGGTTCACCGCGGCCGAGGCCAAGGAGTACGGCTTCGTGGACCACGTCTACGAGACCTCCTCCTCGGCCTCCCAGGACCAGGCCTGACGGCGACCACAGACAAAGGACGAGAGCTGACATGACCCAGCCCCACAGCCCCTACGCCGGCGGCGCCTGGATGGGCGGCGCCCCCGCGGGCGGCCACCTGCAGGCGCCTGCCCCCAGCAGCCGCTACATCCTGCCGCAGTTCGAGGAGCGCACCTCCTACGGCACCAAGCGTCAGGACCCCTACACCAAGCTGTTCGAGGACCGCATCATCTTCCTCGGCGTCCAGGTGGACGACGCGTCGGCCGACGACGTCATCGCCCAGCTGATCGTCCTGGAGAGCCAGGACCCGGACCGCGACATCCTGATGTACATCAACAGCCCCGGTGGCAGCTTCACCGCGCTGACCGCGATCTACGACACCATGCAGTACATCAAGCCCGACGTGCAGACCTTCGTCATCGGGCAGGCCGCCTCCGCGGCCGCCGTGCTGCTGGCCGCCGGTGCCCCCGGCAAGCGGTTCTCCCTGCCCAACGCCCGCGTGCTGATCCACCAGCCCGCGCTCATGGGCGGCGAGTACGGGCAGGCCTCCGACATCGAGATCCAGGCCAACGAGGTGCTGCGCATGCGCGCCTGGCTGGAGGAGACCTGGGCCAAGCACTCCGGCCGACCGGTCGAGCAGGTCCGCAAGGACATCGAGCGCGACAAGATCCTCACCGCCGCCGAGGCCAAGGAGTACGGCCTCATCGACGAGGTGCTCGCCTCGCGCAAGGCCTCCCTCGACGACTGAGCCCACCCTGCAGCGCAACGCGCCCGGTCACCTGGGGTGACCGGGCGCGTTCTGTGTGTCGAGGTCGCACGCCTGCGGTATGGCGTGGAGGCGGGCTCCTGAGCGGGGCCGGGCGCGTTGCGCCCAGAGCGGACAGTCGGCAACACACCTCGGCCCTGAGCGCAAAAGCCTGTCGCCGTCCGGTCCGGCAAGGTAGCGTCGGGGGCATGGCACGAATGGGTGAGAGCAGCGACCTGCTGAAGTGCTCCTTCTGCGGGAAGAGCCAGAAGCAGGTCAAGAAGCTGATCGCCGGCCCTGGCGTGTACATCTGCGACGAGTGCATCGACCTGTGCAACGAGATCATCGAGGAGGAGCTGGCCGAGTCCAGCGACCTGGGGCTGGGCCAGCTGCCCAAGCCGCGGGAGATCTTCGACTTCCTGCAGCAGTACGTCGTCGGCCAGGACCCGGCCAAGCGTGCGCTCGCGGTCGCGGTCTACAACCACTACAAGCGGATCCAGGCGGGGGAGGGCGTCCGGGGGGACGACGCCGTGGAGATCGCCAAGTCCAACATCCTGCTGATCGGGCCCACCGGCTGCGGCAAGACCTACCTGGCCCAGACGCTGGCGCGGATGCTCAACGTGCCGTTCGCGATCGCCGACGCGACTGCCCTCACCGAGGCCGGCTATGTCGGTGAGGACGTCGAGAACATCCTGCTCAAGCTCATCCAGGCCGCGGACTTCGACGTCAAGAAGGCCGAGACCGGGATCATCTACATCGACGAGATCGACAAGATCGCCCGCAAGAGCGAGAACCCCTCGATCACCCGTGACGTCTCCGGCGAGGGCGTGCAGCAGGCGCTGCTGAAGATCCTGGAGGGCACCGTCGCCTCCGTCCCGCCGCAGGGTGGGCGCAAGCACCCCCACCAGGAGTTCATCCAGATCGACACCGGCAACGTGCTGTTCATCGTCGGCGGCGCCTTCGCCGGCATGGAGAAGATCATCGAGGCCCGCACCGGCAAGCAGGGCCTGGGCTTCGGGGCCGAGCTGAAGTCGGCTGCCGACGCCAACGAGCACTTCGCCGAGGTGCTGCCCGAGGACCTGATGAAGTTCGGTCTCATCCCCGAGTTCATCGGTCGCCTGCCGGTCATCACCACGGTCACCCCGCTCGACCGCGACGCGCTGGTCAACATCCTCACCGAGCCGCGCAACGCCCTGGTCAAGCAGTACCAGCGGATGTTCGAGATCGACGGCGTGGAGCTGGAGTTCGAGGACGACGCGCTCAACGCCATCGCCGACCAGGCGCTGCTCCGCGGCACCGGTGCGCGAGGCCTGCGCGCCATCCTCGAGGAGGTCCTGCTGCCGGTGATGTTCGACGTCCCCAGCGACGACGAGATCGCCAAGGTGGTCATCACCGGTGACGTGGTCGCCAAGAACGTCAACCCCACGATCGTGCGCCGCGAGGTGCCCCGCAAGCGCACCCAGCGCAAGGAGAGCGCCTGACGGCTGCCCGGCTCAGCTCCGGCGCGGTGCCGACCGGGTGCCGCGTACGAAGTAGCCCAGCGCGGCGACCAGCAGCGCCAGGCCCACGATCCCCGGGGCCGCGCCGCCGACGCCCGTCGCCACCCCGCTGACCACGCCGGCCAGCCCCCAGACGAGGACCGTCAAGGCGGCGACCAGGGCGACGCGCACGGCATACAGCTCGATCACCGACCCGGGCAGCGCCGCCTGCGGCGGCACGGAGGCGGCCAGCGCGCAGCCGGCGTGGACGACCAGCAGGCCGAGAGTCGCAGGCAGGAGTGCCCAGTGCCAGGGGCCGTCGACGCCGGCCCACCACGAGGCGATGCCGAAGAGGACGAAGAGGACCGGCAGCAGGGTCACCGGGTTGAGGGCCAGGCCCAGCCCGAGCAGCAGCATCCCGCCCCAGGACCACCAGCCTCCGCCGCCGGCGGCGATGAAGGACAGCAGGAAGACGAGCGCGCCGGCGACGGCCATGAGGCGTACCCGCAGCTGGCTCCGGCTGGCCGAGACGAGGTCGATCCACAGGGCCCGCAGCTCGCTCATACCCCGGCCCTCCTGCCGCGCCGGGCCAGCTCGCGGAGCACCACGTCCAGGCTGCCCGGCCCGAGCCAGGGCACGACGGCCACCCCTTGGGCCTGGATCGCCCGGATCTCCCGGTCGCGTTCCAGGAGCCGGATCCGCCAGGCGGTCCGGGCCAGCGCGTCCTTGTCGGCGGCGGGCACCACGCCGCCGTCCCGAGGGTCGACGAGCGCGTCGATGACGACGACCGAGATCCCGCGAGCGGCCAGCATCGCGGCCTGGGTCAGGGCGTCGGGGGAGACCAGCGCGGAGATCATCACGACCAGCGTCCCGTCCTTGACGCCCATGTGGACGGTGGCGGGGTCGGTCTGGTCGTCGACGGAGGGCAGCACCCGGCACAGGGTGTCGAGGATGCGTATGCCGTGCCGCTTGCCGGTCCCGATCGGCACCGTCAGCGGGGTGCGGGCCGAGAGGACGCGCAGGCTGACCCGGTCACCCTGCTGCAGGAAGTGCTCGGAGACCGCGGCGGCGGCCCGCACGGAGCGGTCCAGGGAGCTGGGCTCGCCGTCGATGCCGCCGGAGATACCGAGGTCGTAGTGCGCGTCGAGGAGGACGGCGACGTGGGTGTCCTGGTCCGCGTAGCTGGAGGTGACGTAGAGCTGGCCGGGCTCGCGCGTCGAACGCGGCCAGTGGATGCGGCGCAGCCGGTCGCCGACCTGGAAGGGGCGCAGCGTGGCGAACTCCGCTCCGTCCCCGGGGCGCGCGGACCGGTGCTGGCCCACCAGCCCGCGAGGGTGCGGGGCGGGCGCGGAGGTGTCGAAGGCCGAAGGCTGCGGCAGCACCCGCAGACCCAGCGGGGGCTGGGCGACCGGCCCCCAGCGGAAGGACCCCCAGGCGCTGGTCGCGGCCATCTGCACCGGGCCCACCCGGCGCACGCCCCAGCGCTGCAGCCGCAGCCCGACCAAGACGCGGCGCATCCCGTCCACCGTCTCGCCCTCGGCGTCGGCCACGGCGCAGGTGCGCTCCAGCTCCACGCCCTCTATGTCGCGCACCGCGCGGACCTTCTCCTGCACGACGCCCTCCACGTAGGGCGCGGGGGAGACGGCGGCGGAGAGGACCTCTGCCCCCTCGACCGGCTCGATCGCGGACACGGCCAGCACCTGCTCGCCCTCGCGGACCATGCTGTGCGAGAGCGCGAACCGCCGGCCGGGGACGGCCCGCGGCCGGGTGACCAGGCTCCAGGCCAGGACCACGGCGAAGGGTGCGGCCAGCACGAGCAGGTCCGGCCGGCGCCACAGCAGCGCGACGGGGGCCACCGCCAGCACCACCACGAGGCAGCGCAGGTAGGCGTGGGTCGCGCGCCAGCGGTCCCGCCAGTCGGCGGGGTCGGCGCGCAGCGCGGTGAGCGGAGCGGTGACCATGAGGGTCTCAGCCTGTCTCGGCGGTCGCGGCCCCGGTCCGGGACCCCGGCACCGGCACCTGGCCCAGCGCGGCGGTGACGACCGCCGCGCCGCCGGTGTCGGACATCCACAGCTCGGGCTTGATGGAGATGCGGTGGTCCAGGACGGCGTGCGCGACCGCCTTGACGTCCTCGGGGGTGACGAAGTCACGGCCGTGCACCACGGCATACGCCCGGCTGGTGAGCATGAGCGCCAGCGAGCCGCGGGGGGAGGAGCCGACCAGCACGGCCCGGTGCCGGCGGGTGGCCGCGGCCAGCTCGACGCAGTAGCGGGAGATGTCGTCCTCGACGGGCACGGTCTCGATCGCGGCCTGCATCGCGGCCAGCCCCTCGGCGTCGGTGACCGCGTCGAGGTGCTGGTCCTCCCGCTGGCGGGAGATCCGCCGCCGCAGCACGTCCCACTCCTCCTCGGCGGTGGGGTAGCCGAACGAGACCCGCATGAGGAAGCGGTCGAGCTGGGCCTCCGGCAGGGGGTAGGTGCCCTCGTACTCGACCGGGTTGGCGGTGGCCAGGACGTGGAAGGGCTGCGGGAGCGCGAAGGTCTGGCCCTCGACCGTCACCTGGTGCTCCTGCATCGCCTCCAGCAGCGCCGACTGCGTCTTGGGCGGCGTGCGGTTGATCTCGTCGGCGAGCAGCAGCCCGGTGAAGAGCGGACCGGGGCGGAACGCGAACTCGGAGACCTTCTGGTCGTAGACGAAGGAGCCGGTGAGGTCCGACGGCAGCAGGTCGGGGGTGAACTGGGCGCGGGTGAAGTCCAGGCCCAGGGTCTGGGCGAAGGAGCGCGCGGCGAGGGTCTTGCCGAGGCCGGGGAAGTCCTCGAGCAGCACGTGGCCGCGGGACAGGATCGAGGTGAGCACGAGGGTCAGCGCCTCACGCTTGCCCACGACGGCCTGCTCGACACGGTCCAGCACCTGTGCGGCCCGCGCGGACACCTCCGCGACGGTCAGCGGTGCGGTCGTCGTCTCGGTCATAGCTGCTCGATCCCTTCGATGGCGTGGTGCAGCGCGCTGCGGCTGCGGCGGCGGGTGTCCGTGGGAGGGGTGTCCAGGTATCTGACGAGCCCCGGGGTGAGGACCTGCCGGGCCCGCTCCGGCTCCAGGTCGAGGTCGATGTCGTGGCCGGCGCGGAGCCGCTCGGCGGTCAGCTCGCGCAGGACGGCGTAGACGTGGTCGGGCCGGTCCTCGCGCTCCAGAGCGTCGCGCAGGTCACGGCGCAGGCGCAGCAGCCGGTAGTCCATGGCAGCGGGCGGAGCGGCCTCTGCGTGCGGCGTGGACACCCAGTACGCCGGCTCCACCTCCCGAGCGGCCCGGCTGAGCACCCGGTGGATCAGCGCCAGGACGGCCGTGCCGAGCAGGATGACCAGGACGGCCTCGGGCACGGTGTGCGGCAGTGAACCGATGTAGTAGAGCAGCGCCCCCACGCCGAGGGCGACCAGGGTGAAGGGCAGGTAGGCCGCCCGCAGCCGGTCCACCAGACCCGGGCGCATCAGGGGATCTCCTGCTCCGTGACGACCTTGCGGCGCAGGTCGTGATGGATCTGCTCCAGGGCGTCGACGGCGGCGCGGCGCTGGTCCTCGGTGATGGGGTGGCGGGAGAAGCGGGCCTCGCGGTAGGCGGCGGACAGGGTGCGGATGGCCTTCGGGTCGACCTCCCAGCGGGCCAGGACCTTGCCGGTGAGCTCGCTGGCGGTCAGTGAGGGGTCCTGGTCCAGGCCGGAGCGGTAGACGGCGTCCTCCAGCGCGACCCAGCAGGCCACGACCGCGTTGCGCGGGTCGCCCTGGGTCAGCGCGCGGTAACGGACCTCCTCGCTGCTGGCGTCCAGCAGGGCCGCCAGCTCTTCGTCGCGCTCGCGGGGCGGGCCCGTGCCCTCCCGTTTCTCCCGCTCGAGCAGCCTGCGCAGGATGTGCAGCAGCGCGAAGACCAGGGCGAGCAGGAGCACCAGCTGGATGGCGTCGACGAGCCACTGGTTGACGTCCGGCCCGTCCGGGGACCCCGACTCCTGCTCCGGGGGGAGGGTCTCCAGCTCGAGGTCGGTCGGCGGCTCCGGCTGCAGGGTGATCGGCGGTGGCCCCCAGGTGCCCTGGGGTGCTCCGACCAGGGGCGACCCGCTGGAGGAGCTCCACACCAGCAGGAGCAGACCAGACACGGCCAGCAGCACGGTGACCACCACGGTCGACGTCATGCCCCTGCGCATGCCGGTCACCCTATGTCGCCCCGACCGGACACGCGAAAAGGCCCGACCGGACACGCGAGAAGTCCCGACCGGACACGCGAGAAGGCCCGACCAGACACGCGAGAAGGCCCGACCAGACACGCGATACGGCCGATCGGACACGTATGGCGTGTTCTGATGAGCCTTTTCGCGTGCTCTGATGAGCCTTTTCGCGTGTTCTGTGGGGCTCTTTGGCGTGTTCTGTGCGGCGGGGAAGGCCGGGCCCAGAGACAGGGGCCGGGGAGAGGGCGGGGGCGTCCTCAGCTCAGGCGTTGGGGGCAGCGGCGTCCTCGGTGACCAGGGCGACGTCGCGGACCTGCAGGCTCTCGGCGTCGGCGAAGGACAGCTCGCCGCTGACCTTGCCGGCCGCGGACAGGTCGGCCAGGGCTGCGCGGACGCGGTCGAGCTCGTCCTGCGGCCCGGCGATCGTCGCGCCGGAGATCTCGGTCCGCATCTTCACCTTGGCCTCCGACTTGGCCTTGCGCAGCCCGGTGAGGGCCTGGCCGACCGTCGGCAGCAGGGCGGCGTCACCACCGTCGGCAGCTGCGGCGAGCTCCTCGACCCGCGGCCAGGGCTGCAGGTGCACCGAAGAGCCTTCGTCGTGGAACCAGGACCAGACCTCCTCTGTCGCGAACGACACCACCGGGGCCAGCAGCCGCAGCTGCACGGAGAGCGCCAGCCGCAGCGCGGCCCGGGCCGACAGCGTCTGCGGCGTCGGGTCCGTCGACGGCCCCTCGTCGGAGAAGGCACCGCCGTACGCGCGCTCCTTGACCAGCTCGAGGTAGTCGTCGCAGAACGCCCAGAAGAACGACTCCGTGACGTCCAGCGCGGTCGAGTAGTCCCACGCCTCGTAGGACGCGGTGGCGCGCTCGACGACGGCCGCGAGCCCCGCCAGCATCGAGCGGTCGATCGGCTCGGTCACCAGCGCCACCTCGCCCCGGCCCTCGGGCAGCTCGCCGAAGGACAGCGCGAACTTGCTGGCGTTGAGCAGCTTGATCGCCAGCCGGCGCCCGACCTTGACCTGGCCGGGGTCGTCGATGGTGTCCACGCCGGGCCGCGCGGCGGCCGCCCAGTAGCGGACCGCGTCGGTGCCGTGCTGCTCCAGCATCCCTAGCGGCGTTGTCGCATTCCCTTTGGACTTCGACATCTTCTTGCGGTCCGGGTCGAGGATCCAGCCGTTGATGTAGGCGTCGGTCCAGGGCAGCGAGCCGTGCTCGTAGTGCGCCCGCACGACGGTCGCGAACAGCCAGGTGCGGATGATGTCGTGGCCCTGGGGCCGCATGTCGAAGGGGAAGATCTTCTCGAAGAGGGCGCTGTCGTTGCCCCGCTCGCCGTCCGGTGCGCCGGCCACCGGCCAGCCGGCGGCGATCTGCGGGGACAGCGAGGAGGTGGCCCAGGTGTCCATGACGTCCGGGTCGCCGGTGAAGCCGCCCGGCTCGCCCCGCTGGTCCTCGGTGTAGCCCTCCGGGACGTCGGACATGGGGTCGACCGGCAGCCGCTCCTCAGCCGGGACGAGCACGGTCTCGTAGTCGACCTCACCGTCCGCGTCCACGGCATACCAGACCGGGATCTGGACCCCGAAGAAGCGCTGCCGGCTGATCAGCCAGTCGCCGTTGAGCCCGCCCACCCAGTTGCGGTAGCGGGTGCGCATGAACGAGGGGTGGAAGGCCAGCTCCTCGCCGCGGTCCAGCAGGGCCTCGCGCACGTCCTCGTCCTTGCCACCGTTGCGGATGAACCACTGCCGGGTGGTGACGATCTCCAGCGGCTTGTCGCCCTTCTCGAAGAAGTTGGCCTTGCGCTGGGTCTTCTGCGGCTCGCCGTCCAGGTCGCCCGACGCCCGCAGGGCGGCGACGACGGCCTCCCGCGCGGAGTGGGTGGTCTTCCCGGCCAGCTGCTCGGCATACAGGCCTTCGCCCGGCCCGCCGGCGATCCACTCGGGGGTCTCGCTCTGCAGGCGGCCGTTGCGGGTGATGACCGAGCGGGTCGGCAGCGACAGCTCGCGCCACCACTGCACGTCGGTCATGTCGCCGAAGGTGCAGCACATCGCGATGCCCGCGCCCTTGTCCATCTCGGCCAGCGGGTGGGCGAGCACCGGCACCTCGACACCGAACAGCGGCGAGGTCACAGTGGTGCCGAACAGGTGCTGGTAGCGCTCGTCGTCGGGGTGCGCGATGAGCGCGACGACCGAGCAGATGAGCTCGGGACGGGTGGTCTCGATGTAGACCGGCTCGGCCGGGGCCCCGCCGTCCGGCACGACCGGGTGGTAGGCCACCCGGTGGTAGGCGCCGGGGTAGTCGCGCGCCTCCAGCTCGGCCTGGGCGACCGCGGTCTGGAAGGTGATGTCCCACAACCCAGGTGCCTCGGCCTGGTAGGCCTCGCCGCGGGCCAGGTTACGCAGGAAAGCCTGCTGGGCGACCGCGCGCGAGCGGTCGTCGATGGTGCGGTACTGCACGTTCCAGTCCAGCGCCAGACCGAGCCGGCGGAAGGTGTCCTCGAAGGCGCGCTCGTCGATCTCGGTGAGCTCCTCGCAGAGCTCGATGAAGTTGGCGCGGCCGACCGGCACCTGGTCGGCGGCGCGGGTGCTCCTGCCGTCCCCACCCTGCTGCGGCGGGGTGAACGTGGGGTCGTGGGGCAGGGTCGCGTCGCCGCGCACGCCGTAGTAGTTCTGCACCCGGCGCTCGGTGGGCAGGCCGTTGTCGTCCCAACCGATCGGGTAGAAGACGTGCTTGCCGGTCATCCGGTGGTACCGGGCCAGGCAGTCGGCCTGCGTGTAGCCGAAGACGTGCCCGATGTGCAGGCTGCCAGACGCGGTCGGGGGCGGGGTGTCGACCGCGAAGATCTGGCTGCGGTCGGCCTGCAGCGCCGCCTCCCGGTCGAAGGCGTAGACGTCGCGCTCCTTCCAGACCTCTACCCAGCGCTGCTCCAGACCGTCGACGGTGGGACGCTCGGGCAGGTCGGCCGGGCGTGACGGGTCCAGGGGGCGGTGCGTGGAGGTCATGCGCGTCATTGTCCCAGACCCGCAGCGTCATTGTCCCAGACCCGCAAGGGTATGCCGTGCAGCTCATCTGGACGTCACGTCGAGCTCGCCAGCGTCACTTTCACGTTGACGGCACACCGGGGGAGGAGTTGTGTATCCCCATGCTGACGAGCCTGCAGCTCCCCATGGGAGGCGCCGAGAGTCCCCAGGACAGCCGAGACCCGGCCTGGATCACCAACCTGGAAACGACGGTCAACGACAACTTCAAGATCGTCACCGACCTCTCCGGCGACATCATCTTCTTCGAGATCCCGTTCACCGACATCCCGTTCGTGGTGGCCTGGCTGATCGTCGCCGCCGTCTTCTTCACGCTCTACTTCGGGTTCATCCAGGTGCGCGGGATCCCGACGGCGTTCGACGTCATCCGCGGCAGGTACTCCTCCAAGGACGACCCTGGCGAGATCCCGCACTACCAGGCGCTGACCTCGGCGCTGTCGGGCACGGTGGGGCTGGGCAACATCGCCGGCGTCGGTGCGGCCGTGACGATGGGTGGCCCGGGCGCGACCTTCTGGATGATCCTGGCGGGCCTGTTCGGGATGGCGACGAAGTTCGCCGAGTGCACGCTCGGGGTGAAGTACCGCGAGATCCGGCCCGACGGGACGGTCTCCGGCGGGCCGTTCAAGTACCTGCCGGTGGCCTTCACCAAGTTCCCGCGGCCCGTCTCCGTCTTCCTCACCGGCCTCTTCGCCGTCGCGATCCTGTTCTTCGGGGTGGGTGGCGGCAACATGTTCCAGGCTAACCAGACCTACAGCCAGGTCGTCACCGTCCTGGACTCCGACGGCACCGGCTTCCTGTCCTCCACCACCGGGGGGCTGGTCGTCGGGCTGGTCATCGCCACGCTCGTCGGCCTGGTGATCATCGGCGGCATGCGCTCCATCGGACGCACGACGGCCACGCTGGTGCCGCTCATGGGCGGCATCTACGTGCTGGCGTGCCTCGTCGTCATCTTCGGCAACGCCGCGCAGATCCCCGGCGCGATCGCCGGCATCTTCACCGGTGCCTTCACCGCCGAGGGCGTGGTCGGCGGCTTCGTCGGCGTCATCGTGGTGGGGATGACCCGCGCCGCCTTCTCCAACGAGGCCGGCCTCGGCTCCGCACCGATCGCGCACTCCACGGTCCGGACGCGGCGCCCCGTCTCGGAGGGCTTCGTCGCGATCTTCGAGCCATTCATCGACACGGTGATCATCTGCACGATGACGGCGCTGACGATCAGCATCGCCAACACCGACTTCTACAACCAGGAGCGGCAGGCCTACTTCGAGTCCGGCGGCGAGCACGGTCTGTCCGGCGTGGAGATCACCTCCGACGCCTTCGGCCAGCAGATCTCCTGGTTCCCGGCGGTCCTGGCCGTGGCTGTCGCCCTGTTCGCCATCTCCACCCTCATCACCTGGTCCTACTACGGCCAGCGGGCCTGGAACCACCTCTTCGGCGACACAGCGCGGTCCACGATGGTCTACCGGGTCGTCTTCCTCCTCTTCACCGTCCTGGGCTGCCTCCTCAGCTTCACCTCAGTTCTGGAGTTCGCCGACAACTTCCTCTTCGTCTGCGCCTTCGTCAACCTGCTGGGCGTCTACCTGCTGCTGCCCACGATCAAGCGCGAGATGAAGGAGTACCTCGCCGACCGCAAGGCCGGGACCTTGGACCAGCTGGGGCTGGAGGACGCACAGAAGGAGGTGGCGCTCGCGGAGATCGCCGACGCCACCCAGCTGGTCGACGCCGAGGGGCGCAACGCCGCCGGCATCGGCGCTACGCCCGAGGAGCTGCGCGAGGGGGTGGACGCCCCGAAGGATCCTCCGCAGGACGACCCCCACGACGACGGGTTCGGCCTCGGCACGGCAACCATGCCCTACCCGCCACCTCCCGGTGTGCAGCGACGGCTGCGCGCCCGGCGTCCGGGCCGGGAGCCCGACCCCGACACGTCCGGGCAGGGCGACGCCACCGACCCGGACGACGGGCGCGGCTGACCCCGGGCGAGGGCTCAGGCCCGCCGCGCCACCGCCTCAGGCGATGCCGCGACCGGGGTTCATGATCCCCATCGGGTCGAAGAGCGCCTTGACGGCCCGCTGACGGTCGACCTCGGCCGTGCCCAGCTCCTCGGCGAGCCAGCCGACCTTGAGCGAGCCGACGCCGTGCTCCCCGGTCAGGGTCCCGCCCAGGGCCCAGGCGACGCGGACGAGGTCGTCGAAGGCGCGCTCGGCGGCCCGCATGCTCGCCGGGTCGTGCCGGTCGTAGAAGAAGCAGGGGTGCAGGTTGCCGTCCCCGGCGTGTCCGGCGCAGGTGGTCCCCACCCCGTGCCGCTCGCCGATCTCGTGCACGGCGGCGACCAGCTCACCGAGGCGCCCGACCGGGACGCAGACGTCCTCGATGATCCGGTCGCCCCGCGCCTTCAGCGCCGGGTTGAGCACGCGCCGGCCCTCGAGCAGCAGGTCGGCCTCGACCCGGTCCTCGGCCACGGCCACCTCGGTGGCGCCGGCGGCCGCGAGCAGCTCGGCATACACCGCGACGTCCTCACCAGCGTGTCCCGGCCGGTCGGACTGGACGAGCAGCACACCGCCGACGTCCGCGGGGAAGCCGTAGTCGCCGTAGGCCTGCACCGCCGCGATGCTCGGACCGTCCATCAGCTCGACCAGGCTCGGGGTATGCGGCTGCGTGCGCAAGGCCTCGATGCCCGCCACCGTGGCGGCCAGGTCGGGGAAGACCGCGAGCACCGTCAGTGGCGGGTCGCCGAGCGGCACCAGCCGCACCACGGCCTCGGTGACCACGCCCAGCGTCCCCTCGGAGCCGACGAACAGCCCGGTGAGGTCGTAGCCGGCCACGCCCTTGGCCGTCCGCCGGCCGGTGCGCATCACCTCACCGCCGGGCAGGACCACCTCCAGGCCGCGCACGTAGTCGGCGGTCACGCCGTACTTGACGCAGCACAACCCACCGGCGTTGGTGGCGATGTTGCCGCCGATCGAGCACATCGAGGCGCTCGCCGGGTCGGGCGGGTAGGCCAGCCCGTGCGTGGCCGCCGCAGCCTTGAGGTCGGTGTTGATCACCCCGGGACCGACCACGGCGACCCGCTCCACCGGGTCGATCACCAGGTCGGTCATCGCCTCCGTGGAGAGCACGATCCCACCGGCCAGGGCCTCGCCGGAGCCGGTCGTGGATGTCCGCGCGCCCTGCGGCACGACAGGGACCCGGTGCTCGGCGGCATACCGCAGCGTGGCCACCACGTCCTCCCGGGAGCGCGCCCGCACGACGGTGAACTCCTCCCCGGACAGCGCCACGGCCTGCGGCGAGGCGTCCACGGCATACCCGGCGGCGATGCCCGGGTCGGTGACGACCCGGCCGGGCAGGAGGCGGTCCAGTTCGGCGGTGGCGCTCATGGGCTCACGGTATGCCGTCGCATCGCGTCGTCCGAGAGGGCAGGGGTCACCGAACCTGGACGACGCAGCGGATCCCCGCCGGTACACTCGGGAGTCACAGGCGTCCGAGCCGTCATCAGCGGCGAGCCTGCGGAAGAACGGTCCCCGCACCCCAGTGGGCAGGCCTACTAGACCCGCACGGGGAGGCCCGTCACAGCCCTGAACGAAGTGGTGCGCAGCACCCCGGCCACCTGAGCCGGGGCGAGGTGCACAAGCGAGGTGGTACCGCGGTGCCGCCCGGGACGACATACCCGGGCCGTGTCGTCCTCGTGGCAGGGACGCCCGACCACCACCCGCAGCACCACGAGGAGCCCGCTTTCATGGCCTACCCCAAGAAGCACACCGGCGCCGCCGGCCTGACGCCGTCCCCGGTCTTCCCGGAGATCGAGTGCGCGGTGCTGGACTACTGGGACGAGCACGGCACCTTCGCCAGGAGCGTCGAGCAGCGCGACGCGGGGGAGGACGGGTCCAACGAGTTCGTCTTCAACGACGGCCCGCCCTTCGCCAACGGGCTGCCGCACTACGGCCACCTGCTCACCGGCTACGTCAAGGACGTCGTGCCGCGCTACCAGACGATGCGCGGCAAGCGGGTGGAGCGGCGCTTCGGCTGGGACACCCACGGGCTGCCGGCCGAGCTGGAGGCGATGGACCAGCTGGGCATCAAGACCAAGGACGAGATCCTCCAGCTGGGGATCGAGAAGTTCAACGACGCCTGCCGCGAGTCGGTGCTGAAGTACACCCACGAGTGGGAGGAGTACGTCACCCGGCAGGCCCGCTGGGTCGACTTCGAGAACGACTACAAGACCCTCAACGTCGGCTACATGGAGTCGGTGCTGTGGGCGTTCAAGAGCCTGCACGACAAGGGCCTGGCCTACGAGGGCTTCCGCGTCCTGCCCTACTGCTGGAACGACGAGACCCCGCTGTCCAACCACGAGCTGCGGATGGACGAGGAGGTCTACCAGGTCCGGCGTGACCCGGCCGTGACCGTCGGCCTGCGGATCCTGCCCCGTGTGCCTGAGGGCGAGGATGAGCAGGGGTATGCGGCGTCCCCCGGCGGCGACCCGCTCGCCGGCGCCCTCGCGCTGGTCTGGACGACGACGCCGTGGACCCTGCCCTCCAACCTGGCGATCATGGTCGGGGAGGACATCGACTACGTCCTGGTCGAGTCGGACTTCACCGGACGGACCGAGCGCTACCTGCTCGCCGAGGCGCGGCTGCCGGCCTACACGAACGAGCTGGGGGAGGAGCCCACGGTCGTCGGCCGGTACACCGGGGCCGAGCTCGCGGGGCGGTCCTACGTCCCGCCGTTCGGCTACTACCTCGGCTGGGAGCGGGCCCACCGCCTGGTCGTGGCCGAGTTCGTCACCACCACCGACGGCTCCGGGCTGGTGCACACGGCCGGCGCCTTCGGTGAGGAGGACAAGGTGGTCACCGACCGCGAGGGCATCGAGGCGGTGATGCCGGTCGGGGCGGACGGGCGCTTCACGCATCCCGTCGACGAGTACGCCGGTCAGCTCGTCTTCGACGCGAACGGCCCGATCGTGGACCACCTGAAGGCCGCGACGCGGGCGCAGGCGCCGGACGCCGACCCTGCCGCGCTGGACACGGGTGCGGTCACCGGGGGCACGGTGCTGCTGCGCCGGGAGGCCTACGACCACTCTTACCCGCACTGCTGGCGCTGCCGCGAGCCGCTGATCTACAAGGGCGTGTCGTCCTGGTTCGTCGAGGTGACGAAGTTCAAGGACACGATGCTGCGCACCAACGAGGACATCACCTGGGTGCCCGAGCACGTCAAGCACGGGCAGTTCGGCAAGTGGCTGGAGAACGCCCGCGACTGGTCGATCTCCCGCAACCGGTTCTGGGGCAGCCCGATCCCCGTCTGGAAGTCCGACGACCCGGCCTACCCGCGGACCGACGTCTACGGGTCCCTCGAGGAGATCGAGCGCGACTTCGGCACGCTGCCGCGCAACCGGGACGGTGAGGTCGACCTGCACCGCCCGTTCGTCGACGAGCTCACCCGGCCCAACCCGGACGACCCGACGGGGAAGAGCACGATGCGCCGCGTCGAGGACGTGCTGGACGTCTGGTTCGACTCCGGCTCGATGCCGTTCGCGCAGTGGCACTTCCCGTTCGAGAACACGCAGTGGTTCGAGCAGCACTACCCGGCCGACTTCATCGTCGAGTACATCGGCCAGACGCGCGGCTGGTTCTACACCATGCACGTCCTGGCGGCGGCGCTCTTCGACCGGCCGGCGTTCAGTCACTGCATCAGCCACGGCATCGTGCTGGGCAACGACGGGCAGAAGATGTCCAAGTCGCTGAAGAACTACCCCGACGTGCGCGAGGTCTTCGACCGCGACGGGGCCGACGCCATGCGCTGGTTCCTGATGTCCAGCCCGATCCTGCGCGGCGGCAACCTCGTCGTCACCGAGCAGGGCATCCGCGAGGGCGTGCGCCAGGTGCTCATCCCGCTGTGGAACGCCTGGTACTTCTTCGGCCTCTACGCCAACGCCTCGAGCTACGAGGCCCGCTGGTCGACCGAGTCCACGGACCCGATGGACCGCTACATCCTGGCCAAGACCCGGGAGTTCGTCACCGAGGTGCAGGCGGCCCAGGACCGCCTCGACATCGCCGGTGCCTGCGACGGCGTGCGGACCTTCGTCGACGTGCTGACCAACTGGTACATCCGCCGCTCCCGCGACCGCTTCTGGGGCGACGACCGGTCCGCGTTCGACACGCTCTACACGGTGCTCGAGGTGCTCTGCCGGGTCGCGGCACCGCTCTTGCCGCTCACCACCGAGGAGGTATGGCGCGGGCTCACCGGCGGCGAGTCGGTGCACCTCACCGACTGGCCGGACGTCGCCGACCTGCCCGAGGACCCGGAGCTGGTCGAGGCCATGGACGCGGTGCGCGAGGTCTGCTCCGCGACCCTGGCGCTGCGCAAGGCCGAGCAGCTGCGGGTGCGCCTGCCGCTGTCCTCGCTGAGCGTGGCCACGGCCAACGCCGACGTCCTGCGCCGGCACCCCGGGCTGGCCGACATCGTCCGCGACGAGGTCAACGTGCGCGAGGTCGTCGTGCTCGACGTCGCCGAGGCCTCGGCGTCCGACTTCGGCGTGGAGCAGCGGCTCACGGTCAACGCACGGGCCGCCGGCCCTCGCCTGGGGCGCGAGGTGCAGACGGCGATCAAGGGCAGCAAGTCCGGTGACTGGTCGGTGGCCGAGGACGGCAGCGTCACCGCCGGCGGGCTCGCGCTCCTGGAGGGCGAGTTCACGCTGGAGACCGTCGTGGCGCAGGGTGAGGCCGGTGGCTCCAGGGCCACCGCCATGCTGCGCGGCGGCGGGTTCGTCGTGCTCGACACCGAGGTCACCGACGACCTGGCCCGCGAGGGCCTGGCCCGTGACCTCGTCCGGGCGGTGCAGGGCGCCCGCAAGGACGCCGGCCTGGAGATCACCGACCGGATCAGCCTCACCGTCGTCGGTGACGACGACGTGTGGCAGGCCGCCAACGAGCACCAGAAGCTGGTCATGGACGAGACCCTGGCCGTGCAGTTCGGCGCTGCTGGCGCCGGCACCCCGCTGCCCCAGCCGCCGAAGCACAACCTCGGCGGCGGCACCGACCCGGATGGCGGCACCCAGCCGCGCATCACCTCATACACGACCTCGGCCACCCTGGACGGTGCCCGGACCGTGGACCTGCTGATCACCAAGGTGGATGCCCGATGAGCGAGAAGTTCTTCGACGACAACGAACTGCCGCTGGAGGGCGACGACGACTACGGGCCCGACGGTCCGGCGCTCGAGGTCGACCCCGGTGCGGCCGTGCCGGAGGTGCGCTCCGGCGGCCGCCGGGCGCGCGTCGAGGAGGTCCCGCCCGAGCTGCGGGCGCGGTATGCCGAGGTCGTCGACGCGATCCTGGCGCGGACCCCCGAGCACATGCCCGAGCCGACGCTGCACCGCGTGGCCCGGGTGATGGAGCTGATGGGCGACCCGCAGCGGGCGTTCCCGATGATCCACCTCACGGGGACCAACGGCAAGACCTCCACGACGCGCTTCGTCGAGCGCATCCTGCGGGAGCTGGGGCTGCGCACCGGACGGTTCACCAGCCCGCACCTGCACGACATGCGCGAGCGGATCGCCCTCGACGGTGAGCCGATCGGCATCGAGGCGTTCCTGGCCACCTACGACGACGTCATGCCCTTCGTCGAGATGGTCGACGCCGAGTCCCTGGCGGACGAGGACCCGCGGCGGCAGGTCCGGATGACCTACTTCGAGGTCGTCGTGTGCCTGGCGTATGCGGCGTTCGCCGACGCACCCGTGGACGTCGCGGTCGTCGAGGTCGGACTGGGCGGCGTCTGGGACGCCACCTCGGTCGCCGACGGGGTCGTCTCGGTCATCGCGCCGGTCGCCATCGACCACACCCGGCTGCTGGGCTCGACGCTGGAGGAGATCGCCACCGAGAAGTCGGGGATCATCAAGGAGGGTGCCCTCACGGTGGCCGCGGTCCAGGAGCCCGAGGTCATGCAGATCCTCGCGGACCGCGCCGAGGAGACCGGTGCCGACCTTCGCGCCGAGGGGGTGTCCTTCGGCGTGCTCTCCCGCGAGGTCGCCGTCGGCGGCCAGCAGCTGTCGGTGCGGGGACTGGCGGGGGACTACCCAGACCTGTTCCTGCCGCTCTTCGGCGCGCACCAGGCGCACAACGCCGCGCTCGCGATCGCGGCGGTCGAGGCGTTCGTCGGCGGCGGCGAGCAGCCCATCGACGCCGAGGTGCTGCGGGCCGGGCTGGCTGGGTTCACCTCCCCGGGCCGGCTGGAGATCGTGCGCCGCTCGCCCACCGTCCTGGTGGACGCCGCGCACAACCCGGCCGGGGTGGCTGCGCTCGCCGCCGCGCTGCAGGAGTCGTTCACCTTCACCCGCCTGGTCGGGCTGCTCGCGGTCCTGGAGGACAAGGACGCCGAGTCGATGATCCAGGAGCTGGAGTCCGTCCTGGACCACGTCGTGGTCACCCGCACCACCTCGCCCCGGGCCATCCGCCCGCAGCGGCTCGGCGAGATGTGCGCCGAGTACTTCGGCCAGGACCGCGTCACCGTCGTCCAGGACCTGCCGGACGCCCTCGACGTCGCCGCCGGCCTGGCCGACGACAGCAGCAGTGGCGGCGGCGTCGCCGGCGCAGTCCTGGCGACCGGCTCGATCACCACCGCCGCCGAGGTCCGGGCGCTGCTCGGCGTCACCACCACCTGACCCCCGCGGCCCCGACAGAACACGCGAAAGAGCCCCACAGAACACGGGAAAGGTCCCATCAGGACACGCCAAAGAGCCGGACAGAACACGGGAAAGGTCCCATCAGGACACGCGGAAGGCGCGACAGGACACCTGCGGAGCGCTCACGTGTGTTCTGATCGGCCGTCGGGGGTGTTCTGATGGGCCTTTTGGCGTGTTCTGTCGGGCCTTGTGACGTGTTCTGATGGGCCTTTTGGCGTGTTCTGTCGGGCCTTGTGACGTGTTCTGATGGGCCTTTTGACGTGTCCTGATGGCGCAGAGGCGGCTCCAGGTCGAGGTCACCGACGCTGGTCGAGCTCGGCTCAGTGGCCGTCGTGGTCGACCTGGTCGCCCTGTTCGCCTTGGTCCTCACTGTCGTCGGTGACACTGCCCTGCTGGCTGGCGACCCAGGCGTCGATGTCCTCCCGGGCCTGCGAGTCCCTCTCCTCCAGCATGTCCTTCATCAGGGTGACCTCGCCGAACTGGGCGTTGACCATCCGCTGCGCGGCGGCCCGCACCTGGGGGGAGTCGGCGTTGCGCAGCGCGTCCTCGGCCATCTCCACCCCCGCGATGTGGTGGGTCGTCATCAGCTGCAGGTAGAGGATCTCAGCCTCGTCCCCCTCGGCGTCGGTGAGCTCCTGGATCTCCACCGGCGAGGCCATCCCGGCCATCGGCACGCCCGGGGGCAGCGCCTCGGCCGCGTGGTGGTCGTGCTCCATCCAGACCATCCGCTCACCGTCGGGGGAGGCGAAGGGCAGCCCCCAGGACTGCAGCCAGGTCATCATCATCCCGCGCTCGGTGGCCTGGTTGTTGGCGATGTCGATCGCCAAGCGGCCCACGGCGTGGTCGTCGGTCCGCTCCAGGACCAGGAAGCTCATCTCGATCGCCTGGGCGTGGTGCTCGCTCATGTCGCGGGCGAAGCCGGCATCGACGCTGTCGTCACCCGGGGTGCGCTCGCCGAAGGTCAGCCAGCCCAGCAGCACCCCGAGGCTGAGCGCCAGGACGGTCACGGCCGCCAGGGCCGGCGCGCCGAAGGTGCGCCACCGGTCGCGGGGAGCTGCGGGGGCCGGGGCCGGTCCTTGACCATCCTGCGCCGTCGCCGGCTGCTCGGCGTCGTGCTCGGTCATCCGCGCGGGACGAGGTCGATCGAGGTGCCGTTGCTGCACAGGGCTCCCGGCTCGGGGGTCTTGGGCCCCTGCTTGTACTCGCGGATGAAGGCCTGCAGGGTGCGCTCCTCCGCCTCGTCGAGCTTGAGCTGGGTGTCCCACGAGGTCGCGACGACGGGGGAGTCCTGCGCACCCAGGGGGCTGACCATCAGGTACTCCTGCTCACCCAGCTCCTCCAGCACCGCGATCTGGTCGGCCGGCAGGCTGGGCTGGTAGGTCAACCAGACCGCGCCGTGCTCCAGGGAGTGCACGACGTGCTCCAGCGGCAGCTCCTCCTGGTAGACCCCGCAGTTGAACCACGTCGGGTGGTGCGGGCCGCCGACGGGGGGCATTACCTCGTAGTCGACCGGCTCGGTGGTGTGCACCTGGCCGCTGTTCTCGTACTCCTCGACCGCGGACAGGTCGACCAGCGCGGGCGAGTCCCGGATGATCGCCCAGGCCACCAGCCCCACGATGAGGGTCAGGATCAGTGCGACAGCGGCCCAGATGAGCCCGCCGCGGCGACGCTCGGCCGCGGCGCCGGCCTTCTGGATCTTGGCCACCTTGGCCGCGCGGTCGGAGCCGGCGGGCGAGCGGTCGGGTCGAGGCATGGTCGGAGGACCTCCTGGCTGGGGGGCGAGAAACTGCCCACAGGGTATGCGGTAGGCCTGGGAGCCAGGTCAACGGATCGGGTCCCTGGGTCTGGGAGGATGGCGCGTGTGACTCTCGGCATCCTCACCCGACGGCTGTGCGGCGCAACCCTGCTCGCCCAGGCGCTCTCCGTCTTCTTCGGCGCTCTCGTGGCGTGGCGCCTGGCCCAGGCCTTCGACGACACCCAGGCTGACCTGTACCTGGTCGGCGGGGTCGCGCTCGCCCTGCTGTGCGTGGTGGCCATCGGGGCGCTGCGGAGCCGGCACGGGGTCGCGCTGGGCTGGGCGGTCCAGGTCCTCACCCTCGCCTCGGCGCTGGTGCTGCCGGCGATGGTCATCGTGGCGGGCATCTTCGGCACGCTCTGGCTCCTCTGCCTGCGGCACGGCCGCCGGATGGATGCGGTCAACGCCGAGCGCGAGGCGCAGGCCCGCCAGCTGAGCGAAGGCGAGGGCTGAGGTGGACTTCCTGACCGCGGCCGTCCTCGGCCTCGTCCAGGGCCTCACCGAGTTCCTCCCCGTCTCCTCCAGCGCCCACCTGTCGGTGGTCGGACGGTTCCTGGGCCAGGAGGATCCGGGGGCGGCCTTCACGGCCATCACCCAGCTGGGCACCGAGGCTGCGGTCCTCATCTACTTCTGGCGGGACATCTGGCGGATCGTGCGCCAGTGGTCTCTCGCCCTGGTGGGCAAGGTGCCGCAGAGTGACCCGGACGCCCGGATGGGCTGGCTGGTCATCCTCGGCTCCATCCCCATCGGCGTGCTCGGGCTGCTCTTCCAGGACTCCATCGAGACCCAGCTGCGCAGCCTGTGGATCACCGCCACGATGCTGCTCGTCTTCTCCTTCGTCATCCTTCTCGCCGAGAAGGTGGGGCAGCAGACCAAGCAGATGCGGGAGCTGTCCTGGCGCGACGGCATCCTGTACGGCCTGTGGCAGGCGGTCGCGCTCATCCCCGGCGTCTCCCGCAGCGGTGGCACCATCTCCGGCGGTCTCTTCCTGGGTTACACCCGGGAGGCGGCCGCCCGCTACTCCTTCCTGCTGGCCATCCCCGCAGTGCTCGCCTCGGGCGGGTTCCAGGTCTACAAGTCCCTCAACGAGACGACCGCCATCGCCGTGGCGTGGGGCCCGCTGTGGCTGGCCACCGGCATCGCCTTCGTCGTCGGCTTCGCGGTGATCGCGTGGTTCATGCGCTACATCAGCACCCACACGTTCACCCCGTTCGTCATCTACCGGATCGTCCTGGCCCTGGTGCTCTTCGGGCTGCTCGGGTTCGGCGTCATCGCGCCCTGAGGTGACCTCCGGGTCGCCCGGCCTACCGACGGCGCGCGGCGGGCACGGCACACACCGCATACCCTGGGTGCCGTGACCGAGACCCCCCAGACCGAACGCTCCCTCATCCTCGTCAAGCCCGACGGCTACCGTCGGGGGCTCACCGGGGAGGTGCTGCGCCGCATCGAGGCCAAGGGCTACTCGTTGGCCGCCCTCGCCGTGGTGACCCCCACCCGTGAGCAGCTGGCGCAGCACTATGCCGAGCACGAGGGCAAGCCGTTCTACGAGCCGCTCGTGGAGTTCATGCTGTCGGGACCGGTGACGGCGGCGATCGTCGAGGGCCACGGCTGCATCGCCGGCTTCCGCTCCCTGGCGGGGGCCACCGACCCCACCACGGCCGCGCCCGGCACGATCCGGGGCGACCTGGGCCGCGACTGGGGGCTGAAGGTGCAGCAGAACATCGTGCACGGCTCGGACTCGCCCGAGTCCGCCGCCCGCGAGATCGCGATCTGGTTTCCCCAGCACGCCTGATCTGGTTCCGCGCGCATTCCGCGCGCACGCCCGAGAGTTTCCGCTGCACCCGCATGCCCGCACCGCCTGTCGGTGAGGCTTGCGGTTGCAGGCCGGTCGTCCCCCCAGGAGAGTGAGGACCGGGCCAGGGCGCAGCCCGCGCCGGCTCGTTCGACACCACCTTCAGGAGGGACGGCCATGACCGACCAGACGACACCCGGCCACGAGGGCAGCGACCTGGGCGACCAGTTCGCCAGCGCAGGCGGGCCCGACGGCGCGCTCGCGGGCATGGGCACCGCCGATCGCGAAGGCAAGGACACGGTCGGCAGCGGCGACGCCTTCGCCTCGTCCGACCGGCGTCCGGACGACGCGGTCACCGAGTTCGACGCCCTGGCCCAGCCCGGTCCCGGCAAGATGGGCGGCGCCTACCCCGAGCAGGGCGGCGGGACTGATGGCGGTGCAGACGGCGGCGCCGATGGCGGTGCTGACGGGGGAGCGGATGGTGGTGCCGACGGCGGCGCCGATGGGGGAGCTGACGGTGGCGCGGATGGTGGTGCCGGCGGGGGAGCGGATGGTGGTGCCGACGGTGGCGCGGATGGTGGTGCCGACGGTGGCGCGGATGGCGGCGCTCAGCGAGGAGCCGACGGCGGAGCCGATGGTGGCGCGGATGGCGGTGCTGACGGTGGCGCGGACGGCGGTGCGGACAGGTCCGCGGGGTGACGGCAGTCCGTCCTCGGGAACGGGTCGACACCTCGGCCCTCTCCCGCCTCATCCGGCCCACCTCCCCTGAGGAGTTCGCAGACACGGTATGGGGTCGACGGCCCCACCTGGCGAGCGTCGAGGACCGTGGCGGAGACACCTTCGCCGACGTCTTCTCCCTCGACGCGGTCGACGAGCTGGTGGCCGAGCGTGGTCTGCGGACCCCCTTCCTGCGGGTGGCCAAGGACGGCAGCACGCTGCCCGAGAGAGCCTTCACCGCAGGCGGCGGCATCGGTGCCGGCATCGGGGACCAGGTCAGCGAGGACAAGATCCTGCAGCTCTTCGCCGACGGGGCCACCGTGGTCCTGCAGGGGCTGCACCGCACCTGGGCCCCCGTACGCGACCTCAGCCAGGCCCTGGCCGCCGACCTCGGCCACCCGGTGCAGGTCAACGCCTATGTCACGCCACCGCAGAACCAGGGCTTCGCCGACCACTACGACGTGCACGACGTCTTCGTGCTGCAGGTCCACGGCGAGAAACGGTGGGCGCTGCGCGAGCCCGTCCACGCCGACCCGCTCCGGGACGAGCCCTGGGCGGACCGTCGCGAGGCGGTCGAGGAGCGCGCCCGCGGCGCCGCATACCTGGAGACCACCCTGCGCCCTGGCGACTGCCTCTACCTGCCGCGCGGGTGGATCCACTCCGCCCGGGCCCTTGGCGGCACCAGCGTGCACCTGACCTTCGGCGTGCACGCCTGGACCCGGCACCACCTCGCCGAGATCCTGCTCGACCGTGCCCGTGAGCGGGTCGGTCGGGTCGCCGAGGTCCGCACTAGCCTGCCGCTCGGCCTGGACCCGACCGACGCTGACAGCCTCGCCGAGGACGTGGAGACCGCCCGCGAGGCCCTGCTCGCCGCGATCCGTGCGCTGCCGGCCACCGAGGTGGCCCAGCTCCTCCGCGGGCGCGCCCGCGCAGCCCAGCGCCCGGCAGCGCTGTCCCCGCTGGCCCAGCTCGCCGCCGCCGACCGGCTCGACGTCGACACCGCCCTGCGCCTGCGCGAGCACCTCATGCTCGACGTGCTCCCCGGCCCGGACGGGCAGGTCACGCTCTCCTCGCGGGCAGGCCGTCTGGGTATGCCGTCCGCCCACCTCCCCGCGCTCGACCGGTTGCGCACCGGCGGGCCGGCGACCGTGACCGACCTGGCGGAGGCCGCGGGCCTGGAGCCCGACGCCGGGCTCGCACTGGCCCGCACCCTGGTGCGCCGGGGGGTGGCGGTCGTGGTGCCGGCCGTGGGCGAGACTGGTCGGTATGGCTGAGATCTTCCGCTGCTCGGACGCCGCCCGGGAACGGACGGACCCCATGCTGGGCACCGCGCCGCCCCAGCGACGCCTGCTGCTCGTGGAGCAGGACGGTGGCTGGGGCAGTGACGCACTGGCCTCCCTGGACGTCCCTGACGACCTGCGCGAGGAGGTGCGGGGCCGGACAGCCGGGTCGGGGACCCGGGTCATGCTCATCCGGCGTCCCGGACGCCAGCAGTCGTCGGTCTGCTTCATGCGCTCCTGGTGCGTCGTCGACCCGTTCGCCCCCGAGGGGCACCGGGTCACCTGGGGCACCTGGTCCTACCCGACCGAGCTGTTCGCGGGGGTGGAGCGGGCGGAGGAGCTCGCGTCCTGGGCCGAGTCCGGAGGGCCCGCGGACGGCGCCGGCCGGGAGGGCGACACCACCCCGGAGGGCGGCGCCGGCCCTCCACGGACCGGGACGCCGCCCGGTGACGACGAGCCGCTGCTGCTGGTCTGCACCAACGGCCGCAAGGACGTCTGCTGCGCCGTCCGGGGCCGACCGGTCGCGCTCGCCCTGGCCGAACGCTTCCCCGAGGAGACCTGGGAGTGCACGCACACCGGGGGCGACCGGTTCGCCGCCAACGTCGTGGTGCTGCCCGACGGCGCCATCTACGGCGGTCTCGACCCCGACTCCGCCCTGGAGGCCGTGGACGCCCACCGCGGGGGACGCCCGGGCGACGTACGCCAGCACCTGCGCGGACTGCTCGGCTACCCACGCCCCGTCCAGGTCGCGCTCCTGGGCACCCAGCTCGAGCTGGGCCTGCCCTGGGGGCAGACCCTGCTCGGTCCCGCCGTCGAGGCGACCGCACGACTGTCCGAGGAGCAGGTGCAGGAGCAGGGGGAGCAGCTCGCTGCGCAGGGCACGGAGGTGGCCCGGTGGCGCATCGACGTGGACCTCGCCGACGGCCGGCGGATGGTGGCCGAGGTCAGCGAGCACCTGCGGCCGGCCGCGGCGCTGACCTGCAAGGCGGTGGACCGACCGGCCCACAGCCGGGTGCCGGTCCTGGAGAGCGTGGCGGTGCGGCCGTGACGGTGCCGGCCTGACGCCACGACTCCGTGGCCGCAGGCCAGACGTCGAGGAGCCTGACGTCGCCGGACGCGCACCCGGCAGCGGAGGTTCGTCGCCTACCATCGCGGGGTGGAGAAGGCGGACGGCAGGCGCAGGACCGGGGCGGGTTTCGCGCCGCTCGGGCGGGACCTGGCCGTCGACCTCGGAACCGCCACCACCCAGGTGCACGTGCGCGGCCGGGGGACGGTGCTGGACGAACCCACCCTGGTGGCCGTGGACACCCGCACCGGACGTCTCGTCGCCGCCGGTGCCGGCGCCCACGAGATGCTCGGTCGCACCCCGGAGCACGTGCTGACCCTGCGCCCGCTGACGGACGGCGTGATCACCGACTCCGAGGTCACCGAGCAGCTGCTGCGCCACTTCATCACCCGGGTGCGCCCGTCCCGGCTGATGCGGCCCCGCACCGTCGTCTGCGTGCCCAGCGTGGTCACCGCGGTCGAGCGGCGTGCCCTGGAGGATGCCGCGATCCGCTGCGGCGCCCGCCGCGTCTACGTCCTGGAGGAGGCGATGGCCGCCGCCATCGGCGCCGGCCTGCCGGTGGAGTCGGCCACCGCCAGCATGGTCGTCGACATGGGCGGGGGCTCGACCGACGTCGCGGTCATCAGCCTGGGCGGTGTGGTCAACGCCCGCAGCCTGCGGGTCGGCGGGGACGAGGTGGACGAGGCCGTCGTGGCCGGGGTCAAGGCCCACCACGACCTGCTGCTGGGTGAGCGCTCGGCCGAGGCGATCAAGGCGCAGGTCGGCTCCGTCTGGCCGCTCGCCGAGGAGCTGACCACCCGGGTCCGCGGGCGGGACCTGTCCACCGGTCTGCCCCGCACCATCGAGCTGGGCAGCGAGGAGGTCCGCCGGATGGTCGAGCCGGTGACCGCCCAGGTGGTCGAGGTCGTCCGCTCGGTCCTGGACATCTGCCCGCCGGAGCTGGCCGGTGACCTCCTCGACAGCGGGATCGTGCTCACCGGTGGCGGGGCCCTCCTGCGCGGCTGGACCGAGCGGCTGCGGCACGAGCTGGGCGTCCCGGTCCGCCTCGCCGACGACCCGCAGCACGCCGTCATCCGCGGCGCCGGCATCTGCATCGACGACCTGGGGGCGCTGCAGCGGCTGCTGGCGGGCGCCCCGCGGGCATGAGCCGGCTGGCCACCGGCGGGCGGGGCGCCGCACCGGCCGGTCGCGGCGGGCGCTCACCCCTCCGGCCCCCACCCCCAGGACGGGGTATGCCGCTCCTGGCCATTGCGCTCACCCTCCTCACCGCAGCGGTGCTGGTGGTCGACCTCGCCCGCCCCGGGCTGGCCCAGCCGCTGCGGGAGGGGGTTGCCACCGTGGCCGCGCCCGCGCAGTCCGCCCTCGCCGGCTGGGACGACGGGCGGGTCCGTGCGCTGACCGAGGAGCGGGACGCGCTGGCCGCCGAGGTCGACCGGCTGCAGGAGCAGGTGCGGCAGCAGGAGCAGCTGCGGACCCTGGACCGGGCCACCACCTGGGGTGATCACGACCTGCTCCCGGCGCGGGTGGTGGCCTTCGCCCCGGCCACCTCCCCGGTCGGGGGCCGCACCGTGACGATCGACGTCGGGGCGCGGGACGGGGTCGAGACCGACCAGACGGTCGTGGCCGCCGACGGGCTGGTGGGCCGCGTGCTGCGGGTGGCTCCCAGGAGCAGCGACGTCCTGCTGCTCGGGGACGCCGGCGTGGTGGTCGGGGTGCGGTTCGGCGCGGACGGGGCCCTGGGCAGCGTCGAGGCCCGGCCGGTGCCTGGTCTGCCGCCGCGTGGCCACGGCGAGCTCACGCTCACCGCCCTGGGCGACACCCAGATCCGGGCCGGGGACGAGGTCAGCACCCTGGGCAGCCCGGATGACCGCCCCTACGCCGCCCGGATCGCGCTGGGCACGGTGACCGCCGTCGACCCCGACCGCGGGCAGCTGGGCCGCACGGCCGTGGTGACGCCCCACGTCGACACCGACGTCCTCGACCTGGTCGCCGTCGTCTTCACCGGGCGGGGCGACCGGTGAACCTGCTCCCCGCCCTGCTGCTGCGGGCGCTGCTCCTGCTCGGCGCGGTCCTCCTGCCCTCGGCCTGGCCCGGTGGCCTGCCCCGCCCCGACCTGGTCATCCTCGTCGTCGCGGCCGTCAGCCTGCTGCACCGGCCGAGCACCGGGCTGGTCCTCGGCCTGCTGGGCGGATGGCTGCTCGACCTGGTGCCTCCCGGCGCCGAACCGCTGGGCGCCACCGCCCTCACCTACGGGCTGGTCGGTCTGCTGCTGGGCCTCGGCCGACGCGTGACCGCATCCTCCCCGCTGCTGCCCTGGGTGGTCACCGGGCTGGCCGCCGCCGCGGTGCTCGTCGTGCGGTGGGTGGCCGCGGCGGCCGGCCTCGGGGTGGCGCTGCCGTCGGAGCTGGTGTGGTCCTGGTTGATGACCATGCTCGTGGCGGTCCCCGTCCTGCCCCTGCTCATGGGTCTGGAACGCCGGCTCCTGGATCGCGGGTGGGCATGACCGGCCCCACGTCCCACCGTCCCGCCCGGCGCCTCGTCCGGGCGGGCCATCGAGCACCCGTCCGGCTGCCGCGCCCGGTCCTGACCCCGCCCCGGGTGCGGCGCCGGCCCAGCACCCGCCCGCTGTGGGCGGTCCTGGTGACGATCCTCCTGCTCGGGACGGTGCTGGCCGGCCGGCTGGGCCAGCTCCAGCTGGCCGAGCACGAGGAGCTGGCGCAGCAGGCGGCCCAGGTCAGCACGCGCGAGATCATCACCCCTGCCCTCCGCGGTCGCATCCTGGCGGCCGACGGGACCCCGCTGGTGGTCAACTCACCCACCTCCGTGGTCACCCTCGACCCCGAGCTGCTGCTCGCGGACGAGGACGAGGCCCGGACGCTCGTGGACCGGGTGGCCCAGGCCCTCCGGCTGCCGGCCGAGGACCTGTGGGGCCGGACCCGCCTGTGCGGCACGGAAGGAGCGCCGCCCGTCCCGGCCTGCTTCAGCGGATCGCCGTACCAGCCGGTCCCGATCGCCTACGACGTGGACCCCGTCGCGGCCCTGGCGGTCCTGGAGCGACCCGAGGAGTTCCCGGGGGTGCACGTGACCAGCCGAGCCGTCCGCACCTATCCCGCCCCCGGGGGCATCAACGCCGCCCACCTGGTCGGCTACCTCGGTCGACCCACCCAGGAGGAGGTCGAGGCGTCCGACGGCCGGATCGGGGCGGACGGCACGCTCGGCCGCGCGGGCCTGGAGACCACGTACGACGAGGCCTTGCGGGGCACACCCGGGACCACCGTGGTGACCGTCGACCCGCGCGGGATCGTCACCGGCGAACGGTCCCGCACCGACCCGGTCCAGGGCGCCGACGTGCGGACCCACCTGGACGTGCAGGTGCAGGCCGCCGTCGAGGAGGCGCTGCTGGACGCGGTCCGCGCCGCCCGCCGTGGCGGGGAACCGGCCACGAGCGGCGCGGCGGTCGTCCTGCGCCCCGACGACGGGGCGGTGCTCGCCGCCGCCAGCTTCCCGACCTACGACCCCGGCATCTGGACCAGCGGCGTGAGCCAGCACGAGTACGACCGCCTGCTGGACCCCGCCCGGGGCCAGCCGCTCGTCAGCCGGCTCGTGGGGGACACCTTCCCACCGGCCTCCACGTTCAAGGTGGTCAGCCTGCCCGCGGCGGTCCAGACCGGCGTGGACCCCGAGGGGACCTACCCCTGCCCCGGCGAGGTGACGATCGCCGGGCAGGTGTTCACCAACTACCAGTCCGAGGACCATGGCGAGCTGGACCTGCCCGGGGTGCTGGAGGTCTCCTGCGACACCTCGTTCTACACCTGGGCCTATGACGCCTGGTCGGACCTGGGCGGCCTGGCGCAGACCTCCGACGCCGACGACCGGTTCCTGGCGGTGGCGCGCGGGTTCGGCCTCGGTCAGCGCACCGGGGTCGACCTGCCGGGCGAGGTCGCCGGCCACCTGCCGTCGCGGGAGTGGAAGCGCGAGTACTGGGAGGCCACCCGGGAGGAGACCTGCGCCGCGGCGGAGTCGGGCTATCCCGACGTCGAGGACGAGGAGCGCCGCGAGTTCCTGGAGCAGCTCGCCCGGGAGAACTGCGTCGACGGCTGGCAGTGGCGCCCGGGCGACGCCGCGAACTTCTCCATCGGTCAGGGTGACGTCGCCAGCACCCCCCTGCAGATCGCCGTGGTCTACGCCGCCATCGCCAACGGCGGGCGGCTGTGGGCACCCACCGTCGCCGACGCCCTCGTCCGCCCCGACGGCACGGTCGCCGAGCAGGTGGAGCCGGTCAGCACCGGCAGCGTCTCGCTCAGCGACACCGTCCTGTCGGTCGTCCGGGAGGGTCTGGAGGACGTGGTCACCGACGGCACCGCCGCAGCGAGCTTCGCCGGGTGGCCGCACGCCGACTACCCGCTGGCCGGCAAGACGGGGTCCGCGGAGTCCTTCGGTCAGGAGGCGACCTCCTGGTTCGCCTCCTACGGGCCTACCACGGACCCGGAGTATGTCGTGGTCGTGGTCGTCGAGGAGGGCGGGCTGGGCGCCACCACGGCGACCCCGGCAGGGCGGGCCATCTGGGAGACCCTCCGCGCGCGGGACAGCACCGGCTGAGTGCACCGCCTGCCGTAGGGTCGGCTCGTGAGCGAGCAGACCACGACCTCCGACGGCACCTCCGACCGCACTGAGCCCGAGCCCGAGCGCGCGGAGGCACATGTGCCCGACGACGCGATCAGCCCCGAGCTGCGGGCGGACGTGCGCCGCGTCTCCACCCTGCTCGGCCAGTCCCTCGTCCGGCACCACGGCCAGGGGCTGCTCGACCAGGTCGAGCTGGTCCGGCTCACCACCAAGGCCAGCCAGCAGGGCGACGAGGCAGCCACCGAGCAGGTGCGACAGATGCTGGCAGGCCTGCCGCTCGACCTGGCGACCGACCTGGTCCGGGCCTTCTCGGCCTACTTCCACCTGGCCAACGCCGCCGAGCAGGTCCACCGGGTGCGCACCCACGCCGCCCGTCCTGAGCAGGACGGCTGGCTGGTGGCGACGGTGCAGGACATCGTGCAGGCCGGGGGACCGCAGCTGCTGGCCGACACCCTCGCCGAGCTGGACGTGCGCCCGGTCTTCACCGCCCACCCGACCGAGGCGTCCCGGCGCAGCGTGCTCACCAAGATCCGGCACCTGTCCGACGTCCTGGCCGCCAGCACCGAGCCGGACACCCTCGCCCGCCGCCGGCAGGACCGTGACCTGGCCGAGCTCATCGACCTCATCTGGCAGACCGACGAGCTGCGCCAGTCCCGGCCGACGCCGATGGACGAGGCCCGCAACGCGATGTACTACCTCGACGAGGTGCTCACCACCACCATGCCCGAGCTGCTGGGCCAGCTGGCCGAGCTGGCCGGGGCGCACGGGGTGCGCACCGACACCTCCCGCCCGCCGGTGCGGTTCGGCAGCTGGATCGGCGGCGACCGCGACGGCAACCCCTTCGTCACGCCCGAGGTCACGCGCGAGGTGCTGCGCCTGCAGTCCCTGCACGCCGTGGACGTGGCGCTCAGCCTGGTGGACGTGCTCATCTCCCAGCTGTCCTCCTCGACCGTCGTGGTCGGGGTCGAGCCGGAGCTGGAGGAGTCGCTGCACCGCGACCTGGCCAACCTGCCCGGCCTGGACCCGCGGGTCCGTGAGCTCAACGCGCAGGAGCCCTACCGGCTCAAGCTCTCCTGCGTGCGGGCCAAGCTGCTCAACACCCGCCGGCGGGTGGAGGACCGCACGGCCCACCAGCAGGGGCGGGACTACGCCCACGTCGGGGAGCTGCTGGCCGACCTGCAGCTCGTCGCGGACTCGCTGCGCGCCCACGGGGGAGAGCTCGTGGCCGACGGCCGGGTCGCCCGGGCGATCCAGACCATCGCCGGCAGCGGGCTGCACCTGGCCACCCTGGACGTGCGCGAGCACGCCGAGAAGCACCACGAGGCGCTCGCCCCGTTGCTGGAGGCGGCGGGGGCCACCCAGGGGTATGCCGCGCTGGACCGGCCCGCGCGCACCGCGCTGCTCGGCGACGAGCTGGCCTCGCGGCGCCCGCTGCTGACGCCGGCCGCGCCCCGGGGTCGGACCCTGGCCGTCTTCGACCAGATCCGTGAGGCGATCGCCACGTACGGCCAGGAGGTCGTGGAGACCTACATCGTCTCGATGACCCAGGGCCCCGACGACGTGCTCGCCGCGGCCGTGCTGGCGCGGGAGGCCGGGCTGCTCGACCTGCACGGAGGGCCGGGCGGTGAGGGCGCCTTCGCCCACGTCGGCTTCGCGCCACTGCTGGAGACCATCGACGAGCTGCGCGGGGCGGCCGACCTCGTCGACACCCTCCTGCGCATCCCGGCCTACCGGGACCTGGTGCGCCTGCGCGGCGACGTGCAGGAGGTCATGCTCGGCTACTCCGACTCCAACAAGCAGGCGGGCGTGCTGACCAGCCAGTGGGGGATCCACCAGGCCCAGCGGGCGCTGCGCGACGTCGCCCACCGGCACGGGGTGCGGCTGCGGCTCTTCCACGGCCGCGGCGGATCGGTCGGTCGCGGCGGCGGCCCCACCTACGACGCGATCCTGGCCCAGCCCTCCGGGGTGCTCGAGGGCGAGATCAAGTTCACCGAGCAGGGCGAGGTGATCTCGGACAAGTACTCCCTGCCCGCACTGGCGCGGGAGAACCTGGAGCTGTCCATGGCCGCCGTGCTGCGCGCCTCCGCGCTGCACCGCGACCCGCGCACCACCGAGGAGGAGCGCGCGCGGTACGGCGAGGTCATGGACAGCGCCAGCGACGCCGCCTACGCCGCCTATCGCCGGCTCATCGACGACCCGGACCTGCCCGCCTACTTCGTCGCGGCCACACCCGTCGACCAACTGGGCGAGCTCAACATCGGCTCCCGGCCGAGCAAGCGGCCGGACACGGGCCAGGGCCTGGACGGGCTGCGCGCCATCCCGTGGGTCTTCGGCTGGACCCAGACCCGGCAGATCGTGCCCGGCTGGTTCGGCGTGGGCTCAGGGCTCCGGGCCGCCCGCGCGGCCGGGCACGAGAGCACCCTGCGGGAGATGCTGGAGCACTGGCACTTCTTCCGTTCGGTGATCTCCAACGTGGAGATGACCGTGGCCAAGACCGACCTGGGTGTCGCGGCCCACTACGTCCAGACGCTGGTGCCCGGGGAGCTCCAGCACATCTTCGAGACCATCCGGGAGGAGTTCGAGCTGACCGTCACCGAGCTCAAGGCGCTCACCGGGGAGGCCCACCTGCTCGATGACCAGCCGGTGCTCAAGCGCACGCTGGCGGTCCGCGACAACTACCTGGACCCGATCAGCTACCTGCAGGTCGAGCTGCTGCGTCGGCTGCGGGCCTCCGACGCCGACCGGGACGGGGACAGCGACGGGGACGGGGACCGCGCCGAGGCCGACACCCGCGAGCTGCAGCGCGCCCTGCTGGTCACGGTGAACGGCATCGCCGCGGGCCTGCGCAACACCGGCTGAGGGACCGCATCCCCTCGCACGACCCAGCAGAGGTCCGGTGTCGGCGGCGGCCCCTGGTGGCGTGGTCGCTTCATGAGGACAACTCTCATCCGGCCTTGGCACGCTGAAAACATGACAACCTTCAAGCCCACTGCCCTGTCCGCCGGCTTCGCACTGGCCCTCGCACTCGGCCTCGGGGGCTGCTCCTCGGAAGACGCCGAGGCGCCCACGCAGCCCACAGCGCAGGACGCGGTCGGGGACGACACCACGGCGCCGGAGACCGGTGACACCGGGACACCGGCCGCCGGAGACGCCGGGACGCAGGATGCCGGAGACTCTGCGAACACCGGTGACGCCGCCGAGGCCACGCCCGACGGCACCACCGACGGCACCTCTGCCAGCACCACTGGCGACGCCACCGCGCAGGCCCTCCAGGCGATCCAGACTGCGGAGGAAGAGGCCGGCGGGACGGCCTACGCGATCGACGACCAGGACGACGACGGCAGCTGGGAGGTCGACGTGGTCGTCGGCGACCGGTCCGTGGAGGTGACGGTCGGTGCGGACGGCAGCGTGGTCGGCACCGAGGACGACGACCTGGACGACGACGACCGCGCCGGGGTGGACGCCGCGACCATCACGCTGAGCGAGGCGATCGAGCAGGCCGTCGGCGAGGTGGGTGGCCACCTGGACGAGGCCGAGCTGGACGAGGACGACGGGAGCCACTTCTGGGACGTCAGCCTGGACGGCACGGACCGCGGCGACGACATCGAGGTCACGGTCTCGGTGACCGGCGAGGTGCTGGAGATCGAGAACTGATCTGCACTCCCGCTCCTGGACGGGCAGGAGTGACCCCTGTGAACAATGGGAAGAATGCGTGTCGCTGTGACCAACGTCACGCGTGTTGCAGTTGATTTAGGGCCTCAGAACGTCGGTTTCGCAGGCCAGGGGCTTGCGCCGAGCCCGGGAGCCGGGCTAGGTTCACTGACGCCCGAGCCCCTCGCCACGGTCGTCCCAGAGGGCTCAGGTGTGAACAACTGCAACGGCGATGAGCGCTGTCCCGCGAGCACCGCCGGTCCTGTCCCGCCTTACCACGATGGATGTCCCTATGGTCTCGCGTTGCCCTGCACCGTCCCGCCGCCTGCCCCGCGCAGCCTCCCTCGGGGTCGCCGCCGCGGCGATGGCTGCCCCGCTGGGCGTGCTCCCCGCGCAGGCCGCGCCCGCGCCCCAGCTGCCGATGACACCCCTGCCGACCACGCCGCTGGGCACGACGCCGCAGCCGGCAACCCCCTTGCCGGCCACCCCCGGCGACACGCCGGAGACGCCTGAGGCGCCGGACACCCCGCAGTCCCCCGAGACGCCGGACGCCCCGGCCAGCACGGTCACCCGCACGGTCACGACCGGGGCGAACGTGCGTTCCGGCCCGGGCACCCAGCACCGCGTCGTCGGCGGCCTCGCGGCCGGGGCGCGGGTGACGGGCAAGTACACCGGCAACGGCTGGTTCGACCTGGGCAACAACCGGTTCGTCTTCGCCGACCTGCTCTCCGGCTCGGCGCCCGCACCGACCCCGCCGCCGGCACCGGCACCGCCCCCGGGTGACACCGTGACCCGGACGGTGACGGTCGCCTCGAACGTCCGCTCCGGCCCGGGTACGAGCCACAGCATCGTCGGCGGTCTGGCCGCCGGTGCCCAGGTGACGGGCAAGTACACCAGCAACGGCTGGTTCGACATGGGGAACAGTCGCTTCGTGCTGGGCAGCCTCCTCTCCGGTTCCACGCCCGCGCCGACCCCTCCTGCCCCCAACCCGCCGCCCGGCGACACGGTGACCCGCACCGTCACCGTCGGTGCCAACGTGCGCTCCGGGCCGGGCACCCAGCACCGCGTCGTCGGCGGTCTGGCTGCCGGTGCCCAGGTGACGGGCACGTACACCAGCAACAACTGGTTCGACATGGGCAACGGCAAGTTCGTCTTCGGCGAGCTGCTCTCCGGCTCGGCACCGAACCCCCCGGCACCCCCGGCCCCCACCCCGCCGGCTCCGCCCGCGCCGCCGGCCCCGAGCCCGCCCCCCGGTGACACGGTGACCCGCACGGTGACCACCGGCGCGAACGTGCGCTCCGGTCCCGGCACGAACTACAGCATCGTGGGCGGTCTGACCGCAGGCACCCAGGTGACCGGCAAGTACACCAGCAACAACTGGTTCGACCTGGGCAACAACCGGTTCGTGTTCGGCGAGCTGCTCTCCGGCGGCTCGACGCCGCCGGCACCGCCCGCCCCGCCCGCGCCGCCGGCCCCGCCGGGAGCCGTCACCGGTGCGGCGGTGCTGGAGGAGGCCGCCAAGTACGCCGGCATCATGTACGTCTGGGGCGGCGCCACCCCCGCCGGCTTCGACTGCTCCGGCTACACCCAGTACGTCTTCGGCCAGCTCGGCATCAGCCTGCCGCGCACCGCGGCCCAGCAGCAGGCGTTCGCGACGACGACCACCGACCCGCGCCCGGGCGACCTGGTCTTCTTCGGCGCCCCCGCCTACCACGTGGGCATCTACGCCGGCGACAACATGCTGTGGGACTCCGGCCGCCCGGGTCTGCCGGTGCAGAAGCGCGCAATCTGGCCCTCCGGCGACGTCACCTTCGGCAAGGTGCCCGGCGTCAGCAACTAAGACCCTCCTCGCCGCACCCAGCGACGCCCCGACCGCCCCGGCGATCGGGGCGTCGCTGTCTCCCCAGAGCCACGCTCCGGGCCACAGGGAGGGCACACGCCGGACCTGAGACCATCTATCCATGCCCGAAGGCCACACTCTGCACCGTCTCGCCCACTCCCTCGACGACGCCTTCGGAGGCACCCAGCCGCAGGTGAGCAGCCCCCAGGGCAGGTTCGCCGAGGGCGCAGCCCTGCTGGACGGTCAGCTGGTCGAGCGCTCCTGGGCGCACGGCAAGCTGCTCTTCGTCGACTTCGCCCGGGGGCGCACCCTCTACGTCCACCTCGGGCTCATCGGCAAGTGGTTCGTCCTGCCCGTCGACCCGCCCGGCAGTGAGCCGCCGGCGACCGGCGCCGTCCGGCTGCGCGTCCTCGGCGAGCGGCACGTCGCCGACCTGCGGGGGCCGATGGCCTGCCAGGTCCTGGACGAGGAGGCGGTCGACGCGCTCGTCGACCGGCAGGGACCGGACCCCCTGCAGCCGGTGGGGGAGAGCAACGACCCGGACGCGGCATACCGCAAGATCAGCCGCTCGGGCAAGAGCCTGGCCGAGCTGCTGATGGACCAGACCGTGCTGGCCGGGGTGGGCAACATCTACCGCTGCGAGGTGCTGTGGCGCCACCGGCTGCACCCGCTCAAGCCGGGACGCTCGCTCAAGCGTGCCTCCTGGCAGCTGATCTGGGACGACCTGGTCATGCTGATGCCGTGGGGCGTGCGCACGGGCGCGATCATCACCCTCGACGACGTGCTCGAGGACACCGCGGCCGCCTGGGACCGCGGGGAACGCCCGCAGGTGCCTCGGGAGTTCGCGGTCTACAAGCGGGACGGTATGCCGTGCCTGCGCTGCGGGTCGGTGGTGCGGCACAAGGTCGTCGCCGGCCGCAACCTGTTCTGGTGCGGCGGCTGCCAGCGCCGCACCTGACCGCTCCCGGGCCATGGCAGGCGGGCCATCCCTGGCAGGCTGTCCGCATGACGCTCGAGACCTTCCCGACCGACTGGCAGCGTGCGCTGTGCATCGTGGCCCACCCCGACGACCTGGAGTACGGCACCGCCGCGGCGGTGGCCGGGTGGACCGACGCCGGCAAGCAGGTGACCTACCTGCTGGTCACCCGCGGCGAGGCCGGCATCGCGACCATGGAGCCGGCCCGGGCAGCGCCGCTGCGCGAGCAGGAGGAGCGGGACGGTGCCCGCGAGGTCGGGGTCGAGGAGGTGCTCTTCCTGGAGGGCTTCGCCGACGGGGTGATCGAGGCCGACCTGGACCTGCGCCGAGCCCTCGCGCGGGAGATCAGGCGGGCACGTCCCGAGCTGGTCACGACGTTGACGCACGCAGAGACCTTCGCCGGCGGCAGCCTCAACCAGGCCGACCACCGTGCCGTCGGGCTGGCCGCCATCGACGCGGTCGCGGCGGCCGGCAACCGGTGGATCTTCCCCGAGCTGGTCAGCGACGGCGACGAGCCCTGGGACGGCGTCCGGTGGGTCGCCGTCTCGGCCGCCTCCGACCCGACGCACGAGGTCGACGTCACCGAGCACTTCGACCGCGCGGTCGCCTCGCTCGAGGCGCACCGGGAGTACCTGGCGGCGCTCGGTCCGGACTACCCGGCGCCGCGCGACCTCCTCGGCGAGATCCTGGCGCACCCGGAGCACGAGGGCCGCTACCGTTGGACCGCCCGGGTGCACGCGCGCTGACCGGTCCCCTCCGGCCGCGACCCAATCTCTCCGGCCGCGGTGTAGGCGCGATGAGGCCGCGATTAGGGGCAGGGGCGTGGGCGCTGATAATCTGGCGGGTGCCGTCTGAACGGCCGCGGATCCAGAGTGCCCCGGTGAACATGCCCGGGTTGCGCCGCGCAACGACAAGAAGGAGTCGCCCATGGCGAACGAGACTGCCGCGAAGCAGGACATCATCAAGGAGTACGCCACGACCGAGGGCGACACCGGCAGCCCGGAGGTGCAGGTCGCGCTCCTGACCCACCGGATCAAGGAGCTCACCGAGCACTCGCGTGAGCACAAGCACGACCACCACAGCCGCCGCGGGCTGCTGCTGCTGGTCGGCAAGCGCAAGCGTCTCCTCCGTTACCTGGAGCAGACCGACATCGAGCGCTACCGGTCGCTGATCAAGCGCCTCGGCCTGCGCCGCTGAGCTTCGCAGGGGAGCGGTTCCCGATCCGGGAACCGCTCTTTTGCGTATGACGTGCGCACCAGCGCGCGTCGGGGCCTGCCGCGACGGCACGCCCCAGCAGTTGGGAACAGCCGGGCACAACGACGATGCCCGGTGTTTGCGAGAGAACAGAAAAGGAGGGCCCATGGAGGGTCCAGAGATCACCTTCGCCGAAGCCACCATCGACAACGGCAGCTTCGGCACCCGCACCGTCCGCTTCGAGACCGGGCGTCTGGCCCGGCAGGCCGGCGGAAGCGTCACCGCATACCTCGACGACGACACGATGCTGCTGTCCACCACCACGGCCAGCAAGCACCCCAAGGACCACTTCGACTTCTTCCCGCTCACCGTGGACGTCGAGGAGCGCATGTACTCCCTCGGCCGCATCCCGGGCAGCTTCTTCCGCCGGGAGGGCCGCCCGTCCACCGAGGCGATCCTCACCTGCCGCCTGATCGACCGCCCGCTGCGCCCCACCTTCGCCAAGGGCCTGCGCAACGAGGTTCAGGTCGTCATCACGGTCCTGTCGCTCAACCCCGAGCACCAGTACGACGTGCTCGCCATCAACGCCGCCTCGGCCTCCACCCAGATCTCCGGCCTGCCCTTCAGCGGCCCGATCGGTGCGACCCGGGTCTCGCTCATCGACGGCCAGTGGGTCGCCTTCCCCAACTTCTCCGACGCCGCGCGCTCGACCTTCGACATGGTCGTGGCCGGGCGGGTCGTGGGCGATGACGTCGCGATCATGATGGTCGAGGCCGAGTCCACGGAGGCGACCTGGGACCTGGTGAAGAACGAGGGCAAGCAGGCCCCGACCGAGGAGGTCGTGGCCCAGGGTCTGGAGGAGTCAAAGAAGTTCATCAAGGTCCTCTGCGACGCCCAGGCCCAGCTGGCCGCCGAGGCGGCCAAGGAGGTCCAGCAGTTCCCCCGCTTCCTCGACTACGAGGACGACGCCTACGCCGCCGTCGAGGAGGCCACCTCGGCCGACCTCGCCGAGGCCCTGCAGATCGGCGGGAAGCAGGAGCGGGAGACCCGCATCGACGAGATCAAGATCGCGATGAAGGGCAAGCTGCTCGGGCTGCAGATGCCCCAGGACGGCGACGCCGCTCCGTCGTCCGTCACCGAGGACGCACCGTTCGCCGGTCGCGACAAGGAGATCGACGCGGCCTACCGCGCCGTGCAGAAGAAGCTCATCCGTGAGCGCATCCTGCGCGACCAGGTCCGCATCGACGGCCGTGGCCTGAAGGACATCCGCGCGCTCTCGGCCGAGGTCGAGGTCCTGCCGCGCGCCCACGGCTCGGCGATCTTCGAGCGGGGTGAGACCCAGATCATGGGTGTCACCACGCTGAACATGCTGCGTATGGAGCAGCAGCTGGACACCCTCTCGCCGGTGACCCGCAAGCGGTACATGCACAACTACAACTTCCCGCCCTACAGCACCGGTGAGACCGGGCGCGTGGGCTCCCCGAAGCGTCGAGAGATCGGTCACGGAGCGCTCGCCGAGCGTGCCCTCATGCCGGTGCTGCCGACGCGCGAGGAGTTCCCCTACGCGATCCGGCAGGTCTCCGAGGCGCTGAGCTCCAACGGCTCGACCTCGATGGGCTCGGTCTGCGCGTCCACGATGTCGCTGCTCAACGCGGGTGTGCCGCTGCGCGCGCCGGTGGCGGGCATCGCGATGGGTCTGGTCTCGGCCGAGGTCGACGGCAAGACCCAGTACGCCGCGCTGACCGACATCCTTGGTGCCGAGGACGCCTTCGGTGACATGGACTTCAAGGTCGCCGGTACCCGGGAGTTCGTCACCGCGATCCAGCTGGACACCAAGCTCGACGGCATCCCTGCCGAGGTGCTGGGCGGTGCGCTGACCCAGGCCCGCGACGCGCGCCTGCACATCCTGGACGTGATGAACGAGGCCATCGACGCCCCGGACGAGATGAGCCCCTACGCCCCGCGCGTCATCTCGGTGAAGGTGCCGGTCGACAAGATCGGCGAGGTCATCGGCCCCAAGGGCAAGATGATCAACCAGATCCAGGAGGACACCGGCGCCGACATCTCGATCGAGGACGACGGCACGGTCTACATCGGTGCCACCGACGGTCCTTCCGCCGAGGCGGCCCGGGCGGCGGTCAACGCGATCGCGAACCCGCAGATGCCGGAGATCGGCGAGCGCTTCCTGGGCACCGTGGTCAAGACCACGACGTTCGGCGCGTTCATCTCCCTGCTCCCGGGCAAGGACGGCCTGCTGCACATCTCCGAGATCCGCAAGCTCGTCGGCGGCCGTCGCATCGACGCTGTCGAGGACGTGATGTCCGTGGGCCAGAAGGTCCAGGTCGAGCTCAAGGAGATCGACCCGCGCGGCAAGCTCTCGCTGGCTGCGGTCGTCGAGGGCGACGGGACCAGCGATGGGAATGGCGACGGGAACGGCAACGGTGGCACCCAGGGTGACGCCGGCCAGACCGAGGCCGCCGTCGAGTCGGACGCCCCGCAGACCCAGGCGGTCGAGGGCCACCTGCCCCCAGCTCCCGAGGACGTGCAGGATGACGCCCAGGGTGACGCGCAGGTTGACGAGGACTCAGCGGACTCGGCGGACTCCTCGGAGTCGGCCGAGAACGGCTCCGGGTCCGAGGAGGGCCAGGGCGGCGACCGCCCCCGCCGTCAGCGTCGGCGTCGCGGCGGCCGTGGCCGCGGCGGCAACGGCGGCGGCGAGGACCAGAACGAGGGCGGCTCCGACCAGGAGTGACCCCTGCGTCACGGGTGCTACGCACCCGTGACGACCCGCAGGTATGACGAGGGCCCGGACGCAGGTGCGTCCGGGCCCTCGTGCTGCGGAGGTGATCGAGTGTTGCGCTGTGCTCGCGGGCGAAGGGGGTCCGGTCGCTTCGGTCACCGAGTGCTGCGGCTGTGCACGCCTCGACCCCCGTGCCGTGCGCATATCCACGGCACTGGACGAAAAGATGGCGGGAGAGACGCGAGGGCGGACCCGATCACCGGGTCCGCCCTCGCGAGGTCGGTCTGCTCAGGCGGCCGCTGCTGCGGTGGCTCGCCGGGGAGCTGGGCCCCCCGAGACGTCCCAGCGCATCTCCATACGGGTGCGGCCGTCGGCGTCGGTCACGGGGACCCACGCCAGGACGACGCGACGTCGCGCCTTGGGTAGCTGACGAACCGTGGTCATGGTGTCCTCCTCCGGAGTCGTGGTCGGCGTCTGCGGACCAGTCGTTCATCGTGTGTTTACCTACTCTAGCCCAAAGGTGAACAAAAGGTAAACGGTTGCCGTCCAACCGGTGCGGCCACACCTCTGATCAGGGCGTGGGTCGTGTCCCTGTGACTGCTGGGACTGAGACGATGAACGTCCGATGAACAACGGTTACTTCGGGGGGGCCAGCGACGTGGTCAGCCAGCGGACGCCCTGTTCCACGGGGCCGGGGCGGCGGAGCACGGCGAAGACCACGCCGATCGCCAGGGCCAGGGTCACGTGCAGGGCCAGAGCACTGTCGGAGCCGCGGGCCAGTGCCCTGCCTGGCTCGCCCGCCGGGCTGCCGAGGACGACGACGTGCAAGGAGTAGAGGGTCAGGGTCATGGCCCCCGCGCCGGCGAGCAGAGACCAGGGCAGCCGTGGGAGCAGGCGGACCGCCCACCAGCACAGACCGAGCACCAGCAGCGCGCACCCGGTCGTGTGCGCGAGGTCGGTGATGCTCCCGCTGTGCGGTACCCATACCCCGAGCCACCAGGGCGAACCCTCGGGGTGCACCCCGTAGAAGCCGCGGCGCAGGTCCACCGCCAGGGTCTCCCAGCTCCCGGACCCTGACGTCTCGACGAGAACCTGACGCACCTGCTCGGAGCCCGTGATCAGACGGGAGGCCGCCAGGGGCAGCGCAGCCAGCGTGAGGCCGAGCAGAGTCAGCAGGGCGCCCCGTCGCGCAGGGACGCGAGCGTCGGACAGTGCGGTTCCGCCCGGCGCCAGCAGGCGGCCGACGGCCAGGCCGGCGAAGAGATAGGTGGCCCAGGTCAGCACCGGATAGTAGCCAGTGACCACGAGCTCGCTGAGCAGCCGGACCGGGTCGCGGAGGCTGACCAGGGACGGGATCTGGTAGGTGGTCGGCGGCAGGGCCGGACGGATCAGCATGCTCACCAGCGGGCTCAGCAGCCCCCAGCCCACAGCCAGTGCCGCCAACGCCGGCGCCCGCCAGGTCAGCACCGGCAGGGCGCAGCAGAACAGCACGGCGTAGTAGACCAGGATCACCGCGATGCCGGAGTCGAGCAGCCCGAGGAGGAGACCGATCGTGCCCACTGCGGCTGCCCGGACGAGCAGCCGTCGGCGGTGCGACGCGGGGCCGCTCCTGCCGCCTGCGGACGTCGGCCCTCCGCTGCTGCCCGCCGACGTGGAAGGCCCCCTGCGCGCGGACGTGGAAGGCGTGCGGCCGCTGGCGGTGCTCCTGCCGGCGGCGTGCAGGTCACGGGTGACGATCGCCAGGCTCACCCCGGCGAGCAGGGCGAACAACGCCGAGGAGCGACCCGCGACGACCTGGAACAGCCCGTCCACGCCGCCCGGTGCGTCGGCGCGCAGCGGTAGGACGAGGTGGGAGGCGAACATCCCCAGCAGCGCCACCAGCCGCGCCAGGTCGACGCTCAGCAGGCGTCCTGCGCGGGGCGCGGCGACGGCGTGTCCTGGGGGTGAGCCCGGACCTGCACCGCCCCTCCGTCCGTCCGGGCCTGCGCCCCTGCGCTGTCCGTCCGGCCCCGCGCCGGCCCCCGCCACGGCCTAGCCTCCCCAGAGCCGCAGCAGCGCGGCGGTGGCGGCGGCAGCGGCCACGACCACGAGGAACGGGGCGCGCAGCAGCAGCAGGACCAGGGCGACCCCGATCCCGGCGGCGCGGGCGTCCAGGACGGGCAACCCGTCGCCGTCCAGGAAACCCTGGGTGATGACCAGGGCGCTGAGCAGGGCGACCGTGAGCAGAGGGACCACACGGTCCACCCACGGGATCTGCAGGACCCGCTCGGGCACGAGGTAACCGGCCAGCTTGACCAGCCAGGCCAGCAGGCAGGCGGCGATGACCGCGATCCACAGGGTCACGAGCGGTCCTCCTGCCGGGTCGCCTCGTGGGCGAGGATCGCCTCGGCGTCCCGCGTGACGGGGGCGGGGTCGCGCTCAGGACCCGCGCGTCGGGGCAGTCCGAGGGCCAGCGCCGCGGTGGCGCCGATGAGGACCTCCACCCCGGTCGGCACGAACGGCGCCGAGACGAGAGTGAGCACCATGGCCAAAGCTGCTGTGCCGATCGGGCCGCGGCCCTTCAGCCGCGGCCAGACGAGGGCCACGAACGCGGCGGCGGCAGCCGCGTCCAGCCCCCAGGCCCGCGGGTCACCCATGGCCTCACCGGCCAGAGCCCCGGCGAGGGTCATGCTGTTCCACACCACGAAGAGCACCACGCCGGTGGTGTAGAACCCGATCCGGGTCGAGCGCTGGTCCGGTTGCGCGACGGCGACGGCGGTGGACTCGTCGATGGTCAGGTGGGCCGTGAGCGGTCGCAGGACGGGTGAGGGTGCCAGTCGGCGGGAGAGCTCCAGGCCGTAGAAGCCGTTGCGCAGTCCCAGCAGGGTCGAGGTGGCGACCGCCGCCACCGGGTTGCCGCCCGCGCCGATCACGCCGTAGAAGGCGAACTGGGAGCCGCCGGAGAAGAGCAGCACCGAGGTGAGCACCGTCTGCCAGACGGTCAGTCCGGCCGCCACCCCGAGTGCCCCCGCGCTCACGCCATACAGGCCGACGAGGCCGACCGCCACCCCCTGCCGGGCGGCCGGCGTGCGCCACCACGTCATACCTCGGCCACCAGGCGCACCTCCCGCGTCGTGCGGCCGTCCTCCCCGACGACCCGGTCGCGCCAGGCGCCGTCGGGGGCGAAGCCGGCGGCCTGCAGGAAGGCCAGGGACGTCTCGGCGTCGGCGCGCACCCAGGTCGTCACGGCCTCCAGCTGGTCGTTGCCGGCGCGCAGGGTGTCGACCGCGGCGTTGAGCAGGCGGGAGCCGTGGCCGGCGCCGCGGGCGTCGGGGTGCACGGCGCCGTCGTACACCATGCCGGTGCGCTCGGCGTCCACCCCGGGCTCCTCCTCGGCGGGTCCGAGCGCGACGTAGCCCACCACCTGCGGGCCGGCGCAGGCGACGAGCAGCCGGTGGCGCGTCGAGGGGGGCCGTTCCAGGGAACGGCGCCAGACGGCGGCGAACCTGGGGCCGGTGAGCTCCTCGAGCAGCTCCGGGGCGAGCACGCCGGTCAGCTCGGCCTGGTAGACCGTCGCCTGCACCAGTCCCACCGCCGGGGCGTCGCTGGGCCGGGCCGTGCGCACGCTGGCGTCGGCCAGCGGGCCGGGCGCCGCCGCGGCAGAACCACCCTCGTGCGGGTGGTGGTGGGTGTGCTCATGATGGTGCTCGCTCACCCCACCAGTCTCCCACCCGAGCCATGTGACAGTTGCACCGTCGTTCAACGCTAGAACTGTCACAAAGCGGGGGTTCTCTGGCACACTGGGGGTATGTACGGCAACGACTTCGGGCCCCGCGACGACGCAGCTGCGCCCCTGAACGCCGCGGAGACCCCCGAGTACCAGCAGGCTCTGGACGAGTACTTCAACGGACTCATCGACGAGGACTCGCGGATCGAGCCGCGGGACGCGATGCCCGAGGGCTACCGCAAGACGCTGATCCGGCAGATCGCCCAGCACGCGCACTCGGAGATCATCGGTATGCAGCCGGAGGGCAACTGGATCAGCCGCGCCCCCAGCCTGCGCCGCAAGGCCATCCTCATGGCCAAGGTGCAGGACGAGGCCGGGCACGGGCTCTACCTCTACTCCGCGGCCGAGACCCTCGGGGTGGACCGGGCCGAGCTGCTCGACAAGCTGCACACCGGCCGGCAGAAGTACTCCTCGATCTTCAACTACCCCACCCTGACCTGGGCCGACGTGGGTGCCATCGGCTGGCTGGTCGACGGCGCGGCGATCATGAACCAGGTCCCGCTGTGCCGCTGCTCCTACGGCCCCTACGCACGGGCGATGATCCGCGTGTGCAAGGAGGAGTCCTTCCACCAGCGGCAGGGCTTCGAGATCCTCTGGACCCTGTCGCAGGGGACGGAGAGCCAGCGCGCCATGCTCCAGGACGCCGCCGACCGCTGGTGGTGGCCCGCCCTGATGATGTTCGGCCCGCCCGACTCGGGGGAGAAGGCCAAGGAAGGTCACACGGCCCAGAACATGGCCTGGGGCATCAAGCGCTTCACCAACGACGACCTGCGGCAGAAGTTCGTCGACATGACCGTCCCCCAGGCGATCAAGCTGGGCATCACCCTGCCCGACCCGGACCTGCGCTGGAACGAGGAGCGTGGGCACTGGGACTTCGGCGAGATCGACTGGGAGGAGTTCTGGCGGGTGCTGGGCGGCGACGGCCCCTGCAACGCGCAGCGCATCGACACCCGGGTCGCCGCCCACGAGGAGGGCGCCTGGGTGCGGGAGGCGGCCCTGGCCTACGCCCGCAAGCAGAGCGCGCAGGAGGAGGTCGCGTGAGCACGACCTGGCCGCTGTGGGAGGTCTTCGTCCGTAGCCGGCGCGGCCTCAACCACGTGCACGCCGGATCCCTGCACGCGCCCGACGCCCAGATGGCGCTGCGTAACGCCCGCGACCTCTACACCCGCCGGCAGGAGGGGGTGTCGCTCTGGGTCGTGGCCTCCGCGGACATCACCGCCTCCAGCCCCGAGGAGAAGGACAGCTTCTTCGACCCGGCCGCGGACAAGGTCTACCGGCACCCGACCTTCTACGACGTGCCCGAGGACGTGGAGTACCTGTGAGCGAGCTCACCAGCGGGCCGGTGATAGCCGGTCGCCGCCCCGACGTCGGGGGCCTGGACGGTGCCACCCCGGCCGAGCTGCATGCCGCCTACCTGCTCTCCCTCGGTGACGACGCCCTGATCTATGCCCAGCGTCTCGGCGAGTGGCTCACCCATGCCCCGCAGATCGAGGAGGACATGGCCCTCGGCAATGTCGGCCTCGACCTGCTCGGCCAGGCCAGGGCCCTGCTCACCCGAGCCGGTGAGGTCGAGGGCGAGGGCCGCGACGAGGACGCGCTGGCGATGCTGCGCGACGAGCGCCGGTTCCGCAATGTGCAGCTGGTGGAGCAGCCCCGCGGCGACTTCGCCCACGAGATGGCACGCATGCTGTGGTTCGCCTCCTACCAGTACGAGCTGTACTCCCGGCTGGTCGACTCCGCCGACGAGGTGCTGGCCGGGATCGCCCAGAAGGCGGTCAAGGAGGTCGACTACCACCGCGACCACGCGACCCAGTGGGTGCTGCGCCTGGGCGACGGGACCGAGCTGAGCCACGCTCGGATGCAGGCCGCGCTGGAGGCGGTGCATCCGTACGTGCGCGAGCTGGGTGAGGACTACACCGCGGCGGTCTGGGCCAGCGAGCAGGCCATCGGCGTGCTCCCCTCCGCGCTGACCGAGGCGGTCAACGCTGGCGTCGCGCAGGTGGTCTCGCAGGCGACCCTGACCATGCCCGAGCCCCCGCGCTGGCACGCCCGCGGCGGCCGCGACGGCGTGCACTCCGAGGCGATGGGCTACCTGCTCGCGGAGATGCAGCACATCGCCCGCAGCCACCCCGGCGCCACCTGGTGAGGGTGCGGATGGGCGTGGGCACGGGAGCGGGCGGGGGAATGGGCACGGGTATGGAGCTCGCGCAGGCGCCGCGCGCGGTCGCGACCGACCAGCTCCTGGCGCAGGTGGAGGCTGCGCTGAGGGAGGTGCCCGACCCGGAGATCCCGGTCATCACCATCCACCAGCTCGGGGTCATCCGCGAGATCGAGCGGGTCGGTGAGGGCCTGCGGGTCACGATCACCCCTACGTACTCCGGGTGCCCGGCGATGCGGGTCATGGAGGAGGACATCCGACGCGTCTGCGGGCGGGCGGGCGTCCCCGTCGAGGTGGTCACGCGTCTCTCGCCTGCCTGGACCACCGACTGGATGAGCGAGGAGGGTCGCGAGGCCCTGCGCCGCTTCGGCATCGCCCCGCCCACCGGCCAGAAGGCGCACGGACCGGTGCCCGTCGGGCTCTCGGTCCGGCAGGTGAGCTGCCCGTTGTGCGGCTCGGAGCAGACCGAGGAGATCTCCCGCTTCGGGTCTACGGCCTGCAAGGCCCTGCGACGCTGCCTGTCCTGCCGGGAGCCGTTCGACGAGTTCAAGACACTGTGAGGGGCGCCGCCCCCCACGCCCCCCGCTGGGGCTGCGCACCAGACCCCGAAGAGGGTTTGAGGGCCCACGCCCCAGCGCCGCCCCTCGCTGGGGCACCCCGACGCAAGGAGCGATGTTGAGCCTGTTGCAGCAGCAGCCCACCCGGCGCCGCGCCACCTTTCATGACCTGACCGTCACCCGGGTGGACCGGCTGACCGACGACGCCGTCGCGATCAGCTTCGCCGTCCCGGAGGAGCTGAGCCGCGAGTTCGACTTCCAGCCCGGGCAGCACCTGACCGTGCGGGCCACGATCGACGGTCAGGATGTGCGCCGCTCCTACTCCTGCTGCATCTCCCGCGCCGAGGCCCGGCGCCGCGGGGAGGTCCGGGTGGCCTCGATGCGGGTGCCGACCGGCCTGATGTCGACCTGGCTGGGCAGCGAGGTCCGTCCGGGCGACACCCTGCAGGTGATGACGCCGATGGGCAGCTTCGTCTGCCCGACGGACCCCACGGCGCGTCGCCACCACGTCGGCGTGGCCGCGGGCTCGGGCATCACCCCGGTGCTGTCGCTGCTCACGACGGCGCTGGAGGAGGAGCCGCAGTCGCGGGCCACGCTGATCTTCGGCAACCGACGCACCGACTCCATCATGTTCCTGGAGGAGCTGATGGACCTGAAGAACCGGTTCCCGGGCCGGTTCATCCTGCTCAACGTGCTCTCCCGCGAGGTGCAGGACCTGGAGCTCTTCACCGGTCGGATCGACCGGGAGAAGTTCGAGGAGTTCCTGGCCACCTTCGTGCCCGAGGACGAGGTCGATGAGTGGTACCTGTGCGGGCCGCTGGGGATGGTCGAGACCGTCCGCGCCGTCCTGGCCGAGCGGGACGTGGACCCGGAGCACGTGCACCATGAGATCTTCCACGTGGACGACGCCGGGACACCGGTGACGCAGACCGCGCCGGTCGAGGTCGACCCCTCGGCGCCGCCGGAGGCCGTCGTCACCGTCACCCTCGACGGCCGCACGACCACGGTGCCGATGCCGACCCGCGTGGAGTCGATCCTGGACGCCACCCTGCGCGAGCGCCCCGACGCACCCTTCTCCTGCACCGGTGGCGTCTGCGGCACCTGCCGCGCCAAGGTGGTCACCGGGGAGGTCCGCATGGACCGCAACTACGCCCTGGAGCCGGACGAGGTGGAGCGGGGCTACCGGCTCATGTGCCAGTCGCACCCGGTCAGCGACCAGGTGACCATCGACTATGACGCCTGACCCCGTCTGAGCCCGCCCGGGCGCCGGCTTCGACGCCCCGGCACCGGCTTCGACGCCTGGGCTTTGGGGGTCAGACCTGCGTCGAGCCCGTCCGTCGTCGGGCGGCGCTCAGCCGGGACGGGGCCCACCGCAGCCGGCGCAGCGGGTCGAAGGGGGTCAGCTCGGCGGGCACCTGGCCCGTGGTGATCTGCTCGGCGAGCAGACGACCCGTGACCGGGCCGAGCGTCACGCCCCACATGCCGTGGCCGCCTGCGACGAATACGCGCTCGGACTCCGTGCGGCCGATGAGCGGCAGTCCGTCGGCGGTGACCGGGCGGGAGCCGACCCACTCGTCCTGCCGGCGGTCCAGGTCGGCGCCGTGGAGCAGCGGCCGGGCGGCCTCGACGATGGCCCGGATCCGCCGAGGGTCCAGCGCGGCGTCGGCCTTGCGGAACTCCATCATCCCGGCGACGCGCAGCCGGTCACCGAGCGGCGTGAGGGCCACCCGGACGGCGGGGAAGTACAGCGGGCCGGCCGGGAGGTGCTCGGTCTCCACGCTGAAGGAGTAGCCGCGCCCGGCCTGGACGACGTGCCGGACACCGAAGGGTCGCACCAGGTCACCCAGCCAGGCACCGGTCGCGACCACCACCGCGTCGTAGCTGCCCGACCCGGGACCGGCCGTGCGCACCTGCACCCCGGCCGGGCCGAGGTCGTCGATCCCGAGGACGTCGGCACCGGCGACGATCGGGGTGCCCTGGCCGCGCACCGCCTCGGCGAGGGCCTCGACATACTCCACCGGGCGCAGGTAGCGCTGGCCGTGGATGACGACGGCCGCCTGCACCTTCTCCGACAGGGCCGGCTCGCGGCGGCGCGCCTCGGCGCCCCCGATGAGCTCGTGCTCCACACGGCCCCCGGCCCGCTCGATCTGCTCGAACTCCTCCAGCAGCCCCTGCACGTCACCGGCGCGCTCGTAGGCGGCGGTGAACGGCTCGGCGTCCAGCACCGGTGCCGCGACGCCGTGCGCAGCCAGGTGGTCGAAGGCGTCGAGGGACTGTGCGTTGACCGGCAGCAGGGCCTGCATCGCGGTGGTCCACCGGCTGCCGGTGCTGTGCCGCACGAAACCGGCCACGAACCGGGCCAGGTTGGGGTCCAGGGTGGGCGGCACGTAGACGGGGGAGTTGGCCGAGATGACGGCGCGCACGCCGTAGCGCAGCACGGCCGGCTCCGGCAGCGGGGTCGCGATCGCCGGGGTCAGCCACCCGGCGTTGCCCCACGACGCCCCGGCACCGACGCCGGTGCGGTCCAGGACCGTGACCTCGACCCCCTGCTCCCGCAGGAACCACGCGGTCGAGAGACCGACCATGCCCGCACCGACCACCGCGATCTTGCGCACGTCCACTGCCACCGACCTCCTCGTCGACATCTACCGAGGACCATCGTCACACCTGCCCAGTCCCCGTGACGCATCGGGGTGGCGCAGCCCGGGCAACCCGGTCGAGAGCACGGTTGAGCGTCCTGTCGAGAGCCCGGTCGACGGCCTACCTGCGCAGCTCGTGCCAGGCCAGCCCGAGCTCCTGCAGCAGCTCGCGCAGCAGGGGCAGGCTCACGCCGACGACGGCGTGGTAGTCACCCTCGATGCCGGTGACGTACGGGCCGCCCAGGCCGTCGACGGTGAAGGCGCCGGCCACCTGCAGGGGCTCACCGGTGGCGACGTAGGCCGCGATCTCGGCGTCGGAGAGGTCGGCGAAGTGGACCACCGTGCTCGCGGTGGCCCCGAGGGTCCCCCCCGTGCCGCCTTCCTCCGGGTCCCGGTTGTCCACCAGCCAGTGCCCGGTATGCAGCGTGCCCGAGCGGCCACGCATCGTCCGCCACCGCTCGATCGCCACCTGCGAGGAGCCGGGCTTGCCGTGCAGCGCCCCGTCCAGCTCCAGCACCGAGTCGCAGCCCAGGACGAGAGCCTCGGGGTCATGGCGGGCGACCACGTCCTCGCACTTGGCCCGCGCCAGGGTCAGGGCCGCGTCGGCCGGGTCCAGCGGGCCGTGCCGCTCGCGAGCCCGCGCGAGGGCGGCCTCCTCGTCCAGGCCGGAGACCAGCACCTCGGGTTCGACGCCGGCGCTGCGCAGCGTGGTGAGGCGGGCAGGGGAGGCGGAGGCGAGGACGAGGGGGAGCATGCGTTCTTCTCTCGGTGGGGGGTCTCAGAGCTCGCCGAGCACCGCGGCCCGCAGCGTGTCCAGCCCGACCCCGCCGATGTCCAGCGCCCGGCGGTGGAAGGCCTTGAGGTCGAAGTCCTCGCCCTCGCGCTCGCGCACCTGGTCGCGCAGCTGCAGCCAGAGCCGCTCGCCGATCTTGTAGCTGGGGGCCTGGCCGGGCCAGCCCAGGTAGCGGTCCAGCTCGAAGCGGACGAAGCCCTCGTCCATGTTCACGTGGTTCTGCAGGAACTGCCAGGCCTTGTCGTAGGTCCAGGCGCCCCCGCCGACCTCTGCCGGGGCCTCGAAGCCGCAGTGCACGCCGATGTCGAGCACGACCCGCGCCGCCCGCAGCGACTGGCCGTCGAGCAGCCCCATCCGGTCCCCGGGGTCGTCCATGTAGCCCAGGTCGGCCATCAGCCACTCGCTGTAGAGCGCCCAGCCCTCCCCGTGCCCGGAGGTCCAGGACGCCAGCCGGCGCCAGCGGTTGAGCAGCTCGGAGCGGTAGACGGTCTGCCCGATCTGCAGGTGGTGGCCCGGCACGCCCTCGTGGTAGACGGTGGTCAGCTCGCGCCAGGTGGAGAACCGGGTGACGCCCTTGGGCACCGACCACCACATCCGACCGGGCCGGGAGAAGTCCTCCGAGGGGCCGGTGTAGTAGATCCCGCCGGTCTGGCTGGGTGCGATCATGCACTCGATGGTGCGGACCGGCTCCGGCACGTCGAAGTGGGTGCCGGCCAGCTGGGCCACCGCCTCGTCCGCCTTGACCTGCATCCACTCGCGCAGGGCCTCGGTGCCCTCGAGCTGGTAGCGGGGGTCGTCGTCGAGGATCGCCACCGCCTCCTTGACGGTGGCGCCGGGACGGATCTGCTCCGCGGTCTCCTCCATCATCGCGGTGATCCGGGCCAGCTCCTCCTGGCCCCACGCGTAGGTCTCCTCCAGGTCGATCTGGGCACCGAGGAAGCCGCGGGAGCGCAGCGCGTAGACCTCCCGGCCGCACGCGTCGGACTCCGACGCAAGGGCGGCCAGCTCCGTCTCCAGGTATGCCGCGAGCGTGCCGAAGGCCGCCTTGGCGCCCCGGACCGCGGCCGCCAGGCCGGCCTGCAGCTGCTCGGACTGGCCCCCGGCCTCGGTCAGCAGGGCGTCGAAGGTGCTCGCCTCGTCCCCGGCCTGGTCGCGGCACTGCTCGGCGACGCGGTCGACCTGGCGGCGGGGGCTGACCTGCCCCTGCTCGGCGGACCAGCGCAGGGCGGAGACGTACTGCTCCACCGCGACCGGCATCGCCTCGAGCCGGGCCACGATGTTCTGCCACTGCTCGGGGGTGTCCTTGCCCATGATGTCGAAGATGTCGCGCAATTCCTGCGGGGCGGAGGCGATGACGTTGAGGTCGACCGGTGCCCGGCCGGCGAGGACGAGGTCCAGCTCCTCGACCTGCAGACCCAGGCGCTCGCGCAGGGCGGCGACCGTCACCCGGTCCACGTCATCCTCCGGCAGCAGCCCACCGAGCTGCTCCAGGGTCCGGCCGGCCAGCTCACGCTGGGCCCGCAGTCCCTCGACCGACAGGTCGTCGATGGCGTGGTCCTGCCCGGGCACCCCCAGGTAGGTCGCCTCCAGGGGGCTCAGCGCCACGGCGGCGTCCAGGTGGGCCTCGGCGAGGCGGTCGATCTCGGTCTGCTGGCGGCTCTGCTCGGTCACGACAGCAACCTACCTGTCGGCGACCCCACCCAGCCACGCCCGGTCGAGGCCACGCATGCGGTCACCGGATGACGCGGTCATGCACGCGACCGCGCGCCCGTGCGTGCACAGGTGCAGCAGTCGATGCCGCTGCGGGCTGGCGGCAGGCGCGGCATACCCTCTGGTCATGACCGGACGGATCCGCTCCACGAACCTGGCTCACCCCAAGCCCGACCCCGGCACGCCGCGGACGACCGGCATCGACAAGCGCGCGGCGTCGGGGATCGAGCTGTTCACCCCCGGTCCTCGGTATGGCGACGGGCCGGGCGTGGTGGGCGACCTCATCGGCGACGCCCAGCACCACGGCGGCGCCCAGAAGGCGGTGTACGCCTTCAGCCGCGAGGAGCTCGACTGGTGGGAGGGCGAGCTCGGGCGAGGGCTCTCGGACGGGATGTTCGGGGAGAACCTCACCACGGAGGGGCTGAACCTGGAGGCTCTGCTGATCAACCAGCGGGTCCGAGTCGGCGACGAGGTGGTGCTCGAGGTGTCGGTCCCTCGCACCCCCTGCGCCACCTTCCAGCGACACCTGGGCGAACGGGCCTGGGTGCGCCGGTTCACCGAGCGCGGCCGCTGCGGCAGCTACTTTCGCGTGGTGGTCCCGGGTCAGGTCCGGCCCGGCGACCTGGTCGAGGTGCTGGAGCCGCCCGCGCACGACGTCGACATGCGCACGGCCTTCGCCTCGGCGATGGGGGACGACGACGCCGGTCGCAGGGTGCTGGAGGCCCGGTGCCTGCCGCCGATGTACCACGAGCGGCTCGTGCGCCGGTTCGCGCCGGCGACCTGAGGCACCGCCGCCAGGTCGACGCATTGTGGTGCGGCTGACCCGCCGCACGTGAGTGGCCGGCGGGACGGCCCCCTCAGCGGGGCAGGGCGGAGGCGCGCCAGCCGCCGGGACCGACCGCGGGACGCGGGCGGGCGTAGCGGGCGCGGTTGGTCCACAGCGTCCGCCGGGGCGGCTCGGCCTCCGGACCCCCGCCCGCGGCGGAGAGCACCACGGTGAGGGCGGCGAGCTGGGCCGGGCTCGGGTTGCCGCGCACGACGCGGACCACCGGTGGCCCGGCGACGTCCGTGTCGGGGTCCGGCCTCTGGGCGGCGGGCTCGTCGCTCACAGCGGGATGTTCCCGTGCTTGCGCGGGGCGCGGGTCGTGCGCTTGGAGCGCAGGTGGCGCAGGGCCCGGGCTACCTCGACGCGGGTGGCGCTGGGCTCGATGACCGCGTCGATATAGCCGCGTTCGGCGGCGACGTAGGGGTTGGCCAGGGTGTCCTCGTACTCACGGATGCGGCGGGCCCGTTCGGCTTCCAGGGCCTGGGGTCCGCCTTCCTCGGCGGCGGCCTGCAGCTGCTTGCGGTAGAGGATGTTGACCGCGCCCTGGGCACCCATGACCGCGATCTGGGCGGTGGGCCAGGCCAGGTTGATGTCGGCGCCCAGGTGCTTGGAGCCCATGACGTCGTAGGCGCCGCCGTAGGCCTTGCGGGTGATGATGGTCACCAGGGGCACGGTGGCCTCGGCGTAGGCGTAGAGCAGCTTGGCGCCGCGGCGGATGATGCCGCCGAACTCCTGGTCGGTGCCCGGCAGGAACCCGGGGACGTCGACGAAGGTCAGGATGGGGATGTTGAAGGCGTCGCAGGTGCGTACGAAGCGGGCGGCCTTCTCCGAGGCGTCGATGTCCAGGGTGCCGGCCAGCTGCAGCGGCTGGTTGGCCACGACGCCGACCGAGCGGCCCTCGACGCGGCCGAAGCCGGTGACGATGTTGGGCGCGAAGAGGGGTTGGACCTCCAGGAACTCCCCGTCGTCCAGGACGGTCTCGATGGCCGCCTTGATGTCGTAGGGGACGTTGGGGGAGTCGGGGATGAGGGTGTTGAGCGCCTCGTCCTCGGGCCCGACCTCCTCGTCGATGTCGGGGTCGAAGGCCGGGGGGTCCTCCAGGTTGTTCTGCGGCAGGTAGCTGAGCAGCTCCTTGACGTAGTCGATCGCGTCGTCCTCGTCGGCGCCCATGTAGTGGGCCACGCCGCTGACGGTGTTGTGGGTGCGGGCCCCGCCCAGGTCCTCGAAGGTGACGTCCTCGCCGGTGACGGTCTTGATGACGTCGGGGCCGGTGATGAACATGTGGGAGGTCTGGTCGACCATGACGACGAAGTCGGTGATGGCCGGGGAGTAGACCGCGCCGCCGGCGGCCGGGCCCATGACCAGGGAGATCTGGGGGATGACGCCGGAGGCGTGGACGTTGCGCTTGAAGATCTCGGCGTAGAGACCGAGCGCCACGACGCCTTCCTGGATGCGGGCGCCACCGGAGTCGTTGATGCCCACGACCGGGCAGCCGATCTTCATCGCCAGGTCCATCACCTTGACGATCTTCTCCCCGAAGACCTCGCCCAGGGAGCCACCGAAGACGGTGAAGTCCTGGGCGAAGACGCAGACCGGGCGCCCGTCGACGGTGCCGTAGCCGGTGACCACCCCGTCGCCGTACGGGCGCTTCTTCTCCTGCCCGAAAGCGGTGGACCGGTGCCGGGCCAGGGCGTCCAGCTCGGTGAAGCTGCCCTCGTCCAGCAGGTCCTCGATCCGCTCGCGGGCGGTCTTCTTGCCCTTCGCGTGCTGCTTCTCCACCGCACTGGCCGAGCCGGCGTGCACCGCCGCCTCCACCCGCGCGTGGTAGTCCTGCAAACGCCCGGCCGTGGTGCGCAGGTCCGGGCCGTCGCCGGAGTCCTGCTCGCCCTGCGAGTCCGCGTTGACGGTGTCGGTCATGGGCATCAACTTAGCCTTGTGCCCATGAGCACGTCGAAGTGGGCACCCGTACCGTCCGGACCCCCGTGGGGATGGGAGCAGCCGGAGGCCCACGCGACGGTCGGGTCGACCAACTCGGAGGCGCTGCTGGACCCGCGCCCTGGCCGCGTGGTCGTGGCCGACCATCAGTCGGCTGGCCAGGGGCGCCGGGGCCGCACCTGGTCCTCGCCCCCCGGGACCGGTATGGCGATCTCCGCCGTCGTGCCCCCGCTGCCCGCCTCGGTCGTGGGCTGGGTGCCGCTCGCCGCCGGCCTGGCGGTCCGGGCCGCCCTCCGCACGAGCCGCTGGCGCCTCGACGTCACGCTGAAGTGGCCCAACGACGTCCTCGTCGAGACCGGGGCCCGCCCCGGGAAGCTCGCCGGCATCCTGGCCCAGGTCGCCGACGGCGGGACCATCGTGGTCGGCACAGGGCTCAACGTCGACCACGACGTCGACCAGCTCCCGGTGCCCACCGCCACGTCCTGGCGCCTCTGCCGGGGCGGTGCCCCGCTGCCGGACGGGGCGCGGGAGGCCTTCCTGCACGCCTACCTGAGCCATCTCGCCCACCTGCACGACGAGCTCACGGCGGGTCGGGTCGACGGTGTGCGCGAGGCCTATCGGCAGGCGTGCGGCACGCTCGGCCGGCCGGTGGTGGTGCACGGCGCCGCAGGCACGGGGATGACCGGCACGGCGGTGGACGTGGCCGCCGACGGGGCCTTGGTCCTCCAGGGTCCGGGCGGGCGGTCCGAGCACCACGCCGGGGACGTCGAGCACCTCCGCCCGGGGCCACACCCCGGTTGACCTGTGAGTAACCTTGCCAGGCATGGACGCACCGAGCATGCTGCACCTGACCCGACATGGTGAGGGTGGCCATGTGGTCGAGCTGACCCTGGACCGCCCGGAGGCGATGAACGCCATCTCCACGGCCTTCGCCGAGGAGATCACCGCCGCCACGGCCCAGCTGGCCGCGGACGGCGGCGTACGGGCGGTCGTGGTCACCAGTGCGCACGACCGGGCCTTCTGCGTCGGTGCCGACCTCAAGGAGCGCAACGGCTTCACCGACGCCCAGATGATGGAGCACCGGCTCATCACCCGGAAGGCCTACCGGGGGGTGCTCGACCTCCCGGTGCCGGCAGTGGCGGCGGTGGAGGGCTACGCGCTCGGCGGCGGCATGGAGATCGCGCTGTCCTGCGACCTGATCGTTGCCGGTGAGGCGGCGATGCTCGCCCTGCCCGAGGTCGGGGTGGGGGTCATCCCCGGCGGAGGCGGCACCCAGCTCCTCACCCGGCGGGTCGGCTGGTCGCGGGCGGCGTCGGTGATTTTCACCGCCCGCCGGATGACCGCGGCGCAGGCCCATGAGCTGGGAGCCGTCGACGAGCTGGTCGCAGCCGGCTCCGCGCGGGAGCGGGCGCTGGAGCTGGCTGCGCAGATCGCCGCCCACAGCCCGGTGGCCGTCCGCAACGCCAAGCAGGCGATGCGCCTGGGGATGGGCACCGACCTGGCCGCGGGCCTGGAGATCGAGGACGGCGCCTGGCGGGCCACGGCCTTCAGCGGCGACCGCCGCGAGGGAGTGGCCGCGTTCGCCGAGAAGCGGACGCCGGAGTGGCCCGGCCGATGACGCACACCGCATACTGGCCGGGACAGGCCCGCTGGCGCGAGAGTCGCGAGGGTTCCGGGAGTGCCGAGTGGTGCCGAGGGTGTTGACAGCGACGAGAGGGACGACAGTGCGACGGAAGGGGATCACGTGACGAGGGTCCTGCTGGCGGAGGACGACCCCACGATCTCCGAGCCGCTGGAGCGCGCGCTGCGCCGCGAGGGGTATGAGGTGACCGTCGCCGCCGACGGCCGCGCGGCCCTGAGCGAGGCCTCCGGGGAGGGTGCCTACGACCTGCTCGTGCTCGACTTGGGTCTGCCCCTGCTCGACGGCGTCGAGGTGTGCCGGACCCTCCGGGAACGCGGCAGCACGCTGCCGGTCCTCATGCTCACCGCCCGCACCGAGGAGGTGGACACGGTTGTCGGCCTGGACGCCGGTGCCGACGACTACGTCACCAAGCCGTTCCGTCTCGGCGAGCTGCTCGCGCGCGTCCGGGCGCTGCTGCGGCGGGGACCCGGCGCGCCGCCGGAGCACACCGGCGCCGCGCTGCGGATGGACGTCGGGGCCCGGCGGGTCTTCCTGCACGACCGCGAGGTGCGGCTGACGACCAAGGAGTTCGAGCTGCTCCGCGTGCTCATGCGCGAGGAGGGGCGGGTGGTTTCCCGCGAGGTGCTGATGCGCGAGGTGTGGGACACCTGGTTCGGCTCGACCAAGACCCTCGACATGCACGTCTCGGTGCTGCGTCGCAAGATCGGCGACCACGCCCAGCACCCCCGCCACATCGTCACCGTGCGCGGGGTGGGTTTCCGCTTCCAGAACGACCCGGACGAGCCGGCCTGACCCGTGCGAGCGATCCTGCGCGAGCACACGGTGCGGGTGACCCTGACGGTCGGCGGGGTGGTCACGGGGGCCGGCACGGTCGTCATGTGGGCGTTGCGGGAGGCGCAGAACGCCCGGATGGACGCGGGGGCGGACGACGCGATGCCGCTGTGGGTGGCGCTGCCGATCTTCCTGCTGGTCTGCGGCGCCGCGCTGGCGGTGGCCGCGTCCATGGTCCGGCCGCTCGCCGACCGCACCTCGGAGCGGATCGCGGCACCGCTGCGGCTGCTGGCGCACCGCACCGACGAGATGGCCTCCGGCGGCTTCGCCCTGGACCCCAAGGCCCGTCCGGGGCGGTTCGTGGAGCCGGAGCCGCTGAGGTCCGGCATCCCCGAGGTGGACGCGGTCGCCCGGGAGATCGACCGACACCACTCGACCTTCGCCAAGGCCCTCGTCTTCGAGCGGTCCTTCGCCGCCGACGCCTCCCACCAGCTGCGCACCCCCCTGGCCGCCCTGCTGCTCCGGCTGGAGGAGATCGCCCAGTGCGACGACCCGGTTGCCCGGGAGGAGGCCGAGATCGCGATCCGGCAGGTGGAGCGGCTGACCGGGGTGGTCGACGAGCTGCTGCGCCGCACCCGCCCCGGGCACGCCAGCGGCGGCGCGCTGAGCGCGGTCGACATGGTCCTGTCCAGCCTGGCCCAGGAGTGGACGCCGGCTTTCGACGAGGCCGGGCGGGAGATCTCGCTGACGTGCGAGCGGGGGATCATCGTGGAGGCCAGCTCCCCGGCCATCAGCCAGATCCTCAACACCCTGGTGGAGAACGCCCTCATCCACGGCGCGGGGCGGGTGCGTGTCCACGTCGGCCGGTCCGGGCCGTCCGCGGTGTTCACCGTGGCCGACCAGGGGGCGGGCGTGCCGCGGGAGCTGGCCCGGGTGATCTTCGACCGGGGTCAGACCTCGGGTGAAGGGACCGGTCTGGGCCTGTCGGTGGCGCGCGCCACGGCGGAGGCGGTGGGCGGCCGGCTGGAGCTGACCACGGTCCGCCCGCCGGTCTTCACCTGCTACCTGCCGCTGTCGATGACCCGCTGAGCCGGTCGCCCCGGCCCGCCTCGAGGTGGCCGCGGAAGACGAACCGCTTGTAGGCCCAGAACCGGAACAGCGTCCCCAGCGCCAGCCCGATCCCGTTGCCGGAGACGTTGTCGGCCAGCTGGCTGTCCAGCCCGAGCACGTAGCGGGAGAAGCCCAGGCAGGCCAGCGCGATGCCCAGCCCGATGGCGTTGAAGAGCACGAAGAGCGCGAACTCCGCCGTCTTGGCGGTGCGCCGCTGCCGTCGGAAGGTCCACCACCGGTTGCCGCACCAGGCGACCACCGTCGCCACCGTCGTCGCGACCGCCTTGGCCAGCAGCGGAGCCTCGCTCAGCGGCCCGGGACCGGCCGTCGGCAGGCCGAAGACCAGCACGTTGTAGAGCCCCACGTCCACCACGAAGGCGACCGCGCCGACCGTGCCGAACTTGGCCACCTCGGCCACCAGGGTGCTCCAGGCGGCCCGCAGGCGGGCGAGCAGACTGAGGTGGGCAGAGGTCACGGGCACAGAAGTCTAGGTGGCGCTGCTGGTGACGCCGACCGCTGCGCGGCACGGCGCCGCGCCGGAAAGGTCGGTGCCGCTGGGTAGGGTTGCCGGGTGAGCGCCGAGCAGACCTCCTCGCACCCGGTCCCGTCCCCCGCAGCCACGTCCGCCCCGGTCCGGGCCGAGGGTGGTTTCCCGGTGGTGGGCGTCATCGGGGGAGGCCAGCTGGCGCGGATGTGCCAGCCTCCGGCCGTCGCGCTGTCGCTGACCCTGTCGGTCCTGGCGGAGTCGCCGACCGCCAGCGCCGCGCTGGTCGTGCCGCACAGCCCGATCGGGGAGCACACCGACCTGGCGGCCGTGCGGGAGTTCGCCCGCCACTGCGACGTCGTCACCTTCGACCACGAGCACGTGCCCGCCGACGTCCTGGCCGCGCTGGAGGCGGACGGCATACCCCTGCACCCCTCGCCGGCCGCTCTCGTACACGCGCAGGACAAGCTGGCGATGCGGCGCAGGCTGACCGAGCTCGGGCTGCCCTGCCCCCGCTGGGCGCAGGCGCGGACCGCGCGGGAGGTGGAGGAGTTCGCCGCGGATGTGGGCTGGCCGGTCGTGGTCAAGGCACCCCGGGGCGGGTATGACGGCAAGGGGGTGCAGGTATGCCGCAGCCTGGCCGAGGTGGAGCCGTGGCTGGCCGGCGTGGGGGAGGCCGGCCTCGTCGACGGGCTGCTGCTGGAGGAGGCCGTGGACTTCACCCGCGAGCTGGCGGTGATGGTCGCCCGCAGCCCGTCGGGGCAGGCGGCTGCCTGGCCGGTGGTGGAGACCGTGCAGACCGACGGGATCTGCACCGAGGTGCTCGCGCCCGCACCGGACCTGGACGAGGACCTCGCCGTCGCCGCCGTCGAGGGGGCGCTGCGGATCGCCGGCGAGCTCGGGGTGACCGGGGTGATGGCGGTGGAGCTGTTCGAGGTGGCCGGGCCTGTGGAGGGCGCGGACGGCGCCGATGACGAGGGCACGAAGAACGGGACCGCCGGAGGCACGACCTACCTCGTCAACGAGCTGGCCATGCGCCCGCACAACAGCGGCCACTGGACCATCGACGGCTCGGTGACCAGCCAGTTCGAGCAGCACCTGCGCGCGGTGCTCGACCTGCCGCTGGGTGACCCGTCGGCCCGGTCCCCCTGGACCGTGATGGGCAACGTCCTGGGCGGGGAGCACCCCGACCTGTACCCGACCTACCGGCACCTGATGGCCCGGGACCCCGGGCTGAAGATCCACCTGTACGGCAAGGGCGTGCGCCCCGGTCGCAAGCTGGGCCACGTCACCGTCTTCGGTGGCGACGGCAGCGCGGAGTCTCTGGAGGAGCTGCGCGAGCGGGCCCGGCACGCCGCCGACTACCTGCAAGGAGTCATCGATGAGTGAGCCTGCCGCGACGAGCACGGGCGCGCCCCTGGTCGGTCTGGTGATGGGCAGCGACAGCGACTGGCCGGTGATGGAGGCCGCGGCCCAGGTGCTGGAGGAGTTCGGCGTCCCGCACGAGGCGGACGTGGTCTCGGCGCACCGGATGCCGACCGAGATGGTCGCCTACGGCCAGCAGGCGGCAGGTCGGGGGCTGCGGGTCATCATCGCCGGCGCGGGTGGGGCAGCCCACCTGCCCGGGATGCTCGCCTCGCTCACCGTGCTGCCGGTGATCGGGGTGCCGGTGCCGCTGAAGCACCTGGACGGGATGGACAGCCTGCTCTCGATCGTCCAGATGCCGGCTGGCATCCCGGTCGCGACCGTGTCCGTGGCCGGTGCGCGTAACGCGGGCCTGCTGGCGGTGCGCATGCTGGCGGCGGGCGAGGGGGAGCAGGCTGCCGCATGGCGTGCGCAGCTGACCCGGTTCGCGGACGACCTGCGCGACCAGGCCCACGCCAAGGGCGAGCGGCTGCGCGCGCGACGCGCCTGACCGCGACCGTCGGGGGACGACGTAGGTTGGGTCAATGCGCTTCGGAATGTTTGTGCCCCAGGGCTGGCGGACGGATCTCGTCGGGATCGCACCCGAGCAGCAGTGGGGGGTGATGCTCGACCTCGCGCAGCGGCTGGACGGCGAGGAGGCGTGGGAGTCGCTGTGGGTCTACGACCACTTCCACACCACGCCGGAGCCGACCCAGGAGGCGACCCACGAGGCGTGGACGCTGATGGCGGCGCTCGCGGCCACCACCGGGCGGGTCCGGCTGGGGCAGATGTGCACCTGCATGAGCTACCGCGAGCCGACCTACCTGGCCAAGGTCGCCGCGACGGTGGACGCGATCTCGGGCGGGCGGGTGGAGATGGGCATCGGCGCGGGCTGGTACGAGCAGGAGTGGCGCGCCTACGGCTACGGCTTCCCCGGTGCGGGCGAGCGCCTGGCCCGGCTGCGCGAGGGGGTGGAGATCTTCCGCCAGATGTGGACCACCGGGTCGGCCACGCTGGACGGCGAGCACTACCAGGTCGACGGGGCCTTGTGCTGGCCCCGGCCGCTGCAGGGGACGGCGTTCGAGGGCAGCGAGCGCAACGGCATACCCCTGTGGGTGGCTGGCGGGGGTGAGCGCAAGACGCTGCGGATCGCCGCGGAGTATGCCGACTACACCAACTTCGACGGTTCCCCGGAAGGGTTCGCCCGCAAGTCCGGGATCCTGCAGGAGCACTGTGCCGAGGTCGGCACCGACTTCGAGGCCATCACCCGGTCCGCCAACTACAACGTGGTGATCGGCCGGGACGAGGCCGAGGTCACCGACCGGCTGGCCGGGATCAAGGACCGGATGGTCCGCGGCGGCATCGCCGAGGACACCGCGGCCCGGTCGGTGGAGAACCTGCGCACCCAGCCCGCCGTGGGCACGCCGGAGCAGATCACCGAGACGCTCCAGGGCCTGCAGGGGCAGGGGATGACCTACGCCATCACCTACTTCGCGGAGGCTGCCTACGACACCTCGGGGATCGAGCTCTTCGAGGACGAGGTCATCCCGGCGCTGCGCGGGTGAGAGCAGGATGACGTCCGAGGCCCGCGCTGTCCGTCGGGACCCTGCGCGGTGAGCCAGACCAACCTGGTGATGGGCCTGCTCGGCGGGCTCTCGCTCGCCATGGTCGGAGCGCTGGTGTGGGGCCTCACCCGGATGGCGGGCCGCCAACCGCGGGGCCCGGGCGGCCTGACCCCGGCCCGCCAGACCGGCTTGACGTCGGCGTCAGCGCACGGGAGAGCGCAGGTAGGCTGAGCCGTATGAGCGACTTCGACCTGTTCCGGATCAACGAGGACCACGAGGCGTTGCGCGAGGCGATCCGGGAGATTTCCGAGGAGCAGATCGCGCCGCACGCCGCGGACGTGGACGAGCAGGCGCGGTTCCCGCACGAGGCGCTCAAGGCGCTGGTGGCCACCGACATGCAGGCCCCGCACATCGCCGAGGAGTACGACGGCGTGGGCGCTGACGCCCTGGCGACGTGCATCGTCATCGAGGAGGTGGCGCGGGTCTGCGCGAGCAGCTCGCTGATCCCGGCGGTGAACAAGCTGGGCACGATGCCGCTGATCCTGGCTGCCAGCGAGGAGGTCAAGGCCAAGTACCTGCCGCCGGTGGCGCGCGGTGAGGCGATGTTCTCCTACGGGCTCTCCGAGGCCGGCGCCGGCTCCGACACGGCCGGGATGACGTGCCGGGCGGTCGAGCAGCCGGATGGTTCCTGGGTCCTCAACGGGCAGAAGTCCTGGATCACCAATGCCGGGGAGTCCGAGTACTACACGGTGATGGCGGTCACCGACCCCGACGGTCCGCGGGGCCGCAACGTGACCGCGTTCGTGGTGGAGAAGGACGACGAGGGGTTCACCTTCGGCGGCCTGGAGAAGAAGCTGGGCATCAAGGGCAGCCCCACCCGTGAGCTGCACTTCGACAACTGCCGCATCCCCGGGGACCGGATGGTCGGCGGCCTGAACGAGGGGCTGAAGATCGCGCTGCGCACCCTGGACCACACGCGGGTCACCATCGGGGCGCAGGCGGTCGGGATCGCCCAGGGGGCGCTGGACGCGGCGGTGGCCTACGTCAAGGAGCGTCAGCAGTTCGGCAAGGCGATCGCGGAGTTCCAGGGTGTGCAGTTCATGCTCGCCGACATGGGGATGAAGCTGGAGGCGGCCCGGCAGATGGTCTACGTGGCTGCGGCGAAGTCCGAGCGGGGTGACGCGGACCTGCCGTTCTTCGGGGCGGCGGCCAAGTGCTACGCCTCGGACGCGGCGATGGAGATCACCACCGACGCGGTGCAGCTCTTCGGCGGCTACGGCTACACCAAGGACTTCCCGGTCGAGCGGATGATGCGCGACGCCAAGATCACCCAGATCTACGAGGGCACCAACCAGGTCCAGCGCATCGTCATGGCCCGCCAGCTGCTCAAGGGCTGAGGCGGACGGCGCCCACCGGTGGCGCCGGGCGTCGGTCCCTGCGGGGTCCGCCCGCGTGCCGCCGACTACCGGTCGGCGGCGGGCGGGGCGTCGCGGGAGACGATCAGGGGGACCTCGTCCACCCGGTCCACCCGCAGCGTCTCGTCCTGGACGAAGACGTTCTGGCCGTAGCTGTAGGTCACCCGTGCGGTGACGGTGGCCGTCCCGTCCGGGTTCTCGACCGCCTCCAGGCCCTCGACGTCCACGGAGCTGAGGTTGTCGGCGATGCCTGCGTCGATGTAGGCCGCCTCCGTGGTGAGCTCCCGGGCTGAGGCCAGCCCCTCCGTGAGCAGCCGGTCGTAGAACTCCTCGGCGAGCTCCTGCGCCTCCTCGGACCCCACGGCTGCCGTCTGCGCGGCCGTCCCCGAGGAGGTCGTCCCGGCCCCGTCGCCGGCCCGGACGTCCTCGGTGATGGTCCACACCAGCCAGCCGAGGGCTGCCAGCAGGGGCACGACGAGCAGCCAGCCCAGCCACATCGCGGTGCGGCGTGGTCGCCGCTGCCCGGCCGTGCGGTGGTATGCCGCGCCCTCACCAGGCCGGGCCGGCCCACCCGGCCCGTACCCGTCCGACCGCGCCGCGCCCGCCGAGCGTGGTGGTTGACCCGAGCGGGCGGGTTCAGGGGAGCCGTGCCGTGGCCGGGAGCGGGGGATCGCGCGGGTCGAGTCGGCCGGCGGGACGGCCTGGGTCGGTTCGTGGGGCACGTGCGGTGCTCGCGCGACCGCGTCAGGAGTCTGTCGGCGGGCACCCTGGGACGGTCCGCCGTGGCGCGCCGCCACTGCGGCCGCCGCGGCCGAGCCGGCGCCGCCGCCGGGCCAGGTCGTCGGTCCGCGGCCGCCGCGGGCCACCGCCTCCAGCTCGCGGGCGGACCGGGCGGCGTCCCAGCGCGTGTCCGGGTCGGGGTCCAGCATCCCGGCGAGGACTGCCGTCAGCGGGCCGGCGTGCTCAGGAGGACGCGGCAGGTCCCGGGCGATCGTGTGCAGCTGGGCGACCGCGTTGGGCCGGTCCGGGAAGGGCTTGCGACCCTCCAGGGCGTAGTAGAGGGTGGCGCCGAGCGCCCACACGTCCGCAGCGGGGCTGGGGTCCTCCCCGCGGGCCAGCTCGGGGGAGAAGTAGGCGGCGGTACCGGAGACGAAGCCGGTCCGGGTCAGCTGGTGGTCCTCCTCCGCCCGCGCGATGCCGAAGTCGGTCAGCTTGGCGTCCCGACCACGCTCGTCCCGGAGCAGGACGTTGCCCGGCTTGACGTCGCGGTGCAGGATGCCTGCCCCGTGCGCCGCGGCCAGGGCCGTCGCCAGCTGGGCACCGATCGTGGCGACCTGGTCCACGGGCAGCCGCCGGTCGCCCTCGAGCAGCTCGGCCAACGAGGGCCCCGGGATGTACTCCATGACGATCCACGGTGACCCGTCGTGCTCGAAGGCGTCGTAGACCCGCACGACGTTCTCGTGGGCCAGGGTGGCGCTGGTGCGGGCCTCCCGGAAGCCCCTGGTCAGCAGCACCTCGGTGTCGGCCTCCCCACTGACCCGCTTGAGCGTCACCTCGCGGCCGAGCTTCTCGTCGTGGGCCAGCCACACATGGCCCCCGCCGCCCTTGCCCAGGGTGCGGCGGATCCGGTAGCGGCCGGCGACCAGGCCCGGGTCCTCACCTACCGGGGTCTCGGAGGTGGTGGCCAGGTCGTCGGGGTCCTGCTGGTCGCTCACGGGTCCACGGTCACCTGGTCGCCGTTGCGCAGCGCGGTGAACAGTGCCGAGGCGCCCTGCTCGTCCCACAGCACCGTGCTGCCCACGTTGGTCGGGTAGTCCGCGTCGGCGACGGGCACCGTCGTCGAGGTGCCCGAGCCGGAGGAGACGGCGCGCATCGCCAGCGCCATGCGCCCCGCCTCGAACATCGAGGTGTTCTCCCCGAAGCTCAGCGAGTCACCGGTCGCGGTGCCCACCTGGTGCAGCCGGACCGGGTTGAGCAGGGTGGCCGGGCTCGCCATCCGCTGCACCAGGGCGGAGAGGAACTCCCGCTGCCGCTCGACCCGGCCCAGGTCCCCCCGCGGGTCGCTGTAGCGCATGCGGACGTAGCCCAGCGCCTCGCCCCCGGTGAGCTCCTGGCAGCCGGCCGGTAGGTCGAGGTGGGCACGGGTGTCCTGGATGGGCGCGTCCAGGCACATCTCCACACCACCCACCTCCTCCACGACATTGACGAAACCGCCGAAGCCGATCTCCAGGTAACCGTCGATCCGCAGTCCTGTCGACTGCTCGACGGTGTCGACCAGCAGCTCGGGGCCGCCGAAGTTGTGCGCCGAGTTGAGCTTCTGCCAGCCGTGGTCCCGCACCTCGACGTAGCTGTCCCGGGGCAGGCTGACCAGCGTCGGGTCGCCGAACCCGGGCACGTGCAGCAGCATGACGGTGTCCGCGCGGTGCCCCTCCGTGTAGCCGGTCGCGAACTCGCTGCGCTGGTCGTTCGTCAGCTCCTCGCGAGAGTCGGTGCCGACCAGCAGGTAGTTCGCGCCGGCCGAGGCGGCCGGTCGGTCGCCGGCGTCCGGTGTGGCGTCCACACGGTTGATATTGCCCCAGATCATCGCGACGACCACGACCATCGTGACCAGGTAGGCGACCAGGAGCAGGGCCAGCAGGACGATGAACCGACGCAGCCGGTAGCGCGGACGGCGACGACGCGGCGGGCGCGCGGTGGCCGGGGCCGCGCCACCGCGGGGCGGCCGGGCTCGGCCCTCGGCATAGCTGTCGTCGTCGGCATAGCTGTCGTCGTCGTAGTTCTCGTAGTTCTCGTAGTTCTTCTGGCCCCCAGCACGACGGGCACCACGCGCGTCATGACCCGCGCCCCGCCCTCGGCCGTCGACAGAGCGGTCGTCGCGGCCCCCCGGCCGGGGCGCGCGGGGGATCAGCTGCGTCTCGTCGTAGCGGTCCTGCTCACCCCTGCCGCCGCGCGGCTGACGGGGGATGAGCTGGGTCTCGTCCTGGGCGTCGGACCGGCGGTCCCGCCCGCCATCGCGCGGGGTGCGCGGCACAGGGCGGGTCCAGTCGTCTTCCGGTCGGTTCGCCACGGGCCGACAGCCTAGGCCAGTCACCTTGCCGACTCCTGAAAGCGGCACCCGCCCGCGTGCCTTCGCCCACCGACCGGGCGATAGCCTCGCCGTCGTGACCCAGGCAGCCGGCAGCACCGCATACCCGCCCGTCTCGGTGATCATGCCCATCCTCAACGAGGAGGCCCACCTGGCCGAGGCGGTGGGCTCGGTGCTTGCACAGGACTACCCCGGGGGTATGGAGGTGGTGGTCGCGGTCGGTCCGAGCCGGGACCGCACCCGTGAGGTGGCGGAGGAGCTGGCCGCGGACGACCCCCGTGTCGTGGTCGTCGACAACCCGACGGGCCGCACGCCCGACGGTCTCAACGCGGCCCTGGCGGTGACCAGCCACGAGGTCGTGGTGCGGATGGACGGCCACGGGGTGCTCGGCGACGGGTACGTGCGCCGGGCCGTGGAGGTGCTCGAGGAGACCGGCGCGGCCAACGTCGGGGGCCTGATGCTGGCCGAGGGCACCAACGACATGCAGCAGGCGGTGGCGGTCGCCATGCGCTCGCCGCTGGGGATGGGCGGGGCGCGGTTCCACGTCGGCGGGCGGCCCGGTCCGGCGGAGACCGTCTACCTGGGCGTCTTCCGCCGCTCGTGGCTGCGGCAGGTGGGCGGCTACGACCCGGCCTACGCGCGGGCCCAGGACTGGGAGATGAACCACCGGATCCGCAAGGCCGGGGGCGTGGTCTGGTTCACCCCCGAGCTCACGGTCACCTATCGGCCGCGCGGCACGCTGCGCGAGCTGGCCCGCCAGTTCTACCGCACGGGCCGCTGGCGGCGGCAGGTGATGCGCCAGCACCGCGACACGGTCAGCGCCCGCTACCTGGCGCCCCCGGTGGCGGTGGCGGCCCTGGCGACGGGTGCCGTCGGGGGTCTGGTGTGGCGGCCCCTCTGGCTGCTGCCGGCAGGGTATGCCGCGGCGATCACCGTGGGCGGGGCCTGGATCGCCCGGGACCAGCCCGCCGGTGTGCTGCTGCGGATGCCGCCGGTGCTGGCGACGATGCACCTGACCTGGGGCGCCGGCTTCCTCCGGGGCCCCGAGCCAGCACCTGAGCCGGCGCTCAGCCCCGGGTCGGCGGGGTCGCCGCCGGCGTGGGCTCGTCGACGGCGATGACGAGCTCGGGCTCGGTCTTCTCCACGACCTCCTCGACGGTGACGCCGGGCGCGACCTCCCGGAGCACCAGGCCGTCGGGGGTGACGTCGATGACGGCCAGGTCGGTGATGATCCGCTGGACCACCTGCAGCCCGGTGATCGGCAGGTCGCACTCGTTCTTGATCTTGTAGGAGCCGTCCTTGGCGACGTGGTCCATGAGCACCACGACCTTCTTGGCGCCCATGACCAGGTCCATCGCGCCGCCCATGCCCTTGACCATCTTGCCGGGGATCATCCAGTTGGCGATGTCGCCCGCCGCCGAGACCTGCATGGCGCCGAGGATGGCCGCGTCGACCTTGCCGCCCCGGATCATCCCGAAGCTGGTCGCGGAGTCGAAGAAGCTGGCGCCCGGACGCAGCGTCACGGTCTCCTTGCCGGCGTTGATGAGGTCGGGGTCCTCCTCCCCGTCGTAGGGGTAGGCCCCCACGCCGAGGATGCCGTTCTCGGACTGCAGCACCAGCTCGACGTCCTCCGGGACGTAGTTGGGCACGAGGGTGGGCATGCCGATGCCCAGGTTGACGTAGTCGCCGTCCTTGAGCTCGGCCGCGGCGCGCGCGGCCATCTCCTCACGGGTCAGTGCCATGGCTCAGGCCTCCTGGTCGGTGCGGGCGGCGGGTCGGGGTCCGCGGGTGGTGCGCTTCTCGATGTCCTTCGCACGCGCCTGCTCGGGGGTGAGCACGAGCACGCGGTGGACGTAGATGCCGGGCAGGTGCACCTCGTCCGGGTCGATCTCGCCGGGCTCGACGAGCTCCTCGACCTCGGCGACCGCGATGTCCGCGGCCATGGCGCACAGCGGGTTGAAGTTGCGGGCGGCCTTGTTGAACACCAGGTTGCCGTGCCGGTCGGCCTTGGCGGCCCGGACCAGCCCGAAGTCGGCGAAGATGGAGTCCTCGAGCACGTAGTCCCGGGCGGTGCCGCGGACGTCGAACTCCCGCTTCTCCTTGGCCGGCGACTCCTTGACGATGGTGCCGTCGCTGTCGTAGCGCCACGGCATACCGCCCTCGGACACCTGCGAGCCCACACCGGTGGGGGTGAAGAAGGCGGGGATGCCGGCGCCGGCGGCCCGCATCTTCTCGGCCAGCGTGCCCTGCGGGGTCAGCTCGACCTCCAGCTCGCCGGAGAGGTACTGCCGGGCGAACTCCTTGTTCTCCCCGACGTAGGACGCGACCACGCGCCGGATGCGGTGCTGCTCCAGCAGCAGGCCAAGCCCGGCGCCGTCGACGCCACAGTTGTTGGAGACGACCTCCAGGTCGGTGGTGCCCCGGGCGAGCACCTCGCGGATGAGCACGGTCGGGATACCGGAGAGCCCGAAACCACCCACCGTGACGGTCATACCGTCGGCGAGGCCCTCGAGCGCCTCCTTCGCAGAAGCGACGACTTTGTCCATGGCCCGACCCTACAAGGGGTGGCCGACGCTCAGGCGGGGCCCTCCCCGGCTCGCGCCGTGGTCGCGCAGCGGGCGTCGACACCCTCCGCGGTCATCCGGGTGTCCTCCGGTCCGGGCTGGGGACCGCGGACCAGGACGGCGGACCCGTCCAGGTGCATCAGCTGCAGCACCTGGCGCACGAACAGGCCGCGGTCCTGCGTGGTGACCAGCGCCCGCGAGCCCTCCGGCACCGGGGGCAAGCCCTCCAGGAGGTCGGTGAAGCTCACCCGCTCGCCGGCCGTGACCAGCGCGATGTCGTCGCTGTCCGCCTCGTCCCAGGCGGCGAACTCGTCGGCGTAGGTGGCCAGCTCGGCGGCCTCGTCCATCACGCCGGAGCGCAGCTCGCGCCCGAAGTCGCGGGCCAGCGCCGGCAGCGCGACGGCGACCACCTCGTCGCAGTCCTCGGCCAGCTCGCCGTCGGGGTCCGTCGTGAGCAGGACGTCGGCCCCCTCGTGGGTGTCGACGGTCAGCGTGGCACCGACCGACCAGACCGCGAGGGCCCAGTAGGCCAGCCGCCAGTGCGGGGCTGGCAGGTCGACCAGGACCACGGAGCCGGGCTGCACGTCGAGCCCCTCCTGGAGGGCGTTCGCCGCCTTGGCGACCCAGTTGGCCAGGACGGCCCGGGAGAGCTCGATCCGCTCGCCGGTGCCGTCGGGGGTGTCGTCGTAGTAGGTCAGCGCGGGTCGCGTCGCGTCACGGGCGACGGCCTGGCTCAGGACCTGGGCAGGCATGTGCACGGCCCCCACCGTAGCCGCTGCACTTGCACCGGGGGCGGTGCAGGGGCAGGCTGGGGCGCCGTGACCACCCCAGGACCGAGCCGGCGAGGCCCGCACCGGGCACCGCAGGCCGGTTCCTCCGGTGCCCGCCGCAGGGTCTGGCGGCCGGGGGCGGCCGTCGACATCGGGGCCATCTGGGGGCCGTTGCGGCGCGGGGCTGGGGATCCTTGCTGGGTCGTCACCGGCGGGGCGCTGTGGCGCGGGCTCCGCACGCCCGAGGGCCCGGCCACGCTCCGGGTGGTCACCCACGCCACGGACGGCCTGGTCGAGGCGCACGCCTGGGGGGCGGGCGCGGACTGGGTGCTGGGCCACCTGCCGCTGATGCTCGGCGAGGAGGACGACGCGGCCGGGTTCGTGGCTCACCACGAGAGGGTCGCCCTGGCGCTGCGCCGGCATCCGGGCTGGCGCGTCCCCCGCACCACCCTGGTCATGGAGTCCCTCGTGCCCGCCGTCGTCGAGCAGAAGGTCACGGGGCAGGAGGCGTTCGGGGGCTGGGGGCGCATCGTGCGCCGCTACGGCGACCTCGCGCCCGGCCCGGGCGGTGCCCTGGGGATGCGGGTGCCGCCCTCCGGCGAGCAGCTGGCGGCGATCCCCTCCTGGGGCTGGCTCCGCGCCGGCGTCAGCCCGCAACGCTCGGACACGGTGGCGCGGGTGGCGCGGGTGGCCGCGCGGCTGGAGGAGACGTCGGGTATGCCGTTGCCCCAGGCCCGCCGCCGGCTGGTGAGCATCCCGGGCGTGGGGGTCTGGACCGCGGCCGAGACGGCGCAGCGCGCGCTGGGTGACGCCGACGCGGTGAGCTTCGGCGACTACCACGTCGCCGCCAACATCGGGTGGGCGCTGACGGGGCGTCCTGTGGACGACTACGGGCTGGTCGAGGTCCTGCGTCCCTACGCCGGCCACCGCTACCGGGTGCAGCGGCTCCTGCAGCTGGATGGCGCGATGCGGCCCCGACGGGGACCGAGGATGGCTCCGCGCGGGCACCTGCCGGTCACCCGCTGACGCGACCGTCGACGCGCGCCGGTGGGGGCACCCGCCGTCTTCCCGCCGAGGCGGGGTCACTCAGATTCTGCGCGTGAGGCGCCGCTGGTCCAGCCGCGGCCCTGGGGCCAGGGGTCGGGCTCAGGCCACGATGACCGGCGCGTCCAGACCCTCCCCGGCCAGCGCCACCTCGAGACGGGCGGCCACCCGGCCGGCCAGCACGGGGTCGGCGGCACGCACGACATACCCCGATCCGGGCTCACCCCCGACCTCCGCCCCGTGGTGGTCCAGCAGCGCCAGTCGGACCGCCCGCGCGGCGCGGGCGTCGGCCGGCTCGGGCGCTACGTCGGGCACGCCCACGGCCCTGGCCTGCTCGGTACCGGGAGCGGCACCGAGGGCGGCCCGGACGGCCTCGCGATGGCCGAGGGCGAACCAGTCGCCGGGACCGGTGCGCACCAGGGACCGGGCACCGGTCGCGGACGGGTCGACGAGGGCGGCCAGCCCCCGGACGAGGGCCGCGGGGACGGCCTCCGCCTTGCCCTTGACCAGGTCGGCCGCGGCCGCGAGCTCGTCGCCGACCGCGCGGGCGGTGACCGCCAGCGGGCGGCCGTCGGCGTCGGTCCCGCCGCGGAGGTCGTCGACGACCTGGACGCCGTGTGCGCCAAGGGCGAAGTCGGTCTGACCGGCGCGCCAGGCGCGGCCGGCCGTGTCGCTGAGCACCAGCCCGAAGGTGACGCCCGGCGTCCGCTCGGCCAGCTTCCGGTGCAGGTCGCGCGCGGCGCCGTCCGGGTCCTCGGGCAGGAGCAGGACCCCGCCGGCGGGGCCGGTGTTCGAGGCGTCCACCCCCGCCGCGGCAAGGACCGGTCCGGCGACCGACTCGACGACCTGCGTGGTGCCGTGCGCGGTGGTGCGCTCGGCGACCACCCGGACGGTATGCCGTGCCACCGCCTCCTCCCGCGGAGCGTGGTCGCGCAGGCCGTACGCCTTGGACAGCACCTTGCCCGAGACCACCAGGATGTCGCCGTCGCGCAGGCCGCCCCAGGGCTCGAGCGCGGTGCTCAGCAGGCCGGCGACGTCGGCCCCCTGGGGCACCTCCGGCACCCCGGTCAGGGGGAGCAGCTGGACGGCCCCGGACGCCACCCCGGACGTCGTCCCCGGTCCGGCCGTCACGAGGCGGCCGGACCGGCGTCGACCGTGCGCGCGTCGCGGCCGAGCTGGCCCGCGAGGTCGAGCAGCTCGCCCGCCAGGCGCGTCGCGCCCGCGACGTCCCGCATCAGCAGGTCGGTGGCCCGCACGGGCAGGCGGGAGGGGTAGGACGCGTCGGCGTCGGCGTGGTCCACGAGCCAGCCGTCGAGGAAGTCGGAGTAGAGCCCGGCCACGCCGGCGGCCGACACCTCCACGCCCAGCGGCGCCAGGCAGGCGTCGGCGTGGCCCCGGACCGGCCGGCCGCCGATGAGCGGGCTGACCCCGACGACGGGTGCCCGTGTGCCGCGCAGGGCGTCCCGGACCCCGGGGACACCCAGGATGATCCCGATCGAGACCACCGGGTTGCTCGGCGGCAGGACGACGACGTCCGCGGAACGGATGGCCTCCAGCACGCCAGGTGCCGGGGTCGCCTGGGTGAGACCCGCGACGGTGAACGCGCTGGCGGGCAGCCTTGCCCCGTGCCGCACCCACCACTCCTGGAAGTGGATCGCCCGCTCGCCCCCTTCCTCGTCGGGCACCACCACATGGGTCTCGATCGGGGTGTCGGTCACCGGCAGGAGCCGCACCCCCTGCTCGGGAAGACCCCACCGGCGGGCCAGCCGCTCGGTGACCTGGCTCAGGCTCAGGCCCTGACCCAGCCACAGGCTGCGGGCCACGTGCGTGGCCAGGTCGCGGTCGCCCAGCCCGAACCACTCCGGCCCCACGCCGAGCTCGCCCAGCTCGGCGAGCAGCGCGTGGGTGTCACCGGCCCGGCCCCAGCCCTGGTCCTCGTCCACGCCGCCCCCGAGGGTGTAGAGGACCGAGTCCAGGTCCGGGCAGACCCGGAGACCGAAGAGGGTGATGTCGTCCCCGGTGTTGCCCACGACGGTGACCTGTGCGGGCTCGGCGTCGCCGCTGAGGGCGCCGGGACGGGCGGCGAGGGCCTGGACGAGGCCGCGGACGAAGCGGGCCCCGCCCACGCCACCCGAGAGTGCGGTGATCTGCATACCCCCATTGTGCGAGGTCAGGAGCTTGTAGCAGACCAGGGGTTGACTCGGAGGCATGACACGCGTGTAATTCTCTTGTTGTGACTTCGCGTCACGACCGGCGGTGAACGTGTTGGCGAGAGGTCGAGGAGGAGCCATGCACGAGCTGGAACTGTTATCCCTGTTGAACGGTGCCGAGGAGTCGGAGCCGGTGTCCTGGCAGGAGCGTGCCCTGTGCGCGCAGACTGACCCAGAGGCATTCTTCCCTGAGAAGGGCGGTTCGACCCGGGAGGCAAAGAAGGTCTGTGTCGGGTGCGAGGTCCGGGCCGAGTGCCTGGAGTACGCCCTGTCCAACGACGAGCGCTTCGGCATCTGGGGCGGCCTGTCGGAACGGGAGCGGCGCAAGCTGAAGAAGCGCGCTGTCTGACCGGCGCCGCCTCGCGCGCCCGCTCGGTCCAGCCCCGCCCATGACGTCGACGACCTCCTCGGTCGCCGGCGCGGTCCCCGCGGACCGCGCCCCCCTCGACGACGTCACGGTCTTCCTCCTCCCGAGGCCCCACGACGCGGGCCGCGGTGACCTCGACGCCGACATCGAAGCGGCGGTGGCGGTCCTCGACGCCGTCCAGCAGCAGACGGTCCGGGTCCGGCGGGTGCTCATCCCCGGGTTCGACCAGGAGCGTGAGGGTGCGGACCGGGTGCTGCGCCACCCGCTCAGTGCCGAACGCCGGGTGCCGCTGCTGCTGCGCCGCCCCCTGGGCCCGGCCGTCGCCCGCTGGGAGGTCGTCGAGGACGCACGTCGCAGCCTGCCGGTCGAGCAGGGCCACTGGCTCTGGTTCCTCGCCCCGGACTCCCGACCCGCACCCGACGCCCTCGCCGCACTGCTGGCGGCCACCCGGCGCAGCAGCCGGGTGGGGGTCGTCGGGCCCAAGCTGGTCGCCGCGGACGACCCTCGGCGGCTGGTCGGCCTCGGCCACCACCTGACGGTGGCCGGGCGCTCGACCGATGCCGACCCCCCAGGCCTGGTGGACCAGGGACAGCACGACCTGCGCCAGGACGTGCTCGGGGTGCCGCTGGTCGGGTCGCTGGTGGACAGCGCCGTGCTGGACGCGGTCGGCGGACTCGACCGAGCCTTCGGCGAGGACGGCGTCGACGGGCTGGACCTGGGATGGCGCAGCCACCTGGCGGGCCAGCGTGTGGTCGTCGCCCCGGAGGCGGTGGTCCAGCAGGGCCAGAAGGGCCTCGGCGTGCGGGACCCGCGGCGGACCCGCATGCGGCAACGGCAGGTGGCGCTGGCCCGCGGGTCGGCCTGGGCAGCTCCCTGGCGGGCCCTCGGCGTAGCGTTCACCTCCCTGCTGGCCGCGCTCGTCCTGCTGCTCGTCAAGCGCCCGGAGGAAGCAGCGGGGGAGTGGACCGACGTGCGGGCCGTCCTCAGCCCGGCCCGCGGGTGGGGGGCCCGCCGTCGGTTCGCCCCCCGGCGCACGGTGCGCCCGCGGGACCTGACCGGCCTGCACAGCCCGGCCACCAGCGGCTGGCGCAGCACGCGGGAGACCGTCGTCGAGGCGCTCGACCCCCGTGCCGGCCGGTGGTCCGACAGATCTGCCGGGCGGGTAGGCGCGCCGCACGGTGGCACCGAGACGGGACCGGTGTCGGAGGAGTTCGCCACCCTGGCCGGGGAAGGACGCCGCAGCCGGTTCAGCGGTCCGCTGACCCTGGCTGTGCTGATCACCGTGGTGGTCACAGCGTGGTGGGGGCGGGGACTCTCCGGGGCTCTGGACCCCGGGGGCCTGGGACTGGTCGGTCCCGAGCTGGGTCCTGCCGCCACCGACGCCCACGGACTGTTCTCCTCCGCCCTTGACGGATGGCGCGGCGGGGGGCTCGGCCACGAGCGGCCGGCGGAGACCTGGCTGCTGCCCGCGGCGGCGGTGGCCTGGGTCGTCTCCTGGTTGCCGGGGGCCGGCTCCGCCGTGGCCGGTCCCGCACTGGCGTGGGTGCTGGCCCTCGCCGGCCCGCTGTCCGTCGTCAGCGCCTACCTCGCCCTGCGCCGGGCCACCCACGGCAGGTGGGTCCGTGCTCTCCTCGCGCTCGGCTGGGCCGGCCTGGCGCCGCTGACGCTGGCCCTCGGCGACGGTCGGCTCGGCCCAGCGGTGGTCCACGTGCTGGCACCGCTGCTCGTGGCCGGAGCTGCAGTCTGCGCGGTGCCCGCCGGCGGGCCGCGGCGCACCGCGGCGTGCTTCGCCACCGTGCTGGGGATCGCGTTGGCCGCCCTCTGGGTGCCGGCTCTGCTGGTGCTGAGCACGGTCGGCGGCCTGCTCCTGCTGGTGCTCGGGCGGCGGTCCGCGCGCTGGCGCGGGGGCGTGCTGGCGGTGCTGCCGTGGGCCTTGCTGGTGCCGTGGCTGCCGGCGGCCCTCAGCGAGCCGGTGCGCCTGGCCGGGGGCGCGGGGGCCACCCAGGCCGTCACCTCGCTGCCGTCAGCCGGGCCCGTCTGGCAGACCGTGCTGCTCCAGCCCGGGGTCGCGGTCGACCTGGGCTCGCTGGCGGCCGTGCCGCTGTGGTTGACGGGCCCGCTGTGGCTGGCGGCGCTGGGCGCCCTGCTGGTGCCGGGTCGCCCCGGTCGACGGGCCGGGGTCCTGATGGCGGTCGCGTTGCTCGCGCTCGCCGGGGCCCTGCTCGCGCTGCGCACCGGACTCGGCCGGCTCCCGGCGGAGCACGCCCAGGCCGGGCTGGTCGTCACCGCCTGGCCCGGGACGGCGCTGTCGATCGCAGGTGCCGCCCTGCTGCTGGCCACCGGGATCCTCGTCGACCGGCTCCTCCACGCTCCGTCTGTCGTCCGCCGGAAGGATGGCGAGGAGGACGGGGCCACAGACGGGACAGCCGAGGCGGAGGGACCGCGCAGGGGTTGGCGCCGGGCGCTCGTCGCGCTCGTCCTGGCGCCGACGGCCCTGCTCGGCGCCTGGGGGCTGGTGCCGGACCTGAAGCCGGACGCGCTGGCGGTCGCGGAAGACCCGCTGCCCGCCGTGGCCGGCGAGCAGGGCCGCGGCCCGGCTGCCCTGCGCACGCTGGTGCTGGACCCGACGGGGCCGGAACCGACCGACGCCGTGCGCGTCGACCTGCTCGGGTCCGAGCCCGAGCCTGCGCGGATCCTGCGGGACCGGACGACCGACCTCGTGACGCCTGCTCAGGAGCAGGACGAGGTGCTGGGGGCGGCGGAGGCCTTGGTGTCCGGCGCCTCGCCGGAGGAGGCTGGGGAGGCCATGACCGACGTGGGCGCCGGGTACCTTCTCCTGCAGGCGTCCGCCGACCATCCGCTGGCAGCGCAGATCGACCGCGTCAACGGCCTGACCAGGGTCTCCGGTCCGCCGGACCAGGTGCTGTGGAGACGTACCGATGCCGACGCGGGCCGGGTCCGGGTCCTGGACGCCGACGGGGCGCCGATCGGGAGACTCGGGGTGACCGGGCCGCACGCGCGCGCGGAGGGGGACCTGCGCGCTCTGCCCGGGGCAGCCGCCCTCGACGTCGCGGAGGGCGGGGGCTGGTCCGGTCACGCACGCGTGCTCGTCGACGGGCAGGAGGCGTCGGTCTCCCCGGAGAACCAGGTCGCCGTGCCCGAAGGGGCGCGGCTGGTGGAGGTCGGGCTGGACCGGCCACGGTGGACGTGGCACGCGGTGACCCTCGGGTTGGCGCTGATCGTCGGCTTCCTCGCGCTCCCGGTGGGGCGCAGGGAGAGCCGGACCGGGCCCGGACGGGAGCTGGCGCGGACCAGGTCACGGCACGAGGGAGCCGGGCCGGCTGGCGGCGCCGACGGCCCGGGTGACGCGACGCAGGACCCGGGTGACGGGACGGAGAAGACGTGATGGCACGACGCGCAGGTGTGCTCCGACTGTGTGCTGCTCTCGTCGCCGGTGGGGCTCTCGTGGGCACGGCGGCGGCGACGGACGTGACGGTGGGTCCTCGCGAGGCCGGACCCGCGGCCCCGGCCGCGCAGACCTCGGCACCCGACCGAGCGTCATACCTCACCGAGGCGGTGCTGGCGTGCCCCGGCACCCCGGAGGGCAGCGACGAGGTGGGCGCGGGACTGACCACGCTCGCCGTGGCCAGCGCGCCCGAGGACGTCTTCAGCGTGGCGATGCTGCCCGACGGTGACCCCGGAGGGATGGTGCTGGCGCTGGCCGGTGCAGGGGGCGGCGAGGACGCAGCCGAGGGCACGACCGAGGACTCTGCCGAGGAGGGCGGTGAGGCCTTCGGGGCGACCCTGGAGGTCGGCCGGTGGGGCCTGCTCCGCGCACACGGGCAGCAGGCCCCCGGCGTGGTGGGGAGCCAGGTCTCACTCGTCCCGGACGCCGGGACACGGGGCTGGGCGCTGAGCCCGTGCCTGCAGCCGGAGGACCTGGTCCACCTCGTGGGTGGTGGTGAGGGGGCTGGGCGGGTCGAGCACCTCATCATCACGAACCCCGCTTCTGACCCTGTCACGGTCGACGTCGAGGTCTTCGGGGCAGACGGCGCGGTGACCACCGTGGGCGGCTCGGGCCTCGTGATCCCGGCGCACGGCAGGCTGGTCAAGCGGCTCGACGCTCTGGCGCCGAGCGTGCAGCAGCCGGTCGTGCGGATCACGGCCCAGGGCGGGCCGGTGGCGGCGCACCTCACCGAGCGCCACCGCGAGGGGACCACCGACCTGGGCCGCGAGGTGGCTGCTCCGGCGGCGAGCCCCGACCGCGAGCTCGTGCTGCCGGCCCTGCCGGGCTCGACGGAGGGCGAGCAGACGGTGACCCTCCGCCTGTTCGCACCGGAGGCGGAGGCGGTCGTGGAGCTGCGGGCGCTCACCGACGGCGGGGCAGCTGTCCCCGAGACGGCCGTGGTGCGGGTGCCCGCTGGCGGCACGACGGAGGTCGAGCTCGAGGACCTGCCTGCGGCCAGCGCCCTGCGGCTGCGTTCGGACGAGCCGGTCACGGCCGGCGCCCTGCTGCGGGTCGCCCCGTCCTCGGACGAGCCGATCGTGGTCGGGGAGGGGGGCCCGGACGGTGCCGCACGCAGAGCTGGCCCGGACGGTGCCGCGCGCACCGCCGGCCCGGACGGCGCCGCGCGCACGACCGTCCCCGACCAGGCGAGCAGCACTGCTGGCCCCGATGAGGCCACGGCCACGGCTCAGCCCGACGAGGCTGCACGCACCGCCGCCCCCGCCGACGAGGAGGCTGACCGGCAGACGGAGCCGGTGCTGCACCCTGCCGGTGAGACTGCCTGGGTCGCGGCGGTGCGGCTCTCGCAGACGCCCCTGGGCATGGCCGTGCCCGACCTTGCCGACGTCCCCCGTCTCGCCGACCTTCCCGGCACGTCCGACGGGGAAGGCGCTGACGGTGACGAAGAGGGTCCTGGAGCGCGAGATGAAGGCGCTGAGCCGCAGGGGGCGGACGAGCTGCACCCACCCCTCACCCTGGCGGTCTCGGTGGCCGACGCCACCACCGCCTCGGTGCTGTGGCTCGAGCGTGACGGTGGCGTGAGCCGCGAGGAGCTCGCCCTCGCCCACGACACGACACAGCTCCTCGAGGCGCCTGCCGAGGCCGTCGCCTTCTGGGTGCTGCCCACCGGCGAGGCGGGCGTGGCCGCGGCCCTGCACCTCTCCGGTGCTGATGTGGTCGGGCCGTACCTCAGCGCGACGTCGGTGCCACCCGTGCCGTGGACCCGGCAGGTCCCGGCGGTGGTGCCGGTCCTGCCCTGAGCCCGGGAGGCGGCGCCCGAGGTATGGCGTCACCCGGCCTCGCCTCGCTCGCTGCCTGCCAGGAGAGCAGCCGCCAGGAGAGTGCGGCTAGCGCAGGTCGTCGGGGTCGCGCCCGAGCATGCGGGCGACCTGCTCGGTCACCACCTCCGACACCAGGGCGGCCAGCTCCTCGGGCTCCTGGGCCCGCTGCACGATGGGGCGGCGGTAGATCACCAGCCGGGCCGGCATCGAGCGTTCCGCCGGGAACAGACGCCCCAACGGCACGCCGTGCTCCCACGGGGCCGGGTCGGAGGGCGGCACCTCCTCGACCGCCAGCTCGATCCCCAGCCCGTGTCCGAGGATGCGCTCAACGGTCTCCACGGCGTCGAGCACCAACTCGTCGAAGCGCTCGCGGCGGGTGGTCATGAGGGGCAGCGGCGGCCACGCGAGCGGGCCGCGGGGGCCTCGTCCGTGCCGGTCGCGTCGCGGGCCCATGGTTCGGACCCTAACCCAGCGTCCCTGGTCGATCAGCGGTGCTCTCCCGGAGCGCCTTACCGGCTTTGTCAGCTCTCATGCCTAGAGTGTCGGGGTGACTCTGATCCGCCAGTGTTCGAGGACGGCCTGCGTGCGGCCCGCGTCGTCCACGCTCACCTATGTCTACGCGGAGCAGACCGCGGTGCTGGGGCCGCTGGCCACCTATGCCGAGCCGCATTCCTACGACCTGTGCGAGCAGCACGCCACCCGGCTGACCGCCCCTCGCGGCTGGGACGTCGTGCGTCTGGAGCTGCCGGAGGGCGAGCCGCGCCCACCGGTGGACGACCTCGCGGCCCTGGCCGACGCCGTCCGCGAGCACCGTGGCACCGTGACGGTCGAGGACGGTGACAACGGCTACCGGACCGAGCGCGGCGAGTACGCCTCCGTGACCGAGATCGCCCGGCGCGGGCACCTGCGGGTCCTGCGCGACCGGTGAGCTCCGTCGGCGGGCACCGTCGCGACCTACCGGTCCCTGGGTAGTCTGGTCGACCGTGAGCCCGAAAGTGCTGGCCGACATCGTCAAGGCCTACGACGTCCGCGGACTGGTGCCCGAGCAGCTGGACGCCCGGGTCGCCACCGCGCTCGGCTCGGCCTTCGCCCAGGTGGTGGCGATCCCCGAGGGTGAGGACGGGGTCATGATCGGCCACGACATGCGCGACTCGTCGCCGGAGCTGGCCCGGGCCTTCGCCGACGGCGTCACCGCCCACGGGCTGGACGTCACCATGATCGGCCTGTGCTCCACCGACGTCCTGTACTACGCCAGCGGCGCCGAGCAGCGCGCCGGCGCGATGTTCACCGCCAGCCACAACCCCGCCGGGTACAACGGGATCAAGCTGTGCCGGCGAGGGGCCCGGCCGGTCGGCCAGGACTCGGGGCTGACCGAGATCCGGGACCTCGCGCAGTGGCTGCTGGACCGGGGGGCCCAGCACGACCTGCCGACGAGCGGACGGACCGGCGCCGTCACCGAGACCGACATGCTCGCCGGCTACGCGGCATACCTGCACTCGCTGGTCCGCCTGGACGACATCCGCCCCCTGCGGGTGGTCGTGGACGCCGGCAGCGGCATGGCCGGGCTCACCGTGCCGATCGTGCTCGGCATGGACGGGTTGCCGATCACGGTCGAACCGCTCTACTTCGAGCTGGACGGCACCTTCCCCCACCACGAGGCGAACCCGCTGGAGCCGGAGAACCTGCGCGACCTGCAGGCCGCGGTGCGGGAGCACGGGGCGGACCTGGGCCTGGCCTTCGACGGGGACGCGGACCGGTGCTTCGTCATCGACGAACGAGGGGAGCCCGTCAGCCCCAGCGCCGTGACCGCACTGGTGGCGGCGCGGGAGATCACCCGGGCGGTCGACGCCGGGACCGATCCCTCCGAGGTCGCCGTGGTGCACAACACCATCTGCTCGCGGGCGGTGCCCGAGACGATCCACGAGCACGGCGCCCGCGCCGTCCGCAGCCGCGTGGGGCACTCCTTCATCAAGGCGCAGATGGCCGAGCACGGTGCCGTCTTCGGGGGCGAGCACTCCGCTCACTACTACTTCAAGGACTTCTGGTTCGCCGACACCGGCATGCTTGCCGCCATGCACCTCCTTGCGGCGCTGGGCGAGCAGGAGGGTCCGCTCTCGGAGCTGGTGGCCGCCTACGACCGGTACGTGGCCTCCGGTGAGCTCAACTCCCGGGTGCCCGACGTGTCGGCCGCGACCGAGCGGGTGCGCGAGTGGGCCGCGGCGCAGGGCGCCTCCGAGGACCGCCTCGACGGCCTGTCCATGGTGCACGAGGACCCGTACTGGTCGTTCTCGCTGCGTCCGAGCAACACCGAGCCCCTGCTGAGGCTCAACGTCGAGGCCCAGGACCGGGCCGTGATGGAAGACATCAGGGACAGCGTGCTGACCCTGGTCCGACAGGAGAGATAAGCCATGGCACGTCCCCCGTACGACCCGTGGGTCCGCGAGATCCTGCGCTGCCCCGTCGGCCTGCACGAGCTGGTCGACACCCAGGACGAGCAGGGCGCACCGGCCCTGGAGTGCGCGCAGGACTGCGGCGCCCCCGGGCAGCGGCGTCGCTACCCGGTGACGGACGGCATCCCGGTCCTGCTCGCCGACGAGGCCGTCGTCGTCCCGGCCACGGGCAGCTGAGGGGGCAGGGTGCCGTACATCGACGAGGCCCTGCTCGATGACCTGGACGAGCTGCAGCGCAAGGACTCCCAGGGGACGCTGCGGGCGCTCGCCTCGGCCGGGGCGCAGGTCCGCGAGGGACTGACCCTGGCGCACGAGGCGGGCATCGAGCGCCTGGTGGCGATGGACCGGCCGCGCTCGGTCCTGGTGGCCGCGGTCGGGGGTTCGGCGATCGTCGCCGAGGTGCTGGAGCTGCTTGCCGAGCCGGGCTCGCCGGTGCCGGTCCAGGCCCGGCGCAACCTGCCGTTGCCGGGGTGGGTCGGACCGTTGGACCTGGTCGTGGCGGTCTCGTTGTCCGGCCGGGCGCCCGGGCCCCTCGCGGTCGCTGCCGAGGCGGCCCGCCGGGGTGCGATGCTGCTCACGGTGGGCGCTGACGACTCACCGCTGGCCGAGGTATGCCGCCGCGCCCGCGGCGTCCACGTGGGCGTCGGTCGCGGGCGCACCAGCTCCCGGACCGCGCTGTGGACGATGCTGACCCCGGTGCTGCTCGGTGCCGACGGCCTGGGGCTGCTCGACGCGCCCCCGTCGATGCTCGAGGCGGTGGCGGACCGGTTGGACCGCAAGGCTGAGGAGATGCGGCCCAGCTCGGAGTCGTTCGTCAACCCGGCCAAGCTGCTGGCGGTCCAGCTCGCCGAGACTGTTCCCGTGGTGCTCGGCGACGGCCCCCTGGGCGGGGTCGCCGCCGCCCGCGCCTCCTCGATGCTGGCCAGGACCGCCCGCATCCCCGCCACCTTCGGCGAGCTGCCGGACGCCGCCAGCGGGATCGTCGCCTGCTTCGACGGGCCGTACACCTCGCTGGGCGGCCGCCGGCACGGCACCTACGACGACTCCCGGATCCGGCTCGGCGACATCGACACCTCCTCCTGGGAGCCGCACCACTTCGACGAGCCGGAAGGTGAGCTCAGGGAGCGTGCCACCGGCCCGGACCAGGGCGCTGGCCGCGACATCTTCGCCGACCCCTACCTCGACGCCCCGAGCCCGCCCCCGCTGGGTCTGCTGCTGCTGCGCGATGCCCCGCTGGAGCCCCCGACCCGGGAGTCGGTCGAGGCGGAGGCGCTGACCGACGCCGTCCTGACGACGGCGCGGGGGGCCGGCGTGCGCGTGATGGAGGTCGAGGCGCAGCCCGGGCCCCCGATCGTCCGGCTCGCCGACCACGTGGCGACGGTGGACTTCACCGCGACCTACCTGGCGATCGGGCTGGGTCTGGACCCGTCGGTGTCGCCGCACGTGGCCGATCTGCGGGACCGCACGCGCTGAGTCATCCGCGCGGGGTGCGCGGGGCCCGTTCGGCGGTGGACGACCACCACGGTGGCCGCTCGCCGTGCCAGCCCGAGGTCAGGTCTGTCAGGGTGTCCAGCACTGGCGGTGGCCCGGTCGTGTGGGTCTGGCCGTAGCGGGTGCGGAAGCGCACGGCCCGCCGTCCGTCCGCGCCGCGCACGACGCCTGTCGTCAGGTCCTCGGCCTCCTTGTCCAGGTTGCACGCCTCACACATCCCCTGTCCGTTGTCGCCGGACGTGGCTCCACCGTCACGGGCCCGGTCGACATGGTCGACCGACCGGATCGTGGCCCCGCAGTACGGCATGACGCACTCCTGGTCACGGGCGAGGACGAAGCGGCGCAGGGCACCGGAGAACAACCGACGCCGGGTGTCGATCTGGGCCAACGACCCGTCGAGCGGGTCGGTGAAGAGCCGGCGCACCCACGCCGTCGCGCGGTCCGTCGCGCCTTCCCCGGCCAGGTGGCGAGCCGTGTCAGGTCTCGTCGTGCCGAAGGCGGCCAGCATCCGGGCCACGGCAGCGGGGACCGGGCCGTACCCAGGAACCCGCGCCGACTGGGCACCGTCGTTGAAGAGGGCCCGGTCGGTCATCACGATCCCGATCTCCACGGGGAGCCCGTGCGTCGTCGGGTCGATGCCGGTGAGCCTGCGGACCAGCTCATCGGCCCGGAGCGCACCCTTGGGCTCGCTGGCACCGCTCGCCCGCAGGCCCGCGGCCGCGGCGTCGAGGGAGGTGTAGGCGGCGATGCCCTCAGCCACCGGCAGGAGGGCCGAGAGCCGCACCATCCCGTCGGCCACGGGCCGCATCGAGACGTGGCGGTCCCGCACGGCCCGGCGGGCGCGCTCCAGGTAGGCCCGCTTGTCGGCCTCGTAGGCCAGGGCGTTCGCCTTCTTCTCCAGCTGTGCCTCGCTGCACCGGCCCAAGGCAGCGGCGAGCGCTGCGTCCACCGCCAGCGCCTGCTCGTCGGTGAGCGCTGCCGTGGCCTTGGCCACGAGGCTGGCGGCCCACTCGCTGGCGCGTCCGTGCCGCAGCGCCTCCAGCGTGTGCGGCAGCCGGGTCGGCAGGGTCACGGCCAGGTCGATGAGGTTGCGCGAGCGAGCGGGGGAGACCTTGCGGGCCAGCGCCACCTCGGCGGTCACGCCCTCGCGCTCGCGGCGGGCGTGCCCGAAGGTGCCCTCGGTCTGCTCGCGGTCCCGCGCCGCCTGCTCGTGCAGGTCCAGGGTCGCTGTCGCCTGGGCTCCGGCGCAGACGTTCTTCAGCGTCTCGAGCTCGCTGATGAGCGCCACCCGCTCCTCCTGGCTCCAGCCAGGGCCCGGCTCGACGAGCTCCTCGGCCAGCGCCCGCACCCGCTGCAGCAGGGGCGGATCGTGGTCGCGGCCGGCGAGGGCGGGCGCGGGCAGGGCCGCCACCGCTGCTGCCCCGTGCGTGCTCGACATACCTCCCACCTCCTGCCTCGAACGCTAGTCCAGCCCACTGACAGACCCGCAGGCCCGGGCGAGGCGCTGTCCCATGCCTACCCCTCGCCTCACCCAGTCCCTTGCCTCACCCAGTCCCTTGCCTCACCCACCCCCAGTCCCACGCGCTGCCGCACCCCGAGGCACCCGGCCCAGCTGCCAGCGCCCCCTGTGCCATCATCGCCAGATGAGCGCCGACGCCGACCCGATCACCCGTCATACCCGGTCCCGTCGCGAGCTGGAGGAGGGGATCGAGCGCGACTTCGGGCGCAACCTGTCCTACGGCGAGTACCTCGACCTTGCTCGGGTGCTCTCCGCCCAGCACCCGCGCGCCGTGCCTCCCCGCCACGACGAGATGCTCTTCATCATCCAGCACCAGACCTCGGAGCTGTGGCTGAAGCTGATGCTGCACGAGCTCACCTCGGCCCGCGAGTTGATCGCGGCCGACGACGTGCAGCCGGCGATGAAGCGGATCGCCCGGGTCAAGCACATCCAGCACACGCTCACCGAGCAGTGGTCGGTCCTGGCGACGATGACGCCGAGCGAGTACGCGCAGTTCCGCCACTTCCTGGCCACCGGTTCAGGGTTCCAGTCCTGGCAGTACCGGGCGGTCGAGTTCTCCCTGGGCAACAAGAACGCCGACATGCTGCGCGTCTTCGCCCACGACGAGGCGGTGCACCGCGAGCTGGAGCACCTGCTGCACCAGCCGAGCCTCTACGACGAGGTGCTGCGCCTGCTGGCCCGCCGCGGTCACCCCGTGCCGCAGGAGGTGCTGGAGCGGGACGTCACCCAGCCCTACGAGGGGCACGAGGGGGTGGTGGACGTCTTCGCGGCGGTCTACGACGCGCCGCACGAGCACTGGCTGGAGTACGAGCTGGCCGAGGAGCTGGTCGACGTGGAGGACAACTTCCAGGTATGGCGCTTCCGTCACCTCAGGACGGTGGAGCGGATCATCGGCTCCAAGCGCGGCACGGGCGGCAGCTCCGGGGTCCCCTTCCTGCGCCGGGCCCTGGAGCTGACCTTCTTCCCCGAGCTGTATGACGTGCGCACCCGCATCCAGGACGTCACGCCGGAGGGTTACCACGGGGGGAGCAGCCATGGCTGAGCAGACGCAGGGCACCATCGACCGGCACGACCACCACGACCTGGCGCCGAGCCGGGAGCTGGCCCGTGAGCTGGACGCGACCGACCCGCTGGCCGACTACGCCAGCTGCTTCGAGCGGGCCGAGGGCGTGCTCGCCTACTTCGACGGCAACTCCCTGGGCCGCCCCGTCGCCGGCACCGCCGACGCGATGGCGCAGTTCGTCCGGCACGACTGGGGCAGCACGTTGATCCGGTCCTGGGACGCGGCGTGGATGGGCTGGCCGGAGGAGACCGGTGACCTGCTCGGGGCCGCCGCCCTCGGCGCCGCGGCCGGGCAGACGGTCGTCGCCGACTCCACCACCGTCCTGCTCTACAAGGTGCTGCGCGCGCTGGTGGACCACCAGCTCGCCGTCGACCCCGGCCGCACCGAGCTGGTGCTGGACACCGACAACTTCCCCACCGACCGGTACGTCGCCGAAGGAGTGGCTGCCGAGCGCGGGCTGCAGCTGCGGTGGATCGACGTGGACACCGCCGCCGGCGTCACCGTCGACCAGGTCGCCGAGGTGGTCGGTCCGCGGACGGGTGTCGTGCTGCTCTCCCACGTGGCCTACCGGTCCGGGTGGCTCGCCGACGCCGGGGCCATCACCCGGGTGGTGCACGAGGCCGGCGGGATGGTCCTGTGGGACACCTGCCACTCCGCCGGGTCGGTGCCGATCCGGGCGGACGACTGGGGCTGGGACGCCGCTGTCGGGTGCAGCTACAAGTACCTCAACGGGGGCCCCGGGGCGCCCGCGCACGCCTACCTGGCCCGCCGGCACCACGACATACCCACCCTGCGGCAGCCGATCCAGGGTTGGATGGGCCGCCGGGACCCGTTCCTGATGGAGTCGGGGTACGTTCCGGCGCACGGGATCCGGGCGCTGGTGAGCGGCACCCCGCCGGTGGTCGGGATGGTCCCGCTGCGCCTGGCGCTGCGCATGCTGGCCGAGGCGGGCATCGAGGCGGTGCGCACCAAGTCCTTGGCGCTGACCGACTTCGCCGCCAGGGTCGTCGCCGCCTGGCCCGACGAGCTCGGCGTCACGCTCGCCAGCCCGGCCGACGACGACCGCCGTGGCGGCCACCTCACCCTGCGCCACCCCGACTTCGAGCAGGTCAACGCCCGGCTCTGGGCGAGGGGAGTGATCCCCGACTTCCGCGCACCGGACGGCCTGCGCCTGGGGCTGGCGCCGCTGTCGACGACGTTCGTCGAGGTGTGGGACGGGCTGCTCGCGGTCCGGGAGGAGCTGGAGCGGGGCTGAGCCCCGCTGTCGGGCGCGCAGGCTACCCTTCGAACGGTGAGCGAGGATCCCACCCACTTCGACCTGGTCATCATCGGCAGCGGCTCCGGCAACTCCCTGGTCACCCCCGAGTTCGACCTGCTCCGGACGGCGATCGTCGACCGGGGCGTCGGCAGCCAGGACGCCTTCGGCGGCACCTGCCTCAACGTCGGCTGCATCCCCACCAAGATGTTCGTGCACACCGCCGACATCGCGGCCACCATCGGCGACGCGGCCCGGTTCGGGGTCGACGCGACGTTGGAGGGGGTGCGCTGGCGGGACATCCGCGACCGGATCTTCGGGCGCATCGACCCGATCAGCGAGGGCGGGCGCCAGTACCGGCGCGACGCCGACCACACCGAGGCCTACCTGGGCCACGCACGGTTCGTCGGCGACCGCGAGCTCGAGGTGAGGATCACCACGCCCGGCGGCCGCCACGAGGTCGGCAGCACCCACCGGATCACCGGCAGGCAGGTCGTCATCGCGGCCGGCGCGCGGCCCTTCATCCCCGAGCAGGTGCGAGCCTCCGGCGTGCCCTTCCACACCTCCGACACGATCATGCGCATCGACGAGCTCCCGGCCAGCCTCGTCATCATGGGTGGCGGGGTCGTCGCCGCGGAGTTCGCGCACGTCTTCGCCAGCCTGGGCGTCCGGGTCAGTGTGGTCGTCCGGGGCAAGGGCCTGCTCACCCACTTCGACAAGGACCTCTCCGCGGCCTTCACCGACCTGGCGCGCGCCCAGTGGGACGTGCACACCGGCGCACAGGTCGAGACGGTGCGGGAGGGCGGCGACGGGGTCGAGCTGCAGCTGGCGGACGGCGGCGTCGTCACCGGCGAGATGCTGCTCGTGGCGACCGGCCGCGTCCCCAACAGCGAGGACCTGGGGCTGGAGCACACGGCCGTCCGCACGCACCGGGACGGCCGGGTCGTCGTCGACGAGCACGGCCGCACCGAAGCCGAGGGCGTCTGGGCGCTCGGGGACGTCTCCTCGCCCTACCAGCTCAAGCACGTCGCCAACCAGGAGGCCCGCGTCGTCGCGCACAACCTCGTGCACCCCGACGACCTGCAGTCCTTCGACCACCGCCACGTCCCGGCCGCGGTCTTCAGCCACCCGCAGGTGGCCACCGTCGGCCTCACCGCGGACGAGGCGCAGGGGCAGGGGTATGTGGTGACCGCCAAGACCCAGCGCTACGGCGACGTGGCCTACGGGTGGGCGATGGAGGACTCGACGGGACTGTTCACGGTGGTCGCGGACCGGGCGACCGGTCGGCTGCTGGGTGCTCACGCCATGGGCCCGCACGCCTCGACCCTCATCCAGCCGGTCATCCAGGCGCTCTCCCTCGCCGGACCGGACGGCGGTCCCACGGCGCACGCGCTGGCCCGGGGCCAGTACTGGATCCACCCGGCCCTGACCGAGGTGCTGGAGAACGCCCTGCTCGGGCTGGAGGTAGAACCCGAGTTCGACGTCACCGCCGACTACGACCCGGTCGGGGAGGACGTGCCCGCCACGTAGCATTGGGCCATGCCGGACACCACGCCCCTGGACACCGCGACCCTGAGCAGCGCCACCCTGGACCCCGCCCACCGCAGCCCGCTGGACCAGCCGTTGGACCGGTCGGCCCCGTTCCGGGTGCGCGACCTGGGGCTGGCCGAGCAGGGCCGGCACCAGATCCGCCTGGCCGAGCACGAGATGCCTGGCCTGATGGCGCTGCGCGAGCGGTTCGCGGACTCCCAGCCGCTCGCCGGTGCGCGGATCGCCGGATCGCTGCACATGACCGTGCAGACAGCAGTGCTCATCGAGACCCTCGTCGCGCTGGGCGCCGAGGTGCGGTGGGCCTCCTGCAACATCTTCTCCACCCAGGACGAGGCCGCCGCGGCGGTCGCCGTCGGCCCGCACGGCACTCCGTCAGACCCGCAGGGCGTGCCGGTCTTCGCCTGGAAGGGCGAGACCCTGGAGGAGTACTGGTGGTGCACCACCCAGATCCTGCTCTGGCCGGGCGAGGGGCCCAACATGATCCTCGACGACGGCGGCGACGCGACCCTGCTGGTGCACAAGGGCGCCGAGTGGGAGCGGCAGGGTGCCGTCCCCACCGCCGAGGAGGACGACCCCGAGGAGTGGCGGGTCATCCTGGAGACGGTGCGCGAAGGGCTGCAGGAGCACCCGACCCGCTGGACCGACGTGGCGGAGGGGCTGCGGGGGGTCACGGAGGAGACGACGACCGGCGTCCACCGGCTCTACCAGCTGCACGAGGCCGGCCAGCTCCTGTTCCCGGCCATCAACGTCAACGACTCGGTGACCAAGAGCAAGTTCGACAACGTCTACGGCGTCCGCCACAGCCTGGTCGACGGCATCAACCGGGCCACCGACGTGCTCATCGGCGGCAAGGTCGCGGTGGTCTGCGGCTACGGCGACGTCGGCAAGGGCTGCGCCGAGGCGCTGCGCGGGCAGGGCGCCCGGGTCATCGTCACCGAGATCGACCCCATCTGTGCCCTGCAGGCCGCGATGGACGGCTACCAGGTCGCCCGGCTCGAGGACGTCATCGCCTCCGCCGACTTCGCGGTCACCGCCACCGGCTGCAAGGACGTGGTGACCGTGGAGCACATGCTGGCGATGAAGGACAAGGCCATCCTGGGCAACATCGGCCACTTCGACAACGAGATCGACATGGCCGCCCTGGCCCGGGTGCCCGGTGTGACACGGACCGAGATCAAGCCGCAGGTGCACGAGTGGACCTTCCCCGCGGAGGCCGGGGGCGGGGAGGGTAGTCGGGAGCGGTCGATCATCGTGCTCTCCGAGGGGCGCCTGCTCAACCTCGGCAACGCCACGGGGCACCCCAGCTTCGTGATGTCCACGAGCTTCGCCAACCAGGTGCTGGCCCAGATCGAGCTGTTCACCCGGCCCGACGCCTACCCGCTGGGCGTGCACACCCTCCGCAAGGAGCTGGACGAGGAGGTGGCCCGGCTGCACCTGGGCTCCCTCGGCGCCCAGCTCACCGAGCTGACCAAGACGCAGGCCGAGTACCTCGGCGTGGACCCGGCGGGTCCGTACAAGTCCGAGCACTACCGTTACTAGCACGTAGGCTGCCCGCAGTGCCCGTGACCGGCCGCTGCCCCGCAGTGCCCGTGACCGGCTGGACCCGTGAGCAGAGGAGCAGGAGGAGCTATGAGCGCCCGTGTGCTCGTCGTGGACGACGACCAGGCCCTGGCCGAGATGCTGGGGATCGTGCTGCGCAAGGAGGGCTACGAGGTCGCGACGTGCGGCGACGGGGCCCGTGCACTACCGATGATCCGCCAGTTCCGGCCCGACCTCGTGCTCCTCGACGTCATGCTGCCCTCGATGGACGGGGTGGAGGTATGCCGCCTGCTGCGGGCCGAGTCCGGGGTCCCGGTGGTGATGCTCACCGCGCGCACGGACACCAAGGACGTGGTGGCCGGGCTCGAGGCCGGCGCCGACGACTACGTCGTCAAGCCGTTCAAGCCGCAGGAGCTGCTGGCCCGCATCCGGGCCAGGCTCCGCCGCGACCATGCCCAGGACGAGCACAAGCTGCAGGTCGGTGACGTCGTCATCGACGTGGCCGGCCACCAGGTGACCCGGGAGGGTGAGCAGATCCCGCTGACCCCGCTGGAGTTCGACCTGCTGGTGGCGCTGGCCAGCAAGCCGAGCCAGGTCTTCGACCGGGAGTCGCTGCTGGAACAGGTCTGGGGTTACCGGCATGCGGGCGACACCCGGCTGGTCAACGTGCACGTCCAGCGGTTGCGGAGCAAGATCGAGAAGGACCCGGAGAATCCCCAGATCGTGGTGACCGTGCGTGGCGTCGGATACAAGGCCGGACACTCCTGAGGGTGAGCCGCGCCGCGGGTGGCGTGGCCCGCCCTGGTGGCGGGGTTCGCTGGGGGTGCGCGTCATCATCACGACCGTCCTCATCGGTCTGGTGCTCGCCGGCCTGCTCGGCTCGGTGCTGTACCAGCAGATCGCGGCCGGGCTGGTCCAGCAGGGCGCTGAGTCCGCCACGCGTGACGCGGCGCAGCAGGTGGCGCTGTTCCAGGAGGCCTTCGACTCCACCGACCGCCGGGACGACTCGGGCCTGCGGCAGGCCGCGGCCGAGCAGGTCTACTCCATGGCTGCCGTGGGACCGGACGGGCGACGCGTGGTGCTGCTGCCGGCGCTGAGCAACGACCGGGGCGCGATCGTGGAGGGCATCGCCCTGGGTGTGGCCGCCTCGGACATCCCGCAGGACCTGCAGGTGGCCGTCGACCAGGACCCCGAGAACCAGCAGGTCGCCATCGTCCCCGTGACTCTGACCGGTCAGGAGGGGACGGTCACCGCGGTGGTGGTGGGCTCCCGGGTCACGCTCCTGCGGGCCGGCTCCTACGACCTGATCCTGACCTACCCGTTGCAGCAGGAGCAGGAGACCCTCGACCTGGTCCGCCAGCTCTTCCTGGCCGCCGGGGCCGGGCTCCTGCTGCTGGTGGCCGGGCTCGCGGCGATCGCGACGCGGATGGTGACGCGGCCGGTGGCCGAGGTGGCCAGGGTCTCGCGTGACCTGGCGCAGGGCCACCTGGACGAGCGGCTCCCGGTGCACGGCACCGATGAGATCGCCCAGCTCGCCACCTCGTTCAACACCATGGCCGACTCGATCCAGCACCAGATCCGTGAGCTGCGCTCGCTGTCCCAGCTGCAGCAGCGCTTCGTCTCGGATGTCTCCCACGAGCTGCGTACCCCGCTGACCACCATGCGGATGGCCGGCGCCGTGCTGCACGCCTCGAAGGACGACTTCCCGCTGCCCGTGGCGCGGTCCGCCGAGCTCCTCGACCAGGAGCTGGACCGCTTCGAGGAGCTGCTCACCGAGCTGCTGGAGATCAGCCGGTTCGACGCCGGGGCGGTGACCGTCGAGCGGCACCAGGAGGACCTCGTCCCGCTGGTGCGCTCGGCCGCCGCCAGCATGCAGCAGCTCGCCGAGACCCACGGCTCACCGATCGTGCTCCGGGTCCCCGAGCAGCCGGTCCTGGTCAGCATGGACGGCCGGCGCATCTCCCGGGTGCTGCGCAACCTGCTGTCCAACGCGTTGGAGCACGGCGAGGGCGGACCCGTCGAGGTCACCGTGGCGGCCACCGACCAGGTGGTGTCGTGCTCGGTGCGGGACCACGGGATCGGGCTGACGCCCGAGCAGCAGGCGCACGTCTTCGACCGGTTCTGGCGGGCCGACCTGGCGCGCAACCGCACGACCGGCGGGACCGGGCTGGGCCTGGCCATCGCCCAGGAGGACGCGCGCGTGCACGGGGGCTGGTTGCAGGTGGGCAGCGTGCCCGGGCACGGAGCCTGCTTCCGGTTGCTGCTGCCCCGCCACGAGGCCTTCGTCATCGCCGACCGGCCGCCCCCCGTGCCGCTGGCCACCGGCGACCAGACGGACCAGACCGCGGGTGCGGCCGACCTCGACGCCCTGTCGACCGGTGACCGGCCGCCTGCGGTGGCCGTGGTGCGCACAGGTGCGACAGCAGCCGAGGACGATCCGGAGCCGTGGGACGTGGCGGCCCGAGGGAGCCTGCGTCGTGTGGCCCCCGCCGCCGTACCGCCCGTCGCCACCCGCGACGGGGACCTGCCCGACACCGAGGTGCCGCCGGTCGTGCTGGCGCTGGCCACCCGACAGGGGGACGTATGAGCTTTCGGCACCAGGGGCGGCACCGTGCCCGACCAGAACCACGGCGACCCCGCGGCCTCGGCGGGACCGCCGTCGTCGCCCTGCTCCTGAGCGCCTGCTCCGGCCAGCTGCCCACGACCCCCGAGCCCCGGGCCGGCCTGCCGGTCCAGGTGCAGGCCCAGCCGGAGATCGAGCGGCTGCTGAACCCGCCCCAGCCGGACGCCTCGGCCGCCGACATCGTCCGCGGCTTCCTGCGTGCCAACGTCGGCTTCGCCGACGAGGACGACGTCGCCCGGCTCTTCCTGCTCGAAGGGCTGGCCAGCGAGTGGGTGCCGACCAGCAACGTCCTGGTCTACGACGGCACCCCGGTGGTCACCGTCAGCGACGACGGCCGCGAGGCCGAGGTGAGTATCGAGGTGGTCGCCCGCATCGACGGGCAGGGGCGGCTGACCGAGCAGGCGGCCGCCACGGTCACCGAGTCCTTCGAGCTGACCCGGGTGCAGGGCCAGTGGCGCATCCGTGCCTTCCCGGAGGACTTCGGGGTCTGGCTCACCTACCCGGACCTCGTCGCCGCCTTCCGCGCCAGCACCCTCTACCACCTCAGCACCCACGGACAGCACTTCGTGCCAGAGGTCCGGTGGCTCGCCCGTGGCGAGGGGCTGCCCACGGCGGTCACGCGCGCAGCCCTGGCTCCGGCGCCCGAGCACCTCGCGGGGGCGGTGCGGAGCGGCGCCAACGAGAACGTGCGGCTCGCGGCACCGTCGGTCACGGTGGACCCCGAGACCCGGGTGGCCACGGTGCCGCTCGAGGGGTCAGGGCTGATCGACGGCAGCGACAGCGCCGAGGCCTTGGTGAGCCAGATCAGCCATGCGCTGCTGGAGCTGGGCGGGATCAGCGCCGTCGACGTCCAGGTCGCCGGACGCTCCCTGACGGTGGGCGGGAGCGAGGGGCCCGTGACCAGCACCGGCGAGCTCCCGTACTCCGACGCCATGCGGGACGTGGACATCGCGATGCTGCGGATCGGCGAGCAGTTCTTCCCGGTGAACCCCACGGCCTACAACCTGCGCAACCTGCCGGAGGAGACCGCCCGCAACCTCGAGCTGCCCCGGTTGGGGCTGTCCTGGGGCGGGGTCGCCGCGACGGAGGACCTGCAGGACTTCGCCGCGGTCTCCACCGACCGCGCCTCGCTGTGGCGCTGGCAGGCGGGGGACGGGGACGAGCCGGGTGAGTCGAGCACCAACGCTGGCATCGCCGACGAACTGACGCCGCCCGCAGTGGATCCCCAGGGTGCCTTCCTCGTCGCCGGGGTCCACCGGAGCACCGGCGCCCCGCGGTTGTGGTGGCTGGAGCGGGACGACGTGCAGTCCCTCGCCGAGCCGCTGGACGCGCCGTGGCTGCGCGACCGCGACCGGGTGCGCTCGCTGTCGATCTCCCCCGACGGCACGCGGGTGGCCATGGTCCTCGGCGACACCTCGCGGGAACGGGGCCGCCTGATGGTCGCCGGCATCCTGCGGGACCAGGACGGTGAGCCCAAGGGGCTGACCCAGGCCGTGCCCGCGGCCGGCGCCCTGGTCGACGTCTCCTCCGCACGGTGGGCCTCGTCGCGCGAGCTCTACCTCGTCGGGCAGCGGCAGGACGACGCCGCTCCCCGCGGCTTCTCGCTGCCGCTGGGTGACTTCCTGCAGCCGCTGGGGGCGGTGGACGGGATCGACTTCGTCGAGGTGATACCGGTACCCCGGATCGAGGGCCCACGACCGATCGTGCACAGCGCCGACGGTCGCTTCTACACCACCGAGGGCACCCAGGGCTGGTTCAACGCCCGGAACGGGGACGAGCTGGTCATCCCCGGCAGCTGAGCCTGGAAACCGCCTCGCCTCGTCGACGTTCGTGTCCCCAGACGGCCGTGCCTGTGGACGGCAGGCCTGTGGAAGAGCGGGTCCAGGCCGGCCCACACCCTGCCAGGCTGCGGGTATGCCGTGGCGCCCCGACCTGCTCGCGCTGGTCGAGCTGGCCGCCCCCAGCTCCTGCGCCGGGTGCGGGACGGCCGGCACCCGGTGGTGTCCCGACTGCGCCAACGTCCTGGGTACCGCTGCCCCGCGCCCCTGGCGCCCGACGCCGTGCCCGGCAGGGTTCCCGCCGACCTGGACCGGTCCCGCCTACGCCGGCCCGGTGCGGGCCGCCGTCGTGGCCTGGAAGGAGCGGGACCGGGTCGAGCTGACCCCGGTCCTGGCGGCGGTGCTGCGCGGAGTTCTGGCCGAGGCGCTGGCCGCTTCCGCACCGCATACCGTCGCCGTCCTACGGGGGGCGCCCGTGGCCCTGGTGCCCGCACCGTCGGCGCCCAGCAGCGTCCGGACCCGCGGACGCCGCCCGGTGCCGGAGCTCGCCGCTGCGGCCGCCCGCACGGACCTCGTCGTCGACGCGCTGCGGCTGACCCGCAGGGTCCAGGACCAGGCCGGCTTGTCGGCGCGGCAGCGCGCGGCGAACCTGGAGCGGGCCGTCACGGTCCGTCCCCGCGTCCGTGCGGCGCTGCGCGGGGTGCCGTGCGTGGTGGTCGACGACGTGGTCACGACGGGGGCCACGCTGGTCGAGTGCGCGCGGGCTCTGCGGGCCGTCGGGGCCGGTCCCGTGGTGGCCGTCACGGTCGCCGCGACCGCCCGTCGGCCTGTCGAGCCACGTCCGCGACGGTCGGACTAGGGTGGGTGCATGGAGCCCTTCGAGAGTCACTGCGAGGGGGTGATGCCGGCCGTTCGCAAGGGCCGCAGCGATGACGCAGCGGCAGTATGACCAGCACACACACCCCATTGATGGAGGACCCGATGGAACTCACCGTGACCGGTCGCAAGAAGGACATCTCTGAGCGGTTCCGCCGCCACCTCGAGGACAAGCTGTCCAAGATCCCCCAGCTCACGCCGCGCGTACGGCGCACCGAGGTCGTCCTGACGCGCGAGAGCAACCCTCGCCTGGCCAAGGAGGCTGAGCGCTGCGAGATCACCTGCTACGTGCACCGCACCGTGGTGCGCGCGGAGGCCGCCGCCGACGAGGAGTATGCCGCGCTCGACCTGACGATGAGCAAGCTCACCGAGCGGCTGCGCCGCCTGAGCGACAAGCGACGGGTCAGCCACACCGGCAAGCACCGCCTGCCCTCCGTCGCCGAGGCCACCTTCGGCCTGCCCACCGAGCCGCTGGTGCCGGAGGACGAGCAGGACGCGGAGGAGACACGCACCGCCGAGGAAGCCGTGGACGAGGCCCTGCAGACGCAAGGCAACAGCCCCATCGAGATCCGGGAGAAGGTGCACACCTCCAGCCCGATGACGCTCGGCGAGGCGCTGTCCCAGATGGAGCTGGTGGGCCACGAGTTCTTCCTCTACCACGACGCAGACACCGACCAGCCCAGCGTGGTCTACCGCCGTCGCGGATGGTCCTACGGCGTGCTGCGACTCCAGCACGAGGACGCTTCCGCGGCGCAGACCGACGACGAGGCCGTCGCCTCCTGACGGCGCGCATCGCGCCCGTCTGACGGTCTGGAACGCCGGCCGCAACACGGTCCGGAAGACGCGCACGCGGGAGCCCCTGCCGAGAGGTGGGGGCTCCCGTCCGTGCGCGGTCCGGTGTGTCGGTCCGACCAGGTGAGGTCCTTCTGATCAGCCGGACCGTCGTGTGCCCGTTCGGCCAGGTGCCCTTCGATCGGCCGGGACCGCTGCCGGTCCTCCGTGGCACAGTGACACCCATGACGTCCCCGAGCCCTCAGGCGCGGAGCCTGCGGACCATCCCCGTGGCGCAGGCACGCCGGATCGCGCTGGCCGCCCAGGGCTTCGGGCGTCCCCGCCCCGCGAGCCCGGGCACCAGGGCGCTGCGACGGGTCGTGGAGCAGCTGCAGGTGGTGCAGATCGACAGCGTCAACGTCCTGGCCCGTACCCAGTACCTGCCGTTCTTCTCCCGGGTCGGGCCCTACGACACCGCACTGCTGGACCGGATGCGTGACGGCCGGGGTCCCGGGGCGCGAGGCGGCCGTGCCCTGGTCGAGTACTGGGCGCACGAGGCCTCGCTCGTGCCGCCCTCCACGTGGCCCTACCTGGGCTTCCGGATGCAGCAGGCCCGTTCCGGCGACGGGGAGCGGAGCCTCCGCCGGGACCACCCCGGGCTGCTGGACGCCGTCACCGACGTGGTGCGAGAGCACGGGCCGCTGACCGCCCGTGAGGTCGAGGCCCACCTGCCCCACGGCGCGGACAAGGGCAACGACCACTGGGGCTGGAACTGGTCGGCGGTGAAGCGGTGCCTGGAGCACCTGTTCCGGGCCGGGCAGCTCACCTCCGCAGGGCGCACCGCACAGTTCGAGCGTCGGTATGCCGTGCCCGAGCACGTGCTCCCGCCGGACGTGCTGGCGCTGGCTCCTGACTCACCCGACGCGCCCGACCTGCTGGAGTCGGTGACCCACCTGCTGCGGCTGGCGGTCCGCGCGCACGGCATCGGCACCCAGCGCGACCTCGCCGACTACTTCCGGGTGCGTGGCCCGGTCGTCGACCAGGCGATGGAGCGTCTGGTCACCTCCGGCGAGGTCGAGCCGGTGAGCGTGCCGGGGTGGCGGCGCACGGCGTACCTCGACCCAGCGGCACGCCGTCCGCGCGCAGTGTCGGGCTCCGCCCTGCTCAGCCCGTTCGACTCCCTGGTCTGGCAGCGGGACCGCGTGGAGGACATGTGGGGGTTCCGCTACCGGATCGAGATCTACGTGCCGGCACACCTGCGTGAGCACGGCTACTACGTGCTGCCCTTCCTGCACGACGAACGGCTCGTCGGGCGCGTGGACCTCAAGGCCGACAGGACGGCGGGCGTGCTGCGGGTGCAGTCGCTGCACTGGGAGGTGGGCGCGGACGTGGCCCGGTCGGGCCCGGCCCTGGTCGCCGAGCTGGAGTCGATGGCCGGATGGCTGGGGCTGGGGCGGGTGGACCTGCCGACCGCGACCACCCCGACGACTCCGACGACCCCGACGACCCCTTGAGCCCGCCCCTCCGGCACCCGTGCTAGGGAACCTCCAGCCAGGGCGGTTAGCCTAGGCAGGTGGCCAACCTTTTCGAGAAGATCCTGCGCGCCGGTGAGAAGTCCGCGCTGCGCAAGCTGCAGACCGTCGCCCGCCAGGTCAACGCCCTGGAGGAGGACTTCGAGGGCCTCACCGACGCAGAGCTGCGGGCGGAGACCGACAAGTTCAAGGCCCGCCTGGCCGACGGCCAGACCCTGGAGCAGCTGCTGCCGGAGGCGTTCGCCGCGGTGCGCGAGGCCAGCAAGCGCACCATCGGCAAGCGGCACTTCGACGTCCAGCTCATGGGCGGGGCTGCCCTGCACCAGGGCAACGTGGCGGAGATGCGCACCGGTGAGGGCAAGACCCTGGTCGCCACCCTGCCCTCCTACCTCAACGCGCTCACCGGCAAGGGTGTCCACGTCATCACCACGAACGACTACCTGGCGCAGTACCAGTCCGAGCTGATGGGCCGCGTGCACCGCGCGCTGGGCATGGAGACCGGCGTGATCCTGTCCTCGATGACGCCCGCGCAGCGGCGCGAGCAGTACCGCATGGACATCACCTACGGCACCAACAACGAGTTCGGTTTCGACTACCTGCGCGACAACATGGCCTGGTCGCTGAAGGACCTGGTCCAGCGCGAGCACCACTTCGCCATCGTCGACGAGGTGGACTCGATCCTCATCGACGAGGCCCGCACGCCGCTGATCATCTCCGGCCCCGCCGACCAGGCGACCAAGTGGTACAACGAGTTCGCCAAGATCGTGCGCAGGCTGGAGCGGGGAACGGCGGCGGACCCGATGAAGGGGATCGAGGCCGAGGGCGACTATGAGGTCGACGAGAAGAAGCGGACCGTCGGCGTGCTCGAGCAGGGCATCGAGAAGGTCGAGGACTACCTCGGCATCGACAACCTCTACGAGTCGGCCAACACCCCGCTCATCGGCTACCTGAACAACGCGATCAAGGCCAAGGAGCTGTACAACCGCGACAAGGACTACGTCGTGATGGACGGCCAGGTGATGATCGTCGACGAGCACACCGGCCGCATCCTGCCCGGCCGCCGCTACAACGAGGGCATGCACCAGGCGATCGAGGCCAAGGAGGGGGTGGAGATCAAGAACGAGAACCAGACCCTGGCCACCGTCACCCTGCAGAACTACTTCCGCATGTACGACAAGCTCGCCGGGATGACCGGTACCGCCCAGACCGAGGCCGCCGAGCTGCACCAGATCTACAAGGTGGGTGTCCTGTCCATCCCCACCAACCGGCCGATGGTCCGCAAGGACCTGCCGGACCTGGTGTACCGGACCGAGGAGGCCAAGTTCACCGCGGTCGTCGACGACATCGCCGGGCGGCACAAGGCCGGCCAGCCCGTCCTGGTCGGCACCACCTCGGTGGCCAAGTCGGAGTACCTGTCGGAGCAGCTGCGCCGCCGCGGCGTCAAGCACGAGGTACTGAACGCCAAGCACCACGAGCGGGAGGCCGCGATCGTCGCCGACGCGGGCCGCAAGGGTGCCGTCACCGTCTCGACCAACATGGCCGGGCGAGGCACCGACATCATGCTGGGCGGTAACCCCGAGTTCCGGGCGGTCGCCGCCATGCACGCCAAGGGCCTGGACCCCCAGGAGACGCCGGAGGAGTATGAGGCGGCCTGGGAGAGCACGCTGGCCGAGGCGGAGGCGTCGGTCGCCGCCGAGCACGACGAGGTGACCGCCCTGGGCGGGCTCTACGTCCTGGGCACCGAGCGGCACGAGTCGCGCCGCATCGACAACCAGCTGCGCGGTCGTGCCGGACGGCAGGGCGACCCGGGCGAGTCCCGGTTCTACCTCTCGTTGCAGGACGACCTGATGCGGATGTTCAACGCGGCGATGGTCGACCGGGTGATGTCGACCACGGGCATGAGCGACGAGATCCCGATCGAGTCCAAGATCGTCTCCCGCTCGATCGCCAGCGCGCAGGCGCAGGTCGAGGCGCAGCACTTCGAGACCCGCAAGAACGTGCTCAAGTACGACGACGTCCTCAACCGTCAGCGCGAGGTGATCTACGCCGAGCGCCGCCGCGTGCTGGAGGGCGAGGACCTGCACGAGCAGGTGCGGCACTTCATCAACGACGTGGTCACCGACTACGTCACCGCGGCCGGAGGGATGGGCCTGGCCGACGGCATCGACCTGGAGGCTCTCTGGGCGGAGCTGGGCCGGCTCTACCCGGTCGGCGTCACCGTCGAGGACGTGGTCGAGCAGGCCGGCAGCCGGGCCGGGGTCACCACCGAGCTGCTGGTGGAGCAGCTGACCAGCGACGCCCAGCACGCCTACGACCAGCGTGAGGCCGAGATCGGCGAGGACCTGATGCGCGACGTCGAGCGGCGGATCGTGCTGCAGGTCCTGGACCGCAAGTGGCGCGAGCACCTCTACGAGATGGACTACCTCAAGGAGGGCATCGGGCTGCGTGCGATGGCCCAGCGGGAGCCCCTCGTGGAGTACCAGCGCGAGGGCTACCAGCTCTTCCAGGCGGTGATGGAGGCGATCAAGGAGGAGTCGGTCCAGTTCCTCTTCCAGGCCGAGGTGAAGAAGGCCGAGGACGCAGCCCCGGCGACGCCGGCCCAGCAGCAGCTGACCTTCGTCGCGCCGAGCGAGCAGGGTGAGGCCGAGGCGCGCCCCGTCCGGGCCGACGGCAGCCTGCCCGAGGAGGAGCAGGGCCGGACCCCCGCGACGAGCGGGGCCGGAGCAGGCGGCGGCAACAACCGCGCCGAGCGCCGCAAGGCCGCCCGCCGCACCCGCTGACCGGACACGCCAAAGAGCCCGACCGGACACGCCAGAAAGCCCGACCGGACACGCAGAAGGGCGCGACCGGACACGCGAAGCGCGCTGTTTGGGGGCCGCGGCTCGCCGCGTCCGTTCTGCTCAGCCCAGCTCGAACGCCGTGATCAGCCAGCGTCCGTCGACGCCGCTCATCCGCAGGGCCAGCGCCCGCACGCGGCCCGAGCAGCGGACGACCGCCGATACCTCGCAGACTCCGTCCGCGGGGTGGCAGAGCAGAAGGGCGCGGATGAGCGGCGCCTGGTGGGGACGCCGGGCCCGGCGTCGAGCCAGCACCCCGCGTCGAGCCACCCGCTCGCGCACGTCAGGAGCGAGCCACCGGGAGAGCTGGTCTGGCGAACGGTTGCCCTCGCACACCTCCAGGGTGGCCTGGATGAGCTTGCGCGCCCACACGTCGGCGGGCGGTAGGTCCGCGGTGCCGGTCGCCTGCGGCCCGAAGAAGCTGTCGTAGGCGTCGTGGCGGAAGTCCACGGCCAGCGAGCCCTGGACGTAGCGGCCGGCTGGTTGCTGACCGGTCGAGCCGCCGGTGTCGTGCCAGTCGGGACCCACGGACGGCGGCTCCGCGACTGGTGCGGGTGCCAGCCGGACCACGGGCAGGCGCGAGTCTTCGTTCATCACCGGGCACTCTCCCGGGCGGGGTCAACCTGCTCCGCCGGGACGTCCGCGGCGGGGATCCGCAGCTCCTGACCGGGCAGGATGAGGTCGGGGTCCGGACCGATGAGCTCACGGTTGGCGGCATACCACCGCGGCCACTCCTCGGCGATGTCCTGCACGGTGGCCTGCCCGCCCAGATGACGAGCCGTCAGAGACCACAGCGTGTCTCCGGCCCGGACGACCACGTGCTCGACCGGTGCCTCTCACGGTGCCACGCTGACCAAACCGATGGTCGCGGCCGGCTTGACCGGAGCTGACACCGGCACGGGCGTCCAGCCGGGCAGGGGCACGGGAGAGCCGTCCGGCAGCAGCGGATGCTCCGCAGACTCAGACTCCGGATCGGGTGTGCTGACCGACCGGGCGACGGTGTCCGAGGACGTCCAGGTCCACGAAGGCTCGGGAGGCCCCGCCGGTGCGGCGTGGGCAGGAACGGCGGTGAGGGCCAGCAGGAGGACGCTGACCCGACCCACCGCCGTGAACGTCGCCGGGGTGGCCGAGAGCTGCCGCTCCAGCAGCACCAACCCCTCTCGCCGGCCGCTGACCCCGTCGTTTCCCTGCTGACCGAACGGGCCGCGGCCGGGGCCGGGCCCGCGCAGCAGCTCCACGACGGCGAGCGTCAGGACCCCGCTGACCCAGCACAGGAGCAGCGCCGCGGCAGCGAGGGTGACGCTCAGCAGGGCGGCATCGACGCTGGTCGAGCCGCTGCCAGGCCAGGTCTGGGCGGCCTGGCTCGCCAGCCACCAGGTGCTGGCCAGCGCGAAGACGCCGAGCAGGCCCCCGAGTCCGGCCGCGCACTGCGGTCGCTCTGTCCTGTGATCGCGCATGGTGCTGCCTCCTGCTCCGCTCCACCACCGCGGACGCGGCGTTTGCGTTCAGTTGCGGTTGTTTGAAGTCTTGTGCGGCACGCTACGACCGTCAGAGGAAGTCGGTCAAGAGGAAGTAGCGACCTGTGGACGACCAACCCGCACCACCCCGATCGCTGGCAGCATGAGGGGCATGCGCTGGCACCGGCTGTTCGACGATCTCGGCGCGCAGCTCGCCGCTCTCGAGCTGCAGGAGCGCGCCGCCGAGGTGGCCGAGCACGTCCGGGCGGAGCGGGGACAGATCGAGCTCGTCCACAGGCTCGCCGCCGACCCGAATGCCCCGGTGCGGCTGCGTGTTCGCGGGGTCGGGTGGATCGATGCTCACCTCAGCGATGTCGGCCGCGACTGGATCCTGGCGCAGGGCGAAGGCTCGGGCCGCACCGGGCGCGAGCTGCTCATCCCGTTGTCAGCCGTCTCGGCCGTGGAGGGCCTGGCTACCCGGGCGGACCCACGCGAGCAGGTGGCCAGCCGCCGGTTCGGCCTCCGTCACGCCCTGCGTGCCGTGAGCCGGGACCGCGCCCGGGTGCGGGTCCACGACCTCGACGGAGACCACGTGACCGGCACGGTCGATGCCGTGCTGGCCGACCACCTCGACCTGGCCCGGCACGCCGACGACGAGCCGAGACGGGCCGCCGCGGTCCGTGGCCGGGTCAGCCTGCCCTACTCCGCCCTGGCCCTGGTGCGCCGGCTGTGAGCGAGCGGGCTGGCGCGGTGCCGGTAGCGAGGGTGCTCAGGATGCCAAGGGTTGCAATGGTGCCGGTGACAGCGGTGGAACAGACGCGCCGGGAGGGTGGCTCAGGGAGCAGGATCTCCCTGTCGGGTGATCTCTCGGGTCTGCTCGTACATTCGCTGGATGTAGGCCTCGAGCTCGACGTTCTCCACCCGCCACACTCCGCGGCCACCGAGCTTGACCCCCACGAGCTCACCGGAGCGCACCAACGCCTTGACCTGGGAGAGCGAGACGTTGAGTGTCTCTGCCACGTCGGTGAGGGTGAGGAAGCGGGGGGCCGCCACGGCGAGCTCCTTCGGGGTCCGGGGGCAGGGCGTGCGCAGATTTTACGAGACTTCGGTAGCCATCGTGGCCCACCTGTGGACAAGATGGACCAGTTGGCGTCGCGTCGGGCAGGTGCGGCGGGCGTCGACGGGCTCGGTCGACGTCGGGGTCGATCAGCGCCAGCAGAAAGGGCAGCGAGATGGCGGTGAGCACTCAGGGACGTAGAGCACGGCCGCTGCCGGCGGCCGGTGGTGATCCCGGCGCGAAGGGCGGGCGCACCGCCCGCCGTCTGCAACGACCAGGCTGGCGTGACCTGCGCCTCGTGGTCGGCGTGCTGCTCGTCCTCCTCTCCGTGGCGGGCGGGACCCGCCTGGTGATGTCGTTGGACGACACCACCCCGGTCTATGCGGCGGCCCGGGACCTGCTGCCCGGCCAGCCGGTGGCGGCGGCCGACCTGGCCGTGGTGCAGGTGCGTCTGGGCGAGCAGGTGGAGCGCTACGTGGACGGCACCGAGCCGATCGCGCCCGGCACGTACCTCGTGCGCGGCGTCGCGACCGGCGAGCTGGTGCCGGTCGCCTCGCTGGGCACCGCCCGCGAGGCGCTGGACAAGACGGTGACCGTCCCCGTCGACCCCAGCGCCCTGCCGGGGCTGTCGACCGGGGCGCTGGTCGACGTCTGGGTGAGCCCGCGCGACCCGGACGCGCTGGGCGTCAGCTACCTCGACCCCAGGCTGCTGCTCTCAGGTGCGGTGGTCGACCGGGTGCCGGAGCAGGGGACGGGGTTGGGTGCGGGGCTGGGGCGGGCATCGGTCTCGGTGGTCGTCCCGGCCGACCGGGTCGGCGACGTCATCGCGGCGGTCGACCAGGATGCCCGGCTCACGCTCGTGCCGGCGCCCCGGTCCCAGCAGGACGCGGGCCGATGAGCCTGCCCACCGTCACGGGCGTTGCCCCGCGATGGGAGAGCGGGCTGGCCGAGCTGCTCGGGCGATCCAGCCGTGCCCAGCTCGTCCGGCGCTGCGCAGACGTCCCCGAGCTGCTGGGTGTCTCGGCCGCCGGCCTGGCGCGGGTCGCGGTGGTGTCCAGCGACTTCCGGTCCCTGGACCGGGCGGCCGTCGAGTCCCTGCTCGCCTCGGGGGTGGCGGTGGTCGGGGTGCATCCGCCGAGCCAGGTCGACGCCGGACGCACGCTACGCCGGTGGGGGATCCAGGTGGTGCTGCCCGCGGACCTTGACGCCGAGGCCTTGGACGAGGCGATCGGTGCGGCGGTGGAGCTGAGGCAGGTCGACGCGCCCGGCGAGGCCGAACCGTCCGGGGAGGCAACACCGCCCGGCGCCGCCGCGGAGGTCGGCCCGTCGGGCCGGACGGGGCCGCCCGGGTGGGCCGTCGGACTCGCCGGGACCGAGCAGGAGGAGCCTGGGCACGGTGACCGCGAGCAGGCCGCACATCGGCGACGCCGGGCCCAGCAACGCCGGCGGGATGACGAGGGCGACGACCGGGCCGGCGACCTGCCCGGGTCACCGGCCTCTGCAGCCCGCGATCTCACCTCCCCGGCACCGGGCCAGGTCGAGGAGCTCGCGTCAACCGTCCAGGACAGCGGTCCCGACGGTGCGTCGGACCCCATGGACGAAGAGCTGCGCCGGCTGGTGGAGGAGGCGGGTGGCCCGCCCGGCGAGGGACTGACGGAGGTGGGGCAGCCAGCGGAGGAAGGCCCGGCACGAGAGCCAGGGGAGGTGATCGTCGTCTGGGGCCCCGGCAGCCCTGGCCGCACCACGCTGGCGCTCAACCTGGCCGCCGAGCTGGCCGACCCACTCACCCACGTGGTGCTCATCGACGCCGACACGTCCGCCTCCGCCCTGGCGCAGTCGCTGGCGGTGCTCGACGAGGCGCCCGGCCTGGCGGCGGCCGCCCGCGCAGCCGATCAGGCAGTCCTGGACGAGGCCGCGCTGACCCGCCTGGCTCCCGAGGTCCGTCCAGGGCTGCTGCTGCTCACCGGTCTGCCGCGGGCGGACCGGTGGCCCGAGGTCCGCGACAGTGCCCTCGCCGACATCATCGAGGTGTCCCGCCGGTGCGCCTCCTTCGTGGTCCTCGACGTCGCGGCGGAGGCCGAGCAGGACGAAGAGCTGTCCTTCGACACCCAGGCGCCGCGCCGCCACGGTGCCACGCTCACCGCGCTGGAGGCCGCCGACCGCGTGGTCGTGGTCGGTGCGGGCGACCCGATCGGCCTGCAGCGCCTCGTCCGGGGTCTCGACCTCCTGCCCACCCTCACCGCCGCCCCGCGGGAGGTGGTCATCACCCGGGTCCGCCCCGGTCCCGTCGGCCCGGACCCCGAACGCCGGATCCAGGAGGCGCTGGAGCGCTTCGCCGGGGCCAGGGACGTGCTCCTGGTCCCGGAGGACCGAGAGTCGATGGATGCCGCGCTGCTGCACGGCCGGGCTCTGGTGGAGGTCCGGCCCGCCAGCCCCGCCCGCGCCAGCATCCGGACGCTCGCCGACCGGATCGCGGGCCGGACCGCCGCCCCCAGAAGCCCAGGCCGGCGCTGGTGGCCACGACGCCAGCGGGCCTGAGCGGACGACCCTGCGAGCCGATGCTGACGCACTCAGCCACGTCTGCGACGATGGCGATGCGGGGCCGGACCGGCCCTGGCGCGACCTGCGGACAAGGAGGCCCCATGGCGACGCTGCGGTGCTACCTGCCGCTGAGCCCGGAACAACTGGACACCCTCCGCACGGACCGGCGTCTGACCGGGCCGCTGCGGGCCACCACCGTCACCCGGTCCGTGCGCGCCTCGCTGCCCTCCGGTGACCAGGACGAATGGGAGTATGCGGCGCTCCAGGCCGCGGCCCTCGGCCTGTCCGCCGACGGTCAGCCCGTCATCGTCGCCGCGGTCGACCTCGTCCAGGAGACGGTCGACGCGGCCCGCCCCGAGGGTCCGCAGGTGCGGGTGGGAGACGTCGACCTCCCGCGGGTCGCCGCCTTCCACCTCGGTGACGACGTCGTCACCGGGGACCCGGCGACGCTGCCGGCCCCGGACGAGGAGATCGAGCTGTCCTGGTACGACACCACCGAGCTCGAGCAGGTCATCGAGCTGGCCCACGCCCTGGTGGAGGGCCAGCGGGACTGAGCGGGCCGCATACCGTGAAGCCCTCCCTCGGGCCCCCGCACGATCACCGCAAGCGCACCCCAGGAAGACCGCGAGAACACCGACGAACACCAACAACCACCCCACGGGCACCCGATCGACCGCCCGAACGACCACCGCGAGAACGCGACGCACAACACGAAGAGGTGACACATGGACGGCATCGTCGATGTCCCCACGCCCATCAACGAGCCCGTGCGGGACTACGTCCCCGGCAGCCCCGAGCGCGCCGAGCTGGAGGTGGCGCTCGCCGAGATGGCCGCCAGGCCGGTCGAGCTGCCGCACATCATCGGCGGTGAACGGGTCACCGGCGCGGGCCAGGAGATCCAGGTGGTGCAGCCGCACGCCCACGCCGAGGTGCTGGGCACCCTGCGCGACGGCACCAAGCAGGACGCACAACGGGCCGTGGACGCCGCGCTGGAGGCCGGTGCGGCCTGGCGTGCGCTCTCCTACGAGGACCGGGCCGCCGTCTTCCTCCGGGCCGCCGACCTGCTGGCCGGGCCCTGGCGGGCGCGGATGAACGCCGCGACCATGCTCGGGCAGAGCAAGACCGCGATCCAGGCCGAGATCGACTCGGCGTGCGAGCTGGCCGACTTCTGGCGCTTCAACGCCTACTACGGGCGTCAGCTGCTCGCCGAGCAGCCGATCCGCAACGCGCCGGGCACCTGGAACCGCATCGACCAGCGCCCGCTCGAGGGTTTCGTGTATGCCGTGACCCCCTTCAACTTCACCGCGATCGGCGGCAACCTGCCGACCGCGCCGGCGTTGATGGGCAACACGGTGGTGTGGAAGCCGGCACCGACCCAGCAGCGGGCGGCCAGCGTGACCATGGAGCTGCTCGAGGCGGCCGGCCTGCCGCCCGGCGTGCTGAACATGGTCACCGGCACCGGCCCGGCGATCTCCGAGGTCGTCCTGGGCAGCCCCGACTTCGCCGGGGTGCACTTCACCGGCTCGACCCAGGTCTTCAACATGTTCTGGGCCGAGATCGGCAACAACCTGTCCCGCTACCGGGGGTACCCGCGCATCGTCGGTGAGACCGGTGGCAAGGACTTCATCGTCGCCCACCCCAGCGCCGACGTGGACGTCCTGCGCACCGCGATGGTGCGTGGTGCGTTCGAGTACCAGGGCCAGAAGTGCTCGGCCGCCTCCCGCGCCTACGTCCCCGCCTCGCTGTGGAAGCAGATGCGCGACCAGCTGGTGCAGGAGGCCGAGGGCCTGGCCGTCGGTGACGTCCGGGACCTGTCCAACTTCATGGGTGCGGTCATCGACGCCAAGGCCTTCGCCAAGCACAAGGCGGTCCTGGACCGGGCCCGCGAGGACGACCAGGTGGAGGTCGTCGCCGGGGGCAGCTACGACGACGAGGTCGGCTGGTTCGTCCGCCCGACGGTCGTCGTCGTCGAGGACCCGGCGCACGAGATGGTCACCACCGAGTACTTCGGGCCGATCCTCACCGTGCACGTCTACCCGGACGCCGAGTGGTCCACGATGCTGGACCAGATGGAGTCGGTGGCGCCCTACGCCCTGACCGGGGCGGTCATCGCCCAGGACCGGACCGCGGTGGCCGAGGCGGCGGCGCGGCTGCGGTTCGCGGCCGGCAACTTCTACATCAACGACAAGCCGACCGGCGCGGTCGTGGGTCAGCAGCCGTTCGGCGGCGCCCGTGCCTCCGGCACCAACGACAAGGCCGGCTCCGCCGCGAACCTGCAGCGGTGGATCAACACCCGGGTGATCAAGGAGACCTTCGTCCCGCCGAAGGAGTACCGCTACCCGCACATGGGCTGACCCGCGACGTGGGACGTGTCCCGGGGAGAGGCCACCGGTGGCCTCTCCCCGGGACATCCGTCACGGAGAGCGTCCCGACCGCGGACCCGGCTGATGCGGGGTGGTCAGCGCGCTCAGGGAGCGGGATGGTCGGCGAGCCACTCCGCGGCGAGCTGGCGCTCCTCGCGGATCATCCGGCTCACCTGCTCGGAGACCATGGCCTCGATCCGGCGGCCGAGCAGGGGGATCCGGGCGTCCAGGTCGCCGTCGACCGTGTGCTCGGTCTGCCCTGGACCCTGGCCGCGGCGCAGGTGCATCCCGCCGGTGAAGGAGACGGGTATGCCGGGCAGCTCCAGGCTCATCGCGCCCTCGCGTTCGCCGTCGGCGTCCGGGGCGCCCCAGCGCACCGTCTCCACCAGCAGCAGGGTCGGGCCGACGAAGGCCTTGGCGAAGTCGGGGACCCCGTCGCTGGGGATGTGCCGCTGGGTGGTCACCGTGGTCGTGCCGTCCGGCTCCCGGTCGATCGTCACCGTCTGGTCGGTGGCACCGGTCCGCACGCAGCGGGCGACCTGGTAGTCGTGGTCGGTGAGCATCTCGTAGGTGCGCAGCGGGTCCGCGGCGTGGATGACGGTCTCGGTGATCCTCATGGGCTCACGGTAGTCGAGCCCTCGTCAGGGAGCACCGCGCAGCAGGCGCTGCGCGGCGTGCAGGCGGCGCAGCACCACACCCTTGTCGGCGGCCCGCAGGCGGCCGGTCCGGGCCCGGTCCGCGACGTGGTCGAGCAGCTCGGCCAGGTCCTCGGCGACCTCCGCCGCACCCAGCGCCCACGGCCGGCCCGCGCCGTCACCGCGCAGCGTCATCGCCGCGACCCGCAGCCGGGCGGCCGCTGCGCGGCACGAGGCATGGTCGGCGGGGCCGTCCGGCCCGCCCAGGGCACCCGCGACGAGCGGCAGCGGCGTGGGCGCCTCCCGGCCCGCCGCGAGGTCGACGCACCGGTGCGTCAGACCGTCCACCAGACCGTCGACGAACCCGGTCGCCTCGGCCCACCCCAGGTCCGGCGCGAGCCCCTCCAGCTCGCGTGCGGCCCGCCACGCGGCGACGCTCCCGGGGGCGCTGACCTCGGGGCGCGGAGACGTCATACCGCCACTCTAGGCAGGTCGACGCCTGAGTGGGTGGGTCATCCCCAGCCGGGTAACCTGACCTGGAGCCCACGAGGACGTGCGGCCGAGGCTACCGAGGAGTTCCTGACTGCGATGGCGTCCACCGACACGCTGTTCGACCGCTTCTACCACCACGTGTCCGAGGAGGAGAAGGACGGGCGTGACCCGAGCCAGATGGCGGCCGCGGCGTCCTCGATGGCGCAGCTGTCGGCGGGCCGCACCCCGGGCAGCGCAGCGGTCAAGGTCCTCAACCCCAGTACCGAGGGCGACGGGTGGAGCAGCCGGTACACCGTGGTCCAGGTGGTCGTGGACGACATGCCCTTCATCGTCGACTCCGTCCTGGGCGAGGTGACCCGGCACGGGTACGGGGTCAACCGCCTGCTGCACCCGCAGATGGTCGTCGACACCTCCTCCGGCGAGGTCCTGGACGTCGACCCGCTGCACGCCGGTGAGGGTCAGCGGGTGGAGTCCTGGGTGCAGGTGGACATCGACCGCCTGCCCTCCGACGTCGCTCGCGCGGAGCTGGCGGCCGACCTGGAGCGGGTGCTCACCGACGTGCGCCACGCGGTGGAGGACTGGGGCGCCATGCGGCAGCGGGCGCGGGCGATCATGGCCGAGCTCGAGCTGCGCCCACCGGACACCGTCGACCCCGAGACCGTGGCACCCACCATCGACTTCCTGCGCTGGGTGGACGACCACCACTTCACCTACCTGGGCTACCGGTCCTACGACCTGGTCGAAGAGGACGGCAGCAGCACCGCGGCCCTGCGCTCGGTCCCCGGCAGCGGGCTGGGCATCCTGCGCGAGGAGCCCGGCGCACCCGCCACGGTCAGCGAGCTGCGCCCCGAGGCCGCCGCCACCGCCCGCGAGCCGCGCCTGCTCACCGTGACGAAGGCCAACACCCGGGCCACGGTCCACCGCACCGTGCCGCTCGACTACGTGGGGATCCGCCGCTTCGACGACCGCGGGGAGGTCATCGGCGAGCACCGCTTCCTGGGCCTGTTCACCCAGACCGCCTACGCCGAGTCGACCACCCGGCTGCCGATCGTGGGGGGCAAGGTGAGGCGCATCCTGCAGGAGTCCGGCTACGCGCCCGACAGCCACTCCGGCAAGGACCTGCTCAGCGTCCTGGAGGCCTACCCGCGCGACGAGCTCTTCCAGGCCACCGCGGAGGAGCTCGGCCGGACGGCCAACGACGTCGTGCGCCTGCTGGAGCGGCCGGCGGCCAAGCTCTACGTGCGCCGCGACGAGTTCGGCCGCTTCGTCACCGCCCTCGTCTTCCTGCCCCGTGACCGCTACAACACGGCCAACCGGATCCGGGTGCAGCGGATGCTGGAGGAGGCCTACGGCGGGGAGCTGGCCGACTACGCCACGCGCGTCGGCGACGGGCCCCTGGCCCAGATGCACTTCGTGATCCGCCTGCCCAAGGGCGAGACGGTCCCCGACGTGGACCCGCAGGAGCTGCAGGACCGGCTGGCCGAGGCGACCCGCACCTGGGTGGAGGGGCTGACCGAGGCGGTCGCCGCCCAGGTCGAGGACGAGGGGGACGCGGGTGACCTCGTGGCCGGCTACGCCTACGCCTTCCCCGAGGCCTATAAGGAGGACTTCGAGGGGGAGGCCGCCTTCTTCGACCTCGGCCGGCTCTCCGACCTGCACGGCGAGGAGCGCTCCGCCCGGCCTCACCTCTACCGCGAGGAGGGGGACGCGGACGAGGAGCGGCGGATGAAGGTCTACCGCACCGAGGAGATGTCGCTCACCGACGTGCTGCCGGTCTTCGCCGACCTCGGCCTGGAGGTCACCGTCCAGCGGCCCTACGAGCTGGACCCCGACGGCGGCCCGGTCAGCTACATCTACGACTACGGCCTGCGCGCCAAGGACGCCTCGGTCTGGACCGGGGGAGAGGAGCGCACCGAGGAGGAGGTGGCCGCCGCCTTCGAGGACGCCTTCTCCGCGGTATGGGGTGGGGCGGCCGAGTCCGACACGCTCAACGGGCTGGTCCTCACCGCGGGGCTGGACTGGCGCCGCGTGGTCATCCTGCGCGCCCTGGTCCGCTACCTGCGCCAGGTCGGCACCTACAGCCTCGACTACCTCGAGGAGGCGCTCGTCGCCAACCCGCCGATCGCCCGGCGGATGGTCGAGCTCTTCGAGGCCCGCTTCGACCCCGACCGCGAGGGGGACCGGGAGGAGCGCACGGCGGAGGTCGTCCAGGAGCTGACCGCGGCCCTGGACGAGGTCGCCAGCCTCGACCAGGACCGGATCCTGCGAGGGCTGATGGACGTGGTGATGGCCACGCTGCGGACCAACTTCTACCAGCGCCGGCAGGACGGTGCGCACAAGGCGCGCGTGGCCCTGAAGCTGCTGCCCCGCTCGCTGGACCTGCTGCCCGAGCCGCGGCCGGCCTTCGAGATCTGGGTCTACTCGCCCAACGTCGAGGGCAGCCACCTGCGCTTCGGCAAGGTCGCCCGCGGCGGCCTGCGCTGGAGCGACCGGCGCGAGGACTTCCGCACGGAGGTGCTGGGTCTGGTCAAGGCGCAGATGGTCAAGAACGCCGTCATCGTGCCCACCGGCTCCAAGGGTGCCTTCTTCGCCAAGCAGCTGCCCGACCCCGCCGCCGACCGGGACGCCTGGCTGGTCGAGGGGCGCTCGGCCTACCAGACCTTCATCCGCGCCCTGCTCGACGTCACCGACAACCGGGTCGCCGGCGAGGTGGTGCCGCCGGAGCGGGTGGTCCGCTACGACGACGACGACACCTACCTGGTGGTGGCGGCCGACAAGGGCACCGCGACCTTCTCCGACCTGGCCAACTCGGTGGCCCGCGACTACGGCTTCTGGCTGGACGACGCCTTCGCCTCCGGCGGCTCGGCGGGCTATGACCACAAGAAGATGGGCATCACCGCGCGCGGCGCGTGGGAGTCGGTCAAGCGGCACTTCCGCGAGCTGGGGGTCGACACCCAGGCGGAGGACTTCACCGTGGTGGGCATCGGCGACATGAGCGGTGACGTCTTCGGCAACGGCATGCTCCTCTCCGAGCACATCCACCTGGTCGCGGCCTTCGACCACCGGCACATCTTCCTCGACCCCGACCCGGACGCCGCCACCTCCTACGCCGAGCGGCAGCGGATGTTCGCGCTGCCCCGCTCGTCCTGGGCGGACTACGACACCAGCCTCATCAGCGAGGGCGGTGGCGTCTACGCCCGCACCCTGAAGTCGGTCCCGATCAGCCCCCAGGTGCGCCGGGCGCTGGGTCTGGACGAGAGCGTGCAGAAGCTGACCCCGCACGAGCTGCTGCGGGCCATCCTGTGCGCGCCGGTCGACCTGCTGTGGAACGGCGGCATCGGCACCTACGTCAAGAGCTCGCGGGAGAGCCACGCCGCCATCGGGGACCGGGCCAACGACCCCATCCGGGTCGACGGCCGGGACCTGCGCGCGCGGGTGGTCGGGGAGGGCGGCAACCTGGGTATGTCGCAGCTGGGCCGGGTGGAGGCCGCCCTGAACGGCGTGCACGTCAACACCGACGCCATCGACAACTCCGCCGGCGTGGACAGCTCGGACTACGAGGTCAACATCAAGATCGCCCTGACCCCCCTGGTGCAGGACGGCTCGATGTCCATGGAGGAGCGCGACGAGCTGCTGGCCTCGATGACCGACGAGGTCGCCGAGAAGGTGCTGCGGCACAACTACGAGCAGAACGTGCTCATCGGCAACGGCCGCCACCAGCGCGAGGTCATGGTCACCGTGCACCAGCGGCTGATCCGTTACCTCACCGAGCACGCCGACCTCGACCCGCAGCTGGAGTTCCTGCCCGACGACGAGGAGTGGGCCCGTCGGAGGGCGGAGAACCACGCCCTGACCAGCCCCGAGTTCTCCGTCGTCGTCGCCTACGCCAAGCTGGCGCTGAAGCAGGAGCTGGAGGGCACCGAGCTGCCCGACGACCCGGCTCTGGTGGACACCCTGCTCGGCTACTTCCCGCAGCCGCTGCAGGAGCGGGCCCGGGCGCAGATCCTGGAGCACCCGCTGCGCCGGCAGATCATCATCAACGAGATCGCCAACGCGATGATCAACCGCGGCGGGGTCTCCTTCGTCTACCGCGCCGAGGAGGAGACGGGGGCCACCGCGGCCCAGATCGCCCGGGCCTTCCACGTGGTCCGCTCGGTCTTCGCCATGCCGGACTACATCGCGCAGGTCGAGGCCCTGGACAATGTGGTCGAGACCGACACCCAGACCGAGCTCTACCTGGAGTTCCGACGCCTGGTCGACCGGGCGGTCCGCTGGTTCCTCAACAACCGTTCGCTGTCCACCGACATGGACAAGGAGATCGCGCGCTTCGCCGGGCCGGTGCAGCGCCTCGTGCCCCAGCTCGGGGAGCTGCTCCAGGGCAACGAGCGTCAGCGCTGGGCCGACCGCAAGCAGTGGGCGACCGAGCACGGCGTGCCGGACGAGCTGGCCGCCACCTACGCCTCGCTGCTGGACAGCTTCTCGCTCCTCGACGTGGTCGAGCTGGCGATGGGAACCGGCTCGGAGGACTCGCAGGTCGCGCACGAGGTCGCGCAGGTGTACTTCGGGGTCTCCGAGGGCTTCCGGCTGGACGACCTGCTCACCCACGTCTCCCACCTGCCCCGCGAGGACCGGTGGGCCTCCCTGGCCCGCGGCGCCATGCGGGACGACATCTACGGCGTGATGCGCGGGCTGACCCGCACCGTCCTGGAGAGCACCGACGCCGACGGCTACGACGGCGCCCTGGACCGGGTGGGCGGCTGGATGACCGAGCACCGGGCGGCGCTGGTGCGCATCGGGCACGTCATGCGCGCCGTCAGCGACATGCAGGAGCCGGACCTGGCGCCCCTGTCGGTGGCGCTGCGCACGCTGCGCGGTCTGGTGCGCCAGGGCGCGGCCGACTGACCGCATACCCCGCCGGGCCGTCCTGGGAGACACGGCCCGGCGGGAGCCTCGCGTCCCGCGCGGCTAGGCTCCTCGCGTGCCCTCCTTGCGCGAGACCCTGTCCCGCTCCACGATGTCGAGCGCCGACGTCGACTGGCTGCACCGCCTGGTCGGGGACTGGCAGATGCTGGCGGACCTCTCCTTCGCCGACCTCACGCTGTGGCTGCCGGTGCAGCAGGACGACGAGGCGGACCCGCACGTCTCGCCGTGGTTCCTGGCCGCGCACGCCCGGCCCTCGACGGGGCCGAACTTCTACCACGAGGACGTCATCGGCCAGCCGCCCACGCAGGAGCGGCAGGGGTGGCTGCAGCAGGTGATGCAGACCGCCCGTCCGGTGACGCCGCCGGAGATCGGCTTCGTCCGCGAGCAGTACGTCCCGGTCGTGCGGGCGGGCCGGGCGATCGCGGTGCTGGTGCGGCATACCGACCTGCAGAACATGCGCCAGCAGGGCGGCCTGGAGGTCAACTACCTGCAGATCAGCCAGCAGCTGTTCAGCATGATCGCCGAGGGTGGCTTCCCGACCGAGGGGGCGGCCTCCGGCGGGGTGGGGCGCGGCACGCCCCGGGTCGGAGACGGGGTGGTGCGGCTCACCGCGGACGGGGTCATCGACTACGCCAGCCCGAACGCCGTGTCGGCGCTGCGCCGGCTCGGGCACACCGACCCGGTGCTGGGGGCGGACCTGTCCGAGATCGTCACCTCGCGGCTGCCCCAGGGCACGACGCTGGACGAGACGGTGCCGCTGGTGCTCACCGGGCGGGCACCGTGGGGCACCGAGATCGCCACGCCGTCCCTCAACCTCACCCTGCGCGCCGTGCCGTTGACCCGGCGGGGGCAGCGGGTGGGTGCGCTGCTGCTGCTCAGGGACGTCAGCGAGCTGCGGCGGCGCGAGCGCGAGCTGCTGAGCAAGGACGCGACCATCCGGGAGATCCACCACCGGGTCAAGAACAACCTGCAGACGGTGGCGGCGCTGCTGCGGCTGCAGTCGCGGCGGCTGACCGACCCGGGGGCGAAGGCCGCGCTGGCCGAGGCCGGGCGGCGGCTGTCCACGGTGGCGCTGGTGCACGACACGCTCTCCCAGGGGTTCACCGAGTCGGTCGACTTCGACGATGTCGCCACCCGCATCCTGCGGGCCACCGCCGAGGTGGCCTCGACCTACACCGTCCCGGTCGCCACGGCCCTGGAGGGCAGCTTCGGCAGGTTGCGGGCGGAGGCCGCGACCCACCTGGCGATGGTGCTCGCCGAGCTGGTGCACAACGCCGTCGAGCACGGCTTCGAGGAAGGGGAGGGGGAACGGCCCACCCCGCGGGTGGTGGTCCACGCCCGGCGGCGGGTCGACAAGACGGAGGACGTGCTCGCCGTCGAGGTGCGGGACAACGGGCGCGGTATGACGGCGCCGGCCGCCGCGGCGGCCCGGGCGGGGGAGGGTCCGGGCAGCGGGCTGGGGATGCAGATCGTGCAGGCGCTGCTCACCGACCTGCGGGGTGAGATCGCCTGGGAGACAGCACAGCCGCACGGAACCGTCGTGCGGTTCACCGTGCGGCTGCGGTCAGCTGGGGCGTGAGGCCCCGGGTGGGTGTGGTGGTGGGTGTGGTGCCGAGCAGGGGCTCAGCCGGCTCGACGGGCCCGGGCCTTGCGCCGCTTGAGGGCACGACGCTCGTCCTCGGACAGCCCGCCCCAGACGCCGGCATCCTGACCGGTCTCCAACGCCCACTTCAAGCAGGTGTCGATCACCGGGCAGGTGCGGCAGACGGCCTTGGCCTCTTCGATCTGCTGCAGCGCCGGGCCGGTGTTGCCGATCGGGAAGAAGAGTTCAGGGTCTTCGTCGAGGCACGCCGCGCGATCGCGCCAGTCCATCAGTAGTACTCCTTGCTCGCCGTCCAGGGACAGCGCTCTAAGTCGTCACCGGTCTGGCTAGCAGGGAACATCGCCGGACGGGACGACACATCTTTGCTCTCGTCCTGCGAGCGCCCTGAGTCGTACGCCCGCTACATCTGAAGTGCCAACGTGGAAGTTGTGCACACTGTTCCCTAGTGTTTCATCCAGTCGGAGACGGCACAAGGGTCTTGCCCGGGCTGGTCCAGCCGTGGGTATGAGGCGTCAGTCACACTCGTGCCGGCGGGCGGCCGTCGGGCTCGGCTGTCTAGGGTGAGTTCATGTCCACCTCCTCTGCTCAGGCCAGTGCCCAGACCGACCATGCCTCGTCCTCCGTCCTCGCCGTCGTGGGGGCCTATGTGGTGCCCGTCGAGGGCGACCCCATCCAGGACGGGGTCGTCCTGGTCCGCGACGGCCGGATCGAGGCCATCGGTGAGTCCGGGCAGGTCGACGTGCCGGCCGAGGCCCAGGTGGTCGACGCCGGCGGCGGCTGGGTGCTGCCCGGCCTGGTCGACGCCCACGTCCACCTCGGGGTGTGGGAGGAGGGTGAGGGCTGGGCCGGTCAGGACACCAACGAGATGACCGACCCGGTGATGGCCGCCGCGCGGGCGATCGACGGGATCAACCCGCGCGAGACCGGGTTCGACGACGCCCTGATGGGCGGGATCACCACCGTCAACGTCAACCCCGGCTCGGGCAACCCGATCGGTGGTCAGGCGGTCGCGCTGAAGACCTACGGCCGGGTGGTGGACGAGATGGTGCTGCGCAACCCCTCGGGCGTGAAGGCGGCGCTCGGGGAGAACCCGAAGCGGGTCTACGGCGAGCAGAAGAAGACGCCCTCGACCCGGCTGGGGGTGGCGCTGGTGCTGCGGCGTGCCTTCGCCGCGGCCCGGTCCTACCAGGCCAAGGTGGCCGCTGCTGACGGCAAGCACGTCGACAGCGACCTCGTCTCCGAGGTGCTGGGCAAGGTGCTCGACCGGGAGATTCCGTGGCGCCAGCACTGCCACCGGGCCGACGACATCGCCACCGCGCTCCGGCTGGCCGACGAGTTCGGCTACCGCCTGGTCCTGGACCACGGCACCGAGAGCTACCTGCTGGCGGACGTGCTGGCCGAGAAGCAGGTGCCGGTGCTCTACGGCCCGCTCATCGTCTCCCGCAGCAAGGTCGAGGTCCGGGAGCGCTCGCTGCGCGCCCCGGGCATCCTGGACCGGGCCGGCGTCGAGGTCTCGATCATCACCGACCACCCGGTCGTGCCGATCGAGTACCTCATCACCCAGGCTGCGCTCGCCGTGCGCGAGGGCATGGACCGCGACGCGGCACTGCGGGCCGTGACCATCAACCCGGCCCGGGTGCTCGGGGTGGCGGACCGGGTGGGCTCGCTGGCCGTGGGCAAGGACGCCGACCTGGCGCTCTGGTCCGGTGACCCCCTCTCGCTGCAGTCGCGGGTGCTGCGCACCTGGATCGACGGGGTGGAGGTCTACTCCTTCGACGAGGCCTCCGGCACGGGCTCGGTCCGGCCCCGCTGAGGCGGGCCGGAGGAGGCTGCGCCGCGGCTGGTCGACCTCGGCGCGCCTCCCCGGGGCGTGGGTCGGGCGCCCCTAGCATCCGGAGATCATGAGCCTCGCCCCAGTGGATGAAGACCGGCTGGCCCCTGGCGTCCTGGTCGACGACCCGTCGTCGGACCGGCAGTCGCTCCGGGACGACGTGGTCCTCTGCTCCTTCTACACCGACGACGAGTACTACCGGGGACACGCCCGCGACCTCGCCCGTCAGCTGGACCGGCTCGGTCTGGCGCACGAGATGGAGCAGCTGCACAAGCCGGAGGGCGCCGACTGGGCCGACATGACACGGCGCAAGATCGGCTTCCTGGCCGAGGTCTGCGAGCGCAACCCGGACAAGAAGGTCTTCTGGATCGACGTCGACTGCTCGCTGCTCTCCCTGCCGGACTACGTCGCGGACTTCACCGCCGACATCGTCGGTTTCCAGCGCGGTTTCAGCACACCGCTGCGGATCGGGTATGCCCACCGCACCAGGTTCTGGGAGCCCTGCTTCTTCGGCATCAACGCCACCCCCGCGGGTCGACGGTTCATCCAGGACGCCTATGCGGCCGAGCAGGAGATGACGATCAAGGCCACGGACGACTACTTCTTCGAGGAGTCCTGGCGGGCCAACGCGACCCGGATGACCTTCCAGGTGCTGCCCAGCGCGGCACGCCTGGACAAGGCTGACGTCGACTCCGGCGTGGTGCCCTTCTTCGCCTTCGGCGACAGCGGCAACGTGCAGGACTTCAAGGACAAGGTGGTCCAGCACAAGGGCGTGGGCGGGGCAGCCGCCGGCAACCAGGCCGTCACCGGCCGGCTCCCGCTGCGACGGGTGCTCAAGACCGCCAAGCGGGTGGAGCGCACCCTGCCCCGAGGGATCAGCGGGCCCCTGCGCCGGGTCGCCGACCAGGTCGGGCTGACCCACCTGCTCACCAGCGGCGGTGCGGTCGGCCAGGCCGGCAGCGCCAACGCGCACCGGGCCCGGCTGACCCGGCACCTCATCGCCTCCTCCCAGCGCGGGGACCTCGGGGCGATGACGCAGACGTACGAGCGACTCCAGGCGGGCGGTCTGCTGACCCCGGGGGAGAAGGCGGCCAAGGGCGCGGCAGATGCCTTCTCGCACTACGTCACGCTCAGCCCCGGGCAGGAACCGCTACCCCTGGCCTGGTGGTCCCGTCCGTTCCCCGGCAACTTCGGCGACTGGCTCAGCCCGCTGGTGGTGCACGGGGTCACCGGCCGCGCGGTGCGGTATGTGCCGCCGACCGCGCCCTCCCACTCGGCCCACCTGGTGGGGGTGGGGTCGATCGGTCGGTTCATCAAGCCCAGCTCCGTGGTGGTCGGCACGGGCGTGAGCAGCGAGGAGCTGGAGCTCGAGGCCAAGGCCCGGTACCTGTCCGTCCGCGGCCCGGTGACGGCCGCGCTGCTGCGCGCCAGCGGTGGCCCGGACGTGCAGTCCTTCGGTGACCCCGGTGCGCTGCTGCGCCGGATCGTGCCGGTCGAGCACGTCGCCGGGCAGACCAACGGGCGCACCCTGCTGGTCCGCCACTTCAAGCACGCCAACGTGCCCCTGGTGCTGCCTGAGGGCATGGACGAGCTCAGCGTGCGCATGTCGCACCCGACCGCCATCGAGGAGTTCCTCGGTGAGCTGGTCCGCTACGACGCGGTCGTGACCAGCGCGATGCACGTGATGATCGCCTGCCACAGCTACGGCATACCGTGCGCGCTGATCGGCTTCACCGGGCTGGAGGGCGCGGTCCACGGCACCGGGATCAAGTACGGCGACTACGCCCGCGGGGTGGGCCTGGAGCGCACGCACGAGCCCACGATCGTCGGCTTCGACCTGCGGCGAGCGCCGCTCACGGATCTGCTGGTCCAGGAACGGGTCAGCGAGGCCAAGCTCGACGAGATCGAGGATGCCGTGCGGGCCGGCGTCGACCTGGTCCTCGAGGACGGCTGAGGCCCACGGTGTTGGGGCACCTGCTGCGCGCCCTGCGCCGGCTCTTCCCCTCCAGCGCAGGACGCGTGGAGGTGTCACTGCTGGTGCTGGTGATGGCCGCGGTGCCGGTGGTGGAGCTGCTGGTCATCCGACTCTTCTCCGAGCTGGTCATCGACGGGCCGCAGCGGTGGCGCGGCGAGGACTCGCTGCTGATGTGGCAGATCGCGGGGTTCTTCCTGGCCATGGCCGGGGCCCGCGGCATGCACCACCTCGTGCGCATCGTGAGGGTCTCCCGGTTCCGGCGACGGTTCGAGGAGCTCGAGGCCCGCAGCCCCAGTCGGCAGAGCTGGGACTGGGCGCTGGCGCTGGAACTGTCGACGGTGCTGGTGAGCATCGTGCAGACGGCGGTCTTCTGCGTCATCTTCTTCGCGCTCGACCCGCTGACGGCGGCGGTCAACGTGGTCGTCGTGCTCTCTGTCATGGCGGTGCTGTCCCGGTTGTATGCCCGCGAGCTCGGCCGCCAGCAAGCGTACGTGGCCTCCGGCAGCCGTCCGGGCTCGGCGCCCGTCAGCGATCGCGTCAGCGGCCGCATCCGGATCGCGGAGTTCGGGGCCGCGGCCGGGAGCCTCGGTATGGGCGTGGTGCTGCTCGTGGTGCTGTTCCGCACCCTGGAGGGCCAGCTCAGCAGCGCGGACGCGATCGTCTTCTTCCTCGGGTCGCGGCTGCTCTATGGCCAGCTCGGCGCCTTCTCCGCCGGCATCATGCGCTTCTCGCGCGCCGCGGCCCGGACCGACCTGGTGGCGGCGGCATGAGCGCGGCGGTGCTGAGCAGGTCGCTGACCGTCAGCTACGCCTGCCTGGCGGACCGCGCCGACGCCATCCGGGCCCCGCAGGACCGGGACGTCGAGGTGCTGGTCCTGCTGCAGGGCGACCACTCCCGGGCCGTCGCCCCGCCCCGGTGGGACGCCCTGGTCTCGGTGCCGGGGCGCGGCGTGGCACGCAGCCGCAACGCCGCCATCCAGTTCGCCGGCCGGCGCTACCTGCTGTTCTGCGACGACGACGTGCAGGTCCGCCTCGACGGCGTGCTGGCCGGGGTGGAGCACCTCCAGCGGACCGGGGCCGCCCTCGCCCTGGGACGAGGCGTCACCCCGGACGGGCGCCTGCGCAAGACCTACCTGACGAACCGGCCGACCCGGCTGCGGCTGACGAACGCCGCCAAGGCCGCGACCTACGAGATGCTCGTCGACGTCGAGCAGGTCCGGGCCGCGGGGCTGCGCTTCGACGAACGCTTCGGCGCGGGGGCCCGCTACTACCTCGGGGACGAGTACCTGTTCATCGCCGACCTGCTCCGGGCCGGTCTGACGGCGCACGCCGTGCCGTACATCTTCGGGGTACACCCCGAGCAGAGCTCGGGGACGCGGTGGGGCGGGGCGGATCTGCACGTGCGGGCGATCGTGCTCAACGAGGTCTTCGGCCGGCGCGCGGCGCCCGCCAGGGCCGCCTTCGCCGCCCGCCGACACCGACAGATGGGCGGGTGGCGGCCAGCCCTGCAGTTCGTCCTGGACCGGGCCGTGGCGGACGGACCACGTCCACGCCTCCTGGGGGCCGCAGCGGCGGCCGAGCCGCAGGTGGTCATGCTTCCCGACCGCAGTGTGGGCGTCGACGCCGAGCCCGCGAGCTCGTTGCTGTCCACCCACGTCGCGCATGGCTGACCGGCGGGCTGTCAGTGGGCCGGTGTGACCAGCTCGGGGCGACGCTCAGCGATCACGCAGTCCGGGCACAGGCCGTGACGTGGCAGCCGGTAGAAGACGCAGCAGCCGGTGCGCAGGAACGCCTCGTCCGCTCGCTCCAGCGGCCCGCCGACCCCGTCCGGCAGCGTCCCGGGGTCCCGCAGACCGCCACCCCGGGCCACCTCGGGCAGCCTGAGCAGGGCCCTGGCCAGCTCCCAGGCCCCTGGGCCGGCCGCGGGACGTAGACGGGCCAGCACCCGGGCGGCGCCGACCAGCGAGGAGGTGGCGTTGCTCAGCAGCACCCGCTCCGGCGTCCGGCCGACCTGGGCGCAGGCACGGTTCAGCTCCGCCAGGCTGCCTCGCACGACCAGACGGTCGATCGCGGCGACGGCCTGGTCGAGCGAGCGGGCGGCATACCAGCGCTGCGGGTCGTCCAGCCCCAGCGGCACGCTGCCCCGGTGCACGAGGCTGGCCACGAGGTTGGCGGCGGAGACGTCGGGGACGTGCTCGTGCAGGACCGCGCTCGCCAGGGCGACCGACCACAGGCGGGAGGCCAGGCCGACCTGCGTGGCGGACACCGCCACCTTGGGGTCGACGTCCTCCACCGGCAGGCCGCTGCCGGTTGCCAGGGCCGCGCGGACGTCGGTGATCCGGGCCGCGAGCGCGGGCTCGGCCAGCACCTGCGACCACGGCACCGCGTCGGAGCCCGGCGGCGTGGGTGCGGCCAGCTGGTGGAAGCCGCCGAGCTCGTGCAGGGTCGCCAACCACGAGGGATCGGGCTGGCTCAGGTCAGTGCTGATGATCGAGTCCTGACGTGCGGCGTGCTCTCCTGAGCCCTTCGACGTGTCCTGTCGGGCCTTCTGGCGTGTCCTGTCGGGCCTTCTCGCGTGTCCTGTCGGGCCCTTGCACGTGTTCTGTCGGCAAGGGCGGGTCAGCCGTCGGCGCGCTTCTGGCCGCCCAGGACGGCGCGGGCCGCGGCGAAGCGGGCGATCGGCACCCGGAAGGGGGAGCAGGAGACGTAGTCGAGGCCGAGCTCCTCGAAGAGCGCGATCGAGGCAGGGTCGCCGCCGTGCTCGCCGCAGACACCGAGCTTGAGGCCGGGCTTGGCGGCCCGGCCCTTCTCCGCACCGATCTGGACCAGCCCCCCGACGCCGTCGCGGTCGATCGACTCGAACGGGTTGCTCGGGATGACCTCCTCGGCGACGTAGGCCGACAGGAAGCCACCCTCGGCGTCGTCGCGGGAGATGCCGATACCGGTCTGGGTGAGGTCGTTGGTGCCGAAGGAGAAGAAGTCGGCGTGCTCGGCGATCTGGTCGGCCACCACGCAGGCGCGGGGCAGCTCGATCATCGTGCCGACGCTGACCTCGAGCTCGGCACCGGCGGACTCCAGCTCCTCGGCCACGGCCTCCTCCACCACCCGGCGCTGGCTCTGCAGCTCGGCGGCGTAGGCGACCAGTGGGATCATGATCTCCACGCCGGCCGTCTCCCCCTCCCGCTCGCGCACGGCCAGGGCCGCCCGCACGATGGCGCGGGCCTGCATGGCCGGGATCTCCGGATAGAGCATGGCCAGCCGGCAGCCGCGGGTGCCCAGCATCGGGTTCAGCTCGTGCAGGCGCTTGACCTGGCCGAGCAGGACCTTCGCACGGTCCAGCTCACCCGCGTCACCGCCGGTGAGCTCCAGGCGCTGGACGAGCAGCGACTGGTCCACCAGCGAGGGCAGGAACTCGTGCAGCGGCGGGTCGAGCAGCCGGACGGTCACCGGCAGGCCCTTCATCGCCGTGAAGATCGCCTCGAAGTCCTCCTGCTGCATCGGCAGGATCTTCTCCAGGGCCTGGGCCCGCGCGTCCTCGTCGTCGGCCAGGATCATCTCCCGCACGGCCGGCAGCCGGTCGGCGGCCATGAACATGTGCTCGGTGCGGCACAGCCCGATGCCGGCCGCGCCCAGCTCGCGGGCCTTCGCCGCGTCCTCGCCGGTGTCGGCGTTCGCGCGCACGCCCAGGCGCCGGACCTCGTCGGCCCAGCCCAGGATCGCCGCGAAGTCCTCGTTGATCTGCGGGGGCACCAGCTCCAGCGCCTCGCCGTAGACGTGCCCCGTGGAGCCGTCGAGGGTGATGACGTCACCCTCGTGGAAGACCCGGTCGCCGATGGAGAGCGTCCTCTCGGAGGTGTTGATCCGGATCGCGTTGGCCCCGGCCACGCAGGGCTTGCCCATCCCACGCGCGACGACGGCCGCGTGCGAGGTCATCCCCCCGTGCGCCGTCAGCACGCCCTGGGCCTGGATCACGCCGTGGATATCGTCGGGAGTCGTCTCGTAGCGGACCAGGACCACCGCCTCGCCGGCCTCACCGCGCCGGGCGGCGATGTCGGCGTCGAAGACGACCTCGCCGACGGCGGCGCCGGGGGAGGCGGGCAGGCCCTTGGTGACGGGCGTCCGGCCGTGCTCGGCGTCGATCGCGGGGTGCAGCAGCTGGTCGAGCTGACCCGGCTCCACCCGCTGCAGTGCCTCCTCGCGGGTGAGCACGCCCTCCTCGACCATGTCGCGGGCCACCTTGAGCGCCGCGGCGGCGGTGCGCTTGCCGTTGCGGGTCTGCAGCAGGTAGAGCGTGCCCTCCTCGACCGTGAACTCGATGTCCTGCATGTCCTTGTAGTGCGCCTCGAGGTCGCGCATCGTCTGCACGAGCTGCTCGTAGGCCTGCGGCAGCACCTGCTCCATCTCGGTGAGCGGGCGCGGGGTGCGGATGCCGGCGACCACGTCCTCACCCTGGGCGTTGACCAGGAACTCGCCGTAGAGCTCGTGCTCCCCGGTGGAGGGGTTGCGGGTGAAGCAGACACCGGTCGCGGAGGTCTCGCCGCGGTTGCCGAAGACCATCTGCATGACGTTCACCGCCGTCCCCAGGTCGTCGGGGATGTCGTTGGCCTTGCGGTAGACGCGGGCCCGGGGCGTGTCCCAGGAGCGGAAGACGGCGTCGATCGCGCGGCGCAACTGCTCGTGCGGGTCCGTGGGCAGCTCGCGGCCCAGCTCCCGGCGGGAGACGTCCTTGAAGGTCGCCACCAGCTCCTGCAGGTCCTCGGTGGACAGCTCGGTGTCCTGCTCGACCCCGCGCCGGGCCTTGAGCGAGGTCAGCTCGTCCTCGTAGAGGTGCGGCGGGACGCCCTCGACCACATCGCCATACATCTGGAGGAACCGGCGGTAGGAGTCCCAGGCGAAGCGCGGGTTCTCGGCCTGGGCCGCGAGCGCCTCGACCGTGTCGTCACTGATGCCCAGGTTGAGGATGGTGTCCATCATCCCCGGCATGGAGAAGACGGCGCCGGAGCGGACCGACAGAAGCAGCGGGTTCTGCCCGCCCAGGGTGCGCCCCGTGCGCTCCTCCAGGCGCTCCAGGGAGGTCTGGACGTCCTCCCAGAGGCCGTCCGGCCACTCACCGCCGGCGCGCATGGTGTCCACGCAGGCGGCGGTGCTGACCGTGAAGCCGTCCGGGACGGGGATGCCCAGGCGCTTCATCTCGGCGAGGTTGGCACCCTTCCCGCCCAGGATCGTGCGCATGTCGGCACTGCCCTCGGACATGTCGTAGAGGTACTTGGCGGCTTCACCGGTCATCGGCACATCGCTCCTCGCGAGGGGGTGCGGGGCACCAGCGCCCCGCCGGACAGGACCGACACTATCGCCACCGGGGCGGCCGTCCTCATCGACCCTGTGCGGCCTCCTTGCGCCGGTCGACCAGCTCGATCACCCGGCCGGCGGCCTCCTCCAGCGCGATGTCGGTGGTGTCGATGATCGGGCAGCCCAGGCTGCGCTGGACGCCCCCGATCTCGTCGAGCTCGTCGAAGATCTTCACCAGATCGGTGTAGCCGTCCCGGTGCATCCCCGAGCTGCCCATCGCCCGCAGTCGCCGGCCACGGATCTGCTGCAGACGCTCGGGGTCGATGCTGAGCCCGACGATCTTCCAGCGCTCGACCTCGTGCAGCTGGCCGGGCACCGGGATGCCTGGGACGAGCGGGATGTTGGCCGTCTTGTAGCCCAGATAGCCCAGGTACATGGCCAGGGGAGTCTTCCCGGAACGGCTGACCCCGACGAGGACGATGTCGGCCTCCCGCAGGTGGTTCTGCAGGTTGCCGTCGTCGTTGGCGATGGCGAACTCCATCGCCTGGACCCGTTTGAAGTAGTCCTCGCTCACCCCGACGGGGCGGACGACCCGCTCGGGGGCCTCGCCGGTCGCCGACGTCAGGGCCGAGACGGCCGGCTCGAGCAGGTCGGCGTGCGGCAGGCCCCGCTCCGCGCACAGCTGGGCCACCAGGTGGCGCAGCCCCTCGTCGACGACCGTGGAGAACACCACCGTGCGCGCCCGGTCGGGGTGCATCCGCCCGAAGGCGTCGTGCAGCCCGTCCGCGGTCGACTGCCGTGGGTGCCGGATGATCCGCACGTCGTACCCGGCGTACTGGGCGGCCGCCGCACGGGCGACGCGGGCGGCCGTGTCGCCGGTCGAGTCGGCGATGATGTGGACCTCGATCGGCGTGCGGGACATGGACCGAGGGTATGGGGAGGGGCTCAGACCGGCTCGTTGCGGTCACCCGGAGGCGGCTCGGTGCCGATACCCTCCACGTCGCCGGTCTCGCCGGACGGCGAGGGGTCCAGTCCCGATCCGGCGGTGGGGTCGACGACCGTCTCCGGGGTGATCGTCGCCGACTGGTCCGGGTCGGCCAGCTCCGCCTCGCGCTCGCGCTCGGCCTCGGCGCGCTGAGCGCTGGTCAGGTGCCCGTCCGCGGTGTTGTCGCCGTGGCCGAAGTCCTCCTCGACGACAAGCTCGTCCTCGTCACCATGGTCCTGCGGCGTGCTGGTCGGCTCACTCATACGGCCACCCTGCCGCGACGACCGCGACCTGGCAACCGGTGTCGCAGGGCCCCGGTCCATCGGCCGATGACAGGATGCCAGTCATGGGCGCAGGCGGGACGGATCCGGCAGGTGTGTCCAGCGTGCCCGAGGCCGAGCACCCGGCCGTCCCGAGCACCTTCCACGTCGTCGCGGTCGTCGGTCCTACCGCCACCGGGAAGTCGGACCTGGGCGTGGCCCTGGCCCTGACGCTGGGCGGCGAGGTGGTCAACGCGGACGCCTCGCAGCTCTACGGGGGCATGGACATCGGGACGGCCAAGCTGCCCGACGGGCAGCGGCACGGCATACCCCACCACCAGCTGGACGTGCTGGACGTGACCCAGGAGGCCAGCGTCGCGGCCTACCAGGAGGCCGCCCGGGCGGACCTGGCTGCGATCCGGGCCCGGGGCCGGCTGCCGGTCGTCGTCGGTGGCTCGGGACTCTACGTGCGGGCCCTGCTGGACCGGCTGGAGATCCCGCCGACCGACCCGGCCGTGCGGGCGGCCTGGGAGGAGCGGCTGGAGCGCGACGGGCCGGAGGCGCTGCATACCCTGCTCGCCGAGCGGGACCCGGACGCGGCGGCCGCGATCGAGCCGCGCAACGGGCGCCGGATCGTGCGCGCCCTGGAGGTGATCGAGCTGACGGGTCGCCCGTTCAGCGCGACACTGCCCACGCGGGAGTTCGTCGCGCCCACGGTCCTGGTCGGCCTGCGGGCGGCCAGGGAGGTGCTGGACGCCCGGATCGAGCACCGGACGCGGGGTATGTGGCGGGCCGGGCTGCTGGAGGAAGTGCGGGTGCTGGAGGGGCAGGGGCTGCGCCGGGGTCGGACCGCGTCGCGGGCGGTCGGCTACGCCCAGGCGCTGCGCCAGCTGGACGGCGAGCTCTCCGAGACCGAGGCGGTCGAGGAGACCGTCGTGGCCACGCGGCGCCTGGCCCGGCGCCAGGAGCGCTGGTTCGGGGCCGACCCGCGGGTGGTGTGGCTCGAGCACGATGACCCGGGCCTGGTGGACCGGGCGCTGGAGGTCGTGCGCTCGGCGGCCGGGGAGACCGAAGACTGAGGGAGCGGAGTCAGAGCAGCAGGGCGATGACGCCGCCGAGCGCCAGGGAGACTCCGACCGACAGGCACACCAGGGCCCCCGGTGTCCGGCCGGGCCTCGTCTCCCCGGCCCAGCGGTCCTGCTGAGCGACCACGACAGTCACCGCGATCGCGATGACGGGAGCCAGGACGGCAAACAGGGGCGTGCCATAGAGCCAGGAGTAGGGCACGAAGTGCACAGCGATGACGACGGCCTGGAAGGCTGTGGCGAGCAGGAGCTGCTGGCGGACGATGAGCACGATGGCAAGGGGCAGCAGGAGCAGCTGACCCATGGCGAGGTAGATGGACAGGGCGTTCATCGTCGGGTCGCCCGGCCGTTCCCCGGCGGCGAACAGCGCGGTCAGGCCCAGACCGAGCGGTAGGGCGACCATCCCCTGGAAGAGGGCGGCGTAGGCCCCGACCTTGGGGCCCAGCCGCCACCACAGGGCAGCGGCCGCCAGCCAGGTGGTGCCGTAGGCCAGCAGGAAACCGAAGCCGAGCCGGTTGACGGTGGCCAGCGCCGAGAGGTAGTCGCCTACGTCGGTCATGGCGGCGACCCTACGCACCGGGTCACCCGCGGCTGATCCGCCGCGCCGGGTCAGCCGCGGCCGCCGCTCAGGGTCGACCCACCTGCAGCACCCGGAAGCCCTTGCTGCTCGCGGCCCGCGACACCCGTACCGCGCCCATCAGGCCGGGCAGGGTCTCCTGCAGCCACCGCTGCAGCGAGTCCGAGCCCAGGTTCTTCTGCACCACGAGGTATGCCGTACCGCTCTCCCGCAGGCGCGGCAGCCAGGTGGTGAGCATCTCGTGCAGGACCTGCTTGCCGACCCGGATCGGGGGGTTGGACCAGAGCAGGTCGAACCGGACGCCCGGGTCCACCTCCTCGGGGTGGGCCACCTGGATGCCGGTGCAGCCCAAGGCCTGTGCGTTGCGCCGTGTCAGGTCCAGGGCCCGGGCGTTGACGTCGACGGCATGCACGGTGGCGGCCGGCGACTCCAGCGCCATGGTCAGGGCCAGCGGCCCCCACCCGCAGCCGAGGTCGAGGAAGGTGCCGTCCGTGGGGGGCGGCGGCACCTCGTCGAGCAGGACGCGGGTGCCCTTGTCGATCCCGTCGGGGGAGAAGATGCCCCCGGCAGTGACGACCTCCACGTCCCGGCCGGCCAGCCGGACCGCACGCCGCTGAAGCTCGCCGTCGGAGGCCGGCTCGGCGGTGAAGTAGTGGTCAGGCTGCACGCGAGCAGCCTAGGGCAGATGTCAGGGCTGTCCGGGCAGAAAACGGTGGCAGCGTGCGTTGACTGGTGAGAGGGTGGAGAGCACGCCGATGCGTGACTCACCGCAGACTCACCGCATCCCCTACCTGAAGGAGAACATGGCCCAGCCGCACAGCTCTGCCGAGCAGACCCCCCGCGAGCGCGTCCTCGACCGGCGCGCCGACGCCCTGGACGACAGCGCCATCGACCTGCACGAGCACGACTGGGGCACCTGGGGTGGCGAGGACGCAGCAGTGGGCGAGCGGGAGACCGACGTCGACGGCGACCAGCTGGACCGCGAGGAGCGCGCCGCCCTGCGCCGCGTCGCCGGACTGTCCACCGAGCTCGAGGACGTCACCGAGGTCGAGTACCGCCAGCTGCGGCTGGAGCGGGTCGTCCTGGCGTCCGTCTGGGAGGACAACGGGCAGAACACCCTGGAGGACGCCGAGACCTCCCTGCGGGAGCTCGCCGCGCTGGCCGAGACGGCCGGCTCCACCGTGCTCGACGGGGTGATCCAGCGTCGGCTCAAGCCGGACGCCGCCACCTACCTGGGGTCCGGCAAGGCGGCGCAGCTGCGTGAGATCGTCGCCGCCGAGGGTGCGGACACGGTCATCGTGGACGGCGAGCTCGGCCCGTCGCAGCGGCGCGCCCTGGAGGACGTCGTCAAGGTCAAGGTCATCGACCGGACGGCGCTGATCCTCGACATCTTCGCCCAGCACGCCAAGAGCAAGGAAGGCCGCGCCCAGGTCGAGCTGGCGCAGCTGGAGTACCTGCTGCCGCGTCTGCGCGGCTGGGGTGAGTCGATGTCCCGGCAGGCCGGTGGACGGGTCGCCGGCGGTGAGGGCATCGGCTCCCGCGGGCCCGGTGAGACCAAGATCGAGCTGGACCGGCGGCGGATCAACACCCGGATCGCCAAGCTGCGCCGCGACATCAGGAACATGAAGACCGTGCGCGACACCAAGCGTTCCTCGCGCCGCTCACAGCACGTGCCCAGCGTGGCGATCGTCGGCTACACCAACGCCGGCAAGTCCTCGATCCTCAACCGGCTCACCGGTGCGGGCGTGCTGGTGCAGAACCAGCTCTTCGCCACCCTGGACCCCACGGTGCGCCGGCACGAGAGCGAGGACGGCCGCACCTACACGCTGTCCGACACCGTCGGCTTTGTGCGCAACCTGCCGCACCAGCTGGTCGAGGCGTTCCGGTCCACGCTGGAGGAGGCCGCCGACGCGGACGTGCTCCTGCACGTCGTCGACGGGTCCCACCCGGACCCCGAGGGGCAGATCGCGGCGGTGCACGCAGTCCTCGACGAGGTCTTCGCCGAGGCGGACACCACCTCCTCGGTCCCCGAGATCATCGCGGTGAACAAGGCCGACGTCGCCGAGCCGGAGACCCTGGACCGCCTGCGCGCCGCCTACCCCCGCGTCGTGGTCGTCTCGGCCCGCACCGGCGCGGGCATCCCCGAGCTGATGGCCGCCGTCGAGGACGTGCTGCCCCGCCCCGAGATCCTGGTCGACGTGCTGCTGCCGTACGAGCGTGGCGACCTGGTCGCCCGGCTCCACGACGAGGGCGACGTGCTCGGCGAGGAGCACACGGGCGACGGCACCCGGCTGCAGGCCAAGGTCAACCCGGACCTGCACGGCCAGCTGGGCGAGTACGCCATCTGACCCCGTCGGTGCGTGCGGCGCCGCGTCACGGGTCCTAGCCCAGGGGGCTCGTGCGGAGCCGGAAGGCTGTCAAGGCCTCGTCAAGGGAATCGGCGAGGTCCGTCGGCAGGTAGGGCAGGGCGTAGGTCTGCAGAAAGCTGCGCACCGGCTCGGCCGGCAGCAGCGCAGGGACTGATGTCCCGGGCCTGGGGACCACCACCAGGTCAAGGAGCACGGGTGGGCCACCGGGGTAGGTTGGCGGTTGCCAGTAGGGGATGTTCAACCGGCGCGCGCCGTGCCGGGCGTAGAACCCGGCCCTCGCGCGGGGGTCGCCGTAGGCCCGGGAGCGGGCAACGGTGTCGGCGGGTTCGATCTCTGCGAGCAGGATCCGGCGACCTAGGTGGTGGAGCACGTGTCGGAGCAGGGTCGAGCCGGTGCCGCGGGATCGGGTGTCCGTGCTGACCGCGAGCCAGGCGAGGAGCGCGACCTGCGGGACCTCGGGCCAGGTGTCGACGACAGCCAACCCGGTGGGGGGCCCGGAGGTGTCTCCGTCCGGGCCGGCCGTGAAGACGATGGAGCGGCCCGTGGCCGCGCTCTGCACCAGCTCCTGGGCGGTGCCCCGCTCCTCAGGCGGGAAGTGGGGGACGATGAACCGGGCGTGCAGCGCCTGCAGCCGGTCGGGGTCCCGCTCGGAGGTGATCACCGGCCTAGTCTCGACGATTGCTCAGCCAGACCGCGAGCCCTATACAGACCGAGACCACGACGACCAGCAGCACCATGAGCACGGTCGCGATCGGGCCGAGGTCGTAACCGGCCTGGATCAGGCTGGCCACGCCGGAGATGCCGGCGACCGCGACGCCGGCCAGCAAGGCCTCGGTGACGAGGCGTACTTGCCGCTCCCGGCGGGTCGCCTCTGCTTCCTCCAGCGTCTCCAACCGGGTGCGCACGTTGCCCAGCACGGTCTCCAGCCGCCCTCCGGCGAGGGTGGCGGCCGAGTCGTTGAAGCTCTTGACCATGCGTTGGTACTCGGCGCTGGCCAGCAACCGGTCGATCAACGATCGCATGATGGGTGAGGACAGCAGGGTGGGCGACTCGACGAAGAAGATGACCGCGCGGCACCGGGCGACGAAGTCGTGCAGACGCAGCTGGCGGGTCTCAAGGTCCTGTTCCAGCCTCCGCACCTCCTTCGAGGTCAGGGGATTGTGGGGCGCGTCGAGCCGTCCCGAGATGTCGGCGAGGTCGTCGGCGAGCCGGTTGTTGAAGATGGCCAGGTCGTGGTTCCATCCGGCGAAGAGCCCCGGCAGGGTCGCGGTGAAGACGACGCAGTCCGTGAGCATGTCCACGGCGTAGGAGGGAATGCCGAACGCGACGACGCTCGCCGTGTTCTCGGACTGGGAGATCCAGCAGCCCGTGCCCGTCCCGGGGATATCCCTGAGCACCGGCCCGGTGCTGCTCCGCGCCCACTGGGCGATCGAGGTCAGGATGCCGATTGGCTGGGTCAGCAGCGTGGCGCCGAACAGCCGGAGCACCTCCTCCCCGTCGTCCACCTGCTCGCGGGCGCCGGTGGCTGGGTACCAGGAGCCCACCTGGTCCAAGATGATGACGTTCGTGACCAGGGAGGGCACGAACACGAGCCCGGGGTCCTGCGGCGGCGGGCAGAGCCGGACCGAGAGGTCGAGCAGCACGCTCGCCGCGAAGTCGGCGGCCGACGTCCAGGAACGGTCGTGCGGTGGGGGCAGCACGGACCGCACCTCCTGCCCGACGAGGTCGAGATCGGCACCCTCGGGCCCGAGGATGCGCAGGACGTGCTCGAGGGCGAACGGATGGCAGTGGGCCAGGGGGATCTCCAGCCGCAGCACGTGGTTCCCCAGCTCGCTCAACCAAATCTCGGGGAGGGCGACCAGGTCCGCCTCGTCCCGGCGCGCGAGCAGCACCTCCGGAAGACGCAGGGTCGCCCCTCGAAAACCGCGCCCGAGCGGGTCCTCGGTGTGCCACATGTCGTTGATTGGCAGGCTGCCCCTCTGGGAGACGACGGGGACCCCGCCGAGCAGCCATTGCTCGCAACCGTCCAGCAGGTGAGCCAGGTCCTGGGTCCCAGGACCACGCAGGGCGAAGGGGAACAGGGCGATCACCCGGCCGCTGTGGATCTCCAGCCATGGGCGGTCCAAGGCCACCTGGATGGCCTCCAGGCTGAGCCGGTGCGCCCGCAGTTCGGACCGGTCGATCGAATCCTCGTCCCGCTCCACCGTCCGCAGCTGCTCGATCGCGCCCAGCAGGGCCGCGCCCTGGTCGGTGGGCAGGCTGGCCACGGCCCGGGCGGCGCGGGACACCGCCTGGTAGTAGGCGACCTCATCGGCGGCCTGGTCCGCGACATAGGCGAGAACAGGGCCGTGGACCTCGACACCGACGACGTCCACGAGGCGCGCCCCCTCCTGCGCCGCCGCCTTGGCCTGGTCCGCCCAGTCGGACAGCTGCCCGCCCAGCGAGGCTGCTTCAACGGCGAACTCCGCGAGCAGGAAGGTCAGCAGCCGGAGCGCCGCGTCGACCTCTGGGTCCTGCCGCTCCTGCGGACGGACCTCTGCCACGAGCTTCCGCACCACCTCGCGAATGCCGTCGACCTCCCACTCCTGCTCCCAGGCGAGCATGGAGGCAAAGCGGACGAACAGCAGGAGAGGCGCCAGGGTGCCAGGGGAGGCCCTGGCGGCCTCGACCAGGCGGGACGTCGTCTCGGTCACGCCGCCCCACCCCTGCGCGTTCCACCAGGCGGTCGCCTCGAGGACGGCAAGATCCCGGACACAGTCCGGGTGAGCGGTCGCCAGCTGCTGCTCCAGCCAGGCTCGGATCGGGCCGACCCGCCACGCAGCCATACCCTCGATCGCCGCGTCGAGGGAGAACTCCAGCGGGTTGGCTTCCGGCGCCCGCAGCTGCTCGTGCACGGGGCCAGCGTGGCAGAGATCTCCGCCGGGAGGGCGCTCGTGCTCCGGGCGGCCCTACGCTGGCGGGCATGACCCGCGTGACCCAGCGCCGACGCGTCACCCGCCTGTCCGCCGACGGGGGTGAGCGCGCCCGCGCCGACGTGCTCGCCGGGGAGGAGCCGCTGGAGATCCGCGTGAACGGGCGGTCGTTCTCGGTCACCATGCGCACGCCGGGCCACGACTTCGAGCTGGCCGTGGGCTTCCTCCACGGGGAAGGCGTGGTCACGTCCTGGGCGGACGTGGCCCAGATCGACTACCGGTCCGGGATCGGCGCCGACGGCCTGCGGGACTACAACGTCGTCGACGTCACCCTCGCCGAGGGCGTCCCCCCGCCGGACCCGAGCCTGGAGCGGCACGTCTACACCTCCAGCTCCTGCGGCGTCTGCGGCACCGCCTCGATCGAGTCGGTGCGCCGCACCGGGGTCCACGACCTGGCCGCTGACCGCGCCACCGTCTCGCTCGAGCAGCTGCTCGCCCTCCCCGACCGACTCCGGGAGGCGCAGGCCGTCTTCGACCGGACCGGCGGCGTGCACGCCGCGGGGCTCTTCCTGCCGGGGCAGGGCGGGCTGGAGCTGGCCTGCCTGCGGGAGGACGTCGGGCGGCACAACGCGGTGGACAAGGTGCTGGGGTGGGCGCTACGCGAGCACGGTATGCCGTTGCGCGGCAGCGTGATCCAGGTGTCCGGCCGGGCTTCGTTCGAGCTGGTGCAGAAGTCCGTGCTGGCCGGGATCCCGGTGCTCTCGGCCGTCTCCGCACCGTCGTCCCTGGCCGCCGATCTGGCGGACGAGGCCGGGTTGACCCTCGTCGGGTTCAACCGGGGGAGCACGCTCAACGTCTACACGGGGATCGAGCGGGTCGCCGCCGGGGAGCCGGCCGGCTGAGTGCCAGCGGGTGCCGATCCGCGTACCGAACCGCGTGCCAGCCGGGTGCCATGCGCAGGCTGCCATCGGCGTGTCGGAGGTCCGGTGCAGGATGGCACCCATGGCAGGCAAGGCACCCAAGACGGCACCCACCGACGTCGACCCGCGCGACTTCCTGGACGGGCTCGAGCCCCGGCGCCGGGAGGAGGGCCTGGTGCTCCTCGAGCTGATGCGGGAGGCGACCGGCGAGGAGCCGGTGATGTGGGGCCCCTCGATGGTGGGCTACGGCTCCTTCCGCTACCGCTCGACCAGCGGCGCGGCGCAGGGCGACTGGTTCCGAGTCGGCTTCTCCCCGCGCAAGGCCAAGCTCACCCTCTACGGGCTGCAGGGCCACCTACGCAGCGAGGAGCTGCTGGCCAGGCTCGGGCGGCACACCCTGGGAGCGGGCTGCGTCTACGCCACCCGCCTCGAGCACCTCGACCTCGACGTCGTGCGCGAGCTGGTCACGCACGCTTACACCGAGGCCGACAATATCGGTGACGCCGAGACCGGCGGCGGCGAGGCCGTCGAGGGCGCTCGTGGCGGCGAGGACACCCAAGGCTGAGCCGCCGCCCGACCCGACGCCCCGCTGTGGACGGGCGCCCGGGAGTGACGGGGGGACCGCATACCCTGAAGGCGTGCCCAACAACGACGACCGCAGCCTCGACGCCCTGCTCCGTGCGGCGGTCGGTGCCGTGGGCGGCACCGAGCGGGACGGGCAGATGCGCATGGCGCGGGCCGTGGAGCGCGCCGTCGAACGGGAGGAGCACCTCCTGGTGCAGGCCGGGACCGGCACGGGCAAGTCGCTGGCCTACCTGGTGCCGGCCATCGCGCACGCCGTCCGCACCGGCAAGCCTGCCGTCGTGGCCACCGCCACCCTGGCGCTGCAGGCGCAGATCGTCGACCGCGACCTGCCGCGGATCGCCGACGCCCTGACCCCGCTGCTCGGGCGGCGGCCGACGTTCGCACTGGTCAAGGGCCGCTCCAACTACCTGTGCGAGCACAAGCTGGTCGGCGGCTTCCCGGACGAGGACGAGGACGCCCTGCTGTCGATGGGCACCGTCGACCGCGAACGGGGCCGGCTCGGCGAGGAGGTCGTGCGGCTGCGGCAGTGGGCCGAGATCACCGAGTCCGGTGACCGTGACGAGCTCGTCCCCGGCGTCAGCAACCGGGCCTGGCGCCAGGTCTCGGTCACCTCGCACGAGTGCCTGGGCAGCAAGTGCCCGGTCGTCGCGGAGTGCTACGTCGAGCGCTCCCGCGCGGCCGCGACCGAGGTGGACGTCATCGTCACCAACCACAGCTTCATGGCGATCGACGCCTTCGAGGGCCGGTTCATGCTGCCCGACCACGATCTGCTGGTCGTCGACGAGGCGCACGAGCTCACCGACCGGATCACCTCCACCATCACCGACGAGCTCACCTCCTCCACCGTCTCGGTGGCGGCGCGGCGCGCCGGCAAGGGGGAGTCGGCCGCCCGGCTCGCGGAGACGGTCGACCTGGTGGCGGCGACGCTGGAGGAGCTGCCCGAGGGCAAGCTGACCGCCCTGCCGGACCGCCTGGTCACCACGCTGCAGCTGGTCCGCGACGCAGCCCGCGCGGCGCTGAGCGAGCTCAAGCCGGAGAAGGGCACGGAGGTCGACGGCGCCACCCAGATGGCGATGGCCGCGGTCGAGGACGTCTTCGACACGGCCGAGCGGGTCCTGACCGACGACGAGCTGGACGTGGTCTGGATCAGCCACGACCCGCGGCGGGGCAGCGTGCTGCGGGTCGCGCCGATGAGCGTGGCGATGCTGGTGCGGGACAAGATCTTCAGCGAGCGCACCGTCGTCCTCACCTCGGCCACCCTGGAGCTCGGCGGCACCTTCGACGCCGTCGCGGGGACGATCGGGCTGCGCGGGGCGGGGTCACCCGCGTGGCAGGGGCTGGACGTCGGGTCCCCGTTCGACTACCCCCAGCAGGGCATCGCCTACGTCGCCGCGCACCTGCCCCCACCCGGGCGCGACGGCGCCGGCCCGGCGGTGTTCGACGAGATCGAGGCGCTCGTGCGTGCGGCCGGCGGTCGCACGCTGGGGCTGTTCAGCTCCAGGCGGGCCGCGGAGGCGGCGGCGGAGCAGATGCGCGAGCGGCTGGCCGACGCCGGCATCACCGTGCTGTGCCAGGGCGAGGACCAGATGCCCACCCTGGTGCGCCGCTTCGCCTCCGACGCCAGCACCTGCCTGTTCGGCACGATGTCGCTCTGGCAGGGGGTCGACGTCCCCGGGCCGGCGTGCCAGCTGGTCCTCATCGACCGGATCCCCTTCCCGCGGCCCGACGACCCGCTCTCCTCGGCCCGCACCGAGAAGATCAGCAGCATGGGCGGCAACGGCTTCATGGCGGTCTCGGCGACCCACGCCGCGCTGCGCCTGGCCCAGGGCGCCGGTCGACTGATCCGCCGCGGCGACGACCGGGGCGTGGTCGCCTTCCTCGACTCGCGGATGATGTCGGCCCGCTACGCCGGCTTCCTGCAGCGCTCGCTGCCCCCGTTCTGGCCGACCTCGGACCGCGACCTCGTGCTCGGGGCGCTGCGCCGCCTGGACGCGACGGCCGGCGAGGTGGTGCCGGTGGCGGAGCCGGGAGCTCGCGGCATCGGTGGGGCGCCCCTGCCCACCGACCCGGTGCCGGTGGCCCGCTCGCCCCGCACCGCCGTCACCGGTGGCCACGCGTGGACCGACGAGCAGGACGAGGAGCTCCGCGACGGCGTCGAGGCCGGTGTCCCGCTGGAGGAGCTGTCCGCGCACCTGGAGCTGGCGCCGGACCTGGTCACGGCGCGGCTCAACCAGCTCGGTCTCGCGGTTGGCGCGTGAGCGGCCCCGCCCCGGACGACCGTCCCTTCTGGCACCTTGCCGAGGAGGAGCACTGGCGGGCAGCGGTGACCTCCGGGACCTATGACCGGTCCACGCTCGGCGCGACGCTGGAGCAGGTCGGCTTCCTGCACGCCTCCTACCCCGAGCAGCTGCCCGCCGTGGTGAGGGCCCACTACGCCCGGTATGCGGCCCCCCTCGTCGTCCTCGAGGTCGACCCGGCGGCCCTGCGGCAGGCCGGCGTCGAGGTCCGGCTTGAGCCCGGCGATGCCTCCGACCCGGGTTCGCCGCTCTACCCGCACGTCTACGGCCCGCTGCCGGTCACGGCAGTCACCCGGACCCGCCCGGCCAGCGTGGACCGCGGCTGGCTCGACCTCGGCCCTTGGGAGCCGAGGGCTTCGTCTGCGTAGGCCGGGACGCCGCGACGGGAGAGGGATGACCATGGATTCGAGCAGACCGACGGTTCGGCCCGCCGGACATGTGGTGCTCCTCGGGGACTCGATCTTCGACAACGGGGCCTACGTGCCCGGCGAGCCCGACGTGGTGGCTCAGGTCAGAGCGCTGCTGCCCCCTTCGTGGTCCGCGACGCTGCTCGCGGTGGACGGTGACGTCATCTCCGGAGTGGCGCGTCAGCTGCGGGGGCTGCCGGAGGACGCGACCCATCTCGTGGTGAGCGTCGGCGGCAACGACGCGCTCGGCGTCGCCCACCTGCTCCATACCCCTGTCCGGTCCGTCGCCGAAGGGCTGCAGCTGCTGGCCGGTGCCCACGCAGAATTCGCCCACGCCTACGCAGCCATGCTCGACAGCGTCACCGGCACCGGCCTGCCGACGGCCGTCTGCACGATCTACGACACGCGTCTGGACGAGCGCGGGTCGTCCGTGGTGCGCAGCGGCCTGGCACTGTTCAACGACTGCATCACCGTGCCGCGTTCTCCCGTGGCCTCGGCGTCCTGGACCTCCGTGTGCTGTGCGACGACGACGCCGACTACGCCAACCCGATCGAGCCCTCCACCCAGGGCGGTGCCAAGATCGCCCGTGCGATCGCTGCCTGGGCGGCCTCGGACGGCGCCTCCGGGCGCACCCAGGTGTTCTGCTGAGGCACGCCCCGGCGGTCGGGTCAGGCGCCTACCCCCCCGCCGTCACGGCGCGTCGTCGATTGACATCCGTCAAGACGTTCGCGATGCTCTCACGCATCGACATTTCTCTATGGATCGGATCGGCATGACCCAGGGCACGCCCCTCGCGAGCAGCACGGCACCACCCGTACCGGCGCGACTGTCCACCACGGACCGTTACCTGCCCGTCTGGATCGGGGTGGCGATGGTCGCCGGCCTGCTCCTGGGGCGCCTCGTCCCCGGCCTGGGAGAGTGGCTGGGGACGGTCGAGGTCGACGGCGTCTCGCTGCCGATCGCGCTCGGGCTGCTGGTGATGATGTACCCGGTCCTGGCCAAGGTCCGCTACGACCGGCTCGACACCGTCGTGGCCGACCGTCCTCTGCTGCTCAGCTCCCTGGTCCTCAACTGGGTCCTGGGTCCGGCGCTGATGTTCGCCCTCGCCTGGATCTTCCTGGCCGACCTGCCGGAGTACCGCACCGGGCTGATCATCGTCGGGCTGGCCCGGTGCATCGCGATGGTCATCATCTGGAACGACCTGGCCTGCGGCGACCGCGAGGCCACCGCCGTCCTGGTCGCCCTCAACTCCATCTTCCAGGTCATCGCCTTCGCCGGGCTCGGCTGGTTCTACCTCTCGGTGCTGCCCGGCTGGCTGGGCCTGGAGCAGGCCACCCTGGACGTCAGCCCGTGGCAGATCGCCAAGTCCGTCCTCATCTTCCTCGGCATCCCGCTGGCGGCCGGCTACCTCTCCCGGGTGTGGGGCGAGAAGGCGAAGGGCCGCTCCTGGTACGAGGGGACGTTCCTGCCCCTCGTCTCCCCGTGGGCGTTGCGCGGCCTGCTGTTCACCGTCGTGCTCCTCTTCGCCCTGCAGGGCGACCAGATCACCAACCGGCCGCTGGACGTGGCCCGGATCGCGGTCCCGCTGCTGGTTTACTTCGCCACCATGTGGGCCCTGGGGTATGCCGTGGGCAAGGTCCTGGGGATGACCTACGAGCGCACCACAGCCCTCGCGTTCACCGCGGCGGGCAACAACTTCGAGCTGGCGATCGCGGTCGCGATCGCGACCTTCGGGGTCACCTCCGGCCAGGCGCTGGCCGGCGTGGTGGGCCCGCTGATCGAGGTGCCGATCCTCGTCGCACTCGCCTACGTGGCCCTGCGCCTGCGCAAGCACTTCCCGCACGAGGAGGTCCCTGCCAGTATCGATGCCTGAGACCACCGCTCGTATGGACGAGACCTCCGTCGCGCGACTCATCGACGACCTGTGCTACTCCTTCGACGGCGTCTTCGCCACCCACGGGGTCGACGAGCTGTGCCGCCCTCGCCTTCGTCCACAACGTCGGCCGGTCACAGATGGCCGCCGGCGACCTGCAGCATCTCTCCGGCGGGCAGGTCGAGGTCCGGTCCGCCGGGTCCGCGCCCGCCGGCCAGGGGACCGATGCAGTGCGTCCCATCCGTGACGAGATCAAGGCGCGGGTCGTCGAGCTCATCGGCTCGTGGGGGGTCGCGGTCTGCGACTGAGCACCTGGCGTCCCAGCGGGTTCAGCAGCAGCGCTTCGCGGCCGGGGTGACCCGCAGGGTGAGGAAGCCGCGCACCTTCTCCAGTGCTTCCGGGCGCACGGTGTAGTGCACCCACCGGCCGCGCTTGTCACGGTCGACCAGGCCGGCGTCGTACAGCTTGCGCATGTGGAAGGACAGCGTGGGCTGGCTGATCTCCAGCGCCGCCGGCAGGTGGCACGCGCAGGCGGTGCCGGACTCCGACTCGGCGAGATACTGCAGCAGCCGCACCCGGGTCGGGTCAGCCAGTGCCTTGAAGACGTCGGCCAGGTCCATGGCACGGTCCTTGGGTAGCAGCTCGCAGTCGGTGCCGGGGCAGCAGACGTCCTCGGTCGAGGGCAACGCGGCGGACTGGGTCATCCGTGCAGCCTAACCCTCCTATCGATGACCGTCCATACGTTGGGAGGGGGCGGTGCTTAGCCCGGAAGCGTCGCCCGGATGATCGCCGCGCTGGCGTGGCTGTGCACGCGGTGGGTCGGGGTGATCTCGACGTCGGTGAACCCGGCGCCGAGCAGTGCGGACCGGAAGTCGGCCTGGGTGAGGGCACCGGCGATGCAGCCCGTCCACTGCGCCATGTCCGCGCGGGTGGCCTCGTCCATGTCCTCGTCTGCGACGACGTCGGACACGGCGAACCGCCCGCCCGGCCGCAGCACCCGCGCCGCCTCGGCGAGCACGACCGACTTGTCGGCCGCCAGGTTGATCACGCAGTTGGAGATCACCACGTCCACGCTGGCATCGGGCAGCGGCACCTCCTCGAGGTAGCCCTGCAGGAACTCCACGTTGTCGACGCCGGCCGCCTCGGCGTTGCGCCGGGCCAGGTCGAGCATCTCCGGGGTCATGTCCAGGCCGATAGCCCGACCACCCGGAGCGACACGGCGGGCGGAGATGAGCACGTCGCCGCCGGCTCCCGAACCGAGATCGAGCACGACCTCACCGGGGTGCAGGTCGGCGACCGCGGTGGGCACGCCGCAGCCGAGGGAAGCCTCGATCGCCTCGGACGTCCCGTCTCCGTCGACAGGCTCTACGTAGAGCTCCTTGCCGAAGACCGGGCGTCCCTTGGCGTCCTGGCTGAGCTCGGCGAAGCCGGTGCCCCCGCCGCAGCATCCGCCCTGCGCCACATCGGCTGCGGCCCGGGCAGCGGCGGCGTAGCGGTCGCGGACGGTCTCTCGGATGTCAGTCATCTGGACTCCTGGGTCGTGACGAGGGCTGCGGCGCCCTGGGTGGGGAGGTCGGTGAGCGTGGGTGAGCAGCAGATGCCCGAGGCGCCGGCCATGATCTGGTCGGCCGCGACGGGCAGGGCGCTGAGACAGGCGGGGTTGACCGCGTAGTAGGTGCTGGTGCCGCGCTTCTCCGCGGTGACGAAGCAGGTGCGCTCCAGCGCGGCGAGGTGGTGGCTCACCGTCGACTGGGAGAGCGGGAAGGCATCCACGACGTCACGTACCCGCACCGGGCTGCCCTGCCGGGCCAGCCAGGCCAGCAGCTGGACGCGGGTGGCGTCGGAGAGGGTGCGGAACCACTCGGCATACTCCTCGGCGGTCTCGCGGGGGAGAGTCACGTGATCATTCATCGATGATCGACGATAGTCGATGGAAGTCGAGGCGGCAAGGGTCTGTGAGTCGTGGCCAAGCCGTGTCGGTATGCCGTGGCAGGCTTGGACCCGTGACCGCGCCCCTGCCCCTCGCCCTCATCACCGGACCAGAGGAGGTCCTGGCCGAGCGCGGCGTGCAGTCGATCGTGGAGGCCGTGCGCGGCACCGAGCCGGAGGCCGAGGTGGTCAAGCTGTACGCCGGGAGCTACCAGCCGGGCGAGCTGCTCGTCGACGCCAGCCCGAGCCTCTTCGGCGGGTGGACGGTCATCGTGGTGCACGACGTCGACGAGGCCGACGACGCGCTGGTCGAGGACGTCCTCGCCTACCTGGAGCAGCCGGCCGACGCGGTCACCCTCATCGTGCGGCACAAGAGCGGCAACCGCGGCAAGAAGGTGCTGGACCTGCTCAAGAAGCAGGGCGCCCGCGTCATCGAGGCCAAGGCGGTCAAGACCGAGAAGGACAAGACGGAGTTCGTCAAGGGCGAGTTCCGGGCCTCGCGGCGGCGGATCACCGAGGAGGCGGTGGCCGCTCTCGTCCTGGCCGTCGGCAAGGACCTGCGCGAGCTGGCCGGCGCCTGCGCCCAGCTGGTCCGCGACGTGGAGGGCATGGTCGAGGTCGACGACGTGCACACCTACTACGGCGAGCGGGTCGAGACCACCGGCTTCAAGGTGGCCGAGGCTGCGCTGGCCGGCCACCCGCCGGAGGCGATGCGGCTGCTGCGGCACGCGATGCTCGGGGGGCTGGACCCGGTCCCGATCGTCGCCGTGCTGGCCATGCAGCTGCGCCAGGTGGGCAAGGTCGCGGCGGCGGGCCGCGGCAGCGCCGGTCAGCTGGCCAAGGACCTCGGTATGGCGCCCTGGCAGGTCGACCAGGCCCGCCGCGTGGCGCAGGGCTGGGACGGGCGGCGGCTGGGCGCGGCGATCCAGGCGGTCGCGCAGGCCGACGTCGACGTCAAGGGCGGCATCCGCACCGAGCCGGCCGTGCGCAGCCCGGAGTACGCCGTGGAGAGGGCGGTCCTGGAGGTCTGCCGCCTGCGGCACGAGCGCGGCGGGTGACGGGAACGCAGCGGTAGAGCGGCGAGCTCGCCGGGGGACGCGGTGTCGTGGGCGAGGTGTCGCGGGCGAGGGGTCGGTGCGTTGCGGCATACCCGGGAAAGGCGGCGTAGGATCTCCGATCCGTGCGCATCCTCCGAAGCCTGGTGGCCGACACCCGACCGCTGCGCAACGACCACTTTCGGCGGCTGTGGGTCGCCAACATCGTCACCGTCATCGGTGCCCAGCTGACGATCGTCGCGGTGCCGGCGCAGATCTACGCGATGACCGGCTCCTCGGCCTGGGTGGGGCTGACCGGACTCTTCGGCCTGGTGCCGCTGGTCGTCTTCGGGCTCTGGGGCGGGGCGCTGGCCGACGTCTTCGACCGGCGCACGATCCTGCTGATCACCACCTGGGGCCTGATCATCACCAGCGGCCTGTTCTGGCTGCAGGCGGCCGTCGGCGGGATCGACGGCTTCGGGGTGTGGTTCCTGCTCGGGCTGTTCTCCGTGCAGCAGGCCTTCTTCGCGGTCAACCAGCCCACCCGCAGCGCGATCCTGCCCGCCCTCCTGCCCGCCGGGCTCATCCCGTCGGCGGCCTCGCTCAACATGACGGTGATGTCGGCCGGGGCGATCGCCGGACCCCTGGTCGGCGGCGCGCTCATCCCGCTGCTCGGCTACTCCTGGCTCTACGCCCTCGACACCGTCACCCTCTTCGCCACCCTCTGGGCGGTGTGGGGGCTTCCCGCGCTGGCCATCGAGGGGGCCGCGGCCAAGGTGCCCGGGCTGCGCTCGGTGGTCGAGGGGTTCGCCTATCTGCGGCACCACCCGGTGCTGCTCATGTCCTTCGTCGTCGACCTCGTCGCGATGGTCTTCGGTATGCCGCGGGCCCTGTTCCCCGAGATCGCCCACCTGGACTTCGGCGGGGACGAGGAGGGCGGGATGGTCTTCGCCCTGCTGTTCGCCGCCATCCCGGCCGGGGCGGTGCTCGGGGGTGTGCTCTCCGGGTGGGTCTCCCGGGTGGAGCGGCAAGGGCTGGCGGTGATCATCTGCATCCTGGTCTGGGGCGCGGCGATGACCGGCTTCGGGGTGGCGGTCTTCTTCTCCGAGCTCGACCGGCCCACCATGCTCGCGGTCGCCCTGGCCTGCCTGGCCGTCGGCGGCGCGGCAGACATGGCCTCGGCGGCGTTCCGCACCTCGATGCTGCTCAATGCCGCCGACGACAACGTCCGCGGTCGGCTGCAGGGCGTCTTCATCGTCATCGTCGCCGGCGGCCCCCGGGTGGCGGACGTCGCCCACGGCGCCGCGGCCGCTGTGGTGGGCACCGCCGTCGCCGCGGCGGGCGGTGGGGCGCTGGTCATCGTCGGCACGGTGATAGCGGCGCTCGCGGTCCCGTCGTTCGTGCGCTACCGGATCACCCGCCCCGCCGCGGTCTGAACCGAACCACCGGCGCGGTCACGGCCTGAGCCGAGACACCGGCGCGGTCACGGCTCGAGCCCAGAGGGTGGCGGCAACGCCTCGGGGTTGGGCAGGATGGGGCCGTGAAGCTGGTGCGGGTCGAGGGCCTGCGGCCGGCGGGCTACCAGGAGGCGCTCGCCACGGCTGCGCAGCGGTATGCGCAGCTGCCCGCGGACCGGCCGGTGCGGCTGGCCAAGCGCACGAGCAACCTCTTCCGGACCAGGACGGGCGAGGCGGAGCGGCTCGACCTCGACGACCTCCGCGGGGTCTTCGACATGGACCTCCGGGCGGCCACCCCGGCCGGCGGCGGCACCGCCCTGGTGGGCGGGCTGACCACCTACGAGCAGCTGGTCGACGAGCTGGCGCCGCAGCACCGCATACCCCTCGTCGTGCCCCAGCTGCGCACCATCACGCTCGGGGGAGCGGTCGTGGGACTGGGCATCGAGTCCACCTCCTTCCGGCACGGGCTGCCGCACGAGTCGGTGCTGGAGGCCGACGTGCTCACGGCGTCAGGCGAGGTGGTCACCGCCACCCCGGACGGGGAGCACGCGGACCTGTTCCGGGCCCTGCCGAACTCCTACGGCACCCTGGGCTACTGCCTCGGCCTGGTCGTCGAGCTGGAGCGGACCCACCCTCATGTGCTGCTGCGGCACCTGCGCTACACAGACCTCGACGCCGCGGTGGCCGCCATCGGCGAGGTGATGACCCACCGCGAGCACGACGGGGCGACGGTCGACTTCATCGACGGCATCACCTTCAGCGCGACCGAGAGCTACCTCACGCTGGGCCGGTGGTCCGACGGGCCGGGCGACCTGGGCGGACCGAGCGACTACACGGGCCAGCAGATCTACTACCGCTCCGTGCAGCACCGTCGGCAGGACGTGCTCACCGCCCACGACTACCTGTGGCGCTGGGACACCGACTGGTTCTGGTGCTCGCGGGCGTTCGGGGCCCAGCACCCTGTGGTGCGGCGGGTCTGGCCCAGCCGCCTGCGGCGCAGCGACGTCTACTGGCGGATCCTCGGGGTCGAGCAGCGCTACCGCCCCCAGGCGCGCTGGCGGGCGCTGCGCGGACGGCCGCCGCAGGAGCGGGTGGTCCAGGACGTGGAGATCCCGCTGGCCAGGACGGCCGACTTCCTTAGCTGGTTCCTGCACACGATCCCGATCGAGCCGCTCTGGCTCTGCCCCGTGCGGCTGCGCAGCGACCGGGAGTGGCCGCTGTACCCGATGCGGCCCGGCGAGGACTACGTCAACGTGGGTTTCTGGTCGGCGGTCGACATCGCCCCCGGAGCCCGCCACGGCGACGTCAACAGGGCTATCGAGGACAAGGTGGCCGAGCTGGGGGGACACAAGGGCCTGTACTCCTCCGCCACCTACGACCAGGAGACCTTCGACCGGCTCTACGGCGGGCCGACCTACGCCGAGGTCAAGGCGCGCTACGACCCTGACGGCCGGCTGCCCACCCTCTACGACAAGGCGGTGCGGTCCCGATGAAGAGGGCAGGCGTCCCGATGAGACGCACAGGTCTGCGGACAGGTACGGAGAGCACGGGTACGGCGGGCGCGGGGCCGTCCGCGCGGCACGCGGAGACGAGAACGACGGCGAGCGTCGCGCCCGCGCGGATGACCATGGCCCAGGTCTTCAGCACCCTGGTGGGCGAGGTCGCCGGCCTGCAGGTGCGCGCGTGGGACGGCTCCCGGTCAGGGGAGCCGGGTGGCCGCATCCTGCACCTGCACGACCGGCGCGCCCTGGACCACCTGCTCACCACCACCAGCAGCGAGCTGGGCCTGGCCAGGGCCTACCTGTCCGGCGCGCTGTCCATCGAGGGCATGGACGAGGCCAACCCCTACCCCGAGCTGGTCCTCCTGCGCGACCACGTGCGGCCCACCGCGCCCCGTCCCTCCGACCTCCCTCGGCTCGCCACGGCCGTCGGGGCTCTCCGGCCACGACCGGCCCCGCTGCCGGCGGAGGAGACCCCCACCCGTGCGCGCCGGCTGGCCACCGGGCTGCGCCACGGCCGCCGCCGGGACGCCACGGCGATTGCCCACCACTACGACGTCTCCAACCGCTTCTACGAGCTCCTGCTCGGCCCGTCGATGACCTACACCTGTGCGGCATACCCGCACGAGGGCGCCACGCTGGAGGAGGCGCAGGCGCACAAGCACGACCTGGTCTGCCGCAAGCTCGGGCTGCGGCCGGGGATGCGCCTGCTGGACGTGGGCTGCGGGTGGGGCGGGATGGTGAGGCACGCGGTGGAGCACTACGGCGTCACCGCCCTCGGTGTGACGCTGTCCCGCCAGCAGGCGCTCTGGGGCCAGCGGATGATCGAGCGCGCGGGGCTCACCGGCCGGGCGGAGATCCGGCACTGCGACTACCGCGACGTCACCGAACGGGGCTTCGACGCGATCTCCTCCATCGGGCTGACCGAGCACATCGGCGTCCGCGCCTACCCGGCCTACTTCGCCTTCCTCCGGGACCGGCTGCGCGACGAGGGCCGGCTGCTCAACCACTGCATCACCTGGGCGGACAACCGGCACCGACCGATGAGCCGGCGGGCCTTCGTCGAGCGTTACGTCTTCCCGGACGGCGAGCTGGCAGGGTCGGGCCGGATCGTCACCGAGATCGAGGACGCCGGTCTCGAGGTGCGCCACCAGGAGAACCTGCGCGAGCACTACGCCCGCACCTGCGGGGAGTGGGGCGCCAACCTCACCGAGCACTGGGCCGAGTGCGTAGCGGAGGCCGGCATCGGGCGGGCCAGGGTGTGGGGTCTCTACCTCGCCGGGTCCCGGCTCAACTTCGAGCGGCGGGGTATGGGGCTGCACCAGGTGCTCGCCGTGCGCACCAGTGCGCACGGCGTCTCTGGGATGGGTCTGCGGCGGGTGAGCCTCTGAGCAGGAGGGCCGGGCACGGTGGAGCAGGTGAGCGCGGTCCGCGACTTGGGTCGTGGGCCGTCGCGCTGGTAGATTAGATCCTTGCGTGCGCGCTCGGTCGTGTGCGCATGCAAGCAGCACACATGCACCACCACGCACGAGACAGCCGCCAGGGCATCCCCACGCCTCAGTCCTGTCCCGTGCGCTGTCGCCCTCACGACACCCAGACCAACGACTGACCAGGAAAGAACTACTTCGTGGCAAACATCAAGTCCCAGATCAAGCGCGTCAAGACCAACGCCAAGCGCACCGAGCGCAACCGGGCTCACAAGTCCGAGCTGCGCACCTTCGTCCGCAAGTTCCGCGAGGCCGCGGACAGCGGTGACGTCGCGACGGCCGAGGAAGCGCTGAAGGTGGCCTCCAAGAAGCTGGACAAGGCCGTCTCCAAGGGCGTTCTGCACAAGAACCAGGCGGCCAACAAGAAGTCGGCCATGGCCAAGAAGTTCCACAGGATCGGCGCCTGAGCCGCAGATCGACGAGCCTTCGGCAGCCGGGCGTCCGTTCCCCACATCGATTCACGGGGCGGGCGCCCGCTGCTATCCTGGGCCGCACCATGACGACCCGCTGCCAGCTCCTCCTTACGCAGCCGCGCTGACACGCACCACCAGCGCGGCTGACCCCTCCTGAGCGAGGGGCTTTTTTGTGCACCTGACGGAACAGCACGGCATACCGCAGCATCTGCAGCGACCCGAGTGAGAGAGACCATGAGCGAGCGCACCGACCACCTGCCTCAGCACCGCTACACCGCCGAGCTGGCGAACCAGATCGAGGCCAGGTGGCAGGAGCGGTGGGAGACCGAGGAGACCTTCGCCTCGGCCAACCCGGCGGGCCCCTGGGCGACCCCGGACGACCCGCGGCTGGCCGAGGGCCGGGGGCACCGGTTCATCATGGACATGTTCCCCTACCCCTCCGGGACGGGCCTGCACGTCGGGCACCCGCTGGGCTTCATCGCCACCGACGTGCACGCGCGCTTCAGCCGGACCACCGGGGCGAATGTGCTGCACACCATGGGTTTCGACGCCTTCGGCCTGCCCGCGGAGCAGTATGCCGTGCAGACCGGCCAGCACCCGCGGGTCACCACCGAGGCCAACATGGAGGTCTACCGGCGCCAGCTGCGCCGGCTGGGGATGGGCCACGAGCGGCGGCGCAGCTTCGCCACCATCGACCCCGAGTACTACCGGTGGACGCAGTGGATCTTCACCCAGATCTTCGAGTCCTGGTACGACCCCGAGGCGCCGCCCCGGGAGGGCTCGGGCCAGGTCACGCCGGGCCGGGCACGGCCGATCAGCGAGCTGGTCGCGCAGTTCGCGGCCGGTGAGCGCCCGACCACCACCGGGCAGGCCTGGGCGCAGATGAGCGCCGTCGAGCAGGCCGCCGAGCTGGACCACTACCGCCTGGTCTACCTGTCCCAGGCACCGGTCAACTGGTGCCCGGGCCTGGGCACCGTGCTGGCCAACGAGGAGGTCACCGCCGACGGCAAGTCCGAGCGCGGCGACTTCCCGGTCTTCAAGCGCAACCTGAGCCAGTGGATGATGCGGATCACCGCGTATGCCGACCGGCTGACCGACGACCTGGAACGGCTGGACTGGCCGGAGAAGGTCAAGCTGATCCAGCGGCACTGGATCGGCCGCTCCACCGGGGCCACGGTCCGCTTCGACGCGCCGGCCGCCCGGACCGACCACATGGCGCCCATCCACGTCTTCACCACCCGGCCCGACACCCTGTTCGGGGCGACCTTCATGGTCGTCGCCCCCGAGCACCCGGTCCTGGAGGAGATCGTGCCGCAGGCCTGGCCGGAGGGCGCCAAGGAGGCCTGGACCGGCGGGCACCCCGACCCGCGCACGGCCGTCACGGCATACCAGAAGATGGCCTCCACCAAGAGCGACGTGGAGCGGCAGGCTGACGCCAAGACCAAGTCCGGTGTCTTCACCGGTGCGTTCGCGACCAACCCGGTCAACGGTGCGCGGATCCCGGTGTTCGTGGCGGACTACGTGCTGATGGGCTACGGCACCGGCGCGATCATGGCCGTGCCCGGGCAGGACCAGCGCGACTGGGACTTCGCGGTCGCCTACGAGCTGCCGATCATCCGCACGGTGCAGCCGACGGAGGGCTTCCCGGAGGACCAGGCGTTCACCGGCGAAGGCCCGGCGATCAACTCGGCCAACGAGGAGATCAGCCTGGACGGGCTGGACGTCGAGGAGGCCAAGGCACGGATCATCGCGTGGCTGGTGGACAAGGACCTGGGCGAGGAGACGGTGACCTACCGGCTGCGGGACTGGCTGTTCAGCCGGCAGCGCTACTGGGGCGAGCCGTTCCCGATCGTCTGGGACGAGGACGGGATCCCGCACTCGGTGCCCGACTCGATGCTGCCGGTCGAGCTGCCGGACGTGCCCGACTACAGCCCGAGCACCTACGACCCGGAGGACGCGGACAGCTCGCCCGAGGCGCCGCTGGCCCGCGCGAGCGACTGGGTCGAGGTCGAGCTGGACCTGGGCGACGGGCGGGGCACGCGGAGGTTCCGCCGCGAGACCAACACCATGCCCAACTGGGCCGGGTCGTGCTGGTACCACCTGCGCTACCAGGACCCTGCCAACGACCGGGCGCTGGTCGACCCCGAGGTCGAGCGCTACTGGACCGGCCCGCGGGCACAGACGGTGGCGGGGGCGCCGGAGGGTGCGGTCGACCCCGGTGGCGTGGACCTGTACGTCGGTGGCGTCGAGCACGCGGTGCTGCACCTGCTGTACTCCCGGTTCTGGCACAAGGTGCTGTTCGACCTGGGGCACGTCAGCAGCGAGGAACCGTTCCGGAGGCTGATCAACCAGGGGATGATCGAGGCCTGGGTCTACCGCGACGCCCGGGGCTTCCCGGTGCCGGCCGAGGAGGTCGAGCACCATGTCGAGGACGACGGCCGCACGACATACACGTGGAACGGCCAGCCGGTCACCCAGGAGTACGGGAAGATGGGCAAGTCCCTGAAGAACGTCGTGACGCCCGACGAGATGTGCGAGCAGTACGGCGCGGACACCTTCCGGGTCTACGAGATGTCAATGGGGCCGCTGGAGCAGTACCGGCCGTGGGAGACCCGGGCGGTCGTGGGCAGCCAGCGCTTCCTGCAACGGCTGTGGCGCAACGTGATCGACGAGGAGACCGGTGCGGTCACCGTCGTCGACGAGCCGCTGACGCCGGAGGTGGAGAAGGCGCTGCACCGCACCATCGACGGGGTCCGCGCGGACTACCAGGCGCTGCGCACGAACACCGCCGTGGCCAAGATGATCGAGCTGAACAACCTGCTGACCAAGCTGGAGCGGGTGCCCCGCGCCGCGGTCGAGCCCCTGGTGCAGATGGTCGCTCCGGTCGCGCCGCACCTGGGCGAGGAGCTGTGGGAGCGGCTGGGTCACGCCGAGTCCCTGGCCTTCGAGCCGTTCCCCGAGGCCGATCCCGCGATGCTGGTCGACGACACGGTGACCTGCGTGGTCCAGGTCAAGGGCAAGGTCCGGGACCGGCTGGAGGTGGCGGCTGACGTCGCGGACGGCGACCTGGAGGCGCTGGCCCTGGCCAGTGCGAAGGTGCAGGCGGCGATGAACGGCGCCCCGGTCCGTAAGGTGATCGTCCGGGCGCCCAACCTGGTCAACATCGTCGTCTGACCCGCCCGGGTCGTCGGAGAGCCGAAGGAGGCTGGCGTGAGCGTCGCGGTCGTCACCGACAGCACCTCCTGCCTCGACCCCGCACGGGTCGCGGCGTCAGCGCTGACGGTGGTGCCGCTGCACGTGCTCGTCGGCGGCCGGGGACGGCTGGCCGGGCGCGAGATCCGGCCCGGGGAGGTGGCGGAGATCCTGCGCCGGGGCAAGGAACGGGTGACCACCTCGGGCGTGGCTCCTGGTGAGTTCGCCGCCGCCTACCGGGAGGTGGCGCAGCGCACCGGGTGCGACGAGGTCGTCTCGGTGCACCTGTCCGGCGGGATCAGCGCGACGGTCGAGGCGGCGCAGATGGCGCGGGAGGAGCTGGCTGGCGAGCTCGCCGTGCACGTGGTGGACTCCGGGGTGGTGGGCATGGCGCTGGGGTATGCGGCGTGCGCCGGCGCCGCTGCGGCCGCCGACGGCGCGTCGGCGGAGGAGGTGGCGGGTGCGGTCCGTGCGCGGGCGGGGGCCGGGCGGACGTGGTTCTACGTCGACACCCTGGAGCACCTGCGCCGCGGTGGCCGGATTGGCCGGGCCCAGGCGCTGGTGGGCTCCGCCCTGGCGATCAAGCCGCTGCTGACCATCAAGGAGGGTGTGGTCGCGCCGCAGGAGCGGGTGCGGACCCGGTCCAAGGCGCTGGCGCGGCTGGTGGAGCACGCGGTCGGCGCGGTCGAGCAGGCCCAGGGGGAAGGGCTGGAGGTGGAGCTGGCGGTGCACGAGCTCAGCGCCCGCGAGGCCGGTGAGCAGCTGGCCGACCAGCTGCGGGAGCGCACCGGGGTCAGCCCGGTGGTGGTCGAGCTCGACCCCGTGGTGGGCGTGCACACCGGCCCCGGCACCCTCGGCGTGGTCGTCTCGCCGGTGACCTGAGCCCGAGTACGGGGGACCCGCGACGTCGTACCTGACTCCGGCCAGGTGCTCCCGCAGCGGCTCACCGAGTGCTGCGACTGTGCACGCCCACCCGCCCTATTGCGGGCACAGCCACGCCACTCGGTGAGGTCAGGTCACGGGGTGAGGCTGTCCACACGTTCCCGCGGGGCGGGTCGTCGTCCACAGATCACGGCTCAGGACGCTCGGGAGGCGGATCGTCCTGCCTAGCGTGCGGTCATGGCTCGGCCTCCCTCATTCTCCAGCCGCGTCCTCGGGCCAGCCGCTGCCGACCACGCGGGCCGGCACCGGCGTGCTCGGCTGACCCGTCCGGCCGACGAGGACGAGGACTCCGGGCCTGAGGCGGAGGAGTCGCTCCCGTTTGAGGGCGGGACGGGTGATCGGCCGGCGGTCGACCACGGGGTCGCCGATGGCCACGTGGCAGAACCGGGCCAGGACCGCACGACCGAGCCGAAGACTGGTGACACGGGGGCCGTGGGGGTCCCTGTCTTCTCGGTGCCGGACTCGCTACGGTCGGTGGATGTTGCCGTCGGCGGCCGAGCGGTGCGCGGGCTCCTGCTCGTCGCGGTGGTGCTCCTGCTGACCCTCGGCGGACGGTGGTGGTGGGTCAGCCAGCATGCAGTGGGCGCCCCGGTGGAGCAGGTGGTGGGCGCGGGCGCGACGTCCTCGCCCGAGCAGGAGAGCGCGGAGGACCGACAGGGCCGGACCGACCAGGACGCTCCGGAGGGTGGGGAGACGACGTCGGGTGCGGAGGGCCCGGCTGCCACAGCCGTCCTGATGGTGCACGTCGTCGGGAAGGTGCACGAACCGGGGGTGGTCGAGCTGCCACCGGGGTCCCGGGTGGTCGACGCGATCCAGGCTGCAGGTGGGCTCACCGACGCGGCCGACCCGGCGTCGCTCAACCTGGCAAGGCTCCTCGTGGACGGGGAGCAGGTATGGGTGGGTGCCCCTGGCGAGGAGCCGCCCCCAGGGCTGCAGGTCCCGTTCAGCCCACCTGCGGCCGGGGGAGGTGGCGGTCCGGGTGGCCCTGGTGCCGGTCAGCCGAGTGACGGGGCCGGTGCAGGCAGTGGCCAGGGCACGCTCCTGGTCGACCTCAACCTCGCGGACCAGGCCCTGCTCGAGGAGCTGCCCGGAGTCGGTCCCGTCACCGCGGGCAACATCCTGGCCTGGCGTGACCAGCACGGCCGGTTCACGGCGGTGGAGGAGCTGATGGAGGTCAGCGGCATCGGCGAGAAGACCTTCGAGCAGCTGCGACCCCACGTCACCGTCGGCGGTTGACGTCGTGCGCTCGACGACTGCGGCCCGGAGGCGTCCTGCCGCGCTCGACGGCCGGGCAGACCGATCGCCTGCGAGGGCGGGCCAGTCGGCGAGCGAGACGCTGACCGGGACACGGAACGGGACGTTGACCGGAGCGCCGACCGGGGTGCTGGGCGGGGACGATGCGGGTGCGCAGCTGCGGGTGCTGGACCTACGCCTGCTGCTCCCGGCGCTCCTGGCCTGGGGGGTCCTGGTGGCGCTCCTGCCCAGACCGGTCGAGGCGATCGCGGTCACGTCGATCGCCTGCCTCACCGGGGCACTCGTGCTGCTGCGCCGCGCCCGGGCCTCGCGGAGGTCAGGCAGGGCCAGGCTGGTCGCGATGTCGTGCGCCGCTGTCGGGCTGGTCACCGGGGCGACGGCCCTGCACGTGGCCACCTCCGACGCCGGCCTCGTGACCAGGTGGGCGGAGCAGCGCGCCACCAGCCAGGTCGAGCTCGTCGTCACGACGGAGCCGCGGGTGGTGACCCGCGGTGATGAGCGCCAACCGTTGGTCGTGCTGGAGGCGCGCGTCTCCCGGGCACAGGCCCGGGGCCAGGTCACCACCCCGCGCACGCCGGTGGTCATCTTCGCCAGTGCCGGGCAGGGGTGGGAGGACGTGCGCTGGCGCAGCACGGTCGCCACCACCGGCAGGTGGGCGCCTGCCGAACCGGGCGAGCGGACCCGGGCCGTGCTGACGCCGCGCGGCGGGCCGTCCGTCCTGGCCGAGCCGGCCGTTCTGCTGCGCGGGGTCGACGTGGTCCGCGACCGCTTCCGGGAGGCGCTGCAGCCCCTGCCCGCCGACTCACGAGGACTGGTGCCGGGACTGGTCATCGGCGACACGTCGCTGACCCCGCCGGACCTGACCGAGGCGATGCGGTTGACCGGGATGACCCACCTGTCGGCGGTCTCGGGCAGCAACGTCGGGTCAGCATATGGGTCCGGACATGGCGAAAGACGCCCCACCCGACCTGCCGGGGCAGATCAGGTGGGGCGTCAGTCGAGGGTGCGTCAGTCGATCACCACTCCCAGGTGATGATCGCCTGCGCGGGCGCGGAGGCCAGCACGATCGCTGCGGTCAGGGTGACCGTGGTGACAATGCGTCGGGTCATGAGAATCACCCCCTCCCCTGGTCGTCGGGGGAGTCGTCGGAGTGGTCGGTCCACTCGGTCAGGTCGCCGCAGCCCATCGAGCAGGCGTAGCGGCGTGCGCCACACCCGGGGCAGGGCGTGATGGGGATGGCGACCTCTGCGCACTCGTGCAGCTGGTAGGTCACCGCTGCCACCGGGGGCGTGAGTGCTCCTGCGGGCAGGTGTCACGCCAGGCGAGACGCCCCAGCCCGATCAGTGCACGACCACCAGTGACCGCGAGCGCCAACCCGAAGATCGTGAGCGCCAGGGTCGGGTGGCCAGCCAGCGGCGTGTCGGTGTGCACGGCTCAGGCGTGCGGGCCCGTGGCGGGCGGCGGCGTGTAGTCGTCCGGGATGCCCTGGCTCGAGATGTTGAGGAAGGCGGCCAGGCCGGCGATGGGTGGGGCGAGGACGGTGACGGCAGCGGTGACGATCGCGGTCGTCGGGTCGACCTCGCCGTTGACCACGGCCATGACGACGGTCGCGCTCAGGCCGGTGGAGAGGGTGCCCGCGTAGCCCTGGTAGGTGGTGCGGACGAAGGCGCGCTTGGCGGCCAGGCGGACGTGCTCGGGGATGATGCGGTTCGGCATGGTGGGTCAGTCCTCCTGCAGCCGAGCGGCGATCTTGTTGACGGTGGCCTCCGCGACGGCGTCGGCGTCGACCGATGCGCCGCCCGGGATCTCGGCCAGCGCGGCCTTCACCGCGTCGCCGAGCATCACCGGGTCGACCTTGCCGGCGCGCATCCACGTGGCGCCGAACATGTCCTCGAAGGTGGCGTTCCCGGCGCCGGGCCACTTGCTCTTGCGTAGGGTGCCGACGACGCGGTTGTGCAGGTGCTGGGTCTGGTCGGCGTAGATCGCCTCGGCCAGGCCCTTGGTCTCCTGCAGGAGGGTCAGGACGTTCTGCATGGTGCTCTCCAGGTGGGTGAGTAGGGCGCGGTGGTTAGTGACGTCTCCGGGGTAGCCGTAGACGTCGGCGTAGTCGTGGGCGACGGCCAGGGTCAGCGGGCCCCAGTAGCCGTCCACGTCCAGGTGGGCGCCCAGGAAGTTCAGGTGCTCCTGGATCGCCTTGACGTCGGCCGAGGGTGCGGCCGGCAGATCGGGGGTGCCCGGGATGCTCCCCGTGCGGATGGCCAGCTCCTCCTGGATGTACTGGAACTGCAGGTCCCAGGGGAAGGTGGTGCGGTTGCCGCCGAGGGGCCAACGGCCGGCGTCGTTGCGCATCTCCGGGTCGATGACCCAGTGCTCGCTGAAGCCGATCGGGGCGGTCGGGTGGGCGGTCGCGAGCCGGTAGAGCTCGGCCTGGTTCAGAATGAGCTTGAGCGGGATGTTCCACGTCGCGACGACGAGCGCCCACGCGGCCGCGGACATGCGCAGGTGGGCCTTGACGAACCAGTCCGGCTTGGCGTTCCAGTTCGGGTCCCAGATGCCCTGCTCCTGGCCCCACGCGATGGTGTTCCAGTCGAGGCCGTACCGGTTCGCCTTGCCCTGGGTCCAGGTGCGGACCAGGTGGGCGGGCAGGTACGGCACCCAGGAGTCGCGGTCCGTGCAGTCCGGCCAGCTGGCGCCGCGGTTGGTGGGATTGAGGCCCCATGCGGTGACGGATTCGGCCGAGGTGTCCGGCCGGTTCGGGTCGCGCATCTCGGCCGCGACCGCGATGTGCTGCACGGCCAGGCGTATCGGTGCGCCGCGGGGGTTGCGGCTGGCGCCGTAGTTCGTGCCGGCCGGGCGACCCAGCCCGGCCCACAGCCGGACGTCGTCGAGGCTCGGCAGTGCGCGGAGCGCGTGGAGGCTGTAGGAGTCGTACGGCAGGCCGTGCGCATGCTGTCTGGTGATGGTCACGGGGTCCTCCTGGGGGGATGCGAAGAGCCCCGCACGGTGGCGGGGCTCAGGTGGTGGGGTCGGCCGGTTGGCCGCCGTCGGGCGGTTCAGGCGGGTGCGGGTGGACGCGCACGTCGTCCCACCGGTCGCGCAGGTCCTCGTACCACCGGGTCCACCGGCCGACCGTGCGCTGCAGTCGGGTGATCGCCCGGTCCTGCTCGCGGGAGTGCCTCTCCAGGCAGGCGATGCGCTCGGAGTCCGACTCGTGGAGCGTGCGCAGCTGCGCGATCTGTTCCTCGGTCCGTTCGCTGCGCTTGTCGGCGGCGTCAGCGACGCGCAGCGACATCTCCTGCAGGGTGTCAGCGGCGGCGACGTGTGCGTCTCGGTGCTCGATGGGGGCCTGCCGGAGGTCGCGGACCCAGGCGAGGATGGCGGTGAGCAGGCCGCCGCTGAGCAGACCCAGGAGCACCGAGGCCCACATGCTCACGCCTCCTCCTGCTCGACCTTGACCGCCCGGACGTGAGCCTCGGTACGGGCGAGTGCGACCAGGCGCAGGCCGGCGATGGCGACCATGGCCGGGGCGAGGACGATCACGATGTCGGAGCGCCAGCCGACACCCAGGAAGTAGACGCTCCACCCGGTGGCGCCGGTGATCCACCCGGCCCGCTCCAGCGCCCACACGGTCGACAAGGGATCTTGCTTGCACACGGAGGCAACCAGGAGCACCCCGGCGACCGACACGGCGAGTGCGGTGACGACGGCCAGCGACAAGACAGCGGAGTGCCACGGCGGGGTGCGCTCGATCGCGTCACGAACGCCGATGAGGCCCAGGATCACCCATGCGGGTCCCAGGGCGAGCTCGGGGTGGGCGAACCACCTGTCTCGCCGGCGGGTGGACGGTGGGAGGGTCAGGTATGGCACAGGGATTGCCTGCCTCTCTTGTCAGGGGGTGGGGCGGGGGGGGGGGGTGTCTCGTAACCGGACGTTCCGGGACGGTCAGGCGAAGATGATCCCGGCGGACGTGATCGCGTTGAGCGCGGTCACGTTGGTGTCTGCCGCGACGGGTGGGGTGCCGCGGGTGGTGGTGGCGCCGTGGGCGCTGATCTGGGAGCCCTCCATGACGATCAGGTCGCGGGCGTTGCCGTTGCCGGATACGATGGCCGTGCGACAGTCGATCCTGGACCCGCCGAGGGAGCGGGCGCCGCCGAGGCCGTTGCCGGTGATGGTGGCCGTGCGGACCAGTACGGCACTGTCGTGGTAGGCGGCGGCACCATACTGGCCACAGCCGTTAGCGACCGCGCCCTGTGCGTGGAGGAAACCGCCGCCGCCGCACAGGAGGCCGATTCCGCCTGCACGGGACACGTCGGCCTCGGTGGCCGTGACCATCGAGCGGGTGGACACGATGGCGTTCAGGAAGGCGTCGGTCACGGTGGCGAAGCCGATGTTTGCCTGGGATGCGCGGGAGATGTAGACGGCATTCTCGCCGCCCTTGTTGGCGGAGAAGTTGGCGTACTCGGCTGCGAGCGCGGAGGCGCGGGTGACCCACACGTTGCGGTTGTTGGAGCCGGTGAACTCGGAGTAGTCGGCGGTGCAGGTTGAGGCGGAGCCGACGTACAGGCCGCGGGCGCCGGCGTTGCGGATGCCGGACTGTGGTTCGACGTGGCCAGTGGAGCCGACGAGCATGTACCCTTCGCCGCCACGGTCGGCCATGTCGACGAGGCACGCGAGGCGGGGGGCGTTGCCGTTGTCGCACCGGAGGAAGTCGCCGGTGAAGGTGGCGGCCACCGTGACGACGGGGTCCGTGGAGGTGATGCGGAAGGCGGAGTAGTCGCCTGCGATTCTGGCCCCTCGTGTCGGTCGATGGCCGGCCTCGAAGCGGACCTCGATGGTGGCGCCGCGGTCGATGTGCGCGGGATTGAGGCTGTCGAGCGCTACCTGCAGGTTGGGCGCGTCGGTGGGGATGCGGATGGTCAGTGCTGCGCGGCGCTGTGGGAACGTCGCGGCGAGGCGGGTGGCGGTGGCGCTGGTGGGGTCGGCGAGCAGGTCCGCGACGTCGGTGTCCACCACCTCGGCGACGGGTGGCGGGTTGAGCCATGCGACGTTGCCCATGCCGTCGGTGCCGACCCATCGACCAGGGATGGCGGGGCCGGTGACGCGCAGCACCGAGATGGCGCCGACGTTCGTGGGGGCGGTCACGCGGTGCCCTTCAAGCGGCCCGCCATAGCCTCGTCCAACTGGCCGGCGAGGGCATCACGTGCGGCCTCTGCGATGACGGCGCGGGTCAGCGCCTGCGCCAGTTCACGGGCGAGACGATCGACGATGTCCTGGGCGTCGACGCCGACAGGCTGGGACTCGGTCATGGGGTCTCCTCCAGGGTGGTGATTCGCTCGCGCAGGTCGCGGACGAGCGGGATGAGCAGCAGCGCGAGGCGGTCGTACTGGACCGACACGAGGTTGCCGGCCTCGTCGTAGGAGCAGAACTCCGCCAGGCCGGCCGCCTCGACCTCCTCAGCGATGACGCCGGGGACGCGCCGCGGCGGGATGGTCATGGCGGTCGCCTTCGCCGTATCGTCGGCCTGGGTGGCGACAGTCCCTGCCCGGTAGCGCTCCACCTGGCCGCGGTCGAGCCAGTCGCGGACGGGCACGTCGAGGATCAGCGCGGGGTCGAGCGACTCGGTGATGTCGCGGGTGGCGACCTTGTCCTTAGCGAGGGAGGTGTTGCGGTAGATCGACGGCATCCCGGTCTGGCCGACGATCATGGTGATGGGCTGCCCGGTGAGCGTGGTCGTCGGCAGGTTGTAGAGCGACAGGAGCCCGGCGCGGGGGTAGATGAGGATCTCGCCGGAGACGTTGTCCATGTTGATCCGGCCGCGGGTCGACGACCCGAGCCACCAGCCGCCCTGACCGTCGACCTGGGCGAACGCGCCGCCAGTGCCGTGGGTGCGGACCGTGACGGCATGTTTGCTGCCCTGACCGACGTCGGTGATGCCGACCTGGATGGAGGAGTTGCCACCACCGAACACCGGACCCTGTAGCAGCCCCAGCGGGTGCGTCTCGGACGTGAACGACCGCAGGCGCAGGCCCTGCCCGCCGCTGGGGTCGTAGAACACTAGCTGTCCGTCGTCACCACCGAAGGCGGCGCGGATGCGCTCGGTGTCGCGGGAGAGAATCCACGGCGCGTCGCTGTTCATCCCGAACGTCAGGCGGATGATGCCGTCCTTGATGACGCGCAGGTCATCCTGCATCTGGACGCGGGTGGCGCCGGAGGAGGTGCGGATCAGGGAGCCGGTGATGGTGCCGTTGATGACCTCGACGTCGCCGGTGACGGACGCCCGGAACCGCAGCGCGCCGGAGGAGTCCCACGCGCGCAGACCGTCGGTGGAGTCGATCCTGACGCCACGGTTGACCTGTGGCTCCGTCTGGAACATGCCGGACGTGATCTGCATGCCGGTCGCGGTCTTGAAGTCCAGCGCGTCCGCTTCGAGGTATGCACCCTTGAGCCACCCGACCTCGACCGTGTCGAACTGGGCAAACCCGGCCGCCAGTTTGTTGACCGCGGCCTGGTCGAAGAACATCTTGTCGCCGGTGACGGCACCGTTCTCGATGAGGACGCCGCGCACCATCGACTGCATCGACGGCATCTCGAACTGGAGCACCGCGGTCGGGGTCGCGTGCGGCTGGACCTGCATCTCGATAGCAGCAGCGACAGCGTCCGCAGGGGTAGTCCACTCGTGCTCAACCCAGCCCGTCGCCGAGACCGTCGTCTGCCACGGCATCGCCGTGACGTAGCGGGAGCCGTCTGGTCGATAGACGACCCCGACCCACCTCATCGTCGATCCGACCTCGCCGCGGTGCCAGACCCGCAGGCGGTACTTGGTGTTCGGGGTGACCGTGATGGCCCGGGCGCGGTCGGTGACGCCGGGAGTGAGTCGGGCGGCGCTGTTGCCGGTGAGTTGGCCCGTGTTGATGCGCAGCGCGGCAGCGGCGCCGGGGTTGTCTCGCTCGCCCCACGTCACCCACACCGTCGTGCTCCCGGTGCGTTCGGTACGCATCTCCTCGCGGGCAAACGCCGGGTCGACGACAAGCTCACCGCCGGTGCCGATGGCGAGCCGGTCGGCCAGGACCGTGCCTGCCCGCAACCGCAGCCCGTCGAACTCACCGAAGGTGCCGCTGTCGATGTGCACCATCTGCGGCTCGCGGGGCGTCCATGCGGTGCCGTCCCACAGCCAGGAGGCGACGATCCGGTTGCCGTCGTACTGGGTCCAGATGGCGGGGACGGGAAGGTTCTCGCCGTCCTCGACGGTCGGGGGCCGGGTGGAGCCAGTGAACGCGCCGCCACCGAGCTGGATGAGGTCGACGAGGTCGGGGATGACGTTGTTGTTCAGGTGGTCGATGCGGTCGCCGACCTGGCCGAGCATGGCGTCGAGGCCGGTGTCGTCCAGTACCGACTTGATGGTGACTGAGGTCCAGCCGGTCCAGTCGGACTCGTTCCCGGAGCGGTCCACGGCACGGATACGGGCGCGGGCGGTCGAGCCACGGTCCAGGCCGGGCGCGATGGTGAAACCTGCACCGCCGAGGACGTTGGTGCCGGTGACCGTCGCGCCGTCACGCACGCCTTCCCACTCGACGTCCGCGTAGGCGAAGTCGATCGGCATGGGCGTGTCGAGGTGCGTGCGGCCGTCCCAGTCCCACCGGGCCGTGCCCAGCGCCGACGACGGCACCAGGTCGGACGGCACCGGGGGCGGGGTGGTGTCGGCCGCGACCGTGAGCGTGTAGGGCTCAGACCAGACACCGGGGGCGGTGGCGTACTTGCCGCGGGCGCGGACCCGGACCTGGATCGTGGTGCCGACGTCGAACGGGCCAGCCTCGACCTCGGTCTCGGACGTGGACGCGGCGATGACGTAGGGCGCACCGAGGACGTTGACGCGCCACGCCAGCTCGTAGCGGTCGATCTCCATGTCGCCGCCGCCGTCTTCGGGGCGAGCCTTCGTCACGGCGGCCCACGAGGCGAAGATCAGGCCGCGAGCGGCGCCGTCGGGGTCGATGTACGCCTGGGTGCCGACGACGAGGCCAGTCACCTGCGCGGGGGTGCGCTTGTCCTGGCCGGGTGGCGCGGGCCGCACGTCGGACCCGGCGCCGGAGGAGCCGACGCCCTCACCCATGCGGGCGCGGCGTCGACGACGCAGCTCAGCGTCGAGCAGTCGGTCGTTCAGGATGACCGAGCGAGTGACGTCCTCGCCCTGCGCACGCCACAGCAGGCCAGCGACGCGGACCCGCTCGCCCTTGACGTGCGTCGGTGCAGTCACCCAGTCACCGGGCAGCACGTCGACGCCGAGACGGTAGGGCACGGCCGGGGTCAGGTCGCGCGTGTACTGTCCACGCAGACGGGCAGCGTCGGCCAACTCGCGCTGGTTACGGGCACGAGCAGAGCCCTCGATCGTCACCCGGTCATCGGACGCGAAGCCCTCCCAGCGGCCCCACGGCGACGGCGCGGACTGGTCCACGTCCGTCACGAGCAGGCCGTTGCCACCGTGCAGCGTGTGGGCCTGGATCAGGTCAGCGATCGTCTCCGTCGACGGGGCCTCCGCGACGTGGGTCCGCTCCCGCAGGATCACCTGGGAGGCACGCTCACGGCCCGGACGAGGCGGCGCGAGGCGCAGGGTGCGACCCGTCCACCACGGGACCGCAGCGCCACCGTCGGCCATCCGGCCGAGGGTCACGTCGAGCGCCTCACCACGGGACACCCAGAGCACGTTCAGCGGCGGCCAGGGCTTGCCGAGGGAGTCGTGGGTGGCGGTGAAGTCACGCGCGATCACCGGGCCGCCACGCTGGGCGTACTCGTTCAGCAGCGTGATCGCTACCGACCCAGCCGTCTGCCCGATGAACTGACGCCGGCCAGCGTTGTCGCCCTCCGCCGCGTAGAAGCCCTCCGCAGGCGCGCGCTCCTTGACCTTCGACAGCAGCCACCCGTAGGCGGGTGCGGTCAACTGCACCGTGTCGGTGTCGTCGAGGCGGTCGTTGGACCGCTCCAGCACGACGTACCGGGCACCGTCAGGCTCCACCCACGCGGTGCCGTTCCACTCCTCCAGGGCGAGCTCGAGCCCCTGCGTGAGCGTGCGCCCGAGGATGCCACCACCGGCAGCGACGCGGGCATACGTCAGCGACGCCGCGCCCTGGTCCTCCCACGGGATCGACGCCGACCACGCCAGAGGCACCGGCAGGACACCCAAGCGGCCACCGTTCGGCGCATACGCCACGAGGCGCGTCGAGTGGTGATCGCTCAAAGCCAACTCCTCCTGTAGCGGATCGTGCACGGGTGGCTGGCTTGCAAACGGACCTCGCGGATCAGGTTGCCGCCCGACTCACGCACGACCGGCCACAACTGCAGGGGGCCAGGGCCGGGATAGTCGATGTTCTGGTTGCGGTTGTTGTTCGTCACGTGCCACACCGCTTCACTCGTCACCGACGACGTCCACGAGCGCATCTCACCCACAGCGACGGTCAGCGACCAGCCCGCGAACTCCAGGTGGAAGTCTGACGAGATACCTGTCCCTGTCGTGGTGTCCACCAGCGAGTACGGCGGGCCAGCCATCGGTCCCGGACCCCACCGCACCATCGCGTCGATGATCGGCGCCGAACCAGCCAGCACCGTGTGAGTCGAGGAGCCGGCTGGGACGTCGAGGGTCTGGAAGGTGGTGTCGCGCAGGTAGACACCCGGCAGCGCCAGCAGAGCCGAGAAGCGCAGCTGCCGTCCGGCCGTGAAGTCTCGGCCGGACACCTCCGACACCGACACCAGATCGGCCGGCGCGTCATGCCGCACGCCGTCAGCGACGTGCGAGTACGTCAGCGGCGCCGACTGCAGCAGCGCCATCAGGTCACGCCACGACGCCTCCAGGCTGCCCTGCGACGTCGCCTGCAGCAGCCACGACAGGCCAACCGTGCGCTCGTCCGGGACGACGCGACGACGGGCCGACGTCACGCCCGGCACGCCCGGCAGGGTGGCGGTGACGCGCCGGTTGGACGCGCCCGGCCTGAACGTCGTCGGCTTCTGCAGGCGCCACCCCCGGGCGGGCTGGTGCAGGTCGATCCCGTTGAGCAGCTTCGTGACGGTCACAGATTCAGCGCTCCTACCTGGGTCAGGGCCCGTTCGGTGTGGACCGACTCCGGCTCGCTGATCGGGTGGATATTCGTGACGTTGACCGTGACCTGCCGTCCACCCGCGACCGCCGTACCGACGCCCTGCTCCAGCGGCTTGACCATCCCGGCCTGGATCATGGCGCGCAGCTGGTAAGCGCCGGCCTGGCCACCGAGGTCGAGCACGTCGTCAGCGTCGAGGACGTGCTCGCCGTTGGAGAGCCGGTAGGCCTGGCCGGTGTCGGTGTTGATGGCGGGGATGAGGTCGTCGCGGGGGCCGCCGGGACCGGTGACGGCACCGCCGTCTGCCATCTCGATCGCGCCACCGTCGGCACGACCGAAGGCACCCAGGATGGACCCGAATGCACCGATCGGGCCGGGTGCGGCACGTAGCGCGACAGACACCGACGACGGGATGCTGTTCAGGAAGCCCTGCAGGGTGGCGTAGGCGTCCCGCGTGGCTAGCCGGACCTGGGTGTCGACGAAGTCCGGCACGGCCCCGTAGGCCTCGGCCAGCCGGTACGCCTCATCCTTGGTGTAGCCCATCTGCCTCAGCTGGTCGACCAGCAGGCCGTAGGCCGTGCCCCAGCGGCCGTTGAGGGCGTCCTGGCCCTCTCCAGCTGCGATGGCGGCGTTCTGGGCGTCGTACATCGACCCCACGGCCGTCTGCAGCTGCTCGTGCAGCAGCGCACCCTTCTCGGTGCCGGTGTCGAACTGGCCGGACAGGTCGTCCAGGGCCAGGCCGTTCAGGTCCTCGACGGCCGCGCCGACGCCCTCGATGTCGCCCACCATGGCGTTGGTGAGGTCGTGCACGCGGGCCGACACGATCTCGTCCTCCAGGAAGGAGTTGAACGCCTCCTGCGCCGGGTCGATGCCGTTCTCGATCAGGCCCTCGCGCATGCCGTCGGCGGCCTGGTAGGCCTCCCAGCGGATGTCGCGCAGGCCACCGACGAGACCGTCGACGAACCCTTCCTCGACGTCGATGAGGCCCAGCTCGTTGGCGACCTCGATCAGGTGGTCCATCGACAGGATGGCCTGCACGATGCCGAACTCGATGAAGTCACCGAACGCCTCCAGGCCGGAGGCGGCGAACTCGACGACGGCCGCACCGGCCTCGAAGGCCATGTTGGCGACGCCACCGAAGAACTCCATCACCCCGGCACGGTTGCCGCTGACCCAGGAGGCGAAGTCCTCCAGCGGGTCGGAGAACGCCATCGCGAGCGCGCCCTTGATACCGTCGGCCGCCAGCTCGATCTGGCGTTGTGCGGACTCGACCGCGGTGGCCGGGTTGTCGGCCAGGGCAGTCATGGCGGAGTCGAGCGCACCCTCGACCTGCCCCAGGTCAGTGACGGCCTTGGACGGGTCCAGGTTGAGGATGGCCGACCCCAGGTCCTCCCACTGGGTGCCGAAGAGAGCGACACCGGCGGCATTCCGCTCGACCGGGTCCTCCATGTCGCGCAGGCCGTCGAGGACCTGCTGCAGCCCCTCGGCCGCGCCCTCGCCGCCACGGGCGATCTTCGCGGTCATCTTCTCGGCGTTGAGGCCGATGGCTTCGAAGCCGTCCGCTGACGCCTCACTCGCGTCGGTCGCGCGGATCTGGAATTCCTTGAGGGCGTCCGCGACGAGGTCGGCGTTGCGGGCGCCGCCCTCCAGCCCCTGGTTGAGCATGCCGAGCGCGGTCTCGGCGTCCAGGCCGAGCCGCTCCATGAGCGCCGGGTACTCGATGAAGGTGTCGAGCAGGTCCTCGGCGGCGTTCGTGCCGGTCTGGAAGCCGCGGGTCAGGACGTCGAGGGCTTCGTCGGCGCTCTTGACGATGCCGGCGGACAGCATGACGTCGACGGCCTGCGCGACGCGTGCGGAGTCTTCCTCGCTGATGGTGGCGAGGGAGTCGAGCTGGCCGATGATCTGCTGGATCTCGGCGGTCGTGGCGTCGACGTCGATGAGGCCGATCTGCAGTGCGTTGCGGGCAGTGTCGAGGTTGGCCTCGATCGACTCCCCGAAGGCGTCGGCGTAGGCGTTGCCGGCGGCGCGGGCGAACCGGGCAGCGGTGGCTTCGTCGAGTCCGGTGCGAGCGCTGAACAGGTCACGCTGCAGCTCGACGTTGAGGCCGTCGCGGATCCCGTCGAGCAGGCCGGTGCCGATGGCCTGCCCGATCTTGATGACGGCCCCGGCGATGGGGATCGAGGCGAGGCCGGCGAGGATGCCCATGACCATGCCGTCGCCCATGCGACCGCCGGCGTCGTCACCGGCAGCGTCGGCCTTGTCGACGACGACGTCGATAGCGCCCTCGGCCTGGCCGGTGTCGGCCAGTACCTCCATCTCGGCGCGCATCCCCTGCAGGGCCTTGAGGCGGGACTCCGCGGACGCGAGGTTCTTCTCCGCCTTGGCGACGTCAGCCTGGACCTGCGTGGTCGGCTCCATGCGCGAGAGCACCTCGAGCTCGCGCTTGTGGTCGGTGATCTTCTTCTCGGCCCGCTCGATGTCGACGTCGACCTGCGGGTCGTACTCGCGGCGGGCGAGGTCTTCCAACTCGCCCTCGACGGCGTCGAGGGATGCCTCGGCACGGACGGTGTCGACGTCGAGGTCGACGGTGGCGTCCTGCACGCCTTCCAGGGACCCGACGAAGGTGTCGACGGCGGACTCGGCGGGTGCGGTGTCGACGTCGATCTTGAGCATCGGTGCCTGGCGGGCGCCGAGCTGGTCGAGCATCTGGTCGACGAGGGCGTACTTGCGGTCGAACTCGGTGATGTCGAAGTCGATGCCGCCGTGGATGGTGCCGAGGTCGAAGGACACGTGTTCATCTCCTCCTGGTGGTGGCGCGCGAAGTGGGCGTCGTCGGGTCGAGCAGGAGGCGGCGTATGCGGGCCCTCAGCCAGCGCCAGGACCGGGGCAGGTCGTCGTCGAGGTCGATGCCGTAGACGGCGTGCAGGTCGGCCTCGACGACTTCCCATGCGGTGAACAGGTCAGTCCAGCCGGCTGGTTCGGCGACGGAGGCGCGTCCGGTCAGGCGCTCGAGCTCTCCGGGTGGGATGTCGTACCAGTCGTAGAGTCCGGTGGCGGGGTCGTAGTTGCCTCGGCCGTAGTCGTCGAGGCTTTTCCCGACCCGGTCTCCTGCCTGGGGGTGTCGGGGTCCATGACGGCGCGGGCGGCGGTGTCGCTGCCGGTGACGATCCACACGTAGGCGGCGCGGGCGGCCTTGCGCAGCTCGGACAGGGGCACGTCGGCCTCCAGCATGGCGTCCCAGGCGGTGACGCCGTCGGGGCTGGTGCCGGACAGGGCGTCTTCGTCGAGGGAGCGGTCGAAGGTGTCGTAGCGTGCGGCCCGTTCCAGCGCGTAGGCGGGCGGGTCGGTCTGCTTGCGCTTGGCGAGGGTGATGACGTAGGACGCCTGCAGGGCGAGGCCGACCTTGGCGGGGGGCGAGTAGATGGTGAAGTCCTGGCCGTTGACGGTCAGGGTGAGGGTGTCGGACACGGGTCTCTCCTGGGGTGCTCACGGGTCGGTCACGGGCCTGGGGGTGGCACCGCCTGGCCCGACCCGTGACGAGGGCCAGGCGGTGCCGGACTGGGGTGCCCCCGCGGGGTCAGGGGGCGGTGGGGTTGGCGACCTCGCGGTCCGCGCCCTGCACGTTCAGGGTGATGTTGACCGCCTGCAGCGCCGTGCCGACACCACCCTGCGGTGCCCACTGCACGTAGGCCTCCGCCTCGTAGGACTCGGCCTCAGGGAAGGCGGTGTCCCAGTAGTAGACCTCGATCAGGTCGCTCTGCTCCGAGGCGATGCGCAGGGCCTCCTGGCCGGCGTCGTAGGCGGAGCCGTCGTTGCGGCGCAGCACGGTCGCGGTGACGGTGATCTTGGCCTGCACCGGCACGTCGGAGCCGTAGAACCCGCTGTTGAAGTCGGAGTTGTCGGCGGTGGTGGTGGGCCGGGTGCGGGCGAAGGAGTTGAGGCCGGCGACGGGGATGCGACTGCCCTCCTCAGCGCCCTTGACGGCGAGGCGCCAGGTGCTGTTGGGGGAGGCCTCGCGGGCGGTGATCTCCGGGATGGTGACGGACATGGTGGGTTTCCTCCTGGTGGGGCGTTTCCTTGTGGGGGTCACCGGGCCAGGAGGCTGTCCTGCCCGGGGTTCGTGGCTACCTGGTGTGCGCGGTGGGGGCGTCGAGCAGCAGGTAGTAGTTGGCGCTGGCTTCGGTGCGGTGGTCGCCGTCGGCGCCGAGCGTCCCGTGGCTGGCGCGGTAGGCCTTGTGCACCTTCACGCCACCGAGGACCAGGCCCTCCGCGCCGTGGAGCAGTTGGTAGATCGCGTCGTCGAGGTCGTCCACGTCGAGAGGGTCGTACTGGGCACCTCGGGTCCGGACCTGCATGCCCTGCACGCGGTGACCTTCGACCGTGTCGGCGACGGTGTAGGGCGTGAGCGCGATGATCCGGTCGGGCTGGGGCGGGACGGCCTTGGTGGTGATGCCGGTGGCGCCCTTGAGGAAGACGCCGACGGGGGACCATGTGCCGAGCCAATGGGCGTGCAGGTGCTCGGCGAGGCCGACAGTGAGTCGGCGAGTGAGGTCAGGCGGTGTCGCCACCGGGCTCGCCCTCGACCTCGGGGACGACCTCGTCCTGGCCGATGGTCGGCAGGTCGGCGGCGTTGATGGCCTCGATGATCTGTGCCTTCTTGACCTTTGTCGGGGAGTCGATGCCGCGCTGGGCGGCGAGCTCGCGCAGCTCCTTGACGGTCAGGTCCTCCAGGGCGTTGCCCTGCGCCTGCTCGGTGACGCGGTAGCCGTTGCGCTCCCACCTACGGCGGGTCAGGTCCTCGGGCGCCTCCGCGACGCCGTCCTTGAAGGCGAGGGTGGTGCGGCCGATGCGGGCGGAGCCGGTGTAGCCGGGGCGGGGGTGGTGGACGTGCATGATGCCTCCTACTGGACGAGGTTGGTGCGGATCGCCTGGGTGACGATGGCGCGGATGACGGGCTGCTCGGTGACCATGGGGCCGCTCTAGGTACTTGGCGCCGCCGCCGCGGGGGTGGTGCCAGGTCAGCTCTTCGTGCTGACGAGCGGCGTACGGGGTGTCGAAGGAGACGATGGCCTGGGTGCCGTCGTGCGTGACGGCGGCACTGTTGCGCAGGGTGGACTCGTCGACGGGCGCGGACTGCTGGGCGACGCCCTTGAGGTGTTCGGCGGCGAGGTAGACGCCGCGTTCGGTGCCGTCGTGGACGGCCTGTCGGGGGGTCGCGGGTGGGGCGGGTGCGCCTGAAAGTAGCCATCGTGGCCTCCCCCTATTCGCAGGCTGCCTCGACGTGCTCGGGCATGTCGTCCAGGCCGGGCGTAGTGGCGACGGACCGGGACAGGATGGTCGTCTCGTCGCCGCTGGGGAGCGTGACGCGGGAGCCCGGGGTCAGGGCGTCGGCCTGGGCTACGCGGGCGACGATGGTGGTGGAGGACACGGCCTCGGTACCGTCCGCGGCGCGCACTAGGCGGGTCTCCTCGTCGACGAGTACGCCGGTGCCGTCCTCGGGGGTGAGGGTGACGGGTTCGGCGTAGATGGGCCCGTAGGAGCCGGTGCCGAGCTTGGTGCGGACGGTGATGGTGTGGGCGAGGAAGTCCTCGAGCTCGTCCATGGGTCAGCCCCAGGCGGTGACGGGTCCGCCGAGCAGGCCGGCGTCGGCGAGGATCATCCGCGACGCGTCGCAGAGCAGCGTGGCTGCCTCGGTCTTGGCCTGGGTCGCGGACGCGGCGTCGTAGGAGACCGACACGGACCGCATCGACTTCGAGGTCACCACCCTGTCCGTCACACCCACGGATCCGGCGTCGGGGCTCACCTTGGCGGCGTGCCAGACGAGGACCTGCTCGACGGTGGCGTCACGGAATGCCGCTGCGACGTCCTCGTCGGAGGGCAGGCCGGCGGAGGTGGTGTCGTAGACGGCGGTGCGGGTGGCGTGCCGGACCCAGCGGGACGCGACGGTCAGCAGCCGGGCGACGTTGTCGGGCAGCTGCTGGTCACTCGTCAGGGCGTTGTCGACGTCGGTTTCGGTGGCGTAGGTCAGGGCCACGGTGCACCTCCAGGGGTAGTGGGGCGGGCGCAGGGCGCGCTGCTGCAAGGGGTGAAAGGACCGGGCGTGGGACCCCTCAAGCGGCCTTCGTGCGTGGCTTCGATGCGCAGGTGCGTGCCCGGCGCACGTTGACGCCCACCCCACGAGTTCTGGGTGCCACCCCGCCCGGCCAGCCGTGGTGCCGGGTCGGGCGGGGTGGACTTCGGAGGGTCAGCCCTCGGGGTCGGGCTCCGGCGGCACCGTGCCCGGCTGCCAGTCGGCCAGGTGCGCGTGCTCGTCCGCGTCCTGGGTGGCCGGGTCGGACGACACGGCACCGGGACGGATGGGCCGGACGCCCTGGGAGGCGTGGATCTCGGGGGAGACCACGGTCGGGCCGTGCGGGTTGCCCAGCTGGCCGGGCTCGCCCGCGTTGGTCGGGGCGAGGAAGTCGCCGGGCCGGGGGTCGACGGCGGCGTCGCGCAGGCGCGTGCCGATCTGCTCGTCGGTGACGTCGCGGGGGTCCATGACGCTCATGCGGCGTCACCGCCATCCACGCCGCCGGCCTGGCCGTCCTGCTTGGCCTTCTCGGCGGCCTCACGCTCCGCGGCCTCCTTGGCGGCCGCCTCGCGCTTGGCGACGTAGGCCTCGGCCCACTCGCGGACGCCCTTACGGGCCTTGCCGTCCGCCTCCGCACCGACGACCCGGGCGCGCTCCTCATCGTCGATGTCGTCACGCTCGAGGTACTCGACGACCTGCTCCTGGTTGTGGCTGGCCGGGTCGAACAGGCCCTCGTCCTCCTGGGCCTCGTCCTCGACGGTGTAGCCGCGGGCCTCCAGGTAGGCGCGCTGCCCGGCGGACAGCTCGTCCACCTCGGCCACGCCGTCCTTGAACTCCACGGCAGTCGGGCCGATGACGGACCGGCCGGTGTACTTCTCGATCGGGCTGGTGATCTTCATGGTGGCCCTCCTGGGCTCAGTCGGACTTGCGGACGATGGACTGCCACCAGCGGAAGGACGCCACGACAGCGCCGTCCTTCCACACCTGCAGCGACCCGTCCGGGCCGTTGTAGTCGAGACTGTCGGCCTCGACCGTGGTCTGGTTGTCCATGTCGGTGGTGATGACGTAGGTGCCGGGCTCGTTCATCCCGTAGACGCTCATAGGGCCTCCTGCCCGCCAGGGGCGGGGCGCAGATCACTCCACGCCCCGCCAGGTGAGTCAGCCCGCGGGGGCGACCCGGACCGACCGGGCGACCGCCGCGGCCTTCGTCTTCTTCAGCGCGACCGCGACCGGGCCCATCTCGACCTCACCGGTCTTGACGGCGCCGGCCTTGGTGAAGTCCGGCAGCCACGTCTGCACCAGCGGCGCCCCGGCCATCGAGACGCCGTGGAAGGCGTCCAGGCCGAAGCGGACCGCGTACAGCTCGGTGACGCCCGCGGTGACCGGGATGACGTCGGCGTTGGTGCCGGCGCGCTTGCCCGCGTCGATGAGGCGGGCGCCGCCGTAGGACTCGACGTAGGTGTCCCGCGGCCCGGGGGTGCGGGTGTACATCGACGTGCGGCGCGCGGCGGAGCGCACCTTGGCCAGGGCGCGGCGGTTGGTGAGGATCGCGCCGGGCTCGCCGTCCAGCAGCGCCAGGATCTCGTCGAGGGCGTCGAGCACGGCGAACGAGGCGTCCTCGTTCATCGCGGCCGACCAGTCGATGGTCTCGGTGACCTCGGTCGTGGACCCGGCGAGGGCCTTGGACAGGCCGTCGAAGGAGTCCTCGTCCGCCGAGCTGTCGCCGTGGATGACGGCGTGGCCGAACTCGGCCTGGGTGGCGCGGATCTTGTTGGACATCTGCAGCGCGACCTCACCGGACGCGGCGGGGCCGACGCGGCCGAGGACGCGGTCGATCTGGAAGGACCCGCCGAGGGGCTTGAGGTCCACGGAGTGCTTGGTCGTGGTGACCTCGGTCGGCGTGTACTCGTGGTTGATCGCGCGGAACGCCGCGGTGCCGAGGGTGGCCAGACGGCGGTAGCCGTAGGTCAGGGTGCCGCCACCGCCGACGGGGTTGACCACGTCGTCGAAGGTGAGCAGGTCCATGATCTGGTTGGTGCGGAACTCGTCGATGACGGCGAGGTCGACGTCGTCGACCGCGTTCTGCTGGGCCTGGGCAAGGGAAACGGGCATGTGCTTCTCCTAGGTGAGGAGGGGTGGGTTGGTGGAGGGTCAGCCGCTATAGGCGCCGGCGACGGCGTCCGTGAGCGACTTGGGGGTGCGGGTCTGACCCTCGCCGGACCCGCCGGCGTGGTCGGCCGAGCTCGCACCGGCCACCGGGGCCGCCTTGAGCTTGGGGTTGTCGGTGACGGCGTCCTTGATGGCGGCGTCGACCTTGCTGGTGAAGTCCTCGGCCTGGGGGTCGAGGGCCGACACCTTCGCCAGGAAGGTGCGGGAGTCGAGGAGGGCGTTGGGGTCGCCCTGGTGCTTGCCGGCGACCTTGAAGACGGCCAGCTCGACGGCGGCCTCGCGCGCGGCGGCCTGCGCGGCCTGCACCTGCTGCGTGAGCTCGGTGGGGTCGGGGGCGTCGTCGCCGTCCTTGATGAGGCCGAGCGCCTTGCCGAGCTCCTGCACGACCTCGTCGCGGGCGGTCTTGGCCGCCTCCTTGGGGTCGACGCGCTTCTTGGCGTTCTCGCGGCGCAGGCGCTCGATCTCGGCCTTGGCCTTGTCAGGGTCGGCCCACGGGCTGTCGTCGTCGCCTTTGCTGTCGTCGGCGTCGTCACCATCGCCGGAGTCGTCCTGGCTGCCGTCACCGTCGTCGTCGGTGCCGTCGCTGCCGGACCCGGTGTCGCCGCCGTCGCCGTCGGCGAAGCGGAGGCCGTGCGGGTTGCCGGGGTGCATGGCGGTCAGGACCGGGCTGGTGAGGTTGAGGGTGGTGCTCTTCACGGGTGCCTCCTGGGCATGGTGATGGCCCGCGCCTGGCGGGTAGGGTGATGGGCGTGGAACTCGCGATCTGGACTGTGCTGCTGCTCGTCGCTGCCGGCGTGGTGGTCGTGACGCTGCCAGTGATCGCCGTCTTCCTGTGGCGGATCAGCACCCAGCAGCGGGTCTTGATCGACCTGACTGCGCAGGCCTACATCGACGGCGAGGTCAGCGAGCCCGGCTGATCTGTTCGCGCTGGCTCTTGCGGGTCAGGCCGTCGGTGGCGGCCAGGTGAGCGCGCTGTCGTGCCTGCCATTCGCGCACCTTCACGTTGGCCCGCTTCTCCGCCTCGGGGGTGAGTGCCGTGGCTGCACGCTGCTTCCAGTGCCGTATGCCGCGCTCGAGGTAGCGCTGTTGCTGCTCTTCGGCGTACCGGGTCTCGGTGTCGCGGGTGTTCGTCGCGGGCCGTGACGCACCAGGCAGGTACGCGCTGACGCTGTGCCGGCAGTTCGGGTGCTGCAGTCCGGCCGCGCGCGCCTCGTCGAGCGTGCCGGCGACGCGGACCGTGACCGTGCCCTCGCCGACCAGGTTGTCGACCTCGATCGCACCGGCCACCGAGCCGCCGATGGACAGCACCTTGCCCTCCCAGGGCCGGCATGCTGCGCACTCTCGGGGACTGTCGGACACCATGACGAGGTCGAGTCCGTTGGCCTGCAGCTGGTCGACGTGACCCTGCACCGCGGCCCGGCCTGCGCCGGTGCGGGTCGCCATCTCCACGTAGGTCGGTGCCGACCACTGCCGCCCGGCGGTGTCGGTGAAAGACGTGACGCCCTTGGTCGTGAGCCGGTCCAGTGCGTGCTGCGCGGCGTCCACTCGGGTACCGGATCCGAGCAGCACCACAGAGGACGACTCGGCGATCACCTGCGTGTAGATGTCCAGCGCCGAGCGGAGCATCCGCTGACCGACCGGCGCGATCACGGTCAACGTCTCGGCCGCCAACCGCTCGATACCGGCCATGCGTGCCGGCGGGAGGCGGACGTCCAGGTCGAGACCGTCGAGGTCAGCCACGGCGAGAGACTGGCCGCGGGTCCAGGCGGTGGCGATGACGTGCTGCAGCGTCCCGGTGGCCTGCTCGGTCAGCTCGGTCGTCTCCCGGGCCATGCGGGCTCGGAGCAGGTCGAGCTGGGTGAGGCGGTCGGTAGCCCATGTCGGTGCGTCGATGCCGGCGGCGAGGGTGCGGGCGATGCGGCGCAGCAGGGACAGCTCGGCCGCGGCGAAGAGGTCGGAGACCTGTCGGGCTAGGCGTTCACCGTAGGACGGGTCGACGGGCATGGCCGGGGGCCTCTCATGGGGTCGAGGTTAGCCGAACAGGCCGGGCGACGCCGGGTCCGCCAGGGCACCCAAGGAGTGCTCGCGGGTGACGCGCTCGACCTCCTTGGTGACCGCGTCGTCGTCCCAGTCGGGGTGGACCATCCTGACCTTCGTCTCCACGCTCACGGCCTTCGCGCGCTCCAGCGCCTCCACCGTCTGCGCCAGCTGCAGCGGCGAGTCCTGCACCGTGTCACCGAAGTCGACGGCGACCTTGGTGGGGTCGATGCCGGAGCGGTTGAAGACCGCGACGTCCGTGGCCAACATCTTCGTGAACAGCGCCTGCAGCGCCGGCCGCTCGAGCCGGACCTTGCGTCCGCGAGTGAGCAGCGACCGGCCCTTGCGCGCCATCGTCTCCGTGGCGGTCGCGGCAGCGCCTTCCTCGTCCTCGCCGAACGTGGCGGCGGAGTAGCCGGCGGACCGGAGGATCTGCTCGACGAGGTCCTGCGCGGTCTGCTGGTGCTCGGCGACGCGGATCGCGAACTGCTGCGGGGTGATCTGTGCCGAGCCGTCCTCGGCCAGCGGCATCTTCATCGGGGTGATGACCTCGTCGTCCAGGTCGAACGACGCACCCCGGCCCGGGCCATGGGCGGTGAGGAACTGCTCAGGAACGATGAGCCGCGCCCGCGCGAGGCGCACGTCACGCATCCACGACGTGTAGGTCTCGTCGAGAGCGTCCATGAGGCCCTCGACGCCGTCGAAATCGGATCGGCCCAGGTTGCGGCCGACCGGGTGGGTGCGCCACGCCCGGTTGGGGGTCATGTTCGGCACGTGCACCACTGCCAGGCCGGGGGTCGCACCCTCGGTCAGCGCGCCGTCGGCGTTCACGGACTGGGCCAGGTGCCTGGTGGAGGCGTGCTCGGTGAGGGGGATGGCGCGGCCGAGGCTGTCGGCGGTGCCCTGGTAGAGGCCGTGCAGGACGATGCCGATGCCGTCGGCGAGTTCGTGCCGCTCCAGGTGTCGCACGACGAGGGTGGTGTCGCGGTGCACGACCCGCCAGAACGTGACGGCGACGAGCCGGCCGTAGCGGAACTCTGGCAGGGCGGCGTCGTAGTGGACGGTGGAGATGAACGGGCGGTCGGCCAGCTCCCGGTCCCAGGTGACGCGGTGGTAGCGGCCACCGAGCGCGGCACCGATCTCGGCGCCCTCGGCGAGGACCTGCACGGTGGCGTCGTCGAGGTAGGCCTGCAGCGCCTCGGCGGTCTTCTCGTCGTCGCTGGTGACGGTCGGCGGGTCGGCGTACAGCAGGTCGGACGAGGCCTGCGCCAGGTCGGCGGCGAGCGGGACGTGCAGCTGTGCGGGACGGCGGTTGCCGACGACCGGGCGGCCCCAGAAGAGGCGAGCGGCGGCACCGACGAGGCCGCCGGCGTACTGGGAGGGGCGGGTGCGGCCGGCGGGGGCGGAGTAGGCCTTGTTGAGCGCGTCGGGCGACCCGACGTACCAGGCATCCCAGCGAGCCATGGTGGCCAGCTGGTCGGTGTAGTCCTTGGGCGGCCAGGTGGCGCCGTTGTCAGGCAGCGGCATCGTGGTCCTCCTGGTCCTGGTCGGGGGCGTCAGCCGGGGCGAGCGGGACGAGGTCAGCCCAGTCGTGGCGGGACGTGTAGACCGCGTACCGCAGCGCGTCAGCCTCGTCGTCGTCGGCCTTGAGCGGTGCCGTCTCGCCCCGCTTGGTGGCCTTCGGGTCCCAGGCGTAGCCGGGGAGCTTGTCGATCAGGTGCGTGCAGGTGTCCGCCACGACGAGCTTGTCGACGGCGAGGAGTCCGGCGACGGTACGGATGCCGGACAGGACGTTCTTGTGGGCGTTGCGGACGTTGACCATGCCGTCGTGGAACAGCTGCCGCTTGAACGCGGCCGCTGCGGAGTCGACAGCGACCCACTCGGGTGCCTGCCATGCGGTGGGCTGGTCAGCGAGCCAGCGCCGCAGGTCCGTGGAGTATTCGCCGATCGTGCGTGGGCTGGGTGCCCACTCGGCCAGGACGTAGAGCCGGTAGCCGCCGTTGACGGGGTCGGGCCCGACGCCGAGGAGGTAGCCGCGGGTGGCGTGCACGTCGCCGTAGTCGACGCCGACGGTCAAGATCCGGTCCATGACTGGCAGCTGGTCGCGGGACAGGACGTGGCGGGTCTCGTCCCACGTCTCGTAGATCGCGCCCTCGGCCTGGACCCATTCGCCCTTGATAAACCGGCGGTACCAGAGCCCGGTGTACTCGCGCTTGATCTGGGCGACGTAGGCGGGGTCGAGGTGGGGGTTGTCGTCGATGTCGAAGTGGAAGACACGGTAGCCGAGTTCGTCGGCGCGCAGGATGACCTGCTTGCGCAGGTAGTGCCCGGGGGAGTCGGGGTTGGTGGTGGCGAAGAGCTGGGCGCCGGGGACGGACATGCGGCCGAGCAGCTGGGTCCAGAACGCCTCGGAGACGAGGGTGGCTTCGTCGACGTAGGCGCCGGCGACGGTGAGGCCGCGTAGCACCATCTCGGCGCGGGCGTCGGAGGCGCCGAGGACGTGGATGGTGCGGCCGAGGATCTTTGCGGTGGGTGCGCCGGCGGTGTAGGTCACCTGCAGTGCGAGGGTGCCGAACAGGGACGGGTCGGTGAGGGGCCCGAACACGTTACGGGCGATGGACTCACGGGTGCGGCCGATGACGACGAGTGCGCCACCTGCGGGGGGTTCGCGGCAGAACAGGAGCCAGGCGAGGAGGGAGCCGATGGTCTTGCCGGAGCGGATGCTGCCCTCCCACAGGCACAGCCGCGCGTCCGCCTGAGCGATGGAAGTGATCTGCTTGGGGGAGAGCGCGGCGACGACGGCCTGGGTGAGGCTCACGGGGCGTCCTGCAGGGTCTGCGCGGTGGCTTTGATGGCGTCGGCGATCTTGTCGAGCATCCCGACCGCGTCAGACACGCCACCGTCGCCATCGAGCTTCTCCAGGCGGTCGTAGGAGCCGATGGCGGTGGAGACGGCCTGCATGATCTTCAGCTGGTCGGCGTGCGGGGGCTGGTCGAGCTCGCGCTGCTCGTAGGTGTTGTCCTTGCCGCCGAAGTTGAAGATGACCGTCGGGGCGAAGAGCTGCTTGCGCAGGCGGGCGGCGTCTTCGAGGAGGTCGGCCTTGAGCTGGGCGCGGCGGGCTTTGACGTCGAGGACCTTGGCCTGGGTGGCTGCGGCCGTGTGGGAACGGTCCCAGGTCAGGGGCGGGTCCATGGCTTTGGCTTTGCGGGAGACGGAGCCCTTGTCGCGGCCGAGCTCTTTGGCGATGGCGGTCAGGGTGAGGCCTTGGCCGTGGAGCTCGCGCAGGCGGGTTTCCTGCTCGGTGGTCCAGCGTCCGGGTGAGGCCACGTGTCCTCACCGCCTCGCAGGATGGTTGGTGCCTGCCGGTGCTCGACTCCAGGGTCGGTGGCTCACGGCAGACCCCGGCACCAGGGTTCGGCGGTGGCTCTGAGTGGGACCCGGGTGGCCCGGCAGGCAGTTCGTGGGGGGAACGGCGAAGCCCTCAGCGGTGGAGGCTGAGGGCTTCTGGTTCAGGGCATAGTCGTACGCCCTTCGGATTTCACGATACACCACACGTCTGCAGGGAGGCCACAGGCGGCACACCACGCGCCCCTGCGGTGTCGCGGACGTCGCTGGTCCGGTAGCGGACGTCGCGGCCGGTGCCCTGCCGTGCCCAGCGATACCGGTGGGCCCAGACCCGGACGGTCGAGACGGGGATGCCCAGCATCGACGCGGCTCGAGCTGGCGTGACCCATTCGGTCCGGGAGCCCCAGCGTTCCCACTGTTCGCGGGGCACGGTGGATCCGCAGCGCGAGCAGGTCAGGTCGCCGTCGGCGAGGTCGGGGCCGGCGATGGTGGCGACGTACTCGCCGGTGCAGGCGACGTCGAGGCAGGGGCTGTTGGTGCGGACGGTGCGGGTGCCGCGCTTGGACAGACGCCTCAGGGTGGCGAGGTGCTCGCGGGCGTCGAGGCCGATGGCGTAGCGCAGGTGGGCGTCGGGGTGGTGTTCGAGGTGGTCGGTCCAGCGGGAGGCGAGGCGGAGCCGGCCGGGGGTCGAGTGTGGGATGGCACCGAGGCCGTCGAGCTCGTCGAGCAGGACGTGGGCGAGGAAGAGGGCCCAGTCGTCGACGGCGGTGATGGCGCTGCCCCATTCGTCGGCGTCGAGGAGGTCGGCGGCGCCTGGTGGTGGTTGGCTGCCGGGCTTGCCGGTGGGGCGGGCGGTGATGAGGCGTTCGAAGACGGCGGGGAGGGCGGCGACGGTTTCGTAGAGGGTGGCGGTCTCGTCGAGGACGGTGGCGAGGGGGAGGTTGTCGAGGCTCATGGGGTCTCCTCGGGGTCGCGGTGGGGTTCGGTCTTGGTGTCAGGGCATCCGGTGCAGACGAACCGGCGGACGGGGTCGCTGAGGTTGGTGTCCTCGACCCATTCGTGGGCGTGTTCGGGCGTCAGCTGGGTAGCGAGGGCCAGGAGCCGATTCACGAGCGCCATCAGGTGCGGCCGGGTGGCGGCTTGAACCTCGACGATCGCGGCGGCGGCCCGCAGGACCGCGGCGTCACTGGCCATCGGACGCCCCTCGCGTCAGCGCTGCGCGGAGGGCGTGGACTATGACGTAGGAGTCCTCGCCCTGGGTGTCGGCCAGCGCCTCGACGCGGGCCACGGTCGCCCGCGTGGCTTCCAGTTCGTCCAGCACCTCGCCGAACACGTCATACATCGCCGTGGCGCAGCCGTTGCACGGCTCACCCTCAGCGGGCTTCGCGCCGTCGTTGGGCTGGCCGCACAGGGTCTTGGCGGTCGGCTTGTGGATGACGTGCCACGTTGCGCTCACGACGACTCACCCGCCAGGGCGGCGCGGCCGAGGCCGGTCACGGTCGGCCGGTACGGGTCACCCTCGACGAGGCCGTGGCGGCGCAGGATCATCTCCTCCACGTCGTTCATCACGGGCGGGTAGCCGATGCTGATGAGCCAGAGCCGCTCGACCTGGCGGGACGAGAGCGCGGGGCCGGTGTAGGGGCTCACGACTTGGCCCGTCCCGTCAGCGCGTCCCGCAGCCGCTTCCCATCTGCCGGACCCATCTCCCAGGACAGCGCCAGTAGCGAGGCCACGAGGTCGCGCGCGGACGCCTCGTGGGAGTCCCGCTCACCCCGCAGCGCCTCCGCCTCGGCGCGGAGGTTGGCGTAGTAGGCGCCAGGATCAGCAGCGCCGGCAGCCGCCTGCGCCTCCCGGGTCGCCACGAACGGCGCCAGGGCGGCGAGGATGGCGTGGACTGTGCGGCTCACCGGGGCCAGGTCGGTGCCAACGTGGTCGGACATGGACGACATGACCAACGCATCGGTCATCGCCTCGCGTTCGTCGTCGGTCCACTCCACCCCGCTCATGAGGTCACCCCGGACCCCGCACCCACCATGCGGTCCCCACACGCGCGGGCCGTGGACTCAACGTTGGCCAGAGTGTCCGCGGCATACACCGCCAGGGCGTAGGCCTGCCAGATGTCGGCGCGGAAGCCGTAGAACCACCCGGGCTGGCTTTTGGTGCCTTTGCCGTGGTTGGGCTGGCCGGGGGCGAAGCGGTCGACGAGGGCTTGGCGGACGTTGGAGTCCTTGGCCTTGCTGCTGTGGCAGTGGTGGAGCTTGACGGGTTGGCGGTAGACCAGCTGCACGTCCTCGCCGCGCAGGTCTTCGACGAGGGAGGCGTAGCGGCCGATCCAGACGCAGGTCTCGAAGACTTCCTTGCCGACGGGCATGCCGTAGCTCGCGACCATCTCGATGACGGTGCGGTCGAAGGTGTGGACGCCTGCGGAGATCTTGCGGTAGAGCTCGCGGTTCTCGGTCTTGCCGAACTCCAGGGGCTCGCCGGTGTCGGCGTCGATGACGCACCACCCTGATTCGGTGTTGCCGGGGTCGATGGCCAGGATGCGCAAGGGTCAGTCCTCTCGGTCGTCGGCCCAGTGGGCCGGGCTGGGTGGCAGGTTGGCGGGTCGCCAGGGCCGGGGGTCTTCGGTGATGCGGGAGTAGTGCCCGACGAACGTCAGGTCCAGCTGCGTCGGACCCAGGTGCCGGTTCTTCGGGATCGCGACGTGCAGCTCGGAGGGGTCGGTCTCGCCGGTCAGGTCGCGGTGGAGCAGGATCACGGTGTCGGCCGCGTTCTCGATCTCGCCGGACTCGCGCAGGTCCGACATCTGCGGCTTCTTGTCGACGCGGGCCTCGGGTCCTCGGTTGATCTGGGCCAGGGCGATGACGGGGATGTCGAGCTCTTTGGCGAGGTTCTTCAGTCCGCGGGCGATGGCGTCGACCTGGACGCGGCGGTCGTTGCGTGGTGCCCCGCTCGGGGGGGTGATGAGGCCGAGGTAGTCGACGATGACGGGGCCGACGTCGGGGGTGGTGCGCTTCAGGGCGCGGACCTTCGCGCGGATCTGTGCCAGGGACAGGCCGGGTCGGTCGTCGATGGTCATGGGCAGGGACGCGAGGTGGTCCTTGGCGTTCTCCAGCGCCTCCCAGTCGTCGGCGGTGAGGCGGCGGCGTTGGATGCGGCCGCCGTCGACGGAGCCGATGTTCGAGAGCATCCGCAGGTGCAGCTGGGTGGTGGGCATCTCGAGGGAGAACATGACGGGATGGTGGTGGCGGCGAGCGGCGTCGAGGACGATGTCGCCGGACATGGCGGTCTTGCCGGTGGAGGGGCGGGCGCCGATGATGACGAGCTCGCCGGGTTTCCAGCCGGCGATGGCGTGGGTGAGGCGGGTCCAGGGGGTGGGGGTGCCGGGCTCTTCGGTGAGGGAGTCGAGGGCTTGCTGGACGGCGACGGGGTGGGGGGTGGTGGTGGTCTGGTCGGTGACGAGGGCGTCGAGGCGGGCGCGGGCGGTGTCGACCTGGTCGAGGGCGTCCTCGGTGGAGGTGGGTGTCTCCTGCGTCGTGGCGAGTTCGCGGCCGACGGCGGCGATGGTGCGCAGGGTGTGGGCGTTGCGGATGATCGTGGCGTGCCATGCGGCGTTGGCGGGGGTGGTGACGACGGTGACGAGGTGGTGCAGGTAGGCCTGCCCGCCGGCGCGGGCGAGGCTGCCTGTGGTGCGGAGGTGGTCGGCGACGGTGATGGGGTCGACGGCTTGGCCTGCGCTGGCCAGGTGGAGGGCGGCGGTGTAGATGTGCTCGTGGCGGGGTTGGTGGAAGTGCTCGGGGGTGAGCTGCTCGGTGACGTCGGCGAGGGCGGCGGGGGAGATGAGGATGGAGCCGAGGACGGCTTGTTCGGCGGTCAGGGTGGGGTCGTCCACCGGTGCGTCGTCCTGGTCGTGGAGGTGGTGGAGGGCGGCGGTCATGCTGGGTCACCGCCGGGTGGGTCGAGGTCGGCGTCGGTGATGCGGGGCAGGTGTGCCCATGGGTCGTCGGGGGTGGCTGCGCGGGCTTGTTCGGCCAGGAGGTGTTCGAGGTCGCCGGTCTCGTGGCAGCGGGTGAGCCATGCGTGGCGGGCGCGGACGTTGTGCTCGGTGAAGAGGGTGTCGAGGTGGCGCAGCCTCTCGTCCTCCTCTTCCCAGCCCAAGAGTGAGGCGGCGTGACTGAGAGGGGTGAGGGGAGAGAGGGACGGGTCGGGTCGGGACGGGGCACCGTCACCGCGGGAAGCGTTGGTCACGGCGTTACTACTGCCGTCTGTCACGTCGCTAGTCACACGGTTAGTCACGGCGTTACGGCGGCGGGTCGCACGCCACCTGGCCTGGCGTTCTTTGGCTGCGGCGCGCTCCGCCTGCACGTCGGACTTGGTCGGTTGGTAGTCGGTCCAGTCGTGGAAGCGGAAGCCTCCCGGAACGCTCTCCCACAGGCCTGCGGCGACGAGGCGGAGCGCCTGCGCGCGGGTTCCGAGCGTGTTGATGACGTCGTTGGAGACGAATCCGTCGGTGAGCTGCTGGGCGCAGTAGGACCCGGCGCGGACCCACAGGCCCATGGCCGGGTTGCCGGCGGCCATGACCTTGTGGTGGTAGGCGAGGGTGTCGTCGATCTTGAACCACGGCATCGGGGTCACGCCTCCTGGGGGACGGTCGGGGGTGGCAGGGGAGTCATGGGTTCCTCTCGGGGCAGGGTCTGGCTGTCTCTCGCCCGCCCGGGCCGGCTCATACCTGGTCCGGGCGGGCTGGGGACGGTCAGCCCTGGTGCCAGACGGAGTGGACGGTGTCGGTCTCGACGCGGGTGACAACGGCGTCGAAGGCGTCACGGAGGACGTCGTCGGGGCGGGTGAGTCGGTAGCCGAGGAGCAGCTGGCCGCCGTTGATGCGGTAGCGGAAGCGGGCCTGGACCTTGTAGGCGTCGCCGCGCTCGAACACCTGCAGGCCGATGGCGAAGGTGTCGGGGATCGCGAGGGCGCCCTTCTTGCCGGCCTGGGCGGTGGTGTCTTCCTTGTAGGTGAGCTGGGTCTCGCCGGAGGTGATGCGCTGGGAGGACTCGAAGTCGACCTTGGTGGTGGCCTGGAAGGTCTGGGCGAGCTCGAGCATGTCGGCGCCGGTGGGGTCGACGAAGTTGGGGAGGTGGTCTTCGATGAACTCGGCGAAGTCGGCCTGGCCCATGAGCTTGCCGTCGCGGCTGGTCCAGTCCTTCCAGTCGGGGGTGTGCTGCAGCTGGAGGGTGATGGCGTGGTCGCCGTGGCCGGCCGTGTCCTCGGCGTCTCCCATGTCGTTGATGCCCTTGTGGGCGTTGATGACGGCGCGGATGGTGCCGGTCTTGGCGTTGCCGTAGAGCTCGGTCTCGGGGAGGCCGTGCTTGTGGAGGGAGCCGATGAAGGACTCGACGACGGAGACGGTGACGTGGCCGGTCTTGCGGGCTGGGCGCTCGGGCAGGAGGCCGAGCTTGTCGCGCAGGTCGATGACGCGCTGTTCGCCGTGGCTGTCGCGGACGATGTAGAGGCCGCTGGGTTCGCCGTCGGGGTCGGAGACGAGGTAGGGGTCGACGGCTTCCTGGGCGGCGACGATGAGGTCGTAGTTTTCGGTGTTCTCGGGCATGGGTCAGTCCTTCTGGTGGTGGTAGATCGCGGTATCGATGGCGTCGATGAGGTGGTCGACGTGGTTGTGGGGCAGGCCCACGACGTCCAGGGCGTCCTGTAGGTGCTCGGTGAGTTCCTGGTGCTGGTCGTCGTCCAGGTCGTCGGGCTCGACGACGTCAGCCATCGGTGCCGTCCTTGACCTCGCCGGTGACCGGGTCCACACCCGGGGGTGCGGGGACCTCGCGTAGGGCCTCGAAGGCGAGCTGGTCGGGGTCGTCGCGCTGGAGGTTGCCGTCCTTGCCGACGAACCAGAGGCCGCTCGGGCGGTCGTGCTCGGGGAGCTTGATGGCGATCTTGTCGCCGACGACGACCATGCGGTCGTCCTTCTTCATGGGCTCGACGACGACGGTGAGGGTGACGGAGCCCTTCTTGCCGGTGTCCTTGACGCGGGCGATGAGGGTGTGGAGTGCCTCGCCGAGTTCGTCGTGGGTGCGGCCGCGGCCGTGTTCGCGGAGGAAGTCGGCGAAGGGGCGGATGCGTGGGGTGTCTGGCATGTGCTTCTCCTGGTGGTGGGTGTAGGTCAGAAGGGGGGCTCGTCGTAGGCGGCCTGGCCGCCGCTCATGGGCATGGCCTGCTGCTGCTGGGGCTGCTGCCAGGGCTGGTCGGCTTGCTGGCGGGGCCCGCCCTGCTGGGTGGGCTGGGGCTGGTAGGCCTGCTGCTGGGCGGGGGGCCGCTGCTGCTGGGCCTGCTGGCCGCCCCAGCCGCCGCCCTGCTGGCCCTGGTTGTTGCTGCTGGTGGCCTTGGCGGTCTGGGCGGTCATCCACCGCAGGTCCGGGCCGATGGCCTGCAGCTGCACCTGCTGGCCGTAGCGGTCCTTGCCGGTGTCCTTGTCCTGCCAGGTCTGGCCCTCGACGAAGCCGTAGGCGACGACGGCGTGGCCCTTCTGCAGGGTCTCGGCGATGCGTTCGGCGAGGTCGCGCCAGGCGGAGGCGCGCCAGAAGACGGGGGTGCCGTCTTCCCACTCGTTGGTCTGCTTGTTGAACTTGCGTTCGTTGCAGGCGATGTTGAGGTTGACGACGGCGGCGCCGCTCGGGGTAAACCTCAACTCCGGATCGGCGGTCAGCCGTCCGACGAGGGTGATGGGGGTTTCGTTGGCCACGGGTCGTGGTCCTTCCTGTTATGCGGCGATGCCGCGCGTGTTGGTGGTGAGGCGGGCGACGAGGTCGTCGCGGCCCGCCCTGTAGAGGGCGCGCTCGACCGTGGCTCGGCGGACGCCGAGGCGGTGGGCGATGCCGTCCCAGGTGTGGTCTTCCTGGTCGAGGAGCCACTCGACGTCTTCGACGTGCAGGCGCACTCGGTGGCCGCCCTTGATGGGCTCGTCTGTGCCGGTGTTGGGGCGGGCTTCGGGGTCGTCGATGGTGTCGTCGTCCCAGGCGAGGGGGCCGACCCAGCCCATGCGGGCGGCGTAGTTGCGGGTCTTGGTGGGGACGGCGCCGTGGCGGCCGGACGGTGGTGCCGGGGTGGACCAGAGCTCGTCGTAGAGGGCGGTGACGGCGTCGGCGGTGGCCTTGGTGACGCCGCGTCGGCCGTGGGCGATGGGGGTGAGGTTGGAGGGGAGCATGCCGAGGCGGGTGGCGAGCTGGGACTGGGACCAGCCCATGGCGACGAGAGCTTGGAGGCGGCGGGTGGTGCCGGTGGAGTCGACCTTGGCGCCGGGGGCGAGGTCGAGGGTGACGGCCAGGAGGGCGTCGGCGGTCTTGGGCATGACGCGCTTGGTGGGGGCCTGGTTGCGAGACGGGTCGCCGTAGAGGAGCTTCCAGACGACGGACGTGTCGATGCCGGCGGCCGCGGCTACGCGTTTCCAGCCCATGCCTTGGGACATGAGGTGGAGCACGTGGGTGCGGGCGTGGCCCGCGGGGACGTAGGCCTGGCGGCCGTAGGCGCGCTGCTTGGCCCGGTTGCGTTCGTAGGCGGCTGTGGCGTCGCGGCAGGGCCGGCAGCGGCAGCGGTCGATGACGTAGGCGGCGTGGGTGCCGTGCTGGTGTCGGGCGATGGGGCAGGTGCAGTCTCGGGTGGGTCCGGAGGCTGCCTTGCGGGCGGCGACCCGGGCTTCGCGGGCCTGCAGCATGCGTTGGCGGTCGCAGGAGTGGCGGCGCAGGGCATAGTCGGCCTGAGGCTGGGTCTCGTAGGTCCCGGTGAAGCCGCAGTCGGTGCAGGTGGCGGTCGCGTGGGTGGCCATCAGTGCTCTCCTCGTGCAATCTGGCCGTCCCACCAGGCGGCGGCTTCCTCGACGGTGCGCGGCGTCGTGGTGACGCCGTCGAGGCGGTCGAGGCGGGACAGGTCGGGTTGTGATGGGGCGGGGGTGTCGTCGTGGGTGTGGTTGCGGGTGACCCACAGGCACCAGGCAGCCAGGACGAACGCGGCCAGGACGGTGAGGCAGGCGGCGCGGACGATGAGGTCGAGGACGATCACGACGCCACCTCGGCCCTGATCTCGTCGCGGTAAGCGATCCAGTAGCCGACGCTGTGGCGGGGGATGTCGAGCTCCCTGGCGACGGTCACCTCGAGGTGAGCGCCGCGGGACCGCTCCCAGAGAGGCAGGAGCGCGATGCCGTCGGCCTGCGTGACCTGCCGCAGCGCGCGGCGCATGTACCACTCCCACGCCTGCGGCTGCCCGGGGGTGGGGTTGTCGTCCTCGGCGTCGGCGGGGTTGAGGACGAGGTAGCCGGCGTCGAGGAGCTGCTCGGCGGCGTCGTGGAAGGCGGGATAGTTGAAGTTCCACCGATCCACACCGTCGTCCGGTATAGTTACATCATGGACAGGACACCCACTGACATTGCTTGGTGTGCCGGCTTCTACGAGGGGGAGGGCACCGTCATCTATGGAGCCGCCCACAACGGGCCGCTGCGCATCAAGATCAGCTCGACCGACCGCGACGTCCTGGACCTCATGGCTGCCCGGAGCGGCGTCGGTAGCGTCAACGGCCCGTACTCCCCGCGTGGGTTCGGCAAGAAGCCGTTCTTCCAATGGGTTGCGAACGGACACGAGGCGGTCGGCCTCCTGCGCGACATGCTGCCCCTGCTCGGGGAGCGCCGCGCCGCGCGGGCCGTCGAGAAGATCGCACTGTGGGAGCAGCGCCCCGTTCGGCAAGTCGCCGACAAGGCGGCGATGCGCGCCGACCGTGCCTCTGGCATGACCTACGCGGACATCGGCAGGAAGCACGGCGTCTCCCACGCGCGGGCTTATCAGGTCTGTCGTGATGGGGAGCGGGTTGCTCGCCGGTGGGCGGTTGCACCGGCAGAATGACGCGCGGCTCATCGGGCCGGCTATGTAGAGCACGGGGCGGTTCATCGTGTGTCCTTCCTGGTGCATGGCCACGACGGACGCGGGCCTTCGTGGCTGGCGTGGATGTGGCGGCCGGCCTTGGTGTCGACGGCGGCTCCGCAGGAGCACTTGAGCCACGTGCAGGTGCGGGATTGGCAGTGCTTGCCGCGCTGGTTGGCGGCGAGGTCGCGCTGGCAGTGGCCACAGACGGTGGCGGTCGAGGCGGTCATGCCGCGGCCTCCTCGCGCGGCGCCGGCAACTGCTCCGGCGACCAGCCGGCGGGCGGCGACTGCACCGGCCACTCCCGCGACACGTCATCCGTCTTGCCTTGCCGCACCAGGTAGCGGCCGAAGGACTCCGCCTGGGCGCGCTTCTGCTCGGCTTGCAGGGCGTGCAGCTCGTCGAGCGGGATGCGCACGCCTGGGTACTTCTGGGCGATGCACCAGGCGACGCGGCCGGCCGCGAGGGCGTCAGCAGCGGCGCCGTGGGCGTCCTGCTCGGAGAGGGCGACGCCGTAGTGGCGGGCGACGTCGACGAGCTTCCTGCTGCCCTTGCGGTAGGTGTCGACCCACTTGTCGAGGACGAACGTGTCGACGACCGGCTCGATCGCGCGCAGCTGGCCGGCGAGGCCGTGGTGGCCGTGGCGGATGCACTCGGCGGAGAGCATCGTGAGGTCGTAGACGACGTTGTGTCCGACGACGGGGTAGCCGCACGAGGTGGCTTCGAGCAGACGCTGCGCGAGGTCGGCGACCGCGACGGCGGGGTCGCCGCCGTGCTCGCGGGCGTGCTCGGTGGTGATGCCGTGGATCTCGGCGGCGGCGTCGGGGATGGGGATGCCGGGGTCGACGATCCAGTTGGCGGTGTCGGTGCCGATGCCTCCGCCTGCCAGGATGACGGCGGCGGTGACAATGCGGTCGCGGTGGCAGTCGACGCCGGTGGTCTCGAGGTCGAAGAGGGCCAGGCGGCCGGTGTGCCAGCTCATGCCGTCGCCGCCTCGGGGACCTCACCGGTGCGGTAGGACTCCAGCACGGCCCGCAGGTCTTCGACCGTGCAGTCGTGCAGGCTCTTGCCCCGCATGAACTCCACGTCGCCCTGCAGGTCCTTGGTGGACATGCCGCGCTGGCCGGCGTGCAGGAGCAGCTCCTGCCAGACGGGCGTGCGCGGGTCGACCCCATCGGTCGCGGCCTGGGTGGGCTCGTCCTCGACGACCTCGGCGTCGACCGGCTCGTCGACGGGGGCCTGCTCGGCCTGCTCCACGTCCGCCACCTGCTGCGCAGCCTCCGCAGTCACGGCGAGAGCCTGGGCGTGCTTGGTGATCTCAGCCTTGAGCGCGTCGTCCAGGTCGCCCTGGTCGCCCGCGAGCGTCCACACGGCACGGCAGTCCTCTGGCGTCCTGGCATCGGCCAGGAGCGCGGCGTAGTCGGGGCGGGGTGCCTCGATCGCCACCTGCTCGCTCGGAGCGGCCTGCTCGAGCGCCGGCTGGCCACCGACACCACCGACCAGCTCGACGAGCCGCTTCTTGGTGACGTGCAGGTCCAGCACCGGCACCACGAACCGCGACGTCTTCCCGTCCCGGATCGCGCGCCGCTCCACCAGCTGCAGCGTCGCCGGCACCAGGTCGCCCACGTGCATGGCCAGCTCGGCCATGGCGGGGATCTCGGCGGCGGCGTTCCAGCCGTGGGTCTCCATGCGCCAGACGCCGAGGGACTCGATCTCGGTGAGCATCACCGACAGGCGGGTCGTCGGCTTAGCGACGGCGTGCGGGTTGACCCGGTCGCGGCCGATCTGGACCATCTCGGTTAGGTCACAGGGGGCGTCGGTGAGGACGTTCGTCTCGCCGTCGCACCGGTGTATGCAGCCACCGCCAGACCAGGTCTCCATCCACTGCGACAGGCCACCCTTGACGACGATGACCGGCACGGACGTGGCGTCGGTGATGACCTCGTGCTCGGGCTTGCCGCCGTTGTCCCACGGCCGCGCCTGGCCGCCGTACTGGTCGGCGATGGCGGCGATGAGGTCGGCGTTGGGGGAGGTGAAGCGGAACCGGTCGAGCTTGGCCGGTCGGGTCTTCCCCTGGTTGCCGACGGGGGCCTTGACGCCGAGCCGGATGCGGCCCTGCTCGGCCATGCGGCGCTGGATGTTGATGATGGGCATGTCTCATGCCGCCTTTCGGGTGCGGATCGTCGTCTTGGGCTTGGCCGCCCGGGCACGACCGGACGGGGTGATGGGGGCACAGGCCTTGGCGTGGTCGCCGTGCATCCACGACTGGCCGGTGATGAAGCCGCGGAACGCGGCGAACTCCTCGGGCCCCGACGGGACCGGGATGAAGGCGTAGTCGTCGACGCGGAGGTTGAGGATCGCGGCGCCCTTGGTGCGTGGCATCGGCACGATCGACCCGTCCGGCAGCCACGCCTCCTTGGCGTTGCGTTGCGCGGCCAGCTGCAGCGGCTGCTCGTCGTAGAGGGTGTTCGCGGGCTTGGTGCTGGAGGTCTTGATGTCGTAGACCCACAGGGCCCGCTGGTCGTCGGGCAGCTGCTTGGGCTTGACCCCGGCGAGGTTGCCGTCGAGGCGGAGCCGGACGATGGCGTCGAGGGTGCCGGCATACCCGTAGGTGGGGTGGCAGACGGTGAGCTCGGCAGCTTCGACGTCGCGGGTGATGTCGACCTCGAAGTCGTCGAGGAACCGCAGGTACTGCGCCACGAACGGTGCGACGGCTTCGCGGTCCTCGTCAGTGGCCTGGATCTCCTGGCCGGTGAGGTGGGCTTCGGCGAAGGCGTGGACGAGGGTGCCGAGGTCGGCGGCGGTTTCGCGGACGACCTTGACCTCGCGCTTGGTGGTCTTGTGCAGGCAGTCGAGGCACGTGCCGCACTCGTCGGCGACCCTCTTGGGCTTGCAGGGCTTAATGAGGGCGGCGGCGACCATCTGCGGCATGAGGTCGAGGGCCTTCTCGGCGGTGACCTTCGCGGCCCAGGGCACGAGGGCGGGTTTGGCGATGGAGTCCAGGACGTTGGTGATGGAGATGAACGTCCGGCCGGGGTGTTCGGGGTGGGTGTAGTAGCGGCCGTGGTCGGTGTCGCCGGCGTACTTGGGGGAGGTCATGCCCCTGTCCTTTCGTGGGTGGTCCAGCAGCTGGGGCAGAGCAGTCCGGGCAGGAGTTGGTCGACACGCGGCTTGGGGAGTGGGTTGGGGTCGACGGTGGCGGCGCGGTGCTCGGCTTCGAGGAGGGCGAGGTCGCCGGGGTCGGGGGCGTCGTCGCGCCAGAGCCAGTAGGGAGCCATCACGCACCTGCCAGGGGCCGGAGGGTGATGCCGACGGTCCGGAACGGGCTGGCCGGGTCGGGCTGGTGCTGGGTGTCGTCGAGGGCGCACTCGGGGCAGATAGGCCGCCACTGGCCGTAGAAGAGGTCACCCGAGGGCCATGCCTGGAGCCAGGTGGCTTCGGTGGTCGCGGTGGCGGTGCAGCCGGGGTAGTGGCAGGTGGCTGGCAGACCCGGGGAGGGGGCGATGGGTGCGCTGCCCCTCCCCGGGTCACCCTCGACCGGCGCGCGGTGCGTCCGTGACGGCGCGGCGGGAGGGGTCTGGACGGCGCTCACGCGCTCTCACCCCAGTAGGTGTTCTCGTCGCGCTCGGCGTCGTGGTCAGCGGCGGCCTGCAGCTCGGTGGCGAGGTCGTCGGCCTGTTCGGGCGTGAGTTCGACGGGGTGGTCGGTGATCGCGCCGGCGACGAGCGTCACCAGGGCCTCGGTGACGCGGGGCCCGACGACGCCCTGTCCGGCGAGACGCTGGACGATGGCGCGGGCGAGGTCGATCGAGGCCTGGCCGGTGACCTGCAGCTCGACGTAGGGGCGGCCTGCCTGTGAGGTCTGTGCGTAGACCGCGACGGCGGTGTCGTCGGTGGTGCTGGTGCGTCCCATCTGGGATACTCCTTCTTAGGTCTTGAGGCCGGGTCGTTCTTCGCGGGATGAGCCCGGCCTCGGGCTATTTCTGGGGTGTGTCAGGCCGGCTTCTTGGCCGGCGTCTGGTCCTGTCCGATGGCCTGCCGCACTGCGCGTGCGATGGGCTGCAGCCGGTGGTGGGGGATGGGCCCGCGCTCGGCGAGGACCCGGTCGACGGCGGCCTGGGCGGTGTCTCCGCTCATGCCGCCGCCTCGGCAGCGACGCGGTCGAGCCGGTTGCGGGCCTGCAGGTAGGAGGCGTGGTGGTCGACCGTCGGATACCGACGCTCCGCCTCTGCCTGGGCCTCGCGGTGGACGGAACAGAAGCGCTCGAAGTCCTCCCAGAGGGAGGGGTCGGTCCGTCGGCGGTCCTGCAAGTGCCTGCGCACGAAGGCGTGACGCTGGACCTTGACTCCGACCTCGGCTCGGCTCGTGTTGAAGAACGGGGACTCGCGCTCGATCACCTCGGCCTCCAGCGCGAAGGCTTCATCGGCGGCGTAGGGGCCGGCGGTGACGAAGCGGACCGCGTAGGGGAACCATGCGCTTTGCGAGCGGTGGTGGTCGTGCCGCTGTCGGGGGCTGCCGGTGCAGCCGACATAGAGGAGCAGGCCGTGCTCGTCGTAAGCGCGGTAGACGTAATGGGTGCGCCTCATGCCGCGTCGTCCTCGGCATCTACGACCTCGAACAGCTCGTTGATCTCGGCGTCGAAGGCGCGGCAGAGCTGGGCGATGAAGCGGGGCCCGGGGGTCTGCCTGCCCTTGAGCACCCGGGAGAGGTTCCCGGGGTCGATGCCCATGCGTGCGGCAAGGGCGGCGTCGGTCTTGAGCTGTGCGAGGCGGCGGTATCTGGTGAGCGTCTCGGTCTTGAGCCGGAGGGTGGCCACCATGTCGCCTCCTTCGTGGTGTGGGCCGCTGACCTGTTGTCTTGCGGCTATACGAGGAGACTACGCAATGCAATGCATCAGCGCAATACGACGGTGGGTGACGTGCGTCACATAGGGGAGTTGCGTCGATGTAGTTTTCTGCTGACCTGCGGAAATACACCGTTGTAAGCCGCTGACCGGTAGGCTTGCGGCTACGCAACGCCACCGAAGGGGCCGAAACGGCATGAGAAGACGCAATACGGTGCAGTCATGAGCTGGTGGGATTACGTGGAGCGCGTCGCCAACACGACGCGGCAGCGTGACATCCAGGACCGGACGGGCATCGACGCCTCGAACTTCTCCAGGTGGAAGACCGGGCAGACGCCCCGCCCCGCCTTGGTGGCACAGTTCGCTCGCGCCTACGGTCGCCCCGTGCTGGAGGCCTTCGTCGCGGCGGAGTTCCTCACCCCCGAGGAAGCCGCAGAGCGACCGGCGGCCGCACCATCCCTATCCACGCTCACCGATGACCAGCTGCTCGCCGAAGTGCGAGCCCGAATGAGCGAAGGACGTGATGGGCATGGACAGCAGCCCGCCCCCATAGGTGACTACGACGACCCCGGCGGTCTCGTCGCCCAGCTGCACGACCTCGAGGACGAGGCCCGCCAGCGCGCGGCGGCCCGCAACGCCGACATGCCGGCCGACCTCGCCGCGCGCAGGACCGGCAGGAAGAGCAGGCAGCAGCAACTGCGCGAGCAACAGGATCAGGATGGGGAGAGCTAAGTGAGCAGTGATACCAAGCCCGACCCAGACAGTGCACAGGATTCTGAGGTACGGTCACAACATGCCAAGGAAGGGGACCAAGATGACCGCGATGCAGCGGGGCATCCGGACCGGTCGCTATCTGGCAGCCACGGGCGACAAGGCGATCATCCGGAAGCGCATGCAGCAGGTAGAGAAGCAGAACCTCACGAGCGAGGCGTGGACGTCTACGGGAGCGGCGATGAGCCGCGCCATGGGGTCATCTACGACCCAACGGGCGATCCAAACGCGCAGCCGCTGACGGGCCTGGAGGTCCTGGGGAGCCAGAGCTTCTCCTACTCCCATTCCGGACCGTTACCCGATGCGGCCCAGCTCGGGCACTACGAGCAGATCTTGCCAGGCCTCGCGGACCGCATTGTCACGATGGCTGAACAGGACATGGCCAGCCGTCAGGCGGATCGACGTACGCTCGTGCGCGCGGAGGCTCATGCCACCGTTGTGGCGACCTGGCTACTCGGGCTCCTCCCCTTCGCCCTGGCCCTAATGGCCATCTGGTTCGCATCACAGGGGCTGGATGCGGCCGCCGTAATCGCCGCCATCGGCGCGGTGGCCGCGCTCCTTCCTCGCATGATGGAGGCATGGAGGGGGCGGCCGAGTGGCGAGCCGCCGACAGAGGAAGAGCCCGACGCCTAGCGCACCCCCACAGGTGGGCCTGTCGGTGGCCGCGCTTACGGTCTGGGTCCATGTCGTCCTACCACCCCTGGCGCGAGCTCCGGGCCCTGACGCACGTCGTCGTGCACTGGCACGAGCTGCACCCGGGGGAGTGGGGCGCCACCGACGGCCGCCACCGGATCTGGATCGACCACCGGCTCGGCCAGGCCGAGCGACGCTGCACCCTCGCCCACGAGCTCGAGCACATCCGCAGGGGACACCGGGGCTGCCAACCGCCGGCCGTCGAGGCAGTGGTCGAGGCCGCGGCCGCGCGCCGGCTCATCCCCGACCCGCACGCCCTGGCTGACGCCCTCGTGTGGGCGCGCGGGTGCCGGGCGACGGCGGCCGAGGAGCTCTGGGTGGACGAGCCGACGCTGGAGGCTCGGTTGGATCCGGTGCACCTGCACCCGGCGGAGCGCGCGATCTTGGTCGCGCGGGTGGAGGGCCTGCACACGTGGCACTGACGCAGGTCGACCGAGCCATCCTCCGCGCCGCCGCCGGCACGTACCGCAACCCGGGGGACGACCTGGACGCGCTCACCCGGGCGAGCGGTGTCAGCCTGGCCCGGACGTGGCAGCGGCTCAACCAGCTGATCAACGACCCGGACGCATGGAAGGTCGAACCGGGCGCGATGCAGATCCTCGCGGAGCGGCGGGCCAGGTACTCGCGCGGACGGCGGTCTACCAGCGGGGCGTGATCCTCACCCGCTCCTCATCGAGCGTGCGCCGGCCCCAGTTGCCCTTGCCTGCCGGGAGGATGGTGATGTCGATGAGGTCGCGGATGAACCGGCGCGCCTGCGCCAGGTCGAGCATGCCCCACGGGTCCGGGGCGTCCAGGTCGAGGCCGCGCAGCACCGACGGCACCAGGGTGGCCCGCACCCGCGCCTCGGCCGCGGCGATCTGGGGTGCGAGGTCAGCCTCGATCGAGGACAGCGTCGCCGGCGAGAGACGGCCCGCGGTTGCTTCGGCGACGAAGCCGGCCAGGCGGGACCGTAGAGCCTCCAGCTCGTCGGTGGCTTCGGTCGCTTCGGTGGAGGGGGTGCCATCGGCGAGGGCGTGCAGCTGGTCGGCGTGGGCGGCCAGGAGCGCGGTCATGAAGCCGTTGACGTGGTTGTCGAGCTGGGGTGCGGTGATGGCGACGGCGTAGCAGCCGCGTTGGCCGCAGGCGTAGGTGCCCCACCGATTGCGGTTGCGGAAGTGCTTGAGGGGCTGCCCGCAAGGGCCGCAGCGGGCGATGCCGGTGAGGAGGTACTTGACGGTGGTGGGGGAGGGGTGGCGGCGGCCGGGAGCAGAGAGGATGGCCACGGCCTGCTGCCACGTGTCCTCGTCGACGATGGCGGGCCAGGCCGCGGGCCCGATGACCTGGCCCTGGTGGGTGCGCCGGCCCGCGTAGGTGGGGGACATGGCGATGCGGCGGACGGTGATAGACAGCCATGCCTGGGGCCGGTCGTGGCGGCTGGACGGGGGGCGAGGCGGGGTGACGCCGGTGTCGGTGAGGTCGTTGGCGATGGCCATGAGGGTGTCGCCGGCGATGACGCGGGCGTAGATGTCGCGGACGACGGGTGCGGTGGTCTCGTCGGGGACCTGGCGCAGGAGGTGGCCGGTGGTGGGGTCGTACTCGCGGCGGTAGCCGTAGGGGAGTTTGCCGTGGGGGCGGCCTTCGCGTGCGCGGGCGCGGACGGCGCGGCGGATGCGTTCGGACATGCGGGCGGACTCGTCCTCGGACAGGAGGGTGTCGAGGCCGGTGCGGAAGCGGTCGCCGCGGTCGGTGAGGTCGTAGATGGTGCCGGAGTAGCCCCAGAGGACGTCGTGGGCGGCGCAGAGGGCGCGGAGCTGGGCGTACTCGTCGAGCTGGCGGGTGGCGCGGGAGGCTTCCCAGGTGAGGAGGATGTCGTGGTCGCCGGAGGCGATGGCGGTGGTGACGTCGGTCCAGCGGGTGCGGGCGCGGGTGGATCTGGCGTAGCTTGAGGCGGAGCCGGTCTCGGTGATGACGCGCGTGACGGTCCAGCCTTCGCGGGTGGCCCAGGCGCGGCATTCGGCTTCCTGCTCGGTGGTGGATCGGCCTTCGCGGGCGTCGAGGCTCACGCGGGTGTAGATGAGGGCTCGCATGCGAACGTTTGTACTAGTGGCCACTGACACCCTCCTGGCGGACCTTGCTCGGCAGCAACGTCAGTCTTGTCTGCGGCGCCGTGGCCGTGCTCCTCGCGCGGGCGGGGGCACCGCGGCGGTGGCGGACGCCGCTGGTGCTGATCAGCCTCGTCGGCTTCATCCTGCTGTGCCGCCCTGAGCCCTCGGTCCTGCGGGCCGGTGTGATGGGCAGCGTGGGCCTGCTGGCGCTGACCTCCGGGAGACGTCGGGCCAGCCTGCCCGCCCTGGGTGCCGCGGTGATCGGGCTGCTCTGCCTCGACCCGTGGCTGGCGCGTTCCTACGGTTTCGCCCTGTCGACCCTGGCCACCCTCGGCCTGGTGCTGTGGGCGCGGCCCTGGGGTCTGGCCCTGGCCCGCCACCTGCCGCCCCGGCTGCACCTGCTCGCGATGGCGACCGCCATCCCCCTGTCCGCCCAGCTGATCTGCGCCCCGGTCATCGTCCTGCTCCAGGGTCACATCACCACCCACGCGGTGCTGGCCAACCTGCTCGCCGCGCCGCTCGTCGCGCCCACGACCGTGCTCGGGGTGCTGGCGGCCTGCCTGGCGCCGCTCTGGGTGCCGCTCTCGACGGCCGTGGCGTGGCTGGCGGCGCTCCCGGCGTGGATGATCGCCCGCATCGCCCGGGTGGGCGCCGAGCTGCCGTACGGCACGATCGACTGGTGGGACGGCCACGCGGGTGCCTGGCTGCTCACGGCGGTGACCGCCCTGGCGCTGTTGACCGGGCGCTGGTGGTGGCACCAGGCGCGTCGCCGTCCGTGGTGGGCCGGTGCCCTGGTCGCCGCCGGGGCTGCCTGGCTGTGGCCGTCGTCGGCGCTGAGCGGATGGCCACCGCCGGGATGGGTGGTCGTGGGCTGCGACGTCGGGCAGGGCGACGCCTTCGTGGTGGCCACCGCCCCGGCGCGGGCGCTCGTGGTCGACACGGGTCCGGACCCTCCGGCGGTGTCGCGGTGCCTGCGCGACCTGGGCGTGCGCGACGTGGACCTGCTGGTGCTGAGCCACTTCCACGCCGACCACGTCGGCGGCCTGACCGGGGTCCTGGGACAGGTCCGTGTCGGCACGGCCTACGTCTCCCCGGTGGCCGAGCCCGCGGACGTCGCCGAGCGGACCCTGGCCCGGCTGGCCGACGAGGGCGTGCCGGTGCACGTCGCCGGTGCCGGTGACCGGGTGCAGGTGGGTGGCGCGGCCGTCGAGGTCGTCGCTCCGGGGCCGCGACCGGTGGTCGGGGGCTCGGCCGCCAACAACGGCAGCCTCGTCCTCGACGTGGTCGTCGACGGCACGCGGGTGCTGCTCACCGGAGACCTGGAGCCAGAGGGTATGCGACCGGTGCGCGAGTGGGTGCGCGGCCGTGACTACGACGTGCTCAAGGTGGCGCACCACGGGTCGGCGGCCCAGGACGAGCGGCTGATCCACGGGGCGACGGCGGAGGTGGCGCTGATCGGGGTGGGTGCGGACAACACCTTCGGGCATCCCGCGCCGAGCCTGCTCTCGTTGCTGCAGTCCACCGGTGCCGTGGTGCTGCGCACCGACCTGCACGGCGACATCGCCGTGGCACGGGACGACGACGGACGGCTGGTCGTGCACCGCCGGGACGGCGGGTGAGGTGGCGGGTCGTCCTGCGTCAGGAGGCCTGACCCTCCTCGGTCTCCTCGCACGCCTGGTGGTCGCAGGCGTTGGCGCGCAGCTCGGCCGCGCTGCTGCTGAGTGCCTCGAGAGCGGCGGCGACGGCGGGGACCCGGCGCAAATCCGGGGTGGTGATCACCTGCACGACGCGGCGCGAGGGCGGGACGACGGGACGGACGACGACGTCGGGGTGGGACACGGTGGTGAGGATGAGGTGCGGGACGAGGGCGACGCCCAGCCCGGCGGCGACCAGCCCGAGGACCGCGACGTAGTCCTCGGTCTCGAAGGCCACCTCGGGGTCGAACCCCGCCTTGTGCGCCAGCGTCAGCAGGTGCCCGCGGCAGCGCGGGCAGCCGGCGATCCACTGCTCGGCCTCCAGGTCGGCGAGCTCGACGGCGTCCTGGGCCGCCAGCTCGTGGTCCTTGGGCAGGACCAGCATCACCGGGTCGGTGAGGACGTCGAAGACGTCGAGCCCGCTGAGGTCGTCCACGCCGCGACCCGGGTCGTTGCCCTCGTAGGAGAAGGCCACCGCCAGGTCGACGTCGCCGCTGCGCAGCGCCGCGAGCGACTCCGGCGGCTCGGCCTCGCTGAACTGCACGGTGACGGCGGGGTGGCTCGCCCGGAGACCAGCCAGCGCCCGGGGGACGAGCGTGGCGGACGAGGAGGGGAAGGCCATCAGCCGCACCCGCCCGGCCTGCAGCCCGGCGATCGCCGACACCTCCGCCTGCGCCTTCTCGATGCGGTCCAGGATGTCGGTCGCGCGGTCGGCCAGGAGCGACCCCGCCTCCGTCAGCCGCACGGTTCGCCCGCTGCGCTCCACCAGCGCCGTGCCGGTCCGCTGCTCCAGACGGCGGACCATCTGGGAGATCGCCGGCTGGGTGTAGCCCAGGGAGTTCGCTGCGGCCGTGAACGAGCCCTGCTCGGCGATCGCCCGCATGACCCGCAGTCCCGCAACGTCAAACATGTCCGCCAGCATAACGGCGGGTGATCCACCCGGTGGTTCTGCCGCTCACGCGGTTACGCTGCCGGTGTCGGGACAGGATGCATGGCGGGAGCGGACGATGACGGAGGAGCAGGTGGCGCCCCGGCTGCTGCGTCAACGCATCCTGGGCCACCCGCTCGACCCCCTGACCGACCCCGCAGAGGTGCAGCCGCCGGTCCTGGACGGACCCCGACCGCTCGAGCTGACCCTGCCGCCGCGGACGGCCGTCGACGAGCACGGGTATGCCGTCCTGCGCGAGCTGGTGGGACGGGGGGGCGTGCTGGCGCTCACCGGAGCCGGGATGTCGACCGCCTCCGGGATCCCTGACTACCGCGGGCCGGACGGCCGGCGGCGGGTGCAGCCGATGCAGCACAGCGAGTTCGTCGGGTCCGCCGTCGGGCGGCAGCGCTACTGGGCCAGGGCGTTCGTCGGCTGGGAGCGGTTCGCGGCGGCGAGTCCGAACGCTGCTCACCGGGCCGTCGCGGTCCTCGAGCGCGCCGGGATCGTCGACCATGTCCTCACCCAGAACGTGGACGGCCTGCACCAGGAGGCGGGGGCGCGCAGGGTGCTCGAGCTCCACGGGTCCCTCGCGCGCGTGGTCTGCCTGGACTGCGAGGAGGTCACGACCCGGGAGCAGGTGCACGCGTGGCTGATCGACGCCAACCCCGGCTTTCTGCGGCAGGCCAGCGAGCCGGGACAGGTCCGGCCCGACGGGGACGTCGCACTGCCCGAAGACCTCGTGACAGGTTTCCGCACCCCGCGGTGCCTCGTCTGTCATGGTGACCGGCTCAAGCCGGACGTCGTCTTCTTCGGCGGGTCGGTGCCGCGGTCGACGGTGGAGAGGGCGTTCGAGCTGCTGGGCGGTGCCCGCAGCCTGCTCGTACTGGGCTCCTCGCTGCGGGTGATGAGCGGGTACCGGTTCGTGCGCAGAGCACGCCGGGACGGCATACCCGTGCTGGTCGTGACCCGTGGCCAGACCCGGGCCGACGCGGAGACGACCGTGCACCTGGACGCGCTGCTCGACGACGTGCTGCCCAGGCTCGTGGAGGACGTCACGCGGGGTCCGTAGCCCGCCGTCGCGGCACCGGGGCCAGGCACGAGCTAGGGGGCCACCTCTACGGGTGCAGGTGCCGCTCCAAGATGCATTGACGGGCTGTCGGTGATGGAGTCATAAGTAAGCCCCGGCCGAACGGCCAGGGCACGAACTGACTCGAAGGAGGCGACACATGAACGTCAGCCAGGAGCAGATCAACGAACTCTACTCGGCCCAGGTAGTCACCCAGGATGGTGAGAAGTTGGGCGGCGTCGGCCAGGTGTACCTGGACGACCACACCGGCGAGCCGAGCTGGATCAGCGTCAAGACCGGCTGGTTCGGCACCAACGAGAGCCTGGTGCCGCTGGACGGCGCCGACCTGACGGAGGGCACCGTGCGCGTCGTTCCCACCAAGGACGTCATCAAGGACGCTCCCAACGTGGATGCCGACGCCCACCTCTCCGCGGAGGACCAGGACGCGCTCTTCCGCTACTACGAAGGCGCCGGGATCAACGTCAGCCGGTACGGCGACGACTTCGCCGGCACCACCACCGGAACGGGCACCGGGACGACCACCGGAACCACGGCCGGAATGGGCACCGGGACCGGAGGAACGGGTGACCGGGACGCAGCGGTCGGTGACGTCATGGGTCACCAGGGCGTCCACGCCGAGGGCCACACGACCAGCGGCGACGTCGGCACGGGCGTGACCGGCACGGCGGGTACCGCCGGCATGGGTACGGGAGACGCCGACCTGCACCGCGACACCGGCACCACCGACGACGGCTCGATGACCCTGCACGAGGAGCGCGTCGCCGTCGGCACCCAGCAGGTCGAGACCGGCCGGGTACGCCTTCGCAAGCACGTCGTCACCGAGCAGGAGAACGTCACCGTCCCCGTCCAGCGCGAGGAGGTCGAGATCGTCCGCGAGCCCGTCGCCCCGGGTGAGGTGGACACCGACGGCGGGCTGCACGACGAGACGGCAGAGGTGACGCTGCACGAGGAGCGTCCCGTCATCGAGAAGGACGTGGTCGCGACCGAGCGTGTCGGCCTCGACAAGGAGACCGTCACGGACGAGCAGCAGGTCGTCACCGACGTCTCGCGCGAGGAAGTCGACGTGGAGCGCGAGGGTGGCACCACCCGCGACGGCCTGGGCGGCACCGACCGCGACGGCCGCGCCGGCGGGGTCTGACCGCCCACAGCGTCCTGAGGCCGCCTCGGGCAGCCTGAGTTTCGCCCAGGAGGGGCACGACCGACCGGTCGTGCCCCTCCTGGCGTCCCCGTGGGGCAGACTGGCAGCGACGCGGCGCGGCCGCCCGACCCCCAGGAGGATCAGTGATCACCCAGGCCCAGCTCAACGCCCTCTACGACGCCGAGGTCGTCGACCAGGCCGGCGAGAAGGTCGGCCCCCTGGACCGGGTCTACCTGGACAACGCCACGGGGGACCCGGCGTGGGTCTCGGTGCGCACCGGGTGGTTCGCCGGGCGCCGGGTCTTCTGCCCCCTGGCCAATGCCGAGGTCGTCGGCACGCAGATCCGCGTCCCCTACCCGGTCGCGATGATCAAGGACGCGCCGGAGATCCCGGCGGACGAGCACCTGACCGAGGACGAGGAGGAGCAGCTGTACGACTACTACGCCGTCGACGAGGGCCCGGCACCCTCGGCCTGAGCCGGCCCCACCGGGTCGGGGTCCGCCGCGCTCGGTGCAGGGGTATGCAGGAAAGGCAGGGGTGTGCCGCGGGTATGGTGCGGCGCCGCCTCCGGAGGGGATGGAGGTCGAAGGCGGCGCCGCGGTCTGGGGGGCGCGCGGGGTTGAGAGGTCGGGCTCAGACCCGACGCAGGACCGCGGTGACCTTGCCGAGGATCGTGGCGTGGTCGCCGTCGATCGGCTCGTAGGCAGGGTTGTGCGGCATCAGCCAGGTCTTGCCGTCGCGGTGGCGGTAGGTCTTGACCGTCGCCTCGTTGTCGAGCAGTGCGGCCACGATGTCACCGTTGACGGCCGTCGGCTGGCGGCGTACGACGACCCAGTCGCCCTCGCAGATCGCGGCGTCGATCATCGAGTCGCCGACCACGTTGAGCAGGAAGAGCTCGCCGTCGCCGACAAGCTGGCGGGGGAGGGGGAAGACGTCCTCGACGGCCTCCTCGGCCAGGATCGGACCGCCGGCGGCGATGCGACCGACGAGCGGCACGTAGGAGGGGCGGGGGCGCGCGTCGCCGATGCCGGTCTCGTCGACCTCGGCCGTCGGGACGCGTCCACCGTCGGTGTCGCCGCGCCGGTAGCCCTGGCCCTCGGTGGTGGGGTTGACAACCTCGATGGCGCGGGGGCGGTGGGGGTCGCGGCGCAGGTAGCCCTTGCGTTCGAGCATCTTCAGCTGGTGCGCGACCGAACTCGGTGAGGTCAGCCCGACGGCCTCACCGATCTCGCGCAGGCTCGGTGGGTAGCCGCGGGCGTCCACCGAGTCGCGGATGACGTCGAGGACGCGCTGCTGCCGGTTGGTCAGCTTGGCCCCACCATCGCGGTCGGGCATCTCGTGGATCGTGGCCATGGGTCTCCATCCCCTCGTTCTGTCGCCACTTCCTCTGCGGGTCAGGGCCCGGGACGAAAGCCCAGGTCAGAGGGTCTGTCAGTGGCGGGTGATTCAGTTCCTGACATGCCACTAGGGTACGCGCGCCAGGACCGGATGACAAACATCTGTTCGGTCCGCGTGTCGACATCCTCGGACGGCTGTGCTAGACATAGGACAAAGTTCCATCGGACACGCGTCCGAGGGACCAGAGGAACAGGAAGGTGATCACCATGAGCACTGCCACCCTCGAGACCACCGCGGCTCTCCCGCTGGGGCTCGCGCCGGGCCGGTCGGGCCGCCGCGCAGCGCGTCCGCGCCCCGCGCACCTGCAGCTGGTGCCGACCAGCGCCCGCGGCAGTGACGCAGCCGCCGGAGAGACCGCCGCTCCCGCCTCTGCCTGGACCGTCGCCGCACCCGCCGTGAGCCGCGCCGCTGCCGCACGCCGCGCCGCCGCCGCGCCCCTGCGCATCACCCGCCGAGGCCGGCTGGCGCTGACCAGCACCGCGACGCTCGTCGTCGCTCTCGTGCTGCTGTCCCTCATGGGGGTGATCGGCCCGGCCGGCGCGAGCAGCTCGGTCGTCGTCCAGCCCGGGATGACGCTGTCGCAGATCGCCTCGCAGCAGCTCCCCGGGGTGCCGCTGAGCCAGGCGGTCACCGACATCCAGCGGGCCAACAAGCTCAGCACGACCTCGATCGCCGCCGGCCAGGAGCTGGTGATCCCCGGCCGCTGACGAGGTCAGCCGCATCGACGAGGTCAACCCTGTCCGGCTCGACGCTCTTTCCAGCGCCGCCCGGGGTCAGCCCTCGCGGTGTGGCGCCGTCCCGCCCGCGTCGCCCGCCGACTCATCGCCGGCCTGGCCACCGACGGGGTCAACGCCCTCGGCCGTGGAGTAGACGGCGTCCCACACCACGGGCAGCTGTCCGGTGGGGATGAAGTAGCCGGCGATGTGGGGGTCGAACATCAGGCCACCGATCCCTGCCTCACGGTAGGTCTCGGCCGACTCGACGACCTCGCGTGGCGGGAGTGCGATCGCGCGGAGGTCCTCCTCCGGCCCGATCATGCCGTTCTTGACGGCGAAGTCCCGTGCGCGCTCCGCCGCAGTGAAGGTGAGCACCATGAGCTGGTCCTCGATCGTGGCTGCGGCCGGTGACTCCAGGCCCTCCTCGCCCACGGCGATGAACCACCAGTGGTCCAGCGACATCGTCAGCCGCCAGAGCGCCGTCATTCCCACCTGGTCGTCCGGCCCGGTCACCTGCGCCGCGAGCCGGTCGGTCTGCGACTGCGGCAGGTCACTGCCCGCCGCAGACAGAGGTCGACCGTCGGTGGCGTCCTCGCCGGCGTCACCCCCCGTCTCGCCGGAGCCGCGGACCTCGGGACGCTGCCCCTCGTAGATCGAGTCCTCCGGCGCGGTGCCGGGTCGGTCGGCGTCCTGGAACGGCAAGGCGGTCGGATCAGTCATGCCTGATATCCGACCACACCGGCCCCGCCGCGCCAAGACGGACCGCCGGGGCGTCCGGTCAGAGGTCGCGCGGGTGCCGCTGGACGGGGACGGGTCCGGTGGGGTCCGGTGCCCCGACCGGCCAGCTGTGGGGGACGACCCCCGGCGAGACGGGCGAGGAGGAGACCCGGCGCGTCTGCTCACGGTCGGTGGGGATGCTCTGCCCCCGGTTGCCGGTGTCCGGGCCGCCGTCGCGGCGCGGCCCCTGGCCAGCCAGCGGGACCCGGACCTCTTCGGCGCCGACCTGCACCTGCTCGCCGCGGACGTGCACGGTGACGGGTCCGCCGACCTCGACCGCGAGCGAGAGCGCGTCGCGCTCGAGCGAGACCCGCAGCCGGCAGCCGTGCCAGCGCATCCGCCAGGTGAGGCAGTCCCACTCCAAGGGCAGGCGCGGGTCGAAGGTGAGGTCACCCCCGTGGTCGCGCATGCCGCCGAACCCGCCGACCAGTGCACTCCATACCCCTCCGGTGGAGGCGACGTGCACCCCGTCGGCGGTGTTGCCGTGCCGGTCGGTCAGGTCGACGAAGAGCGAGCCGTAGAAGTAGCGCAGGGCCAGGTCCTGGTAGCCGACCTCTGCGGCGACGATCGACTGCACGACCGCGGAGAGGCTGGAGTCGCCGCTGGTGATGGGGTCGTAGTAGTCGAAGTCGGCCAGCTTCTCCTCGGCGGTGAACTGGTCGCCGGCGAGGTAGAGCGCCAGGACGACGTCGGCCTGCTTGAGCACCTGGAAGCGGTAGATCACCAGCGGGTGGTAGTGCAGCAGGAGCGGACGCCGCTCGTCGGGGGTGGCGTCCAGGTCCCAGACCTCGCGCTCCAGGAAGTGGGAGTCCTGCGGGTGCACCCTGAGCCGCTCGTCGTAGGGGATGTGCATGCCGTCGGCGGCCTGCTCCCAGTCGTCCACCTCCCACTGGCCCAACCGCAGCCGGGCCACCGCCCGGGCCAGGCCGTTCGTGTCGGCCGTCTCCAGCTCGCGGACGGCCTCCACGGCGGCCCGGAGGTTGAGCTGCGCCATGACGTTGGTGAAGAGGTTGTCGTTGACGACGGTGGTGTACTCGTCCGGGCCGGTGACCGCGTGGATGTGGAAGCTCTCGTCGCCGTTGGGCTGCCAGAAGCCCAGGTCCACCCACAGCCGGGCGGTCTCGACGAGGATGTCGACGCCGTCGTTGCGCAGGAACTCCCGGTCGCCGGTGGCGCGGGCGTACTTCATCAGCGCGTAGGCCACGTCGGCGTTGATGTGGTACTGCGCCGTCCCGGCGGCGAAGTAGGCCGAGGCCTCCTCGCCGTTGATGGTGCGCCAGGGGTAGAGCGCACCGTACTGCGACAGCTCCGAGGCGCGCTTGCGGGCCTGGTCGAGCATGCCGTGCCGGAAGCGCAGGGCGTTGCGGGCCGCCTGCGGGTGGGTGTGGATGAGGAACGGCAGGACGTAGCACTCGGTGTCCCAGAAGTAGTGCCCGCCGTAGCCGCTGCCGGTCAGGCCCTTGGCCGGTATGCCGTGCGAGCCGGCCCGGATGGAGGCCTGGCCCAGCTGGAAGAGGTTCCAGCGCACCGCCTGCTGCACGTGCCCCAGGCCCTGTCCCTCGACCAGGACGTCAGACTCCTGCCAGAACCGGTCCCAGGTCTCGGCGTGCTCGGCGTGCACCGCGTCCACGCCCTCCGTCTGGGCCCGGTCCAGGGTGCGCATGCACCGGTCGGCGAGCTCGCGGGCGGGCACGCCCCGGGAGGTGTGCACGGAGACGATCTTGGTCAGCCGGACCGGCTGGTGCCGCCGCGCGTCGATCCGGTAGACCTCCTTGGCCTGGTCCTGCGTCACCGAGGCCCGCTGGGTGAAGGGATTGTCGGTCTCCAGCTGGTGCTGCACGGCCAGCGCCAGCGTCATCCGGGAGTTGTGGCAGCGGTAGCCCACCAGCAGCCGGTCGTCGCGCAGCTCGTGCAGCTTGGGGTCGAGCACGCGGTGGTCCAGCCCCTCGGCCTGGCGCGGGTCGACGCCGGCGCCCATGGCGGCGGAGCGCACGTGGTACTCGTCGAAGCCGTCCTGCCGGTTGAGCACCTGGCTGGAGATGACCAGCGGGGCCTCGCCGTCCAGCATCTCCACCTCGAAGGTCATCACGGCCAGGTGTCGCTGGACGACGCTGACCATCCGGCTGCTGGAGATCCGCACCCGCTTGCCGGCGCTGGTCCGCCAGATCACCTCGCGGCGCAGCATGCCGTCCCGGAAGTCGAGGGAGCGCTCGTAGTGCTCCAGGTCGGCGGTGGACAGCAGCAGCGGCTCGTCGTCGACGTAGAGCTTGATCGTCTTGGGGTCCGGGACGTTGACGATCGTCTGCCCGACGCGGGCCAGGCCGTACGCCTCCTCCGCGTGCTGGATCGGCCAGGTCTCGTGGAAGCCGTTGACGTAGGTGCCGTGCGCGAAGGTGTCGCGGCCCTCCTCGACGTTGCCGCGCAGGCCCAGGTAGCCGTTGGCGACGGAGAAGAGGGTCTCGGTCAGCCCGAGGTCCTCCGGGTCGTAGGCCGTCTCCACCAGCCGCCAGGGGTCGACGGGGAAGCGGCTGCGGTCCATCGGGTCGACCGGCGGCGGGGGCCGGTGGTTGCAGGCCGTGCTCATCTGGTCGCTCACCGGACCAGCTCCGCCAGGTCGCCCACCACGAAGGTGGCCCCGGCGTCGAGCAGCGCCTGCTCGCCCACCCCCCGGTCGACGCCGACCACGGCGGCGAAGCCGCCGGCCGCGCCGGCCTGCACGCCGGACACGGCATCCTCGAGGACCACCGCCCGGGCGGGGTCGACGCCCAGCTGCTGGGCGGCATACACGAAGGTGTCTGGCCGCGGCTTGCCCGGGACCCCCTCCTGCGCGGCGAGGGTGCCGTCCACGACGACGCGGAAGCGCGGCGAGAGGCCGGCGGTGCGCAGGACCTCGTGGGCGTTGCGGGAGGAGGAGACCACCGCGACGGCGGTGCCGAGGGTGCGCAGGTGGTCCAGCAGCTGCAGGGAACCGGGGTAGACCTCGATGCCCTCGCTGTCCAGGATCTCCCGGAAGACGTCGTTCTTACGGTTGCCGAGCCCGCACACGGTCTGCTCACCCGGTGCGTCGGAGGGGTCGCCGTGCGGCAGCTCGATCCCGCGCGACTCGAGGAAGGCCGCGACCCCCTCGTAGCGCGGTCGACCGTCGACGTGGGCGAAGTAGTCCTCGTCCGTGTACGGGGCGTGCTCCTCCTCCAGGCTGTCCAGGAAGCGCGAGAACATCACCTCCCAGGCGCGCATGTGGACCTCTGCTGTCGGGGTCAGCACCCCGTCGAGGTCGAAGAGCGCCGCGTCCACCGTGTCCCAGTTCACCCGGCCAACCCTAGCCTCGGGGCCGTCCCCACCAGGGGAGCGGAACGGTGAGGCTGTCCGGCGTGTGGACGACGGGCCGGTGGTGTCAGGTGCGGCGGCTACCGTCGGGGTATGCAGCAGACGGAGCAGAGCGCGGACCGGACCCTCGACGACGGCAGCGGGCTGGGCGGGGCGGCGCTCGCGGCCCTGCGGCGGCTCGTGGGCCGGGAGGATGCGGGCTTCCGGGACGGGCAGCTGGAGGCGGTGCAGGCGCTGGTGGAGCAGCGGGCCCGGGTGCTGGTCGTGCAGCGGACGGGGTGGGGTAAGTCGGCGGTCTACTTCGTGGCGACGACCCTGCGTCGGGCGCAGGGCGCGGGCCCGACGGTGATCGTCTCGCCGCTGCTGGCCCTGATGCGTGACCAGATCGCGGCGGCGGCGCGGGCCGGGGTGCGGGCCGTGACGATGAACTCCGCCAACGCCACCGAGTGGGACCAGGTGCGTCAGGCGCTGGCCGCCGACGAGGTGGACGTGCTGCTGGTGAGCCCCGAGCGGCTGAACAACCCCCGGTTCCGGGAGGAGCAGCTGCCCGACCTGGCGGCGCGCTGCGGCCTGCTGGTCGTCGACGAGGCCCACTGCATCAGCGACTGGGGGCACGACTTCCGCCCCGACTACCGGCGGATCCGGACGCTGCTGGAGGGTCTGCCCGACGGGACGCCCGTCCTCGCGACGACGGCGACCGCCAACGAGCGCGTGGTCGAGGACGTCGTGGAGCAGCTGGGCGCCGGCGGTGCCGAGGTCCGTACGATCCGGGGGCCGCTGGCCCGGGCGTCGCTGCGACTGGGCGTGCTGCCGCGGCTCACGCCGGAGCAGCGGCTGGGGTGGCTGCTGGCGCATCTGGAGACGCTGCCGGGCAGCGGGATCGTCTACGCCCTGACCGTGTCGGCGGCGCAGGACGTGGCCGAGGCCCTGCGGGCGGCCGGGCACCGGGTCGCCGCCTACACCGGCCGGACCGACACCGAGGAGCGTGAGCGCTTGGAGGCCGCGCTGCGGGACAACGAGGTCAAGGCGCTGGTGGCGACCAGCGCGCTGGGGATGGGCTTCGACAAGCCGGACCTGGGGTTCGTGGTGCACCTCGGCGCCCCCAGCTCGCCGGTGGCCTACTACCAGCAGGTCGGTCGTGCCGGCCGCGCCACGGAGCGCGCCGACGTGCTGCTGCTGCCGGGCTCGGAGGACCGGGACATCTGGAACTACTTCGCGACGGTGTCGATGCCGCGGCAGGACCAGGCCGACGCCGTGCTCGCGGCGCTGGGCGAGGCGGGCCGGCCGTTGTCGACGCCGGTGCTGGAGACGATCGTCGACGTGCGCCGCACCCGGCTGGAGCTGCTGCTCAAGGTCCTCGACGTCGATGGCGCCGTGGAGAAGGTGCAGGGCGGCTGGACCTCCACCGGGCAGCCCTGGGTCTACGACAAGGAGCGCTACACCCGCGTCGCCGACGCCCGCGTCCGTGAGGCCGAGTTCATGCTGTCCTACCAGGCGACCGACGGCTGCAGGATGGCCTTCCTGCAGGAGTGCCTCGACGACTCGTCGGCAGCGCCGTGCGGTCGGTGCGACCGCTGTGCCGGGACGTGGTTCCCCACCGAGATCCCGGAGGGTGCGGTCGGCGCTGCTCGGGACCGGCTCGGTGCGGTGGGCGTGCCGGTGGAGCCGCGCGGGCAGTGGCCGACCGGTATGCCGCGCCTCGGCGTGGACGTCAAGGGCCGCATCCCCGCCGAGGAGCAGGCGACAGGGGGCCGGGCGCTGGCGCGGCTGTCCGACCTGGGCTGGGGCCAGCGGCTGCGCACCGTGCTGGCCGAGGGGACATCCCGGCCTGACCCCGAGGTGCCGGAGGACCCCGAGCTGGGGCCCGTCCTGGTGCCGGGTCAGCCGGTGCCCGAGGACCTCACGCGTGCCGTCGTCGAGGTGCTGCGCGGGTGGGGCTGGGCCGAGCGGCCCGTGGGCGTGGTGGCGATGCCCTCCCGGCGGCGCCCGGCACTGGTTGGCTCCTTGGCCCAGCACATCAGCCAGATCGGGCGGCTGCCGCTGCTGGGCACGCTCGACCTCGTCCACGGTGGTCCGGTCGGGGAGCCGGGCGGCAACAGCGCCTTCCGGCTGGCCAACGTCTGGGGCCGGCTCGGCGTCGGACCCGAGCTGGCGCAGGCTCTGCGCGAGGTCCAGTCGCGCACGTCCGGCCCCGTCCTGCTGGTCGACGACCTGGCCGACTCCCGCTGGACGCTGACCGTGGCGGCCCGCGAGCTGCGCCTCGCCGGCGCCCCCGGCGTCCTGCCGCTGGTTCTGGCGCTGGAGGGCTGAGCCACCCCACCCCACCCCGGACAGGACACGGCAAAAGGCCCCACAGAACACGGCGAAAGGCCCCACAGAACACGGCGAAAGGCCCCACAGAACACGGCGAAAGGCCCGACAGGACACGCCGACGCGCGGGCGTGTGCGGCTACCCTCGGGACCGTGTCTGACGCCGCCTTCTCGCACCCCAGGCTTGCCCGGGTGTACGACCCGCTCGACCCTGACCGCAGCGACCTCGACACCTATGTCGACCTCGTGCACGAGTTCGGTGCCGCCTCCGTGCTGGACGTCGGCTGCGGCACCGGCACGCTGGCCTGCCGTCTTGCCGACTCGGGCGTGGACGTCCTGGGAGTCGATCCGGCGGAGGCCTCGGTCGACGTGGCCCGGAGAAAACCGGGAGCGGACCGGGTCGAATGGGTGGTCGGCACCGCTCCGGAGGTGGCCGCAGACCCCAGCCGTCGGAAGCGCTACGACCTGGCCACGATGACGGCCAACGTCGCCCAGGTGTTCACCGACGATGCTGACTGGGCGGACACCCTGCGGGCGGTCCGCACCTGCCTGCGTCCCGGCGGACACCTGGCCTTCGAGGCCAGGGACCCTGCTGACCGGGCCTGGGAACGCTGGACCAAGGAACTGACCCATCAGGTGGTGGAGGTCGAGGGCGAGGGGCCGGTCGAGGACTGGGCGCAGGTCACCGCGGTGGACGGGGAGCTGGTGACCTTCGAGTCGCCCACGATCTTCCACTCCGACGGGGAGCGGGTGGACTCCACGAGCACCCTGCGCTTCCGGGATGAGGAGGCCCTGCAGTCTTCGCTCGAGCAAGCCGGCTTCTCAGCGGTGGAGGTCCGCGAGCTTCCCTACGCCCCGGGCCGAGGCTGGCTGTTCGTGGCGCGAACCTGACCTCGTTGGCCGCGGCGTTGCAACAATCCCAGCTGTCGCGGCATACACCTAGTGCGGCGGGCCGGACTGCGACCGGCCCGCCGACCAACTCCCTTCCCGTGTTTTCTCGGCCCTTCTCACGTGCTCTGTCGCGCCTTATGCCGTGTTCTGTCGCGCCTTCCCACGTGTTCTGTCGGGCCTTTTCACGTGTTCTGTCAGTAGAGGAAGAACGGGAAGAAGCTGGGGTCGTGGGCGTGCACGATCGCCAGGAAGACGATGGCGTCGAAGAGCAGGTGGATGACCACGACGTAGGTCAGCGACTTGGTCCGCGAGAAGATGTACCCCTGCAGCAGCGCGAAGGGGACCGTCAGCAGCGGCCCCCACGACTGGTAGCCCAGCTCCCACAGGAACGACACGAAGATTGTCGCCTGGAGGAGATTGGCCTGCCAGAGCGGGAAGTGGCGACGGAACAGCGCGAAGCAGATGCAGATGAAGAACAGCTCGTCCCACAGCCCGACGGCGTTGACGCCGACGAAGAAGCGGCCGTACTCGCTCGCGGTAGTGATCGCCGGCCAGTTCTGGTAGGCCCCGGAGTTGATGAAGTAGAAGGGCAGGATCAGGTAGCCCAGCAGCGGCACGGCCACGATGTAGGACCACTGGAACCGGTTCCACCGCCGGCCGGTGAACCACGGGAACCGGATCGCCTTGCGCCGGTAGACCAGCCGGTCGATCGCGACGGGCACGATGACCGCCATCGCGAGCACGAAGCCGACGATGAAGAACCGGTCCCAGTTGATGTCCGCCTCGACCGAGGTGGTCGAGACGATCGTGATGCCGACGCCGATCAGCAGCAAGTCCTTGGCCAGCGCCCTGTCCAGCAGGTATGCCGTGAGCAGGCTCGCCACGAGCACGGCATGGCCCGGCCAGCCGACCTGCAACCCGAAGAGCAGGAACGCCGAGACCGAGACTCCCGCTGCCGGCAGGAGCGTGATGGGCGCGGACGTCTTCGGGAGCGCCTCGGACTCGGACGCAGGCTTGGACGGGGGCGCGGGGGACGGCACGCGCCGAGAATAGCCGCCGGGCAGTTCACGGTGATCTGACGACTCACGCCTGCTGGGCTGCCTCCCAGCGCTCCTCGCGACCCACGACGACGGCGATGTCCACCTCGTTGCCCTCCGGGTCGGCCAGCGTGACACCGTCCGGTGCGTCAGCGTCCCGGACCACACGGCCGCCCGCTGCGAGTGCGGCCGCAATACGGGCCTCCGCCTGGTCGTGCGGGACGAAGACGTCGACGTGGATCCGGTTGCGCTGCGCCAGACGTGCTTCGTCGGAGGCGTCGAGGTCCTGGAAGAAGAACACGGTGTTGAGCTGTCGCGGGTCGACGATGTCGGTCACGTGCGGGCGGGGGTCCGGCTCGTACCCCAGGGCCGCGCACCAGAACCGACGGAGGGCCGGGATATCGACCCCATCGATGCCCACCTGGATGAACCGAGGAAGGGTCACGTCGGCGGCGAGGCGAAGGTGCCGGGCGGCCTGCTGCACCTGGGCGGCCAGCGCCTCATACCCCTCGTCCGTCTCCCATCGGTCCTTGCCGGTGTCGACGACGACGAGACCGGGGCGCAGGTCGATCGCCACGGGCAGACCGGCCTCGTCGGCCAGCTCGGCCACCCTGGTCGCCAGCGCGGCCGTCTGCAACGGGTCCGGCACGGGGTAGCAGGCCATCGCGGCGAAGACGAGACGCCAGTCCTCGGTCCGTTCGCTCTGCCACCGGTCGGCGCCGACCTCGAGCGGCAGCACGTCGACCTCGTTGCCCTCGCTGTCGGCGACGGTGGCGTAGTAGCCGTGCCGGACCGCGTGTCCTCGCCGCTCCTCCAGGGAGTCGACCGCGGTGCTGGCGACTGTTTCAGGCGTGACGACGTCCAGGTGGACGCGGTTGCGCAGCGGGCGTGGTGCGTCCATGTCCTGGAACCAGATCGGGGGGTGGCGCCGAAGGGGGTCCAGGAGGTCCTCCTCCCCGGCGCGGGCGTAGCCCAGGGCGGTCTCCCAGAAACCGCTGACCGACTCCTGGTCGAGCACGTCGAAGGCCAGCTGGACGTCCCGCACGGCGGCCGGGTCGGCACGCAGACCGAGCTCGGCCGCCGCCGAGGAGACCGTCTCGGCCAGCTCGAGATGTGCGGGCCGGAAGCCACCGTCCTCAGGCGTCAGGGGGATCCGCACCCGGACGCCGCCGGCGCGGATGTCCAGGTCGACCGGCGGCTGGGCTCCGCCAGATGGCGCGTCTTCGTCGGTTAACTTGCCCTCTCCGGGAGGGCCGCCGCGAGCGACCTCAAGCACGCGCCGGACCAGAGCCGCCCCGGCGGAGTGGGAGGGCGCGGCATACCAGGTGCTCGCGCCGCCCCCGAGCACGCGCCAGTCCCCGCTGCGGTCGCCCCGCTGGAACTGGAGGGGAGTGATGCGGCGGTCGGCGTCGGCGCTCATGGCGCCATCATGCTCCTCCTCGCGGACCGGTGCAGTCCTGCGACCAACTCCTCAGCCGGTCATGCCCCACGCCTCGGCGAGCAGCCGGTAGGACCGGCGGCGCAGCTCGGGGTCGTAGGTGTAGGTGGTGACGATGAGTTCGTCCAGCTCGTGCTGGGCGGCGAACTCCTCCAGCTGGGTCACGATGCGGTCCGGCGTGCCGACCATCCGGACCGCCTGGTGCGCCTCGGCCAGGGGCAGCAGCTGGGCGGGCACGACGGCAGCCAGGCTCTCCACCGGCGGGTCGAGCGGTGCGGGCTGACCGGAGCGGATGCGGATGGCCATCAGCTGCGCCGTCGTGAAGAGGTAGTCGGCCTCCTCCTGCGTGGGGGCGACCAGCACGTTCACGCCGGCCATCGTCGTGGGCCGGTCCACCTGGGCGGTGTCGGCGTCGGCGCGGAAGCGGTCGCGATAGACCATCAGCGCCTCGCGGAGCTGGTCGGGCGCGAAGTGCGAGGCGAAGGAGAACGGCAGCCCGAGAGCGGCCGCCACCTGCGCTCCGCCGGTGGAGGAGCCGAGCATCCACAGCGGCACGTGAGTGCCCTCGCCGGGGATCGCGCGGACCTGGCCGCGGCCGCCGGTCAGCGTCGGCGGGTCGCCGAGGTACTTCTGCAGCTGCGCCACCTCGGAGGCGAAGTCCGGCAGGTGGCCGCTGGACCGGGCCAGCGCGGCCGCGGTCATCGGGTCGGTGCCGGGCGCACGGCCGAGGCCGAGGTCGAACCGGTCGCCGTGGATGGTGGCCAGGGTGCCGTAGTACTCGGCCACCATGAGGGGAGAGTGGTTGGGCAGCATGACCCCGCCGGAGCCGAGCCGGATCCGGCTGGTGCGGTCGGCGAGGTGCCCGAGCAGCAGGGAGGTGGCCGAGGCCATGAACGCCTCGCTGCCGTGGTGCTCGGCGACCCACAGGCGCTGGTAGCCCAGCTCGTCGGCTTCCCGCGCCAGCTTCACCGACTCCTCGATGGCCTCGGTCGGGGACATCCCCTGGGAGCGGGGGACGAGTTCGAGGACGGACAGGGGGACGCGGCGAGAAGACGTGGGCATGTCGTCGGCAACGTGCGGGAGGCATCGGGTATGCCGGGCCCCTTACTCTTCGTGCGTCTGGTCCGCCCGCCCGGTCGGGTGGGTGGCGTGAGTCAGTTCGAGTACAGCCGGTTCTGAGAGGTGAGCACCTGCAGCGGGCTGGCCGGACCCTCGACGGTGGCGCTGCCGGGGATGGTGCTCCACGCCCCGCCGTCGACGCTGACCTCGCCGCCGTACTCGACGGAGATGTATGGCGTCACCTGCGCGGCCTGGAGGTACTCGTGGGTGATGTCTCTGGTCGGGTAGGGCCCGCCCAGGCTGGTGGTCGGGCCGATGGCGGCCCCGTCGCCGGTGACATAGGTGACGCCGACGAGCGTCGGACGGATCCGCACCTCGTGCCCGACGATGGTGGTGGTGTCGACCTCGCCGGGTTCGAATCCTGCCTCCGGCCAGCTGAGCTCGAAGTACACCGGCAGGTTCACCAACGTCTGGCCATCCGGCGGCTGGATGACCATCTCGGGCAGCGCGAAGTCCGTGCGGTGGAACTGCTCCAGGATCATCGCTTCGGTGAGTTCTTCGGCCGGTTCACCGGAGCGCGGCGGGACAGAACTCGTGAAGCAGGTCGGCGACGTCTCCACCCAGTCGCTGGTGGTCCCGTCGTCGTAAGCAGTCCGCCGGTAGATCACCGAGCGCGGGCCGAATGAGTCAGGCACCCGTTCCTCGCAGAACGTCACCGCCCACGTGCAGATCTCGAGCCGGGGGTTCTCGGGTGAGTTCGGCGGGATGCAGTCGATGACGGCGACATACTCGTACCAGGAGTCGGGACTCTCAGGATTTGACCCACTGGGCCACTCTTCGGCGAGTGCCGCTACTTGCTTCTGGGTGTAGCCAGTGTCGATGCCATCATCAATCCTGGTCCACGGGTCATCGTCCGGAGGATCTGTACCGGGCGGGTCGGTGGTGGACCCTTGGCCGCCCGTCGACCAAATCGAGAGGATGAAGGCCAAGGCGATGGATTCGGCTTTCACGGTTGTTCCTGAACTCTGATCGATTCGACTATCCATTCGCCAGACTCGAACGACAGGTCGAACACCAGTACTCCTTCGCCCTGTCCGCTCCCTCTGAGCACTTCTAGGTCAGTCTCGACACGCGCAAGTTCATCTCCGATAAGTTCGCCGCTCGCAGTGAGAACCTCGAAGGTGCGCTCCCCCTCCGGGTTGTCGGGAACCCCATCGACGAGGGCTGAGCAGGACTGGCAGTCAGGACCAGAAAGTTCAAGCACGGTAGCCGGTTCTCCGCCTGCGTATACGTGGTCTAAGTACACGACCCACTGGCGAACAAACGCCTCAGCGCCTCCCTGGGTCTGCTCCCTCGCCTCCGCCGGCATCTCCGGTGGCCCGTCGCCGGCAACTGGCTCGGTGGTCGTCGGCTCCACCGTCGTCGGTGCAGCGTCCGTCGTGAGCTCCACCTCATCCGGAGGAGTGGTCGGCGCCGTCGTCGCCGTGGTGAGCGCCTCCTCCGTGGTCGGTGGAGGTGAGGGGTCGGTCTGGTTGTCACAGCCGGCAAGCAGAACGAAACCAACGGCGGCAGCGATGGCGACGATGCGCACGCTCTACCCCCTTCGGGGAGTCGGCCCGCGGCCCCTCCGCGGACGGGAACGATCAGGCCAGTCTGCAGCAGATCGGACTCCGCAGTCAGTCCTCCACAGGCAAAAAGCTGGCAATCCGCAGCCCTGCTGTAGCCAATCACCACTCTCGTCCCACCCGTCACAGGTGCGCGCGCCGCGCGCCGACCTGGGCCAACTGTCTGGTGATCGCAGCGCAGCCGGCACTACACACCGCTCAGCGCCACCTTGCCGCTGAGTAAAGCAACCGCAAAGACCGACGGCCACCTGGTGGGTCGTAGCCGGGTCTGGTCACGTTTGGTCTCGGCTTTCCTCGCGACTTCCCAACGACCCTCGCAGAATGCGAGACTTCGTCGGTTTGCTCACTCAGAAAGTAGGTCGAGATGCCCTCAATGAAGACGGTGCTCGTAGGTTTGGTCAGTGCAGGGGCGGTCATCGTCGGCGGGGGTACAGCGGTCGCGGTGCTGTCCGGTCCGCCCGGGCCGGACAAGGCGCAGGTCGTCGAGGTCATCGACGGGGACACCGTGGACGTCAGCTATGACGGCAGCACCCACCGGGTGCGCCTGCTCAACATCGACACTCCCGAGACCAAGGACCCGAACGCCCCGGTGGAGTGCCTGGGGGCGGAGGCAACGGCATACCTGGAGCAGCTCCTCGAGCCTGGCGACGCGGTGCGTCTGGAGTTCGACGTCGAGCGGCTTGACCAGTACGACCGCGAGCTGGCCGGCGTCTACGAGGGCGACACCCTCATCAACGCCGAGATCGCGCGAGCCGGCATGGGCGTGCCCGTCATCTTCGAGCCCAACCGCAAGTTCTACCCCGAGGTGGTCGCGGCGTACGAGGAGGCCAAGGCCGCCGGGGTCGGCCTGTTCAGCGCCTCCACCGAGTGCACCCTCACCGCCCAGGTCGAGGGGTATGCGGCACTGGTGGTCGCCCTGGAGGGGCTGGAGAGCCCGGAGCACGCCGTCAGCACCGCCGAGGAACTGGCGGAGCAGGGGGACTCCCTCATCGCCGTGATCGCCGGCGCTGAGGCGGGCTCCCTGGTCGCCGCCGGTCTGACCGGACCCGAGCTGGAGGCCCTGCAGCTCAAGGTCACCGACCTGCATCAGCGTGCCCAGGACGCGGGGGACTCGGCACGCGAGGAGGTCGAGCGACTCAAGGAGGAGGCGGAGAAGAAGGCCGCCGAGGAGAAGGCGAAGGAGGAAGCCGAGAAGAAGGCGAAGGAAGAGGCGGAGAAGAAGGCCGCCGAGGAGAAGGCGAAGGAAGAGGCCGAGAAGAAGGCCAAGGAAGAGGCGGAGAAGAAGGCCGCCGAGGAGAAGGCGGCGGCCGAAGCCGCCCGTGAGGCCGCTGAGCAGGCCGAGCGAGACCGCAAGGCCGCCCAGCCGCAGCCGCAGCCCCAGCCGGTCGCGCCGCAGCCGGCACCGCCTGCTCCTGCACCTCCCGCCCCGGCACCCCCTGCTCCTCAACCCCCGCCCACCGTGCCCTACTACAAGAACTGCGACGCCGCCCGCGCCGCGGGTGCCGCGCCCGTGTACATCGGCACACCCGGCTACGGCAAGCACCTGGACCGGGACGGCGACGGGATCGGCTGCGAGTAGCCGACTGCCGCGTCAGCCGTGGAACGGCTGCTGCTCAGAGGGGTCGGCGTGCACCACGACGACGTCGGTGAGCGCCCGGCTCGGGTGAACAGGCATCAGTCCTGACCCGGGTAGTCCAACGGTGGGCTACCCGGGCAGGACGTCTCGAGCCAACAGCCCGTGCACGTGCTCGTCGTGGTGCACACCGTCGGCATAGAGGTAGGACTCACGCATCGTGCCCTCGAGCCGGAACCCGGCGGCCGTCGCCACCGCGCACGAGCCCGGGTTCGCGACCGCGTGGTAGAGCGCCAGCCGGTGCATCCCCAGCTCGCTCACCGCGAACCGGGTGGCCAGCCGGACCGCGCGCACGGCATACCCCTGCCTGCGTGCCCACGGTGCCACCCAGTAACCGATCTGCGCGTCCCCCTGGACCCGGTCCATCCTGTGGACCGACACCGAGCCCACGAGCCGGTCGGCGGCGTCGGCGATCGCCCAGGACGCGTGGTCGCCCTCGCTCCAGTCGTTGCGAGAGCGGATGAAAGCCTCGGCGGGATCCGGACCGGCCGGCGCGGGGCTCCAGCGGGCGATCTCGACGTCGGCGAACGCGGCGTCAAGGTCGGGGACGTCTGCGGGACCGTAGGCACGCAGCACGAGGCCGTCAGCCTCCAGACGCACGGGGCCGGGCGGGGGAGTGGTCATCGAGCCAGCGTAGGGCGATAGGTTCGCTGGCCAACGTAGGCGAGCGGAGGGAGCAGGATGACCGGCGGGCCGGGGGAGTCGTGGCAGGAGCGCGAGGCGCGGCGCAGCCGGATCGCGCAGGAGGCCCGCCAGCTGGACCGGGAGCCCGCGGGGTGGCCGGCGCGGCTCCTGCTGGCCCTCGCCACAGTCGCGTGGCTGGCGACGCTCGTCTGGCTGGCGTTGACCTTGCCCGAGCAGGTGCCGACCCACTGGTCCTCGGGGGGCACCCCCGACGGCTGGTCGAGCAAGGCCTCCGCGCTGCTCTTCGTCACGGCGATCCCGCTGCTGTTGTTCTACCCCCTGATCTGGCTCTCCCGCCTCGTCATCGTGTGGCCCCAGGCCGTCAACACCCCGCACAAGGAGTGGTGGCTGGAGCGGCCACGGCGTCTGGTCCGGTTCGAGCGGCTCGTGCGGGAGGACCTCATGGTCATCGTGGCGGTCTCGCTGCTGCTCATGGTGGGGAGCGACCTGATCATCGGGTATGCCGCGCACGAGCCGGGTGGGACGGTACCGGGGTGGTGGTTCCCTGCCCTGCTCGTCGCCTACCTCCTGGTGCTCGGTGTGGTCATGCTCCGCATGATGGGCGGTCCGCGCTACCGGCCGGACGACACCGACCCTGGGTTGACGTGACCTCCACCCGCATCCTCGGAGCAGACACGCCCGCCACGCCCGACACGCCGACGACTTTTCCGCCGCGTTCCGCGCGGTTGTGCGGTTCGGGCCACCCGCGGGCACAACCAGCGTGGACAGGGTGTTGCATCTAGTAGAGCGATCGACATACGATCCCAACATCTAGTAGTTACAGGGATGTGGTTCCTCCACATCTTGTGCACAGCAGGACGGCGTGTACCCACACGTCATCCACAGGAAGTCCCCACAACCACCCACAGGGCGCCTCCGCAAGGGGGTGTCTCGCGGTGCGCTGCCCGGCGCCCGCTGCCACGCTCGACACAGGAGGCGAAGATGCACTGTCCGTTCTGCAGGCACACCGACTCCCGCGTCGTGGACAGCCGCGTCCAGGAGGAGGGCACCGTCATCCGGCGGCGCCGCCAGTGCCCCGAGTGCGGCCGCCGGTTCGGCACGGTCGAGAGCGCCACCCTGTCGGTGATCAAGCGCTCCGGCGCCACCGAGCCGTTCAGCCGCGACAAGGTCATCTCCGGCGCTCGCAAGGCCTGCCAGGGCCGGCCGGTGACCGAGGCGCAGCTGCAGGTGCTGGCCCAGCAGGTCGAGGAGTCCATCCGCTCCCTGGGCCAGGCCGAGGTCGACGCCCACGAGGTGGGGCTGGCGATCCTCGAGCCGCTGCGCTGCCTCGACGAGGTCGCCTACCTGCGCTTCGCCTCCGTCTACCAGGCCTTCGACTCCCTCGAGGACTTCGAGGCCGCCATCACCCTGCTGCGCACCGAGCGGGATGCACCGGCCACAGCCGGTGATCCCGTCCGACCTGCGGGTATGCCGTAACCCTTCCCCAGCCGGCCCGGGTCTGTCAGACCTCGGTGCTGCACTACAGACAAGTCCCACCGCACACTGCACCACCCGACCAAGGAGAGATGTCATGACCGAGACGACCGGGGCGAAGGCTCGCGCCCGCCGCAGCGGCAAGGGCCTGAAGATCGAGCGGATCTTCACCACGCCTGGCGTCCACCCGTACGACCAGGTCACCTGGGAGTCGCGGGACATCGTCCAGACCAACTGGAAGAGCGGCGAGACCATCTTCGAGCAGCGCGGAGTGGAGTTCCCCGACTTCTGGTCGGTGAACGCCTCCACGATCGTGACCACGAAGTACTTCCGCGGTGCCGTCGGGACCCCGGAGCGGGAGACCGGCCTCAAGCAGCTCATCGACCGCGTGGTGCTCACCTACACCCAGGCGGGCAAGGAGCACGGCTACTTCGCGACCGACGAAGACGCGGACGTCTTCGAGCACGAGCTCACCTACGCCCTGCTGCACCAGATCTTCAGCTTCAACTCCCCGGTGTGGTTCAACGTCGGCACCGCCAGCCCGCAGCAGGTCAGCGCCTGCTTCATCCTCTCGGTCGACGACTCGATGGACTCGATCCTCAACTGGTACAAGGAGGAGGGCTTCATCTTCAAGGGCGGCTCCGGCGCCGGCCTCAACCTCTCCCGCATCCGCTCCTCCAAGGAGCTGCTCTCCTCCGGCGGCACCGCCTCCGGCCCGGTCTCCTTCATGCGCGGCGCCGACGCCTCCGCGGGCACGATCAAGTCCGGCGGCGCGACCCGCCGCGCGGCCAAGATGGTCGTGCTCGACGTCGACCACCCGGACATCGAGGAGTTCATCGAGACGAAGGCGCGCGAGGAGGACAAGATCCGCGCGCTGCGTGACGCCGGCTTCGACATGGACCTAGGCGGCAAGGACATCGTGTCCGTGCAGTACCAAAACGCCAACAACTCCGTGCGTGTCACCGACGAGTTCATGCGCGCCGTGGAGGAGGGCAAGGAGTTCGGCCTGACCTCCCGCAAGGACGGCTCGGTCATCGAGACCATCGACGCCAAGGGCCTCTTCGAGAAGATGGCCCAGGCCGCGTGGGAGAGCGCCGACCCGGGGATCCAGTACGACGGAACCATTAATGATTGGCACACCAATCCAGAAACTGGACGTATTACTGCGTCTAATCCTTGCTCAGAATATATGAGCCTAGACAATTCTTCTTGCAATCTTGCGTCCATCAACCTGCTCAAATTCCTGCGCGAGGACGACACCTTCGACGTCGAGACCTTCGAGAAGGTCACCGAGCTGATCTTCACGGCGATGGACATCTCGATCTGCTTCGCCGACTTCCCGACCGAGAAGATTGGTGAGACTACCCGCGACTACCGTCAGCTGGGCATCGGCTACGCCAACCTCGGCGCGCTGCTCATGGCCACCGGCCACGGCTACGACTCCGACGGCGGCCGAGCGCTCGCCGCCTCGATCACCTCGCTCATGACCGGCGCCGCCTACAAGCGTTCCGCCGAGCTCGCCGCGGTCGTCGGTCCCTACAACGGGTATGCCCGCAACGCCGACGCGCACAAGCGGGTCATGCGCAAGCACCAGGCCGCCAACGACGAGATCCGCACCCTGCACACCATGGACAGCCAGATCCACAAGGCTGCCACCAAGGCGTGGGACGCCGTGGTCAAGACTGGTGAGAAGAACGGCTTCCGCAACGCGCAGGCCTCGCTGCTGGCCCCGACCGGGACTATCGGCTTCATGATGGACTGCGACACCACCGGCATCGAGCCGGACTTCTCCTTGGTCAAGTTCAAGAAGCTGGTCGGCGGCGGCTCGATGCAGATCGTCAACCAGACAATCCCGCGCGCGCTGAAGCGGATGGGCTACACCGAGGAGACCATCGAGGCGATCGTCGAGTACATCGCCGAGAACGGCCACGTCATCGACGCCCCGGGGCTGAAGACCGAGCACTACGAGGTCTTCGACACCGCCATGGGTGCCCGCTCGATCGCGCCCATGGGCCACGTGCGGATGATGGCCGCGGTCCAGCCGTTCCTGTCCGGTGCCATCTCCAAGACGGTCAACCTGCCGGAGTCGGCGACCGTGGAGGAGGTCGAGGACGTCTACCTGCAGGGCTGGAAGCTCGGCCTGAAGGCCCTGGCCATCTACAGGGATGGCTGCAAGGTCGGCCAGCCGCTGTCCGACGGCAAGGGCGACAACAACGGCAAGCAGGCCGAGAAGGAGGCCGAGCCGGTCGTCGAGAAGGTCATCGAGTACCGTCCCGTCCGCAAGCGGCTGCCCAAGCGTCGCGCCTCGCAGACCACCAGCTTCGCCGTGGGTGGCGCCGAGGGCTACCTCACCGCCGGCACCTACGACGACGGCGACCTGGGCGAGATCTTCCTCAAGTTCGGCAAGCAGGGCTCGACCCTTGCCGGCGTGATGGACGCCTTTTCGATCGCCGTCTCGATCGGCCTGCAGTACGGCGTGCCGCTGGAGACCTTCGTGGAGAAGTTCACCAACCTGCGCTTCGAGCCGGCCGGCCTGACCGACGACCCGGACGTGCGCATGGCGCAGTCGATCATGGACTACGTCTTCCGCCGCCTGGCGCTGGATCACCTGGACTTCGAGTCCCGGTCTTACATGGGTATCCACTCCGCCGAGGAGCGCGCCCGCCAGCTGGAGACCGGCTCCTACGCCCCCGTCACGCCGTCCAACGGCTCCGACGAGGACGTGGACGACCAGCTGGAGTCCTTCAGCCAGAGCGCGGCCATGCGGCGTGAGCCGGAGACCAAGCAGGCGGAGAAGGCAGCGGACCAGTCTGGTGCCGGCGCGGCCGACGCCCGCGCGGTCAGCCCTGAGGTCCACTCCTCGGCCGAGCTCATGGAGCAGTTCGCCGGCAAGGTCAACGACGCGCCGATCTGCATGACCTGCGGCACGAAGATGCGGCCGGCCGGCTCGTGCTACGTGTGCGAGGGCTGCGGGAGCACCAGCGGCTGCAGCTGATCGCAGACCGTAGCGGGACCTGAACTAGACCGTTGAAGAACGGGGTGACGTCCACACGGACGTCACCCCGTTCTTGGTCTGCGGGTATGTCAGACCCTTCGTGTCATATGGGAGGAAGACGGCGCCGCGATCGGAGGGGTTATGAGCGGGTATGCGGTCGATCAGTGGGTGGCGACGCCCGGTGGTGTCAAGCGACTAGAGGAACTCGCCGGACCGCGCGCCGTCAAGCCGGTCGTAGAGCTCCGCCTCAGTGATGGATCACAAGTTCGCTGCACGCCTGACCATCCCTTTCTGACGAAGGAACGAGGTCTGGTCAAGGCGACGGACCTGGGCCCGAGTGACCGGCTGGTCCGCTCGATTCAGTACACAGCGCGCAGCGAATGCTCTCACCGGCTACCTGCTCAGGCGCGGGCTATCGCCGCCGATTCACCCCTCCCTCTACCCCTAACGTGGGACGAAGACTTGGCTCATTACGTTGGCTGGCTGGTAGGCGACGGTAGCTTCACCCCTCGAGGAGCGGTGACGGTTTATGGCTCGGCGGTCGCGATTAGTCAGACGATGCCCGCCCACCTACGCTCGCTGCAGAGCTGGACGCTCTTCACGCCCAAGCCGAGCGTGCAAGCGAATAGGACTATGCAACTTCGTTCGATGCGTCGCCAGTTCGTTGACTACCTGTGCGCTCTCGGGGTTGTCCAGGAGAAGTCAGCACGGAAGGTTGTTCCTGCGTCAATCTTCACCGCACCCGAGGAGGCCCTCACCGCGTTCATGCGCGGCCTGTTTGACGCCGACGGGTGCGTGGTCAACGATGTGGGCAAGGGGACCCGCTACGTTGGACTTGGCAGTAAGGCCGAGGGTCTCGTGGTGGGCGTGCAAACACTGCTCCTGTCGTTAGGAATATCCAGTCGCATCTACCAGACGGCGGGCAAGAAGGACTGCTTCCAACACACTCGCAAGGACGGACGGCACGTCACCTACTCGTCGCGGGGCCCGTCATACGACCTGAGAATCACTGGCCGATCGCTGCGAGAGTTCGCGGTGCTTATCGACTTCGGGCTAGAACCGAAACGCCAGAAGTTGCTCGGCGTCATCGATCACCACGGTTATTACGCCACCGACGAGTCTGTGCGATTGCAGGTGGCTCCGCTGCCTGCTGGTGTAGCACAGGTCGCTCTGACAAGGAGCGGTCAATGGACGCCCCCGCTGGGTTTCCGCGAAGATGATCCAGGTGGGCCAGGTGAGCGTGGCGGCCACTGTTCTGTGCCCGACTCTGAGAAGCTACCCAGGTGCAGACGGGAATATACGAGTCACTGGTGACGGTCGAACTGATCGAACAGTTGCGGTCACTCGATAGGGCGGAATCGCGGCTAGTGGCCCGCGTTTGAAGTTGCTTGACGGTTCGCTTTCTTGAGAATCTCGTCGGCGGTCTTGGTCCACACGAACGGGTGGCACCGGTCGTTCCAGCCGTCTATGAAGGCGCGGATCTTGGCGTTGAGGTCCTTGACGGAGCCGAAGCTGCCGCGGTGGATGGCCTGGCGCTCGATGATGGAGAACCAGACCTCGACCAGGTTGAGCCAGGAGCCAGAGGTTGGGGTGTGGTGGACGTGGATGCGTGGGTTCTTGTCCAGCCAGGTCCGGACCTCGGCCTTCTTGTGGGTGGCGTAGTTGTCCATCACCAGGTGCAGCTCGCCTTCGGGGTAGGCGCGGGCGACCTGCTTGAGGAACGCGAGGAACTCCTGGTGCCGGTGCCGGGGCTTGCAGGCGCCGGTGACCTTGCCGGTGGCGATCTCCAGCGCCGCGAACAGCGTGGTCGTCCCGTGCCGCTTGTAGTCGTGGGTGCGCCGCTGGGGCAGGCCGGGTTGCATCGGCAACATGGGCGCGGTCCGGTCCAGCGCCTGGATCTGGGACTTCTCGTCCACGCAGAGCACGATCGCGTTCTCCGGCGGTTCCAGGTAGAGACCGACCACGTCGGTGACCTTGGCCACCAGCTCGGGGTCGGTGGAGAACTTGAACGTCTCGACCCGCCACGGTTGCACCCCGTACTCGCGCCAGGCCCGCGCCACGGTCGCGTCCCCGATCCCCAGGTGCTTGGCCAGCAACCGGGTCGACCAGTGCGTCACCCCCAACTTCTTGGGCGGCGGCGTCAGCGTGGCCGCGACCACGTCACGGTGATCCACCTGCCGGGGCCGGCCCGACCGTGGTTCGTCGAGCAGCCCGTCCAGTCCCTTGTCCTGGTACCGGGCCCGCCACTTGATCACCGTCGTCCTGCTCGTGCCCAACCGGTCCGCGATCGCCTCGTTCGCCTCACCGGCCGACGCGGCCAGCACGATCCGGGCACGCAACACCAGCCCGGCACGCGTCGCCGTCGACCGGGTCCACCGCACCAATTGATCTCGGTCGTCCTCGCGCAGCATCAGGGCCGGGGCAGGTCGATTCGCCATACTCCATGATCCCAGCCCAACAACCGTTTAGGAACTAACGACGCGCCGCACTAGAGTGGCGCGGTGGCCTACATCCGGACGGTGAAGACTGCCTCGGGCAAGACGGCTGTCCAGATCGTGTGGTCCTCGACGGGGGGCTCCAGGCAGATCGAGCACCTGGGCTCGGCGGGCAGTGAGGCAGAGGTAGAGCTGCTCAAGGCTGCGGGCCGGCAGAAGCTGCTCGCGGGGCAGGGCGAGCTGGATCTGGGGATCCATACGCCGCCGGAGGCCGGTGGCCCGCTGCACATCACGTCCTCGCAGATGGGCCATTTGTGGGACTCGCTGTCAGCGGCCTACGACACCCTTGGCTTCGACACTGCGGTGGGCGATGAGTGTTCCGTCAGCTCGTGCTGGCACGGATCATCGAGCCCACCTCCAAGGCCGATGCGCCGCGGGTGATCGCCGAGGCCGGCATCGTCCCCGCGTCGGACCGCACGATCACCCGCCGGTTGCGGCTCTACTCCGCGATCGGGTTCCGTGAGCAGCTGGCCGCCGCGTGCGCGGCGCAGGTCAACCTGGGCCCAGCGACGCTCGTCTTATATGACGTCACCACGCTGTATTTCGAGACCGACGAGGGCGACGGGTTCCGCGAGCCAGGGTTCAGCAAGGAACGGCGCCTGGACCCTCAGATCACCGTCGGGCTGCTCTCCGACGCGAACGGGTTCCCGCTGATGGTGCACGCCTTCGAGGGCAACAAGGCAGAGTGCGACACGAGGTCGCATGCGTTGAGTGGATCACGATGAAGGAGGCGCCTGTGGTGACGTGATCCCCGGTCCGTGCTCAGTGGCCGGTCTCCTCCTTGGCGTGCGTCGCGGGCAACCGCGGGGTGCGAAGCCCAGGGTTCAAGCCGAAGGGTCCTCGTTCCTTCCGAGGACCACGGGTGAGGAGAAGGGCGGGCGGGCGAATACGGATGAACCCTTGGTTGATGCCTCGTCATGTTGAAGGTCCGGGTGGAAGGGATGCGAGACCGGGCCGAGGTCAGGGACGTGCCGCTGGGATGCGGCAGATGCCGACCGCTGATCTGCAAGCGGTCGGATGAGCACCATCGTCCCCGGGGTATAGAGGGCGCCCACTCCGTCCGTGTCTTGCGCATGTGGAACGTGGAAACCCCGTCTGGGTCCAGCCTTCGGGCTGGTAGGCCGACCGTGAGGAACGCGTAGACCCCAGCCGGGAACAGGATGACCCGAGAAGCGAACGCCGATACGCCGAAAGGCGACGGGAAGGACTCCACCACCGACGCGGCCGCCTCCTGGCCGCGGTGGGTGTCTAACCGGTCGGATACGAGCAGCATGCCTCGGCCCGAGAGGGCGCCCACGCGGGTCAGGTGAGTTCGTGAAGGGAGACGATGATCGTGACGTCAGCATCTGCGGGGACGTTGGACGCCGCCACCTCGGTGTCGGTGAACGGAGCGCAGGACCTCCTGCAGGACTGGGACCAGGTCGACTGGGACCGGGCCGTGGCAGAGGTACGACGGCTGCGGCAGCGCATCTTCACGGCGTCAAGGGCAGGCGAGCACCGCAAGGTGCGCAACCTGCAACGGTTGATGCTGCGGTCTCGGGCGAACGCGCTGGTCGCTACGCGCCGGGTCACGCAGATCAACCAAGGGCGACGAACCGCAGGGATCGATGGCCTGACCGCGATGCATGACGAAGACCGGGCCGACCTGGCCCGGTGGGTCCAGCGCAGCGGCCAGCAGTCACCGGCCCTTCCGGTTCGGCGGATCTACATCCCGAAGGCCAACGGCAAAAGGCGTCCGCTCGGCATCCCCGTGATCGCCGACCGTGCGTCTCAAGCCGTGGTGCTCAACGCACTGGAGCCTGAGTGGGAGGCCCGGTTCGAGCCACGGAGCTACGGCTTCCGGCCCGGCCGGGGCTGTCACGACGCGATCGAGGCGATCTTCACTGTCTGCAAGGGCAAGGACCCGACGCGGGCATGGGTCTTGGACGCTGACCTCACAGCGGCGTTCGACCGGATCGACCACGACCGGCTGCTCGACCACCTGCACGGGTTTCCAGCCAGGGACCTCGTGGCCAAGTGGTTGAGAGCGGGCGTGATCGAGAACCGGCAGTACGCCCCGACCACCGAGGGCACGCCGCAGGGCGGTGTGATCAGCCCGTTGCTGATGAACATCGCGCTGCACGGGATGGAGGCCGCTGCTGGTGTTCGGTACAAGCCCTGGCGCTCGACGCGAGGGTGGTCAGCACCGGGCACACCGGTGCTGGTCAGGTACGCCGACGACCTGGTGGCGTTGTGCCACTCGCGGCACGAAGCCGAACAGGTCAAGGAACGGCTGGCCGCGTGGCTGGCGCCCCGAGGGTTGACGTTCAACGAGGACAAGACGCAGATCGTGCACCTGTCCGAAGGGTTCGACTTCCTGGGGTTCACCGTCCGTCACTACCGCAACCCGGGAAAGTTGCTGATCACGCCGTCGAAAGCCGCGGTGAAACGGTTCCGCGCTCGGCTACGTGCCGAGGTGCGCAGCATGCACGGCGCGCCCGCGGCGGCGGTGATCAGCAGGCTCAACCCGATCCTGCGGGGGTGGGCCGCGTACTACCGAACGGCTGTGTCCAAAAAGGTCTTCGCGGACATCGACTCCTCCCTGTGGTGGACGATGTTCAAGTGGGGCAGACGCCAGCACAACACGAAGACCGGCCAGTGGATCGTGGACCGCTACTTCGGGCGGTTCCACCCAGCCAGACAGGACCGCTGGATCTTCGGCGACCGGGCAACCGGCGCCTATCTGCGGAAACTGTCGTGGACGCCGATCCGTCGCCACCAGATGGTCAAGGCCGACGCGTCTCCGGACGACCCGGCCCTGACCGATTACTGGGAACAGCGACGACGGCGCCGCCGGCCACCGGACACGCCAGCGCCACTGCCTCGTCATCCTCGACGCACGTAGGGACTTGCTTGAGCCGGATGCGGTGAAAGTCGCACGTCCGGTTCTGAGGGGGCCCCGGCCCGGTAACGGGCCGGGGCTACCCGACGACGAAGACGATGCTGCCCACGCTGCGCTCCTTCATGGACACCCACGGTCTGCCCGACGTGGTGATCGTGGCCGATGCCGGGATGGTCTCCGAGGCCAACATGGACGCGATCGAAGCGGCCGGGCTGTCCTACATCCTGGGCGGCAAGATGCCCCGCGTTCCCTATGTCATCGACCAGTGGCACAAGGACTACCCCGACACCGACGTCCCGGACGGGCTCACCCTGGTCGCCCGCTGGCCCGGCGGCCCCTCGACCAAGGGGCGGGACGTGACGACGTTCTACCAGTACGCCCACGACCGGGGTCGGCGCACGATCAAGGGCATCGAAGCCCAGGTCGCCAAGGCCGAGGCGGCCGTCGCGGGCAAGGCGTCGGGGAAGCCCAACCGGTTCGTCCAGCTGAGCGGGGGTACCCGCTCGGTGAACCGGGAACTGGAGGAGAAGGCCAAGGCCCTGGCGGGTTGGAAGGCCTACGTCACCAACCTGCCCGACCCGGACGCACAGATGGTGATCGGTGCCTACCGACGCCTGTTCCAGATCGAGCGCTCCTTCCGGATGGCCAAGTCCGACCTGCGCGCCCGCCCGATCTACCACCGTAAGCAGGACTCTATCGAGGCCCACCTGAGCATCGTCTTTGCTGCCATGGCCGTCGCGCACTGGATCGGGCAGACCACCGGCTGGTCCATCAAGCGCTTCGTCAAGACCGCCCGCAGGTACCGCACCTTCACCATCGCCGCCGGCGAGCACACCATCACCGCAGTCGACCCCGTCCCCGACGACCTCGCCCAAGCCCTCGACGCCATAAAGGCACGGTCAAGTACGCACTAATTTGGCCGAACTCCGGGCGCGCGTGAGGAGTGCCACGAGGCGCCTCGGCGTACAGCCGCTCAGGCCCGTGCCGAGCCCATCGACGACCTAACCCGGTCACGTCTGCTCCTGCGACGCCACCATCACCTCAACTGGCGGGTGACTACTGGCCAAATTCTTGGAGGGGGCGTGCATGCCGGGTCGCGGATGAGCGCGTCACTTGCGGCTACTAGAGACTGGACGCAGGGTCGGTGTCTGGCCAGACTCGATCCAGGTGCTCGACGGGACGCTCTCTTCGCGGCTGCCCACCCCCCGTTCCTGTGGGGGGTGTGGCTCACTTTCGGTCTCTGCCCGTCGGGCACCGCTGACGAGGCGTGGCTCAAGAAGGGACTGCCCTGCTCGTAGTAGCACTGCCCACCTCGCCGACCACAGTTGGTACGAGCGTCAGGTAGGGAAGACATGGGACAAGTCATCATCGGGGTCGATCCCCACAAGCTGTCGGCCACCATCGAGGTCGTCGACCAGGACGAGAAGCTGCTCGGCGCAGGGCGGTTCAGCACCGACCGGGCCGGCTACGCGGCCATGCGCACGTACACGAGGTCGTGGCCCGAGCGACTCTGGGCGGTGGAGGGCGCCAACGGTGCTGGCCGTCCCCTGGCGCAGCGGTTGCTTGAGGCCGGTGAGCACGTCGTGGACGTGCCGGCCAAGCTCGCTGCACGGGTCCGGCTCTTCGACACCGGGCACAACCGCAAGACCGATGCCCTGGACGCGCACTCCATCGCGATCGTCGCGGTCCGCACCGAAGGGCTGCGGGTCTTGAAGGTCGACGGCGAACTTGAGGCGTTGCGGATGCTGGTCGACCGGCGCGAGGCGCTGACCCGGCGACGGGTGGCCGTGGTGAACCGGCTGCAGGCACTGCTGGCCGAACTGCTCCCCGGACAGAGCAAGAAGGACATCACCACAGGCCAGGCCAAACAACTGCTGGCCTCGGTGCGACCGCGTGACATCGCTGGCAGGACCCGCCGGCGCATCGCGGCCGAGGAGTTAGCCGAGCTGGTCGTCGTGGACGCCAAGATCCGCAAGGCCACCGCCGAGCTCAAGACCCTGGTCCTGGCCCGGGACTCTCACCTGATGGACCTGCACGGCGTCGGGCCCGTGGTAGCCGCTCGGATCCTGGCCGATGTCGGCGACATCGCCCGCTTCGCCAACCGGAACCGGTTCGCCTCCTGGACCGGCACCGCACCCCTGGATGCCTCCTCCGGAGAACAGAACCGCCACCGCCTCTCCCGGGCCGGGAACCGTCGGATGAACCACATGATCCACATCGCCGCGGTCACCCAGCTGCGCCTGGACACCGACGGCCGGGACTACTACCGGCGCAAGAGAGCCGAGGGCAAGAAGCCGATGGAAGCATTGCGCTGCCTCAAGCGCCGGATCTCTGATGCCATCTATCGCCAACTGGTCGCCGACGCCCAAGGCGTGGGCGACGAACACCTCGAGGCGGGTCCGGGAGGGCACCGCGGGGCGTCTCTGCTATCCAGCGCGGCCGGCTCGCACCCGCACACCGGCACTTCGGATCAGCCACTTCCCGGACCCGCACGTACGACGTTACCGCTCAGCGCGACCCCTGCCCAGCCCCGTCCGGGACCGGCTCCTCAGCACCCGCGCCGACGTGCCGGAGCCGTCAAGGTGGAGCGCCCCACCGGACGAACGACCTTGACGGCGACAGACGTCGACGCACACTCCAAAGAGCCGATCCCGACCCCTTGACAACAGAAGGGAGCCGGAAAGACGCACTGTCATCCCCAAGTCGTGATTCAGGAACAAGGCTGCTGTGCTGAGGCAACGGTGGCCGACTACGTGGTGGGCGCGGTGCAAGCGGGCTTGACACAGCAGAGTGCGGCACCTTCCTGACCACGCAACCTGAGTTGCGAGGCGGCAGCCTCCGATCAGAACCGCGACGAGCTCCCCGCCCCGCTGAAGCTGCCACCGCCGCTGTAACCAGACGTCGACCCGCCCGAGGACGACGAGCGGGACTGCTCGACCTCGCTCGTGCCCCGGGAGTAGCCGTTCAAGAAGGAGCTGACGGCATACCAGGTCCACATCGGGTTGCTGGCGCTGAGGATGGTCGGCTCCCGGCGGCGCCTCCTCCGCTCCTTGGTCATCGCGTCCTGCATCAGGGTGCGCTCCGACTCATCGTCGAGCTCCTGCGCGACGACGCCGGCGAGCCGGTCCAAGTGCCCGCTCAACTCATCGCGGGTGCTGCGCAGCTCGTCGAGCGCGTCGTCGGGGGAGATCGCCCGAGACTCCAGCTCGCCGCGCAGCTGGTCGAGCCGGGCCAGGGCCCGGGAGGAGTACTCCCGCAGCTCCTGCGCCTCCGGCAGACCCCGCACGTCGTCGTCCAGCTCCGACTCCAGCAGCGGCCCGACCGCCTCCAGGTCCTCCCGGACGGGCGCCACCTGCCGCTGCCAGGCGTCGGGCCAGGCGCGGTCACGGTTGAGCAACGCAGCGGTGTCGGCGATCACGTCGTCCAGGTGGTCGAGCTCGCGGGCCTTGTCCCGGTATGCCGTGAGCCGCTCCAGGGAGGAGGCCTTGTCGTAGTCCCGCTCACGGATCGAGCGGGCCTCGTTGCCCAGGTCGGTCAGCTCGCGGAAGCCCTGCCGGTACTCGTCATACCGCCCCAGCATCAGGCCCCCGTAGCGCGACTCCTCCGGGATGAGCCGGGCGTGCAGCTCGGTCGTCTCGTAGTCGCGGACCACGCTGGCCATCCGTTCGTCGGCCTCGGCGCGGGCCTTGCGGCTGCGGCGGGCGCGGTGCAGCCCGACACCGAGCCAGGTGCCCGCCCCGGCCACGGTGGCGAGCGAGCCCATCACGGTCAGCCCGATCCCGCCGTCGGAGCGCATGAAGGGCGCGTTCATCACGTCGGCCGCCTCCTCGACGCCCCGGATCGCCCCCTCCGTCCACCGGCCGTCGCCCAGGTCGTCCTTGGTCTCCTCCTGGATGTCGAGCTGCGCGTCCTCGTTGACCGCGCGGTTCTCGCCGAAGTACGTCCCGACCAACCGCCCCTCCGGGTCGACCGCGAAGATGTAGAGGTCGTCGGCCCACTTCTGCTCGTCCGCGCTCAGCCACTCCGTGCGCGACTCGCGGGCGTGCGCCAGCACCGCGTCGTTGAGCGCCCGGTCGTCGGTCAGCGCCTCCTCGCCACCGCGGTGGGTGAAGACCGCCACGTCGGTCGGCGCGTGGAAGCGGATGTCCTCGATCCCCTCGAGCAGCGTCGGCTCGTGCAAGATTTCCGCCGTGTCGTCCACGACCACCTGGCTCGCCGCGTGCTCCGGCGCCTGCGCGGCATACAGCCCGACCCCGGTGCCCACGACGCCCAGCGACGCAACCCCTCCGACCAGTCCTCTCATCAGGTTCGACATCCGTGCGTCTCCTTCTCGTGTGGCGCGGCTCGCCGTTGCAAGCCACGGTATGACGCAGCTGCAGCCTCGCAGGCTCCGCACCCGAGCCCCGAGCCGGCCCTACGCTGCAGGAGTGCCCGCCCCGCTCGCGCTGACGCCGTATGTCAAGCGCTTCGCCAACCCCGTCCTCATCCACCTGGCCGGCCGGGGCTGGTTCGTCGAGCTGGAACACGTGGGGCGGCGGACGGGCACGACATACCGGACGCCGCTGCTGGCCTTCCGCGACGGCGACGTCGTGACCATCGCCCTCACCTACGGTCCGGGTGTGCAGTGGCTCAGGAACATCCGGGCGGCCGGGCGGTGCCGCATGCGCCACCGCGACCGGCTGCTCGAGCTGGGCGCGCCCGTGGAACCTGAGCCCGGAGAAGGGCTTGAGGCGGATGCCGCGGCCGATCCGGTTCGTCTTCGCCCGCACCGGTGCCGTCACGGACTTCATCGAGCTGCCGGTCCTCGCCGAGCGTCCCTTCCGTCAGGGATAACCCGCCGCCCCGGGCAGGACCGCACCCGGGACAACTGCTGCCCATCTGTCCCTTACCCCCGGGACACCCGGCCCGCCACAGTCGTGTCATCGAATCAACCACGACAGAAGGAACAGCGATGACCACCATCACCACCACCAACCCCGTCCGCTCGGACGTCGTCGCCGAGGCGGCGCCGGCCCGCTCGCGACAGGGCCGTCTCTGGGCGCTCTCCGGCATCGGCTCGGCCCTGCTGGGCATCGGCACGATCGTGACCAGCAGCGCCGTCGGCGCCGTCTACGACCCTGCGCTGACCACTCCCGAGCAGATCAAGGCCGAGCTCGAGACGCTGACCGGCTGGATGTTCGCCTTCCACTCGATCACCGTCGTCGGCGCGATCCTGATGATCGTCTTCGGCGCCGGCCTCTACCGTCGCCTCCGGGCGAAGCTGCCGACCGACAGCGTGCTGCCGCTCCTCGCCTTCGCCGGGATGCTCGGCACAGCGGTCGTCTCGATCCTGGGCTCCGGCCTGGACACCGAGTTCATGCGGGCGCTGGCCTCGGGCGGCGAAGGGGTCACGGCCACCAGCGCGACCATGTACAACCACTGGATCGGCACGATCCCGTGGCTGTGGACCCTGGCGGGTCTCACCGGGGTCAGCCTCTTCGTGGCCGCCCGCGTCCGCGCGGTGCCGCGCTGGATCGGCCGCGTCGGCCTGGTCATGGGCGGGCTGACCCTGCTCATGGGCATCTCGCCGCTGGAGTACATGGCCGGCCCCGTCGGCGTCCTGTGGCTCCTGGTCACCGCCATCGGCTTCACCGCCGGCGACAAGGCATTCCGCAACGGCTGACGGACTGACAGAGTGAGCACCGTGCTCAGCGCTCCACCGCAGGAGCCGGCCGCCGCCCGATGCGCGGGGGCCGGCTTCGTGCTGGTCACCGGCACCATCTTCGTGCTCAGCGTCGCCCTCGACCTGCGCACCGACCCCACGGGCGCAGGCGCCCAGCTCGCCCCCGGCTGGGGCTGGCCGTACGCCATCCTCGGTCCTCTCCTCGCCGCCCTCGCCACCGTCATCCTCGTCCGCGACCCGCGCCAGGGTTTCGGCTGGGCGCTCGCCTGGCTCGGCTGCTTCTGGGCGCTCGACGGGCTCGCCCAGTCCTGGGTGCGCTACGCGATCGGGTATGACGAGGCGCTCGCGGGCAGCAACCTCGCCCTCTGGTTCCTCAACCGGGCCGCCGCCTTCCTGCCGGTGACCATCGCCCTGCTGCTCCTGCTCTTCCCGACCGGGCGGTTCCTGCCCGGCCGGTGGCGGGTCGCCTCGTGGGTCGCCACCGTCGTCATGGTCCTGGCCACCCTGGTCATCGTCGTGGCACCGGCCTACAACCTGCCCGACGTCGCCGCCCCCGGGGTCGACGTCAACCTCGGCGCGATCGACCTGCCCGAGGCGGTCGTCGACGTCGCGCTGCCGCTGACCGCGGTGGCGTCGATCGCGGGGCTCGCGGTCGCCATGGCGACGGTCGTCGTGCGCTTCCGGCGCTCGCACGGCCTGGAGCGTGACCGCATGCGCTGGCTGCTGTGGTCCGTGGTCGCGATGAGCGGGCTGGTCGCGGTCTCGTTCCTGGCGCTCGGGACGATGGGCGATCTGGTCATCATCCTGCTCGTGACCCTGCCCGCCGCGGCGATGACGGTCGGCATCGTCGACCCCTCCCTCGTCTCGATCGAGGAGCTGCTCGGCCGCACCCTGGTCTATGGCTTGCTCGCGGCCATCATCGTCGGGGTGGACCTGCTCGGCCTCGGCCTGCTCGCCACCTTCCTCGGGGACCGTCTCGACCAGCGCCAGGTCGTGCTCCTGGTCATCCTGCTGACCGTCCTCGTCTACGCGCCCCTGCGGGACTGGCTGAGCAGGTGGGTGCGCCGCCTCGTGCTCGGGTCCCGGGCCGACCGGTATGACGCGGTCTCGGGTCTGGCGGCCACGCTCGAGACCACCGACGAGGGCAGCGAGCAGCTGGCCGCCGTCGCGCGAGCGGTGGCGGACGCCTTCCGGGTGCCGTTCGTCAGCGTCGAGGTCGACCGCGGCGGTGGCGAGCGCCTCGTCACGACCGTGGGGGAGCGGCCCGCGCAGGCCCGTGTGCTGCCGATCTCCTACCGCGGCGAGGAGGTCGGCCGGCTCGTGCTGCCGGTCCGCGGCCTGCGCAGCCGGCTGTCGCCGGAGGACGAGGAGCTGCTCGGCGACCTCGTGCGCCAGGCCGCCGCCGCAGCGCGCAGCAGCCGGCTGGCCGACGAGCTGCAGGCCAGCCGCGAGCGTCTCGTCCTCGCGCGCGAGGAGGAGCGCCGCCGGATCCGCCGCGACCTGCACGACGGTCTAGGACCGGCGCTCGGTGGGGTCGTCTTCCAGCTCGAGTCCGCCCGGCTGCTGCTCGACCGCGAGCCCGACCAGGCCAGGGAGCAGCTCGCCGCGACCTCCACGCTCGTCCAGGACGTCGTGGCCGACGTGCGCCGCCTCGTCCACGACCTGCGCCCGCCGGCCCTCGACGACCGCGGCCTCGTGGGCGCGCTCACCCAGCAGGCCGAGCGCATGCGCGCCACCGGCCTGGCCACCACGGTGCTGGCCGACGACCTCGGCGCGCTGCCCGCGGCCGTGGAGGTCGCGGCATACCGGATCGTGGGGGAGGCCCTGACCAACGTGACGCGCCACGCCCGGGCCAGCCGCTGCGAGGTGCGCCTGGCCGTCCGGGACGGTGGGCTCGTCATCACCGTCCAGGACGACGGCGTCGGGATCGACGACGACACCGAGTCCGGGGTCGGCCTGCTGTCCATGCGCGAGCGCGCGGCCGAGCTCGGCGGCCGCACGGACGTCACCTGCCCACCCGACGGCGGCACGCTGGTGCGCGCCACCCTGCCGATGGAGGACCGATGATCCGTGTCGTCGTGGTCGACGACCACCAGATCGTCCGCGACGGGCTCGTCGCGCTGCTGGGGGCGCTCGACGGGATCGAGGTGGTCGGCACGGCGGCCGACGGGCAGGACGCCGTGCACGTCGTGGGGGAGGCCCAGCCGGACGTCGTGGTCATGGACATCCAGATGCCGCGGCTGGACGGCATCGAGGCGACGCGGTTCGTCACCGGTCGCCACGAGGGTGTGCGGGTCGTCATGCTGACGATGAACGAGGACGACGACACCATCCTGGCCGCGATGCGGGCCGGCGCCAGCGGCTACCTGCTCAAGGGTGCCGGGGCCGAGGAGGTCGAGCGCGCGATCCGGTCCGCGGCCGCCGGGGGGATGGTCTTCGGCGCGTCGCTGGCGGCGCGGGTGGCGGAGTTCTTCGGGCGGGTGGGTGCTCCGGAGCGCCCGGCGGCGGAGGTGCCGTTCCCCGAGCTCACCGAGCGGGAGCGGCGGGTGCTCGACCGGCTCGCCGCCGGGCGGACCAACGACCAGATCGCGGCCGAGCTCTACGTCTCCAACAAGACGGTGCGCAACGCGGTGTCGTCGATCTACGCCAAGCTGCACGCCGGCGGCCGGGCCGAGGCGATCGCGAAGGCGCGGGACGCGGGTATGGGGCGCCCGTCCACGTAGCCGGCGGTCGTCAGCCCGTTCGCGTCTTCTCGCCGGGCGATCCGGACTCGCCGCGCCTCAGGGCGGCGCGGCCCGCCTCATACCTGGATCGCCCGACCGTCCGCCAGACCAGCCGTACCGGCGCGGGCAGGTGCTTGCGCTGCCAGGCGGCGCCACCGTCGGGCTGAGCGGCGAGGATCGCCCCGAGCATGGCGAAGGTCTTGCCCCTCGGTGTCGCACGTCGGCCGTGCACGGACGCCTCGTCGATCTCACGCTGGGTCAGCACCCGTTCCATGACCGGGACGATGTGCTCCTCCTCGTCCGGAAGGTGCGCGGACAGGGCGGCATTGATCCCGGTCAGCGCCTCCTGCACGGGTATGGCGTCGCCCGCCCGGGCGCCTGAGCGCCAAGCGGGCAGAGCCGCGTCGAGCTCACGAAGATGGACGAGCATCGTCGCGTGCTGCTTCTTCATCCGGTCGACGTGCAGGGCGCAGGCCGGTGCCCGCTGGCTGAGCCTGTGCCACAGGTTCTCGTCCTCGAACTCGTGGTGGGCGTGCAGCGCGCTGGAGAGCATCGCGAGGTGATCGCCCACCCGGTCAGCATGCGCGGCATCACCGTCGGCCACCGAGGCCACCAGCTGCGGACCTTCCCCGAAGCCGGCGCGGAACATGCGGTGGCTCGCCCGCAGGAAGAGGCGCTTCAGCCCCCACACCCGGGCTGCAGGCCGCCCTCAGCCAACGACTGCGCGCCGGGACACCGGCCGCCAGAGTCAGAGCACGTAGTGCGCGATCAGCGAATCCAGCCTGCGGATGTCGATACCTTTACGCAGGTTCACCTTGACGTGGCCGACGCGTGTCCAGAGTTCCATCTCGGCGTTCATGTCCAGGGTGCCGGCATTCTCCGAGGACCACATGTTGATCGAGGAGTAGGGGAGGGAGTACATCTCCACCTTCTTGCCCGTCAGGCCCTGCGCGTCGCGGACGATCAGTCGCTTCGTGGTGAAGATGGCCGCGTCACGGAAGGTCTTGTATGCGGCGACGGCCTGCTCACCCGGCACGAGCAGGTTCTGGACGTCCTTCGGTATGGGGCACTCCGAGACGAGTGTCCACGTGAGAATCGGTGCGGTCTCCATAGCTGTCTCTCCAATGCAGATACTTGTGCTGGGTCGAGCCTCGGCAGCTGTGACTGCGTCTCGTGCACGTTGACCTGGATCATGGCGTCAGCGGCCCAGACTCGGCTGTGGTCAGGTCGTGGCGTCCGGGTCCTGGTTCGCCACGAACTGCACCAGCTCGGCCGGGGCGACCGCCTGCCCGTCGACCTCCTGCGGCCACCAGTCCGCCGCCTGCGGCACGCCGGCGTCCCGCAGCTCGGTGACCACCCAGTCCGGCACCGGGTCGTTCTCGACCAGGCGCGACACCTCGTCCCGCTGCTCCGCCGACAGGCCGAGCCACCAGCTCTGCAGTGCTTGCTTTTCGTTGTCAGCCATACCTTGACCGTAGACCGAGTCACGGCGCTGCTCATCTCGCGACGTCACCCACTACGCACGCCCTCCCTCGGTCGGGCGCATGTCGCACCGCGAGCGCGGGGGCCGTTTACCGCAGCGCCTGGGTGGACCCACCTCGCACTCGCGCGGGCACTGCTTGCTGTCAACCAGCTGCCGTGGAACGGTCCACCGGCTCGACGTGAAAGACGAAGCGCCGCACCTCTCTGACAACGGCTTGCAGGTTGGCGCAGCGCCACTGCGGCCACGTGCGGTAGCTGGCGGGGATCGAGGCTTCCATCCACGCCTGGTCGTCCGGGGGCCACGTCTTCACCAGGTCCCCGAGAGTTGGCTCCTGCGCCCTGATGATGCCTTGCAGCAAGCGTTCTCCCAGCGCAGGACGGCTCGTGGCGACTGCCAGGATGAGCCGCGCCTCCGTGAGGTGGGTCAGCGGCACGAGGGCCTTGAGGACCCGGTAGGTGTTGATGAATCGTTTGAGTGCGCGCGGTGAGCGGGACACCAAGGGAGCCAACTCCTGGAGCCCAGCTGACTCGGACGCGTCCAGGATCACGCTCGTCGGTGGGGACGTGGACACCCCGATCCTGGACTGGTGCCGGCCGAGCGGGCGCGGTCCGCGTTCCGGGGCGGTGCTGGACTGGTATGCCGTCGTGCCCTCCGACGTGTTCACTGCAGCGTGAATCCGGTTCTCCGTGGGCCGGTGGAGCGGTGCCGAGGGAGCCGGTGCCCCGAGCAGGACGCGCGCCATGGCGGAGGCCGCGTCGTCGGAGGGGCGAGACAGCCAGACCGGCAGCTGAAAGATCTTCTCCAGATAGTGGTCCGGCGTGACGTCTCCGCCGGAGAGCATCTCGGGGTAGACCTTCGCCAGCGACCGTGAGATCCACTGAGCATCCACGGCGACGACGACGACGAACATCGGAAAGGTCAGGAGCATCGACACGGCCTCGAGCACCTTGACGACCACCTCAGGGCGGCAACGGTCTAGGTCGTCGATGTAGAGCACGATGCGGTTCACCACATCATCCGGTGGGGTGTCCGCCTGCCCGTTCACCGTGACGTTGTGCTGGTTGATCGCGTCCGAGATGAGTTGCAGGTCGCTGCGCACCGTGCCGATCAGTCCGAGCTGTGCCCGGTAATCACCCTCTGTAGCGCGCCCCTCCAGATACTCCATGAGCAGGGCCCCTGGCGTGGCGCTGACGACGCTCGCCCGGGCCTGCTCGAGCTGATGCTGCGCCGCTCTTCGCTGCTCCTCGCGGAGGGTTACCTCCCGCGTCAGTTCCTCCACTCTCACCTCGGAGTCCGTCAGTTGCCGACTGAGCTCGGCCTCGACCGTCCTCGCCGCCTGCTCGGCGTCGTCATACCTGCCTGCTTCGCTCACGACCTGGGCCGCTGCTGCGGTGATCCACCGGGCCGCCACTCCGACGGCACCCAGGATCGCCGTGACCAGGCCAACTGCGGGGCCCCACTGGAAATCGAGCCGGTCGAGCAGCAGTGTGGCGCCCACTCCGAGCACCCAGGCGATGAGCAGACCAGCCAGGAGCCGACGCCGGTTGCCGCGGGCCAGGAGTCCGATCGCACTCTGCGTCGCGGCCCGTGCCTCCTTGATGTCCTGGATCGTCTGACCTAGTTCGGCAGCGACGGGCAGGTCTGCGGCTTCCAGCGCGCTCCGCAGCCGGTCAACTGACTGCCGCCCCGCCACGTCGGCGAGGTTCGGCGACTGCAGCCGCCGCAACTTCTCCTGTGCCTTCCCCAGCTCCTGCTCGGTGCGCTCATGGTTCTCGATGGCGGCTGCCTCCAGTGCTCGGGCCTCCTGAACAGCCTGTCCGGAGTGCGTGGCGGTATCGAGCGCCGACGCCAGCGTGGCCACCCGTCGCTGCTGCAGGGACGCCAGCTCGTCCGGGAGCCGAAGGTCGGTGCCGCCCGGCGTGCGTGGCTGTGCCAGCACCCGTACGAGATGCTCGAGCAGACCCGCCCACACGTCGGCAGCCGCGTAGTGCCAGGCGTTGAAGCTCACCTGCGTGACGTTGCGCCAGGCCCACAACGACCGCTGGGTTCGACCGGACCATCGAGCGTCGTCGCTGAGCTCCTGGATGCGCGCTTCCAGCTGTTTCATGAAGAAGGTCTTGCCCGAGCCCCACTCACCGAAGAGCCCGATGGCAACCGGTGGTTGGACCGCCTTGGCCACGAGGATGGCGGCGAGGGCGTCGACCGTGGGTTTGATCGCCAGCAGGTCCTGCCCCTCGGGAGTGTCGGGGGTGTAGCTGCTCAGGCGGACCTCCGGGGCGCTGTCGATCCGCCAGAAGCGAAGGCCCGGCGGGGACATGGAGACGGCAAGCACGGATCCGTCGTAGCTGAGACCGACAGATCGGAGGCTTTGGCCCTCATCGAGGTCGGGTCGGAAGCTGGCGACCACCTTCGGTCCCGCCAGTATCGTGACCCGGTCCTCCGAGGCGAAGGCCGCCAGCGTTTGCCCGGTGGCGGTGCACAGCTGCGGTTGCCCGAGCTCCACCACGTCCCAGGACCACGTGGGATGCCGGTCCTGGAGGTCCTCCTTCCAAGGGATGCAGCGCAGGTGTCCTTCGGCCGTGACGTCGTAGACGTGGTCGGGCGTCGCTGTGAGGCGCACGTCCAGCTCGTTGTTGTTTGCGAGTTTGCTCCACGTGCTGGTGACGCTGTCCACCCTCGTCACGAAGATCTCACCCTCGGTGAGGACGGCTACCCGCGACGCAGCGGTGGCGACCTGGGACGCATGGACGCCCGGCGGCGCGCCGAGAGACACGGCGTCCCCGGCGTCGGCCACCGCCCAGTACACCTCCTTCTCGTCCGCGACAACCACTCCGCGTGGGTCCACTGCTGCGGCCGACGCGCTCGGCCATCCCTCGACGGTGGTGAGCTGCAGAGAGATCGGGTCGATGCGGTAGAGGTTGTGGCGGGACACCGCGTGCAGCCGGCCGGACCCCGAGAAGGCGAGTGCGAGGACAGTGTCCGTCACCTCCTCCGGTAGGACACGGCGCGACTGCTCCTGGTGGCCCAGGAAGACCTGACCACCCGCGGCCGCGGCCCACGTACCGATCGAACCCACCGGCATGGTGGCCGCCGAGCCCAGGGCCAGGTGCGTGATCGCCCCAGCCTCCGGGATTCCCCTGAGCTCCAGGACTGGAGCCAGCTCGCCCGCGGCCAGGGCGGCCAGCGGTGCTCGGCGGCGCAGGAGGAGCAAGCCCGTTTCGTGGAAGAACGCTCGGAGGTCGGGGTAGACCGACCCGGCCACGCCGGACAGGACGCCGCTCGACTGGGCCGCTGAGGCCACCCGGTCGTCCAGCAGACACCACCCCACCAGGGCGATCCGGCCGAAGATCCGAGCACCGGGCAGCAGTGTCCCAAGCTCCGTCATCCACCGGTCGGTGGACTGCACCAGGGTGTCCGGCGGCCAGGCGGGAGACGCCCAGCTCCCAGCCCCCAGATAGTCGTCTCCGTGCAGGTCGAGCATCCGGTCGATGAGCGTCGTCACCGGCACGTCCTGGCCCTGGAGGGGGTCGACCACCGCGTGCACCGAGCGCGACCAGGCACTCGAAGCAGTCGCGGATGCCGAAGCCTCAGCCATCGGACCTCCTCGGGCGTCGCCGCCGGCGCAGCGCCTAGGTAGGGAGCAGATCCATTGTGCTCCGGGTCGGCCAACCATGGTGGGTTTTCGACGACCGAACCGAGACCATCCCCCCGTTGCAGCGCGGTGTTGTCGGCGAGCGGCACGTCGAAGGGTGCGACGAGCCGTCAACCTCGGTCGGATGGGGACCGAAGGGAGGCTGCGGACAACGTCCGGGTTGTCCACAGATACCTCTTATGCTGACGTGATGAGCAACGGTGCTTGGACAGGCGGGGGTATGTAGTGGCTGCTCGACTCATCCCGGCCGACCCGGTCTTCCCGAACAACGTCGAGCGGGAGGTGTGCGAGCGGCTGGTGCGCAACCTGCGGGACGAGGACGTCGTGCTGGCCAACCCGCGGCTGACCGACCACGAGCAGGACCACGAGGCCGACCTCGTCGTGCTGATGCACGGCGCGGGCGTCGTGGTGGTCGAGGTCAAGGGCGGCAGCGTGAGCGTCGACGACCAGGGGCGGTGGTGGCAGCACGGCGGCGGGACCCGGGAGATCGACCCGGTCCGGCAGGCAAGGCAGTTCAAGCACACCGCGCGCAAGTACGTCCAGGACGACCCACGGTGGGCCGCCTCGTCACGCGGCAGGGTGCGATGGGCGCACACGGTCGTGACGCCATACAGCCCTGTCGCGGACGACTTCGCCCTGCCCGACTGCGGCCGGGAGATGATCCACGGCCGGGACGACCAGCAGCGCCTGGCGCAGCGGATCCGTGCGGTCACCGAGACGCAGGAGACTCACCACCGCGTGCCCACCCCTGACGATGTCGACCTGGTCGCCGAGATCCTCAGCGGCCGCAGCCTCATGGGCAGGGACGTGGTGGCCGAAGCCGACGACCGCGAGGCGCGGGCAGACCGGCTCACCCAGGAGCAGGCCAAGATCCTCGAGGTCACCCGGCTGCTCCACCGCGTGGAGGTGCGTGGCGGCGCAGGCAGCGGCAAGACGGTGCTGGCGATGACCCAGGCCAAGCAGCTCACCCGCGGTTTCAAGGAGCAGAAGGGCAGGCGGGTGGCGCTGCTGTGCTACTCGATCGGTTTGGGGGAGTGGTTCAAGAGGACCCTCGAGGGGGAGCACCGCAAGTCGCGGCCGGCCTTCGTCGGGCGGTTCGAGGAGCTCGGCCGCGAGTGGGGCCTGGAGATCGACGCCGACCGCAACGACTCCGAGTTCTGGGAGAAGGAGCTGCCGGCGCGGATGGCCGAGCGGGCACGGGGGCTGCCGGAGGGCAGGAAGTTCGACGCGATCATCGTCGACGAGGCACAGGACTTCGCCGAGGACTGGTGGGTCCCGCTGCTCGCCGCGCTGAAGGACCCCGAGGAGGGTGGGCTGTTCGTCTACTCCGACGAGAACCAGAAGGTCTTCGCTCGGTTCGGGCGCCCGCCCGTCCAGCTTGTCCCGCTCGTGCTCGACCACAACCTGCGCAACACCCGGCAGATCGCGGAGAGCTTCAGCCCGCTGGCGCCGATGCGGATGCGCAGCCTGGGCGGGGACGGGCCGGAGGTGCGCTTCGTGCAGGCTGCGCCCGACGAGGCACTCGGCGTTGCTGACGACGAGGTCGACCGGCTCCTCGACGCCGGCTGGCGGCCCGAGGACGTCGCGCTCATCACGACCGGCAGCCGGCGCCCGGAGCAGAACTCCCGTCAGGAAGACCTCGGCCAGGAGGGCTACTGGCGCACCTTCTGGGAGGACGACGACGTCTTCTACGGCCACGTGCTGGGCTGCAAGGGCCTCGAACGTCGCGCCGTCGTGCTCTGCGTCAACGAGGACGGCACCCGCGACCGGTCCAAGGAGCGGCTCTACGTGGGTCTGTCCCGGGCGACCGACGAGCTGGTCGTCGTCGGCGACGCCGAGGTGCTTCGGGCGGCAGGCGGCGGAGAGATCGCCAGGCGGCTCGACCTGTAGAGCGCGTGCAGTAGCGGGCAACGCCGTGCGGCATCGGACAGCGGCGCCCGGCAGGGTGTGTCGGCACCGAGCCGTACCGTGCGCCGCATGTCTGAGAGCGACGAGATGTCTGAGAGCACGGAAAACGTGGAAAGGTTGTTGTGCGAGCACCGGTGGGCGCGGCCGACGGACGTGGGTCAGCACCCGCGCTGCGTCAGCTGCGGCCTCGGCTACGACGAGTACGCCTACGGCACCGTGCGGGCGGCCCTGTCCCGGATGGACGCCTGGCCCTGATCGACCGCGTCGAGGGCGCGGTCAGCCGGCGGCGGTGCGCAGCTTGTCCAGCAGCGGCTCGGCGCACTCGGCCAGGAACTGGTCCTGGCTCTCGCCACCGACCTGCACCAGGGCGATGTCCGTGAAGCCCGCCTCCCAGTAGGGCTTGACCGCCTCGACGATCGCGTCGAGGTCGGGCCCGCAGGGAATCTGCTCGGCCACGTCCTCGGGGCGGACGAACTGGGTCGCTCCCGCGAAACCGGCCGTCGTCGGCAGGTCGGCGTTGACGGCCCAGCCGCCGGCGAACCAGCGGAACTGCTCGTGCGCCCGCTCGACCGCCCGCTGCTCGTCCGGGTCCCAGCAGATCGGGATCTGCCCGATCGCGCGGGCCGGACCGCCCTGACCGATCCGCGGGGCGCCGTCCGTGGCGTTCCACTGCTCGAAGTACTCGCTGGAGGGCTCGGTCGCGATGAGGTGGTCGGCCAGCGGCGCGAACCTGGCGATGGCCTCCTCACCGCCGACGGCGACGGCGATCTCGACCCCATCCTCGGGCAGGTCCCAGACCCGGGCCGAGGGCACGTCGAAGTACTCACCCCGGTGCTCGACCAGGTCGCCGGTGTGCAGGGCCCGGATGACCTCGATGGCCTCCGCGAGCATCTCCTGGCGGGTGCCGACGGTCGGCCACCCCTGGCCCACGACGTGCTCGTTGAGGTTCTCCCCGCTCCCCAGGCCCAGGGTGAACCGGCCGTCGGCCAGGATCTGCAGCGTGGCCGCCTTCTGCGCCACCACGGCAGGGTGGTAGCGCATGGTCGGGCAGGTCACGTAGGTCATCAGCCCCACCCGCTGCGTGGCGTGCGCGACCGCGCCAAGCACCGTCCAGGCGTAGGGGGAGTGGCCCTGGGCCGAGAGCCAGGGGAAGTAGTGGTCGCTGCTCACCTCGAAGTCGAAGCCGGCCTCCTCGGCGGCGACGGCGAAGCGCACCAGCTCCTTGGGGCCGGCCTGCTCGGTCATCAGGGTGTAGCCGAAACGGATGTCAGTCATGGCTCCATCGTGGCGGGATCACCGGGGTGCTGCGCGTCCAAGACGTCATTCCGCACCACGTCGCGTCAACCGAGCAGCAGGACGGTGAGGCCAGCCGCGACGAGCGCCAGCAGCCCCGCGACGGCGGCGTGCAGGCGCGAGGTGCGGGCCAGCACACCCACGAACTCGCGGAGCACGGCCGCGGGGAAGTAGTAGCGGGCGGTGGGGGCCCCGACCACGTCCGCCACGACGCCGACCTCGCGGGCGATGATCCCGGCCCGGAAGGCGTGGAAGTCGTTAGTCACCACGACCACCACCTCACCGAGCCCCTTGTCGTGCAGCAGCTGGCGGGAGAGCACGAGGTTCTCCTCGGTCGTCCGTGAGGCGGTCTCCGCCAGGACGCGCTCCGCCGGGGCGCCGTGCTCGACGGCATACCGGGCCATCGCCGTCCCCTCCGGCATCGTCTCGTCCGGCCCCTGGCCACCGGAGCAGACGAGCACGGTGGGGGCGCCGGGGTCCCGCGCCAGCTGCTCGTGCAGGACCTCGATCCCGCGGTCGACCCGGGCAGCCAGCAGCGGCGGCACCCGGTCGTCGAAGACTCGCGAGCCGAGCACGACGACCGCGTCGACCGGCCCGTCGGGCCGACGGCGGGCGTACCACTGGCCGTAGACCAGGAAGGGGACGAAGAGGAGACCCAGGTAGCCGCTCACCGCCAGCACCGCCACCGCGAGCGCCGCCCACCACCGGGACCCGACCAGGATGCTGACCACCACGGCCACCGGGACCGCGACGGCGGCCGCGGCGGTGACCAGCGGCAGCACGGTGAGCGCACCGAGACCCTCGCGCCGCACGGTCACCACGCCGTTGACGACCAGGTAGGGGACGACGGCCAGCGTCGCCAGGACGAGGACGAGCAGGCCGAGGAGCCCGACGCCGGCCCCGACGCCCGGCGCCACCTGCGCCAGGGCGGCGAACGCGGCGTAGCCCAGGTAGGCGACCGTGACCACGGCGAGCACGGCCACGGTCAGGCTGCGGGGGTCCACGCCGCGCGCCCGGCTGACGGTCGAGCCGGGGTCGCGCGAGTCCACGACCGTGAGGCCCGCGACGTAGCCCGACAGGCCGCGCGGGTGCCGCAGCAGGACCACCGCCCCCGCGAGGACCAGCCAGGCGTGGGCGAGCACCCCCAGGGCGTCCTGCCGCAGCAGCGACCCCGCGGAGAGGAGGAGGAAGTAGGCACCGGACCCGCTGGCCCACCGCAGCAGCAGGGCGCGCACGTCCGGCGCGCTGCCGTCCTCAGTCACCGGACGGACGTAGGTGAGCAGCTGGCCCGGGGTGGCCCCGCGGGTCAGGCGGGGGACGAGCAGCAGGAGGACCAGGGAGACGCCGAGCAGGACGCCGCCGTAGAGGCGGTCGTAGGCAGGGTCCGGTCCGAGCCAGCCGCGGTGGCGGGCCACCAGGGCGAGGCCGACGTAGAGCACGAGCGCCGGCACGTGCACCGCGGCGACGTCGACCGCCATCCCCACCAGACGCCGGCCGCGCCCCACCACCCGCGCCTGCGCGACCGGCACGGTGCCCTGCCCGGGGATCCGGCGCAGGAGCGGTGCCAGCAGCAGGCCGAGGGTGGCCCCCAGCGTGTTCGTCAGCAGGTCGTCGACGTCGAAGATCCGGTAGGCGCAGGGGTAAAGGCCCCAGACGCCGGTCAGCTGGGTCAGCTCGACCAGCAGCGAGGTGCCTGCCGCGGCGAGCACCACCACCCAGGCGGGCCGGCGGGGCGCGAGCAGGTGCCGCACCAGCATGCCGAAGGGCACGAAGAGCGCGACGTTGGCGACCAGCTGCACCAGCGCGGGGTCGCGCAGCCCGTGGGTCGCGACGTCGACGTCGCCCAGCGAGGCCAGGGGGAGGAGCTGGACGGGGGCGTCGCCCGCGCACTCCAGCGTTGCCGGGTCGGGCAGCGGGACGATCGTGTAGGTCCACAGCGCCGTGGCGTAGACCACCGCCGCGGCGACGACCACGGCGTGCCCGGGGCTCAGCGTCCCCCGGCGGCGGTAGCTCCACCCCACGTACGGCACGAAGAGGACCGGCAGGAGGAGCCCGCCGAGCAGCACGGCGAGCACCGCCGACGCGCTGAACCCGGACACCCGGCCAGCGTAGGTCCCCGGCGGCACGCGTGCGGCAGGATGACCGCGTGAACGCCGGACCAGCTTCGACCACCGAGAGCCGCGACCGCCGGCGGGGCGGGCGGGCCGCGTGACCCATCGCGAGCACGGGCACGCCCGCGGCAGCGCCGCGTACCGGCGCCTCCTGGCGGCCCTCCTGTGCGCCGGGGTGGCGACCTTCGCCCAGCTCTACTCCCCGCAGGGCGTCCTGCCGCAGATCGCTGCCGACCTCGGCACCACCGCCGACCGGGCCGCGCTGACCGTCTCGGCCGCGACCCTCGGGCTGGCGCTCGCCGTCGTGCCCTGGTCGTTCGTCGGCGACCGCTTCGGCCGGCTGCGGTCGATGGTGGTGGCCGTCGTGGGCGCCACCGTGCTGGGGCTGGTGTCGGCGTGGGCGCCGACCTTCGAGGCCGTGCTGGTGCTGCGGTTCCTCGAGGGCGCGGCCCTCGGCGGCGTGCCGGCGCTGGCGATGGCCTACCTCAACGAGGAGGTCCACGAGCGGTCGGCGGCCGTGGCAGCGGGGTGGTTCGTCGGCGGGACGACGATCGGTGGGCTGCTCGGCCGGGTTGTGGCCACCCCGGTGGCGGACGTCACCTCGTGGCGCGTCGGCATGACGACCGTGTCGGCCATGGCGGCGCTCGCCGCGGTCGCCTTCGTCGTGCTCGCGCCACGCGAGCGCCGGTTCGTGGCGGTCCGCGGTGTCGGGGTGCTCGCCCAGACCAGACGGGTGCTCGTCAACCTCCAGGACCGCGCGCTGGTCGGCCTCTACCTGTCCGCGTTCCTGCTGATGGGCGGCTTCGTCGCGGTCTACAACTACCTCGGCTTCCGCCTCGTGCAGGCGCCCTACCTGCTGCCCGGGTGGGCGGTCGGGCTCATCTTCCTCGCGTACCTGGCCGGCACGGTCTCGGCCCCCCGCGCCGGTGAGCTCGCCGCACGGCACGGGAGGTATGCCGTGCTCGTCGCCAGCGTGCTCGTCATGATCGCCGGTCTTCTCCTCACGCTGGCCGGGCCGCTGTGGCTGGTGCTGACCGGTCTCCTCGTCCTCACGGGCGGCTTCTTCGGCGCACACTCGATCGCGTCCGGCTGGGCCGGTGCCCGGGCGGTGACGGCCCGTGGGCAGTCGACCGGCCTCTACAACCTGGCCTACTACGGCGGCTCGAGCGTGCTCGGCTGGGCGGGTGGCCTGGCCTACGAGGCCGTGGGATGGGGCGGGGTGGTGGCCTTCGTGGCGGCGGCGGCCACGGCGACGCTGGTGGTCCAGCACGTGCTGGTGCGCGAGCGGTAGGTCGGCCGCCAGGACGCGGGGACCCGGGCTCGTCCCAGGCCGGGGCTCCAGACCCGGACCCAGACCCCGGCTCAGGCCGAAGCCACCCTCGCGCTCGCCGCCTCGATCGCCTCGGGCGACAGCGCGTGGTCGATGGCCAGGAACGCCGCGCCGAGGACACCGGCGTGCGCCCCCGCGCGGGAGGCGACGACCTGCAGGTGCTGGGTGGCGAGGGGCAGGGAGCGCTGGTAGACGACCTCGCGGATGCCGGCCAGCAGGTGCTCGCCGGCGTCGGCCAGGCGCCCGCCGATGACGACGAACGAGGGGTTGAGCAAATTGACGGAGGTGGCGACCACCTCGCCGATGTCGCGGCCGGCCTGGCGCACGACCTGCAACGCCGCGCGGTCGCCCTGGCGGACCAGGTCGATGACGTCCTGCGTGGTCGCCGCCCCCACCTCGAGCTCCTGCAGGCTCGCCGCGAGCGCGGGGCCGGCCGCGACCGCCTCGAGGCAGCCCTCGTTGCCGCAGCGGCACAGCACCCCGTCGGCCCGCGCCACCCGCACGTGCCCGAGGTCGCCGGCCGTCCCCTGGGCGCCGCGCTGCAGCTGGTTGCCGGAGATGATGCCCGCGCCGATGCCGGTCGCCACCTTGAGGAAGATCAGGTCGGGGACGTCGGGCAGGTGGGTCCGCTGCTCGCCCAGCGCCATGATGTTGACGTCGTTGTCGATGAGCACCGGCACGGGGAAGGTGCGCTGCAGGTGGGCCGGCACGTCATACCGGTCCCAGCCCGGCATGATCGGTGGGTTGATCGGGCGGCCGGTGGAGTGCTCGACCGGGCCGGGGAGGCCGATCCCCATCGCGATGAGGTCGCTCACCGGCCGCTTCGTCCGCCTCAGGAGGCCCTCGACCGCGGCGGCGACCCAGGCCAGCACGACGTCGGGCCCGTCCGCGATGTCCAGCGCCTCACGCGTCTCACCGAGGACCGTGCCGGACAGGTCGGTCAGGGCGGCGACGGCGTGCGTGGCCCCGAGGTCGACGGCGGCCACGACCCGTGCAGACGGGTTCATCGCGAAGAGGGACGGGGGCCGTCCGCCCGTCGACCGCGCATCGCCGTGCGGGACGACCAGGCCCAGCCGCATCAGCACCTCCACCCGCGCGGCGACGGTCGACCGCGCCAGCCCCATGGCCTCGGCCAGCTGCGCCTTCGTCCGCGGGCGGCCGTCGCGCAGGAGCTCGAACACGTCGCTGGTCTGCACGGCCGCAGTCAACCACGCAGCACTTAGTCACGTCTAGTTCTCAACTTCTGCATGTCGCTCGACAAAAGTGGTCGAAGCGTGCCATAGTCGCTGCCGTGACGAACGATGACGCCGTCGCTCCCGACGCTGCACCCCGGTCCGTGACCACGGGGTCCCCTGCCGTGCTGCGCGCACGCGGCCTCACCAAGCGCTTCTTCGGCAACGCCGTGCTCCAGGACGTCGACCTGGACCTGCACCCGGGCCAGGTCCACGGCCTCGTCGGCGAGAACGGCGCCGGCAAGTCCACGCTGATGAAGCTGCTGGCGGGCGTGCACCACCCCGACGGCGGCACCATCGAGATGCTGGGCCAGACCCGCTCCTTCAGCCACCCGGTCCAGGCCCAGGAGGCGGGCCTCTCGACCGTCTTCCAGGAGTTCAACCTCCTGCCGGACCGCACCGTCGCCGAGAACATCTACCTCGGCCGCGAGCCCCGCAGCGGGCTGCTCGTCGACACCGCGCGCATGCAGCGTGACACCGCCGACCTCCTCGACGGCCTCGGGGTGACGGGCCTGGCGCCGAGCCGGACCGTGCGCTCGCTCTCGGTCGCCGAGCAGCAGATCGTGGAGATCGCCAAGGCGGTCAGCTACGACGCCCGGATCATCTCGATGGACGAGCCCACCGCAGCCCTCGCCGGGCACGAGGTCGACCTGCTCTACCGCATCATCGAGCGCCTCCTCGAGCGGGACGTCGCGATCCTGTACGTCTCCCACCGGCTGAAGGAGATCTTCGACCTCTGCGACACCATCACCGTCCTCAAGGACGGCCGCCAGGTCGCTACCCGACCGGCCGCCGAGCTCGACGAGGCCACCCTCGTGCGGCTCATGGTCGGCCGCCCTATCTCCTCCTTCTTCCCCGACCCGCTCCCCGGCACCACCCTGGGGGAGGAGCTGCTCACCCTCAGCGGGGCGGGCAACGGGTATGTGGACGGCGTGGACCTCAGCGTGCGCGCTGGTGAGATCGTGGGTCTGGCGGGGCTGCAGGGCTCGGGTCGCACCGAGCTCGTCGAGAGCATCTTCGGCGTCCACCCCTTCACCCGCGGCACGATGACGCTGCGCGGGCGGACGGTGCGCACCACCTCCCCCCGCCAGGCGATCCGCCAGGGCCTGGCCCTGGTGACCGAGGACCGCAAGGCCAAGGGGCTGGCGCTCAACCAGTCCATCCTCGACAACGCCCTCGGCGTGGTCCGCGCGGTGCTGCCCGGGCGGGCCGCCCGCACCCGCGCCGACATGCCCGGGATCCTGTCCTCCCTGGAGGTCGCCGCCCGCTCGCTCGGGCAGGAGGTGCAGTTCCTCTCCGGCGGCAACCAGCAGAAGGTCGTCCTCGCGCGCTGGCTCAGCACCGACCCGGCGGTCATCCTCATGGACGAGCCGACCCGCGGCATCGACGTCGGCGCCAAGCACGCTATCTACGAGCTGCTGCGCCAGCTCGCCCACCGCGGCGTCGGCGTGCTCATGGTCTCCAGCGAGCTGCCCGAGGTCATCGGACTGTCCGACCGGATCCTCGTCATGCGCGACGGCCGGCTCGCCGGGGAGCTGCCCGCGGGCAGCTCCGAGGAGGACGTCATCGCCCTCGGCACCGGCGTCGGCGAGGAGGTGCGGAGCGCATGAGCACCCTCACGCACCGCTCGCGCCCCACGCGCGCGCCGATCACCTCGACGACTATCGTCCTCATCGTGCTGGCGCTCGCGCTCGTCGCCGGCGCGATCCTCACCGCCACCGCCGGGCGCAACTTCTTCAGCCCCGGCAACATCTCGGCGATCCTCACCGGCACCAGCATCCTGGGGTTCGTCGCCATCGGGCAGACCTTGGTCATCCTCGGCGGCAGCCTCGACCTCTCGGTGCCCTACGTCGTCAGCCTCAGCAGCCTCGTCGCCGGCGTCACCATGGCCGGCCAGACCGGCAACATCGCGCTCGCGGTCGTGCTCGCCCTGGGCGTCTCCGCGCTGATCGGGCTGGTCAACGGGCTGGTGGTCAGCGTGCTCCATGTCCACGGCTTCATCGCCACGCTGGGCATGGGCCTGATCCTCGCCGGCTACCTGGGCAGCAACTACAAGGGCTCCGCCGGGTCCGCGCCCCGCGACTTCCGCCTCATCGGCGCCACCAACATCGGCCCGGTCCCGGTCTCGACCCTCATCATGCTGGGCTGCGCGGTCCTGGTCATCCTGCTCCTGCGCCGCACCCGCGTCGGCCACCACCTGTATGCCGTGGGCGGCAACCCGCAGGTCGCCCGGCTCAGCGGTCTGCGCACCGCGCCGCCGGTGATCCTGGCCCACGTCCTGTGCTCGATGCTGGCCGGCATGGCCGGGCTGCTGCTGCTGGCGCGACTGTCCGTCGGCAGCCCCACCATCGGCAGCCAGGGCGGCTACGACCTCATGTCGATCGCCGCGGTCGTCCTGGGCGGCACCGTCCTGGCCGGCGGCAAGGGCAACGTCCTGGGCACCCTCGGCGGCGTGGCCATCTTCGCGGTCATGGACAACGTGATGGGCGTGCTGGAGGTCAACTCCTTCCTGCGCGACGTCGTCCGGGGCCTGGTCATCGTCCTCGCCGTCGCCGTCTACGCCCGCCGCAACATGGACCGGCGACCGGCCCGCTTCGGCACTGACCGCACCGGCGCCGCCGACCGCCGCGTCACGGAGGAGGTCGCGTGAGCATCCAGACCATCACCCCGCAGGCCGGCGACCGCCGCCGCGAGCTGCCGCGGCACGAGGGCGGCGCGCTGACCCGACTCGCCCGCACGCTCATCACCCCGGGCGGTGCCGTCTTCGTCCTCGCCGCGCTGCTGCTGGCCGCCGTCATCGCCTCCAACCCCAGCTTCGGCGAGCCCGGCTCCCTCATCCGCTTCATCGGCCGCACCGCCCCCATCGCGATCGCCGCGATCGGGCAGTACTTCGTCATCGTCTCCGGCGAGTTCGACCTGTCGATGGGTTCCGTCGTGGCGATGCAGGTCGTCCTCGCCGGCAACCTCATCGGCCAGGACGAGTCGCGCATCCTGCCGGTGATGCTGCTCATGGTCGCCCTCGGGGCGCTCGTGGGCGTGATCAACGGGCTGGCGACCACGATCCTGAAGGTGCCCAGCTTCATCGTCACCCTCGGCATGATGCTGGCGCTGTCGGGCCTGGTCCTCTACCTCACCGGCGGCGCCGCCACCGGCAACCCGGTCGACAGCTTCCGGCAGATCGGCCGCGGTGGCATCCGCGACGTCCCGGTGCTCGAGATCATCCCCTACCCGGCCATCATCCTCGTCGTCCTCGCGGTCGGCGCGGTCTGGCTCATGCGCCGCCCGTTCGGGCGCACCCTGGTCGCGACCGGCGACAACCCCGAGGCTGCCCGCCTGTCCGGCGCCTCCGTGTGGTGGGTCAAGACCCGTGCCTTCGTGCTGTCCTCCCTCGCCGCCACCGTCTCCGGGATCATCCTGGTCGGGTATGCCGGGGTGCACCCCTCCGTGGGCAGCGGCTACGAGTTCACCGCGATCACCGCCGTGGTCATCGGCGGGGTCGTCCTCGGCGGCGGACGCGGGTGGGTGCTCTCGGCCGCTGCCGGCGCCTTCGCCCTCGAGCTGCTCTTCACCCTGCTCAACTTCCTGGGCGTGGCCTCGACCTGGCGGCCCACCGTGCAGGGCGTGATCATCATCCTCGCCGTCGCCGCCTCGGCCCGGGTATGGAGTGGCGTCCGGCGCCCCGACAAGGGCCCGCTGGCACGGCATACCCCCGACACCACCGCAACCACCACCCCGCCCACCCCGGGCACGACAACAGGAGAGAACTGATGCGCAGGAAGAAGATCGGCAGCCTGATGGCCGCCACCGCCGCGCTGGCCATGCTGGCGGCGTGCTCGACCGACGAGTCGCTCGACGACCCCACCACCCCTGCGGCGGCCGAGGACAGCAACGACGGCGCCGAGCCCGACGACGCCGACGACGCCGTCGACGCCGCCGACGACACTGCCGACGACACTGCCGACGACGCTGAGGGCGAGGACGCCGGTGGCTCGGACGAGTGGTTCGACCAGGCCGTCTACGACACCCAGTACGAGCAGCGCTCGGCCACCTTCGAGGGTGACGCGTCCGCGCCGCACCTGCAGTACATCGACGGTGAGATGACCGACACCTCCGAGTTCGCGACGGACGAGGCGATGAAGGTCTGCTTCTCCAACGCCTCGATCTCCAACCCGTGGCGCCAGACCGGCTGGATCACGATGAACGAGCAGCTGAAGTCGCTGCAGGAGTCCGGCGTCATCTCCGAGATGGAGACCCGTGACGCGCAGGACGACGACAACACCCAGATCGCCGACATCGACTACTTCATCGCCGAGGCCGGCTGTGACGCCTTCGTCATCTCACCCAACTCCACCGCGGCGCTGACGCCCGCGGTCGAGCGGGCGTGCGACACGGGCATGCCGGTCGTGGTCTTCGACCGCGGTGTCGAGACCGACTGCGCGACCACCTTCATCCACCCCATCGGCGGCTACGCCTGGGGCATCGACACCGCCGAGTTCCTCGTCGAGAACCTCGAGGAGGGCGACAAGGTCGTCGCGCTGCGGATCCTGCCGGGCGTCGACGTGCTCGAGCACCGCTGGGCCGCGGCCGAGAAGATCTTCGAGGAGAACGGCATCGAGGCGGTCGACTACTTCACCGGCGCCGACCCGACCGAGATCAAGAAGATCATCTCCGACGAGCTCGCCCGCGGTGACGTCCAGGGCGTGTGGATGGACGCCGGAGACGGTGCCGTCGCCGCCATCGAGGCGTTCGAGGACGCCGGCGCGGACTACCCGGTGATGACCGGCGAGGACGAGATGAGCTTCCTGCGCAAGTGGGAGGAGACCGGGCTGACCGGTATGGCGCCCGTCTACTCCAACTTCCAGTGGCGCACCCCGCTGCTGGCGCTGGAGAAGATCGCCGCCGGCGAGGAGATCCCCGCCGAGTGGGTCCTTCCGCAGGAGCCGATCACCGAGGCCGAGCGCGGCGACTTCCTGACCGCCAACGAGGGCATGCCCGACGGTCACTACGCCAAGTTCGGCGGCGAGGACCTGCCCGGCTACCCGCAGGTGTGGCAGGACCGCGTCATCCCGTGAGGCCCCTCGGCGTCAACACCTGGGTCTGGACGTCACCGCTGACCGACGCGCAGCTGCCCGAGCTGCTCGAGAAGGTCGCGGGGATGGGCTTCACGGCGGTCGAGCTGCCGCTGGAGTCCGCGGGCGACCTCACGGTCCCCGCCGTCCGGGCGGCCCTGTCCGCCACCGGCCTGCAGCCCTACGTGGTGGGGGCGATGGCCCCGGGGCGCGACCTCGTGGTCGCCGACCCGGGCGCCGTCGCCGCCACGCAGGACTACCTGCGCCGGTGCGTGGACCTCGCCGAGGGCATCGGTGCCCCGGCGGTGTGCGGGCCGTTCTACGCCGCGACCGGCCGGGTCTGGCGGATGACGCCGACCGAGCGCGAGGCGGCCTACCAGGAGTGGCGGGACAACCTCGCCCCGGTCGTCGAGCACGCGGCGCAGGCCGGCGTGCGGATCGGGATCGAGCCGCTCAACCGCTACGAGACGTCGCTGGTCAACACCGTCGAGCAGGCCCTCACCGGGCTGGAGGGCCTGCTCGGGCCGGCGTGCGGCGTGGCGCTGGACACCTACCACGTGGGCATCGAGGAGCGGTCCTCCGCCGACGCCGTGCGGCGTGCGGGCGAGCACCTGGTGCACGTGCAGGTCTGCGGCAACGACCGGGGTGCCCCCGGCGGTGACCAGACCGACTGGCCGGGGATCCTCGCCGCCCTCGACGAGGTCGGCTACTCCGGTGGGCTGTGCATCGAGAGCTTCACCGCCGACAACGCAGCCATCGCCACGGCCGCCTCCATCTGGCGGCCGCTGGCGACCACGCAGGACGACCTGGCCGCCGACGGCCTGGCCTTCCTGCGTCAGTTGACCACCTGAGGAAGCGCGCCGCCGAGCGTCCGGCCACGGACGTCCGACCCGCCTGACCCTCCGACCACCCGCATCACCCCTTCGCAGGAGGAGAGAACCTTGGCACCTGGAGCGCCCGAGCCCCTCGGTGTGGCCGTCGTCGGCTACTCGTTCATGGGCAAGGCCCACTCCAACGCCTGGCGCAACGTCGCGGCGTTCTACCCCGACGTGCCCCCGGTGCGGATGCAGGTCCTCGTCGGCCGCGACGCCGACGCGGTTGGGCAGGCCGCCCGGCGCTACGGCTGGGCCGAGGCCGCCACCGACTGGCGGGCCGTCGTCGAGCGGGACGACATCGACATCGTCGACGTGTGCACGCCCGGCCACCTGCACGCCGAGGTGGCGCTGGCCGCGCTCGCCGCCGGCAAGCACGTCATCGTCGAGAAACCGTTGAGCAACACGGTGCCCGAGTCGGAGGCGCTGGTGGAGGCCGCCCGGCAGCAGGGGGCCGGGCGGACGATGCTGGCGCACAACTACCGGCGGGTGCCGGCGCTGGCGCTGGCCCGCGAGCTCGTGACCGAGGGCCGGATCGGGCTGGTCCGGGAGGTCCGGCTGGCCTACCTGCAGGACTGGCTCGCCGACGACACCGCGCCGATGACCTGGCGGCTGCGCCGGGAGACCGCCGGCTCCGGCGCCCTCGGCGACCTGGGCTCGCACGCCGTCGACCAGCTGCACGCCATCCTCGGCGAGCCGGTGACCAGCGTGCGCGGCGAGCTGCGCACCTTCACCCCCCAGCGGCCGGGACCCGACGGGCCCGAGGAGGTGACCGTCGACGACGCGGCCTGGGCTACCCTGCACACCCGCTCCGGGGTGGTGGCCTCGCTCGAGGTGAGCCGCGTGGCCACCGGCCGCAAGAACGCCCTCCAGGTCGAGGTCTACGGCACGACCGGGTCGCTGCGTTTCGACCTGGAGCGGCTCAACGAGCTGGTGCTGCACGAGAGCACGGGCTCGGCGACCGACGGCCCCAAGCAGATCCTCGTCACCGAGCCCGAGCACCCCTACGTGGACGCCTGGTGGCCGTCGGGGCACACCCTGGGCTGGGACTCCACGTTCATCTCCCAGGCGGCCGACCTGCTGCGCGCGATCGACGGCGGGGGAGAGCTGCTCCCCGGCTTCGCCGACGGACTGGCCGTGCAGCGGGTCCTCGCGGCCATCGAGGCCAGCCACGCGGCCGGCGGCGTGACCACGCCGACCGGCAACTGACACCCTCACCTCATACCCCCTGATCCCGCGCGACGAAGGAGACATGATGGCCAGGACGTTCACCCTCTTCACCGGCCAGTGGGCCGACCTGACCCTGGAGGAGGTCGCCGAGCTCGCGGCCGGCTGGGGCTATGACGGGCTGGAGATCGCGGTCTCCGGCGAGCACCTGGACGCCTGGCGCTGGGACGACGAGGAGTATGTCGAGGGTCGGCTGGAGATCCTGCGCCGCCACGGCCTGGGGGTGTGGGCGATCTCCAACCACCTCAAGGGCCAGGCGGTCTGCGACGACCCGATCGACGAGCGGCACAAGGCGATCGTCGGCCCGCGGGTCTGGGGCGACGGCGACCCCGAGGGTGTGCGGCAGCGCGCCGCGGAGGAGCTCAAGCTCACCGCGCGGCTGGCCCAGAAGATGGGGGTCAAGACGGTCGTCGGCTTCACCGGGTCCTCGATCTGGCAGTACGTCGCGATGTTCCCGCCCGTGCCCGCCGCGCGGATCGAGGCCGGCTACCAGGACTTCGCCGACCGGTGGAACCCGATCCTCGACGTCTTCGACGAGTGCGGGGTGCGCTTCGCCCACGAGGTGCACCCCAGCGAGATCGCCTACGACTACTGGTCGACCGTGCGCGCGCTGGAGGCGGTCGGCCACCGGGAGGCGTTCGGGCTGAACTGGGACCCGAGCCACATGATGTGGCAGGGCATCGACCCGGTCGGCTTCATCACCGACTTCGCCGACCGGATCTACCACGTGGACTGCAAGGACACCCGGATGCGGATGGGCAACGGCCGTCACGGCATCCTGTCCTCCCACCTGCCCTGGGGCGACCAGCGCCGCGGCTGGGACTTCGTCTCCGCCGGGCGGGGCGACGTGCCCTGGGAGGACTGCTTCCGGGCGCTGGCTCACGCCGGCTACGACGGCCCGGTCTCGGTGGAGTGGGAGGACGCGTCGATGGACCGGCTGCACGGCGCCCCCGAGGCGCTGGCCTACCTGCGCCGCTTCGACTACCCGGCCCCGGCGCAGTCCTTCGACTCCGCCTTCAGCCAGGAGTAGGGGCGGCCCGCAGTACGCTGGACGGGTCCGGAGGAAGGCGGGCTCGTGGCGAGGACTGGCAGCACGCGCAGGCGCCGGCGCCTGGGGCGCTGGCTGCGACGTCTGGTCCTCTACCCGCTCCTGGCCCTCGGGCTGGCCGGGATCGCGATGGCTGTCTGGGTGGAGGCGACGAGGTTCCGCGCGGGCGAGCCGATGGAGGGACCACTGGTCCTGACGGGGATGACGGCGCTCGTCGGGCCGGAGCTGGAGCCGCTGTCCGGGGTGACCGTCCTGGTCCGGGACGGCAGGGTGGCCGACGTCGGCACGCGCGTGGATATCCAGCTGCCGGAGGGCGCGACCGTGCTCGACCTGGCGGGCCACACGGTGATGCCCGGCCTCATCGACTCCCACGTGCACCTCGCCGCACCCAGCGGGTCCGGGGTCGGCGCGATCGCGTTGTCGGTCGTGGAGTGGCTGCGGGACGCGGGCCCACGCCGCGCGGCGTACCTCGAGCACGGCGTCACCTCGGTCCGCAGCATGGGCGACGACCCGGGATGGATCCTGGCGCTGCGCCAGAAGGTCGCGGACGGCGAGCTGGCCGGCCCGCGCATCTTCGCCGCCGGACCGGTGTTCACCACGCCGGGAGGACACCCGGTGGTCACCCTCGGGGGCAGCACCGACGACCCCGGGGTGCGCGTCCCCGCCACCGCCGACGAGGCCAGGTCCATGGTGCGGGAGCTGACCACCGCCGACCAGCCGGTCGATGTGATCAAGGTGATCCACGACCGCGGTGACCCGAGATACCGGTCGCTGGACCCGATCCCGGTGCCGGTCCTGCAGGCCATCGTCGACGAGGCCCACGCACATGGCACCCCGGTGGTCGCGCACTGGGGGACCGTGCCGGACCTCGAGGAGCTGCTCGCGGCAGGTGTCGACGGCCTGGACCACCTGGAACCGCGCGGGGTCGCGCAGGGCTGGGAGGAGGATCTGCTGGCCAGGGTCGTCGCGGACGGCCCCACGCTGGCGCCGACCTTCGCCGTCGTCGAGCCGGTCCTTGATCCCTCCATGCTCGGGACGCTGCAGGGCCGGCTCGCGGAGTTCGTCGAGGCCGGTGGCCGGGCCGTCGCCGGCAGCGACGCACCCATGAACGGCGTGGAGTTCGGCGCGGGCCTCGTCCGCGAGCTCGAGCTGCTGGTCGACGCCGGGATGACGCCCCGCCAGGCTCTGGTGGCGGCGACGTCGACCGCCGCCGACCTGATGGGCACGGAGGAGGCGGGTGTGCTGCAGGAAGGCCGCCCGGCCGACCTGCTCGTCGTGCGCGGCGACCCGCTGAGCGACATCAGCGCCGTCCGCGACGTCGCGCTGGTCCTGCGGGACGGGACGCCCGTCGTCGACAACCGTCCGTGACGACGAGGCTGCCGGACGGCCCGGTGGCTGGGCTGCAGCGGCCCGCCCGACGTCTGCGCTGACGGCACGTGGTGGGCGCCGCCGTCGGGGATGGCCGCGGTGGCATACTTGCCCAGCCCCGCAGAAAGAGGACCCATGGTCGAGGCGCTCAACGCCTTCATCGAGACGCACGCCGACTCGGCCTGGCTGTTGCCGATCGTGTTCGCGATCTGCATCCTCGACGGTCTGCTGCCGCCCGCCCCCGCCGAGCCCGTGCTGGTGGCCCTGGGCGCGATCGCGGCTGCGGAGGGCCGACCCGGTCTCGTCACGCTGATGGCGGTGGCGGCGGCGGGCGGGTTCGTCGGGGACAACCTCACCTACACCCTGGGCCGGTACACCCGCCTGGGGCGCCTCCGGGAGAGCCGACGGCCGAAGGTGCGCGCCTTCTTCACCTGGATCGCCGGGTTGCTGCAGCGGCGCGGCGGCATGATCATCATCGCCTGCCGCTACGTGCCGGGTGGCCGCCAGCTGGTGAACCTCACCGCGGGCGCCATGGAGTTCCCTCGCCGCCGGTTCATCCTCTTCGACAGCATCGCGGTGACGGCGTGGGCCGCCTACAACGTGGGCATCGGCGCGGTGGCGGGGGCCTGGCTGGAGGAGAACCCCCTCCTGGCCGCGGTCGTCGCCGTCGTCGTCGCCCTCGCGCTGGGCTGGCTGGCCGAGCGTGGTGCACGGTGGTGGCGGGAGCGGTCCAGCGAGCAGGTCAGTCGCCGCAGCAACCCTCTCCACGCCACGCCTCGAGGCCCTCGCGCACCGCGACCGCGGCGATGACGAGCGCGGCGACCGCGTCCAGCCACCACCAGCCGAGGAGCGAGTTGGCCAGCAGCCCGACGAGCAGGACCGCGGACAGGTAGGTGCACAGCAGGGTCTGGGTGCCGTCGGCGTGCACCGCGCCGGAGCCCAGCTCACGACCGGTGCGGCGCTGCGCCCACGACAGCACCGGCATGATGAGCAGGGACAGGACCGCCAGCACGATGCCGACCGTCGAGGAGTCGGGGCGGGTGCCGGCGAGCAGCGCCGAGACCGACTCGTAGGTGACGTAGAGGGCCAGCGCGAAGAAGGACAGGCCGATCAGCCGTCCGGCCAGCCGTTCGCGCGTCTCGGGCAGCGGGTGACGGAACTGCCACAGGATGATGAGGCCGCTGGCGACCTCGACGGTCGAGTCCAGCCCGAAACCGACCAGCGCCGCAGAGCCGGCCACCCGGCCGGCGGCGATCGCCACGACCGCCTCCACGACGTTGTAGACGACAGAGGCCCCGGCGAGCAGCTGCGCCCGGCGGGCCAGGGTGGCGCGACGCTCCGGCGTCAGGAGGGCGAAGCCGCGGTTCGTGCTGGTCGTCACCCGGTCAAGGCTAGCGCGGCACCGGTGGGGGTATGTAGTTGACATATCACCTTTCAGTCCTCTAAAGTAGGTGACTGATCACCTACTCCCTCTCGTGAAGGAGCTCACCATGGGCCTGTTCGACTGGTTCACCAAGAAGTCCACCCCCGCCGCCGAGTCCGCCACCCCGTCCGGTGCCGTCGCCACGCTGGAGCGCGAGCCCGACGCTGTCACCGAGACGCTGGCCGGCACCTGGACCATCGACCCCGGCCACAGCAGCCTGGGCTTCACCGCCCGGCACGCGATGGTCACCAACGTGCGCGGCACCTTCGACGAGGTCGAGGGCTCGGGCACCCTGGACCTCACCGACCCCGCCAACTCCTCGGTGACCGTCCTCATGCAGGCGTCGAGCATCAACACCGGCTCCGCCGACCGCGACGGCCACCTGCGCAGCGCCGACTTCTTCGACGTCGAGACCTACCCCGAGCTGCGGTTCGTCTCCACCTCGGTGGAGCGCCTCGCCGGTGAGACCCTGCGCGTCGCGGGCGACCTCACCATCAAGGACGTCACCCGTCCGGTCAGCATCGACGTTGAGTTCACCGGTGTCGCGACGGACCCGTTCGGCAACCAGCGCGCCGGCTTCGAGGGCACGACCACGGTCAACCGCAAGGACTGGGGTCTGGAGTGGAACGCCGCCCTGGAGACCGGTGGCGTCCTGGTCAGCGAGAAGATCAAGCTCACCCTCGACATCTCGGCCATCAAGTCCGTCTGACCGCATCGTCGGTCTCCGGGGACCGCCCGCCATCGACGTGCAGCCGGCGATCAGCCGGGCGTACTCTGGGGCGTCCCGACTCCGGAAGAGGAACCGATAGTGGACGTCCTGGACGACCTGCTCGACCACGACCTGCCGCTCGTCATCGTGGGCACCGCGGTGGGGGAGTGCGCCTTCCGCCGAGGTCACTACTACGCCGGGCCGGGCCAGTCCTTCTGGACCCGGCTCGCCGGGGCTGGCCTCACCCCGCACGTGCTCGCTCCCCAGGAGGACGCGTCCCTGCTCGAGCACGGCATCGGGCTGACCGACCTGATCAAGGTCGAGGAGGAGTCGCAGGGCCGCCGGCTGGTCTTCGACGTCCCCGGGCTCGACGCGAAGCTGTCGCACCACCGGCCCCGCTGGGTCGCCTTCAACGGCAAGATCGCGGCCACCCACTGCGCCAGGTGGGCCGGGCACCGGGCACCCGGGCTCGGCCTGCAGGACTGGGCCTTCGCCGGTGCCCCGGTCTTCGTGCTGCCCAGCAGCTCCGGGGCCAACCGCCGCCGCGACTACGACGGCCGGCCGGACCGCGCGTCCTGGTGGAACGAGCTCGGCGACCTCCTCAGGCAGGACGCCGAGCCGGCGCAGGCCAGGAGCGCCTGACTCCGGGCGTCCCCGGCTCCGGCAACGTCCTGCACCGCAGACAACGTCGACGACGCTGCCTGCGGTGCAGCACGTTGTGTGTCCCGCGTGTCGGAGTGCGTGCCCGCGACAGGCCGGCTCACTGCTCCTTCAGCGCCGAGGTGGCCGGGCCTTCCAGCACCCGCCCGTCGGCGCCGAAGCGCGAGCCGTGCAGGGGGCAGTCCCAGGACTTCTCGGCGTCGTTCCAGTTCAGCTTGCCGCCGAGGTGCGTGCACACCGCCGAGACCTTCCGGGTCTGACCGCCGACGGTGCTGCACGCCACCAGGCTCGCGCCCTCGCGGCCGACGACGCCCTCACCCTCTGCAGGCGGTGAGTCAGGCAGCGAGCGTGCCATCCCACCGGCCCACCCCTTCGCCAGGTGCGCGGTGACCTCCGCGTTGATCCGGCCCACGCTGACCAGCCGCGAGCCGGCGCTGCCGCGCTCCTGGTAGAGCTGCGCCCACTCCGGCACGTCCCCGGTCACCCACCCGGCCAGCGCGATCGCCGCGGCGGCACCGTTCGTCATACCCCACTTGCCGAAGCCGCTGGCGCACAGCAGGGTCGTGTCATCGCCGGCCAGCGGCCCGACGACAGGTATGCCGTCCTCGCTCTGGTAGTCCTGCGCCGACCAGCTGTGCGCCTCCTCGGCGCCCGGGAAGACCTCCTGGGTCCAGCGTCGCAGGTCCTCGACGTTGCCCTGGGCGTGCGGGTCGCGGCCCACGGTGTGCCCGTTGCCGCCGACCAGCAGGAACTCCTCGCCGCCGACCGGCACCGAGCGGATCGAGCGTGTCGGGCTGTCGACGGACAGGTACATGCCCTGCGGCGGCGTGCCGCCCGGCAGCCGGTAGGACTGGGCGTAGGAGCGCTGCGGCTCCAGCCGGGCGAAGTGCATGCCCCGGTCCAGGATCGGCATCCCGGTCGCGAGCACGACGGTGCGCGCCAGGATCGGCCCGTGGTCGGTACGCGCCTCGTGCGGCGTCCCCGACTTCAGCCCCATCACCCGGACGCCCTCGACGATCCGGCCCCCGCCGGCCCGGATCTCGCGCGCCAGCTGGTCGAGCGCGATGAGCGTGTGCGCCTGCAGCTGGTCACCCAGCCGCATCACCGCGACCGGCGTGTCGACGGCATACTCCATCGCCTCCGCGCCCAGGGCCTCCACCGGCAGCCCGGCCTCGGTCGCCGCCTCCCACTCCTGGGTGAGCGAGTGCTTGCCCTTCCTGGTCGTCGCGTAGGTCAGCGCGGGGCGCCGCTGCAGCGCGACCCCCTCGCCGACCACGTCCAGCCACCACTGCATGCCGATCCGGTTGGCCTCGACATACCGGCGCACCGCCTCCGGCCCCGCCTTGCTACGGATGCGGGACAGGGAGGTGCCCTGGAGGAGCGAGACCTTTCCGGTGGTGCGCGCGGTCGTCACCCCGCCCACGTCGCGCGCCTCGACCACGACCACGTCCAGGCCCTGCTTGACCAGCGCGTGCGCCGTCGCCAGGCCGGTCAAGCCGGCGCCCACCACCAGCACCTCGCAGCTGGCCCCGTCGGGCCAGGGGTCGGTCTCGGGTCGGGGTGCCGATGCCTGCCAGATGGACGTCATCTCAACCAGCTGCCTTCCGTGAAAAGAGAGCGCCCCGGCGGCTCCACCGGGTCGTCCGTCCATCGTGGGCCGGGGGCGGCGAGGCTGCCAGGTGAAGCGTCCTTGCCTCAGGAGGTCATGCGGACGACGCGGGTGGCCCGGCCCCTGAGGGCTTCCACGGCCAGTGCGTTCGTCCGGTCGGGCCCGAGCGCCCGGTCGCGCGCACGCGTGGGGTCCTCGCCGTGGCGGACGTGGCGCTGGATGAGGCGTGCCTCCCGAGCGGTCGCGTCGAGGTCGACGAACCACACCTCGTCCATGGCGGCCCGAGCCAGGGGCCAGGCGCCGTCGGGGGAGAGCAGGTAGTTGCCCTCGGTGAGCACGAGCGGCACCGTCGGCAGGACCGGCAGCGCGGAGCCGATCGCGGTCTCGAGGTCGCGGTCGTAGGTCGGGGCGTACACGATCTCGTCCGGTCCCTGGTCGCGCAGCCGGGTGAGGAGCGCGGCATACCCGGCGTCGTCGAAGGTGTCGATGGCTCCCTTGCGGCCCCGGGCGCCCCGGGCGTGGAGGATCTCGTTGCTCAGGTGGAAACCGTCCATCGGGACGACCGCCACGAGCTCGGGTCCGAGCGTGTCCGCGAGGGCGGCCGCCAGCGTGGACTTGCCGGCTCCCGGTGCGCCGGTCAGTCCGAGGATCGTGCGGCGTCCCCGCCCGGCCAGGGCCCGGGCGTCGGCCACCAGGTCCGGGAGGGAGTCGGCAGAGTCGGCACCTCGCGGTCCGTCCGGCGCCGTGAGCGAGGTCACTGCCGCACGCCGTGGACCGTGGCGAGCAGCTCCGCGTACCGTCCCTTGATCTCCTCCACCCGGGGGTCGGCGACGGGTTCGGCCGCGGTGACGTGCTCCACCGGCCACTCGGGGAGAGCCTCCTCGCCGGAGAGCACCCAGGCGGCCTGCCGGGCGGCGCCCCGGGCGACGTACTCCCCGGGGCTCGGCACCACCAGCGGGACGCCGATGAAGGTCGAGGCGATCTCGCGCACGGCCGCCGAGCCGGTCGCGCCACCGATGAGCAGCACCCGCTGCACGTCGACGCCCTCGCGGCGCAGCGCGTCGACGCCGGCGGCGACGTTGAGCAGCATGCCCTCGACGAAGGCGCGCGCCATGTTGGCCGGGGTCAGGTTGGCCCTGGTCATCCCGGTGAGGGTCCCGGTCGCGGTCGGCAGGTTGGGGGTGCGCTCGCCGTCGAGGTAGGGCAGGAGGGTCAGGCCACCCGCCCCGGGCTCGGCCTCCAGCGCGAGCCGCTCCATCCCGGCCAGGTCCGTGCCCAGGGCCGTGGCGCCGGCGCTGAGCACCCGGGCGGCGTTCAGCGTGCACATGAGCGGCAGGTGGCTGCCGGTGGCGTCGGCGAAGCCGGCCACCTCGCCGCTGGGGTCGCGCGTCGGCCGCGGGTGGGAGGCGTAGGCCGTCCCGCTCGTCCCCAGCGAGACCGCGACGTCCCCCGGGCCCAGGCCCAGCCCGAGCGCCGCGGCCGCGTTGTCCCCGGCGCCGGGCCCGACCAGCAGCCCGCCCGGGGTCCGGCCCGCTGCCTCGCGGGGACCGACCACCTCCGGCAGCTCCAGCTCCCGACCGGTCGCGAGCTGCAGCAGGTCCTTCCGGTAGGTGTCGGTGGACGCCGCGTAGTACCCGGTGCCGGACGCGTCCGACCGGTCCGTCACCCACCGCTGCACGGTGCCCCCGCCCGCCACGAGCCGGCTCGTCAGCCAGTCGTGCGGCAGCACGCAGGTCCGGGTGCGGGCCAGGTGCTCGGGCTCGTGCCGCGCCAGCCAGCGCAGCTTGGTCACCGTGATCGCGGCGACCGGCACCACGCCGGTCGCGTCCGCCCACGCCTGCGGCCCGCCGAGCTCGTCGATGAGGTCGACGGCGTCCGGGGCCGAGCGGGTGTCGTTCCACAGCAGCGCCGGCCGGACCACCTGCTGGTGCTCGTCGAGGCACACCATCCCGTGCTGCTGGCCCCCCACGGAGACGGCGGACACACCGTCCAGCATGCCGCCGGAGGTCACCTGCTCCAGGGCCTCCCACCACCGGTCGGGGTGGACCTCGGTGCCGTCGGGGTGCGGGGCACGGGCGCTGCGCACCACCTCGCCCGTCCGGGCATCGCAGACCACGACCTTGCAGGACTGGGTCGAGCTGTCGATCCCGGCGACGAGGGTGGGGGTGGTCATCGGTGTCAGTCCTCCCAGACGATGCAGACCTTGCCGGCCTGGCCCGCGTCAGCGACCTGGTAGGCCGTGCCCGCCTCGGCCAGGGGGTAGCGGTGGGTGACGATCCTCTCAGGGTGCTCCCCCCAGCGCACCAGCAGGTCGAGCAGCTCGGCCATGTGCTGCACCGACGACACCCACGAGCCGTGCACGCTGATCTGCGGGTGGATGAGCATGGGGGAGACGTCCATCGTCATCGTGCTGCCCTCCCCGACGAGCACGCAGCGTCCCCAGTGCCGGGTATGCCGCAGCGCCGCCAGCCGGGCGTCCGGGTGGCCGGAGCAGTCGATGGTCACCTCGCAGCCGCGATCGTCGGTGGCGTCCGCGACGGCCGCGGCCAGGTCGTCCGGATCGGTCACGGCCACGTCCAGCAGGTCCAGGCTCTGCGCCAGCTCCACCCGGCTGGCCACCGGGTCCATGCCGATCACCCTGGTGGCGCCCAGGTGGCGACCCAGCATGGCCGCCGCCAGACCGACCGGGCCCAGCCCGGTGACCAGCAGCGTGTCCCGGCCGCTGACCTGCCCGCGCAGCAGGCCCTCGTAGGCGGTGCCGAAACCGCAGGAGACCAGCGCGCCGTCGACGAAGGTCAGCGGCTCGGGCAGCAGCAGGCAGCTGACCTCCTCGGCGAGCAGGTAGTCCGCGTGCCCGCCGTCCCGCTGCCAGCCGTGCGCGGCGCGGTGCTCGCTGCTGCACCCGACGGGGTAACCGCGGCGACACTCCTCGCACTGGCCGCACCCGCTGATGTGGTAGACGACGACCCGGTCGCCGGGCGAGAGCCGACGGGCGCCGGGCCCCACCTCGACCACCTCGCCGCAGGGTTCGTGCCCGGCGACGACGCCCTGGTAGGCCTCGGCCCCGACGCCGAGGTGCTCACGGTAGATCGCCCGGATGTCCGACCCGCAGATGCTCGAGGCCCGCATCCGCAGCAGTACCTGTCCCGGGCCGGGGCGGGGCACGTCGAGCGTGACGTCGCGCACCGTGGAGTCGCCGGGCAGCCGGACGCCGCGCATCGTCGACGGCAGGCTCGACGGCAGGGGCGACGGCAGGGGCGACGGCAGGGGCATGTGTCTCCTTCAGGTCTGGGGGTGGATCATCGACTTGATCGCGTGCGGGTCGTCCGCGGCCGCGGTGAGCGCCTGGGCCGTCTGGTCCAGACCGAAGTGCCCGGTCACCAGGTGGTCGACCCGCACCTGCCCCGAGGCGATGAGCCCGATCGCGGTCGGCCAGGTGTTGGCATAGCGGAAGACCCCGGTGACCAGCAGCTCCCGCTCCTGCACGAGCGACAGGGGCAGCTCCAGGGTGTCGTCGCCCATCCCGACGAGCACCGCCCTCCCGGCCGGGGCCAGCACAGCCATCCCCGCCACGGTCGACCCCGCGTGACCGCTGCACTCCAGCAGCACGTGCGGGCGCCGCCGCTGCCCGAACCAGTCCTCGAGCGTTCCGTCCCGCACGTCGACCGTGTGCGTGGCCCTGTCGGCAGCGGCGACCGCGAGCCGGTGGCTGTTGACGTCGGCGACGACCACCTCCGCGGCCCCCGCGACCCGGGCCACCTGGGCGCACAGCAGCCCGACGGGTCCGGCGCCGGTCACCAGGACGCGGTCGCCGGGCCCGACCCCCGCCTTGCGGCAGGCCCACAGCGCCACCGACAGCGGCTCGACCATCGCGGCCGCGTCGTCCGACACCTCCTCGGGGACGGGGTGGGCGAAGGCGTGATGGTGGGTGATGACCTCGCTCAGCGACCCGTCCACCGGAGGGGTGGCGTGGAAGACCATGTCCGGGCAGAGGTTGTAGCGCCCGCCCAGGCACTGCTCGCACTCGCGGCAGGGCACCCCCGGCTCGATGGACACACGCTGTCCGACCCGGTGTGGGTCGACGTCGCGACCGACCTCCAGCACCACCCCCGCGGACTCGTGGCCGAGGACGAGGGGGGAGGTCACCGCATACGAGCCGATCCGCCCGTGCGTGTAGTAGTGGGTGTCGGACCCGCACACCCCCACCGAGGTCACCTCGATGAGCACCTCGTCCGCCGAGGGCCGTGGGCGGGGCCGCTCCTCGACCCGCAGCTCACCGGGCCGGACGAGCACGGCCGTCCTCGTCGTACGACTCTGCTCAGGCACCGACATGGTCCTCGAGGGTGGCACGCGCCCCCTTCTCGTGCAACGAGGAGAGGCAAGCGGCGTAGGCGGTGGTGAACCTCTCGTCGTGCCGCAGGTCGCCGAAGAAGGACTCGTCCTCCAGGAAGGCGAGCGGCTCCTCTCCCTGCCGCGCGGCGGCGGCCATCACCTTCTCCCTGAACCGGTCGACCACCTCGATCGGCTCACCCTGCTCGTCCACGCCCTCGGCATATCGTGCCCAGGAGGCGACCACCAGCGCGGAGGACTCGATCTGCCCGCCGTGCCGGAGGTTGTGCCGGATCACCGGCACCAACCACTTGGGTATGCGGTCCGACGACTCCGCGCACAGCCGGGCCAGGGTGTCGCGCACCTCCGGGTTGGCGAAGCGCTCCACCAGCTCGTGCCGGTAGGTCTCCAGGTCGACGCCGGGCACCTCCGGCAGGGTGGGCGTGGCCTCGTGCTCCATGTAGCCGAGCAGGAACCGGACGAAGAGCGGGTCCTGGCACACCTCGTGGGCGTAGCGGTAGCCGGAGAGGTAGCCGAGGTAGCAGAGGGCCTGGTGGCTGGCGTTGAGCAGCCGCAGCTTCATCAGCTCGTAGGGGACGACGTCGTCGACGACCTGCGCCCCGGCCCGCTCGAAGGCGGGGCGCCCGGTGGGGAAGTGGTCCTCCAGCACCCACTGGGTGAACGGCTCGCAGACCACCGGCCACGCGTCCTGCACCCCGAAGCGCTCGGCGAGCGCCGCGACGTCCTCGGGGCTGGTCACCGGGGTGATGCGGTCGACCATGGCGTTGGGGAAGGCGACGTGCTCGGCCAGCCAGGGCGCCAGCGGCTCCGCGCCGTCGCCCCGCTCGTCCTGGAGGGCGGCGAAGGCGCCGATCGTGGCGCGGGCGACGTCGCCGTTGCCCGGGAGGTTGTCGCACGACATGACGGTGAACGGTGCGGTCCCCGCCGTCCGACGCCGGCGCAGCGCCTCGGTGATGAGGCCGAAGGCGCTGCGCGGGCTGCCGGGGGAGTCCAGGTCGGACTGCAGGACGGGGTCGTCGGGGTCGAAGTCCCCCGTCACCTGGTTGACGTGGTAGCCGCCCTCGGTGATCGTCAGCGAGACGATCCGGACCCGGGGGTCGGTCATCGCGTCCAGCACGGCCTCCGGGTCCTCGGGCGCGAAGAGGTAGTCGACCATGCCGCCCAGGACCCGGGGCTCCAGCCGCCCGTCGGGGTGCTTGACCACGAGGGTGAAGAGGTAGTCCTGGGCCCGCAGGGCGTCGCGCATCCGCACGTCGCCGGGCATGGTGCCGACCCCGACGATGGCCCAGTCGTGCGCCTGACCCTCCTCCATCAGCCGGTCCAGGTACATCGCCTGGTGGGCGCGGTGGAAGCCGCCGACCCCGATGTGCACGATGCCCGGGGTCAGGGCCGAGCGGTCGTAGCTCGGTCGGGCCACCCCGTCGGGCAGCCGGTCGAGCGTGGCGCCGCTCAGCGGGACCGGTCCGGTCACTTGACGGCACCCATCGACAGGCCCTGGACCAGCTTGTCCTGGGCGGCGAAGCCGGCCGCCAGCACGGGGAGCGAGACGACGAGGCTGGCCGCGCAGACCTGGGCGAGGAAGAGGCCCTGGCTGGTGACGAACCCGGTCAGGTAGACCGGTGCGGTCTGCGCGACGGTGCTGGTCAGCACCCGGGCGAGGAGCAGCTCGTTCCAGCTGAAGATGAAGCAGATAAGCGCCGCCGCGGCGATGCCGGGCATCACGACGGGGGCGATCACCCTGCGCAGCGTGGTCGTCACGCTCGCCCCGTCGATCTGCGCCGCCTCGATCATCTCCACCGGCACCTCCGCGAGGAAGGAGCGCAGCATCCAGATCGCGATCGGCAGGTTCATCGAGGTGTAGAAGATCGTGAGCAGGAAGATGTTGTCGAGCAGCCCGGAGAACTGCGCGAACAGGTAGATCGGCAGGATGGCGGCGACGATCGGCAGCATCTTGGTGGAGAGCATGAAGAAGAGCACGTCCTGCCACTTCTTCACCGGCCGGATCGACAGGGCGTAGGCGGCCGGGAAGGCCAGCGCGATGACGAGCGCGGTCGACAGCACGCTGGCCGTGGCCGAGTTGAGCAGCGGACCCCAGGGGTCGGCGCCGAAGAAGTTGCGGTAGCCCTCCACGCTGAACGGGGCGAACAGCTGTGGCGGGTTGGTCGCCGCGTCGGTCTCGCTGCGGAAGGACACCAGCACCATCCACAGGAAGGGGATGAAGAAGAGCAGGCCGATGGCCCAGGCCAGGACGGTCAGCCCCAGCCCCTGGCGGCCCGCCTTGTCGCGGAAGGGGGTGCGACGTTGGCTGCGGGGCTTCAGGGCGATGGTCATCGGGCTTCTTCCTTGAAGACGGTGAAGACGGTCCGCAGCGCGAGCATCGCCACGACGAGCGTGCCCGCCACCGTGACCACGCCGGCGGCGGAGGCGCGTCCGTAGTCCTGGGCGGTGTAGAAGGTCTGGTAGACGAAGTAGGGCAGGTTGGCACTGCCGGTGGCGCCGGCGGTGATGGTGAAGACGTGGTCGAAGTTCTGCACCACGTAGATGGTGCCGAGCAGCGCACTGAGCTCGATGTAGGGACGCAGGTGGGGCAGCGTCATGTGGATGAAGATCTGCCAGCTGCTCGCCCCGTCGATGCGCGCCGCCTCGACCACGTCCAGCGGCCTGCTCTGCAGCCCGGCCAGCAGGATGAGCATCATGAACGGCGTCCACTGCCAGGAGATGGCGGCGATGAGGGCGGGCAGCGGCATACTGCCCACCCAGTCCGGCTGCGGCGCGTCATCCCCCAGGAAGAGGGTCAGGAGACCGTTGAACAAGCCGTACTCCGGGTTGTACAGGGCGTGCTTCCACAGCAGGGCCGCCGCGATGGGCACGAGCAGGAACGGGGCGATCATCATGGTCCGGACCACGCCGCGCCCGGGGAACTTGCGGTCCAGGAGCAGGGCGATGATCAGGCCGAGGACCAGGCAGATGAGCACCACGCTCACCGTCAGCACGATGGTGACGAACACCGCCGAGCGGGCGTTGACGTCGGTGAAGACCCGGGCGTAGTTGCTGAGGCCGGCGAACCCCCGCTCCTCGGGGTAGTAGGAGTTCCAGTCCATGAACGAGACGATGAGCGTCCCGAGGAAGGGCAGCTGGGTCAGCACGATCACGAAGATCAGCGCCGGGAGCAGCGGCAGCCGGCGGCGCCACTTCTCCGACATCAGCCTCGAGCGCTCGGCGGGGGGTGGGGCGCCCGTCCGGACGGCGTCCATCTCGGCCTCGGTGCTGCGGGTCGTCGTCACTGTGCGCGCCTCTCTCGGGCCTGGTACCGCTCGGCGATGTCCTCGGCCAGCTGCTGGCCCTGGTCGAGGGCGTCCTGGACCGACATCCGCCCGGCGATCGCCGCGCTGACGTCCTGGCTGACCTGGGTGCCGAGCTCGGGGAACTCCGGGATCCCGATGAACTGGATGCCCATCGCGGGCCGGGGCTGCAGGCCGGCGTTCTCGGGGTCGGCGGTCTCGATGGCCCGCCGGGTCGGCTCCGCGAACGCCCCGGCCACCTCGAGGTAGTCCGGGTTCTCGTAGGTGGAGGCCCGCTTGCCGGAGGGCACCTGCGCCCACCCGACCTCTTCGCCCACCAGCTCCTCGTACTCCTTGCTCGCGGCCCAGGAGATGAACTCCCAGGCGTCGTCCTTGTTCTCCGAGGCCTCCTGCACGGCGAAGGACCAGGCGTAGAGCCAGCCTGCGCTCTCGGTCCTCACCACCGGTGCGGGGGCGTAGCCGAGCAGGCCCTGGACGGGGGAGTCGTCCGCCTCGAGCGAGCCTGCTGCCGACGTGGCGTCATACCACATGGCCGAGTTGCCCTGGGTGAGGTTGTTCAGGCACTCGACGAAGCCGGAGTTGGGCGCGCCCCGCTGGCCGTGCTCGCGGACCAGGTCGACGTAGAAGGTCACGGCCTCGGTGAACTCGGGGGCGTTGACCCGCGCCGTCATGCCGGTCGTGGAGTTCTGCTCGTCGGACTCGAACCAGGTCCCGCCGAAGGTGTTGACCACCGTGGTCAGCGGCGCGAAGATCTGGCCCCAGCCCGGCTGCCCCCGCAGGCAGATGCCCGACATGCCGGGCTCGGCACCGTCGACCTCGGCGGCGATGTCGGCGACCTCCTGCCAGGTCGGCTGCTCCGGCATGGTGATGCCCTCGCGGTCGAGGATGTCCTTGCGGTACATGAGGAAGGAGGACTCCCCGTAGAACGGCTCGCCGTAGACGGAGCCGTCGACCGTCAGGGAGGTCACCATCGAGGGGAGGATGTCGTCCTGGTCGAAGTCAGGGTCGGCGGCGATGTAGTCGTCGAGGTTGGCGACCCACCCGGCGCGCGCGTAGATCGGGATCTCGAAGTTCGACAGCGTCGCGACGTCGTACTGGCCCGACTGGCTGGTGAACTCCTGGCTGACCAGGTCGCGCAGGTCGTTCTCCGGCAGGACCGTGTAGTTGACGCTGATCCCGGTCTCCGCGGTGAAGTGCTCGGCGGTGAGCCGCTGCAGGTCCACCATCTGCGGGTTGTTCACCATGATCACGTTGAGCGTGCCTTCCGCGCCCGCGTCCCCGCCGGCCCATCCTGCCGTGCAGGCCCCGAGCGTCATCGTGGCGGCCAGCGCCAGACCGAGTGTCCTGGGTATGCGCGCGCTGCGCTGTGCTCTGCGAGGCAACTGTCCTGACCCTTCGTTGGATGCTCAGATGTGCATATGCTGTGCACGTATGAGCGCAGGATGCTGAGTCAACTATGTTCGTGCTCGACGTGTCAAGGGTGGCCACCGTGGGCCGCCCGCAGGAGGAGAGGTGGACGCCGGTGTCCGATGCGGTCAGGGTCGGTGGTGATGGCTCCTTGCGGGCCGCTGCGGACGTCGCACGTCGCTATTACCTCGACGGGCGGTCCAAGGTGGAGATCGCGGCCGAGCTGGGCCTGAGCCGGTTCAAGGTCGCCCGCCTGCTGGACCTGGCCAACGAGGCCGGGATCGTCCGGATCGAGATCGTCGAGCCGGTCGAGGAGCAGGTGCTGGAGCTGGCGGAGGAGGTGCGCAGTCGCTGGGGGCTGAAGGACTGCCGGGTGGTGCCCACGTCCACGGCGGCGGCCGCCGACGTCGGACAGGCCGCGGCGGAGCTGCTGGTGGGGCTGCTCGGCCCCCAGGACGTCCTGGGTCTGCCGTGGAGCCGGTCCGTCCATGCCATGGTGGACATCTTCACCACGCTCCCCACCGTCCCCGCAGTCCCGATCGTTCAGCTGAGCGGTGCCATGGCGAGCAGCACCGTCGACAGCAGCACGATCGACCTCGTCCGCCGCGCCTCGAGGAAGGCCGGCGCCGGACGGAAGGTCTTCTTCGCACCCCTCGTCATGCCCGACCGGGAGGCCGCCGACGCGGTCCGGCGGGACCCGGCCGTGCGCGACACGCTGGCCGCCGCGAGCACGGTGACGGTGGCCATGGTCGGGGTCGGGGGGTGGGGGCCGGGCTCGTCGACCATCTACGACGCCGTCGACGAGCCCGTCCGAGAGGAGGTCGCCGATGCGGGGGCGGTGGGTGAGGTCGCCGGGATCTTCTTCGACGTCGACGGCGGCATCGTCGAGACCGACCTGTCCGCCCGGATCATCGCGCTGAGCCCCGCCCATCTGACGCAGATCCCCACCGTGCTCAGCAGCGCGCACCAGGTCGAGCGCGTCCCCGCGCTCGCCGCGGCCCTGCGCGGTGGGCTCGTCAACACCCTGGTGGTGACGGCCGACGTCGCCGAGGAGCTGCTGACGGGCTGCCCCGGCCCCGGGTGATGGCCCGCCCGGGTCTCGGCAGCGGCTCACCGTGCTCGCCAGGGCCCGTCGAGGTCGGGGACCGGTCGGCGCGCCCGATGCGGCAGGCTGTCCCCATGGTGTCCTCCGAGCCGGCCAGGATCCGCAGGGCCGCGGCCCGGTATGCCGCGGACCACGAGGCCTACGTCGCCGCCACCGACGCTTACGTCGCCCTGGTCACCCAGCTCCTCGACGACGCGGGGATCAACTACCTGGACGTGAGCGGCCGCACCAAGACCGTCGAGTCCTACGCCGGCAAGCTCTCCCGCCGGGTGGACGGCCGGCTGGCCTACCCGGACCCGGACCGGGACATCACCGACCAGATCGGCGTCCGGGTCATCACCTACGTCCTGGCCGACGTCCGTGCCGTCGTGGAGCTGCTGGCCGACCAGCTGGTCATCCTGGAGGACCGCGACATGGGCCGGGAGACCGCGGCGCAGGGCCGGTGGGGCTACTCCAGCCGGCACCTGCTCGTCGGCCTCGACCCCGCGCGCCACCAGACCAAGGGCCCGATGCGCGGCCGCAAGGCCTCGGTCCAGATCCGCACCGTGCTGCAGCACGCGTGGGCGGAGTTCGAGCACGACATCCGCTACAAGGGCTCGGTCCCGGAGACGCACGCCCCCGACTTCGACCGCCGTTTCACCCTCGCCGCCGGCCTGCTGGAGCTGGCCGACCAGCAGTTCACCGCCATCCGCGACCGGCACCGCGAGGAGGTCGCCCCGCCCGTCGACCCGGCCGACGACGACCCGCGCATCGGCAGCCAGGAGCTCTCCGCCTTCCTGGCCGGCCAGTTCGCCGACGCCGGCTGGTCCCGAACCGACCACTACGCCTGGGTCTCGGGCCTGCTGCTCGAGCTCGGCATCACCTCGCTCGCCGAGCTGCGCGACCTGCTGCGCACCGTGGACACCGCCGACATCGAGGCGCGGATGGGCTACCGCTACCCGCCCGGCGCCGTGCGCCGTCTCGACGACGCACTCCTGTCGGTCTTCCGGGACAGGTATGTGGCCCTGCACGGCAACGCGCACCGCACCGCCCTGCTCGAGGCCCGGCTGGAGAAGCTGTCCGCGGCCACCCCGTAGGCGTCCGTCGGCCGACCTCGTGCCGCCAGCCGCCACGAGCCACGCTCGACGACGAGGGACGACGAGGCACGGGGACGACGCTAGGCTGCGCTGCAGAACTCACCCGGGGAGGGACCGACTCCAGCGCCGTCTTGTAGTTGTTGTGTGCTCAACGATGCGGGGCCGGAGGCCATCGACACCTTCGACGCGGCGATCGCCGGGCAGCCGGACCGGGTGGAGAGCACGGCCTGGCAGGTCAGGTGGCACAGCTCAGGTCCCCGGTGAGGCGGCGCTGAGATGGCCCTCGTCAGCATCGACATCGGCGCGATGGAATCCCTGGTCAACGACTTGACCAGCGCCAAGGCAGACCTGCCGTCGGCGGCCACCACCGTGCACGGCCGCCTCACCCAGGTGCGGCTCGGCACGGGCTCGGTCGACCAGGTGATGCCCAGCCAGGAGATCTGGACGTGGATGGAGGACCGCGTCCGCGACCTCCACCGGCGGCTTGCCCTGGCCCGCATCATCGCTTCCAGCACTCCCGGCTTCGGCGGCGAGGGCGTCGTCGAGATCGACGAGAGCGTCATCAGCACCCTGGACGACGCGGCGCTCACCGCCCTCGTCGACGAGCTCACCGGGCTCATGGAGACCGAGCCCGGCGATCGCACGGACGTCGACAAACGCATCCTGGAGATCCTCCGGGAGCACGCCCACGACCCCTACTTCTCCCGCATCCTCGCCACGCAGCTCTCGCCCGAGGACCTCGACCACTACCTGCGTGCGGTCAACGACCACCGACAGTACGAGACGCGTGGCCTCGACGAGGACGGCATGCGGGCCTTCGACGAGCGCTACGACAGCCTCCTCAACGGTCTGGGTATGTCGCTCGGGCTCGCCTCCCAGGGCACCGGCCCCCTCGCCGTCCCGGGGATGGCGCAGGACTGGTCGGCGCACCTCGAGCGCAGCGCCCAGTTCGGCGGAGCGCACCGCCTGACGCTGGTGCTGAGCCGGGGAACCTTCAGCACCGACCTCTTGCTCGCCGTGCACGGCGCACTCAAGGACTACGAGGGCGACCGCGGGGCGTCGGCGTGGACCCTCGGGTTCGGCGACCAGGTCATCGACCCGGACCCGGCCAGGAGCCCCGGGGCGGTCCACCTCGCGGACCCGATGGGGGCCCTCTTTCAGGCGCTCGGGGCGAATCCGGAGGCGATGCGACGGATCTTCGCCGACGGTCCCACCACGACCATCGAGACCGACGACGGCCCGGCGGAGGTCAACGCCTACCTCTGGCACGTCCTGCGCCACCGCGGCACCGACGAGCACGGTCTGCAGCAGCTCGTCCTGGGTCTGCAGACCGGCGTGGCCTCGATGCCCGTGGAGCACATGCCGGCCTGGCAGCCGGTGACCGCGGGCCAGCTCGACAGCATCGTGAACGCGATCGAGCGCGAGGTGCGGATCGCGGAGGAGAACACGCCGCCGTGGTACGCCTCGGTCGGGCACGTGCTGCTCGACATCGTCGGCCTGGTCCCCGGTCTGGGGGAGTGGGCGGACGGCCTCAACGCCGCCTGGTACACCGCCGAGGGCAACTACACCGACGCCGCGATCTCCTCCGCCGGCATGATCCCGGTCGTCGGCTGGTTCGCCGTGGGCGGCAAGTGGGTCCGGCGCAGCTTCACGGCCGAGGAGCTGGCCTCCCTCGGACGGGCCGTCGACAACGGCCTCGACGTCAACCGGATGCTGCCGGGCGGACGGGTCCTCACCGACCTGACCCAGATGCGCGACCCGGCGAACTTCACGCCCCAGTCCTTCCTGTCACCGTGGCAGCAACGCGTGTTCGCAGACCGGCCGTGGCTGACGAACGTCGTGGCCGGCAAGAAGTTCGACGACTTCATGGCCCCGAACTACCCCTACAACCAGGTGTACATCGACTACCCCGGCGGTCGCGGCGGGTATGTCAAGCTCGACAGCTATGTGCCTGGTGAGGAGATCATCTCCCGCAAGCTGACGCAGCTGAACGACGTCACGTTGGGCACCGCCAAGGGTCACATCGACGAGCTGGTGCGCAAGTATCCTGAGGGCGCGAGAATCAGGGACGTGCCCAGCTCCGGAGAGCTTGGCCGGCAGTTCCTGGATGGCGACATGATTCTCCAGGTGCCGCCCCAGCGGGGCGGGGTCATCCCGCCCGAGCTGGCGGAGTACGCAAAGACCAAAGGCATACGCATCATCGACATCAACGGCTTCGACTACACCGCAGCCGTCTATGGCAACCCCTGAGGAGGACCGTTATGCACTACCGCTTCGGCCGTGACTGGAACTCTTTCACGGGTGAACCCATCGACGAGATCAGCGAGGAGCAGGTCCGCGAACGCTGGGAGAAGGGGCCAGCCTTCTCGGTCAGCCGGATCGGCGACGGCCACCGCGTCCCGGACTGGACCCTCATCGTCCGTCCCGGTGGGGACTACCTCAAGGTGTCCCGGTATGACGAGAACGGATCGACGGTCGAGGTGAGGCACTTCAGCGAGGAAGAGGGTGGCGACGGGGTCTTTCTCTCCCAGCTGACCACCTACGTCTACGAGGACGCGGACCGGCCGCAGAGTTTCAGCGAGGCGGTGGCCCACAAGATCTGGCAGTTCTGGCCTGACGGTCGGGCCCGGTGCCGGGAGACCATCACCTCCCAGCCGCAGGCTCGGGTGACGGAGTATCGCGATGTGGACGTGTCGCCGCTGTGGGTGGGAGCGACACCGACGTTCGGCGACTGGGACCGCTGGGGCGACCTGCCCGACCCGCAGACTGCGCCTCCGACAACCACCTGATACAGCCGCCGAGCTCGCACTGGCCCATGACCAGCCGCCACCCGTCGATCTCTAGACCCCTGCACCGACGAGCAGCAGAATGGCGGCGAAGACGAGCCCGGAGGCGATCATGGTGACCGTCGTGTAGCCGAGGATGTCGCGCATCTTCAGGCTGGCGATCGCGAGCACCGGTAGCGCCCAGAAGGGCTGGATCATGTTGGTCCACTGGTCGCCGTAGGCGATCGCCATGATCGCGACGGACGGGTCCACACCCAGGCGCTCTGCGGCGTCGAGCATGACCGGGGCCTGCACGGCGAACTGCCCTCCCCCGGAGGGGACGAAGAAGTTCACGACACCAGCAGACAAGAACGCGAGCACCCCGAACGTGGTCGGGTTGGCGACGCTGACCACCCAGTCGGAGAAGACGGTGATGAGGCCGGACGTGGCCATGATCCCCATGATCCCGGCATACAGCGGGAACTGCAGGAGGATCTCCCCGACGTTGGATGCCGCGTTCTTGACCAGCGCGATCAGCTCGAAGGTGTTGCGCACCAGCAGGAGGATCAACGCCAGGAAGGTCCAGTTGACGATGTCGAGGGTGACCGTCCCGCCGTCCGCGAAGTGCAGCACGAGGTAGGCGGTGAGGGCCAGGCCCACCAGGAGCGTCACCACCCGGCTCGCGTCGACCCGGTCCGCCGGCGTGACGATCTCGTCGTCCAGGTCGACATTGTCGGAGTCACGCGCGTCGAACCCCAGCTCGATGACCTGCTCGCCCTCCCGTGGCGCCACGAGGGCGAGGGCGATGCCGACGACGATGATGGTCGCGACGGCGCCGGTGATGTTCCACCACGTGAAGATCGTGTCGCCGATGGGAATGGTCCGGCCGAGCTGCTCGGCGATGAAGGAGCCCTCGGTGGCCGCGGTGAGCGGGCCAGAGGCCGAGTAGCCCATGTGCCAGATCACGTAGCCCGAGTAGCCGGCGGCCACCAGCATCGGGAAGTGCAGCCGTAGGCCACGCTCGCGGCCCTGGGCGGCCACCTCCTTGGCGAGCAGGACACCCACGACGAGGCCGAGCCCCCAGGTGATGAGCGAGGCGAGAGAGGCGATGACGAACACGAAGAGGTAGGCCTGCAGCACCGTCTTCGGCACCCCGCCCAGCCGGGCGAGCAGCTTGCGGACCGGGCCGGTGTTGGCCAGCGTGTGGCCCAGCAGGAGGATCAGGGCCATCTGGGTCATGAAGGCCAGCAGCCCGGCCAGGCCGTCGCCCCAGCCGGTGAGGACGTCGGTCGGGCCGGCGTCGGTGAGGACCAAGGCCGCGATCGCCACGACGAAGGTCAGCACCACGGCGAAGACGAACGCGCTGGGGATGAACTTCTCCACGAGGGAGTTCACCGGGCGCATCACCCGGGCAAGGGGGGCCGACTTCTTGCCCTGGGTCTCTGGGGCAGCTGCTGACATGGTGCACTCCTGAAATCTTGACGAAGGGGCGGCGACTTCGGGCCGGGGGCGGCAACTGCCTGACGGGGTCCGCGGACGTGAAGATACAGCGCAGCGCGAGTCCGTGGGGGGAGGCTCGGCGATAACAGCTGTCGCAGATCCGCTTCAGGGGCGGATGATCGTCACCCCGGGCGTGGCACCGGTGTCCATCGCGGCCAGGGCCGCGGGTGCCTCTTCCAGGGTGATCGTCCGAGAGATCAGCCGCTCGGGGGTCAGCCGGCCCGTCGCGACGTCCTGCAGCATCCGCGGGTAGTCGACTGCGGGCATCCCGTGGCTGCCCAGCACTCTCAGCTCGCGGGCGATGACCACGTGCATCGGCACCGTCGCCCGGTTCTGCACCACCGCCGGCGGCAGCAGCCCGATCTGCAGGTGTCGCCCGTGGGTGCGCAGGCTGAGGGTCGCATCGCGGGCGGTCCCGACGCTCCCGAGCGCGTCGACCGCCACGTCCGCGCCGTGCGGCCAGAGGTCCCGGACCGCGTCCACGGTGTCCCGCTCCGAGGCGTCGACGACCCGGGCGGCACCGGCCTCGGCCGCCAGCTCCAACGCAGCCTGGGTCACGTCCACCGCCATCACCTCTGCCCCCTGCGCGGCCGCGATCATCACCGCCGCCAGACCGACCCCGCCGCAGCCGAGCACCACCACCCGCTCACCCTCCCGGACCCGGGCGACGTCCACCACGCCCCGGTATGCCGTCGCGAACCGGCAGCCCAGCCCCGCCGCGACCTCCGCACCGACCGCGTCCGGCAGCTGCACGACGTTGGCGTCAGCCCGGGGGATGGCGACGTACTCCGCGAACGACCCCTGCCCGCTGAACCCGGGCTGCCACTGGTCGGGGCAGACGTGGGAGCCGCCGGCACGGCATACCTCGCAGGTGCCGCACCCGCAGACGAACGGGACCACCACCCGGTCCCCGACCGCCACCCGCTCCACCCCGGCCCCGACCGCGTGCACCACGCCCGCGAACTCGTGACCCGGCACGTGCGGCAGCTCGCGGATGTCGTCGTCGTGGCCCTGCCAGGCGTGCCAGTCCGAGCGGCACAGGCCCGTGGCCTCGACCGCGACCACCACCCCGCCCGGCTCGGGCGAGGGGGTGGCGACCTCGGTGACGTAGGGCAGCTGGCCGAAGGCGTCGAAGCGGAGGGCGCGCATGTGCCTCATCCTGCCAGCGGCCAGTGGGTCGGCCTCAGCCGCGCGGCAGGACCGTGAGCACCCGCTCGATGTGGTCCCGGAACTCCTGCATGTAGGCGGTCAGGATCTGCTCCAGCTCCGGGTCGCTCACCGTGCCGTCCTCGGCATACACCTCGGGGTTGAAGTTGATGTAGGCCTCCGGGGCGGTCATCTGCCGGGCGTTGCAGAAGGCGAGCACGGCGCGCAGGCTCTGCTGCGCCACGGCCGTGCCGATGCCGCTCGGGGAGGCGCCGATGACGGCCGCGGGCAGGTGGTCGAAGGAGTTCTGGCCCCAGGGCCGCGAGGCCCAGTCGATGGCGTTCTTCAGCGCACCGGGGATGGAGCGGTTGTACTCCGGGGTGACGAACAGGACGGCGTCCGTGCTCGCGATCGCCTCCTTCAGCGCCGTGCCCTCCGCGGGGTAGTCCGCGTCGAAGTCGGGGCTGTAGAGCGGCAGGTCCCTGATCGGGATCTCGGTGAACTCGAGGTCGTCCGGTGCGTGGTGGATCAGCGCCTGGCTCAGCGTCCGGTTGATCGACGTGGACGACAGGCTGCCGACGAAGTAGCCGACCTGGTAGGTCACGGTGTCCTCCTGGTGCTCGGGCGGGCACGGCCCGGGGCCGGGCCGGACATCCAGGCTGGCAGAGCGCCGGGCCCGGTGCACGCGCAGCAGACCGCCGGTGCAGGCGGACGCCGGGCTTGCGGGCTCCGTCGTCAGCCGGCGTTCAGGTCAGGGGCCTTCAGGTCAGCCGCGCCGTCAGCTCGGCCACCGTCCGCTCGCGGTGCACGTCGCGGTCGACGGGCTCGGCGTCATACGCGCCCGCCACCGGCTGGATCATGACCTCGCTGACGTCGAACTCGGCGGCCAGTGCGCGCGCCTGCTCGGCGACCTCGTCGGCGGTGCCCAGCAGCCAGGAGGAGGTCACGGCGTCGAAGGACCCCTGCGGGATCGGCAGTGGCTCCGCCTGCGCCTGCTCCACGGTCATCAGCGGACGCCGCTGCTGAGGCCCGGGCACCTGGAGGCTGGCCATCATGTGCTGGAAGGGCAGCGCCAGGTCGCGCGCCTGCTGCGCGTCGTCGCCGACCACGGCGTTGACGGTGAGGAAGGTCGTGGGTTCACCCTCGCCGGCGTAGCTGGACCGGTAGAGGTCCAGCGCCTGGGCGGTGCCCCGGCCGGAGAAGTGGTGGGCGAAGACGTAGGGCAGCCCGAGCTGGGCGGCCAGGCGCGCCGAGTAATCGGAGGACCCGAGCAGCCAGACCGGCGGCGCCTGCTGCGCCCGCGGGGTGGCGAGGACCTCGTGCTGGCGGTGGCCGATCTGGACGGCCGCACCCTCGGTCGACATGAAGGTCATCACCTGCTGCACGTACTCCGGGAAGCGCTGGACCTGGTCCTGCTCGGAGAGCCCGGAGCGCAGGGCCCAGCTGGTCACCGGGTCGGTGCCGGGAGCGCGTCCGAGCCCCAGGTCGATCCGGTCCGGGTATGCCGCCTCCAGCAGGGCGAACTGCTCGGCCACCGCGAGCGGGGCATGGTTGGGCAGCATCACGCCGCCGGACCCCAGGCGCATCCGCTGCGTCACCGCGGCGAGCATCCCGATCGCCACCGGCGGGCTGGTGGAGGCCACGGACAGGGTGTTGTGGTGCTCGGCGAGCCAGTAGCGGTGCACCCCTGCGCCGTCGGCGACCCGGGCGAGACTCCGTGCGGCGTCCAGGGCCTGTGCGGTGGTCTGGCCGGAGCGGACGGGGAGCAGGTCAAGGACGGAGACGCGGATAGGTGACATGTCTACCACCATACGCGCCCGCTGATCAGCACTCTTTCAGTTCCCTCCACCAGCCTGGTCCCGTGCGACATACTGGAGCGATGAAGGCAGTCGTCGGTGTCCTCGGGAGCACGACGCTGGTGATCGACGGGTCAGCGGTGAAGCTGGCGGCTCGTCCGCGGGCGGTGCTCACCGCGCTGGCGGTCACCGCGCCCGATGTCGTCGCGCCGGCCCGCCTGGCGGACGCCCTCTGGCGAGGTAACCCGCCCCGCTCGGCGGCCAACGCCATCCAGGTCTACGTCTCCGCGATCCGCAAGGGTGCGCACGAGGCCGGCTGGGTGGGCGACTTCGTGCTGCACCGCGACGACGGCTACCTGCTCGACCCGGACGTCCAGGTCGACCTCGACCAGCTCCAGGTGGCGGTGACCGAGGCCCAGCGCCTGCTCGACCGGCGCGACCCCGTCGGGGCCGAGCAGCTGCTGGCCGGTCGCACCGAGCTGGAGCCGACGCGGGTGCTGGCCGACCTGCCGGCGGAGTTCGGCCAGTCGGTGCGCCACGCCGGCCAGGCGCTGCTGGAGCGGGCCCGGCTGCTGCGGCTGCGTGCGCTGATCTGGAGCGGCCAGGCCGAGCAGGCACTGCCGACGCTGCTGGGACTGTGCGACGAGTACCCCGAGCGGGGCGACGCGGTGGAGCTCGCGGCCCTGGCCTACTACGCCTCGAGCCGGCCGACCGAGGCCCTGGAGCTGCTGCGCCGCCACAGCCACCACCTCCGCCACGACTTCGGCCTCGACCCCGGGGAGTGGCTGCACGTCCTGCAGAGCAGGATCCTCAGCAACGACCCCACCCTGCTGCCGGACGTGGACGTCAGCACGACCGTCGTCTGCCCGCACACGCCCGCGGACGCGGTGTGGGACGCGGTCGTCTGCGCCCGCGCGGTCGGCGGGATGCTGGCCGAGGGGGCCACCAGCGAGGACATGCCCCCGTGCCTGCAGCGCAGCGTGACCCAGCTGGGTGAGTGGCCGTTCCTGCTCGAGCTGGTCTCGGGGGTCAAGGAGCACCAGGGACCGGTCGACCCGGCCGCCACCGGTCGTCCGTCACCCGCTGAACCTCGAATGTATTGACACAATCGTCCCCGGACGCCTACTTTTGTGGCAACACAAAGTTGTCGAGCCGGGGAGAGCACATGTTGACCGACGCGATCGTCCTGCTGGTTCTGGGGGTGGCGGCCATGGTGCTGCCCCTCTCGTCCGGGTTCCGTCACTGGCAGGTGGACGACCTCGCCCGCCGGGTCGGGGGCCAGGTGCATCCGAGCCTGCGCCCGACCATGGAGGCCAAGCTCACCCGGCGCACGCTGTGCGCGGGCGTCGCGATGCTGCTCGGTGGCGTGGTGCTCCTGGTGGTGGCCCTGGTCTGGCCTGGTGAGCCACCGCTCGACGACGGTGGCTGGCTGGTCATCTCGCTCCTGGTGGTTCTCGGCGCGGCCGGCACCGTGGTGGCCGAGCTGTGGCGGCCGGGAGTCCCGGGGGAAGGCCCGCGCGCGGCCAGGACCGTCGCTCCCGGGTTCGGCGACTACGTGCCGCGCCAGGCCTTCCTGCTCAGCGCCGGCCTGGTCGCGGCCGGGTTGGTGGCGCTGGTCGCCACGCTGTCCGTGGGTGGCTCGCGGTGGTTCTCCGCAGAGGTGCTGTGGCGCAGCCCGGTGCCGGTGCTGCTGGTGGCCCTGGCTGTCCTGACCCTGCTGAGCTGGTGGGCGGTGCGCCGGGTGCTCGATGCACCCCAGCCCGCCGCGGACGAGAGCGAGCTGTACTGGCAGGACGCGCTGCGCGCCCACACCCTGACCGGGCTGCTGACGCCGCTGGCACTCGTCGCCCTGCTGGCGATCAGTGTCTGCGGGGTCACCCTGGATGACGCCGCCTCGCAGGTCGCGGCGGACGCGGGCCAGGTGGGTCCGGCCTGGAGCCTGGCTCTCCTGATCGCCGGGTATGTCGTGCCCCTCGTCATCGTCGTCACCCTGCTCGCGACCAGCCCGTGGTGGGTCCGGCCGCACGCCGGTGACCGCTTCCGGAGCCGGCTGTGGCAAGGACGCTCGGCCGACGAGCTGGGGGCCCGGGTCTGATGCTGGTCGTGGACCCGGCGTCGAGCGAGCCGCCGTTCGAGCAGCTGCGGCGCCAGCTGACCGAGCAGATCAGGGGCGGGCAGCTCGCGCCGGGGGACCGGCTGCCGACCGTCCGCCGGCTGGCCGGCGACCTGGGGATCGCCCCCAACACGGTGGCCCGGGCCTACCGCGAGCTCGAGGCCGCGGGGCTGATCGAGGGCCGCGGCCGGGCCGGGACGTTCGTCTCGACGCGCGTCTCGGCGGGCGAGCTGGCCGACGGGACGGCACACCCTGCCCGGCCCGACACCCCATACACCCCTGAGATCCGGGACCCCGCGCTCCTCGCGGCCGCCCGGCGGGCCGCCGACTCCTACGCCCGGCAGGTCCGTGACCTCGGCCTCTCGCCCGCGGACGCCCTGGCGCTGGCCCGGATCTCGCTGCGCGGCTGAGCCGGGTGGCTGCTGCCGGCAGCTGATGAAGCCGGTCCCTACTGGTAGCTGATGAAGTCCGGCGCCGGGTCGACCTGGCTCATCGTCTCCTCGGGCGTGAGCATGGGCGTGTCCTCGTCGTAGAAGTTCTTCCAGCCCCAGTGCTCGATCGACGGCGCGTAGTGGTGCAGCGCCCGCCAGGTGGCCTGCTTGTCGCCCTGGGCACCCTGCCCGTCGGCGTGGATGAGCACGGCGACCTCGTCCCGGCTGCGGTCCACCTCGTCGACGTCCGGGATCATCCCCAGCTGGAACATGTGCAGGACCAGCATCTTCTGCGGCAGGTCGTGCTCCCGGGTGAGGTCGGCAAGGTAGTCGACGACCTCGTTGACCTCCTCGACCTCGACCGAGCCGATGCGCACCAGGTGCACCTCGTCGGGGCCGAGCCGCCACTCCGGGTCCAGGGCGAGCCCGACGTGCGGGAGCAGCAGCAGCTCCTCGTAGCGCTGGGCCTGGGAGAGGAAGTCGTGCCGGCCAGGCTGCAGGTCGAGCACGACATACACCCCCTCCTCGGCGGCCAGGTCGACCAGCGGCCGCAGCTCCTCGATGGGCAGCTCGTTGGAGTACATGCCGTCCCACTCGGGCTGGGCGCTGGCGACGGTGACGATGATCTCCAGGGTCGGCACGGCCGGCCCGTCGGTGAGCGGCTCGTACCGCGCGGCGTACTCCTTGGCCCGGGTGATCGTCTCCTCGATCGGCTGCTCGCCCAGGACGCCCAGGGAGCCGGTCGACGGCGTGCCGTAGAGCGCGACGTAGGTCTTGCCGGGCAGGGTCAGCTGGCCACCGCCGGGCAGCTCGACCCCGGTGCGAGCGGCGCTCGCCTTCCAGGCCAGGTCCGGCGCCGTGCCGAAGTCCTCGCCCAGGCCGACGAGGGCGGTGACCTCGAGGTCGGCCAGGGCCTGGACCGTCTCGGAGGAGGCGCGCGGATCGGTATGCGGCCCCACCAGCACGTGCGCGCCCGCCGCCCTGGCCGTGCCCAGCGCCGCCAGGTCGTGCTCGGCCCCGGTGCTCATCAGCGCGACCGAGGTATGCGGCTCGGCGCGGTCGGTCGGCGGCAGCTCGTCGCGGTCGGAGGTGAGGGGCTCGGGGGAGGCCGTGCTGTCGGGGGCGGCCGTGGAGGTGGCTGCCTCTCCGTCTGCCTGGCCCTGGTCGGCCTGGTCGTCCTGGTCGTCCCCGTCGGCGGCGGGCTCGCTGTCCGGCACGAGCAGCTGGGGCTGGTCCGGGTCGAGCTCGCCGATCCGGCCCGGGGCGTCCTCCGCGCTGACGGTCACTACCTCGCCGTCGATCCCGAGGAGCTCGGCCAGCCCGGCGTCGTCCTCGGGCACGACCACGTCGATGCCGGGGTCGGCGACCTCGCCGACGACGAGGGCGACCTCGGCGTTCAGACGCTCCAGCTCGGCGGAGGCCGAGCTCCCGTCGACCAGCACCGGCACGCCCAGGGCGACCCCGGCCGAGGCGGCCCGCACCTGCTCGTCCGCGCTGGCCAGCACCACGACCGGGGCGGTTTTGAAGAAGAGCGCGCTGGCATCGGCGGCCATCTCGTCGGGTCGGTCGGCGGTGAGCACCGCCGCCGCCGGGCCGTCCGGGTCCTCGCAGTCGGTGCAGTCCCAGGTCTCAGCCAACACGGGGGTCAGCGGATCGGGCTCCGGCTCGTCCGCGTCGTCGCCCCCGAGCCCGAGGAAGCCACCCCGCCCCCCGTCGCCCTCGGTCCTGCTGGCGCCGTCGGCGGTCCCGCTGGCGCCATCGCCGGGGTCGCCCTCGCAGGCGGTAAGCACCAGAGCCGCGGCGCACACCGAGGCCACGATGGGGGCCCGTGCTCTACCGGTCGATCTCATCGGTCTCCTCGGCCGTCCGGTCAGGAGCGGCCCCCACCGTCCGGGCGTCCCTGGGAGCCGTCCGAGGTGTCGGGGGAGCCGTAGGGGTTGTCGGGGTCGTAGCTGGGGGTGCTGCCGCTCTGCCCACCGGCACCCGGCTGGCCCCAGCCGGGCGAGTCCTGCGGTCCCGACTGCCCGTAGCCCTGCTGTCCCGGGTAGGGGGCCTGGCCGTAACCCTGCTGGCCGTAACCCTGGCCGGAGCCCTGCTGGCCGTACCCCGGCTGACCGTAGGGAGCGCCGTACCCTGGGCCGCCTGCCTGCATGGCGTTCTGCTGCTTCTTGTCCTTGCTGCGGCCCACCAGCCACAGGATCAGGCCGATGATGGTGACCAGACCGAGGGGGAACAGGGCGAGCAGCGCCAGACCGGCGGCGCCGGCCCCGACGAGGGCGGAGGAGTCGATGGGCCCGCTGAGGCGTGCCTCACCGCCCTCGCAGGTGAAGGTGTGCTCCCCGGCGACGGTCGCGGCGTGCCCGCCGATGACGGTCAGCGTCGTCGCGTCCGCCGCCGCGTCGTCGATGTCGGATGCGCTCAGGGGCTGCTCGGTCCCGCCGGGCGGGGTGACGGTGCAGGAGACCGCTCCGGACGAGTCGGCCAGGACGAACCTGCTCTCCCCCTCGTCCATCGTCACCGCCTGCGGGGTGCTGAGCGAGACGGCCTCGCTCTCCATGGACTCCGCCGCGTTCACGATCTGGACGAAGCCCCAGACCATCACCCCCGCCGTGATGAGGGACAGCACCAGCCCGATGATGAACATCCATTTCCCCGCCGTGGTCATCCCGCTCCTGCGCGGCGCCGGCGCACTCCCATAGGTCATGCGTGGCAGCCTACCCACCGACCGGCGCCGGTCCCGTCTTCTCCGGACCTCGGGTATGGCGGGCTGTCGGTCCTCGCCCCTATCGTTCGGGAGATGGCGAGCGAGTCACGCACCGAGGTCCTGCGGCTGACCTACGCGAGCCTGCGCTGGATGCTGGTGCTGCTGCCGGCCGTCCTGTTCGTGGTGACGGTGGGTGCGGCGATCCAGCAGGGGCACCTGGAGACCTCGATCAGCGCCTACTACGGCGGCCCGGTCCGGGACGTCTTCGTCGGCGTGCTGATCGGGGTGGCCGTGCTGCTCCTCACCTACCAGGGCGCGACGTACTTCGAGGACTACAACCTCGGCGGCGCGGGCTTCTACGCCGTCTTCGTGGCGCTCGTGCCGACCGGGCTGGCAGACCTCCTGGCGGAGCTGCGCGGCGGTATGACGTTCTCCGGGCAGGGGATCACCGCGGCGGAGTACGTCTGGTCGCTGCGGTTCAGCCTGACCGTGGTGGCCCTGCTGGCGCTGGTGCTGTTCGCGCTGGAGCTGCGGGTCATGAAGCGGTTGCGGGCACTGGTCACCGGCGACCCGATCTCCCTGGTCTTCGTGGTGGTGACCGGCGGGACGCTGGTGGCCTTCCTCGCCCTGGCGATGTGGCAGCTGTGGGTGCCGCCCGTCGACGAGGTGACGATGGAGGGGCTGCGGATGACCGGCATACCCGTGCTGGGGGAGGTGCAGCTGCGGATCCACGACCTCGCCGCGATCTTCCTCATCTGCGCGCTGGCCGTGGCGGTCTGGAGCCACGCCTGGCCCCGCGCCGCCGCCCGGCGCTCCCGCGAACGGCCGGAGGCACACGAGCTGGTCCACCTCGCCGGCTACCGCATCATCTTCGTGCTGATGGTGCTCGGGCCGCTCGTCGCCTGGGGGATCGCCCGAGCCTTTGCCCCCGGCCACCTGGTGATCTTCCTGGAGTGGTGGGAGATCGCGCTGTTCTGTCTCTTCTGGGTGGTGGAGACGCGTCGTCAGGCCCGGCGGCCGTCGGCCCCGTCGTCGGTGCCGCTCAGGTGACCGTCCTCGTCGTCCTCGAAGACGATCGCACCGGAGGCCACCAGCTCCTCGAGCTCCTCGTCGGTGAACGCGGCCAGGTCCTCGTCGGTGAGCTCGACGTAGTCGTCGTCGGTCGGCCCGTGGCTGGAGCGAGAGGTGTGGGTGTCGGTCTGGTCGTCCGCGTCGGCGTCCGGTTCCCCTCGGTTCTTCTCCCACCACTCGTCGGCACCTTCCTCCGGCGGCAGGTCCTCGTCGGCAGCCGCGGCCTGCTCGTCGCCCTCTGGGCGCAGCGCCAGCAGCACGCCGCCGATCAGCAGCATGGTCAGGCCGAGGATCGTGCCCAGGCTGCCCAGCGCCAGGCCGCCGACCCGCGCCACCACCGAGGCCGGCGACAGCTCGGGGGAGAGGATCACGCCGAGCCCGTCACACTCGACGAGGTGCTCCCCGTCGGACCCGGCGGTGAAGTGGCCGACGACCTGGATGCGGGCCACGGCCACGTCGACGCCTGCCCGGTCGGCGGTGCGGTCGTCGAAGGCGACCGGCTGCCCGTCGGGGCCGGTGACCGTGCAGCTGATCTGGTCCACCGGGGTCGGGACCAGCTCGCCCGGGGCCACCAGTCCGCCGGTGACGTAGAGGGTCCGCTCGGCCCCGGCCTGCAGCGACACGCTCGCGGTGCCGTCGAGCAGCTCTGCCGAGTTGGCCTGCAGGTGGCTGATCATGCTGCGGGTCATGAACCCGGCGATGAGCGTCACCACCAGCGACACCACGACCAGCACCACCCCGCCCCGGACCAGTTGCCGCCCGGAGCGGCGCAGCCGGGCCCGGCTGGTGCTGGGCCGAGCGGTCGTCCCGGGGTCGTCGGTGGGCATGGCTCCGACTCTAGGGGGCCGCGGCCACCTGTCGCTCGGGGGCCACCTCGTCGGCGCCTCCTGACAGCCTCGGTGACGGCTGGCCGCCGCGTCAGCCCTGGCCGGCCTGCTCCGACGTCGTCGCCTGCCGCAGCACGAGCCGGGTCCAGGCCCCGACGTAGATCCGGTCGTCGCGGTCGATCTCGACCCGCTGCCGGATCGGCTGGGTGGGCAGCGGCTCGCCGACGGACCCGACGTAGGTGCCGTTGCTGCTGCCCAGGTCCTCGATCCACCACCGCGACCCGTCGCTGGTCAGCTGGGCGTGCCGTCGCGAGACGGCTGAGTCGGCGCCCGCGTCCACGTCGGGCCGCACGCCGAGGCTGCCCGACGGTCGTCCGATGAGTGCCACGTTGCGGCGCACCACGACGATGTCCGGCAGCCCGGGGCTGGGGCAGGCCTCCTCGGTCTGCTGCACGGCATACCAGTCCGGGTCGATCCACACCTCGACCACCCAGGTGTCCGAGAGGGCCCGCGAGGGCGGGGTATGCCGCGGCCGCACGTGCGCGGCCGCCCCGCTGGGATCGGGGGAGGTCACCGGATCTGGGTCCGAGGTCGCCCCGTCGAGGTGCTCCCTCCCGGAGTCGCCCCGCGACCCTTCGGGTTCGGCGGCCGCCACGGCCACCTCGTCCTTGCCGTCCTCAGCCGCGGGCTCGTCCGGACCCTGTGCGGGCTCGTCCGGACCCTGTGCGGGCTCGTCCCCGGCCTCGGCGTCCGTGGGCGCATCAGCGTCGGCCTCAGCCTCGTGCTGCGCTGCAGCATCCTGGTCCGGACCCTCAGCGTCCTCGTCCGTCACCCCTGCGTCCTGGTCAGGACCCTCGGCGTCCTCGTCCTCAGTGGCCCCGACGTCCTCGCCGGTGCCCGCGGCCGGATCCCCGCCGAGGTCCAGGGCACTCGACGCCGCGGAGGCGTCCGGCTCCGGCACGACCGGCTCGGAGCCGAGCGGGGCGGCGCCGGTGGTGAAGTCGTAGCCGCAGGCCTCGCAGAAGAGTGCGTCCGCGACGTTGAGTCCACCGCAGTGGGGGCAGGTCAGCGTCGGGACAGCCGCCGGAGCCGGGTCCAGGTCGAGCACCGAGCCCGGCCCCGCCTGCGGGATCACCGGACCGGGCGTCGACCCTGGTGCACCGCTGGGGCCTGCAGCCCCGGCGCCGCCCGGGCCGGAGCCGTCCGACCCGCCGATGGGCGTGCCGCAGATGTCGCAGTAGTCGGTCGCCTCGCTCTGGTGACCCTCGGGACAGGTGACCGTCACGTCGGCCGGACCCTCGTGGTCTTGGTCGAGGCGGTGTCGAGCTCCATCTCGTCGAGCCTGTCCACGTGGCGCCGCAAGCGGACCCGGCCGGTCGCGGCGTCCTCGATGTCCACGACGCGAGCCAGGCGGGAGGTGGCCGCCTCGTCTCCGGTCTGCTTCGCGAGCTGCACCGCCCGACCCAGACGCGAGGTCGCCGTCGCGTCGTCACCCAGCGACTTGGCCCGCAGGCCGTCCTGGATCGCCGAGGCCAGCTCCGTCTGGCCGGTGTAGTGCGCGACCTCGGGGCTGATCTGGGCGGTCAGACCGCTGTCCGCGGACCACGACGCCTTCACCAGACCCTGGGTCTTCACCTCGCCACCGACCGACAGCTGCACCCGCGCGGCGAGCTGCTCCTGGCCCAGCGCCCGCGGGGCCAGTCGGACGGCGACGTGGTAGTCGCGCGTCTCGTCGCCCCAGGCGCCGGTGTCGTAGGCACCGGTCAGCGGGTTCACGGCCGTGCGCCGGCCGGTCAGGTCCTCCAGGGTGGGGCTGACCTGCTTGACGAAGAGCACCTCGGCGCCCTGCGGGGCCCAGACGCGCAGCTCCGCGTCGGCCACCCCCCGGCCCATCGACTGCTGCATCAGCCGGGCGAAGTCGTCGGAGAGCCCGTCCCAGGTGCGGATCAGCTCCACGGTGCCCATCAGCGCCTCCGCGATGCGGCGCACCTCGGCCACCTGCCACGCGGCGCCGAGGCCGCGGCAGTCGGCCTGGAAGCGGCCCCGGACCTGCTCGATGGCCCAGGACAGCTCCTGCGGCGTCTCGTGCTGGTTGGCGCCGTCGGTCAGCAGGATCGCGTGCCGCTTGGCCAGCGACGGCACGGTGGCGAACAGCTGCGCCGCGGCCAGCAGCCAGCGACCCATCGCGGTGCCGCCGCCGGGCGCCAGCCGCTGCAGCGAGCGCTTGGCCTCCAGGCGGGTCTGTGGCGACATCCGGGACATCGCGGCCGAGGTGCCGGTCGGGTAGCACAGCGCCGCCTCGTGGTTGCCCGCGATGATCGCGAACCACACGCCGTCGACGATCTGGTCCAGCGCGGCGGAGGCGGCATAGGCGGCCGCCTGCACGCCCTGCACGTCCATCGAGCCCGAGACGTCGACGATGATGATCTCCCCGGCCTCGCCGGAGGCCGAGCTCATCGGCGCGACCGAGCCGGCACCGGTGCAGGTGATCGAGACGATCGCGTGGACGTCGGTGCCGCCGTCGGGCAGGAACTCGTTCTGGTGGACGGTCGAGGTGAACTCAGCCATGGGACCCATCCTGCCCCGTGCTCCCGGTGCGGGCGAGGGCGACCGTGATGTTGTCCGCGCCGCCCTGCTCGTTGGCCCAGTCGACCAGTGCCCGCGCCAGCTCGAGCGGGTCGGACCCGGCGCGCTGCATACCCTGCCGCAGGACCGCGGCGAGGTCGTGCGGTTCGGAGGCGTAGTTCCACAGGCCGTCGCTGCACAGCAGCGCCCAGCCGGGGGCCGAGACATCCTGCGTGCGCACCTGGGGCGTGTGGTCGGGGGCGTCCGGTCCCAGCCAGCGGGTGATGGTGTGCGCCATCGCGCTCGCCTCGGCCTCGGCGCGGCCCATCCCGGCTCGGACCTGCTCCTCGGCCATCGAGTCGTCGCTGGTCAGCCGCACCGGCTCCCCCTCGTCCGGGAACCAGTAGGCCCGGCTGTCGCCCACGGACCCCACCGTGAGCGTGCCGCCGTCGACGATCCCGGCGACGAAGGTGCACGACGGCGCGGTGCCCGGGAACTCACGGGCCACCTCCTCGATCGCGTCCACCGCGGCGTCGGCGGCCTGCACCAGGCGCGTCGTGGGCGGTGCTCCGGTGCGGGAGAGCACCTCGACAGCGGCCTCGGCAGCGGCCAGGCTCGCCTCCGCGGAGCGCTCCGCGCTGCTCACGCCGTCGCAGACCACCAGGACCGCGCGTCCCGGCTCGTCCTCGGCCGCCCGGACCGCCATCGCGTCCTGGTTCTGGGTGTGCCGTCGGCCCCGGTCGCAGACCGCCGCCACGTGCGGGGCGGGCCGGTCGCTGAAGTGGTCGCGCGGGTCCGGCCGGCGCTCGCCGCACTGGGTGCACCAGCCGTCCTCGTCATAGGCGCCGCCGCACGAGGCGCAGGTGCCGTGGTCGACCGGCTCGGGCTCCTCCGACTGCTCGGGCTGCTCGGGCAGGGTGCCGTCGAGCACCAGCATCGGCTCGGGCAGCGGCGGCGGTCCGCCGGAGAACGGGTCGGGGTCCGGGTGGGCCTCCGGCGGGTCCGGCGGCGTGAGCGGGATGATCTCTTCCTCGGCTCCGGCAGTGGGCTCGGAAGTCGGCTCGGTAGCGGGCTCGACAGTCGGCTCTGCAGGAGCGCCGTCGGGAGTGGGTTGCGACGGCTCGGCCGGTTGCGCCGTCGGCACCGGCCCTCCAGGACCCTCGTGCGTGTTCTCTGGGGCCCTCCCGCGTGTCCTGTCGGGCCTTTCCGCGTGTTCTGTCGCGGAGAGGGGAGGCTCGGGCGTCTGCTCGGTCGCGGTCGGCTCCGGGGTCTGATCGGTCATGTCCAGCTCCAGGGTCGGACCGCGTTGGCACGGTCGATGAGGACCGCCCGCTCCTGCGGGTCGGGGGTGTAGTCGGCCAGGACGCGGTACTCCCGCTCCAGCTGCCGGCTCAGCGCGTCGCGCGTGACCGGGGTGTCGCCCAGGCGCCAGCTGGGCTGCTCGCCGTGCTGGGCCACCTGCTGCAACGCCTGCTCCAAAATTGTGGCGGAGAACTGCGCCCGCTGCCGCGGGTCGAGGGTGAGGCGGCGTACCGAGTACATGGACTCGCGCAGGTCGGTCAGCGTCCCGCGTCGGCGCAGCAGCTCAGCCCGTAGCCACCGGGCGCGGGGGTGGGCGCGGCTGCTGGCCGGCACGGAGTCGAGCGCCGCGAGGGCGCCGCTGACGTCGTCGCGGCCGAGCCGCACCCGGTAGAGCCCGAAGGCGGCGGGCGCCACATACCCCGCGTCCGTGCGCCAGGCGCGCTGGTAGTCCAGCTCGGCCGCCTTGGCGTAGCCCGCGATCTCGCTGGCGAGCGCGAGCGCCAGCCGGGGCGCGATCTCGCCGGGCAGGGCGTCGCGGACCGCGGCGAAGTGCCCGGCCGCCGTCTGCCCGGCTGCGATGCTCCCCGACCCGGCCGACTGCCCGTCGGCACCGGACCGGGAGGACTCCAGCTCGGCCCGGGCGAGCGCCCACAGCCCGCGCACCCAGGAGGCACGCCAGTCCCAGGGGTCCTCGCCGAGCAGCCCGCGCACCGCCTCGTCCAGCCAGGTCTGCTGGCCCATCTGGATCCCGACGCGGGCGCGCGCCAGCAGCACCTCGGGCGTCTGGTCGGGCGCCCCGGCCAGGGCCTTGTGCAGCTCGGTCGGGTCACCGGTCGGCAGCGAGGAGAGCCAGTCCAGCATCGGGTCGGTGTCGTCCCGCTTGAGCTCGGGCAGCTCCCACCAGGACAGCGTCTCCCCGGTGGAGACCGGTGCCTCGAAGACCGGGCTGTGCGCGGACAGGGTCGCCGCGTGGTCCTCGCCCTGGGAGGAGGCCACGACCTGGCGCAGCACCCCGATCATCTGCGTGCGCAGCTCGTCGATGGTGAGGAAGCGGTCGTTGGGGTCGGGCGCGCAGCAGCGGGCGACCAGCCGGTAGAAGGCGTCGTGCTCGGTGAAGGCCGGCACCTGCGACATCGGCGGCAGGGAGTCGACGTACTCGCTCTGGTAGCCGCGGAACTCGAAGGTCAGCACGCACAGGGTGCGGCCGATCGTGTAGATGTCCGAGGCGACCGAGGGGCCGAGGTCGGCGACCTCCGGCGCCTGGTAGCCGACCGTGCCGTAGATGGGGGAGTCCAGGTCGTCGGCGCGGCGCATACCGCCGAGGTCGATGAGCTTGATGCCCTCGCCCTCGTGGATGAGGTTGTCCGGCTTGAAGTCGCAGTAGAGCAGCCCGAGGTCGTGCAGGTGCGCGAACGCCGGGAGCACCTCGATGACGTAGGCCAGCGCCTGGTCCACCGGGAACGGGTGGTAGCGGCCGGCGTCGCGCAGCCGCTGCTGCAGCAGCTGCTTGAGCGACTTCCCGCCGACGTACTCCATCACCGTGTAGGCGTCGCCCTCGTGCTGGACGACGTTGTAGATCTCCACGATCAGCGGGTGCTTGACCTGCGCCAGGAACTGCTGCTCGGCGACGGCCGCGTCCAGCGCGTCCGGGTCGCCGGTGTTGAGCAGGCCCTTGAGCACCACCCAGCGGTCGGAGACGTTCTTGTCCCGGCCGAGGTAGATCCAGCCCATGCCGCCGTGGGCCAGCGCCCCGACGATCTCGTACTGGCCGGCGACCAGGTCGCCCTCGACCAGCTTGGGGGTGAAGGAGTAGGGCGCGCGGCACTGCGGGCAGAAGCCCTGCTGTCGTCCTGCGCCCTCGCCCGCGGCGCGCCCGACCTTGGCGCCGCAGTTGGGGCAGACCCGCCGGTCCTCCGGGACCTGGGGGTCGGTGAGGACCTTGGAGGCCGGGTCGGTCGGGACGACGTCGGGCACCTGGGTCAGGCCCATGCCCAGCCGGGAGCGGCGCACCGCCGCGTGCGCGCGCTGGCGGCGGACGGTGGCCGCGCGGACGGCCTGGTGCGACTGGCCGGGCGCGGGGGTGGCGACGACCTGGGAGGAGCCCGCGGCCGGGTCGCCGGCAGTGCCGCCCGTCCCGGCAGCGCTGTCGGGGTCGCCCGGGTCCGCCCCGCTGGGGACGCCGGCATCGGGCGTGGGACCAGCTGCTCCCGAAGGTCCCGCGGCGCGGGGGGCCGCCGCGGCCCCGGTGGCGGGGCGGAGCGGGGTGGCGGCGACCGGGGCCTGTCGCGGCTCGGGGGAGCCGCAGACGTTGCACCAGCCGTCCTCGTAGGAGCCGGGGCAGCCCGGCTCGAGACAAGGGTTCACAGGCTCACTCCCATCGCGCGGGCGAAGCCCTCCTGGGCGCGCACCAGCGCCTCCAGGCGGGTCAGGTCGGTCGGCTCGGTGGCCAGCAGCGCGTCGGCCTCGGCCATCAGGGCCCGCATCGCGCCGGCGTCGGGCAGGGCCTCCAGCGCCGTCCGCAACCGGGCGACCTGCTCGGCGAGGTCCTGCCGCCGCGCCAGGGCGGCGGCATACTCGGCGTGGGCGTGCGCGAGCGCGCGCTCCACCCGCTCCAGCCGGGACAGGTATGCGGTGAGCTCCTCCGGGTCCGTCGGCACCGGCCCGAGGGCGTTCACGTCGGGGATCCCCAGGGTGGGGGCGGGGGTGACCTCCGCCCGGGCCCGGGCGGCCAGCTGGCGCAGGGCCTCGCCGCGCGCGCTGAGCTCGGCCACCTCGCGGGTGGCCTGCTGGTGGTCGGCCTTGGCGTGGGCCCGCGCGGAGGCCGCGACGATGAGGTCGCGCTCGACCGTCGCGGCCTGCGACTCCAGCGGCCCGAGCAGCCCACCGACGTCGGCGCCGCGGCGGGCCCGTTCGGTGATGTCGGTCAGCCGTTGGTCCAGCTGCGCGTGCACGTCGGCGGCGGACCCCCGTCGGCGCGAGGGCACGAGCGCGACCTGGTCGGCGATCCGCTCGACCTGCTGGCGCAGCGCGCGCAGGCGGCCGGAGAGGTCCGGGTCGGCGCCGTCGAGACGCAGCCGGGAGCGTAGCGAGGAGGCCAGGGAGTCCGAGAGCCGGCACGCCTCGGGCAGCGAGACGGCCAGCGCCTGCTGGCCGCGCGACCCCGCCTGCTCCAGCGTGCCCCAGACGAGGGTGGTGATGCGGCGCCGCTCCTGCTCACCGACCCGGCCGTTGTCCCAGGTGGCCAGGATGAGGTCCAGGCGGTCGGCGACCGCCTGCCACAGGGTCATGGAGAGGGTGACGTCGGGGGTGACGGCGGCCCGGTCCGCGGGGTCGGACAGCTCCAGCGCGGCGCGGTCCAGGGCGTCCAGCTCGGTGCGGCGCTGATCCTTCCAGCGCATCATCGCGTCCAGGTAGCGCAGCAGCTCGGGCGCGGGGACGTCGGCCCCGAGCGACCCGGGGGCCGTCGGGGTGACGGCGTAGGGCGTGCTCATCCGCGGCCTCCCCGACGTCCCGCGCGTCCCGCGCGTCCCCGAGCAGGAGCGTTGCGGTGGGTGTTGCGCACCCGGGCGTTCTGGCTGCCGCGGGCGGTGCGACTGTCTCGACTGTCCCGACGGTCCTGCCCCTTGGCCTTGCGGTCGGCCGGACGCTTGGCTCCTGCGGGGCTCGAGCTGCCCGCGCCGGAGGATGTGCGCAGCTGCTCCGGCCGGCCCGAGGGCGCCAGGACCGCCGCGACCGCCAGCCCGACCGTGGCCAGGGAGGTGAGGAGCAGTCCCGCGACACCGGGCGGGTCATCGGCGGCCGCCAGCACCGCGGAGTCCGCCGCGCTGAGCTGGTCGCGGCGCTGGTCCCAGATCGGAGCCAGCGCATCGATGAGGACAGGTGCCTGTGCCAGCTGCTCCTCCGGGGTGAGGTCAGCGAACTCCGCCCGCACGTCGTAGTAGTCCTGCACCACGTCCTCCGGGACGTCCTCCAGGTCCAGGTAGTAGTCGCGGGTCCAGTAGTCCTCGTCGCCCGAGACGCCCCGGTCCACGCCGAAGGCCGCCGCGAGGTCACGTCCCTGGGCGCTGACGGTGGCACGGTACTCCCGGCCCACCTCGTCCCTGGCGGTCGCGGCCTCGGACAGCGACCCGACCTGCTGGTAGGTGTTCAGGTAGACCGTGCTCGCCACACCGGTGATCGCCCCGACCCCGAGCAGGGCCAGCCCGACGTAGGCGCGGTCCTTGACCGCCAGCCGGATGAGCCCGGCCAGCGCCAGGAGCATGGCGCCCATCGCCCACCAGGACAGGGCCGAGCCGGGGAGCATCGCCTCGGTGACCCGCTCGACGTCGCTGCGGCCGACAGCCGCGTCGCTGATCAGGTAGCGCTGGTCCTCCCACTGGTTGACCGGCCGGATGGCTCCGGGTGACTGGTCGGTGGCGATGATCTCGATGGCTTCGCCCAGGCGGTCGGTGCCGGTGCTGTAGGGCAGCGGCACGACGTCCTGCGCCTGCTCGACGAGAGTGAGCACCTGCTCGGACTGCTCCTCGACCGCGGCCAGCGCCTCGTCCGACGGCGCACTGCCGACCTCCTGCATGCGCAGGGCGATGAGCTCGTCGTAGGCCCGGGTCGCCTCGTCCCACGCCACCTGGCCGTCGGCCAGGGTGGCGTACTCGCCGATCTCGCCCTCCGAGGGCGGCGTCCCGGCCGAGACGAGCGCGACCACCGCCGAGACGGCGACGACGCCCGCGAGCAGGCCGGCCGTCCCTTGGCCCGCAGCCTGCCCCTGGGCGGCAGGGTGCGGGCGACCCGCGGCACGGTGTGCGCCGTGCCGCTGCGCTCGGCCTGCCGGCGCACGCGGCGCTCGGCCGCCATCAGGTCTCGCTCGGCGTCGTCGATGCGGCGCTGACGCTCGATCAGCTCCTGCTCGGTGCGCCGCCGCTCCTCCTCGAGCTGGGCCTCCGCGCGCTCCCGCTCGGCCCGGATCCGCTCCTCGGCCTCGGCGCGCTCACGGAGCAGCTCCTCGCGCTGGCGGCGCAGCTCCTCGAGCGTGGTGTCCTCCACCTCGGGGCCGCGCTCGCCGATGACGAGCATGGGTGGCGCGTCGCCGTCCTCGTGCGCCCCGTCCCCCCGCCGGTCCTGGTCACTCACTGCATCCACCCTTCATCGATCGGTCCGTTCCCCACGCTCAGCCCCGTGTCCACGCCCACCTGGTCCACGCTCAGCGGTAGTCCCGCAGCCGGCGCGTCAGGCCCGTCCAGGCGAGCCCGGCACCGACCAGCCCGAGCAGGAGCGCGACGCCGGAGGTGATGCCGGCCGGCCGGCCGACGGCCGCGACCGCGGTGTCGAGCTGGTCGTCCAGCCGGTCCCGCAGGACGGTCTCCAGCTGGGTGAACGTCGCTTGGGTGGCGCTGACCGCCTCCCCGCCGGGCTCCGGGGTCGCCTCGACGATCTCCTCCCACAGGGTGCGGGCGTCCCCGGCACCGACGGCCCGTCCGGCCTCGGCCGCCTCGTCGGGCCACCGGTCACCCTGCCCCGGGGTGAGGGCATGCTGGGTGGTCCGGGCCTGGTACACCTCCTGCAGGGCGGTGGCGGCCGCCGTCGTGTCCGCGAGCCGCTGGTCGTAGGTGAGGGGCAGCGCGGAGGGGTTGAACGACAGGTAGGTCAGTCCCGCGGTGATGGCCGTGGCGAGGAGCAGGGGCACGTTGACGATGCGGCGGGTCCGCAGCGCCAGCCAGACCATGAGCCCGACCAGCCCGAGGGTGGCCACGGTGCCCACGGTGCCGGTGAGCATCGACCGGGACCCCGTCCGCAGGTCCTGCGCGTGGCGCTCGGCGACCTGGTCCGTGCGTTCGACCGCGGACCCCGAGACCTGGGAGGCCGTGCCGTACACCGCGGTGACGCTCTCCGAGCCTGGGGACGCAGCGTTCTGCGCGGCGGCGACGGCGCGCTCGGCGCCCAGCACGAAGGTGGACCACTCCCGGGCGATCTCGCCCGACTCGAACCGGTCGGTGCCGAGGGAGGTGAGGTCCGTGCCCACCTGGGTCACGGCGTCGTCGAACGAGTCTCGCGCGCCCTGCTGGTCGCCGCCGGCGATCCGTTCGGCCGTCCGCAGGTCGGCCTGCGCGATCTCCACGCCCGCGCGCTCGGCCGCCACCCACTGCTGGGCGATGACGTCCGGGGTGGCGTTCAGCCCGTCGGTGGAGAAGGTCCCGGTCGCGGCGACGCCGGTCAGCAGCACCGCCGTCGCGGCCCCGGCCCGGGCCAGGCGCAGGAGCCTGGGGGTGTTCCAGGACGACCGTGCCGCGGTGGGGCCCTGTCCGACTCCCTTGCCCTTGCTCTGCGCGGCCGGCTGCGTGTTCTGCTGACCCTGCTGCACCGGCCGACCGGCCGCTGCCCCCTGCTGGGCGGGTTGCGGGGCTGCTCCGGACTGCTGGGCGGGTGGTCCCTGCCCGGCGGGTGAGTTCGGCGTGCTCATCGGGCCTCGTCATCGGGGGCGGGGTCAGGCCCGTCGTCCTCGGCCTCGGACGGCATACCCGCGTCCTCCACCGACAGGTCGACGGCGTCGCGGTCCTCGAAGTCCTGACGCTGCAGCGTCCGCAGCTCCTCGATGTCCACGTCCTCGATGTCCCGCAGCCGCCAGGCGTGCCGCCCGATCGCGGCCTCGAGCATGTTGCGCGCGAACCGGCCGTTGCCAAAGCTCGGGCCCCGCGGCGTCGCGGCGAGGATCTCGCGGAAGCGCTCGCCGGCCTCGGGGGCGATGTCGTAGTCCATGTTCTGGGCGAGCAGGGCCTGGATGGCGACGAGCTCGTCGTCGGAGTAGTCGTCGAACTCGATGATCGTGCGGAAGCGGCTCTCCAGCCCGGGGTTGGAGGCGACGAACTCGGCCATCGGCTCGGGGTAGCCGGCGACGATCACCACGAGGTCGTCGCGGTGGTCCTCCATCTCCTTGACCAGGGTGTCGATCGACTCCTTGCCGTACTGGTCGCCGTTGAGGCTGTACGCCTCGTCGATGAAGAGCACGCCGCCCAGGGCGGAGGCGACGACCTCCGAGGTCTTGGCCGCGGTCTGACCCAGGTAGCCGGCGACCAGCTCGCTGCGGTCCACCTCGACGAGCTGCCCCTTGGACAGCAGGCCCAGCGCCCGGTAGATGCCCCCGACCAGCCGCGCCACCGTGGTCTTGCCGGTCCCCGGGTTGCCGACGAAGACGAGGTGCCGGGTGAGCGTGACGACCTTGAGGCCGGCCTCCTGGCGCCGGGCGTCCATCTTCAGCACCGCGACCTGCCGGTGGATCTCGTCCTTGACCGCCTCCAGCCCGACGAGGGCGTCCAGCTCGGCCAGCAGCTCCTCGACGGTGCGCTCGTCCTCCGGCTCCTCCTCGGCGGGAGGGGCGGCGGCCGGGCCGTCCTGGGCCTGCCAGGTGGCGCCCTCCCCGGCGGACCCGCTGCCGGTGAGGGGATCGTGGGGTATGCCGTACTGGCCCGGCACCTCGCTGGTGTCCGCGCCGGGCGCGTTGCTGCCGGGCTCGCCGCCGCCGGGCTGGCCGCCGCCCGGGGTCCCGGGCAGGTGCCCGAGCATCTCGCGGATGCGGTCACCCTGGTCCATGGCGCGGCGCAGCAGGTCGTTCGACCAGGCCTGCAGGTCACCCTGGTCGGCCCCGGCTCCGGCACTGCCCCCCGCGCCGGGAGGGTTCGCGGACGGTGGGGTCAGCCCCTCGGTCGGCGTCCCGGGCCCGTGGGCGGGGGCGACCCCGGCCGCGGCAAGCTGGGCACGGGCCACCGAGGTGGCCTTCCCGACCGCGACCGCTCCCGCCCCGGAGACCGTGGCGGCCGCGGTGGCCACGTCGGCCAGGGCCTGGGCGTAGCCGGCCGCACGAGGGCTGCCCTCGGCGACGAGGGTCGACAGGAGCGTGGTCGGGATCGAGGCGTAGCGCCGGCCGCGGGGCACGGCGGTGAAGAAGTCCTGGGCGGGGCGGCCCACGGCCTCGCCCCAGAGCCGGTGGGCACCGTTGGGGCCGGGCTGCTCGAGCACCGCGGCGGCCACCTTCTCGCCCTCGGAGCGCGCCATACCCTCGTCCAGCCCGGCCTCGCGGCCGACCCGGACGAGCATGTCGACGGCGGCTCGCAGGTCGGTGGCGCTCATCGGTCGTCTCCTAGGGGGCTGGGCGGGGTCAGCGGGTTGATCGCGCCAGCCGGGTCACCGGGCTCCTGGGGCTGCTCGGGCTGCTCGGGCTCCTCGGGCAACGGCGCGAGCGGTGCCTCGTCCTGCCCGATCGCCAGCTGTCCGCCGGCGCCGGCCGAGCCGAACTTCTCGGCGATGAACCGGCCCTGCGCGACGAGCTCGCGGGCGTCGTCGCGGAAGACCGCGTCGAAGACCCGGTCCATCGTCAGCCCGAGCAGGTCCAGTTGGTCCACGAGCACCAGGAGCGAGGTCTTGGCGCCGTCGACGGGCCGGGTGTCGGCGTACCGGCGGGGCAGGCGCTGGTATCCGCCGATCGCCTCGGGCAGGTAGTCGGTGGCGGTGGCGATGATCGTGTAGCCCAGGTCGCTACCGGTGAGCTTCTCCAGCCGGGGCACGGTGTCCCGGACCGTGTCGACCACGCGCTGGCCGCGAGCGGTCACCACCGAGGGCAGCGCGGCGGAGGTGAGCAGCTGCTCGGTCTCGTCGAGCGCGGCATACACGTCCTCGGCGGTCGGCGGTGCGGGCAGCGCCAGCCGGTCCTCGGGGGCGTCGGGCGTACGCCCCAGCATCCGGTCCAGCAGGGCGGAGAACGCCATACCTCAGCGCCTCGTGGGGGGCACGTCCCCCAGGTCGAGCTCGCCGCCGACCAGGCGGGCGTCGGTGCGCTGCGCGCGGTCCAGGTAGGTGCGGGACTTCTCGACCTCGCCCTCGAGCACGCCGATGGTCTGGGCCATCCCGTCCAGCGCCTTGACGCGGAAGGTGTCGATGGCGTCCATCGTCTCGTAGATGTTGGCGAAGGCCGCCTGCAGCTGCTCCAGGCCGATGGTCGAGGACGCCGCCTGCTCCTGGATGGCCACCGAGTTGTCCCGCAGCATCTCCGAGGTGCGCTGGATCATCGTCGAGGTCGTCTGGTTCAGCGCGGTGATCTGGTCCAGGACGAGGCGCTGGTTGTTCAGCGCCTGGGCGACGAGTACGGCGGTGCGCAGCGCGGACACCGTGGTGGTCGAGGCTCGGTCAACACCCTTGATGAGCTCGATGTTGTTCTTCATGATGATGTCGATGGCCAGGTAGTTCTGGATCGACACCGCGAGCTGGGTGAGCAGGTCCTGGTGCTTCTGGCGGACGTAGAACAGCACGTCCTCGCGCATCGCCTTGGCCCGGTCGGGGTCGGTCTCGTCCATCATCGCGATCTTGGCCGACACCTTGGCGTCCAGCTGCTCGGCGATGTAGACGTACTGGTTGAGCCGGCCCATGGCGTCCCAGAGCTGCTGCTTCTCCATGTTCAGGGCGGCATTGTCCTTGGCCAGCTCGTCCTGACCGTTGCGCAAGGAGTGCAGGATCGCGTCGAGGTGCTTCTCGGCCGACTCGTACTTCTTGAAGTAGGAGGTGACGCGGTCGGCGAAGGGCAGCCGCTCCAGCCACTTCTTCGGGCCGGTCGCCTGCTTGGGGTCGAGGTCCTCGATGGTGCGGCGCAGCTCGGTGAGGGTCTGGCCGACCTTGGACTCCTTGGAGACCCCGCCCTCCTGCAGCGCCCGGACCGGCGACTTCAGCAGCCGGTTGGAGGTCTCGGCAGCCGCGCGGATGTCCTGGTCACCCATGGTGCGCACGTCGGCCGCACGCTTGGCGAACTCGGGGGAGCGCGTCTCGGTCTCGGTGAGCCCCTGGAGGAAGGTCTCGACCTTGGCGTCCAGTGCCGGCAGGGCCGCCGGGTCCACCGGCGGCGCCATCTTCGGGGCAGCGGTCGCGGCGACCGGCTTGACGGGCTCGGGCGCGGTGAGGGTCAGTAGCCCGGCCTCATCCATCGGCTCCGGTGCGGCAAGCGGCTGGTCGGTCATCGTGTCTCCTCATTGGGTCGCGGGTGCGCCGGGGCCCCTGTGCAAGCCCGCGCGACGTCTCTGACGGGCCTATTGTGACCCAGGTTCCAGCCTCCCACATGGGGGGCAGCCTCCCTGCGCGGATCCGGCGGTCCTGCCGCGCTGTTGCCCGCCTCTGTTCGGTGGGAACAATGCCCCGAGTGCTGCAGCCGTGCACGCCGAGAGCGACGAGAGCGTGCATGCCCGCAGCAGTGGGCGGGGCGCTGACCGCCCCTGCGATAGTGGGGCCGAGGAGGTGACCATGCTGCATACCCAGATAAAACGGGCGCGGACGAGTTCGGTCGGCCCGGACGAGCTGTGCGTGGCCCGGGTGCCGCTGTTCGCGCCGCTGTCCCACGAGGACCAGCTCGACGTCGCCTCGGTGGCCCGCCCGGTCACGGTGACGAAGGGGGACCAGATCTACGCCCCCGGGTCGCGCGAGGCCCAGCTCATGGTCGTGCACACCGGCCAGGTGAAGATCTCGCGGATCTCCGCCGACGGCCACGAGCAGATCGTGCGTGTCCTGGGGCCCGGCGACTTCGTGGGGGAGTCGGCCTTCGTCACCGGTGCGCGCCCGGACCACTTCGCCTCGGCCCTCGAGGACGGCAGCATGTGCGTCTTCCGGCACGCGGACCTGGGGCGGCTGATCGAGGATCACCCCGGGGTGGGTATGCGGATGCTCCAGGCCGTCAGCCGCCGCCTGGAGGAGACCGAGCAGCGGTTGGCCGCAGCCGTGTCGGGGGACGTGGCGGCCAGGGTCGCCGGCTACCTGCTCGGTCTACCGGGCGAGCACGTCGACGGGCGCCTGCAGGTCACGCTGCCGCTGGCCAAGAAGGACATCGCCTCCCTGCTCGACACCACCCCGGAGTCGCTCAGCCGCCAGCTGCGACGGCTCACGGAGACCGGGGTGATCGACCAGCCCGGCGGGCGGACCGTCGTCCTCGCCGACATCGACACGCTCCTCGACCTGTCGGCAGGAGCGGGGTAGCGAGTCGCTACGGCATACTGCTGGGCCTGCCCACCGGGCGGTTCGTCGACGAAGGAGCTGAGGTGGCGTGACGTGTGGGAGGTCCTGAGCCAGGACGCCTTCTGGAAAGACGTGCGCGGGGTGCGCTGGACCGAGACCGGGACCGGGGCCAGGACCGGCGCCGGGACGGTCATTGGCGATGCCGACCGGGCAGGCCTGACGGTGCGCAACCCCTCGAAGCACGCGATCCAGCTGGCCGCCGTGGTCCTGCGAGGGGCACCCCAGGACGGGCCGCGCGCGCACTGGCGGCCGGCCGACCGGCTGGTGCTGGCGGCCAAGCGCGGGGAGCCGACCGTCCTGACCCGCCCGGTGCTGCTCCCGGCCGAGCAGGTCCAGGTGCGGCCCGGTCACGACCTGACCCTCGACCTGCCCGGGACAGTCCGGCCCGGCTCGGTCGACGCAATAGTGCTCACGGGGTTGTTCGAAGGCAGGGCCGTCAAGCAGTGGCGCCTGGGTGAGCAAGGAGTGGTGGACGTGCTGCGCGACGACAGGGTGCCCCTGACCGCAGGTGACGGCTTCCGCGCGCTGCTGGAGCTCTTCGGCTCTCAGCGCTGAGGGCGCGACGCGGGACGGAGGGAGAGCTCCACCTCGATGACGTCGCCGAGCTCGATGCCCTCGGCTCGACGCACCGCGTCCTTCAGCGGCACCCACCAGGTGCCCTTCCGCGGCCACAGCGAGGTGGTGAAGTCCGTGCGGCCCACGCGTCCAGCGACCGGGATCATCCCCCAGCCGTAGGTGACCTCGTGCATGATGTCCGTCAGCCACTCGCCCTCCTCCGGCGGCGCGACGACGAAGTAGAAGGGTGCCGGGCCCCGCCACTCGACCACCTCGGCGGAGAAGCTGAGGTCGGCGTCGTGGTCGGCGATGTGGTCGGCGTCGTGGTCCCGCCCGGGCATACCCGCACCCTAGCTCCGGCCCGACGGCTACGGTGTCGGCGTGGAGCACACCGCGCGGCCCGTGAACGGGACCGGACCGAGCACGGACGAGCGAGTCCCACGACCGGGCGGTGTCGTCCCGGTCGTCGACCGCAGCCCGGCCCGACCGGTCGACCGGGCGTGGGTAGACGAGGCCGTCCGCCGCCTGCAGGCCGACGCCAACCGCAGCGCCGACACCCACCTGGTCAGCGTCAGCCTGCCGCCCGGCTGGGACGTGGACCTCTACCTCAAGGACGAGTCGACCCATCCGACGGGGAGCCTGAAGCACCGGCTGGCGCGCTCGCTGTTCCTCTACGCCCTCTGCAACGGCTACCTGCGCGAAGGGACGACGGTCATCGAGGCCAGCTCCGGCTCGACCGCCGTCTCCGAGGCCTACTTCGCGCGCATGCTCGGTCTGCCCTTCGTCGCCGTCATGCACCGCGACACCAGCCCGGAGAAGATCGCCCTCATCGAGCGGGAGGGCGGCCTCTGCCACCTGGTCGACGACGCCTCGGCCGTCTATGACGTCTCCCGCCAGCTCGCAGCTGAGTGCGGCGGCTACTACATGGACCAGTTCACCTACGCCGAGCGGGCCACCGACTGGCGCGGCAACAACAACATCGCCGAGTCGACCTTCTCCCAGATGGCCCTGGAGCGGCACCCCGTGCCGGAGTGGGTCGTGGTGGGCGCGGGCACCGGCGGGACCTCGGCCACCCTCGGCCGCTACGCCCGCCTGCACGGACATGCCACCCGGCTCTGCGTGGTCGACCCCGAGGGCTCGGCGTTCCTCCCGGCCTACTGTGGTCAGGCCGCGACCGACCCGCCCGTCGGCTCCCGGATCGAGGGCATCGGCCGGCCGCGGGTCGAGCCCAGCTTCATCCCCGAGGTCGTCGACCGGATGATCGGCGTGCCGGACGCCGCGTCGGTGGCGGCCATGCTGTTCCTGGGGCAGGAGGCCGGGTTGTCCTGCGGACCTTCCACCGGCACGGCCATGTATGCCGTGCTGCGCCTGGCCTGCGAGATGCGGCAGCAGGGGCGCAGCGGCTCGATCGTCACCCTGCTCTGCGACGGAGGTGGTCGCTACGCGGACACCTACGGCGACGCGGGCTGGGTGGCCGCCCAGGGGTGGGACCTGGGGCCCTACACCTCGGTCCTGGAGCGCGCCTGGCGCACCGGCGAGTGGACCGGCTGACCGCGCCCCAGGCGTGCCCGCTGCTCGCTGACACCAAGATCGACGGCATACGGTGTGGGGCGGGTCGCCCGCACCGGGCGGGCCACGAGCCGCCATCACGGCATACCTCAGGAGCAGCATGACCATCTCCCCGGAGCGCAGCTTCACCAGGATCGGCGACGAGACCCGGCGCCAGGGCCTGCGCCGGATGCGCGTCGTCGCGACCGGGCTGCTGGTGCTGATGGCCGTGATCTACGTGCTGACCTACGACCGCGGACCGGGCTGGGACTACGTCAACGCGGCGGCCGAGGCGGGCATGATCGGCGCGATCGCGGACTGGTTCGCGGTGACGGCGCTGTTCCGGCACCCGCTCGGCATACCGATCCCGCACACCGCGCTGGTGCCGAGGCGCAAGAACGACCTCGGGGCCAGCCTGGAGCAGTTCGTGCGGGAGAACTTCCTGACGCCCGCGGTGCTGCGGGAGAAGTTCACCGACGCGCAGGTGGTGCTGCGGCTGGGTGAGTGGCTGGCCGAGCCTGAGCACGCAGAGCGGGTGGTGTCCGAGGCGGTCCCCTTCCTGCGGCGCGGGCTGGAACGGGTCGACGAGCGCGAGCTGCGCACGCTCATCGAGGACGTGCTGCTGCCGCGGGTGCGCCGCGAGCCGCTGTCGCCGCTCGCCGGGCACCTGCTGGAGCGGGTCATCGAGGACGGTTCCCACCACGGTCTGGTCGACCTCGCCGCGCGCGAGCTGCACGCCTGGCTGGCGCTGCACCAGGACGAGGTCGAGGCGATCGTGCGCTCGCGCGCTCCGTCGTGGGCGCCGTCCTGGGTGAACGACCAGGTCACCCGGCGGGTCTACCAGGAGGTGCTGCGCTGGGCCCGCGACATCAAGGACGACCCGCAGCACAACGTCCGCCAGGCCGTCGACTCCTACCTCTCCGAGCTGGGTCGGGACCTGCAGCACGACCCGCGGACGCAGGCCCGCTTCGAGAGCCTCAAGGAGCGGCTGCTCGAGCACCCGCAGGTGGCCACCACCGGCATCCGGCTGGCGGAGACGCTGCGCAACTCGGTGCTCGAGGCGCTGGAGGACCCCGCGAGCCCGCTGCGCCTCCGGATGGTGACGGCGCTGGGCGACCTGGGCGCCCGTGTCGTTGCCGACGCGGGCCTGCGGGGCAAGCTGGACCAGTGGACGGCCGACACGGTGGTGGCGCTCGTCGAGCGCTACGGCCCGGAGATCACCTCGGTCATCTCCTCCACCATCGAGCGCTGGGACGCGCGGGAGGCGTCGGAGAAGATCGAGCTGCACGTCGGACGGGACCTGCAGTTCATCCGGATCAACGGCACCGTCGTTGGCGCCCTGGTCGGGCTGCTGATCCACGGGTTGTCGCAGCTGCTGCTCTAGGTGCGGGCAGGCCGGGTGGGTATGGCTGGTCGGGGCTGTGGACAACTTCTGCGCTCAGGCCGGCGCCCCGGGCAGGGTCGGGGGATGAGCTTCGAGGACCTCCCCGCCGACTGGCCGCAGCGCTCCGTGGCCGACCCCGTCCTGGCCGCCGACCTGGTGGATCTGGTGGTGGGCGACACCGACCGGCGCGACGGCGCCCTCGGCCTGCTGCTCTGCCGGGCCGACGGCCGCCTCGCCCAGCCGGTCCTGGTCTCCACCCTGGGCTGCCCGGACATCGTGCACCTGCTCGACCTCGTGCTGGACCAGCTCCCCAATCTCCCCGGGATCGACGGGCTCGTGCTCGCCATCGCCCGGCCGTGGGGCGGGCTCTCGGATGAGGACCGGGCACTGCACCAGGTCGCCCTGGAGGTATGCCGTGACCACGGACTCACCCTCTGGGGCACCTACCTGGCCACCTCGACCGGCGTCAGCCCCTTACCCATCGCCCCGGAGCTGGCGCCGCACGTGGGCGGTCCGGACACCGCTGCCTGATCCTTGCCTGCACGCCCGGCTGAGGACCTGCGAGGGCGAGGCCTCCTCGCTACCGTGGAGAGATGCGACGCGCAGCCGCAGCAACCATGGTCGCCGCGCTCGTGCTGACGGGGTGCGACCGCGACTCGGCGGAGCCGGGCTCGGACCCAGAGTCGTCATCAGCCGGACCGGAGGCGGGCGGCGCAGACCCGGCTGACGATGCGGATGCCGACGGTGATGCGGGTATTGACGGTGGCACAGACGACATGGACGACGAGACCGACGACGGGACCTGCTCGACCTGACCGGGGACGAGGTCGTGCTCGGTTGGTTCGGTCTGTACCAGGAGGCGCCCTACGAGGCCGGCAGCGGGCACCCGATCGACTTCGCCGGCAACGCGGTGCTCTCGGTCCCGGTCGAGGGGATCGACTGGACCAACCCACACCCTGACCGCACCGACGGCAGCGACCTCGGTGGCCCGGGGAACACCAAGAACGTCGTCGAGGTGGTCTTCGGGATCCTTTTCGAGGGGCAGCAGCAGGTTTTTGTCACGGTCGTGGACCGCACGCCATACCGGATCTTCCCGTTGAGCAACCCGGCCCGAATCGTGATCGACGTCCAGCACGCGTGAGGAGGATGCCCTCGCCGGCTCGTCGGACCGTGGCTAGCCCCGTCGGACCGTGGCTACGCCGCCGGATCTGCTGGTAGGACGACGCAGGACCACCCGGGCAGTCGCGCCCACGTAGCCCGCCCAGGCAGTCACTCGCATCCCTACCGGCCGGGGGCCAGTGCAGCCAGAGCAGCATCGGCCGCGGCGAGGGCGTCGAGGTCGTAGGTCGACGTGGAGGCCAGCACCTCCGACGCGCCGGTGCGCTCCACCAGGGCGTTGAGCTCGGCGAGGACCTGCTCGGGAGTCCCGTGGACGGCCATCTGCAGCTGCTGCTCGATGACCGACTGCTGCTTGGGAGTGAGCCGCTCGGGTGGGTCGGGCCGCAATGGTGGGAAGGCGCCCGTCGCGCGGGACTCGGCCATCGCCCACGCCTCCGGCAGGAGCAGGTCGCGTGCCTGGTCGGCGGTGTCGGCGATCATCACGTCGAGGCTGATGACGATCTCGGGCTCGGAGCGACCCGGGCGCGGTCGGAAGCTCCGTCGGTAGTCCTCCAGCGGCGCGAGATCACCGTGCAGGACGGGGCCGCCGACCACGACAGGCAGCCCGAGCCTGGCGGCCACGGCGAGCCCGGAGCGGGTGACCAGCACCAGGACCGGTGGAGCCGCCACGCCGCGCGGCATCGCGGTGACGGGACCCTCGTCGTGCAGGTAGTCGACCAGGGCGGTCAGGTCCTCCGCGAAGCGCTCGGGTCCATAGCGTTCGACCCCCAGGGCGCGCCGTACGGGTGCGGTGAACCCCAGGGAACGTCCGACTCCAAGGTCGATCCGTCCCGGGTGCAGGGCCTGCAGCATCCGAGCCTGCTCGGCCACCACCATCGGGCTGTGGTTGGGCAGCATGACCCCGCCCGAGCCCACCCTGATCTGCGACGTCTCGGCGGCGATCTGGGCCATGAGCACCGGCGGGCTACCGCTGGCGATACCCGGTACGGCGTGGTGCTCCGCCACCCAGAACCTGTGGAAGCCGAGACGTTCCGCCCGGCGCGCCCGGGCGACGGTGTTCCGCAGGCCAGTAGCGGCTGCTTCGCCTTCGCGGGTGCGTGAGCGGTCCAGCAGGGACACCGGCACGGTCAGGGCTCGGTGGCGGGCTCGGGCGGGGTCGGCGTTCATGTCCCTTGGACCGTATGCCAGTCGTGCCGGTCGCGGCGAGCTGGCGCTCGGCGTTCCGATGTTCGTCGTGTTCGGCGAGAACGGCTCGGCGAGATCAGCCCGGCGAGATCAGCCCGGCGAGGACGGTGCGGCGATACGGTCGGTCATGGACGCGGCGTGGGTGTGGCTCGACGACCGGGAGCCGGGGAACGCCGAGATGCTGGCCGGGTTCGCCGGCGCCAGGGGTGCCCGTGAGGTCTTCGTCAGCGTCCCCTGGCGCGGCCCTGACCAGCGGGTCGTGGAGACGGTCGCCGCCATGCGCCGCGCGGGGCTGCGCGTCAGTGCCCTGGGCGGCAGCGGCGAGTGGGCCAAGCAGCCGCAGCTGGCTCGGGAATGGTCCGTGCGAGCGACCGCTGGAGGCCTCTTCGACGACATGCATCTCGACATCGAGCCGTGGACGCTGCCGAACTGGCCCGCGTCAGGGGCAGCTCTCCTGGCTGGCCTCGCCCAGGCTGCAGCGCTGGTGAGCGCGACGACCGGCCTGTCGGTCGACGTCGACCTGGCGCCACATCTGGCTCACACCCACCCTGCCGGCTTTGCGGAGGTCGTGGCCAGCGCTGACGCCGTCACGCTGATGTCCTACCGGGACACGGTCCAGGACGTTCTCGCCGTCTCCACGCAGGCCCGCCGCTCGCTCACCCGGCTCGGACGTCGGTACCGGCTCGCGGTCGACACCTTGCCGTCAGGTGATCCCGGCACTTCGTTCGCCGGCCACTCCAGGTGTGAGATGGAGCTCGTCGTGGCCGGGATCGGGGAGTTGCTGAGGGGCGAACGTGACTTCGCGGGGGTCGTGGTGCACGACCTGCTCGGCTGGCGGTCGCTGCCACCATGACGCAGAGGCAGGGGTATCGCGCAGTGCCGCGTCAGTCAGCCCAGGCTCCTGGACAGTCCCGGTTCCTTGTCGCCTACGGTCAAGCTGCTGTCCCAGGAGCGCTGCTGTGCTCTGGGCCGGGGTAGGCAGGGGAGCAACGGGGGCGGCGGGCGGTAGGTCGCCGGTGGGGTGTCGAGCTGTCGGGGGCGTTCTCGGGCGAGGTTGCAGCGGGCGCACAGGCCGCGGCCGTTGTCTGCGTCGGTGGGGCCGTGGTCGGCGTGGCGCTGGGCGTGGTCGATGTGCCGCACGGGTGCTCCGCACCAGGTGTTGCGGCAGGTCTGGTCGCGGGAGATGAGGAAGGCGCGCAGGGAGCCGGTGAAGAGTCGCTTGCGGCTGTCGCGGTCGGTGAGGACACCGGTCACGGGGTCTGTGTACAGCCGTCGTACCCACACGGTCGCCGCGTGTCCGGCCGCCGATGGCAGCCCGGCTGGCGGGGTCGGCGAGTCGGGCGGTGCCGGCTGGGCCAGCTGGGCTGGCGGCGCCGGCTGGGCCAGCTGGGCCGGCGAGTGCAGGTGGGCAGACTTCTCCCCTGAGGCGGGAGGTCGAGGTTCGTGCGGGCTGGTGGAGGTCGTGTCGCCTGGCTCGGCGGGTGGGGTCCCGCGGGTCAGTGAGCCGAGGTCTGGGGGTGCGGGGTGTCCGCTGGCTGCGGGGTGGCCGTGGTTCAGCGTGCAGGAGAAGCTGGTGCACCGGGGACCCTCGGGGCAGTAGCCGGCAGGGACGGCAGCTTGCTCGTCCTCTGCGGCACCGCTGGGGGCTGCCTCGTCGTCCTCGGCGGCGTCGGTGGGGGCAGCCTGGTCGTCGTTGGCGTTGGTGTCGGTGGTGGGGTTGAGCAGGTCTCGGGCGGTCTGGGCCGGGATCGGTCCGTAGCCGAGCAGGAGGGCCGTGTCGGAGGTGCCGGCGAAGAGGGCTTCGTCGGTGATGACCAGGCCGACCTCGACGTCGATGCCGTCGACGACGGTGCGGCCGGTGAGGCGTTCGAAGAGCACGTCGGCCATCAGCTGGCTCAGGGTGCGAGGGTCGCCGGAGGCCTTCATGGCCTCGGCCGCGGTGCGCAGGGACTGGTAGCAGGCGATGGCCTGCGGTGCGGGCAGGCGAGCGCTGAGCAGGGCCATGACGTCCGGGCAGGGACGGATCGACACCCCGCGGTCCGCGGCCGCCTTGCGGGCGCGGGCCACGAAACCGGCCGGGTCCACCTCATACACCAGCGCGCGCGCCAGGGCCCCGATCTCGCGCGTGGACGCCCCGGCCAGCTGGGGCGCCAGCCGCTCATCGATCTCGGCACGGTCGGCCACGTCGACGCAGGTGGTGGCCTCGGTGATGACCCGGGCCTGCAGCGCGGTGATCACCCCGGTACGCAACGCACCCAGCGTGCGCGGCATCTCCTGCACCAGGGCCTTGGCGCTGGTCAGCTCCCGTGACCCCCAGTAGGGAGAGGTCAGCCGGGCCTGGGCCAGGTCATCCGGCACCGCTTTCCCGGCGCGTGAGGGGGCGACGCCGTCAGCGATCTGCGCAGCGACCTGCGAGGTGTAGAACGCGACCTGCAGACCAGCACCGACCCCGGCCGCAGCCCGGGTGAGCAGCTCCAGCTCCCGCAGCACAGCCAACCGGTCCTCATCGCTCAACCCCTCCACGCTGGCACCAGACAGCGACTCCCGCCACGACGCGATCTCCTCGACCCACGACCCCGCCTGGTCCTGCTGTCGCCCTCTCACCTGCACACACCCCCCGGTGTCCGTCGGAGCACCTACCTTGGTGCTCGTACACACATTCTAACGGCCGAACGACCCGGATGCAATGCTTGTTCGAGCGTTTTTCGGCGTGTTGCGGTGGTTCTGCATCACCCCGCCGCGTACCAAGGACTGGCACACTGCGGCCTATGACCTTCGCCAACGTCGGCACCCTCCAAGCCCACCCCGGGCGTGCCGAGGACCTTGTCGCCATCCTCACGGAACCCTCGGCGGACCTCGGTGCGCATGGCTGTCTGCAGTACGACGTCGGCATCAGCTCCGACGACCCAGACACCGTCGTGGTGATCGAGCGCTGGAAGAGCGCCGACGCGCACGCCGGGTCCCTCGCCTTGCCGGCGGTGCAGGAGGCAATCCAGCGAGCCAGGCCGTTGCTGACGGGCCAGATGGGCGGCCACCGTTTCGAGGTGGCCGGCTCGCCCCTGGGCGACGCGTCCGGTTGACCGCCGCGTCCAGCTGAGCGCCGCGTCTTCCTGAGTGCTTGGCGATGCAGGACGGACCGGTCCGACCGAGGAGCGCCCGGCCGTCCAGGCGGGCACGGCATACCCTGACCCTGGTGCCACCCGGCGCCCAGGGGATCCGCGACCGGACACCGGTCGTGCTCGCCAGGTCACCCGTCAGGCCAACCTGTCCTGCACCCCCAGCTGAGCGCGTTCGGCTGCCGCTCGCCCGGAGTGCCAGCCCTCGGGGTCGATCCCGGCCCGGGACCGCAGCGACTGCAGGCGGGGAAAGCGGTCGGCCACGGCGTCCTCCACCGACTCCTCGCGCACGGCCAGCACCCGAGCCAGCTCGGTCCCAGGCACGTTGCCCCTGTCGCGGCCCGTCCGGGGTCGGTTCGCACAGCCTGCTCCAGCCTCGACCTGCGCATCGAGCTCGCCGGCCACCTCAGCCGTCTCCTCAGAGGTCGCCGCCGTGAGCCGCTCCCCGATCCGATGGGCGAAACCGGTGAGGAAGGACCGCCGGAAGGACCGGGTCCGGGACTCGCCGGCCCAGCCGATGCGCGAGCCCTGTGCGCGCATGGCGGCAGTGGCCTGCACCAGCAAGGAGGTGTTGAGCAGCTCGACGGCGCGCAGGTCGACCGGGAAACCGACGACCGTGGCGAAGCCCATCCCCTGGTGCCAGACCGCCCGGCACCGGTTGGCCCGGGCGACGGCAGCGAGCAGGGCGAACTTCGCGCTCTCGTAGGGCCGGTCGATCCCGAGCCGCACGGCCGAGGGCCCGCCTGTCCGCCGAAGCGCCCGCTCGGACTCGTCGAGCATCGCCCGGTCGATGCTGTGCCTGGCCATGAGCTTCTGAGCCGCTGCGGTGAACGCCTCCGCCTCCTCCTCGTAGGGCGTCGACTCCGCCTTGGCCAGCATCATCCGGACCTTGGTCAGCAGTCGCTGGTCCAGGTCGACGCCCGTCTTGCTGCGCGACGTGGCCTCGCCAGGAAGCGGACCGAGCAGCTCCAGCGGCGGCAGCAGGCGCAGGCTCAGCTCCAGCAACCGCACCGCCTGGAGCACGCCGCGCCACCCGTCCTTGGCCTGCGCGGCACGGGCAGTCAGCGGATCGCTGCTCGGATCCCACCAGACCCGGGCCGACATCTCGGCCAGCTGGGCGTGCCACCTGTCGTCGACCGTGGACGGCGCGTGCCGCGCCACCTCCATCGCCAGCACGTCACCCAACACCTGCCTTCCCACCGGGTCCTTGTCCCGGCCGAGGGCGCGGTGCAGGTCGGCCGGCTGCCAGCCGCGCGCCCATGTCTCGCGCACGAGCTGGCCGAGTGCGTCGCTGGCCTCCCGCGCAGCGCGTGGAGCGAGGCCCTCCTGCTGGCCGCACTCGTGCGGGTCCTGCTTCGGCCACCTGTGTTTCCCTTTCATGTCTTCCCCTCCGGTATGACGTTCCCCTCCTGGCCCGTCCCTGTCCGAACCTTGCCACCCGGGCCCGACAGACCCGCGCTGCCTGACGACGGGAAGGGGGGAGTGCCTGCAGGCGCGAATCCCGGTTGCGTGGACGCTTAGGCTGGAAGGCGTGCCCGAGCCCGAACCCACCTCCCCGTCGCGGCGTCGTGCGCCCCGGCGAGGACGAGGCGGACGCGCGCGGCATACCCCTCCGGAGCAGCAGGGCGACCCTCCGATCGAGCAGGGCGGCAACGACCGGCCGAGCCGACGCGACGCACGCGACCAGCGACGAGGAGACAGCCGACAGGACGAGCGGGACCCGCGAAAGAGGCGCGGCCAGCGTGGACAGGGGGACCGGGGCGCACCACGGGCGGCACAGGTGGAGGCCCGGCGCGCCGCACTGCCCGCACCCGAGCAGCTGCACTACCCGCCGGACCTGCCGGTCAGCGAGCGCAAGGACGACCTGAAGCGGGCGATCCGCGACCACCAGGTCGTGATCGTCGCCGGCGAGACCGGGTCCGGCAAGACCACCCAGCTGCCCAAGATCTGCCTGGAGCTGGGCCGCGGGGTCGAGGGGATGATCGGCCATACCCAGCCCCGCCGGATCGCCGCACGCTCGGTCGCGGAGCGGGTCAGCGAGGAGCTGGGCGTCGAGCTGGGCACCACGGTCGGGTACCAGGTCCGGTTCACCGACCAGTCCCGCCAGGAGACGCTGCTGAAGGTGATGACCGACGGCATCCTGCTGTCCGAGCTCCAGCGGGATCGCCTGCTGCGCCGCTACGACACCCTGATCATCGACGAGGCGCACGAGCGCAGCCTCAACGTGGACTTCATCCTCGGCTACCTCAAGCAGCTGCTGCCCCAGCGGCCTGACCTCAAGGTCGTCATCACCTCGGCGACCATCGACGTCGAGCGCTTCGCCCAGCACTTCGCCGACGCCGAGGGCCGCCCCGCCCCGATCATCGAGGTGACCGGCCGGACCTACCCGGTCGAGGTGCGCTACCGCCCGCTGGTGCGCGAGGTCGCCCCCACCCGTGGCGGTGCGGACGCGGCGCCGGTGCAGGTCGAGATCGACCAGGTCACCGGGGTGGTCGAAGCCGTCGAGGAGCTGTGGACCGAGGACACGGGCCGGGACGGCAAGGGCGAGGACGTCCTGGTCTTCTGCTCCGGCGAGCGGGAGATCCGCGACGTCGTGGACGCCCTTGAGGGCCTGCAGCTGCCGCGGACGGAGATCCTGCCCCTCTACGGCCGGCTCTCCGCCGCCGAGCAGCACCGCGTCTTCTCCCGGCACACCGGCCGGCGGATCGTGGTGTCCACCAACGTGGCCGAGACCTCGCTCACCATCCCCGGGATCAGGTATGTCGTGGACACCGGCACCGCGCGGATCAGCCGCTACAGCCAGCGCCTCAAGGTGCAGCGGCTGCCGATCGAGCCGATCAGCCAGGCCTCGGCCAACCAGCGCGCCGGCCGCGCCGGCCGCCTGGCCGACGGCATCGCGATCCGGCTCTACAGCCAGGAGGACTTCGAGAGCCGCCCGGAGTTCACCGACCCGGAGATCCTCCGCACCAACCTGGCCAGCGTCATCCTGCAGATGACCAGCCTGGGTTTGGGCGAGATCGAGAAGTTCCCCTTCCTGGAGCCGCCCGACGCGCGCCAGATCACCGACGGCGTCCGTCTGCTCACCGAGCTGCAGGCGATCGACCCGACGGCCCCGGCGCACCTGCCGCGCAAGCGGATCACGCCCTACGGCCGGGCGATCGTCGGCCTGCCGGTCGACCCCCGCCTGGCCCGCATGCTCGTGGAGGCCGAGCGGCAGGGGGCGCTGAAGGAGGTGCTGGTCATCGTCTCGGCGCTGTCCATCCAGGACGTGCGCGAACGCCCTGCGGACAAGCAGCAGCAGGCCGACCAGGCCCACGCCCGCTTCCGCCGCCCGGGCGGCGTGCCGCGGGGCGAGGCCGGGCGACCGGGCGCCGACAGGGACGCGGGGCAGGACCGGCGTGGGGCGGGCAAGGAACCGGTCCGCGTGCAGGGTGCGGGAGGGCAGGGGCCGAAGCAGGCGGCGTCCGACCTGCTGGACTCCGACTTCCTGGTCCTGCTCAACCTCTGGCGCTACCTTCAGCGCCAGCAGAAGGAGCTGTCGGGCAGCGCCTTCCGGAGACTCTGCAAGGCCGAGTTCCTGCACTACCTGCGGGTCCGGGAGTGGCAGGACCTGCACACGCAGCTGCGCCAGGCGGCCAGGTCACTGGGGCTGCAGGTCAACGAGCACCCGGCCAAGGACGACCAGGTGCACCGCTCGCTGCTGGCCGGCCTGCTGTCGCACGTGGGGATGTGGGAGCGCGAGAACCGCGCCTACCTCGGCGCCCGCAACGCCCGCTTCGTCCTGCAGCCGGGGTCGGTGCTGCACCGGCGCAACCCCGACTGGGTGATGGCGGCCGAGCTGGTCGAGACGACCCGGCTGTGGGCCCGCACCAACGCCGTGGTCGACCCCGCCTGGGTGGAGGAGGCCGGGGCCCACCTGGTCAAACGCTCCTACAGCGAGCCCCGCTGGTCGCGCTCCAGCGGCTCGGCGGTGGCGGAGGAGCGGGTGACGCTGTACGGCATACCCCTGGTGGCGGGGCGCCCGGTCCCGCTGGGGCGGATCGACCCGGAGACCGCACGAGAGCTGTTCATCCGCACCGCCCTGGTGGAGGAGGACTGGGACACCCGGCACGAGTTCTTCCACGCCAACCGCAAGCTGGTCACGGAGCTGGCGCAGCTGGAGGCACGGGCGCGCCGGCGGGGCATCCTCGCCGACGACGAGACGCTCTACGCCTTCTACGACGAGCGGATCCCCGCCGAGGTGGTCTCCGGCACCCACTTCGACACCTGGTGGAAGCAGGCGCGCCGCCAGGACCCGCACCTGCTGACCTTCACCGAGGAGCTGCTGATCGGGGAGGGTGCCGAGGCGGTCAGCGCCGACGCCTTCCCCACGCAGTGGACGCAGGGGGAGCTCACCTTCCCGCTCACCTACCAGTTCGAGCCCGGTGCGGATGCCGACGGCGTGACCGTCCACCTCCCGGTGGAGGTGCTCAACCAGGTCAGCGAGGACGGCTTCGACTGGCTGGTCCCCGGGATGCACGAGGACCTGGTCACCGCCCTGGTCAAGTCGCTGCCCAAGGAGATCCGGCGCAACTTCGTCCCGGCTCCCGACCATGCCCGCGCGGCCTTGAGCGGTATGGAGGAACGCGGCTCGGTCGGTGCGCTGCCCGTCCGGGAGGCGCTGGCGGAGGAGCTGACCCGGCGGGGCCTGGTGCGGGTGCATCCTGTCGACTTCGACTGGGACCGGGTGCCGGACCACCTGAAGATGACCTTCCGGGTGGAGCGGGCGGTGCGGCCGGCGGGCTCGGGTGGCCGTCGCGCCCGCGGGCGGGTCGAGGTGCTGGGGGAGGGCAAGGACCTGGCCGCGCTGCAGGCGGAGCTGGCCGGACAGGTGCGCACGACCATGGCGGCCGCCGCGAGCGGTGTCGAGCGCAGCGGCCTGACGTCCTGGCCGGCCGACCTCGACCCGCTCCCGGAGACCTTCAGCCGTCAGGTCGGTCCCCGTGCGGTGCAGGGCTTCCCGGCCCTCGTCGACACCGGGGACGCCGTGGACGTCCGGGTGCTCGCCACCCGCTCGGAGGCGGACCGGGAGACCCGACGCGGTGTGCGCCGGCTCCTGCTGCTCGGCACCCAGCCACCCTGGAAACGGCTGCTGGCCCTGCTGACCAACCAGCAGAAGCTCTCCCTGGGGCACAACCCGCACGGCTCGGTGCCCGCGCTGCTCGAGGACGCGCTCGCGGCCGCCGTCGACTCGGTGGTCGCCGAGCAGCCGCACGGGACCGTGCGGACCCCGGCCCAGTTCGAGGCGGCGCTCGTCGGGGTGCGGCAGCAGAGCGTGCCGAGGGTGCTGCAGATCGTCGAGTCGCTGGTGCCGATCCTGGACACCGCGCGGGAGGTCTCCCTGCGGCTGCAGCGCCTGGACGCTCCGGCGGCCGCCGACATGGCCGTCGACCTGCGCCGCCAGCTGGACACGCTGGTGCGCCCCGGTTTCGTCGCCGAGGTCGGGCACGCCCGCCTCCCGCGGATGGTGGTCTGGTTGCGGGCGATGAGCGAGCGGCTCGACAAGGGCGTCCAGGACCTGCCTCGCGACCGCCAGCGGATGGGGGAGGTGCGCGTCGTCGAGGAGGAGCTGGCCGCCTTCCTCGACAAGCTGCCCCCGCACCGCCGCCAGGACCCCGACGTCCTCGACATCGTCTGGTCGCTGCAGGAGCTGCGCGTCTCGCTCTTCGCCCAGCGGCTGGGCACCGCGGGTCCCGTCTCGGCCAAGCGGATCTACGCCGCCATGGACCGGGCCGAGGACGCGACCGGCTGAGCTCGGTGCCGCACAGCCACGCCGTGGCCCGCTGCGCCGCGCACGGCGGCCACTCTCAGACCTCCAGCGCCCGCACGATCGGGACGCCGACCCGGTAGGGGATGTGCAGCCAGCTCGGGGCGTCGACCACGGCGAAGTCCGCGCGGAGGCCGACCGCGATGCGCCCGATGTCGTTGCGCCGCAAGGCCTGTGCTCCGCCTGCGGTGGCGGCGCGCAGGGCCTCGGCGGGCGTCATCCCCATCTCCCGCACCGCCAGGGCGATCATCAGGGGCATCGAGGACGAGTAGCAGGTGCCGGGGTTGCAGTCGGAGGCGATGGCGACCTGGACACCGGCGTCGAGCAGGCGCCGGGCGTCCGGGTAGGGCTGCCGGGTGGAGAACTCCACGCCGGGCAGCAGAGTGGCGACGGTGTCGCTGCCGGCCAGCGCGTCGACGTCGGCGTCGGTGAGGAAGGTGCAGTGGTCGACGCTGGCGGCGCCGAGCTCGACCGCCAGCTGCACCCCGGGGCCCTCGCTGAGCTGGTTGCCGTGCACCCGCAGCTCCAGGCCGGCGTCGCGGCCCGCCTCGAGCACGCGGCGCGACTCCTCGCCGTCGAACGCGTGCGGGCTTGCCGGCTCGCAGAAGACGTCGACCCACCGCGCGTGCGGGGCGCACGCCTGGAGCATCTCCCCGCACACCAGGTCCAGGTATGCCGCCCGCCCGGCCTCGTCGCGCCGGTCCGGGGGCACGACGTGGGCACCGAGGTAGGTCACCTCGTCGGTGACCTCCCTGGCCAGCCGCAGCGCGCGCACCTCGTCCTCGACGGTGAGGCCGTAGCCGCTCTTGACCTCGACGGTGGTGGTGCCCTGGGCCCGCATCTCGCGCACGCGGCGCTGCAGGAGGGTGCGCAGCTCTGCGTCGCTGGCGGCGCGGGTGGCCTCGACCGTCACGGCGATGCCACCACCGTCGTAGGGCGTGCCCGACATGCGCGAGGCGAACTCGGCCGACCGGTCCCCGGCGAAGACCAGGTGGCTGTGGCTGTCGACGAAGCCCGGGACGACGCTGCGCCCCTCGAGGTCGATGGCCCAGTCCGCAGCGGGGGCCTGAGCCGCCGGGCCGACCCACTCCACCGTCGGCGCGCTGTCCTCGCCCCCGCCGCCGATGACGATCGCAGCGTCCCGCACCACGCCGAGCCCGGCGTGCAGCGAGTCCTGGACGGCGCTGACCGCGCCGTCCATCCCTTCGTCGCCGGTGACGAGCTCGCTGATGCCGGTGATGAGCATGCTCATGGTCAGACTCCCTTCCACAACGGGGTGATGGCGTGGTGCAGCAGGCGGCCCACGTCGCCGAGGCGGTGCCGCCCGTCCAGGACCACGACCTTGCCGTCGACGATGACGGTGTCGACGTCGGACGCGGTCGCGGCCAGCAGGATCTGCTCCGGGTCGACCCCGGCCGTGCGCACGGTGTCGTCCCGGACGGCGACCAGGTCCGCGCGGGCGCCGACCTCGAGCCGTCCCGCGTCCGGCCACCCGATGCTCTCGTGCGCGGTGGCGGCGGCCAGCAGGTCGGCCGGGGCGATCCGCCCACGCTGCAGCGTCGACAGCCGCTCGTGCATCTCCAGTGCCCGCGCCTCCTCGATGAGGTCCACCACGGCGTGCTGGTCCGAGCCCAGCGAGAGCCGTGCCCCGGCGTCCCGCAGCGCCACCGCCGGGCCGATGCCGTCGGCCAGGTCGCGCTCGGTCGTCGGGCAGAAGCAGGCCCACGCCCGGTGGCCTCCGAGCAGGGAGATGTCGTCGTCGGTGAGGTGGGTGGCGTGGACGGCCGACAGGTCCGGCCCCAGCACGCCCTCGTCCTCGAGCAGCGCGGCGGGCGTGCGGCCGTGGGCGGCGAGGCAGGCCTCGTTCTCGGCCGGCTGCTCCGACAGGTGGATGTGCAGCGGTGTGTCGGAGCGGTTGACGCCCTGCGGCGGGACCAGCGGGATCGGCCCGGTGTAGGCGTCACCCGCGCCGAACCGGGTCAGCGGTCGGGGACGGGCCCGGACCGCGTCCGCGACGATGCCGAGCTGGTCGCGGGGGACGGCGCGCACCGAGTGGATGGCCCCGCCCACCCGCAGGTGCTCCGGGCCGCCCTCGAGGTGGTCGCGGAGGTCGTCCACGCGCAGCGCCCACGTCTCGGCGTCGCCGTCGCCGAACCGCAGCTGGGTGCCCTCCAGCGTGGTGTAGCCGTCCGGCCCGAGACCGCCGGTGAGGTAGCAGGTGTCCAGCAGGGTCAGCCGGATGCCGGCGTCCGCGGCGGCCTGGACCAGCGCCTGCCCCATCATGTTGGGATCCATGTAGCGGGCCCCGTCCGGCCCGTGGTGCAGGTAGTGGAACTCGCCGACCGCGGTGACCCCGGCCAGGGCCATCTCGGCGTAGGCCGCGCGGGCCAGGGTGAGGTAGCTGAGCGGGTCCAGCTGCGCCGCCACGGCATACATCCCCTCCCGCCAGGTCCAGAAGGTGCCCCCTCCGTGATGGGTGCGCCCGCGCAGGGCGCGGTGGAAGGCGTGGCTGTGCGCGTTGGCCAGCCCCGGCAGCACGACCCCGGGCAGCCGGTGGTCGCCCGGGCGGGCCTCCTGACCGGTCTGCACGCTGGTGAACCGGCCCTTGTCCACGGCCAGCCGGACGTCGCGGGCCAGCCCGCCCGGCAGGTGTGCGTATGCGGCGTGGAAGGCCGTGGTCATCGGTCGCCTCCGCGGATGGTGGCCAGTGCGTCGATCCGGTCGACGACATCCTCGAGCGGTGCCGCGGACGTGTCGATGACGAGGTCGGCGCCCTGCCGGAGCAGCGGCTCGTAGGCCTCGCGGTCGGCGCGGATCCGCTCCAGCTCGCTGGGGTCCTGGCCGAAGCGGTTGTCCGTGCGGGTCGCGATGCGCTGCCGCAGCTCCTTCCACGACGCGGTGAGCAGGACCACGTGGTCGACGAGCGGGTAGAGGCGCTCCTGCCCCCCGCCGGTGGCCGCGACGACCATCGCCCGGTCGGGCAGCGGCTGGGCCAGGATCGCCTCGAGCTCGGGGAGCCGCAGCTCGGTCCGGTCGGGGTGCTCGTCGACGAGCCCGTCGGCGTCGGCGTCGACGGCGTGCCAGCCCCGGTGCCCCAGCTCGGCCAGGACGGTCGACTTGCCGGTGCCGGACATCCCGGTCACCAGGACGCGGGTGGCGGTCACGGTGCCTCCTCCCCGCGAGACGGGCCGGCGGCGAGGTCGGCCAGGCAGTCGGCCAGGGCGGCCACTCCGGCGAGGCAGTCGTCGCGTTCCGCGTGCTCCGCGGGGCTGTGCGAGACGCCCGTGGGGTTGCGCACGAAGAGCATGGCGCTGGGGACGCCGGCGGTGGCGAGGATGCCCGCGTCGTGGCCGGCGCCGGTGCCCAGGACCGGGGCGGAGACCCCGGCGTCGCGGTCGAGCACCCGCCGCAACCGGTCGCTCAGCCCCTGGTCGAAACGGGTGGTGGGGGTCCAGCTCTCGCGGGTCACCGTGGCGCCCGTCTCCTGCGCGCGGGCGGTGAGGTCGTCGACCATGTCCACCACCTGGTCCTCGTCGGCGCCGCGGGCGTCGAGCCAGCCGGTGACGTGGGAGGGTATGGCGTTCACGCCGCCGGGGGTGACGTGCACCTTGCCGACCGTGGCCACGCAGCCCCGTTGGGTGGCGACCTGCCGGGCGCCCAGGACGAGGTCGGCATACCCGAGCATCGCGTCGCGCCGGTCCTCCAGCCGCGTCGTGCCGGCGTGGTTGGCCTCGCCGGGGAAGTCGAAGCGCCACCGCCCGTGCGGCCAGATGTCGCTGGCGACCGCGACCGGCGCGTCGAGGTCGACCAGCGCGCGACCCTGCTCCACGTGCAGCTCGACGAAGGCGCCGACCCGGCGCAGGGCCTCCTGGTCGGGACCGAACGCCTCCGGGTCGCGGCCTGCGGCGCGCAGGGCGTCGGCGTAGGTGGTGCCGTCCGCGTCGGTCAGGGCCAGCGCGGTGGCGGGGTCGAGCTGGCCGGTGAGGACGCGGGAGCCGGCGCAGGCGATGCCGAAGCGGGCTCCCTCCTCGTCGACGAAGTTGGTGACGGCGACCGGGACCGTCGGGGTGATGCCGGCCGCTCGCAGCGAGTCGACCGCGGCGAGTGCGGAGACGACGCCCAGCGGCCCGTCGAAGGCGCCGCCGTCGGGCACGGAGTCCAGGTGCGAGCCGGTGACGACCGCCTTGCGGCCGGCCGCGACGGCCTCGTCGACGGTGCCGGGGCCGTCCCACCACCAGCCCCACTGGTTGCCGACCCGGTCCACGGTGACGTCGAGCCCGCGCCGTGCGCACTCGCTGGCGAACCACTCGCGCAGCGTGTGGTCCTCGGCGGTCCAGGCGAACCGCCGGTAGCCGCCGCTGGCGACCCGACCCACGGACTCCAGGTCGGACCACATGCAGGCGAAGGAAGAGGTGCTCATGGCCTCGACTCTAGGTGGCGGCCCGGAGGCGCTAGAAGAGCCACAGCGCCAGCGGGATGGTCAGGACCAGGCTCAACGCCACCCGGACGAACCAGATCGCCAGCAGTTTCGGGATGGAGATGGGGATCTGCGTCCCGAGCAGGCTCGGCACCATCGCCGAGAAGAAGATCACCTGCGAGACGCAGACCACCGCCACGACGAACTTCACCGACATCACCGAGTCGGTCACCAGTGCCGCCGGCAGGAACATCTCCGAGATGCCCAGCGCCGCCGCCTTGGCCACCAGCAGGGGCTCGGGGATCTGCAGCACCCACGTGATCGGGTAGAAGAGGTAGCCCAGCCAGTCGAAGACCGGCGTGTACTTCGCCAGGACCAGACCCAGGAGCCCGACCGACAGGATCGAGGGCAGGATGGCCATCGCCATGAGCAGCCCGTCCCTGAAGTTGGCCAGGACGGTGCGACCCACGCCCGGGTCGGCTGCCACGGTGCCCTTGGCCGCCCGCCAGGCAGCCGCGAAGCGGGAACCCTCAGGCTCCTCCTCGGGCTGAGGCGTCACGCCCGGCGCATACTCGTCCGGCTCGCTGCGCAGCGGCCAGATCCGGACCGTCACCGCGGTGACCAGGAAGGTGATGACCAGGGTCGACCAGAAGTACAGCGTCCAGTGCCCCATCAGGTCCAGGGCGTTGGCGACCACGATCATGAACGTCGCCGACACCGTCGAGAATCCGGTGGCGATCGTCAGCGCCTCCCGTCGGTTGTACTTGCCCTCCAGGTAGACCCGGTTGGTGATGAGCAGCGCCAGGGAGTACGAGCCGACGAAGCTGGCGACCGCGTCGATGGCCGACCGGCCGGGGGTGCGGAAGATCGGCACCGTGACGGGGCGCACGACGACGCCCACCCACTCCATCAGGCCGTAGCCGACCAGCAGAGCCAGGAAGACGGCACCGATGGGGACGAGCAGCCCCACCGGGATGACCAGGGAGTTGAGCAGGAAGGGCCCCATGTCGGGCTCGAAGAGCCAGGCCGGACCGACCTCGAGGACGAGCATGACCCCGACGACCAGGCCGACCACCCGGAAGACCGAGAACACCGTGGTGGTGCGGTTGCGTCGCCAGGTGCCCGAGACCCAGGGGTATGCCGCACCCGCCACGATGAGGGCGAGCGCGTAGTAGGGCAGCGCCGTCGGGACGGTGTCGCGCAGAGAGCTGACCATGTGGTCCAGGGGGATGGTGCTGCGCTCGCCGAGGGTGACCGGCACGAAGAACATGAAGATGCCGATGGCCGACAGGACCCAGAACTTCCACATCGCACCCCGCCGCAGCGCGGGAGCCTCCGGCGCCACGGTCGAGCTCATCGCGGTGAGCCTTCCCGCATCGGGACCCGCACGCCCCGCTCCTGCGCGACCTGCTCGGCCTCCGGGTAGCCGGCGTCGACGTGCCGGATCACGCCCACGCCAGGGTCGTTGGTGAGCACCCGCTCCAGCTTCTGCCGCGCCAGGTCCGTGCCGTCGGCGAGCGAGACCTGCCCGGCGTGCAGGGAACGGCCGATGCCGACACCGCCGCCGTGGTGCAGCGACACCCATGACGCGCCGGACGCCGTGTTGACCAGGGCGTTGAGGAGGGGCCAGTCGGCGATCGCGTCGGAGCCGTCGGCCATCCCCTCGGTCTCCCTGTACGGGCTGGCGACCGACCCGGCGTCCAGGTGGTCGCGGCCGATGACCAGGGGCGCGGACACCTCACCCGAGGCGACCATCTCGTTGAAGCGCAGGCCCGCCTTGTCCCGCTCGCCATACCCGAGCCAGCAGATGCGGGCGGGCAGGCCCTCGAAGGCGACCTTCTCGCGCGCTCCGCGCAGCCACTTCTGCAGGTGGTCGTTGTCGGGGAAGAGGTCCATCACCGCCTGGTCGGTGGCGTAGATGTCCTTCTCGTCCCCGGAGAGCGCGGCCCAGCGGAACGGGCCCTTGCCCTCGCAGAAGAGCGGACGGATGTAGGCCGGGACGAAGCCGGGGAACTCGAAGGCGCGGTCGTAGCCACCCTGCCGGGCCTCGTCGCGGATGCTGTTCCCGTAGTCGAAGACCTCCGCGCCCGCGTCCTGGAACTCCACCATCGCCTGCACGTGCCGCGCCATGGACTCCTGGGCGCGGTCGGTGAACTCCTCAGGCTTCTTCTCGGCATACTCGGCCCAGTCGGCGAGGTCGATGCCGACCGGCAGGTAGGACAGCGGGTCGTGCGCCGACGTCTGGTCGGTGACCACGTCGATGTCGACACCCCGCCGCAGCAGCTCGGGGAAGACCTCGGCGGCGTTGCCCACGACACCGACCGAGACGGCCTCCCGGTCGGCCTTGGCCTGCAGGACCCGCTCGACCGCGGCGTCGAGGCCGTCGGCGACCTCGTCCAGGTAGCGGCTCCGCACCCGGCGCCGCAGCCGTGCCTCGTCGACGTCGACGATGAGGCAGGTCCCGCCGTTGAGGGTGACGGCCAGCGGCTGCGCCCCGCCCATGCCGCCGCAGCCGCCGGTCAGGGTCAGGGTTCCGGCCAGCGTGCCGCCGAACGTCTTGGCGGCGACCGCGGCGAAGGTCTCGTAGGTGCCCTGCAGGATCCCCTGGGTGCCGATGTAGATCCACGAGCCGGCCGTCATCTGGCCGTACATGGTCAGCCCCAGGTGCTCCAGGCGGCGGAACTCCGGCCAGTTGGCCCAGTCGGGCACCAGGTTGGAGTTGGCGATGAGCACCCGCGGTGCCCACTCGTGGGTCTGCAGGACGCCCACCGGGCGGCCGGACTGGACCAGCATGGTCTCGTCCTCGCGCAGGTCGGTCAGCGTGCGCACCATCGCCTCGAACGAGGGCCAGTCGCGCGCTGCCCGGCCGGTGCCGCCGTAGACGACCAGATCGTCCGGCCGCTCGGCGACCTCGGGGTCCAGGTTGTTCATCAGCATCCGCAGCGGGGCCTCGGTGGCCCACGAGCGGGCGGTGAGGGTGGTGCCGCGGGCCGCGCGGACGGGGCGGGCGCCTTCCATGGTGTCTCCTTCGACGACGGTCAGGGGTCTTCGGTCTCATCAGACCGCGAGCCGTGGCCACCGCGCCAGGGGGTATGCGGTGGGCCCTGTCTCGTATACCAGACTGGCAGTGTCATCGGCGGCGATCTGGGCCGCCGCTCTGGCACAGTGACCGCATGGACCGGGAGACGGACGGGAACCGATCATGACCACCGAGCACGAGCTGAGCCACGACCCCGAGCTGACCGACTGGAGGGTGCTTCTCGGACGGCTGCACGCACGGTTCGGCACCGGGGAAGGCGGGTTCGCCGCCGGCGCCGAGTTCGCCTCACGGGTCGCGGCCCGGGCGGACGAGCTGGACCACCATCCCGACCTCGACCTGCGCTACGGCCACGTCACCGTGACCACGGTCTCCCACGACGTCGGGCGGCTGACCAGCAGGGACCGCAGGCTGGCCGTCGCGATCTCCCAGATCGCCGCCGAGCTCGGCCTGAGGGCGACCCCGGAACAGCTCAGCGCCCTGGAGATCGGCCTGGACGTGATGGTCGCCGAGGAGGTGGCACCGTTCTGGCGCGCGGTGCTCGGGTACGAGCCCGACTCCGAGGGGGGCGAGGCGGCTTCCCTCGCCGACCCTGCCGCCCGCCACGCCGCACTGTGGTTCCAGCAGATGGACGAGCCCCGCACCGAGCGCGGGCGCTTCCACCTCGACATCACGGTGCCGCACGACGTCGCGGAGGAGCGTCTGGCAGCAGCGCTGGCGGCCGGCGGGCGGCTGGTCACCGACCAGTTCGCACCGTCCTGGTGGGTGCTGGCCGACGCTGAGGGCAACGAGGCGTGCATCTGCACCTGGCAGGGCAGGGGCCAGGGCGACGACGCCTAGCAGGGTGGAACCGGCCGCCGGTGGGAGGTCCACCGGCGCATAGCCTGGGCCCATGCTGCGCGTAGGCCTCTCCGGCGGGATCGGCTCCGGCAAGTCCACGGTCTCGGCCCGGCTGGCCGAGCTCGGCGCGGTCGTGGTCGACGCCGACCGGGTGGCGCGGGAGGTGGTCGAGCCAGGCACGCCGGCGCTCGCGGAGATCGCCGAGCGCTTCGGCCCCGGCGTGCTCACCGCGGACGGCAGCCTGGACCGGGCCGCCCTGGGCGCGATCGTCTTCGACGACCCGCAGGCCCGCCGCGACCTGGAGGCGATCACCCACCCGCGGATCCTCGCCCGGTCGCGCGAGCTCTTCACCACCGCCTCCGCGGACGCCGTCGTCGTCCACGACATCCCCCTGCTGGTGGAGATGGGTCGCGCCGCCGACTACGCACTCACGGTGATCGTCGACGTGCCGGAGCAGGAGCGGCTGCGCCGGCTGGTGGAGAGCCGGGGTATGTCGTCCGACCAGGCCCGAGCCCGGATCTCCGCCCAGGCCGACGACGCGCAGCGCCGGGCCGCGGCGGACGTGCTGCTCGACAACTCGGGCACGGTCGACAAGGTGCACGAGCGGGTCGAGGCGCTGTGGCGCGAGCGGCTCGCGCCCTTCGAGCGCAACCTCCGCTCCGGCACACCGGTCCGGCGGCCCGAGGAGCTGGCCGTCGTCGCGCCCGACCCGGACTGGCCGGCCCAGGCTGCGCGGCTGCTCGCCAGGCTGCGCAAGGCGCTGGGCGACACGGCCCTCCGCGCCGACCACATCGGCAGCACCAGCGTCCCCGGTCTGCCCGCCAAGGACGTCGTCGACCTGCAGGTCGTGGTCGAGGACCTGGCTGTGCTCGACGACCCGGAGGTGCGCTCGGCCCTGACCCAGGTCGGCTTCCTGGTGCCGGACCGGCTGTGGCACGACCACGACCACCAGGGACCCGGACCAGCGGTGGCGTCGCGGCCGAAGAAGATCCTGGCCACCGGCGACCCCGGGCGGGTGGTCCACTGCCACGTCCGGCCGCTCGACTCACCGGCCTGGCGGCTGGCCCTCCTCTTCCGGGACTGGTGGCGCGCCGACTCCGACGAGCGGGCCGCCTACGCCGACCTCAAGCGCACCCTGGAGGCACGCGGGCTGAGCACCAGCGACTACACCGAGGCCAAGGAGCCGTGGTTCGCCGAGGCGGCCGAGCGCGCCGAGGCCTGGGCCCGTCGCACGGGGTGGCAGCCGAGCTGAGGCTGAGGGGACCACGCCCCGAGCCGCTCACGATGCGCAGGCGCATCATCAGCGCAGCCGCATCGTGGTGGACACCGGGGCACCCGCGTCGTCGTCCAGCCGGTCCATGAGCATCACGGCCGCCACCCGGTTGGTGACGCCGAGGCGGTCGTAGAGGTGCTGCAGGTGGGTCCGCACCGTGCCCTCCGAGATGTGCAGCCGGCGGGCGATCTGGGCGTTGGTGAGCCCGAGCCGCAGCTGCTCGAGGAGCTCGCGCTGCCGAGGCGTGATCCGGGCGATGCTGCCGGCGCGTTGCCGTTCGCGGGTCCGGTACATCCGCTCGAGGTGCGGCATGAGCAGGAGCAGCAGGAAGCGGTCGTCCTCGGTGAAGCCCGGGCCCTCGTCGCGCTCCACCAGCAGGCGCAGCTGCCGGCCACCGCCGTCCGGCAGCACCAGCATCATCTCCGGGGTGTCACGCGCGGTGTGCGGGTGAGCGCGGCGCTGCTGAGCGGTCAGGAAGTCGGTGTTCAGCTGGACGTGGTGGTAGGTGCCGGAGCGCTCCGGGAAGCTGCAGATGCTGGTCCAGTAGTCCGCCCACCAGGCGTCGTTCTCCGGGGCCCAGGGCACAGGGTGGATCAGGAACGGTCCCTCGTCCACCGCATACCCCTGGCTGAAGTAGTGCGTCTCGGCCGTCGAGTCGAGGTGGTTGAGACGCACGCACTCGCAGTCGACCAGCTCGCAGAGCCGGCGGAAGAACTCGTCGGGCAGGGCGTAGCCGGGTCCGTCGAGCTGCAGGAGCTCACGGATCACCCGCAGCGTCGACTCGCTGGAGAGGTTCCCGCGCATCGTGTCCACCTCCTGCTCGCCCCGGAGGGCCGACACCACCAGTGTGGACCTGTTCGCGCACGGGAGGCACCTACGACGATCTGCGTATGTCGCGCACGCTGACGTGCCAGAACCCGCCGGTGCGGCGGGAGGTACGCAGAACCTCGTATTCCTTTGGAGGCCTCCCACGACCCACCGTGGAGGTGCACGTCACCCCTAGCGTCCGGGCACCTCCGCGCCGGACGGGGGACCCTCCACGAGGAGACCACGATGGACACCAGGAGCACGACACCTCGCACCCGGACGCTCGCCACGCTCAGCCTGGCGACGCTCGTCGGAGTGCTGGCCGCGACGGGGGTCGCATCCTTCGCCGCCGGCGAGGACGCTCCCGCCCCGGTCACGGCCACGGACGGCGGCTGCGGGACGCCGGACGCGCAGCCCGCGGCGCGGATCACCGGCCTCTGGTTCGGGTCGACCATGTACGCGGCCAGGTGAGCCTGGCCGACGGTCTGGTCCTACGTCGTCCGGGTCGCCTCCTCCGGCGCCACCAGGCCGAGGACCTCCGGCAGCGCGTCCGGCTCCTCGCCGAGGACGTGCTCGGCCAGGAAGGCGAGCACCACGGCATACCAGACCTTGGCGTGCTGGGGTGCGAGGATCCAGTGGTTCTCGTGCGGGAAGTAGAGGAAGCGGTGGACCGTGGAGCCGTCGGCCTCCGCGGGCCGGCCCGAGCGGGACAGCAGCTCGTACCACAGCCGCAGGCCCTCACCGATCGGGACGCGGTAGTCCTTGTCGCCGTGGATGACCAGCATGGGGCTGACGATCTGGTCGACGTAGAGATGCGGTGAGTGCTGGCCGCTCATCTCCGGCGTCATCTCCCGCTGCCAGTAGTAGGCGGCGTCGGTGGTGGAGCCGAAGGCGTCCAGGCCCCACAGGGAAGCGTGGGTGACCACGGCCTTGAACCGGTCGGTGTGCCCGGCGATCCAGTTGGCCATGTACCCGCCGAAGGAGCCGCCCATCACCGCGGTGCGGGAGCTGTCGATGTCGTCCCGCGCCTCGACTGCGTCGGTGATCGCCATGAGGTCGGTGTAGGGCGCATCGCCCCAGGCGCCCCAGCCCCGCTGGATGAAGTCCTGGCCATAGCCGGTCGACAGGGCCGGGTCGGGCAGGAGCACGGCATACCCGCGGGCGGTCATCAGCCACGGGTTCCACCGCCAGGTCCAGGCGTTCCAGGAGCTGAGCGGGCCCCCGTGCACCCAGAGCAGCAGCGGGTGGCCGTCGGGGCTGTCCGGCCGGTCGTGCGGGAGCGCGAGCCAGGCCCGGACGCGGGTGCCGTCGGCGGTGGTGGTCTCCACCTCCTCCAGCCGGCCCGGGACCGTCGGCCGCTCCACCGGCCCCGGCAGGGGAGTGACGTCGCCGCTGGCCAGGTCGAGACGCACCACCTCCGGCGGGAAGAGGTAGGAGCTGCGGACGCCGTAGGCGGTGGTGCCGTCGGGAGAGAGCACCAGGTCGCTCCAGGCGGCGTCGTCGTGGGTCAGCTGGGTGACCTCGCCGGAGGGCACATCGACCCGGAAGACCGGGCGGCGGCCGTCGCTGTCCGCCAGGACGAGCACGGCGGAGGCGTCCGGCAGCCAGGCGACCGGGCTGGCCCACAGCTCCCAGTCCGGGGCCAACGGGGTGAGCTCACCGGTCGCGGTGTCCATCAGGTGCAGACGGGGCTGCGGTGGCTCGGTGGGGGAGGTCGTGCGGCCGGCCACGACCACGGCGCGGGTGCCGTCCGGGCTGACCGGACCGGGGGAGGCCTCCAGACCCTCCACGTCGACCAGGGTCCGGCGCTCGCCGGTCGCGAGGTCCACGCGGGCGATGCCGTCGCGTCGGCTGGCCCGCGCCTCGGGGATGGTCACGGGCAGGAGGGCGAAGGTGCCGTCCGGGGCCAGCACCGGCGTCGGGTCCTGGGTGGCCGGGAAGGTGCCGCCGGTGAGCAGCTTCAGGTGCATCTCGGGTGCGCGGTCGGTGGTGCCGGGCAGCGGCGGACGGACCTCGCCCTCGTCGCCGGTCTCGTCGTCGTCGCCGGGGCGGGGGCCGGGTCCGCGCTGGACGGCGAAGACGTGCGGCACGTCGGGGCCCAGGTCGTGGTCCCAGTAGCGGATGGGGTAGCCGCTGTGCAGGATCGCGTCCACGCTGGCGTCCTTGCGGCGGGTGCGCAGCGTCGCGTGCTCCTCCTCGCTGGAGGCACCCGGGAGCAGACCGCCGGTGACGACCACCCGGTCGGCGCGCTCGGCGCACACCACCTTGGTGATCCCGCCGGCCCGGCTCAGCACCACCCTGGCCTCACCGCCCTGGGCCGGGATGTGCCACAGGGCGGTGACCGGCTCGTCCTCCTCGCCCTCGGGGTCGGGGCGGGAGGAGGTGAAGTAGAGCGCGCCGTCGATCCCGAACGCGGCGCCGGCCTCTCCCGTGGAGCTGCGGGTGATCCGGTGCGCGGGACGCTGACCGGTCGGGTCCAGCTCCCACAGCGCGGTGGCGTAGCCGGTGCCCTTGCGGTTGAGGGTGGCCACCGTGGTGACCAGCCGTGAACCGTCCGGGCTCAGGGCAAGCCCGGCGACGCGGGGCAGCGCGACGTAGTGGTCGAGGTCGTGAAAGGGTGAAGCCGGTGCGCTCATGGGTCCTGTCCTATCATCCGGCACCGACACGGGTCGCCCCGGAATCCTGAGAAGGGCTAGGGCGTTGTCCCACGTCAGACGAGAGGAGAGCCCCGCGTGACCACGCATTCACCGCTGTTCCGCCTGGAGGTGGACTCTGCCCGCCAGCCCCAGCCGGCCCCGCTGCTGATGGTGTCCCTGGAGGGATTCCTGGACGCCGGACACGTCCGGTCCACCCTGGCCGAGCACCTGCTGGACACCCTCGAGCACGAGGCGGTGGCCACGTTCGACACCGACCAGCTGGTGGACTACCGCTCGCGTCGACCCCTGATGACCTTCGACGCCGACCACTACACCGCCTACGAGCAGCCCTCCCTCGTCCTCTACCGGTTGGTGGACTCCGCGGGGGAGCCGTTCCTGCTGCTGCACGGGGTGGAGCCGGACTACCGCTGGGAGGGTTTCGTCGAGGCCGTCCGGCAGCTGTGCCTCGCCTTCGGCGTGCGTCGGATGGTCACCGCCCAGGGCATCCCCATGGCGGTCCCTCATACCCGCCCCGTCGGCACCACCCGGTTCGCCAGCGACTCCTCCGCGCTGGGTGACTACACCCCGATCTTCGGCCAGGTCAAGGTGCCCTCGAGCGCAGACACCTTGCTGCACCTGCGGCTGGCCGAGGCGGGGCTGCTCACCCTGGGTGTCGCCGTGCACGTCCCGCACTATCTCGCCGACACCCAGTTCGGGGACGCGGTGGTCGCCGCGGCCGACGTGGTCATGGAGCTCACCGGCCTGGTCCTGCCCACCGCCGACCTCATCGCGATGGCCGGTCTGACCCGCGGCCAGATCGAGGCCGAGCTGGCGCAGCACGGGGAGGCCAAGGAGGTCGTCGAGGGGCTGGAGCGCAGCTACGACCGGTTCGTCGAGGGCCAGCGGCGCAAGAGCCTGCTCGCGGCCCAGGCCGCCAACCTGCCCAGCGCCGACGAGATCGGCGCCCAGCTGGAGGCCTTCCTGCGCGACCCCGAGTCGGTCGAGTCCTCGGCACCGGCGGAGGAGAGCCCTGCACCGGCCGAGGGCGCCGACGGTCACGACACCACGCCGACGACGCCGAGCAGCGAGGTGGGTGAGCCTCCCGAGTCCGCCGACGGTGTCGAGGACGCCGCCGATGGGGCGGACCGCCCGGAGGGCTCCGAGGACGGCGACCCCCGGCCCTGATCGGCGCACGCCCCTCTCCGGGTGCGACGGCATACCGCGCACCCTGTCGTACACCGTGCCAGGATGAACCGTCCTGCCGCCCGAACCCTAGGAGTTGCTCGTGGGTCTCTTCGGATCCAACAAGCCCGCCCGTCGGGACGACAGTCGCGCCGTCGTCGAGGAGGACCCTGGTCCGATCGACGCCGCGGCCAACGCCTTCGTCGGCAAGCTGCTCGACCTCGGCATCGACGGGATCGGGCCGGTGGACTCCGTCGATGAGGTCGTGGCCAAGCTGCGCCGCAAGCACGGCGAGGACGGCAAGGGTGTCGAGGCGGCCATCAAGGAGGTCGTCTCCGACCACGTCAAGAAGGCCGGTGTCGGCGGGTTCCTGACCGGCGCCGGTGGCGTCGTCACCATGCCCGTCTCGCTGCCCGCCAACGTGCTGGAGTTCTACGTGCTGGCCACGCGCATGGTCGCCAGCATCGCCACCCTGCGCGGGTATGACGTGACCACCAAGGGCGCCCGCTCGGCCGTCCTGCTCTCGCTGGTCGGGGCCGACGCCGACGACCTGCTGCGCAAGGCCGGCCTGGGCACGGTCTCGGGGATGACCGGCTCCGGGCGGCTGGCCGCGATGGCCTCCAACCGGATGCCGCGGGCCGCGGCGATGATGATCAACAAGGCGGTCGGCTTCCGGCTGCTGACCCAGGTCGGCGGCCGGGCCCTGACCCGGTTCGTCCGCTACGTCCCGGTCGCGGGCGGCATCGTCGGCGCCGGCCTGGACGGGTTGCTGATGAAGCGCATCGCCGACCATGCCCGGTCGGAGTTCACCACCGAGGCGCTCACCGGCGCGGTCCTGGAGGCCGACGGCCACACCCGCTGAGCGGGAGTTATCCACAGATCCTGGACGGACCGGTTCCGAGGGCTCGGTCCGCGCCACGCTGAGGTGATGAAGACACCTGAGCTGGCGGGGGGCTCACCCCGGAACGACGAGACCGTCCTGGTACGTGGCATCACCCATCTCCTGGCGGTGGTGCCGCACCTCATCGGCTATCTGCCCGGGCGCAGCCTGGTCGTGGTGGCGACCCGGATCGAGAGCACCCGGAGCGGGGTGCACCGGGGAGGGGTGGTCTTCGCCGCCCGCGTCGACCTCCCACCACCGGCCCACGTGCAGCAGCTGACCCAGGTGCTCGGCGAGCCTCTGCGCCGGCTCGCCGGTGAGGGCGGGCAGCTCATGCTGCACGTCTTCGGCTACGACCTGCCGACGGGTCCGGACGGGGAGGTGGATGCCGGGTATGTCCAGGCGCTGCTGCAGGCGCTGGAGACCACCGCCCTGTGGGCCGGGACCGAGCTGCACGACGTCGACCTCGTCCGGGAGGCGGGCCGGCAGCACCGGCGTCTGCTCGTCGCGACCCGCCGGACACATGAGCAGTGGCAGCCGGTGCCGGACGCAGCTGACGTGCCCGCCGCCGCCGAGTTCGTGCTGCAGGGCCGGGCGCCGCTCGCCTCTCGCGAGGAGGTGGCCGCGGCCGTGCGCCGCCGTGACGAGGAGGCCGCCGCCCGGACCGACCTGGCGCTCACCCTGCTGGCGGCGGATCGGGCCAAGCTGGACCCGGACGCCGCCCTGAGGGCGCTCGGGGCCTGGGTGGTGCACGGCGCCCCGTCACCGACGGCGCGCGAGCGCGCCTGGATCATCGCCGAGCTGCACGACCGGCAGGTGCGGGACGCCCTCCTGGGGAGGTGGTTGCCGCAGATGTTCGAGGTGCAGGACATCCTCGGTTCCCGCGAGGCGGCGCTGTTCTGCCGTCGGGTGCCACCCTGGCCACGGGAGGCGCCGGACGCCGCACTGGACCGGTTGCTCGAGCTCGCGGCCAAGGTCCCGTTCGAGCTGGGCGCCCCGGTGCTGACCGTGGCGGCGTTCCTGGCGTGGGGCCGCGGCCAGGGCACGGTGGCCAACGAGGCGTGCGACCTGGCGCTGGAGGTGGACCCCGACTACCGGATGGCGGTGCTGCTCCGCGAGTGCCTGGAGCACGGCGTCAAGCCGCCTCGTGCCGCCGCGAACCGTCAGGGGCGCCGCGCGCGACGACGAGGTCCGGGCACGGCCGCCTGACCGGCCGACCTGCTGCGCGGGAGGTGCCCGCGAAGCCGCTGGGCGGCGGTGTAGGGTCGCTGCCAGCAGTGTCGGACGCCCTAGAGGAGGCAGTCTCCATGTCGGTCATCGTCGGCTACATCCCGACCCGCGAAGGTCGGGCCGCCCTCACCGCCGCGCGCAGCGAGGCGCTCCTGCGCAAGACCAAGCTGGTCGTGGTGAACTCCCAGCGCGGGGGACGGGACTTCGACGCGCACCAGGCCCAGCTCTTCGAGGAGGAGCTGCGGCGGGTGCAGCGCGACCTGGACGAGGCCGGGGTGCCCCACGAGGTCCGCCAGCTGGTGCGTGGCAACGAGCCGGCGGAGGACCTCATCGAGGTGGCGGAGCAGTCCGACGGTGAGCTGATCGTCATCGGCCTCCGACGGCGTACCCCGATCGGCAAGCTGATCCTGGGCTCCAACGCGCAGCGGATCCTGCTCGACGCCGTCTGCCCCGTGCTCGCGGTCAAGGCCGGCGAGGACGACTGATCTGTTCGGACGCCGGCTGAGCTTCGGCTCGCCGAGCTTCATGGGGACGAGAATGCGCACACGGATCCAGCTGGTCACGATGGTCGCGGCGGTGGGTCTGCTGCTCGCCGCGTGCGGGGGCAGCGAGGCCAGTGGCGGTGATGGCGCTGGCGAGGGTCGCGGCGGGTCGGAGGAGCCGGCACCGTCGGGACTCGGTGTCGGTGCCGACTACTCCGTGCTCGGTGCTCTGGCGGAGTTGCCTCCCGCACCGACGGAGGCCTACACCGTCCAGACCGGTGACCTCGCGACGGCCTCGGAGCTCGTCGGGCTCGAGGTCCCGACCGAGGCAGATCCGGCGGCCGTGGGTGCCTGGATCGGCCCCCTGACCGGAGCCCCGCAGGAGGACGGCTCGTGGTTGCCGATCTTCGTGCCCTTCCCGTCGGCCCTCGGCACGCCGCACCAGGTCGCGGAGTTCCACGAGGTGGCTGGCTGGTCGGTGGCGGACGTCGACTCCTTCGTCGAGCTGACCGACCCGCTCCACCTCAACGCCGTGGTCGTGGGCGGCTTCGCCGACGACGTGCTGGACCACCTGCCGGAGGCGGCGGACGGGGTCCGCACCGTGGGGGAGGGCGATGACCTGAGCGTGGACCTGACGCAGGCCACGGCCGTGAGCCACACCGGTCGTCCCGTCCGGCTGGCGCTGGCCGACGGGAAGCTGGCGGTCGGTCTGCGCACCAGCCAGATCAGCGGGTGGCTGGCCGGCTCCCGGACGACCCTGGCTGACGACGAGCAGGCGGCAACGCTCGCCCGTGCCCTCGACGAGATCGGCGTCGTGTCGGCCGTGCTGCACGTCGGCGAGCCGGGTGGCTTCGCCTACCTGCCCGTGCCCACGGCGGACAGGCAGACGGGCCAGCCGGAGGGACTGCCCGAGCACCCCTTCGACGCGGTCGCGATCGGCTGGCTCATGGAGGAGGACGAGCCCAGGATGGTGCTGGTCTACCACCACCGCAGCAGCGAGTCGGCGCAGGAGGCGGTGGGCCAGCTCGAGACGTTCCTCGCCGCGGCGCAGACCCACTCCGGTCAGCCACTGTCCGACCTGGTGGAGCTGGTCGACGCGGGTGCCGACGGGCCGGTGACGGTCGCGACACTGCGCCCCGCCGACCCACGTGCACCCGGCCAGCTCGTCTCGCTGCTGATGAGCCGTGACGTGCCGTTCGTGCACCAGTAAGGAGCCCGAGCTCGGCGGCGCTGACGCTTCGTCTGCGGCGGTCGCACCCTTTTGACCAGCCAGGATTGGACTGTGGGGCGGCCCCGGCCAGGGGCGGTGGAATGTCCCCGGAGGGGGTGGCGTTTTATAATGGTGCGAGAGTCAGCCTGCCGACCCGGCAGAACGAGGACACCGCACCCATGACCGACGGCCTGACCGCGCCCGCCGGTGTGGCCGATCCTCTCCCGCGAGAAATGAGTTGGACATCCCCGTGACCGCCCGGACATCCCATACCCCCGCCGCCACCACACTGCCCACCGCCTTCGAGCACGACGCGCTGCGCGCCCTCCTGGCCCAGGGCACGCAGCAGGGCTATGTGGACGCCGACCAGGTCAAGACCGCCCTCGAGGCGGCCGAGGTCACCAAGCCCGCCGACCAGAAGAAGGTGCTACGCGTCTTCAGCGACCAGGCGATCGAGGTGCGCGCCGACGTGACCCCGGCCAAGCGCACCACCCGTCGTCGTGCGCCGGCCAAGAAGACTGCCGCGGTCACCACCACGAAGACGAAGACGGCCGCCCAGCCCACCGCCGAGGAGACGCCCTCCGCAGAGGAGGCGACCGGCACCGTGGCCCGCAAGAGCACCGCCCGCAAGACGACGACCGAGGCCGACGAGGCCACCACAGCCAAGAGCGCCGCGACGAGGACGACGGCCAGGAGCGCCGGCAAGACGGCTGCACCCAAGACTGCCGCGAGCAAGACCACCGCGAAGAAGGCGCCGGCCAAGAAGGCCACGAGCACCCGGGCCGCGGCAGACGCCGCAGCCGGGGAGGGCACCACGACCACGCGCAAGCGCGCCGCCAAGAAGACCACCGCCGGCACGACCACCGCGGCGGCCAAGGGTGCCGACAACACCGACGAGGACCTCGAGGAGGTCGACCCCGCTGAGGTCGACCTCAAGGACGAGGACGTCGACGCGGACGCTGAGGGCGGCGAGGAGACCGAGGCGGCCGCGCCGGCCCGGCCGGGTGCCAGGAGCGACGACAGCTTCGTGCTGTCGACCGCCGACGACGACGACGCCCCGGCCCAGCAGGTCGTCACCGCCGGCGCCACCGCGGACCCGGTCAAGGACTACCTCAAGCAGATCGGCAAGGTCGCGCTCCTCAACGCCGAGCAGGAGGTCGAGCTCGCCAAGCGTATCGAGGCCGGCCTGTTCGCCGAGGAGAAGCTGAACTCCGGCGAGAAGATCGACGCCAAGCTCAAGCGGGAGCTGTGGTGGATCTCCAACGACGGCAAGAACGCCAAGAACCACCTGCTCGAGGCCAACCTGCGCCTCGTGGTCTCGCTGGCCAAGCGCTACACGGGTCGCGGCATGCTCTTCCTGGACCTGATCCAGGAGGGCAACCTGGGCCTGATCCGCGCGGTCGAGAAGTTCGACTACACCAAGGGCTACAAGTTCTCCACCTACGCCACCTGGTGGATCCGGCAGGCGATCACCCGCGCGATGGCCGACCAGGCCCGCACCATCCGCATCCCGGTGCACATGGTCGAGGTCATCAACAAGCTGGCCCGCGTGCAGCGCCAGATGCTGCAGGACCTCGGCCGGGAGCCGACGCCGGAGGAGCTGGCGGCCGAGCTGGACATGACCCCCGAGAAGGTCGTCGAGGTCCAGAAGTACGGCCGCGAGCCGATCTCGCTGCATACCCCCCTCGGCGAGGACGGGGACAGCGAGTTCGGTGACCTCATCGAGGACTCCGAGGCGGTCGTCCCGGCCGACGCCGTCTCCTTCACCCTGCTCCAGGAGCAGCTGCACTCGGTCCTGGACACGCTCTCCGAGCGGGAGGCCGGTGTGGTCTCGATGCGCTTCGGCCTCTCCGACGGCCAGCCCAAGACCCTCGACGAGATCGGCAAGGTCTACGGCGTCACCCGCGAGCGGATCCGGCAGATCGAGTCCAAGACGATGAGCAAGCTGCGCCACCCCTCGCGCTCGCAGGTCCTGCGCGACTACCTCGACTGACGACCGGCCGAGGAAGGGCAGGAGGGGTGGGTATGCCGTCGGCGCCCGCGCCGTTCACCGTGGTGCAGGTCCGCGAGGAGGACTGGCAGTCCTACCGCGACCTGCGCCTGGAGATGCTGCTCGACGCCCCCGAGTCGTTCTGGACCCGGTATGACCAGATCGCCGACCGGGGCGAGGAGCAGTGGCGCCACGCGGTGGCGAGCGCCACGACCCTGCAGGCCGTCGGCGAGGAGGGCCGCCCCCTGGGCACCCTCACCGTCGACCGCCCACGCGTGGACGCCGGCCTGCCAGGGACCGTCTTCGTGCTGGGCGTCTACGTCCGCCCGGAGGCCCGAGGCCGCGGCGTGGGGGACCAGCTGCTGCGGACGGCCGAGCAGGTGGCCGTCGAGCAGCTCGGCGCCCGGCGTCTCCTGCTGCACGTGAGCGAGCTCAACGAGCCGGCCCTGGCCCTCTACGCGCGTCACGGTTATCGGCCCACCGGTGAGTCGATCGCGCACCCGCGGCTGGCCGGGGTGCGTGAGCTGGAGCTGGCCAAGCTGCTGAGCTGACGCCGCTCAACCTTCCGGGCCCGGACGCGCCCGCCCCGCCTTGATCTGGGCCCGCTGCCGCTTGGCCTCCATGCGGCGTCGCTGCGACCCACGGGTCGGCCTGGTGGCGCGCCGGGCGGGGGCCGGGGGTGCGAGCGCCTCGCGCAGCAGGGCGGCCAACCGCTCACGAGCCGCCCGGCGGTTGCGCCGCTGCGAGCGGTGCTCGCTCGCGACGACCCGCACCCGCCCGCCCACCAGGTGCGCCGCCAAGCCGCTCGTCGCGCGCGCCCGCTGGGTAGGGGTCAGGGCCTGGGACGTCTCCGGGTCCCACCACAGCTCCACCCGGCTGTCGGTGGTGTTGACACCCTGCCCGCCCGGTCCGCCGGCGCGGCTGAACGTCTCCTCCAGCTCCGCCGCAGGCACGACGAGGCCCCGGGGCAGCCCCGGCCCCGGCGGCACCACCAGGTCGAGCTCACCGGCCGGCCTACCCTCACGCATGGCAGCCGGGCCGCGGGATCAGCGGCGCCACGTCCGGGCCCGCAGCTGGGCGAACCAGTCGGCGATGCCCGCCAGCCCGCTCCCGGGGAGGAGGGCGGCGTTGGCCCGGACGTTCCAGGGGGAGGCCTGCCGCACCCCGTCCACGACGACCTGCACGTCCTTCCCCATCCGTTCGGCGTCACCCTCGGACAGGGTACCGACCGGGGCGTAGCGGCTGCGCTCCAGGGTCGCGGTGGCCCGACGCAGGGCGTCCTGGGCGGGGGAGACCAGCACGGTGCGCTGCTCGTAGTAGCCGCGCATCACCCGTGGGCTGCGGGCCGGCGGTTCGTCGACGCCGAGGTCGGCCAACGACCGGGTCAGGACCCGCCAGTGACCCTCGACGCGCTCCGCGGGGTCGCGGGCGTGGCGCAGGCCGCGCTCGCGGTCGTGCCGCCCCACCAGCGGCACGACCGTCATCAGCAGGGCCAGCACCAGCACCAGGCCGAGAAGGGTGGCGATCGTCGGCAGCAGGCGGCGCAGGTCGTCCGTCCAGCTGTCCGCCGGGGGTGCCGCCGCCTCCGTGGGCTCGGGCAGCTCGGGGACCGGCTCGGGGGCCGGCTCGGCCGTCGCGGGTGCCTGGTCAGTGTCGACGGAGGCTCGGGTCCAGGGCGGGATCGAGCTCACCCGGGCACCCGGCGTGGGCTCGAACCGGGTCCAGCCCATCCCGCTGATCCACAGCTCGGGCCAGGTGTGCGCGTCGGCGACGACCACGGTCCTGGAGCCGTCGTTCTGCCGGGTGCCGGGCAGGAAGCCGACCGCCATCCGGGCGGGGATCCCCTCGTGCCGGGCCATCATCACCATCGTCTGCGCGAACTGCACGCAGTAGCCACGGCGCGAGGCGATGAAGGCGCTGATCGGGTCCGAGGCCCCGACCTCCGCCGCGGGCGTGAGCTCGAGGGAGTAGGTGTAGGCCCCCGGCTGGCGGAAGTGGTTCTGCATGAGGATCGCGGCCTGCAGGGTGTTCTCCTCCGTGCCCACCACCTGCTCGCTCAGCGCCGCGATCGCGTCGGCCGAGGACGGGTCCACCGCCAGCAGGTCGGCCGAGAAGTCCCCGGGGTCGGCGGGGACCGAGCCGACGTGGCCCGGCAGCTGTGCACCCGGCGTGGGTGCCTGGTACATCGCCGTGTAGCGCGGCGCGCGGCCCTGCAGCACCGCCGTGGAGTCGGCGGTGTCGAAGCGGTAGTCACCGCCGCTGCTCAGCTCCAGCCCGACCAGCGGCGCGGGTGCGGCGAGGTGCGGAGGGGCGAGCTGGTTCTCCAGCACCTGGGTCTGGTACGTGGACACCTCGACGTCGTCGGCCACGCCGGAAGGCCGCGGCAGCGGAGAGTTCAACGGCAACAGGTCGGCGGAGAGTCGCTCCGGCGCCTGCCAGCGACCGTCGGCGAACCGTTCGGTGGCGGTCACCCGCAGCGGCTCCACGGTGGTTCCGGTCGTGCGGTAGCGCAGCACGGGTGCCTGCGACTGGTTGCGCAGGTCCTGGGAGGGGTCCATGGTCTCGGTGAAGGCCACCTCGCCGGAGGGGTCGCCACCGACGGTCCGGGCGTCGGGGTTGCGCGCCAGCCCTCCGCCGAAGAAGGTGGGGGGCAGGTGGGGCAGGGCGCTGGCGCCGAGGATGGCCACGACGAGCGTGCTGGCGCCGAGCACCTGCGCCAGCCCCCGCAGGCTGCGCGGACCGGTGGACACGTCCTGGCCGCCGCGGGACTCCTGCCGGTTGGGCGAGGACCAGCCGCTGGTCACCCGGTGGCTCTGCTGGGCCAGCATCACCAGCCACAGCAGCCCGACCGCGAGGAAGTACCACGGCTCCATCGCCCGGCCGGTGTTCGACACCGAGACCAGGAAGCCCGCGGCCAGCGGGATCCCTGCGCTCGCCGGTGCCCGCCCGGTGACCGCCATCGAGTCCACCGAGACCGCGGTGAGCGTGAGCACCGAGACCACGAGGAAGGAGACGCCCTCCGTGGTCGGGGCCGGTGCGGCATACGTCTGCAGCACGGTGCCGGCCTGCTGCAGCAGGCCGCCGACCCGGTCCAAGGTGTCCGAGGTGGGGACCAGGCCCCGCCAGAGGGTCTCGCGCAGGTAGACCGCGCACACCCCGCCGATGCCGAGCAGCAGCTGCCCCAGCGCCACCAGGCTGGGCGGCACGTCCAGCGTGCGCATCACCGCCCCGCTGACCGCGACCAGCGCGACGAGCGCGATCGCGGGCAGCATCCAGGTGTCCTCGCGCAGCAGGCCGGTGAGTGGCCAGGCGACCGCCAGCGTGGCCAGGGCCGCGACCAGGCCCTCGGCCCACATGCCGCGCGCGAAGGCGTCCTGGTCGGGCAGCAGCGCACGCCCTGGCCCTGGGCGTGGTGGCTTCGAGCGCCGGGGCTGCGGCGGCCCGGGCGTCGGCGACGGTGGGGTCTGGGTGGGCGGGGGCAGCGTCCAGGTCATGCCGACCGCCCGACCTGTGCGGACTCGCCCAGCGCCGCCCACGCCTGGGGAAGCTCGGTATGCGGTCCGCACTCCACCGTGCGCCAGCCCGCCTGGGCGAGCGCCCCCGCCGCCCCGACGCCTCCGGCGCTGCCGCGAGTGTCCTCACCTCCGCCGGCCCGGTCGCCGGCGCGGGCGGTGCTGCCGAAGCGCGAGGGGTCCAGGACGAACGCCAGGGCGCGCGAGCCGGGCTGGCGGATCGAGGCCAGCGCCCGCAGGTCCTCCTCGTCGTGCGCGACCACGGCGGCGACCACCAGGACACCACCGGCGGCGAAGGGGGCGGCGACCGCGGCCAGCCGGGCCAGCCGGGCATCCCGCTCCGGCGTGGCCCGGGCCAGGATGGTCAGCGCCTGGTCCAGCTCCACCGGGTGGTCGGCCGAACCCTCCCGGACCGTGCTGTCGGTGAGCAGGTGGATCACGAAACCCTGAGGCTCCAGGTGCTGGGCCACCGACGCGACCGCCGAGACCGCCCACTCGTAGGAGGCCCGGACGCCGCTGCCGGGGTGGGCCCGTTCGCGGGAGTCGAGCAGGAGCACCGCGCGCCGCCGCGCGGGGCGGTCCTCCTGGCGCACCATGAGCTCGCCGCGGTGGGCGGTGGCCGGCCAGTGCACCCGGCGCAGCTCGTCGCCGTCGCGGTAGGTGCGGATGCTGACGTCGTCCTCGCCGTGCAGGGCGATCATCTGCGGCATCTCTCCCTCGCTGCCGCGCGAGGTGCCCCGGACGCGACCTTCGCCAAGGTGGTGGGTGCGGGGGAGGACGAGCACCTCCGAGCGCGAGGACAGCTGCAGGGTGAGGAAGGTCAGCCCGAACGGGTCGCGCTGCCGCAGCACCACCGGGCCCAGCACGTAGGCCCCCCGGTGCCGGGAGCGCACGGTGTAGCGCAGCCGCCGGTGCTCGCCCGGGTCCATCCGGGGCAGGACGAACCGGGGCCGGTCGCCCAGCTGGTAGTCCAGGTGCTCCTCGGCCAGGTAGACGGGAGTCCGGCGCCTGCCGACGTTGGTGAAGTGGGTCTCGACGGCACCACGCTCGTCGGGGATCAGCCGTCCCGGGTCGGCCTCGCGGCGGACCTGGATGCGCGGGCTGCGGCGGGGCATGAGGAGCAGGGCGAGGACGGGCAGCGCCGCCAGCAGGACGCCGATCCGGGTGATGTCCTCATACCCGAGCAGCACGCCGGCGGCAGCGGTGACCAGCCCCAGGACGAGGAAGACCCGTCCCCGGCTGGTCAGCATCTTCCACGGCGAGCGCATGGCGGGCTCTGGCTCAGCGCCCGGAGGGCACGGTGGTGCGCTCGACGAGGTCGCGGACGATGTCGGCCGCGCTGTGCCGGGCCAGCGAGGCCTCGCCGGTGGGGATCACCCGGTGGGCCAGCACCGGGACGGCGACGGTCTGGACGTCCTCGGGCAGGACGTGGTCGCGGCCGGCCAGGGCGGCATGCGCGCGGGCGGCACGGAGCAGCTGCAGCCCGGCTCGCGGCGAGGCGCCCAGCCGCAGCATCCGGTGGCTGCGGGAGACGCCGACCAGCTCCACGACGTACTGGCGCAGGGCCGGCGCGACGTGCAGCTGCCGGATCGCCTCGATCTGGGTCTGCACCTCCTCGGCGGTGGTCACCGGTGTCAGGGCCTCCAGGGGGCTGACCCCGCCGTGGTGCTCGAGCATCGTCATCTCCGAGCGGGGGGAGGGGTAGCCCATGGAGATCCGAGCCATGAACCGGTCGCGCTGGGCCTCGGGCAGCGGGTAGGTGCCCTCCATCTCGATGGGGTTCTGGGTGGCCATCACCAGGAACGGGGGCGGCAGCGGGTAGGTGCGGCCGTCGACGGTCACCTGCCGCTCCTCCATCGCCTCCAGCAGGGCCGACTGCGTCTTGGGGGAGGCGCGGTTGATCTCGTCGCCGACGACGACGTTGGCGAAGATCGCGCCGCGGCGGAACTCGAAGGTCCGGGTGTCCTGGTTGAAGACGCTGACACCGGTGATGTCGCTGGGCAGCAGGTCGGGGGTGAACTGCACCCGGCTGACGCGACAGTCGATGGCCCTGGCCAGGGTCTTGGCCAGCATGGTCTTGCCCACCCCGGGCACGTCCTCCATCAGCAGGTGGCCCTCGGCGAGCAGCACGGTGACCGCGGTCGAGACGACGTCGTCCTTGCCCTCGATCACGGTGGTGATGGCGCGGTGGACCGCCCCGGCCACCGCGGTCACGGCGTCCAGATCCACGGTCTCGGGCGCGGTCGACAAGGCAGACATGTGCGAAGTGTGCCAAACCCGGCTGACGGTCGCTGCATCCTGACCGAAACTTCCCCTCCTCCACTTCCCCCCACCACGCCGCTCCACCTCCCACCACTGCGGTGCTGCCGGAGCGCTGACCTGCACCTTCTGAGTCCGGTATGGCGTCCCGCGGGCGGGCCAGCGTCCGCACGCCAACCCGGCTCGCCCCATCTCCTCCACCTTTCCCTCACGGTGCTGCCGGGCCCTGACCTGCGAGATCGGTCGGCATACCGGCAGAATGGCGCGTCAGCGGTGGTGCGAGGGGAGCAAAGTGGAGTAAAGTGGGGCAATCTGGAGAAGGCAGGCCCGTACACCGAGTCGAAGGGGGTGGTCCGAGTGCTCTTCCTCGGCACCTACACGCCCCGCCTCGACGACAAGGGACGGATGTTCCTGCCGGCCAAGTTCCGCCGCGCCCTCGAGGACGGCCTGGTGATCACCCGCGGGCAGGAACGCTGCCTCTACGTCTTCTCCCGTGAGGAGTTCGAGCGGATCACCACCCAGTGGCACAGCAGCCCGACCACCTCCCGTGCGGTGCGCGACTACCAGCGCGTCTTCCTCTCCGGCGCCTCCGACGAGGCACCGGACAAGCAGGGCCGACTCACCATCCCGCAGATCCTGCGCGAGTATGCCGGGCTGCAGACCGAGTGCACCGTCATCGGGGCCGGCAACCGCGTCGAGGTCTGGGACTCGGCCGCCTGGGACGCCTACCTGGAGCAGACCGAGCAGTCCTTCGCCGAGCAGTCGGAGGAGGTGGTCCCCGGGCTGATGTGAGCCGGAGGCGAGCCGGAGGCGATCCGTGCCCGACCCCGCCCCGACCCTGGCCTCTCCCCGTCCGTCCCGCACCCAGGCTCCACTTCCCCGGAGCCTGGTCGCGGAACCGCAGCTCCCGACCCGACTTCCCCCGGGCCGGGCGCCACGACGGACGGTGGGGGACCAGGGTCCGGGCGGCCAGGTCGAGGATCGCGAGGCATCACCAGCGTCACCAGGCATCACCAGGCATCACCGGGGACAGGACCCATGGCCGCAGGCACGCCCCCTACCGCGGACCGGCACGTGCCGGTCATGCTGGACCGCTGCGTCGAGCTGCTCGCCCCCGCGCTGTCCAGGCCGGGGGCGATCTTCGTGGACGGCACGCTCGGCATGGGCGGCCACACCGAGGCGGTGCTGCGCGCCTGCCCGGAGGCTCGGGCGATCGGGATCGACCGCGACCCCCAGGCTCTCGCGCTGGCCGGCGAGCGGCTGGCGCCCTTCGGTGAGCGCTTCACCCCCGTGCACGACGTCAGCGACGACGTGCCGGCGGTGCTCGCCGACCTGGGACTCCCCACAGCCGACGCGATCCTCTTCGACCTCGGGGTCTCCTCGCTGCAGCTGGACGAGACCGAGCGCGGCTTCGCCTACCGCGCCGACGCCCCCCTGGACATGCGGATGGACCAGTCGACCGGGATGACCGCGGCGGAGGTGCTCAACACCTACGAGGCGCGGGACCTGGAGAGGGTGCTGCGCGACTACGGGGAGGAGCGCTTCGCGCGCAAGATCGCCCGGGCTGTGGTCCGCCGCCGCGAGCAGGAGCCGTTCACCACCTCCGGACCCCTGGTGCAGCTCCTGCACGACGTCGTCCCCGCCGCGTCCCAGCGCAGCGGGGGACACCCTGCCAAGCGCACCTTCCAGGCGCTGCGCATCGAGGTCAACGCCGAGCTGTCCGTCTGGGAGGCGGGGGTCGGTGCTGCCCTGCGCGCCCTCGGCGTCGGTGGCCGGCTCGTCGTCCTGTCCTACCACTCGCTGGAGGACCGCATCACCAAACGGGCGCTGGCGGCCGGCGCCACCAGCTCCGCCCCGCCGGGACTGCCCGTCGAGCTGCCGGAGCAGCGGCCCTGGCTGCGCCTGCTCGTCCGCGGGGCCGAGCAGGCGACCCCCGCCGAGCAGGCCGCCAACCCGCGCTCGTCCTCGGTCCGCCTCCGCGCCGCCGAGCGCACCCGCAGCACACCCGACCAGATCTCCCGCACCACGCACAAGCCCGCCACCCGCACGACCCCCGACCAGGCCAGGCCCGGCCAGACCAGGCCCGACCAGACCACGCGCACCACCCCCGGCCCGCACGCCGCCCGAGAGGACCTCGCATGAGCCAGATGACGATCTCCGCCCGTCTGCCCCGCGCCGGACGCGCCACGATCGGCGCCCGTTCCGGCGCACGGTCCGTGGACGCCTCCCCGGCCCGCACCAACCTCGGCTTCCTGCTGCTGTGCGCCTTCATCGTGTCCGCGAGCTTCACCGCGGTCCTGGTGCTCAACACGGCCCGTGCGGAGGGGTCCTACGTGCTGTCCCGGCTCGAGATGCAGAAGACCGCCCTGCACGACCAGAAGGTCACCCTCGCCGAGGAGCTGGCCGACAAAGAGTCCCCCGAGAACCTGGCCCGGGCCGCGGAGAAGCTGAAGATGGTGCCCTCCACCTCGACCGCCACCCTGCGGCTGTCCGACGGCTCGATCACCGGCGTGGCGTCCAAGGTCCAGGACGGCCGCACGATTACCGTGGATCTGCCCTCGACGGGCATCCCGCTTCCGAAGGACGACTGACGCAGGAGTGAGCAGGCCAGTGGCAGCAGCGCGCACCTCACGTCGCCCCCGGGGTGCGGTGGCCTCGGGCGTGGTGCACCCGGCGCGGCGGGCACGGGTCCTCCTGGTCGGCATCTTCCTCGTCCTCTCCCTCTTCGCCGCCCAGCTCGTGCGGCTGCAGGGCCTGGACGCCGCGAGCGTCTCGGCCGCTGCCCTCGACGGACGCCTGCAGAGCATGATCCTGCCGGCCGCACGGGGCACCATCACCGACGTCAACGGCCAGCCGCTGGCGATCAGCGTGGAGCGCAAGCGGATCATCGCCGACCCCACCCTGGTGGTCGACTACGAGCGGCGGGAGGACGGCGAGGTCGTCGGCACCGGCTTCGCGGCGGCCGCCGACGTGGTCGCCGAGGTCACCGGCGCCGACCGCGCCGACGTCCTGCGGCGGCTGGAGGATCCCCTCGGGGAGCAGTACGCCGTGCTGGTCCCCGACGCCTCGCCCCAGCAGTGGCAGGAGCTGCGGGCGCGCGGCGTCCGTGGCCTCTCCGCCGAGGACCTCATGCGCCGCGACTACCCCCTCGGCGAGTCCGCCGCGCCGCTGGTCGGCTGGATCGGTGCCGGCGAGCAGCCCGCCGGTGGCCTGGAGCTGGTGCACCACGAGGCGCTGACCGGCACCCCCGGCGAGGCCGTCTACGAGGCGGGCAGCAGCGGGGAGATCATCTCCACCGGTCTGTACGAGGAGGAGCCCGCGGTGCCCGGGCAGGACCTGCGCCTGACCCTGGACGCCGACATCCAGTGGTACGCCCACAACGCCCTCAAGGACCGCATCGCCGAGGCCGACGCGCTGTCCGGCTACGCCGCCGTGATGGAGGTCGGCACAGGGCGGCTGCTGGCGCTGACCAGCTACCCCGGCTTCGACCCCTCGGACAGCACGCAGACCTCCGAGGGGATGCGCAACGCCGCCGTCGAGGACGTCTACGAGCCCGGCTCGACCTCCAAGCTGGTCACCGCGGCGGCCGCGCTGGAGGAGGGGATCGCCGAGCCGGACACCCCGATCGTGGTGCCCATCCGCGTTCCCCGGGGCGGCGTCGCGTTCAAGGACGCGACCGAGAAGCCGGTCCAGTACCTCACCTTCTCCGGTGTCCTGGCCCACTCCTCCAACAAGGGCACCATCCTCTACGGCGAGAAGCTCACCGACGAGCAGCTCTACGAGTGGAACCGCAAGTTCGGGATGGGCTCGCTCAGCGGGCTCGGGCTGCCGGGGGAGTCCACCGGCCTGGTCCCCGAGCCCTCCACCTGGAGCGCCACCAGCCGCTACACCATGATGTTCGGCCAGGGCCTGTCGAGCACCCTGCTGCAGCAGATGGGCGTCTTCCAGACCGTCGCCAACGGCGGGATCACCGTGCCGCCCACGCTGGTCGCCGGCACCGTCGACCAGGAGGGCCGCTACGTCGAGGCGCCGCTGGGCGACGGTTCCCGGGTGATCAGCGAGGAGACGGCCACCCAGCTCACCGAGATGATGACGGCCACCGCCTCCCCGACCGGCACCGCGCCGCTGGCCGCCGTCCCCGGCTACCACATCGCCGGCAAGAGCAGCACCGCCACCCGCGTGGATCCGCAGACCGGTCGGTACACCGGTGGCGTGACGTCCAGCTTCATGGGCTTCGCCCCGGCGCAGGACCCCAAGTACATCGTCGCCGTCGTGATCCAGCGGCCGCGGCAGATCAGCGAGTTCGGCGGCGTGATCTCCGGGCCGCCGTTCGCCGACATCATGCGCTACACCCTGCAGAAGAACGGCGTCCTGCCGGACACGACGCCGCAGCCGGAGGTGGAGCTCGAGTTCGACCCCGAGGAGCAGGCTCCCGGCCACCCCGCCGGTGTCACACTGGAGGACATCGCGATCAAGGACGAAAGGACCGGTGGGTGATCCCCCTGACGCTGCAGGAGGTCGCGCAGGTGACCGGAGGCCGGGTGCATCCCGGGGGCAGTGACGGGGCCGCGGCCGGGCTGACGGTCACCGGCTCCGTCGTGACCGACTCCCGGGAGGTCGCTCCCGGCAGCCTCTACGTCGCCCGCCGCGGCGACCACGCCGACGGCCACGACTACCTCGCCGCGGCCGCCGACCGCGGCGCGGTGGGGGCACTGACGAACCGTGAGTCCGACGTCCTGCCCTGCGTGGTCCTGGACGAGGACCCGGCCCGGCTCTCGCCGCGGCCCGACCGGCCTCCCTACGACGCCGTGACGCGCGGGTTCGCGGCCCTGGGCCGGGAGGTGGTCGAGCGCTGCACCGCCGCCGGCGGGCTGCGCATCGTCGGCATCACCGGCTCCTCCGGCAAGACGTCCACCAAGGACCTGATGGCGCAGGTGGTCTCCGGGCTGGGGCCGACGCTGGCCCCCGAGGCGTCCTACAACTCCGAGGTCGGCGTGCCGCTGACCGTGTGCCGGCTGACGCCGGACACCGCATACCTGGTCGCCGAGATGGGCGCCTCCGGGGCCGGGCACATCGCCCACCTCACCACCGTCGCCCCCCCGCAGGTGGCGGTCGTGCTCAACGTCGGCTCGGCCCACCTGGGCGAGTTCGGCTCGCGCGAGGCCATCGGGCGGGCCAAGGCCGAGCTGGTCCAGGCGCTGCCGGAGGGCGGGCTGGCCGTGCTCAACGCCGACGACCCCGTGGTGGCCCGGATGGCCCGCGACGCCGCCGCCGGCGGCGCGCGCACCCTGCTGGTCGGCCGGGGGGACGACGCCGACCTGCGCGCCGCCGACGTGACCACCGACGCCCGGGGGCGCGCCTCCTTCACCGTGCACGGGCCCGGGACGCCCGAGGAGGGGATCCCGGTCACGCTGCGGCTGGTCGGCGAGCACCACGTCGGCAACGCCCTCGCCGTCGCCGCCGTCGCCCACGAGTGGGGTATGCCGTGGGAGCAGGTCGCCCTGGCGCTCGCGGACGCGGTGCCCCGGTCCCGCTGGCGGATGGAGGTCACCGAGCGGCCCGACGGCGTCGTCGTCGTCAACGACGCCTACAACGCCAACCCCGACTCGACCGCCGCCGCGCTGCGCGCGCTCGCCACGATGCGCACCCCCGAGGGGCGGCTGGTCGCGGTGCTCGGCGGGATGCTCGAGCTCGGCGCCGACAGCGACGCCGAGCACGCCCGCGTCGGGGCCCTGGCCGCCGCTCTCGGCGTGGACCACCTGGTCACCGTGGGCCAGCTGGCCGAGCCGGCCGCCACCGCATACCTCGAGGGCGGCGGCGCGGAGGCGACCTTCCTGCCCGACCGGCACGAGGCCCGTGCCTTCCTCGAGGACCACCTGGGGCCGGCCGACGTCGTCCTGCTCAAGAGCAGCCGCGACTCCGGCCTGCGGCTGCTGGGGGACGAGCTGGCGCGGGTCGGTCCCTGATGGTCAACGTCCTGCTCGCCGGCGGCGTGGCCCTGGTGGTCGCCCTCTTCGGCACCCCGCTGTTCATCCGCTTCCTGGTGCGCCGCGGCTACGGCCAGTTCATCCGTGACGACGGCCCCACCTCCCACCACACCAAGCGCGGCACGCCCACCATGGGCGGCGCCATCATCATCGCCGCCACCCTGCTCGGCTACTTCCTCTCCCACCTGCTGCTGATCCTGCTGGACATGTCCGGGATCGTGGAGGTCACCCACAGCCGGTTCTCGCTCAGCGCGCTGCTGGTCCTCTTCCTCATCACCGGCCTGGGGCTGATCGGCTTCCTGGACGACTACACCAAGATCTCCAAGCAGCGCAGCCTGGGCCTGACCTCGGTGGAGAAGCTGGCGGGGCAGACCGTCGTGGCCATCATCTTCGCCCTGCTGGCGCTGCTGGTCACCAACGACAGCTCCCGGGCACCGGCGTCGACCGCGATCTCCTTCGTCCGGGACACCTCCGTGGACCTTGCGTTCGCCGGGCCGGTGCTGGGCGTGATCCTGTTCATCATCTGGGCCAACATCCTCATCGCGGGGGCCTCCAACGGGGTCAACCTCACCGACGGCCTGGACGGGCTGGCGACCGGGGCCAGCGTGATGGTCTTCGGGGCCTACTCGGTCATCGGGATCTGGCAGTACAACCAGAACTGCCAGATCGCGCCCGGGCCCAACTGCTACGACGTCCGCGACGCCCTGGACCTCGCCGTCGTGGCCTGCTCGGTCGCCGGGGCGTGCTTCGGCTTCCTGTGGTGGAACGCCTCCCCGGCCAAGATCTTCATGGGCGACACCGGCTCGCTGGCCCTCGGCGGCGGGCTGGCCGGCCTGGCCATCACCACCCGCACCGAGCTGCTGCTGGCCGTGCTCGGCGGGCTGTTCGTCCTCATCACCCTGTCGGTGATCATCCAGGTGGCCAGCTTCAAGCTCACCGGTAGACGGGTGTTCCGGATGGCACCCCTGCAGCACCACTTCGAGCTGCTCGGGTGGGCCGAGGTCACGATCGTCATCCGGTTCTGGATCGTCGCCGGGCTCTGCGTGGCCGTCGGCCTGGGGATGTTCTACGCCGAGTGGGTGGCCAACCTGTGAGACCGCTGGACACCCTGACCCACCGCGACGCGGACTGGACCGGCCTGCGGGCCCTCGTCACCGGGCTCGGTGTCACCGGTTTCGCGGCCGCGGACGCCCTGCTGCAGCACGGGGCCACGGTCACCGTCCTCGACGCCGGCACGGGCACCGAGAAGCAGACCACGCAGGCCGGGATCCTCGGCATCCTGGGCGCGGACGTGCGCCTGGGCCCGGAGCAGGTCGCCAGCTGGCCCGCCGACCTGGACGTGGACGTCGTCATCACCTCGCCCGGCTGGCGCCCGGACCACCCGGTGCTGCACGGGGCGGCGCAGCACGGCATACCCGTCTGGAGCGAGGTCGAGCTGGCCTGGCGCCTGCGCCCGCGCGTGGGCGCCGCGCCCTGGCTGTGCGTCACCGGCACCAACGGCAAGACCACGACCGTGCAGCTGCTGGAGTCCATCCTGCACGCGGCAGGGCTGCGTGCGATCGCCGTGGGCAACGTCGGCACGCCCGTCCTGGACGCCGTCCAGCACCCCGAGCCCTACGACGTCATCGCCGTGGAGCTGTCCAGCTTCCAACTGCACTTCACCCACTCGGTCAGCCCCCTGGCCTCCTGCGTGCTCAACGTGGCACCGGACCACCTGGACTGGCACGGCTCGATGGAGCAGTACGCCGCGGACAAGGCCCGCATCTACGAGCGCACCCAGCTGGCCTGCGTCTACAACGTCCAGGACCCCGCCACCGAGGCCATGGTCGAGGCGGCCGACGTCGTCGAGGGGGCTCGGGCGATCGGGGTCACCCTCGGCACGCCGGGGCTGTCCATGCTCGGCCTGGTGGACGACGTCCTGGCCGACCGCGCCTTCGTCGAGGAGCGCCGGACCTCGGCCGCCGAGCTCGGGACCCTGGCCGACCTCGCCCAGGCCTCCGGCGGCACCGGCGACGGCGCGCCCCCGCCGCACCTGGTGGTCGACGCCCTGGCGGCCGCGGCCCTGGCCCGTGCCGCAGGCATCACCCCCGCCGCGGTCCGCGACGGGCTGCGGGCCTTCCGCACGGACGCCCACCGGACCCAGGTCGTCGCCGAGCACGCGGGCGTCACCTGGGTCGACGACTCCAAGGCGACCAACCCGCACGCCGCCCAGGCGGCGCTGGAGGCCTACCCGGACATCGTCTGGGTCGCCGGCGGCCAGCTCAAGGGCGCCGACGTCGACCAGCTGGTCGCGCGGGTCGCCGGGCAGCTGCGGGCGGTGGTGCTGCTCGGCGCCGACCGGGCGGAGTTCGCCGACGCGCTGGCCCGACACGCGCCGCACGTCCCCGTCGAGGACGCCGGCGTCACCGACCATGGGGACATGGCCGGTCTGGAGAAGCTCATGGACGACGTCGTGGGGCGTTGCGCCCGGCTCGCCCGGCCGGGCCACGTCGTGCTGCTCTCGCCGGCCGCCGCCTCGCTCGACATGTTCCCCAGCTACGGCAGCCGAGGCGACACCTTCGCTGCCGCCGTCCGCCGGCGCCTGGGGCTGGAGGAGTCACCGTGACGGCCACCCTGCCGCCCCGTTCCCGGCAGCGGGGGTCCGCAAAGGCCAGGGGACCGCAAGACTCTGCGGGGTCACGTGGACCGGGAGCGTCGGCAGGCCCGGCAGGCTCGCAGAACCCCGGCGACGACTACGCCACCTTCGGCGACGAGTCCCACGGCTGGACGGCAGCCACGGTCGGCACGTGGCTGCGCTCGCCGGTGGCGCCCTACTACCTGATCGCCGTCAGCGCGGCGGTGCTGACGGTGCTCGGCCTGGTCATGGTCCTGTCGGCCAGCGGCCCGGGCGCCTACCTGGAGAGCGGCAACTCCTACTCCGTCTTCCTCAACCAGGTCATGTATGCCGGGGTGGGCATCGTGCTGGCGGTCGTCGGCTCCCGCGTCCCGCTGCGGTGGTGGAAGCGGCTGGCCTGGCCCGCGGCGCTGGGGGCGCTGGCGCTGCAGGCGGCGGTGTTCAGCCCGCTCGGCCTGGACTCCTACCAGGGCAACCAGAACTGGCTGATGATCGGCGGCCGCACGCTGCAGCCCTCCGAGTTCGGCAAGATCGCGCTCGTCGTCTTCGGCGCGGCCGTGCTGGCCACCAAGCGGCACCTCATCCACAAGATCGGGCACGCGACCGTCCCGCTCGTCTTCCCCGTCGGCCTGGTCCTCGTCGGTCTGGTCCTGCAGGGCAACGACCTCGGCACCGCGCTGATCCTGCTGTCGATCCTGGTCGGGCTGCTGTGGTCCGCCGGGCTGCCGGCCCGCTGGTTCGTCGGGGTCGGTGCGGTCGCTGCCGGCGGCGTGGCCTACCTGGCCGCCGGATCGGCCAACCGCATGCAGCGCATCCAGGTGTGGATCGGCGGCATCTGCGACAACCCGCACGTCGACGGCTGCTTCCAGAAGGTGCACGCCGAGTACGCCCTGGCCGACGGCGGCTGGTGGGGTGTCGGGCTGGGCGGCTCCCGGGAGAAGTGGGGCCTGCTGCCCGAGCCGCACAACGACTTCATCCTGGCCATCATCGGCGAGGAGCTGGGCCTGCCGGGCACGCTGACCGTCCTGATCCTCTTCGCGGTCCTGGCCTACGCCTGCGTGCGGATCGTCTCCCAGTCCGAGGACACCTTCGCCCGGCTGGCCGCAGCCGGGGTGATGATCTGGTTCCTGGCCCAGGCGCTGCTCAACATCGGCTCCGTCATCGGGATGCTGCCCATCATCGGTGTGCCCCTCCCGCTGGTCTCCAGCGGCGGCTCGGCGCTCATCGCCGCCCTGATGGGCGTGGGCCTGCTCCTGGCCCTGGCCCGGTCGCTGCCGGAGGCGCAGGACCGGTTCTCCGGACGCGCCTCCGTCCTGCGGCGCACGATCGCCGCGGTCCCCGCCGCAACGACGGCCGCTCGCGCAGCGAGGGCGACCGGGCGGAGCGCCACGAGCTCCGCGTCGTCCCGCAAGGACACGCCAGCGAAGCACGCGTCCCGCAAGAACGGCGCGACCAAGGCCCCCCGGACCACGTCGCCGCGGGCTGCCGCCCCCCGTGCGGCGCGTCGCCCGGGAGGCCGCCCGTGAACGAGGCAGACGCCACCCGGGTCGAGGCTGACGGCCCCGGGCCAGGGGCTCCGCTGTCCGTCGTGCTCGCCGGCGGCGGCACCGCCGGTCACGTGAACCCGCTCCTGGCGACCGCCGACGCACTACGGCGCCGCGTGCCCGAGGTGCGGATCCAGGTGCTCGGCACCGCCGAGGGCCTGGAGTCCAGGCTCGTGCCCGAGCGCGGCTACCCCCTGACCGTCGTGCCGAAGGTGCCCTTCCCCCGACGGCCGGGGCCCGCCGTGCTGCGCTTCCCCGGCGCGCTGCGCCAGGCCATCTCCACCGCCGCCGGCGCCCTTCGCGCCGTCGAGGCAGACGTGGTGGTGGGGTTCGGCGGGTATGTGGCCACCCCGGCCTACCTCGCGGCCCGCCGCGCCCGGGTGCCCGTGGTGATCCACGAGCAGAACGCCCGTCCCGGCCTGGCCAACCGGCTCGGTGCCCGGTTCGCCGAGCACGTCGCCACGACCTTCGCCAGCACCTCCCTCCCGGGAGCGACTGTCGTCGGGCTCCCGCTCCGCACCGAGGTGCGTGAGCTGGACCGGGCGCAGTCCCGCGACGAGGCCCTCGCGCACTTCGGGCTGGACGCGGACCGTCCCACCCTGCTGGTCTTCGGCGGGTCGCTGGGGGCGCAGCGGCTCAACGAGGCCTTCGCCGGGGCCGCCGCCGACCTGCTGGCCGCGGGGGTCCAGGTGCTGCACCTGACCGGAGCCGGCAAGGGCGTCCACCTCGCGGCACCGTCGGCCGACGGTCCCCGCTACGTCGCGCTCGACTACACCGACCGGATGGACCTGGCCTACTCCGTGGCCGACCTGGCGGTCTGCCGGGCCGGTGCGGGCACGGTCTGCGAGCTGGCGGCGGTAGGGCTGCCGGCGATCTACGTCCCGCTGCCGGTCGGCAACGGCGAGCAGCGGCTCAACGCCGCCGACGTCGTCGCCGCCGGCGGGGGCCGGATCGTCGAGGACGCCCAGGTGCGCCCCGACTGGGTGCGCAGCGACGTCATACCCCTGCTGGGCGACCGGGAGGCCCTCGGCACGATGGCGGCGGCCGCCGCCGAGCACGGCCAGCGGGACGCCGACGAGCGGCTGGTCGACCTGGTCCTCCAGGCCGCGGGCCGGGTGTGAGGTCGGCCGGACGATGCTGACCAGCAGGTTCGACTTCACCGCGCCGGTGCCGCCCGCCGAGGAGCTGGGGCCGGTGCACCTCATCGCGATCGGCGGGTCCGGCGTGTCCGGGGTGGCCCGGATGTTCCTGGCCCGCGGCATACCCGTCTCCGGCTCGGACCGGTCCGACAGCCCGGCGCTGCGCGCGCTCGAGGCGGAGGGTGCTCGCGTGCATGTCGGGCATGACGCGGCCCACCTCGGTGCGGCGCAGACGGTGGTGATCTCCGGGGCGATCCGCGAGGACAACCCCGAGCTCGCCGCCGCCCGCGCGGCCGGGCTGCGGGTGCTGCACCGCGCCCAGGGGATCTCCTCCCTGCTCGCCGGCCGCGCCGTGGTCGCCGTGGCGGGGGCCAACGGCAAGACCACCACCAGCGCGATGACCACGACCGCGCTGCAGGGCGCCGGGCTGGAGCCCGGCTACGTCATCGGTGCCCCGCTGGCGAGCACGGGGGCCAACGCCGCCGCGGGCCGCGAGGGGGCGCCCGTCGTGGTCGAGGCCGACGAGAGCGACGGCAGCTTCCTCGCCTACCGGCCGGACGTGGCCGTGGTGACCAACGTCCAGCCCGACCACCTCGACTTCTACGGCGACGTGGAGACCCTGGAGCGGGCCTACCTCGACTTCGTGCTCACCCTGCGGCCCGGCGGGCTGCTGGTGACCCACGCCGACGACCCGGGCGCGGCACGGCTGGCGCAGCGGGCCCGCGAGCACGGGACCCGGGTGCTGACCTGGGGGGAGGGGTCGGCCGCCGACGTGCGCCTCACCGACGTGACCAGCTCCGGTATGTCGTCCTCCGGCACCCTCACCTTCGACCGGGACACCGGGCCCGTCGCAGCGGGCACGAGCGTGTCCCTCACGCTGCCGGTGCCGGGGGAGCACAATGTGCACAACGCGACCGCAGCGCTGCTGGCGGCGGCGGTCGGGCTGGGAGCCTCGACGGACCGGGCGCTGGCCGGGCTCTCCGCCTTCGCCGGGGCGCACCGCCGGTTCGAGCTGGTCGGCCGGCACGGGGACGTCGAGGTCGTCGACGACTACGCCCACAATGCTCCCAAGGTCGGTGCGGCCGTGCGGGCCGCCCGCAGCGCTGCCGACGGGCGCCGGGTCGTGGTGGCCTTCCAGCCCCACCTCTACTCCCGCACCCGCGACTTTGCCCACGGCTTCGCGGAGGGGCTGGCGGCCGCCGATGTCGTCGTCCTGCTGCCGGTCTACGGCGCCCGCGAGACCCAGGAGGACTACCCCGGGGTGACCTCTGGCCTGCTGGCTGCACTCGTCCGGGAGTCTCCCGCAGCGCCCGAGGTGCACGAGGCCGAGGACCTGGACGATGCGGCCCGGCAGCTGGCCCGGCTGGTCACGGGACGGGATGACCTCGTGGTGACAATCGGGGCCGGCGACGTGACCGAGGTCGGCCCACGGCTGCTCACCCTGCTCGGCAGAGACGGAGGAACGGCATGAGTGCTGGGCTGCGCACCCCACCGACGGATGCTCTGGCCGAGCGACAGGCGGACCGCGAGAAGGGCCAGGACCCGGGCCGGTGGGAGCGGATGAAGCACCGGCTGCGGATGAGGCGGTCGACGGGCCGGCCACGGCGCACGCTGCTGACCTGGCTGACCGTGGTCGCGCTGCTCGCCGCCGGCGTCATCTTCCTGTTCTTCTTCTCCTCCGCCTTCGTGGTCAAGGACCTGCAGGTCTCCGGTGGCCGGGAGGAGGTCCAGGAGTCGGCGGTAGCCCTGGCCCAGATCCCGAACGGCCGCCCCCTGGCCCGGGTGGCCGAGGGAGCGGTGGGGGAGCGGGTGCTGACCGACACGCGGATCGCGGCGGTCTCCGTCGAGCGCGACTGGCCGTCCACGGTGCGGCTGACCATCACCGAGCGTGAGCCCGTGCTGGCGCTGACCGACGGCACGTCCACCTGGCTGGCCGACGCCGGCGGCGTCGTCTACGAGCAGGTGACGGAGCACAGCAACAAGCTGCCGCTGCTGCAGACGGCGGGCGACCCGACAGAGCTGGACCGTCCTACGGTCGCCGGCCTGGCCCAGCTGTGGCGGATGCGCCCGGACCCGGACGTGCTCCAGGGCGACCTGGGCCGCCCCCGCGTCGCCGCCGACGGTGCCGTCACCCTGCGCGTGGGCGAGGTCCGCCTGGAGTGGGGACCGCCGGAGCAGAACGAGAAGAAGTGGCAGGTCGTCACCGCCATCATCGGCCAGGACGCCGTCGACCCTCAGGGCGGCACCCGGATCGACATCGACGTCCGCACCCCGGACACCCCGGTCGTCACCGGCCTTCCCGCCGCCACCAGCTGAAGCCTCGACCTTCGACCTGAGGTTGAGATTGACGTCGGTGGGGTTCAGCGGCGGCTCGTCGTAGGGTGACGGGGACGCTCACGCGCCGCCCACAACGCACCCGAACCGGAGAGGTCTCACCCGTGTCCGCAGCCCAGAACTACCTGGCCGTTATCAAGGTCGTCGGCATCGGCGGCGGTGGCGTGAACGCCATCAACCGCATGATCGAGGTCGGCCTGAAGGGCGTCGAGTTCATCGCCATCAACACCGACGCCCAGGCGCTGCTCATGAGCGACGCCGACGTCAAGCTCGACGTCGGCCGGGAGCTCACCCGCGGCCTGGGGGCCGGCGCCGACCCGGAGGTCGGGCGCCGCGCCGCGGAGGACCACACGGAGGAGATCGAGGAGGCGTTGCGGGGCGCCGATATGGTCTTCGTCACCGCGGGCGAGGGCGGCGGCACGGGCACGGGCGGTGCCCCGGTCGTGGCCAAGATCGCCAAGTCGCTGGGCGCGCTGACCATCGGCGTGGTCACCCGGCCGTTCACCTTCGAGGGTCGTCGTCGCGCCAACCAGGCCGAGTCCGGCATCGCCAGCCTCCGCGAGGAGGTCGACACCCTCATCGTCATCCCCAACGACCGGCTGCTGTCGATCTCCGACCGCACCGTGTCGATGCTCGACGCCTTCCGCTCCGCCGACCAGGTGCTGCTCTCCGGTGTCCAGGGCATCACCGACCTGATCACCACCCCCGGCCTGATCAACCTGGACTTCGCGGACGTCAAGTCGGTCATGCAGGGCGCCGGCTCGGCGCTGATGGGCATCGGCTCGGCCCGCGGCGAGGACCGGGCCGTGCAGGCTGCCGAGCTGGCCATCTCCTCCCCGTTGCTGGAGGCCAGCATCGAGGGTGCCCACGGCGTGCTGCTGTCCGTGCAGGGCGGCTCCGACCTGGGTCTGTTCGAGATCAACGAGGCGGCCCGCCTGGTCCAGGAGGCGGCCCACCCGGAGGCGAACATCATCTTCGGCGCGGTCATCGACGACTCCCTCGGCGACGAGGTGCGGGTCACCGTCATCGCGGCCGGCTTCGACGGCGGCGCTCCCCATGCTCGCGGCGAGGAGCGCGCCATGGGCCAGGCTCAGGGTGGCGCCCGTCCCCAGGTCCAGCAGGGCGGTCTCGGCGCCCCGCGCTCGGTCGGTGCCCCCGCCCAGCAGGCAGGCGCCCAGCGTCCGCAGCAGGGCGCTGCCCAGGGTGGCGTGAACGGTTCCCCGGCCCCCCAGCAGGCCGCGCAGCAGCAGGAGCCGGCCCGGCAGGCCGCTCCCCAGCAGCCCCAGCAGGCCCCGGCCCAGCAGGCCGCGCCGCAGCGTCCCCCGGTCCAGCAGCCGCCGCGCCAGGTGACCTTCGAGGACAACGACGACCTGGACGTGCCCGACTTCCTCAAGTAGGAGCTCCAGCGGGATCCCGACGTCCGAGGACCGGGTGGGCCAGGTGGCCCGCCCGGTCTTTCTGCGTCGCGTGCGAAGGTCGCCGTAGTTCCTACGGCTGCGTTTCACGCTTCACCAGGACGGCGCGCCGGTGTGACACTGCTCACACTCGCAGATCCGGGGAATGGATGACCCGAGGCCCTGACCTGCACGTTCGCAGGGTCAAGGGAGGGTAAAGGAACCCTCGCAGGTCGCTCTCGACGTCGCGAGGGTTACTCGGCGGTCACCGGCCCTTGCTTTCATCCGTCCAGGTAGTGCACAGTGTGCCTGACCGACAGCGACCAAGGATGGTGCTGAAGGTCAGGTCGACACCCCTTGCCGGCCTTTCGTCGCTCCAGGAGAAGAGCTCTTGGAGTGCTTCTGACGGCCTTTTGGCCACGTCCCACTGGAGAATGTCATGCTGTTCATTTCGCACGCCCTCATCACCCTGCGCGACAAGCTCGTGGCCGCCGACAAGGAGCGCGGTGCGACCGCGGTCGAGTACGGCATCATGGTCGCCGCTATCGCGGCGCTCATCATCGGCGTTGTTTTCACCCTTGGTGGGGACCTCCGCGACATGTTCGACGGAATCAACCTGACGCCCGGCACCGGTGGTGGCGGCGGCGACGCAGGCTGACACGCAGTTGGGTCGGAGTCGGGCAATCTCCCGACTCCGGCCCGCCGTACGCAGGTGCTGACGAGCGAAGGCCTTGAATGAGCGAGCAACGAGACCGAGGTGCTGCGGCGGTCGAATTCGCCCTCGTGGCACTGCTCCTGGTCACTCTTCTCGTGGGCATCATGGAGTTCGGCCGGCTCTGGGCGATCCAGGGCAGCCTCGCCCAGGCCTCGCGTGACGCCGCACGTACCGCTGCGATCACCGACAGCGCTGACGCTGGCCGGGACAAGCTGGAGGACGTCTTCTGGCCGCTCGGTCCGATCGGCAGCGGTCTTGCCGGTCACACCCCCACGCAGTCCGGCACCCCCGGGCAGTCGGACTGCCTGTGGAGCGTGCAGCCCAGCTACACCACCAGCAGCCTGACCGGATTCTTCGGCACCAGCTGGACGATCTCGGCGAAAGGCGCCATGCGATGCAACGGCTGAGCCGGCTCCTTCGTGACCAGCCAGAACGTGGGGCTTCGGCCGTCATCGTGGCGATCGTCATGCTCGTGCTCATCGGCTTCGCCGGGCTCGGCGTCGACGTCACCTCTGCCTACGCCAGGTCGCAGGAGGTCCAGAACGCTGCGGATGCCGCTGCGCTCGCCGCGGCCCAGGAATGTGCGCAGGGGGACCTCGACTGCTCGGTCGGTGCGCCTCCGCTCGTGCGAGCGATGGCCGAGCGGTTGGCTGGGGAGAATGTCCGCACCCCCGTCGAGGACGTCGTCGTGGACCCGGACGGCAACCAGGTGACGGTGAGGGTGACGGCTCAGCACGAGAACTTCTTCGCAGGCGCCTTCGGAGTCGAAACGTTCACCGTCGTCCGGGCAGCAACAGCGCAGTGGGAGGCACCGCAGGCCGGGCCGGCCATGCTGCCGCTGACGGTCTCTGGATGCAACTTCTACGACTCGGCGGGGGCTCCGGTGCTGAACCAGAACGTCCAGGTGTGGTTGCCCAAGGGCAAGGACCTGTTCACCACCATCGACTGCGGGGTCCTGAACTATCCACCTGGCGGTTTTGGATGGCTCGTCCATACCGACTGCCAGGCCAACATCAACGTCGGGGCAGAGGTCCTCGGGGACAATGGTGCCAACCGGCCCGAAGGCTGTGTGGCTGAGGCGCTCAAGATCAACGATGTGTTCCTGCTCCCGATCTTCGGGTCCTACCGTGGGCAGGGCAGCAATGCCTGGTACACAATCGAAAGGTTCGCCGCCCTGCAACTCTTGGGCTACCACTTCTCGGAGGGCGGGCCGACGGTTCAGGACGGCGTCAAGTGTCCAGGCAGTGCGCCCAAGAAGAGCGACTATCGAGACTCATGCCTCAACGTCCGCTTCGTGGAATGGGTGGATATCGGCGATGACTATACGGGGGACGATGCAGAAAGCGAGACATCGATCGTCCGTCTGATCGATCCCGATCATGAGAACAGTAACTAAGTCGTCACCTACGACGACAAAACTCTTGAGGAACTCTCCGTGATCAAGCGCGTTGTGGCCGCCGTTGCGGCCCTGCTCCTGGCGGCCGTCGGCATCATGCTCGTCGTCAACTACGCCAACCGGGCCGACGCTCGTGCGCTCGCCGGTCAGGAGACCGTCGACGTCCTGGTGGCGAACGACCAGATCGTCCAGGGGACGCCGGCGCCAGAGGCATCGGCCGCGTTGGAGGTGCGCCAGGTCCCGCGCGCCTATGTCATGCAGGGCGCCGTGGGCGCGGTCGAGGACCTGGAGGACCGCGTCGCGGCCCTGCAGATCCTGCCGGACCAGCAGATCACCAGCGCCATGTTCGTCTCCCCCGACGAGCTGCGTCGCCAGGGTGCCTTCGTCCTGCCGGAAGAGGCCGAAGACCTGCACCAGCTGACCATCAACATCACCAACCCCCGGGCGCTCGGCGGCAGCATCGCCGCAGGCGACCTGGTCGGCGTCTTCGGCACCTTCGAGGCGAAGCCCCCCGCTGGCTGGTCGATCGACGCCGACGGCGCCCTGGTCTGGGACGACGACCAGGCCCGCGCCGGCGCCGGTGGCCCTGACGGCGAGGACGGGGCGGAGAGCGCGGAGTCCTCCGACGACTCGATCACCGTCACCGACCTGCTGCTGGACAAGGTCCTGGTGGTCCGGGTCGAGGGCGGTCACCTCCCGACCGCGGGCGAGGAGCAGGACGGCGCAGCGGCGGACACCGTCCACGTCACCCTTGCCCTGGACCCGCAGGACGCTGCCCGGGTGATCTTCAGCATGGAGACCGGCAGCCTCTGGCTCACCCTGGCCCCCATGGACGCCGACGACGCGGAGGTCCGTGCCGTGGTACCCGCTATGCCCACCCGCGTCGAGGGACTACTCGAATGAGCGCCGTCATCCTGGCCACCGGCTCCCGCCACCTCGCGCGCACCATCCGACTGGCAGGCGGCGACGAGGACCTCATGGTCATCGCCCCCGACCAGGTCCCCGCCGGTGCCGCGCAGCTGCTGGCTCTGGCGGAGGAGCCCGAGTCGGTCCGCACCGTCATCCTGGACGGCGCCGGCGACGCGGAGACGGAGGAGCGCGCCCTTCAGATGGCGTCGCGGATGGAGCAGTCCTACCCCCACGTCAGCGTCGTCCTGGTCACCTCTCGGGGCGAGGAGATCGCCCTGCGTGCGCTGCGTAGCGGTGTGCGGGACGTCCTGGCCCCGGACGCTGCCGTGGAGGACGTGCGGTGGGCCGTGCGACGCACGATGGAGTCGGCCGGTGCGCTCGGTGGGCGGCCGGCACAGGCCGAGCCGTTCACCGGGCGGGTCATCACGGTGGCCTCCCCCAAGGGTGGTGTCGGCAAGACGACGATCGCGACCAACCTGGCCGTCGCCCTGGCGCAGCACTCCCCGACCGGGACGGTGCTGGTCGACCTCGACGTCCAGTTCGGCGACGTGGCCGCCGCGCTCAGCCTGGACCCGACGTACACACTGGTCGACGTGCTGACCGGTCCGGTCGCCAGCGACGCCATCGCGCTCAAGACCTTGTTGACCAAGCACGAGTCCGGCCTGCACGTCGTCCCGGGTGTCCGCAACCCGGCCGACGCCGACCAGATCGGCACGGCTGCCCTGTCCCGGCTGCTGGAGACGCTCAAGCAGGAGTTCCGCTACGTCATCATCGACACCGCGCCCGGTCTGACCGACCAGACGCTCGCTGCGCTGGACCATGCCACCGACCTCGTCCTGGTCTCCGGGCTGGACGTGCCGAGCGTGCGGGGGATGCGCAAGGAGCTGGAGGTCCTCGAGGAGCTGGACCTGGAGCCGTTGCGTATCCAGGTGCTGCTCAACATGGTCGAGAAGGGTGGCGGGCTCAGCGTCTCCGACGTGGCCGCCACTCTGGCCCGCAGGGTCGATGTCGTGCTGCCCCGCAGCCCGAAGGTGCTGCGCTCCACCAACGCCGGGGAGCCGATCGTCCTGAGCCAGCCCCGCGACTCAGTCAGCAAGGACCTCACCGCACTGGCTTCCACCTTCGCTCCACTGAGCTCAGGCAGCCGCGGTGGCCGACACCGGGGACTGATGGCGCGATGAGCCTCAGCGAACGCCTGCGCCGCGCCCAGAGCGCCGCTCCCGACCACGGCAGACTGGCCCGGGATGTCCCCCCACCCACGACGCTGCCGATGAGCGAGGCAGTCACCTCGACGCCGCCGGAGGCTGAGCACCCGGGGCAGGCCGTGACCGGCTCTGGTCTCCCGGAGCCGGCCCGCCCCGGTGATTCGCCGACTACCGACCCGACGGCCGCCGGAGCCCCGAGCCTCGCCGCGCAGCGGCCCCGGCAGTCAGATGCCCTGGCGGGTCTCAAGGCCGAGGCCCGTGACCAGCTCTTCCAGCGGCTCGGCAACCGGCTCACCGACTCCTCCATGGGCGAGCAGGCACTGCGCGACCTGGTCCTGCGGGAGATGACCGCCCTGGTCAACGCGAGCAGCGTGCCGCTGCGGGCAGACGAGCGCCGTCGGCTGATCGCCGAGATCTCCGACGACGTCCTGGGCTACGGCCCGCTGCAGAAGCTGCTGGACGACGACTCGGTCACCGAGATCATGGTCAACGGCCACGACAACGTCTACGTCGAGCAAGCGGGCCGGCTCCAGCGCGCCGACGTGCAGTTCTCCTCCGACGAGCACCTGCGGCGCATCATCGAGCGCATCGTGGGCCGGGTCGGGCGGCGGATCGACGAGTCCTCGCCGATGGTGGACGCCCGGCTCGAGGACGGCTCCCGCGTCAACGCGGTGATCCCGCCGCTCGCCTTCTCCGGCTCGACGCTGACCATCCGCAAGTTCGGCAAGGTCCCGCTGCGGGCGGACGACCTCGTCGCGCGCGGCAGCCTCTCGACCCGGATGGTCCAGCTGCTGCACGGCTGCGTCGAGGCCAAGCTCAACATCCTGGTCGCCGGGGGCACCGGCACGGGCAAGACGACGATGCTCAACGTGCTCTCCTCCTTCATCCCCAACACCGAGCGCATCGTGACCATCGAGGACGCCGTCGAGCTGCAGCTGCAGCAGGACCACGTCGTGCGCCTGGAGAGCCGGCCGCCCAACATCGAGGGCACCGGTGCGGTCACCATCCGCGACCTGGTCCGCAACTCGCTGCGCATGCGCCCGGACCGCATCATCGTGGGCGAGGTCCGCGGCGGGGAGAGCCTGGACATGCTGCAGGCCATGAACACCGGGCACGACGGCTCGTTGTCCACCCTGCACGCCAACACTCCCCGCGACGCGGTCGCGCGCCTGGAGACCATGGTGCTCATGGCCGGCATGGACCTGCCGCTGCGGGCCATCCGGGAGCAGATCGCCTCCGCCGTGGACGTCATCGTGCACCTGACCCGGCTGAGGGACGGCACCCGCCGGGTCACCCACATCACCGAGGTGCAGGGCATGGAGGGTGACATCGTCACCCTGCAGGACGCCTTCGTCTTCGACTACGCCGCCGGGGTGGACGCCAACGGCAGGTTCCTCGGACAGGCGATCCCCACGGGGGTACGTCCCGCCTTCACCGACCGCTTCGCCGAGCAGGGGGTCGAGCTGCCGCCCGGCATCTTCGAGGACTCCTTCATCGGCCGGGGCCGACGGTGAGGAGCCACCGGTGAGAGGTCGACCATGAGCCTGGGCCTGCTGACGGTCGGGGTGGTGCTTCTCGCAGCGTCCGCGTGCGTGCTGGCGACGCTGCTGCTCGTCCCCAGCCGCTCCCTGCCGTACGACCGGCGTCGCTACGGCGTGGAGGACACCTCGCTGGTCACCCGGGTCGCGGGAGCAGCCACCGGCCGGATCGGGCAGCTGGTGGACCGCAGCGGGCGCGGCCGTCGATGGTCGAACGCCCTGGACCTGGCGGGCATCAGGATGGACGTGGCCGACTTCATCCTCGTCACCGGGGCGATGGCGCTCGCCGCCTTCGCCGTCGGCGCGGTGCTGGAGGGGCTGGTGTTGGCGCTGCTCCTGGCGTTCATGACGGGCATCGGCGTGCTGGCCTGGGTCCACGTGCGGGCCGACCGGCGCCGCGCCCGGTTCGCCGACCAGATCGACGACATCGTCACCCTGCTGGCCAGCAACATGCGGGCCGGGCACTCCATGCAGCAGGCGCTCAGCTACGTCGCCCGGGAGGTCGACGAGCCGGCGGCCGGGGAGCTGGCCCGGGTCGTCAACCAGGCGAGGGTCGGGCGGGACGTCACCCTGGCGCTGACCGAGACCGCCGAGCGGATGGGTAGTGACGACTTCCACTGGATCGGCCAGGCCATCACGATCCACCGGCAGGTCGGCGGCAACCTGGCCGAGGTGCTCGACACCGTGGGCGAGACCGTCCGCGAGCGCGGTCAGATCCGGCGTCAGGTCAAGTCCCTGGCCGCCGAGGGCAAGCTGTCCGCGATCATCCTCATGGCGCTCCCCTTCGGCATGGCAGGCATGCTCGCGATCGTCAACCCCGAGTACATCGGCGTCCTGCTGGAGTCTCCCCTCGGCTGGGCGATGATCGCCGGGGGGTTCGTCATGCTCACCCTTGGCGGCCTGTGGCTGCGCAAGGTGATCGAGGTGAAGTTCTGATGGACGGCCGGACCCTCATGCTGCTGGGTGCGGCGCTGGTCGGCGTCGCGCTCCTGTTCCTCGTCTTCGCCTTCTCCTCGGGCCCCGACGCCACCCGGCGCCGCGCCCTGGAGAACCTCGCCCGCGAGTCCCGTGCCGGGGCGACGGAGGACCCGTATGCCGCTCCCTCCGGCTGGCTCTACCGGACGGCCTACGCACTCACACCGATGGGCATGGTGAAGCGGATCGACCGGCTCCTCGGCGGCGCGGGCCGGCCGGCGCGGTGGCCGCTGCACCGCGTCCTCGTCACCAAGCTGGTCACCACCGCGGTCACCGCGGGCGTCTTCGTGCTCCTCCTCTCCGGCGGACCCACCCCCCGGATGGTGCTCTTCGCGGTCGGGACCACGACCGCCGTCTGGCTCCTGCCCGAGCTGCTGCTCTACAACACCGCGCAGAAGCGGCAGCAGGCCATCCAGGAGGCGCTGCCCGACACCCTCGACCAGCTGACGATCTCGGTCGAGGCCGGGCTGGGCTTCGAGGCCGCGATCACGCACGTCGCCCGCGGCAGCGAGGGGCCGCTCGCGGACGAGTTCGTCCGGACGCTGCAGGAGATCCAGGTCGGTGTCCCCCGGCGGGTGGCCTACAGGGGGTTGACCAGCCGGGTGCAGGTGGAGGATCTGCGCCGCTTCGTGCGGGCCATCATGCAGGGCGAGGAGCACGGCATCTCGATCGCCAGGGTCCTGTCCACCCAGGCGGCGGAGATGCGCGTCAAACGTCGCCAGCGCGCGGAGGAGAAGGCCATGCAGATCCCGGTCAAGGTGGTCTTCCCGCTCATCCTCTTCATCCTGCCCGCCCTCTTCATAGTGGTTATGGGGCCCGGCGTCATCAACATCCTGCAGGCCTTCTCCGGCCTCTGACGAAAGACAGGAGGAGCTAGACATGCCCCTGAACCCCGAGGACGTCGTCCGCAAGACGTTCACCACCGTCGTGCTGCGCCGCGGTTATGACGAGAAGGAGGTCGACACCTTCCTGGAGGAGGTCGTCGCCGAGCTGCGACACCTCCACGGACGGGTCGACGAGCTGACGGCCGAGGTTGCCACGCTGCGGGCGCGCGGCTCCTCCGACGTCGCCTCCGAGCGGGTCCAACGAGAGCAGCAGCAGGTGGACCTGGTCCGGGCTGAGCGGCGGGAGCTGGTCGCCGACATGGCACAGCTGCAGGCCAGGTTCGAGCAGACCACCCAGGAGGCCGACGCGGCCGAGCAGCGCAGGGAACGGGCCCAGCGCAAGGTCGCAGAGCTGGAGCAGCGCCAGGCCGAGCTGGACGAGCAGGTGCACCAGGAGCAGAAACAGCTGGAGGGGATGCACGCCGCACGCGAGGAGGTCCTGGCTGCCCAGGACAGGACGGCCGCCGAGTTGCGCACGCTGCGCGCCGCCGCCGAGATCCAGGCGGAGCCGCTCGGGCCGGTCGAGATCGAGCCGACCGGCAACCCCCAGCTCGACGACCTGGCAGTCATCACCGCCATCGCCCACCGGCTGCACGCCGACCACGTCGAGCAGGGCCGGGCGCTCGCCGAGCGGCTGCGCACCACCGCCGAGCAAGAGGCAGTGAGCGTGCGCGAGGTCGCCCAGCGCGAGTGCGAGCAGCTGCGCACCTGCGCCGAGCAGGAGACGGCGACCCTGCGCGAGAGCACGCGGCGGCAGGGCGAGCAGCTGCTCTCCGACGCCAGCAGCGTGGCACGGAGCGAGCACGAGCGGCTCGTCCAGGAGGGGCAGCAGGCGCACGACCGACTCGTGGGGGAGGCGCAGGAGCGGCGCGCCGGCATCCTGGCCGACCTGCAGGTACGGCGGGAGCTGCTGGAGACCCGGATCGAGGCCCTGGAACGCAGCCAGCAGGACTACCGCGACCGGCTCCGGCTCCTGGTCCAGGACCAGCTTGCCGCGCTCGACGGCGACGGCTGGGCCGCGACCGCTGACCCGACCGGCAAGGACCTGGCGATACCCTGACCACGTGTTCTTCTGGCGGGAGCGGATCGAACCCAACGGCCCCACCTACGGGGTCGAGTGGGCCGTCACGGACCGCCTCGGCGGGTCCAGCCAGGACCGGTATGCCGAGTTCAACCTGGGTGGGCACGTGGGGGACCGGCCCGAGGCCGTGGAGACCAACCGGCACCGCCTCGCGCACGAGCTGGGGCTGCGGCTCGCCGACCTGAGGTTCATGGACCAGCAGCACGGCTGCGCCGTCGCGCTCACGCCAGCGACGACGCTCGCCCGTGCCGAGCAGGGGCCGACACCGCACCGGCCCCACCCACCCCAGCCCGGTGCGCCCGCCGCCGACGGCCTCGTCTCCGGGGTGGCGGATGAAGCCCTGGTCGTGCTGGTGGCCGACTGCGTCCCCGTGCTGCTCGTCGACCGGACCGCCGGGCTGGCGGCGGCGGTGCACGCCGGCCGGCCCGGGATGGTCTCCGGCGTCGTCCCCGCCACCGTCGACCGGCTGCGCGAGCTCGGCGCCTCCGCGCTGGAGGCCGTGGTGGGCCCGTCCGTCTGCCCCCGCTGCTACGAGGTCCCCGACCAGATGCGCAGCCAGGCCGCCGAGGTCGAGCCCGTCGCCGCCTCGGTCACCCGGCAGGGCACCCCCGCGGTCGACGTCGCCGCGGGCGTCGTCGAGCAGCTCACCCGTGCGGGCGTGACGCTGACCTGGCTGCCCGGATGCACGCGGGAGCGCGACGACCTCTACTCCTACCGGCGCGACGGCGCCACCGGCCGGTTCGCCGGCGTGATCCGCCTCCTCGCCCCGGAGCAGGCGGCCTGATGAGAGAGGTGGGTATGCGACATACCGAGATCGAGGAACGGCTCACCGTCGTGCGCGGACGGATCGCGCAGGCGTGCGACGAGGCGGGCCGCGACCCCGGTGGGATCACGCTGATCGCCGTCACGAAGTTCTTCCCGGCCGGCGACATCACCCACCTGCTCAAGCTGGGCGTGCGCGACATCGGCGAGAACAAGGACCAGGAGGCCGGCGCGAAGGTCGCCGAGCTGGACGAGACGGTGCGCGAACGGCTCACCGTCCACTTCGTGGGTCAGCTGCAGAGCAACAAGGCGGGCAGGGTCGCCCGGTATGCCGACATGGTCCAGTCCGTGGACCGACCCAAGATCGTGCGGGCGCTGGACCGTGGCCGCGGCACGGCGCTGGAGGAGGGGCACGCGGCGGCGCCGCTGGAGGTGCTGGTCCAGGTGGACCTGGGCGAGGGGGAGCAGGCCGGGCGTGGCGGTGCGCTGCCCGAGCAGGTGCCGGCACTGGCCGACGCGGTGGCGGGCGCGGAGCACCTGCGGCTGCGCGGGCTGATGGCCGTGGCGCCGTTCGGTCAGGACGAGGCCGGGACCCGCGCGGCCTTTGACCGGCTCGCCCAGCTGGGGGCCGAGCTGCGGCATACCCACCCCGACGCGGACGTGCTGTCGGCGGGGATGAGCGCCGACCTGGAGCTGGCGATCGCCAGCGGCGCGACACACCTGCGTGTCGGAAGCGCAATCCTGGGATCGCGGCAGCCCGGCCGGTAGCGTCGGAGGCGTTCGAAGATCGACCACGTCGGGTAGACGCCCGTCACGCACCCAAGGAGCTCGCTGACATGGCCGGGGCACTGCGCAAGACCATGGAGTACCTCGGACTCGCCGAGTCCGAGGAGCGTTACGACGACTACGACGTCTACCAGGACGAGGACGACCGCACCCGGCGCGCGGTCGCCCCCGTGCGCGCGGTCCGCGACAACGACGACGACGAGGGCACCGCGGACGTCGCCACGCTGCCGACCCGCACCCACGTGTCCGAGGTCGTCCGTGAACCGGAGGTCGGCGAGATGAACCGCATCACCACCATCCACCCGCGCACCTACAACGAGGCGAAGAACATCGGTGAGGCCTACCGGGGTGGGATCCCGGTCATCATGAACCTCAGCGACATGGACGACGCCGACGCCAAGCGGCTGGTCGACTTCGCCGCCGGCCTGGCCTTCGGCCTGCACGGGTCCATCGAGCGGGTGACCAGCAAGGTCTTCCTGCTCAGCCCGTCCCACGTCCGCGTCGACAGCGGCAACGCCGCGCAGGCCCAGCGCTCGCCGCAGGGCCCGTTCAACCAGAGTTGATGACCCGAGGGCGGCCAGGGAGTACCCAGCCGCTTCACGTACGCTGACGCCATGGTCGGCGACGTCATCGCGCTCATTCTCAACCTGTACTTCTTCGTCCTCATCGGACGCCTGATCTTCGACTGGGTGCAGGTCTTCTCGCGCGACTGGCGCCCCAAGGGCCCGGTGCTGGTGCTGGCCAACGGCGTCTACACGCTGACGGACCCGCCCCTGCGCGCACTGCGCCGGGTGATCCCGCCGCTGCGGCTGGGCGGCATCGCGCTCGACCTGGCCTTCCTGGTGCTCATCCTGGGGGTCGGGATCGCTCGCGGGGTGGCCGCCTCCCTGCCCTTCTGACGGGTCCCGCAGCGGGGTTTCGGGGCAGCCCTGGGGCAGGTGGGGTTGCGTTACAGTGACCGTGCACGTGCAGACCGCACCCCCATCGGTCCTGCCCACGGTCCGTCGATCCGGGCGTCCCACCGATGGTCTCCCTGATCGAGGTGAAGAATGACGCTGTCCCCCGAGGACGTGATCAAGAAGAGCTTCAGCGCCACCCACCTGCGCCGCGGCTACGACGAGACGCAGGTCGACGACTTCCTCGACGAGGTGGTGGTCGAGCTCCGTCGCCTCCTTGCCGAGAACGAGGGCCTGCGCTCCGACCTCGAGGACTGCCGGGCCAGCCGGGGACTGGGCGGCAGCGCCGCCGAGCCGTCGGGCGACCCGCACACGCTCGTGGCCGCGCCGCCCGCCCAGGACGATGTCACCGCGACACCAGCCAGGGACGACGTGGCTGCGGAGCCCGTCGACGGCGGCGACCACCGCGTGGCCGAGCTCACCTCCGAGGTGGAGGACCTGCGCACCCAGCTGGCCTCCTGCCAGGAGTCCCGGACCGAGCTGGAGACCCAGCTGCGGACCACCCAGGAGCAGCTGGCCCAGGCGCAGGAGCGGGCGGCGCAGGCAGAGGGTCAGGCCCAGAGCTTCCCCGAGCAGGGGATCGGCGAGCGCGGGCCCGGTGAGCAGGGGTCGTCCGCCGGGCAGGGCCAGCCGAAGCAGGCCGTGGCGTCCGACACGCAGGACCCGACCTCGATCATCTCCCTGGCCCAGCGCCTGCACGACCAGCACGTGGCCGAGGGCGAGAGCACCAAGGCCCAGCTGGTGGGCGAGGCCGAGGCCTACCGCGACCGCGTGACGTCCGAAGCAGACCACAAGAGCCAGGAGCTGCTGCGCACGGGTCAGGAGACGCACGACCGCCTGGCCACCGAGGGCCAGGAACGGCACGACGAGCTGGTCCGCACCGGTCAGCAGACCCACGACCGTCTCGTGACCCAGGGTCAGGAGACCCACGACCGCCTCGTCGCCGAGGGCCAGGAGCAGCACGACGACCTGGTGCGTACCGGCGAGGAGGCGCGGGACCGTCTGGTCGGTGAGGGCGAGTCGCGCAGCCAGGAGCTGGTCGGCGAGGCCGAGCAGCGCCGCAGCTCGATCCTCCAGGACCTCACCAGCCAGCAGAGCGCGCTCTCGGGCCGCATCGAGGAGCTGCGCACCCAGGAGAACGACCTGCGCGACCGCCTGCGCACCTTCCTCACCGACCAGCTCGCCAAGGTGGAGGACCACCGGGGCTGACCCCCGAGCCCTGGCGCGCGGCGACCCGCAGGGACGCCTGCCGGGACGGCATACCCGCGCACGGTCACGCGCCCGCCGCACCCCTGCCTCACGTCCGATGGACCCTGCCCCGTGGGGCGGGGTCCATCGGCGTTGTGTGCCGACCTGACCTGCTCTATCCTGCCGCCACCATGGTCTGCGACGTCGCGTCGTACGGCCCAGCACCGACCGAAGGGCACCTCGTGGCCAGCAGCACCGACAAGACCGGCGTCGACCCTCGCCTTACGGCCGCCGTGCAGGACGCCGACCCGCAGCAGTTTCCGGTCCGCGAGGGCGAGGACCCCTGGACCCAGGAAGAGCTTGACGAGGTGCGCAGCACCCTCCAGGAGGAAGCGGCACGGCTGCACACCGAGGTCGCGGAGGCCGAGCAGGACCTCGCAGAGCTGATGCGGGACTACGGCGACGGTGCGGGGGACGACCAGGCCGACGCCGGATCGGCCACGCTCGAGCGGGAGCAGGAGCTGTCCCTCGCGAACAACTCCCGCGAGCTGCTGCAGCAGGTCACGCACGCCCTGGAGCGGATCGCGGACGGGACCTACGGCAACTGCGAGTCCTGCGGTCAGCCGATCGGGAAGATGCGGCTGCAGGCCTTCCCCCGTGCGACGCTATGCCTGACATGCAAGCAGAAGCAGGAACGCCGCTGACCCACGCCCATCCCCGCCGGACCACCCTGATCTTCCTGGTGGCCGCCGGCTGGCTGATCCTCGACCAGGCCACGAAGTGGTGGGCCGAGAGTGCCCTGACCCGGGGCGAGTCGGTGCCTCTCGTCGGGGAGCTGCTGCAGCTGCACCTGACCTACAACTCCGGCGCCGCCTTCTCGCTCGGGACCGGGATGACGGGCGTGCTCACCGCCGTCGCCACGGTCGTGGTCCTGGTGATCATCTGGCAGGCCCTGCGCACCCGCAGCCTGCCGTGGGCGCTGACGCTGGGTCTGCTGCTGGGCGGGGCGCTGGGCAACCTCACCGACCGCTACCTGCGCCCACCGGGACCGGGCCGCGGCCACGTCGTCGACTTCCTCGCCCTGCCCAACTTCCCGGTCTTCAACTTCGCCGACATGGGCATCACCTTCGCGGCGGTGGCGATCGTCATCCTCGCGCTGCGGGGCTACCTGCCCGACGGGACCCGTGAGGTCGCCGAGAAGGATGCTGACGACCACACGCAGGGGGCTGCGGACCGGCACGGCACCGACCGCGCGGCCGAGGAGCGTGGCCGGTGAGCGAGTCCCGCTGGTTCACCGTGCCCGACGGGCTGGAGGGGGAACGGGTCGACAGCGCCCTGGCCCGGCTGCTGGGGCTGTCCCGGTCCAAGGCGGCCGACCTGGCCGCAGCCGGCCAGGTGCGCGCCGACGGCAAGGTGGTCGGCAAGTCGGACCGGGTGAGCGCCGGGTCGATGCTGGACGTCGAGCTGCCGCCTGCCGGCCCGCCGCCGGGCCTGGAGGTCGTCGCCGAGCCGGTCGAGGGGATGCGGATCGTCCACGACGACACCGAGGTCGTGGTCGTCGACAAGCCCGCGTTCGTGGCCGCCCACCCCAGCGTGGGCTGGAGCGGGCCGACGGTCGTCGGGGGACTGGCCGCGGCCGGCTACCGGATCTCCACGTCCGGGGCACCGGAGAGGCAGGGGATCGTCCAGCGCCTCGACGTCGGCACCAGCGGGCTCATGGTCATCGCCAAGTCCGAGCGGGCCTACACCGTGCTCAAGCAGGCCTTCCGCGACCGGGTGGTCGACAAGACCTACCACACGCTGGTCCAGGGGCTGCCGGACCCGCACGAGGGCACCATCGAGGCCCCCATCGGTCGACACCCCGGCCACGACTACCGGTTCGCGGTGATGAGCACCGGGCGCCCGTCCGTCACGCACTACCAGCTGCTGGAGGCGCACCGGTCCGCCAGCCTGCTGGAGGTGCACCTGGAGACCGGTCGTACCCACCAGATCCGGGTGCACTTCTCGGCCCTGCGCCACCCCTGCGCGGGGGACCTCACCTACGGTGCCGACCCCGTGCTGGCCAAGCGTCTGGGGCTGGACCGCCAGTGGCTGCACGCCACCGGGCTCGGCTTCGAGCACCCCGGCAGCGGCGAGTACGTGCACTTCGACTCGCCCTACCCGCAGGACCTGCAGACCGCGCTGGACCGCATCCGCGGCTGAGCCGACGGCGGCTGCCTGCGTTGTCAGGGGACCGATCTAGGATCGGTCTCGATGTCACGCTCAGTCAGCCCCGATCAGAACTTCGTGCACCTGCACAACCACACCGAGTACTCCATGCTCGACGGTGCGGCGCGTATCTCGGAGATGTTCGAGGTGGCCGCCGAGCAGGGGATGCCCGCCATCGCGACGACGGACCACGGGTTCGTCTTCGGCGCCTACGAGTTCTGGAAGACGGCTCAGCGCTACGACGTCAAGCCGATCATCGGGCTGGAGGCCTACGTCACCCCCGGCACGCACCGGACCGACAAGACCCGGGTGAAGTACGGCGACGGGGGCCGCGACGACGTCTCCGGCTCCGGTGCCTACACCCACATGACGCTGCTGGCGCGCAACAACAACGGCATGCACAACCTCTTCCGCCTGGCGTCCCTGGCCTCCCTGGAGGGCTACTACTTCAAGCCCCGGATGGACCGCGAGCTGCTGGAGACCTACGGCCAGGGCCTGATCGCCACCACCGGTTGCCCCTCCGGCGAGATCCAGACCCGGCTGCGGATGGGCCAGTGGGACGAGGCGGTCCGCTACGCCTCGGACATGAAGGACATCTTCGGGCAGGGCAACTACTACCTCGAGCTGATGGACCACGGCATCGACATCGAGCGGGTGGTCCGCCAGGACCTGCTCAAGCTGGCCAAGGAGCTGTCGCTGCCGCTGCTGGCCACCAACGACCTGCACTACACCCGCCGCGAGGACGCCGGCGCGCACGGCGCGCTGCTGTGCGTCTCGACCGGCTCCCAGCTCAGCGACCCCAACCGGTTCAAGTTCGACGGGGACGGCTACTACATCAAGAGTGCCGCGGAGATGCGCGAGGTATGGCGTGAGCTGCCCGAGGCCTGCGACAACACCCTGCTCGTGGCCGAGCGGTGCGAGGTGTCCTTCACCGAGGGCGAGGGCCGCTACATGCCCAAGTTCCCGGTGCCCGAGGGCGAGGACGAGACCAGCTGGTTCATCAAGGAGGTCGAGGCCGGGCTGCACCGGCGCTTCCCCGAGGGCGTGCCCGACTACGCCCGCAAGCAGGCCGAGTACGAGACCGAGGTCATCGTCGGCAAGGGCTACCCCGGCTACTTCCTCGTCGTCGCCGACTTCATCAACTGGGCCAAGAGCCAGGGCATCCGGGTCGGCCCCGGCCGCGGCTCCGGTGCGGGGTCGACCTGCGCCTACGCGCTCGGCATCACCGACCTCGACCCCATCCCGCACGGGCTGATCTTCGAGCGCTTCCTCAACCCCGAGCGCATGTCGATGCCCGACTTCGACGTCGACTTCGACGACCGGCGCCGCGGCGAGGTGATCCGCTACGTCACCGAGAAGTACGGCGACGACCGGGTCGCGATGATCGTCACCTACGGCACGATCAAGGCCAAGCAGGCCCTCAAGGACGCCTCCCGCGTGATGGGCTTCCCGTTCGCGATGGGAGAGAAGCTGACCAAGGCGATGCCGCCGGACGTCATGGGCAAGGGCATCACCCTGTCCGGCATCGAGGACCCTACGGACAAGAGGTATGCCGAGGCCTCGGAGTTCCGCGAGCTGCTGGCCGACGACCCGCACGCCCGGGAGGTGTATGAGACCGCGCGCGGCCTGGAGGGCCTGAAGCGTCAGTGGGGCGTGCACGCCGCCGGTGTCATCATGTCCAGCGAGCCGCTGCTCGACCTCATCCCGATCATGCGCCGGGAGCAGGACGGGCAGATCATCACCCAGTTCGACTACCCCACGTGCGAGGCGCTGGGGCTGGTCAAGATGGACTTCCTCGGGCTGCGCAACCTCACCGTCCTGGACGACGCGATCGTCAACATCAAGGACAACCGCGGTGAGGACATCGACCTGGAGGCTCTCTCCAAGGACATGACCGACCGGTCCACCTACGACCTGCTCAGTCGCGGCGACACCCTCGGCGTCTTCCAGCTCGACGGCAACGGCATGCGCCAGCTGCTGCGGCTGATGCAGCCGGACAACTTCGAGGACATCTCCGCCGCGCTCGCGCTCTACCGCCCCGGCCCGATGGGCGTCAACGCGCACACCAACTTCGCACTCCGCAAGAACGGCAAGCAGGAGAACACCCCGCTGGACCCCCAGCTCAAGGGCAAGCTGCAGCCGGAGATGGAGTCCGCGCTCGAGCCGATCCTGGGCAATACCTACGGTTTGTGCATCTACCAGGAACAGGTCATGGAGATCGCGCAGAAGCTGGCGGGCTACACGCTGGGCAACGCCGACCTGCTGCGCCGGGCGATGGGCAAGAAGAAGAAGGAGGTGCTCGACGCCGAGTACGTCCCGTTCTCCGACGGCATGAAGGCCAATGGTTTCACCGAGGCCTCGGTGGCGGCGCTGTGGGGCGTCCTGGTGCCCTTCTCCGACTACGCCTTCAACAAGGCCCACACCGCGGCCTACGGCGTCATCTCCTACTGGACCGCCTACCTCAAGGCCAACTACCCGGCCGAGTACATGGCCGCGCTGCTGACCAGCGTCGGCGACGACAAGGACAAGACCGCCCTCTACCTGGCCGAGTGCCGGCGGCTGCGGATCCCGGTGCTGCCGCCGGACGTGAACCAGTCGGTCGCCAACTTCGCCGCCGTCGGCGACGACATCCGGTTCGGCCTGCAGGCCATCCGCAACGTCGGCGCCAACGTCGTGGACGCCATCGTGCGCACCCGCGAGGAGAAGGGGGCGTTCACCTCCTTCGAGGACTTCCTGCGCAAGTGCCCGGCCGTGGTGTGCAACAAGCGCACCGTGGACTCGCTGGTCAAGGCCGGTGCCTTCGACAGCCTGGGCCACACCCGCCAGGGGCTGGCCAGCATCCACGAGCGCTACGTCGACGCGCTGGTCGACGAGAAGAGGCAGGAGGCGATCGGCCAGGACAGCCTGTTCTCCGGGTTTGGCTTCGGGGACGGGGACGACGCCGCCGCCGGTATGCAGATCGTCACCCTGCCCCCCGTGCCCGCCATCGAGTGGGAGAAGTCCGCCCGGCTGGCCTTCGAGCGGGAGATGCTCGGCCTCTACGTCTCCGACCACCCGCTCAACGGCATCGAGCACATCCTGTCCCAGCACGCCAGCGCCTCCATCCTGGAGATGGTCGCGGACGAGGGCGTCAAGGACGGCGACTTCGTCACCGTGGCGGGCCTGCTCACCAACCTGCAGCTCAAGCGCACCAAGAACGGCGACCCCTACGCCCGCGCCAGCGTGGAGGACCTCGCCGGCTCGCTCGACGTCGTCTTCTGGCCCAAGACCTACATGACGATCTCCACGATGCTCGCCGAGGACACCGTCGTGGTGGTCAAGGGCCGGCTGAAGAAGGACGAGGGGGCCGAGCTGATGGCCAACGAGCTGACCCTGCCGGACATCCGGCAGGGACCCCGCGGACCGATCGTGCTCAACCTGCCGCTCGGCCGCGCCACGGACGGGCTCGCGCACAAGCTGAAGGGGGTCCTGGCCAACCACCCCGGCGCCACCGACGTCCACGTCAAGCTCAGCCAGCCGGGCCGGACCGTCCTGCTGCGCCTCGACCCGAGCCTGCGGGTCACCGCCAGCCCTGAGCTGTTCGGTGACCTCAAGGCGCTGCTGGGGCCGGCCTGCATCAGCGCCTGAGGTGCCGGCCTACTCCACCCGCACGGGCAGGCTCGTCAGCCGGTAGGTGACCTCGGGCCGGTCGGCCCGGCGGGCGGTGAGCAGCACCCGGTAGGCGCCGGCCCCCAGCCCGTCGGCGACCACCGCCTGCAGGTCGTCGGTCTCCACCTGCTGCAGGTGGTCGGCGCCCTGGACGAGCGTGAAGGTGCACCGCAGCGCCGCCCCGTTCGCCAGCCGGCCCACGCGCCGGGCCAGCACCCTCGATCCCTCGACCCACGCATGGCAGGCGATGCCCACGGGTGTCGCCGGGTCGGCCGCCCACGGCTCCAGGCCCGCACCCGCCTGGCCGGCGATGACGTCTGCCTGGGTCCGTGCCCCGCCGGGTCTGCCGGTCTGCACCGGCTCCGCCGGACGACCCCGGCCCATCCACCGGCCCAGGACCCCGTGTCGCCCGAGCCGGACCTCGGCAGCCAGCGGCTCGGGCTCGAGGGGGGAGTCCAGCACCCGCAGCAGGGACGCGACCTTGACCGCGGTCACCGGTCCCGGCAGCTGCCCCAGCCCGGCGAGCCGGGTCAGGTCGGCGACGGTGCGGTCCGGCAGGACCGCCGGGTCCGCGGTCAGGTCGTGCAGGCGCCACAGACCCTCGACCGTGAGGCGGTGCGTCTGCCCGCGGGCCTCGAACCGGTGGGGACCGCTCCACCGCCCGCGGCGGGCGTGGTTCTGGTCCTCCTGCGCGAAGTAGTCGGGGAACTGCTCCGGTGCGAACGGGCCGGTGGGTCCGGCCGGTGGGACAAAGTCCGGGTCGCGCTGGCTCCAGACCTCCTCGGGCCAGGAGCCCTCCGCGAACGGCATCCGGTTCAGCTCGGGGGCGGTCCGCTCGATGAGGTCGAAGACCGCCGTCCCGCGGTGCCGCTCCCAGTAGGGCAGGAGGTAGGCGGCACGGAGGAACTCGGGCGTGGCCAGCGGGTAGAGCGGGAGCGCCCGGGTGTCCAGCGACTGCAGCACGTGCCCGAAGTGGGAGCGGTTGCGGTGCAGCAGATAGTGGTAGTTGAGCTGCTCGTTGATCGCCGCGGACGGCAGCGGCGCGAAGGAGCGGGCGACGAGGTCCCGGCCGGCCGCCACCACCGACGGCGGCACGTGCACCTCGGGGTGCACGATCATCGTGTGCAGGGTGGCCAGGTCCCGGCCCAGCGTCGCGCGCCTGCGGCCCATCGCCCGCACCCACGACCGGGGGGCGATGACCGCGCGGTGCCCGGAGCGCACGGTCTCCCCGGCCGCACCGCGGAGGGCGACGTGCGGCTCGACCGGCCACCGCAGCTGACGCGCGGCGGGGAAGGACCAGCTGTTGCCGGCGGCATAGCTCTGGTGCAGCTCCAGGCTCTCGGCCCACGACAGCATCCGGTCCTGGTACTCGGGCTCCACGGTCCAGGGCAGCTCGAAGTGGCGGCGCAGGCTGTCCGTCACCGCGAGGTCGCGCCAGATGACCGAGCGGCCCCGGGCGTCTGCCCAGCGCACCGGGTCGGCCGCCGACACGCTCACGTGGGGGAGCACCCCGGCGTGCTGCAGCAGGGTGTAGACGGCCCGGCTGTCCTTGCCGCCGGAGCTGTAGAGGCGCAGGTCGGACCAGCCGGCCTCGGCGACCGACCGCAGCAGGCGCGTCACCCGGTCGACGCCGGCGTCCAGCAGCTCCTCGTAGGAGCGGCCCCGGGGGTCGGTGGTCACCGCGCGCTCGTGCAGCTCCCAGCCGTCGCCGTCCATGACCAGCAGCTCGGTGGGGCGCAGCAGCCGGACGCCCGAGACGAAGGTCTCGTCGCTCCAGTGCGAGCGCGTCAGGACGTGGGTCGAGGCCAGGGTGGTCAGCGCGAACGGCCAGTTGACCTCGAGCCGGACGCCGTCGGCCCGCAGCCGGTCGACGAGCGCGTCCAGGGTGGTGGCGAGGTAGACGTCCTGCCTGCGCCCGCGCCGGTGGGCGTAGGTGAACAGGTGCCCGAAGCCGTGGACGTCGGTGAGCGCCACCGCCGTCCGTGCCGCGTCGTCGGTGAGCAGCCCGACCCACTGGCCGGTCCCGTCCTCCAGGACGTCCAGGCCGAGCGGGTCGGGGGCGTCGCCGTACACCTCCACCGGCCCGGCGTCCGCCAGCAGGAACAACCCCTCCGCCTGCCGCAGCCGCACCCCGGCTCGTCGAGCACCGTCCCAGCGGGGTCTGCCCGGACCCACGTCGCGCACCACCCAGCAGGCGGTCCGGTGACGCAGGGGCGTCGGGATCATCGGCGTGACGTCGGGCGGGACCTGGGGCGGGACCTGGGGCGGGACCTGGGGCGGGACCATCGACCTTCACGGTAGCCGACCGCGGCTGCGGGGCCGCAGCGGCGCACGGGCGACCGGCGGGTAACGTGGGCGGGTGACCACCCAGCCCGACGCCATACCCTCTGCTCCCCGCGCGGCCCGGCGCGAGACCGTCCGCAGCCACCACGGCGAGGACGTCGTCGACGCCTACGAGTGGCTGCGGGACAAGACCGACCCGGACGTGATCGCCCACCTGGAGGCGGAGAACGCCTGGACGCAGGAGCGCACCGCGCACCTGGAGGGTCTGCGCGAGCGCATCTTCGCCGAGATCAAGGGCCGCACCCAGGAGACCGACCTCTCGGTCCCCGTCCGGCACCGCGACTGGTGGTACTACACCCGCACCGTCGAGGGCCAGCAGTATGCCGTGCACGGCCGGATCGCGGTCGGCGAGAGCCCCGAGCGCCCGGTGCTCGACCCGGGCAGCGCGCCGGAGGGGGAGGAGCTGCTGCTGGACGGCAACGCCGAGGCCGCCGGCGAGGAGTTCTTCTCCCTCGGCGCCTTCGACGTCAGCCCGGCCGGCGACCGGCTGGCCTACGCGGTGGACACCACCGGCGACGAGCGCTTCGACGTGCGGATCAAGGACCTGCGCACCGGCGAGGTCGTCGACGACGCCGTCACCGGCATCGGCTACGGCACCGCCTGGTCCGCCGAGGGCGACCACCTCTTCTACACCCGCGTCGACGACGCCTGGCGCCCGTTCCAGGTGTGGCGGCACGCGGTCGGCACCGCCGCCAAGCAGGACGTGCTCGTCTACCAGGAGGACGACGAGCGGTTCTGGATGGGCGTGGGCGCCTCCCGCGACGACCGGCACGTGCTCATCGGGCTCGGCAGCAAGAACACCTCGGAGTTCCGCATCCTGGAGGCCGACGACCCGACCGGGGAGTTCCGCGTGGTCGCCCCTCGCCAGGAGGGGGTGGAGTATGACGTGGAGCCGGCCGGCGACCGGCTCTGGATCGTGCACAACAAGGGCCACCGCGACTTCGAGCTCGCGGTCGCGCCGCTGGGCTCGGCGTCCGCCGACGACTGGACCACGGTGCTCCCCGGCGAGGAGGGGGTGCGGATCAGCACCGTCGACGCCTTCGCCGGCCACCTCGCCGTCTCGCTGCGCCGGGACGGCCTGACCCAGGTGCAGGTCCTGCCCCTGTCCGCCGACGGCCGTCCGGTAGGCGCGGGCTACCAGGTGCCGGTCGAGGAGGAGGTCTACTCCATCGACACCGGCGCCAACCCGACCTACGACACCGACACCCTGCAGGTGGTCATCGAGTCGCTGGTGACCCCGCGCAGCGTCTACGACCTGGACCTGGCCTCGGGGGCGCTGACGCTGGTCAAGCGCCAGCCCGTCCTCGGCGGCTACGACCCGCAGGACTACCAGCAGCACCGGCTGTGGGCCACCGCCGCCGACGGCACCCGGATCCCCATCTCCCTCGTCGCCCGCAAGGACGTCGTCCCCGACGGCACCGCCCCCGGCCTGCTCTACGGCTACGGCTCCTACGAGATCTCCATCGACCCCTACTTCTCCGTCTCCCGGCTGTCCTACCTGGACCGCGGTGTGGTCTACGCCGTCGCGCACGTGCGCGGCGGCGGCGAGATGGGCCGCGGCTGGTACGAGTCCGGGCGCATGGAGCACAAGACGAACACCTTCACCGACTTCGTCGCCTGTGCCGACCACGTCGTCGAGACCGGTTGGGTGGCACCCGACCGGCTCGCCGCCGAGGGCCGCTCAGCCGGTGGGCTGCTCATGGGCGCCGTGGTCAACCTGGCTCCCGAGCGGTTCCGGGTCGTGCACGCCGGGGTGGCCTTCGTCGACGCGCTCACCACGATCCTGGACCCCTCGCTCCCGCTGACCGTCGGCGAGTGGGAGGAGTGGGGCAACCCGCTGGAGTCGGCGGAGATCTACTCCCTGATGCGCTCCTACACCCCCTACGAGAACATCCGGCCCGTGCAGTACCCGGCGATCCTGGCCACCACCGGCCTCAACGACACCCGGGTCTTCTTCGTCGAGCCGGCCAAGTGGGTCGCCCGGTTGCGGGAGACCGTCACCAACGACCCGCACGAGCGCCCGATCCTGCTCAAGACCGAGATGGTCGCCGGCCACGGCGGCAAGACCGGCCGGTATGACGCGTGGCGCGAGACCGCCTTCGAGGTCGCCTTCGTGCTGGACCAGCTCGGGGTGGGCGGGGACGAGCGGTAGGGCGACCCCGAGGCCGCACGAGGAAGGCCACCGTGACCACGGGAGCGGCGGCTGAGCGGCATACCAGGGCAGGACCTGCCGTGGCGGCATGTCACGATCCGGTGACAATCGCCCCATCCACCACACCGATAGTTGTCGCGGCGGCCCCGCATAGGTCACGGTGTGTCTCATCGCATACCCGACCAGCGAAGGAGCTGATCCGCGTTGATCATCCGACGACCTGCTTTCAGGCTCGCGGCCGTGACGGCAGCCGCCACCCTGGTGCTCACCGCCTGCAACGGCGGCGGTGACGAAGTCGACGTCGACCCGGACCCGGACGGTCCCGACCAGACGCTCGGTGAGCCCGGTGAGGGTGGCGAGGAGACCGGCGAGCCCGGCGCCTCCGGCGGCGAGTTCACCATCTACAACTGCGAGCCCCAGAACCTGCAGACCGGCAGCTCCTCGGAGGTCTGCGGCAGCAAGGTCCTCGAGCAGCTCTACAGCGGGCTGACCTCGATCGACTACGACAGCGGCGAGGTCGTCGGCGTGGTCGCCTCCGACTGGGAGACCGAGGACGCCCAGAACTGGACCTTCACCCTCCGCGACGACTTCACCTTCCACAACGGTGACCCGGTCACCGCGCAGACCTTCGTCGACACCTGGAACTGGATCGTCAACCCCGACAACGGCCAGACCCAGGAGGCCTTCTTCGACAAGATCGAGGGCTACCAGGAGGTGGCCGACGGCGAGGCCACCGAGATGTCCGGTCTGTCCGCGCCCGACGACACCACGCTGGAGATCACGCTCTCCGAGCCGTTCTCGCCGTTCCCTGCGCAGCTCAGCTACACCGCCTTCTACCCGCTGCCCGAGGTCGCCTTCGAGGACATCGCCGCCTTCCAGGAGGCGCCGATCGGCAACGGCCGCTACCAGATGGACGGCGAGTGGGTGCACAACGTCGAGATCGCGATGACCCGCTACGAGGACTGGCCGGGCGACGAGCCTGGCCTCGCGGACCGCGTCGTCTGGAAGATCTACTCCGACGTCAACACCGCCTACCTCGACGTGCAGGCGGGCTCGCTCGACATCCTGGACGGCATCCCGCCGGAGCGGCTGGCCACGGTGGACCAGGAGTTCCCCGACCAGTACCAGGAGGACCAGACCAGCTCGTTCACCTACCTGGGCTTCCCGCTCTACCAGGAGGAGTTCCAGGACCCGGACATCCGGCACGCGCTCTCCATGGCGATCGACCGGCAGACGATCATCGACACCATCTTCAACGGCGCTCGTGAGCCCGCGACCGGCGTCATCCCGCCGGTGCTGCCGGAGTACCGCGGGGACGCCTGCAACTACTGCGACTTCGACGCCGAGACCGCCCGGCAGATGTACGAGGACGCCGGCGGCCCCTCCGAGCTGACCATCTACTTCAACTCCGGCGCCGGCCACGAGGAGTGGACCGAGGCCGTGGCGAACATGTGGCAGCAGAACCTGCCGATCGACAGCATCTCCTTCGAGTCGCTGGAGTTCGCGCAGTACCTTGACCTGCACGACGAAGAGGTCATCACCGGGCCGTACCGCCTGGGCTGGGTGCTGAGCTACCCGAGCCCGCAGTACGCCATGGAGCCGCTCTACAGCACGGGCGCCGACTCCAACTACGCGCGGTACAGCAACGAGGAGTTCGACAACCTCATCGACCAGGCCAACGCCGAGGCCGACGAGGACGCCGCGGCCGAGCTCTACCAGCAGGCGGAGGACATCCTGCTGGAGGACATGCCGGTCATCCCGATGTGGTACGAGACGAGGACGACGGTCCACAGCACGAACGTGGACAACATCGTGGTCGACCCGCGGACGTTCGTCCGGGTCGAGCAGGTCGAGGTCACCTCCGGCTGACCCGGTCTCTCCGCCCGACCCGGCACCATGACCGTCGGGGAGCAGCCCGGCTGCTCCCCGACGGTCGCCGGGTTCGGCCATGCTAGACCTCCCAGCCCGACCCTCAGAGGAGCACCATGGCGCGCTACATCATCCGCCGGCTGCTGCAGTTCATCCCGGTCACGCTGATCGCGACGTTCATCGTCTTCGCCCTCGTCTTCGCCATCCCCGGCGACCCGATCCGGGCCCTCGCCGGCGACCGGCCCCTGGCGCCGCACATCGTCGAGGCGATCCGCGAGCGCTACAACCTCGACGACCCGCTGCTGGTGCAGTACGGCAAGTGGCTGGCCAACGTCTTCCAGGGCGACTTCGGCACGACCTTCCAGGGCCGGCCGGTCAGCGACATCATCGCCCAGCGCTTCCCGGTGACGCTGCGCCTGGCGATCGTCGCCTTCATCATCCAGTCGATCATCGGCATCCTCGCCGGCATCCTGGCCGCGGTCCGGCAGAAGGGCTTCGTCGACAGCCTGGTCCAGGTGAGCACCGTGGTGCTGGTGGCGATCCCGACGCTGGCCATGGCCTTCCTCATGCAGGTGGTCTTCGGTCTGCAGCTGGGCTGGTTCCCCATCGCCGGGATCACCCAGGGCTGGTACTCCTACCTCCTGCCCGGCGCCGCGCTGGCCTCGGTGTCGACGGCGATGGTCGCCCGCCTGGTGCGGACCTCGCTGATCGAGAACCTGCGGGCGGACTACGTGCGCACCGCGACCGCCAAGGGGATGAAGCGCAGCCGGGTGGTCGGGCGGCACGCCATGCGCAACTCGCTCATCCCGGTCGTCACCTTCCTCGGCGCCGACCTGGGCTCGATGCTGGGCGGCACCATCATCATCGAGGGCATCTTCAACATGCCCGGCCTCGGCGGTGAGGTCTTCCGCGCCGTCCGTGCCCAGGAGGGCACGGTCGTGGTCGGGATCGTCACCCTCTTCATCCTCTTCTTCGTGGTGATCAACCT